>NZ_BCXG01000003.1 GCF_001894985.1 Rhodococcus tukisamuensis NBRC 100609 | reverse complement strand
TGCCCTTCGGCTCGCGGACGGTCCGGACGAGGTGCACAAGCGCACGATCGCCAGGCAGGAACTGCGCAAGTACCGCGACCGTGTCCCCACGCCGGCCGTGCACAACGGGAGTCCGGTCGGTGTCTAGCCTGGTGGCGGCCCCGACTCCGGGGGTGGACCGTGATGCGGTGACGGCATGGATGGGCTCGCTCGGCGTCGAGTTCACCGGGACGCTGCGTTTCGACCGGATCGGGCTCGGCCAGTCGAACCTGACGTACCTGGTCGTCGACGAGGGCGGTCGCAAGTGGGTGCTGCGTCGGCCGCCGCTGGGGCAGCTGCTGGCGTCGGCGCACGACGTGGCGCGAGAGGCTCGCATTCTTGCCGCGCTCGGCGACACCGCGGTCCCGACACCGCGGGTCTTCGGGCTCACCCACGACCCGCGGTTCACCGATGCCCCGTTGCTGTTGATGGAGTTCGTCGACGGAGTGGTGGTCGACAGGATGTCCGTCGCCGAATCGTTGACGCCGGCCCGTCGTCGCGAGATCGGTCTGGCACTGCCGAGGACCTTGGCCGAGATCCATGCGGTGGACGTGAAGCGGGTTGGGCTGGACGACCTGGCCAGCCACAAGCCGTACGCGCGGCGGCAGCTCAAGCGGTGGAGCAGGCAGTGGGAGGAGTCGAAGACCCGGGAGCTCCCGGACCTGGACTCGTTGACAGCACGGCTGGTCGCGGCCACACCCGAGCAACATGAGCTGTCGTTGGTGCATGGCGACTTTCATGTCCGCAACGTCATCGCGTCGCACGAGACGGGGGAGGTCGTCGCGGCCCTGGACTGGGAGCTGTCCACTCTCGGCGATCCCTTGGCGGACATGGGCAGCATGCTCGCGTACTGGACGGAAGCCGGTGATGCCGGTACCGGCGAGCCCGCGCCGACCGCCCTCGACGGGTTCCCGACCCGCGAGGAGCTGGCCAGGGTCTATCTCGAGGAGACCGGCCGGGACCCCGCCGCGCTCAAGTACTGGCACACGTTGGGGCTGTGGAAGGTCGCGGTCATCGCCGAGGGTGTCATGCGCCGGGCGCTGGACGAGCCGCAGAACAGGGCCGCGGGCGGGACCCCGACGGTGGAGCAGATCGACGCACTGATCCGAACGGCCCTGCAGGTGGCCGACGAGGCAGGAATCTGAGCGCACCGACAGAACCGGTGCACACCAACTTTCAAGAGAAGGGCAGGAAACCATGAAGGCATGGCGCGTCAACGAGCTTGGTGAACCCCGCGACGTCTTGCGGTTCGAGGAGGTCGTCGACCCGACAGCGGGCCCCGGGCAACTGCTGGTGAAGGTGCTCGCCGCCCCGGCAAACTTCCCCGACGTGCTGCTCTGTCGAGGCGAGTACCAGATCAAGCCCCCGCTGCCGTTCACGCCCGGGGTCGAGCTGTGTGGCGAGGTGGTCGCGGTCGGCGCGGGCGTGACGCGGTTTGAGGTCGGCGATCGGGTGGTCGGCAATCCGGAGCTGCCCGCCGGAGCCTTCGCCGAACTGACGGTGATGGCCGAGGAGAACGCGTACCCCGCCCCGTCCTCGCTGGACGACGCAGAGGCGTCGGCGCTGAGCATCGGCTACCAGACGAGCTGGTTTGCCCTGCATCGGCGCACCCAGATCAAGCCGGGAGAGACACTTCTCGTGCACGCCGCGGCCGGCGGTGTGGGCAGCACTGCGGTCCAACTCGGCAAGGCGGCGGGCGCGACGGTCATCGGTGTCGTCGGCGGACAGGAGAAGGCCGACTACTGCCGGCAGCTGGGCGCGGATCTGGTGATCGACCGTCGAAGCGAAGACTTCGTGGAGGTCGTCAACGAGTTCACCAACGGCCGCGGGGTCGACGTCGTCTACGACCCGGTCGGCGGCGATGCCTACATGAAGTCGACCAAGTGCATCGCCTTCGAGGGCCGGATCCTGGTGATCGGCTTCGCCGGCGGCACCATCCCGACGCCGGGACTCAACCACGCACTGATCAAGAACTACTCGATCATCGGACTGCACTGGGGGTTGTACAAGCGATACAACCAGCAGGCGATCTACGACTGCCACGCCGAGCTGACCAGGATGGCGGACGCGGGTGAGATCAAGCCGCTGATCTCGGAGCGGTTGTCTTTCGACGACGTCGCGGAAGGCCTTGCCAAGCTTGGCGAGGGCAAGAGCATCGGACGGATGGTGTTCCACCCCTGACCCCAGCGGTCCGATCCATCACGTTGATCCGAGTTCGCCCGCAACCTCGATTTCCGAGGTTGCGGGCGACTTCGTTACATCGAATCGTGGAAGTGAGCAGCCTTACGCGCTATTTGTCCCCAAGTGGTAATTGCTGCGTCCCCATGCGCTAAGTGCACGTCGCTTCTTGCCCCTAATGTTGTCCGCATCACAGAGTGGCGCTTAATTTTGGTGCCGCTCGCTCCGCGGGAGATGGGGCAGATCTCGATCGCCCGCGCTGGTCGGCCCGATTCGCCGACCGCCGCATCACGCTTCCATCCCGAGGCTGATCGCACCACCATCGTTCAGTCCGACCAGAGGAGAAGCCGTGACTCTGAGCACTGCCGCGCCGGAAATACCCGACGCCGATCGCAAGACCGATCGGCCCAGGTCCCGGTTCTATCCCTGGATCGTGTTCATCCTGGCGTTCGGTTTGCTGCTGTCGGACTACATGTCCCGGCAGGTCCTCAGTGCGGTCTTCCCCTACCTGAAGACCGAGTGGGCGCTCTCGGATTCGCAACTGGCATCGCTCACCAGCGTGGTGGCGCTGATGGTCGGGCTGCTGACGCTGCCGATCTCGATCCTGGCCGACCGTTGGGGGCGGGTGAAGAGCCTGGTGTTGATGGCGGTGCTGTGGAGCCTGGCGACTCTGCTGTGCGCGATCGCCACCAGCTACGGGCAGATGCTCGGCGCCCGGTTCCTGGTCGGCATCGGCGAGGCCGCCTACGGCAGTGTCGGCATTGCCCTGGTGATGTGTGTCTTCGCGCCGCACATGCGGTCGAGTATCGGCGGCGCCTTCATGGCCGGCGGCTCGTTCGGCTCGGTGGTGGGAGTCGGCCTCGGCGGGTTCATCGCCGTCCAGTTCGGTTGGCGCTGGTCGTTCGTCGCGATGGCGGTGCTCGGTCTCGTCCTGGCCGCGGCCTTCCGGGCCGCCGTCACCGAGGAGAGGCTCGGGCGGTACTCGACCGACGAGCCGGAGGAGGGTGTCGAGGCGCAGCCCGGCTACCGAGCCCCGTTCCGGAGCCTGTTCAGCAGCACCGCGGTGCTGTGCGCCTACGCGGGCAGCGGCCTGCAGCTGTTCATGTCCGCCAGTCTGTTGGCGTGGCTGCCCAGCTTCTTCAACCGCTACTACGGCATGGAGCCCGACAGGGCAGGCGCGGTCGCCTCGTTCTTCGTCCTGTTCATCGGCGTCGGCATGGTGCTGTGCGGGATGATCACCGACCGGGTCAGCAAGTTCGACGGCGGCCGCAAGTGGACCAGTGCCATCGCCTACTGCCTCATCTCGATGACCTCGTTCGGCATCGCCTTCGGCATCGACAACGGTCCGGTCCAGCTCGGACTGATGGCGGTCGGCGCATTCTTCTCGGCGGGCTCCTCCGGTCCGGCGACCGCCATGGTTGCCAGTCTGACTCACGCATCGGTGCGGGCCACGGGACTTGGCACGCTGACGCTGGCCAACAGCCTGCTGGGGCTGGCGCTGGGTCCCATGATCGTCGGGATGCTGGCCGACCGATTCGGGCTGGCCTCGGGCCTGCAGCTCGCCGCGCTGGTCTACCTGCTGGCGATTGCCGTGCTGGTGGTCGGCAAGAAGACCTATCCCGCAGGCCTGCGCATCCTCGCGGAACTGTCGGCACGTTCATCGCACTGAGGGTGGAACCGGCGTTGACGATGGCGGACGCCAAGCCGCCGACGTTCGTGATGGTCCCCGGACTACGGGGCCACGTGGCGGATCACTGGCAGGCCCTGCTGGCGACGGAGTTGGACGGCGTGGTCACGGTACCTCCGCTCGTGCGGGACGGTCTGAGCCGGGACGCGCGGGTTGCCGCCCTCGACAAGGTGCTGGCCGGGTTGTCCGGTCCGGTGTTCCTGGTCGCGCACAGCGCGGGTGCGCTGATCGCCGTGCACTGGGCGCAGCGGCATTCTCGGCCGATTCAGGGCGCGCTGCTGGTGTGTCCTCCGGACCCGGACGTACCCCTGCCCGCGGGCCATCCGAGCCCGGAGGCGTTGTCGGACAACGGCTGGGTGCCCACACCGCGTGAACGCCTGCCCTTCCCGTCCCTGGTGGCGGCCAGTACCAACGATCCGCTCGCGGCGTACGGGCGCGTCGTCGGGATGGCGCGTGACTGGGGTAGCCGGCTGGTGGTGCTGGGCGAGGTGGGCCATCTCGATCCCGCATCCGGGCACGGCCCGCTTCCGCAGGGGCGTGAGCTGCTCGGGGATCTGGTCCGCCACGCCGCGCGGCCGGCCGAGATCCTGGCCGGATCGGTTGGCGCGCCGGGAGGGTGAGGCCTTCTCTCCGGCAGCGCCGGCGCATATCGTGAGGAGTCGGGTCCACCTCTGGGAGGAGTCTCGACATGGCCAGTCCGTCCGTATCGGATCCGGCACCCAGTTTCGAGGGGGTGCTGGCGGTCTACGTGAACTGCACGTTGAAGCGGTCCCCGGAGCGCAGCCACACGCAGGGGCTGATCGACCGCAGCGTCGAGTTGATGCGTGGCGCCGGGGTGGCGGTGGACCAGATCAGGGCGGTCGACCACGACATCGCGACCGGCGTCTACCCCGACATGACGGAACACGGCTGGCCGAGTGACGAGTGGCCTCGGCTCTACGAGCGGATCGTGGCCGCGGACATCCTGGTGCTGGCCGGACCGATCTGGCTGGGAGACAACAGCTCCGTGATGAAGAGGGTGATCGAGCGGCTGTACGGGTGCTCGTCGATCCTCAACGACAAGGGGCAGTACGCGTACTACGGGCGGGTGGCCGGCGCCCTGTTCACCGGGAACGAGGACGGCGTCAAGCACTGCGCGATGAACGTGCTCTACAGCCTGCAGCACCTGGGCTACGTGATCCCGCCACAGGCCGATGCCGGCTGGATCGGGGAGGCCGGTCCGGGGCCGTCCTACCTCGACGAGGGTTCGGGTGGACCCGACAACGACTTCACCAATCGCAACACGACATTCATGACGTACAACCTGATGCACCTGGCGGCGATGCTCCGCCGCGAGGGCGGAATTCCCGCGTACGGGAATCAGCGCTCGCTGTGGGACGCGGGCTGCCACCCGAGCTTCGCCAATCCCGACTACCGCTGACAACGCTGTGGCCGCACCCCCGTGAGGAGTGCGGCCACAGGCGCGTTCGGGTTCTCGGTCAGGCGGGCAGGCCGAGCGAGCGGGCCAGCGTCGGCCAGGCCTTGGGCAACTGGTCCACCCAGTAGGCCCAGGCGTGGGTGCCCGTCGCCTCGAAGTCGAAGGTTGCCGGAATGCGCAGGTCCTTCAGTTCGGACTGCAGTTTGCGGGTGCAGACGTTCGCCATCGCCTCGATGGATCCGCCCACCACCACCCGTTCGGTGTAGTTGGCGATGTCGGGGGTCTCGTACCGACCCGGCGCTCCCGACGCAACCGAGACGTAGATGTCCTTGCCTCGCAGTGCTTCCGCGTTGCGTACCGAGTCGTGTTCGGTCCATCGCGGTCCGCCGACCTCGCCCCAGAGGTTTGCAGGGTCGCCGCCCCGAGAGGACACCGTCGCCTGCACACTGAGGCGTCCCGCGTCGTCCTTAGTCGAGTAGCAGCCGCTGAACACCGCAATGCCGCGGTACATCTCGGGGTACCGATGGGCGAGCATCATCGCGCCCTGCGCCCCCATGGAGGCGCCCATCAGCGACTTGACGCCGTTGGTCTTCAGCCGCGCGTCGAGCAACGGCGGTAGTTCCTTGGTGATGAAGGTTTCCCACTTGTGCAGGCCGACACTCGGATCGATTCTGTCCCAGTCGGTGTACATGCCGGACACGCCGCCGTTGATCATCACGAGGTTGACGTTCTTGTCCGCGAAGAACTGCGGAGCGCCGCCGCAGCAGACCCAACCGCTGCTGTCCTCCCCCGCGTCCACGCCCTCGAGCGCATAGATCGACGGTCGGGGCACGGAGTCGTCCTTCGGCAGGACGACTTCCACCCCGATGTCGCGGCGCATCGCCGGCGAGGCCACGGTGAATCGGACCATCTGATCGGATTTCTTTTCTTCCCCGACGATCGCCGCGACGGTGATGTCGTCGCGGAGCGCGGGCAGTGGCGGGTGCTCGTTCTGGAGCGGACCGGGAATCGTCGACCCGGCAGTGACACTGCCCCCGTCGGAACTCCCGAACACGCTGCCGAGGCTGCCGCTCGAACTGCCGGCGCTCCCGGTGTCGGACGCGGCCGCCGCGGGACCCATCGGCAGCGCGACGAGCGACGCGACCGAGATGCCGAGGATCCCCGTTTGAAGGGTGCGGCGCACCGAGCGCCCCGAGACTGAACTCCACATGACAGAACTTCCCCCACGAAAGATCCAAGTTGATTGGCCCGAACGTACCGTGGCCACCCCGGGTACCACGACAAATCCGACGAACTGCGTTTGTGTGACCGGACACGGTCGCGGTTGCCGCCGCCCGGCGCGCGCGGCACGCTGGAGGCACCGTCGCACCGACAGGGGGCCGCCATGTCCACCTCGTTCAACCACACGATCGTCTACGCGAAGGACCGAGACCGTTCGGCGGCGTTCTTCACCGACCTGTTCGGGCTTCCGGACGCGGTGCCGACCGGGGTGTTCCTCTCGGTGCGCCTCGACAACGACGTCACCCTGGACTTCGACGGTCCGCTCGACGAGGTGCAGTCCCAGCACTATGCCTTCCACGTCAGCGAGGACCAGTTCGACGCCGTCTACGGCCGGATCGTGGAGCGCGGTCTCGAACACTGGGCCGACCCGCGGCGGTCGGTGCGCGGGGAGGTCAACACCCACAACGGGGGCCGCGGCGTCTACTTCGAGGACCCGTCGGGCCACTTCATGGAGATCCTCACCAGGCCGTAGAGCGGCCCGGTGGTGGCCGCAGACGATCGTGGCCGCACCCGGTAGGGGGGTGCGGCCACGATCTGATCCAGGCGGTTCGGGGGTGCTACTTGCGGTTGAGCAGCTTGCGCATGGCCTCGGCCGCGCCCTTGACCATCCGGTCACGCGGGAAGCCGCTGCGCTTCTCGGCGGCCTCGTAGTTGCCGCCGGCCACCCACACCGGGCCGTCGGCCAGGTGCTCGAGGCCTTCCCGGGCGACGTCCTCGGGCTCGGCGACGAGCATGCCCGGGATGTCGAAGTTCAGGCCCGCGCGCACCATCGCCGGGGTGCGGGTGACGCCGAGGATCAGCTCGACGACATGCACGCCGTGCGGCTCGAGCTCGAGCCACAGGCTCTCCGCGAACACCCGGCTGAACGCCTTCGACGCCGCGTAGATGCTCTGGTGCTCGGAGCCCATGTAGCCGGCCAGCGAGCCGAGCAGCATGACGCCGCCGCGACCGCGGTCCTTCATCCTCGCGCCGAAGTGGTGCGAGAGTTCGAGCTGGCGGGTGATGTTCAGGTCGATGACGCCACGGAAACCGTCGAGGTCGCCGGTGACGAACTCGTGACCGTAGCTGTTCGCGCCGGCGTTGAAGATCATCAGGCCGACCTCGACGTCGTCGGTCGCGGCCCGGACCTGATCCATCGCGTCGGCGGCCAGCAGGTCCAGCGACAGCGTCCGGACCTCCACCCCGTGCGCGCGGACCTTCTCCGCGGTCTCCTCGAGCGGGCCCGGCTTGCGGGCGATCAGCACGAGGTTCAGGCCGGCCTGCGCCAGCTCGTCGGCGAAGGCCGCACCGACGCCCTCGGAGCCGCCGGCGATGACGGCCCACGGGCCGTACTGGTTCTTGTCGATCATGTCGGTCCTTTTCGTCAGTGGTCGGCGATCTGGGGGGTGGGCACGGGGTCCTCGTCGGTGACGGCGAGTCGACCCTCGACCGCCGCGGTGTGGATCGACGCGGTCAGCGACTCACACCGCATCACCGGCGCGCCCGGACGGCCTTCCCGGCCTTCCCAGGAGTGGATCTCCCGGCACGACTGCTGGGCGGCCTCGTTCCACTGCACCGCGGTGTGTTCCCAGCTGTGCTTCTGGACCTGCACACAGGCCCCGCACCGCTCACACGCCAGCGGCTGCATTCTCCCGTGCCTTCTGCTCGAGGTTCGCGTCCACTTCCTTGCGCCACGACGCGACGGCCTTGGAGGTGTCCATCTCGTGTTCGAACCTTTCCACCATCTCCGGCTGCACGTCGGCGGCGTCCACGTAGAACTGCTCGTACCAGCGGCGCAGCTGGTAGACCGGGCCGTCCTCCTCGCACAGGAGCGGGTTCTCGATACGGGTCTTGTTCTTCCAGATCTCGATGTCCTGCTCGAAGCCCTTGGCGATGAAGGTGCCGAAGTTGGCGGCCATCTCCGCGGCCGCCTCGCCCTGGAACTTCTCGGACTTCTTGACGATGATGCCGTACATCAGCACGAACTTGTCGGGGCTGACAGGGTAGTGGCAGTTGAGGAGAACGGACTCGACGTTGTGGTCCTCGTACTCGTAGGTCAGGTCGTCGATCATGAACGACGGACCGAAATAGGACGCGTCCGAGTGGCTGCCGACCATCTTGGGGGTGCCGGCGGCGTGCGGGCGGGCGTCCTCGCGGGCGGTGCCGCGCATGAACTGGCTCGCGACCTGGCCCTCGAAGACGTTCTTGAAGTACGTCGGGAACGAGTAGTGCACGTAGAAGAAGTGCGCCATGTCGACGATGTTGTCGACGATCTCGCGGCAGTTGGTGTCGACCTCGGTGGTGTACCAGACCCAGTCGGACCATTCGTCGGACAGCGCGCCCTCGATCCGGGGGATGTACATGTCCTGCTCGCCCGGGGCCTTGCCCTCGGAGTCGTGCCAGACGAACAGCAGGCCGTCCTGCTCGAGGGTGGTCCAGGATCGGGTGCGCGCCAGCGGCGGGACGCGGCGGGCGTAGGGGATGCCGGTGCACTTGCCCTTGCCGCCCCAGCGCCAGTCGTGGAACGGGCAGGCGACGGAACCGTCCTTGATGCTGCCCTGGCTGAGGTCGCCACCCATGTGGCGGCAGTACGAGTCGAGGGCGCTGAGCTTGCCCTCGCTGTCCTCGAAGACCACCAGCTTGCCGCCGAAGGCCTCGACGCCGTGCGGCTTGCCGTCGCGGAAGTCCTTGGCGAGGCCGAGGCAGTGCCAGCCTCGCGCAAACCTGCTCGGTGCGGCGCCGGCGTCGATGACGCGGATCTCATCGTCTGCGGACTGCGTGGTGGTCACGGTTGTTCCATCCCTTCGAGCGATGCCGCCTGGACTGCGGCGAAAGACCATTGGCGATCGTTGTCGGCGACGCTAGTGAGGGCGGTCACGGGGTTTTCGCCCGATCTCACTGGCCGGGACCTCCTGACCGAGTGCGCCGTTCGGGCGCGCCGGGGTCGCCGATAAGATCTGTTGACATGGACAACGAGGTTCTCGAGGCTGTTCGTGACCTTCTTCCGGGCATCGCGGATGACGCCAGGGCAACGGAAGAAGCCCGGCGGATCCCCGTACAGACCATTCGCGCACTGACCGACGCCGGCGTGTTTCGAATGTTGCAGCCGGTTCGGTACGGCGGCACCGAGTCCGATCCGGTCCACTTCTTCGAGACGGTCCGCGCGTTGTCCGGCGCCTGCGGGTCCACCGGCTGGGTGGCCTCCGTGCTCGGCGTGCACCCGTGGCATCTCGCGCTCTACCCGGATCGCGCGCAGGCGGAGGTGTGGGGCGAGAACCCGGACACCCTGATCTGTTCGTCGTACGCCCCGGTCGGCACGATGAGGCCGGTCGCCGGAGGGTACGAGGTCTCCGGGGTGTGGCGGTTCTCCTCCGGCGTGGACCATGCGGACTGGGCGTTGCTGGGAGGCGTGCTGGTCGGGGCGAACGGCGAGACGGTCGACTTCACCACCATGTTGGTGCCGCGCGCGGACTACGAGATCCGCGACATCTGGGACACGGTCGGACTACGGGGCACCGGCAGCAACGAGATCGCGGTCGATTCGGTGTTCGTGCCGTCACACCGGGTGATGCGCAACTTCGAGTTCTCGCAGCTGCGTGGGCCGGGCCAGGAGGTCAACACCGGCCCGCTGTACCGGATCCCGTTCGCGGCGGTGTTCACCACGGCGATCGCCTCGCCGGTGGTCGGGGTGGTGGCCGGCTGCTATGAGACGTACCTGGCGACCATGCGGGACCGGGTGCGGCTGAGCCTGGGCGGCGGCCGGTTCGCCGAGACCAGGTACGCGCAGGTGACGGTGGCCCGGGCGGCCTCCGAGATCGACGCCTCGATCCTGCAGATGGACCGCAACATCCGGGCGCTGTACGGCGCGGCGGCCGCCGGCGAGGAGATCCCGATGCGGCTGCGGCTGCGGGCGCGGCGCGACCAGGTGCTCGGCACCGAGCGTGCCCTCGACGCCATGGAGAAGCTGTTCAAGACCGCGGGCGGTCAGTCCCTGGACCGGGGCAACCCGATCGAGCGGGCGTGGCGCGACGCCCATGCCGGCGGCGTGCACGTCGCCAACGACACCGAGCGCGCGCTCGAACTCTACGGGCGAGGCGCGTTCGGACTGCCGGTCGAGGACAACATGGTCTGAGGCCGGGGCCGCGCGTTCCGGGGCAACATGATCCGCCGGGGGGGGGGGTTACTCCCCGGCGGCGGGCTCGGTGGCCGGCGCCTCGACCCGCCGCGCGACGTTCTCCTCGGTCGAGGCGCCCGGGGTCCACTCGGCGATCCACGGCCCGGTGCCCTCGCTCTGGTCCAGCACCCCGGCCTCGAGCCAGGTGTAGCGGCCGCCGAGGACCGACGCGGCCAGGGTCTGGTCGACCTCGTCGGTGTTGTCCCACAGCGCCGCGAACAACCGGTCCACCCGCAGTCGGGACTGCTGACAGAACGCGTGGGCGAGCTCGTAGGCCTCGGCGCCGACGTCGGCGGCCTCCTCGCGCCGCTGCATCTCGGCCCGCACGCAGGTGGCGGACATCGCGAACAGTTCGGCGCCGATGTCCACCACCCGGCCGAGGAACTGCTGGTGCTGTTCCATCCCCGCCTGCCAGCGGGCCATCCCGTAGAAGGTGGAGCGGGCCAGCTTGCGGGCGTTGCGCTCGACGAACCGCAGATGTGTTGCGAGCGTGTCGAACTCGCCGTACGAGTTGGGTAGCTGTCCCTTTCCGGAGACCAGGTGCGGCAGCCACTTCGCGTAGAACCCGCTGGCGCCGAGTGCGGCCTTCGCCTTGTGCTGCAGGTCCGACTTCGGGTCCGCGAGGTCGCCCGCCGCGGTCAGGTGCGCGTCGACCGCCTCCCGGGCGACCAGTAGCCGCATGATCTCACTCGAGCCCTCGAAGATCCGGTTGATCCGCAGGTCCCGCAGCAGTTGTTCGACGGGGACCGCGCGTTCGCCGCGCGCGGCCAGCGAGTCCGCCGTCTCGTAGCCGCGCCCGCCGCGGATCTGGACCAGTTCGTCCGCGATCAGGCAACCCATCTCGCTGGCCCACAGCTTTGCCAGCGCCGCCTCGATCCGGATGTCGTTGCGGCCCTCGTCCGCCATCTGACCGGACAGCTCGAGCACCGACTCGAGCGCGTAGGTGGTGGCCGCGACGAAGGAGATCTTGGCGGCCACCGCGCCGTGCAGGCCGACCCGCCGGCCCCACTGCACCCGCTGCCCGGACCACTCCCGGGCGATCTTCAGCGACCACTTCCCGGCGGCCGCGCACATCGCAGGGATCGCCAGGCGCCCGGCGTTGAGGGTGGTCAACGCGATCTTGAGGCCGTCGCCCTCCCGGCCGATCAGGTTCTCCCGCGGCACCCGCACCTGGTGCAGGCGGGTGACGCCGTTCTCGATGCCCCGCAGACCCATGAAGGCGTTGCGGCGCTCGACGGTGATGCCGGGCGCGTTCGCCTCGACCACGAACGCGGAGATGCCGCCGCGGTGACCCTCGCTGCGCGGCACCCGCGCCATCACCACCAGGAGCTCGGCGACCACGCCGTTGGTGGTCCAGAGCTTGACGCCGTCGAGCAGGTAGGCCTCGCCGTCGGCGGTCGGGGTGGCGGCCGAGGCCATCCGTGCCGGGTCGGAACCGACGTCGGGCTCGGTCAGCAGGAACGCCGAGATCGCACCCTTGGCGCACCGGGGCAGGAACTCTCGCTTCTGGGCGTCGGTGCCGGCCAGTTTCAGCGGCTCCGGCACGCCGATCGACTGGTGTGCGGAAATCAGCGCGCCGAGGCTCGGGTGCACGGAGGCCACGAGCATCAGCACCCGGTTGTAGGCCACCTGGGACAGGCCGAGACCGCCGTACTCCGGTGGCACCTTCAGCCCGAAGCAGCCGAGCTCGACGAGGCCGCGGACGTACTCGTCGGGGATGCGAGCCTCCCGTTCGATCGCCGAACCGTCAAGGCCCGCACAGTATTCGGTGAGCTCGGCGAGAAAACGGTCGGTCCGCGCGTCCTCCTCGGGGGCGGGCCGCGGGAACGGGTGCACCAGGTCCAGTCGGAACCTGCCGAGGAACAGCTCCTTGGCGAAGGACGGTTTGTCCCAGCCACTCTCCCGGGCTTCCTCCGCGACCGCGCGGGCCTGTTCTTCCGTGACCTGGACCGGTGCAACCATGATCCGCCTCCTCGACGGGCGATCGGAGAACCTACTGGCGAGTATTCCCCCGGGCCGCGCCACCGACAACCCCCCGTCTCGCCCGGCCGGTCCGGCAGGCCCGGGGGTGGGAGAATCGGCCGGGAGGTAACGATGGCCAGTTCGGCTAGACCGCCGGCGTACACACTGCGCCAGCTGTACGTGTTCGTGGCCGTCGCCGAGACCGGCACCATCCGGGCGGCGGCCGACCGGCTGCACATCTCGCAGTCGGCGGTCTCCCTCGCGGTCACCGAACTCGAACGCGGGCTTCGCGCGCAGCTCTGTGTGCGGCGGCGCGCGCACGGGGTCCAGCTCACCCCGACCGGTGAGCGCGTTGTGATGCGAGCGAAGGCGCTCCTCGAGCAGGCGGGGGACCTCGCGGCCGAGGCTTCCGGGGCCGAGGGCGTGCTGACCGGGCCGCTCGCCATCGGCTGCTACTCCTCGCTGGGTCCGACCCTGCTGCCGCGGCTGCTCTTCGAGTTCAACAAGCTGCACCCCGAGGTCACGGTCGAGTTCGTGGAGGACACCCAGGATCGGCTCGCGCAGCGGATGCTGTCCGGTGAGCTCGACCTCGCGATCGTCTACGACCTGGATCTGCCGCCCGCGCTGCGCCGCGCCCGCATCGACACGCGTCAGCCCACGATCTTGTTGCCCCCCGGGCATCGGCTCGCGGACGAGCCGGTGCTCGAACTCGCGGCGCTGGCCGACGAGCCGATGGTGCTGCTCGACGCGCCGCCGAGCTCGTTTCATGCGCTGCACATGTGCAGCCAGGCCGGGTTCACGCCGCAGGTGCGGTTCAGGCCGAAGAACTTCGAGACTGCGCGCGCCCTCGTGGGCCGCGGGCTGGGCTGGACACTGCTGATCCAGCGTCCCCAGCTCGACGTCACCTACGAGGGCCTGGGGGTGGTGGTCCGGCCCGACGTGCACCCGCCCCTGGCCGCCGTCGACATTCTTCTCGTGTGGCCGCAGGACGCGCTGCTGAGCCGGGTGGGCAGGGCCTTCGTCGCCTACGCGGCGGCCGAGGCCGGACCGAATCCGCAGATTTCCTGAGGATTCACCTCGGATTCTTGCGCTTTTCACGCGATGTGATCCAGGTCAAGATGTTCTGCGGGCCGCTTTGTCGGCACGCGCGGGTGGCTACGTCCCTGCGCTTCCAGACGTGAAAGGCACCAACTCATGACGGCTACCGTCTCGGCGACTGCGCCGCAGGCACTGCACCAGAGGGCTCGCAAGGCCGCGCTGGGCAGCTTCGTCGGCACCGCGATCGAGTGGTACGACTTCTTCATCTACGGCACGGCCGCCGCACTCGTACTCGGCAGCCAGTTCTTCCCCGGAAGCTCGGAACTGGCCGGCACCCTCGCCGCGTTCGCGACCCTCGCCGTCGGATTCCTCGCTCGCCCCATCGGTGGCATCGTGATGGGCCACTTCGGTGACCGCGTCGGCCGCAAGTCGATGCTCGTGATCTCGTTGCTGCTCATGGGTTTCGCGACCGTCGGTATCGGTGTGCTCCCCAACTACGATGCGATCGGTGTGTTCGCCCCGATCCTGCTGGTGACGCTGCGCTTCGTCCAGGGCCTCGGCGTCGGCGGCGAGTGGGGCGGCGCGGTCCTGGTGGCCACGGAGAACGCCCCCGAGGGCCGCAAGGGCCTGTACGGAGCGGCGCCGCAGATCGGTGTCCCGGCCGGCGTCCTCCTGGCCAACCTCGTCTACCTGCCGCTGACCGCGTTCATGAGCGACGAGACGTTCGCCGCGTGGGGCTGGCGGATTCCATTCCTGCTCAGCGCCGTTCTCGTCCTGGTCGCTATGTGGATCCGACTCGGACTCGAGGAGAGCCACGAGTTCCAGGCGACAAGGGACCGGCCGCAGGAGACCAAACTGCCGATCGTCGAGGTCCTCACCAAGCACTGGCGGACGGTCCTGCTGGCGGGCGGAACGTTCATCGCCACGAACGGCATTGCGTACGCCTACATGGTCTACGTCCTCAAGTACGGCGAGAAGACCCTCGGCTTCAGCAAGACCACGATGCTGTTCCTGCTGATCGGATCGTGCCCGTTCTGGATGGCCGGCATGGCATTCAGCGCGTGGAAGTCCGACACTCTCGGACGCCGGACGGTCTACGTCCGCAGCTCGATCGGGCTGGTGATCGCCGCCGCGGTGTTCTTCCCGCTGATGGACACCGCCGTGCTGCCGATCATGGCGGTCGCGATGATCGGCCTGGGCTTCACCCTCGGCTGCTGCGCCGGCCCGCAGTCCGCGCTGTTCGCGGAGCTGTTCCCCCCGGCGATCCGCTACTCGGGTGCCTCCCTCGGCTACCAGGTCGGCGCCATCCTCGGCGGCGGCCTCGCGCCGATCATCGCCACTGCGCTGTATGCGAGCTTCGAGACGTCGCTCGCGATCACCGGCTACTTCGTGCTCATCGCGCTGATCAGCCTCGCCAGCATTCTCGTGCTGAAGGTGCCCGGTACCCCATCCTCCCGTCCGTCCGAGCAGGAAGGGGTCTGATCATGTCGACCTACTACCAGCCCCCGAAGTACCCGGCGTCGGACGTCGTGTCGATGACGCCCACCGACGAGGCCCTGCCCGTCGTCGTTGTCGGCGCCGGACCCGTCGGCATGGCCGCCGCCCTCGGCCTCGCGCAGCGCGGCATCCCCGTCACGATTCTCGAGGCGTCCGATCAGGTCTCGTTCGGCAGCCGCGCCATCTGCATCTCCCGCCACAGCCTCGAGGCCGCGGCGCGGCTCGGCTTCGGGGCCGCACTCGAGAAGATCGTGCTCCCGTGGGTCGGCGGCCGCAGCTTCTACCGCGACCAGCAGGTGCTGCACTTCGAGATGCGCAACGCCGACCACGACGTCCGGCCGCCGATGGTCAACGTCTCGCAGTCGGAGTTCGAGCAGATCATGGTCGACACCCTCGAGGCGAACCCGCTCATCACGCTGCACTGGTCCGCGAGCATCGCGGGCGTGCTGCGCGCCGACGACGAGGTGACCCTCGAGGTCGACACTGCGTTCGGCCAGCGACACTTGCGCGCCCGCTGGGTCGTGGCCGCCGACGGTGGCCGCAGCCGCCTGCGCGAGCTCGCCGGTATTCGCATGCAGGGCACCAACTATTCGGGACGCTACGTCATCGCCGACATCCACTGGGAGTCGGCACTGCCGGCCGAGCGCATGGTCTGGTTCGACCCGCCGAGCAACCCGGGCTCGACGATCATCATGCACAAGCAGCCCAAGAACATCTGGCGCATCGACTACCAGCTCGACCCGTCGGAGGACGCCGAACTGGAGACCCAGGAAGACCGCATCCGCGACAGGATCACGCGGCATCTGGAGTGGCTGCAGAACGATCTGCCGTGGACCCTCGAGTGGCACGGCTTCTACAGCGCTCGCGCGCTGGCGCTGGAGGACTTCACGCACGGCCGCATACTGTTCGCCGGCGATGCGGCGCACCTGGTGCCGATCTTCGGTGTGCGGGGCCTCAACTCGGGCATGGAGGACGCCGAGACCCTCGCATGGCAGTTGGCATCGGTGATCCACGGCAACGCCGGAGAGGAACTGCTGCAGGCGTACTCGGTGGAGCGCCACGACGCGTGGCGGCAGAACATCGCGAACGCCGGCAAGAGCACGCTGATCATGTCGCCCGGCAGCCACGGCTACCAGACGACGCGCGACGCGATCCTCGCGCTGGCCGTCGACCGCCCCGAGTTCAGCCACCTGATCAACCCGCGTCAGTCCAGCGCCACCAACGCGCGGATCTCCCCGCTCACCTGGCCCACCCCGGCCGACGCCGACGGTGTCGCCGCCGGTGACCCGGTCGAGGACCGTCGGGTCCAGGTGGCCGACGGCAGCAAGTCGTCCCTGAACGTGCTGCGCGGCAACGGCTTCGCGGTACTGGGCGTGCGCGTCGACGCCGCCGCGCTGGCCGCCGCGACCGCGACCCTCGCCGGCGCGCTGGCACCGGAGTCGGTGCGCGCCATCCTGATTGGCTCGGACAACTCCGACGCCGCGGTCGCGGTGGTCCCTGACACCGAGGGTCAGGTCGCCGCCGCGCTGGGTGCCCGCGACGGCGAGGTGTTCGTAATTCGACCCGATGGCGTGCTGCTGTGCCGCGTCGACGGTGTCGGACGCATCGACGACGTCGTCCGTCACCTGAGCCTGGGCAACGCCCCGGCCGGTGCGTCGGCGACGGTCGACAACGGGCCCGCGATCGATCCGGCGGAGTTGCGCCGCGAGAACGTGTGGATGGGCCTGTCCGACGCGCTCGACCAGGTCGGCGAGCACGACCGCGAGGGCTTCCTCGCCCGGCTCGCCCTCGTGCTCGGTTCGCAGGTGGGACAGCGCGAGTTCGAGGAGGCCGTCGCGGCAGCGACGGACCCGTCGCTGATCGTTCCCGCGGATGCGAGCGCCGCCGTCAGCACCTGAGAGTCCTACTTCACCCGGCAGTCGCCGACAGTGCCGGCGCGTCTGCGCCGGTGGCGTCGACGGGGCCGGCGGGGCCGGCGGCGGTGAGCCTGCGGGCCGGTCTCGCGGTGCGGGCCAGGGATTCTCGCTGACCCGCACCAAGGCCGTCAGCGCAGCAGCAGGGGACCGAGACGGCGAGCTGCCGACATGACCGCCTCGCCCAACGCCTGTTCCCCGGTCGAGTCGAAGACCGATACGCCGATGCTCACCAGGCTGTCCGGCCGCCGGTTCGGTACGACTGCCGAGATGCCGGTGACCGACTGGGTCACCTCGCCCGACGTCACCGCGAATCCGCGCTCCCGGGCACGCGCGACCTCCGGACGCTCATCCTCGCGCGGCGCCATCGCCGCCAGCATCGCCAGGCCGGCCGATCCACGGTTGATCGGATCGACCTGGCCCGGGTGGAACGCGACGTGCGCTCGGGCACTGCGCGGCGCGATAACCATCAGCGCACGGACCTCGTCCTCGCCCTCGCGGACCACGAGGTGGGCGGTGGCTTCGACGGCATCCGCGAGTTCCTCGAGGATGGGGCGTGCCAGCTTGCGTAGGTCCTGCTCGACCGGCTCGGCGAGCGTGACCAGGCCTGAGCCCAACAGGATTCGCTTGTTGTCGCCGCGCCGGCACACCCGATGTGCCTCGAGCGTGCGGACCAGTCGGTGCGCCACCGTGCGGTGCACTCCGATGCCCTCGGCGATCTCGGTGATCGTCAGCCCGTACGGATGCTGCGTCAGGAGTTCGAGAATCTCGAGTCCGTTGTGCAGCGTCTTGGACATGCCGGAATCCAGCTGAACTGCCGCTTTCTGCTGCTCGGACCCCGATTGGCTCGAAGTCATGCCACCCCTCCCTTGACGTGTGTGAGGTGAGACACCTACGCTTCACCTTAATCGCACTAGCCGTGCGATTATCGCACAAATTGAGAACTGGTGCAATTCCGGCTTCGTGCCGGAGCGCCGGAGGAGTTCACGTCATGAGCGGGACAGAAGTTGGCGGCGTCGACGCCGCGACCGTGCTGGAGATCCACCAGCTGTACGGCCGGCAGAGCCACCTGATCGACGAGGGTTCGGCGCAGGGATGGGCGGAGACGTTCACCGTGTTTGGCGAGTTCCACTCGCCCAGCTACCCCGCGCCGGTGGTCGGGGCATCGGATCTTGCCGAATTCGCCCGGGACTTCTTCGCCGGGGCCGCGGATGCGGGGGAGGTGCACCGGCACGTGCTGACGAACCTCTTCGTCGGTCGGGTGACGGACGACGAGCTCGAGGTCGGCGCCTACCTGCAGATCATGGCCACCGCGGTCGGTGGGGACTCTCGGCTGGTCCGGTTCACCACAGTGACCGACCGGGTGGTGCGCGAGGGCGGGCAGTGGCGCATCGCGCGTCGCTGCGTCCGCCGGGACGACGGGGCCTGACCGGATCGGGCACCCGCCGGGGAGTGTCGGAAGCATCACCGGCGCATCATGAAAATATTTGAACGACAGTATCTTTGGAGGAAGTCAAGTCATGACCGCACACGCTGAGGCCGAGAACCCGGGGCGCACCAACGCCGAGCAGATGCTCGCCCTGTACCCCGAAATGGCCGGCAAGGTCGCGGTGGTCACCGGTGCCGCGCAGGGTATGGGCGCCGGCTTCGCCGCCGGTCTCGCCACCCGCGGCGTCAATGTCGTCGGCGCGGACATCAACGAGGAGCAGATGGCCGCGACCGCGCAGGAGATCAACGACGCGCTCGCCGTGAGCTCGCTGGCGGACAAGCCCGGTCGGGTCGTCGGTGCCCGGGTGGACGTCACGAACGCAGCCGAGCACGAGGCCCTCGCGCAGATCGCGCTGAAGGAGTTCGGCGCCATCGACTTCTGGATCAACAACGCGGGCATCTTCCCGTTCGCGCTGGTCGACGAGATCTCGCCCGAGCAGATCTCGGCGGTCCTCGACGTGAACGTCGAGGGTGTGCTGTTCGGGTCGCAGGCCGCGTCCCGTCACATGCAGGCTGGTGGCGCGATCGTCAACATGTCCTCCGTCTCGGCCACCCGGATCCGACGCGGTCGCGGTGCCTACTGCACCTCGAAGGCCGCCGTCGCGCACCTGACCGAGTCGCTGGCAGTCGAGCTCGGCGACAAGGGGATCCGCGTCAACGCGATCGCGCCCGGCTACATCGACACCGAGATGACCCGCTGGGTGCGCGAGGATCCGGCGGCGCTCGCGCACGCACTGGACGTGGTGCCGCTGCACCGGCTGGGCTCGCCGGAGGAGGTCTTCGGGCCACTGCTCTTCCTGCTCTCGGACAGCGCGCGCTACGTCACCGGCAACTCCATCGCCGTCGACGGCGGCTCGCGCCACGTCTGATCGCGATCTGGCCCAGGCGTCGCGCCGATCTTCAGGCGCGACGTCGGGGGTGAGCGACCACTTGTCGTCCATCCAACGCAAAGGCACCGAGGCCACCTCGCCGGCGGCCTCGACTCGAACGGCTTGAACAACCGCATCCGTGCGGAGACTGGAGATTCACTCTGATGAGCGACGACAACTGGGACGTCATCGTCGTCGGTGGCGGCGGCGCGGGACTCGCGGCGGCGGTGACGGCGGCCGAGCACGGAGCGTCCGTGCTGCTGTTCGAGTCGGAGGGGGAGCTCGGTGGATCGACACAGCTCTCCGCGGGCCTGTTCACCGCCGCCGGCACCAGCGTCCAGCGCGGCCTGGGCATCGAGGACACCGCGGAGAAGTTCTTCCAGCACTACATGGACCTCAACCACTGGATGCTCAAGCCGGGCCTGATCCGCGCATTCTGCGAGCACGCCGGCCCCACTCTCGAGTGGCTGATCGACCTGGGTGTGGAGATCCCCGCCCGCGAGTCCGCCAACGCGCACATGCCGGGCCTGTGCCAGGCCGGCGTCGAGGACGTGTGGCGCGGCCACGTGCCGAAGGACCAGGGCTACGGCCTGGTTCAGGTGCTCGACAAGGCGCGGCGCGGCCACGGCATCGAGGCGATCCTGAACACCCGGGTCCAGTCACTGGTCGTCGAGGACGGTCGCGTGGTGGGCGTCGTCGCCGACGACATCGAGGTCCGCGCGGCCGCGGTGGTCGTCGCGAGCGGCGGGTTCGCGCAGAACCCGGAGTTGGTGGACCGCTACTACCCGGTCGCGAACGAGGCGGGGGACGCGATGTTCGTGGTCGCGGCCCCCGGCAGCCGCGGCGACCACATGGCCTTCGGCGCGCAGGTCGGTTCCGCGATCGCCGGTGACGGTTGGGGCCTGATACTGCCGACCGCGTACTTCCAGCGGTTCCACCACTGGCAGTCCGGCTTCCCGCCGAAGTCGCGTATCTACGTCAACGGCCACGGCCGCCGCTTCATGGACGAGGACGCCTCGTACGCGGTGTCGACCGGCATCATCGACGCACAGGTCGGTGGTTCCTGGGCCGTGTTCGACGAGACGGCCCGGATGAATCTCCCTGCCGGATATGCCGACTGGGACGCGGAGCGGGTCGCCGAGGAGGCGGAAGCGGGGCGCACGCTGCGTGCCGACAGTCTCTCCGGCCTCGCCGAGGTCATGGGGGTGCCGGTCGATGCGCTGGATGCCACCGTGACGCGATGGAACGCCCAGCT
This sequence comes from Rhodococcus tukisamuensis NBRC 100609, assembly GCF_001894985.1. Lineage (GTDB taxonomy): Bacteria > Actinomycetota > Actinomycetes > Mycobacteriales > Mycobacteriaceae > Rhodococcus_G > Rhodococcus_G tukisamuensis. Next base: position 312,450 of record NZ_BCXG01000003.1, on the reverse strand, counting down.
GCCGAACGGGTTCGACGACGACTTCCTGCGTCACCGCACCCTGGCGAACAAGGGTTCGGCCGCCAACCCGGACCCGATCGGCCGCGGCCCGTTCTATGCCGTGCGGCTGCTCTCGGCCGAGCTCGTGTGCACCCACGCCGGCCTGGAGATCGACAGCGACGCAGCGGTTCTCGGCCGGACCGGAAGCCCGGTCGAGGGGCTGTACGCGGCGGGCGAGGCAGGAGCCGGGATCCTCGGGCTCCGGTACGTCGGCGGCGGCAACGCCGTGGCGAATGCACTGACCATGGGCCGGATCGCGGGCGGCAACGCCGCGCGGTTCGCGCGCAGCGGCTCGGCGGACTTGGCGACCGCAGGAATCTGACACCGATCACCCGTGTTGCAACCCTCAGACCTACGAAGGACCACTCATGCAAGGAAACGACACTTTGGCGACCGCGGACCTTGACCGCGACGTACAGGGCACCGACCCCGCCGCCGAGCCGCCGAAGCAGTCGACCGTCAAGGTCATCCGCGCGGCCGTGGTGGGCACCGTCGTCGAGTACTACGACTTCGGCATCTACGGCTACATGGCCACCATCATCGCGGCGCTGTTCTTCGTGTCCGAGAACGACACGGCGGCCCTCCTCGGGACGTTCGCGACCTTCGCGGTCGCATTCTTCCTCCGGGTCCCCGGCGGCATCTTCTTCGGTCACATCGGCGACAAGTACGGCCGCAAGAACGCGCTGTCCTGGACGATTCTGCTGATGGTGGTCGCCACCGCGGCGATGGGCATGATGCCCACCTACGTCACGCTCGGCGTGTGGGCCACCGCGATCCTGGTGCTCGCGCGGTGCCTGCAGGGCTTCGCGGCCGGCGGTGAACTCGGTGGTGCCAACGCCTTCGTGTCCGAGTCCGCGCCGCGGCAGTGGCGTGCCCTCCAGACCTCGATGGTCAACTCGGGTACCTACATCGGTTCGCTGGTGGCCTCGCTCACCGCCCTCGCGCTGACCACGGTGTTCACCCACGACCAGATCCTGTCGTGGGCATGGCGCATTCCCTTCCTGCTCAGCGTCGTGATCGGTGTCGTCGGCATCTGGATCCGTAACCACATGGAGGACACCCCGCAGTTCAAGGAGCTCGAGGACAAGGGCGAGACCAAGAAGCTGCCGATCGTCGAGCTGCTGACCACCTCCGGCGTCAGCCTGGTCAAGATCGTCTTCCTCGGCGCGCTCATCACCGGCGGCTACTACATCGCCTCCGTCTACGCGGCCACCTACCTGCAGAAGAGTGGCGGGCACTCGTCCTCGATGGCGTTCCTGTCCACCTCGCTGGCGCTGGTGCTCGGCGTGATCACCCTGCCGATCGCGGGCTACCTGGCCGACCGGTACGGCCGCCGACCGGTGCTCTTCGCCGGCAGCGCGGCGGCGGTCGTGCTCGGCGTGCCTATGTTCATGCTGATGCAGAACGGCAGCGTGTGGCAGGCCGTCCTCGGGCAGTCGGTGCTGTTCATCACCGTCTCCGTCGTCAACGGTGCCTCGTACGTGACCTACGTCGAGATGCTCAAGGCATCGGTGCGCTACAGCGGACTGGCCCTGGGCAACAACATCACCAACATGCTCCTCGGTGGCACCGCGCCGTTCATCGCGACCTGGCTGATCAGCGTCACCGGGAACTCCCTGGCGCCGGCGGGCTACTTCGTGTTCTGCGCCGTGTTGACGCTCGTGACGGTGTTCTTCGTCAAGGAGACCAAGGGCATCGAGCTCCGGGCGGACTAGTCGTCCCCAGGCCGGGTGGGCAGGAACTACGTGCCCACCCGGCCTTTTGCGTATCCGGACACCTACATTCGAAGGAATTTGCAGTGAAGACAGAAGTTTCCGATCGCGCGTTCGACGGCCGGGTCGCGGTCGTCACGGGTGCGGGCAGCGGCATGGGCCGGGTCGAGGCGCTCGCGCTGGCCGCAAAGGGCGCGACCGTGTGGGTCGCGGACATCTCGGCGGAGAGCGGCTCGGCGGTGGCCCGTGAGATCGAGGCCGCGGGTGGTTCGGCCCGATTCGTGGAACTGGACGTGACCGATCCGGCCGCGTGGGCCCGGTTCGTCGACGAGGTCGAGCAGCGCGACGGCCGGCTCGACGGCCTGGTCAACAATGCCGGCGTCAGCCACCGATTCGGGATCCTCGACACCACCGACGAGGACTGGCGCCGGGTGATGGACGTCAACCTGTCGAGCGTGTTCTACGGGATGAGGGCGCTGGCGCCGCTGATGGCCCGGGCCGGCGGCGGATCGATCGTGAACGTCTCGTCGATCTCCGGACTCCTCGGCTACTTCGCCGCCGGCTACGCGGCCAGCAAGTGGGGCGTGCGCGGGCTGTCCAAGACGGCCGCCCTCGAATTCGCCGACCTGGGCATCCGCGTCAACTCGATCCACCCGGGCCTGGTGGAGACCCCGCTGCTGAACTCCGGTTCCTCCGCGTTCGTGGAGGAGAGCCTGCGCGGGGTCCCCGCAGGCCGGGTGGCGGACCCGAACGAGATCGCGGACACCGTGCTCTTCCTGCTCTCGGACAGCTCGACGTACATCACCGGGACGGAGATCGTCGTCGACGGAGGCCTGACGTCCGGCGGCATCTACCACAGGATCCTCAGCGACCTGCGCGAGCGCGGCGACGCGTGAGCGACCCGGAGGAGAGTGCCACCGTGTCACTGACCGACAAGCTGGAGATCACCGAGGTCCTCCACCGCTACGCGCGTGCGGTGGACCGCAAGGATTTCGACGCCGTCGCGGACTGCTACTTCTCGGATGCGATCGACAACCACGGCGGCTACGTCGGGACCGTCGAGGGACTGATCGCGGACATGAAGGTGCGGCACCGCACGATCGACTCGTCGATGCACTTCGTCACCAACGTGCTCGTCGACCTCGTCGGCGACGTGGCGAACGTGGAGTCGTACTGCCTGTGCTACCTGCGTCAGGATCCGGGCCCGGACGGGCGTCAGGCCCGGGCGACCATCAAGTGCCGCTACGTCGACCGTTTCGAGCGCCGCGACGGAAAGTGGCGGATCGCCGACCGGATCGTCGTGTTCGACGAGTCGGTGACGGAACCGGTCGAGGACGTCCTCGACCCCGCCTGGGTGCGGTCGCGACGGTCCTCCGAGGACCCGGTCTTCACCCGGCAGCCCTGAGGGCCGCGGTCCACGACCACACTCGACGCACCACCTCCCCGACAAACCAGACAGCGCCGGCACCCCGTCCTCGGGGTGCCGGCGCTGTCTGGTGTCCGCGGCGGCCACGGCCCGTCGGACCGAGCCGTCGCGGTCAGGCGATCTCGTCGAGATCGACGCCCTTGGTCTCGCGGCTCAGCAGTAGGGCGATCACGGTGATCGACATGGTGACCACCAGGTAGCCGACCACCATACCGACGCCGTAGTTGTCGATCAGCCAGACCGCGATGAACGGCGCGGGGGCACCGGCGATGATCGACGAGCCCTGGAAAACAAGCGACGATCCGGCGTAGCGGTAGCGGGTCGGGAACAGCTCCGTGATCCAAGCTGCCTCGGGGCCGGCGAGCATGCCGTGGAAGAACGCACCCACGCACACACCCAGCCACAGCATGGGCAGGCTCTCGAGCTGGACCAGCCAGAAGAACACCGGTGCCCACACCACGAGGATGACCGCGGGGACCAGCATCGCGGTCCTGCGGCCCACCCGGTCGGACCACGCGCCGCCGCCGATCATGCCGACGAACTGGAACAGGGAGGCGAACGTGACGGCCATGATGACGTCGCCGCGATGGAAGTCGAAATACGTGGTGGCGTAGGCGATCACGAACACGGTGTAGACGTAGAACGCGATGTTCTCGCCGAGGCGCATGCCGAGGCCGGTGAGCACGGCACGCGGCCGAGACAGTGCCTCGAGGATGCTCGAGCGCTCCTCCACCTGCGGCGCCCTGGCGGCCTGCTCCTGCGCGGCCTTGAAGACCGGCGACTCCTCCACGCCGCGGCGCACCCAGAAGCCGACGATCAGCAGCGGGATCGCGAACAGGAAGGCGACGCGCCAGCCCCACTGGTCGAACGCGTCGTCCGCGAGGAAGAACGCGAGGACCGAGACGACGACGGTCGCGAGGACCGTGCCCATCGGCGCGCCGGCCTGCGGCCACGACGCCCAGAAGCCGCGCCTCTTCGGTTCGCCGTACTCGCTGACCAGCAGCACCGCGGCGCCGAACTCGCCGCCGAGCGCGAAGCCCTGGATCATGCGCAGCACGACGAGCAGGACGGTGGCCCAGATGCCGATCTGGTCATAGGTCGGCAGCAGGCCGATGGCGGCGGTCGCGGTGCCCAGCAAGATGAACGTCGTGACGAGCATCGGCTTGCGGCCGTACTTGTCGCCGAGATGGCCGAAGACGACGCCGCCCAGCGGGCGTGCGACGAAGCCCAGGCCCTGGGTGGCCAGCGCCAGCAGCAACTTCGTGATGCCGTCCTCGCCGGGGAAGAACAGCGGTCCGAGGACTGTCGCGGCGAGAATGCCGTAGATGGCGAAGTCGTACCACTCGAGCACTGCGCCGGCCATGCTGCCGGTGAGTACGCGCTTGAAGCTGGACTTGGACGGCTGGTCACTCACAGGTGAGCCCGGGGGCACAGCGGGCTCGATGACGGTCGGTGATCCCATGATGGATCCTTTCGGGTGCTGAAGAGGAGGGGAGGTGGGTCAGAGCGCGAGGGTGACCTTTGTGCCACACGCGCGGGAGCAGCAGGTCATCATCGACTTGTTCTGAGCCCGTTCGGCTTTGGTGAGCACCATGTCGCGGTGATCCACCTCGCCGTCGAGGACGGGGGCTTCGCACGATCCGCACAGTCCCTCCTCGCAGTCGCTCTGGATGTCGATGTTCGACGCCCGCAGGGCGTCGAGCACCGTCTGGTCGGCAGCGACCTGGATGGTCAGACCCGAGTCGCGGAGCTCCACCTCGAAGGAGTGCTCGTTGGCCGGGTCCAGGGTCGCGAGATTTGAGGTGAAGTGCTCGACATGCAGCGAGTCCTCGGGCCAGTGCGCGCAGGCCTCCTCGAGGGCGGACAGCAGGCGTTCGGGCCCGCACGAGTAGATCTGGGTGCCGTCCACCGGCGTCGCGAGCAGGGCCGGGATGTCGAGGCGGTTGCCGGCGGCGCTCGCGTGCACGGTGAGACGGTCGCCGTGGTCGGCGGTCAGCCGGTCGAGCAGTGCCATCGTCGCGACATCGCGTCCGCAGTAATGGATCTCGTAGTCCCGGCCGACGGCCTTCGCGTGGTCGGCCATCGCGGTGATCGGTGTGACGCCGATGCCGCCGGCGATGAACACGTAACGCTCGGCGTCGGGATCGAGCTTGAAGTGGTTGCGCGGACCGCGCATCCTCAGGGTGTGGCCGGCCTCGAGAGTGCGGTGCACGTAGCGCGAACCGCCGCGGCTCTCGGGCTCCTCGAGGACCGCGATCTCGTACGTGGACAGGTCGTTCGGGTCGCCGCACAGCGAGTACTGCCGGGACAGGTCGCCGAGGTCGACGTCGATGTGCGAACCCGGGGTCCACTTCGGCAGCGCCTTGCCCGACGGATCCGACAGGGTCACGCGCACGACGCCGTCGGCGGCCGGGGTGATCGCGTCGACGGTGACGGTCCGGGCGAGGTTGGTCTTGGACGGTTCGCCGATTTTGACCGGCTGGCGGTTGTCGAGGATCGACGGATCGGTGCGCTCCGGGTTCTTCGCCGGATCCCACTGCACCAGAACGTGGTCCGGTCCACGGAACGAGGTGTTGGGCAGGTAGGTGAACTCCTGGTTCGGCACGAGCTCCATGTGCGGCAGACGCTTGGTGAACTCCTCGAGGAAGATCTGCATCTCCATGCGGGCGAGGTTCTTGCCCAGGCACTGGTGGCTTCCGTAGCCGAAAGTGAGGTGGTCGCTGGAGTTCTCGCGGCGGATGTCGAATTCGTCGCCGTTGTCGAAGTGCCGCTCGTCGTGGTTCGCGGACGACGTGACGATCAGCAGCTTCGAGCCCTCTGGGATGTCGATCCCGCCGATCGTGGTGTCGGCGGTGACCAGACGGCGCCAGGCTGCCACCGAACCCGAATGGCGCAGGCACTCCTCGACGGCATTGGGGATCAGGCTCGGATCGGCGCAGATCTCCTCCCAGACGCCGCGGTTCTCGAGCAGCAGACGGAAGGCGTTGGCCGACGCGTTGGCCGTGGTCTCGTGTGCCGCAACGATTCCCGCCATCATCATCGAGTGCAGATAGGAGTCGGTGACGACATCAGGCTGCTCCTGCTGCATGCGGATGCCGAACGGCATCCAGCCGTGGCCCGACGGGTCCCTGCGCATCTTCTCGAGAACCTGGCCGGCGTACTGCCAGAACTTGCCGACCGCCTCGGCGACCGCGACCTGCTGCTCGGGTGCGGGCCGGCCCCACGTGTTGACGGTGTGCGCGATGGAGTACTTGCGCAGCTCGTCCATGTCCTCCTCGGGCACCCCGAGGAAGTGCAGGGCGACGGTGAGGGGGACCTCCCAGAGCATCTCGTCGACCAGGTCGGCGCGGCCGGTCTCGACGAAGCGGTCCACGTACTCGCGGGTGAGGCGCCGCACCATCGGCTCGTGGTGGACGAGTTCCTTGGGGGTGAACGGGTCCATGAGCACCCGCCGGCGCGGCATGTGTGCGGGCTCGTCCTCGTTCACGAGGGTGCGTGACATCGCGTAGTCGTACTTCGCGAGCGTCGCCGTCGCCTCGTCGGATACCGGGGTGATCTTCTCGAGTGCGATCGACGGCGAGAACAGGATGTTGTCGCGGAACACGGCCTTGACGTCCTCGTACCGGGTGACCACCCAGTAGCCGGTTTCGGGGCTGAAGAACACCGGCTCCTCGTCGCGCGACCAGCGCAGCGACGCGGCAGGGTCCACCTGGTACGGGCCCTCGAACGGGTCGAAGGCGGCGGCATTCGCGGAAACCGGGCACCCCGTGTTCTGCAGGGCGGTGTGGTCGATCGGGCACAGGCTCATGACTTTGACTTCTCCGAACTGTCTTGAACTGCAAAGTTACTAATAGCGCACATCCTGTATCGGTGAGCGAACTTCGCACAGAGTAAGCGCGGTCACATTCGGGGTCAAGGCGGCCCCGCTCAGCGGCCCGAACGGGCTGGTCCGCGACTCCCGGTTTGCGCGGCGAGGGCGTGCGCGGCAGACGAAGAAGGCCGACGCCCCCAGTGGGGCGCCGGCCTGCGGTCGTGTCTGCTCAGGCGGTCGGGATCAGACGGCCACCAGTACCGCGAGTCGCCGCGCGGTCCGCTGCACGGCCACGGCGGCCTGGTCGGTGTCGAGGCCGTCGATCGCGACGACGCCGACGCTGCGCTCGAACCCGGCGGTGGCGGCGAGGTTGGCGGGCAGCACGATTCCGGCCGCGATACCCACGGCGCCGTGTTCGAGCTGGCCACGGGTGAGGCTGAAGCCGTCGGCGCGCGCCTGCCGCACGGCGTCCGAGTCGCGGGGCTGTTCAGGCCGCATCGCAAGGATCGCGATTCCAGCGGCGCCCTGGTCGAGGGGATGCCGGCTGCCGACGCGGTAGCCGACCTTCAGCAGGGTGCCCTCGGGTTCGGCGACCATGATGACCACGCAGTCCGCGGCTTCTGCGACGGAGACGAAGGCGGTCGCCCGCGTCTCGTTCGCGAGGGCGCGGAGCAGCGGTTGGACGTCGCGGGCGAACTGCGGCTCGAAGCGGGAGGCGAGCACCGCGGCGCCCACCCCGAGCCGAATGCGGCCGTCTTCGGCGCGGGTTACGAGTGCATGCGCCTCCAGGGTGGCGACGATCCGATAGCAGATCGCCCGATGCACGTCGAGCTCCTTCGCCAGGTCCGCGACCGAGATTCCGGCGGGCGCCTGGGCGACGATGTCGAGCGCGCGCAGCCCACGATCGAGGGTCTGCAGGGTGCTCATGTTCATCCTGTCGGGGTTTCGTCCGCGCTCGTTGTCGAGGCGGAATTCGAGGGGAAGTCCTGTGTGCAGACAGTAGCCGGGGCGAATAACCCCTTGCGGCACAGTCTGTGCCGCGGTCCGGGTGGGCGGCTCGTGGAAATCCCCGGCCGCGGCGCCTGGCCGGGTTACCGACCAGGGAAATAGTTCAGGGATATACTAAATGTTCGCGATGGCACACACTTGCGGACGCCGCACGAGCCGTGCGGGCCGGGGGTTGCGCCGCGATAGGGTGGCCGCGAGAGGGTGGACTGATGACCAGGGGCGAAGGTGTGACGAGGGACCAGGGCGGCGCGACGGAGGCCCGGGAGCCGGCCGAGGCCGCGCCCGGCCCGCTCGACTTCTGGTCGTTCATCGACCTCGCCAACCAGCGGCTGAGCACCGAGTACGGGTCCAGTCACCAGCTGGCGACGCAGGTCCTGCTCACCCTCAATCGCGCCGCGAACGTGGTCACCTACGACCTGGAGTCCTCGGTGCACCGGCCCAGGGGGTTGTCATGGTCCGCGTTCCGGCTGTTGTTCGTGACCTGGCTGGCGGGTCCGATCGAGTCCAAGACCGCGGCCGGCCTCACCGGGATGAGTCGCGCTGCCGTCTCGAACCTGACGAAGTCGCTGGTCGCGAGCGGTCTGCTGGACCGGGCGCCGGACGAGCGGGACGGTCGGTCGGTGCAGCTGTCCCTCACCGACAAGGGCCGGCGGGAGATGGCCGAGACCTACCGGGAGCACAACGAGCGCGAGTACGCGTGGGCGAGCGTGCTCACCGAGGCTGAGCAGCACATTCTCGTGATGTTGCTGGACAAGTTGATCACCAACCGTAGCCAGTTCGACGTCCGCGGACGGAACTGACGCTTCCCGGCCCGGCGCCCGGGTCCGGTCGCATTCCGAAAATTGGATCGGTCCGATGGTTGCGCCCATGCCGGCGAATTAGTTAATCTGTTTACTAACTTCGGTGGGAATCTGCGAGCATCGCTCGCCCTGAGACCGGCGGGCGCCGCTCGCGTCGCGGCTCCGCCGACGTGACGACCACCCACCTCGGTTCGACCGGGGCACGACGACACAGGAGGCCGGCCATGGCGTTCTATCGGCAGCTCGGCAATGTTCCGCCGAAGCGTCACACCCAGCACCGGGACGACGCAGGAGCCCTCTACTTCGAGGAGCTGATGGGAGAGGAGGGCTTCTCCTCGGACTCCTCGCTGCTCTACCACCGCGAGATTCCGTCGGCCATCGTCGACGCGACGGTGTGGGAACTGCGGGACCAGAGCACCACCCCGAACCACCCGCTCAAGCCGCGTCACCTCAAGCTCCACGACCTCTTCCCGGAGGAGACCTGGGCCGAGACCGATGTCGTGACCGGTCGCCGGCTGATCCTCGGCAACGCCGACGTGCGCCTGTCGTACGTGGTCGCGGCGAATGAGTCGCCGCTCTACCGCAACTCGATCGGCGACGAGATGGTCTACGTCGAATCCGGTGAGGCGACCGTCGAGACCGTCTTCGGCGTGCTCGAAGCCCGCGAAGGCGACTACGTGCTGATCCCGCGGGCCACCACCCACCGCTGGATCCCGAAGGGCGAGAAGGCCTTGCGTGCCTACGCCATCGAGGCGAACAGTCACATCGTGCCGCCCAAGCGGTACCTCTCCCGGTTCGGTCAGCTGCTCGAGAACGCCCCGTTCTGCGAGCGTGACCTGCACGGCCCCGCGGCGCCCCTGCTGGCCGAGGGCACCGACGTGGAGGTCCTGGTCAAGCACCGCACCTCCCGGGGCATCGTCGGCACCCGGATGGTCTACCCGACGCACCCGTTCGACGTCGTCGGCTGGGACGGCTGCCTGTACCCGTACACGTTCAACATCTCCGACTACGAGCCCATCACCGGTCGCGTGCACCAGCCGCCGCCGGCGCATCAGGCGTTCGAGGGCGACAACTTCGTCATCTGCAACTTCGTGCCGCGCAAGGTCGACTACCACCCGCTGTCGATCCCGGTGCCGTACTACCACTCCAACGTGGACTCCGACGAGATCATGTTCTACGTCGGCGGCGACTACGAGGCCCGCAAGGGCTCGGGCATCGGCCAGGGCTCGATCTCGATCCACCCCGGCGGTCACGCGCACGGCCCGCAGCCGGGCGCGTACGAGCGCAGCATCGGCGTCGAGTTCTTCGACGAGCTTGCGGTCATGGTCGACACCTTCCGTCCGCTCGAGCTGGGGGAGGGCGCGCTGGCCTGTGAGGACGACGCCTACGCGTGGTCCTGGTCAGGACGGGGGCCCGCCAAGTGACCATTTCTCCTCTGCTGAAGGGCCTGTGCGACGACGCGGCGCTGTTTCCCCCCGGGAATGCGCCGATGGACGCCGCGGTGCCCGCGCACCTCGCCCACCTGTGCAGTGACCACGCTGCGTTGGTGGGGCCGTTCGTGTTTCCGGCGCCGCGGCTGGATGAGCTGCCCGCGATCGTCGCGGCGCAGGCCGGCAAGCTCGAGCTGAGCCTGACCGTGCCCGGCGGCACCGACGCCGTTCCGGCGGCGCTCGAGAAGCTGCGCGCCATCGACGGCGCGACGCTGGTCGCCATGGAGATCGCCGTGCCGGAGGGGCAGGCCACGGCGGACCTGTTCGCTGCGCTCGACGAGATCGCCACGGCGGCACCGGGTGTGGACATCTTTGTCGAGGTGCCGCGGGACGACCGTCGCGCCGACGTTCTCGGCGGACTGGCCGGCACGCCATACGCGGCGAAGTTCCGCACCGGCGGCGTCGTGGCTGCCGCCTACCCGGACGAGGCCGAACTGGCCGCCGCGATCTCGGCCGTCGCTGGATCGGGCGGGCGATTCAAGGCGACCGCAGGACTGCACCACGCAGTCCGGAACACGGACCCGGACACGGGATTCGAGCAGCATGGCTTCCTCAACGTCATGCTGGCCACCCATCGGGCCGCCGTCGGTGCGGGTGCCGAGGAGATCGCCGCGACGCTCGCCGACCGGGACGGGGCTCGGCTGGCCGCCGAACTGGCAGCCCTGCCCGCCGAGGCGGTGGACACGCTGCGTGCGTGCTTCCTGTCCTTCGGCACCTGCAGCATCGGTGACCCGCTGACCGAACTGGTCGACCTCGGGTTGGTGCCCGCCACTGTTTCCACGACCCTCGACGAAGGATCCATCGCATGACAGTCATCTCCATCTCCGACGAATCGCTCTTCGGCGTCGCAAACCTGCCGTACGGCGTCTTCTCGACGGCGGATTCCGGCCCACGGGTGGGTGTCCGGGTGGGCGACAGCGTCGTCGACCTCGCGAAGGCCCTCGGCGACGACGTGTTCGCGCAGCCGACCCTCAACGCCTTCATGGCCCAGGGCCGCGAACGCTGGGTCGCGGTCCGCGCACAGATCACCGAACTGGTCGCCGGCGAGATCGCCGACGCCGCGGTCTTCGGGATCGGCGACGTCACGATGCACCTGCCGATTGCGGTCGCGGACTACGTCGACTTCTACGCATCGGAGAACCACGCGACCAACCTCGGACGGCTCTTCCGCCCGGATTCCGCTGCGCTGATGCCGAACTGGAAGCACCTGCCGGTCGGCTACCACGGCCGCTCCAGCACCGTCGTGGTGTCGGGCACCGACATCGTGCGCCCGTGCGGTCAGCGCAAGGCTCCGGCCGACGCGGCGCCGTCGTTCGGTCCGTCGATCCGCCTCGACATCGAGGCCGAGATGGGCTTCGTCGTCGGCGTCGGTTCGCCGATGGGCTCGTCGATCACCCCGGACCAGTTCGCCGAGCACTGCTTCGGCGCCGTGATCCTCAACGACTGGTCCGCCCGCGACATCCAGGCCTGGGAGTACGTGCCGCTGGGCCCGAACCTGGGCAAGAGCTTCGCGACCTCCATCTCCCCGTGGGTCGTCCCGCTGCTCGCCCTCGAGGCGGCCCGCGTCGACACCCCGGCCCAGGATCCGACGCCGCTGCCGTACCTGCAGGGCGACGAGAAGTGGGGCCTGGACATCGATCTCCAGGTCGAGTGGAACGGGCACGTCGTCTCGCGCCCGCCGTACGCGCAGATGTACTGGTCGCCCGCGCAGATGCTCGCGCACACCACCGTCAACGGTGCCGCGGCCAGCACGGGCGACCTGTTCGGGTCCGGCACCATCTCGGGTCCGGAGAAGGATCAGCGAGGCGCGTTCATCGAACTGACCTGGGGCGGGGCCGAACCCGTCGCCGTCGGTGACGAGCAGCGCACCTTCCTCGAGGACGGGGACGAGGTCTCGATCTCCGCGACCGCCCCCGGCGCCGACGGCTCCCGCATCGGTTTCGGCGAGGTCCGCGCCCGAATCCTCCCGGCCGTGACGGACGGTGCCCGATGAGCAAGGTCTACGCGAGCGCGGCCGAGGCCGTCGCGGACGTTCAGGACGGTGCCTCGCTGGCCGTCGGCGGGTTCGGCCTGTGCGGAATCCCGAACGCGCTGATCGACGGGCTCGCCGAGCGCGGTGTGTCCGGGCTCGAGGTGTTCTCCAACAACTGTGGCGTCGACGACTGCGGTCTGGGAATTCTCCTGTCCGCGCGTCAGATCCGCCGGGTGACTGCGTCGTACGTCGGCGAGAACAAGGAGTTCGCCCGTCAGTACCTCTCGGGTGAGCTGGAGGTGGAGTTGACGCCGCAGGGCACGCTCGCCGAGCGGCTGCGGGCCGGCGGCGCGGGGATCCCCGCGTTCTTCACCCCGGCCGGCGTCGGCACCCCGGTGTCCGAGGGTGGGCTGCCGTGGCGTTACCACGCCGACGGTTCGGTCGCGATCGCGTCACCGGCGAAGGAGACGCGGGAGTTCGGCGGCAAGACCTTCGTGCTCGAGGAGTCGATCGTCGCGGACTACGCGCTGGTGCACGCCGAGATCGGCGACACCGAGGGCAACCTGGTGTTCAACAAGACCGCGATGAACTTCAACCCGCTGGCCGCGATGGCCGGCCGGGTCACCATCGCCCAGGTCGAGAGGCTGGTCGAGCCGGGTGAACTCGATCCCGCGCAGGTGCACCTGCCGGGGGTGTTCGTCCAGCGAGTGGTGCAGACGGGCCTGCAGGACAAGCGAATCGAGAAGCGGACGGTGTCGGCATGAGCTGGTCACGGGAGCAGATGGCCGCGCGCGCCGCGGCCGAGATGATTGACGGCGAGTACGTGAACCTGGGGATCGGGTTGCCGACCTTGATCCCCAACTACCTCCCCGACGGTGTGAAGGTGGTTCTGCACTCGGAGAACGGCATCCTCGGCACCGGTCCGTACCCGGCGGAGGACAAGGTCGACCCGGACCTGATCAACGCGGGCAAGGAGACCGTCACGGTGAATCCAGGTGCGGCGTTCTTCGATTCGGCGTTGTCGTTCGGCATGATTCGCGGTGGGCACATCGACACCGCGGTTCTCGGTGGCATGCAGGTCTCGCGGAACGGCGACCTCGCCAATTGGATGGTGCCGGGCAAGATGGTCAAGGGCATGGGCGGCGCGATGGACCTGGTGCACGGCGCCCGGAGGGTCATCGTGGTCATGGAACACACCGACCGGGACGGCGGCGCCAAGATCGTGGACGAGTGCACGTTGCCGTTGACCGGTAAGGGCGTGGTGCAGCGGATCATCACGAATCTGGCCGTGATCGACGTCGAGGGCGAGAAACTGGTGCTGCGTGAACTCGCGCCCGGCGTGACGGTCGAGCAGGTGCAGGAATCGACCGGCGCCGAGCTGGTCGTCGAACTGACAGTCTGAACCGGAAGGCCACGGCCCCGTCCGACCTCTCGGTCGGGCGGGGCCGTCGTCGTGTTCCGCTCAGGTGGTCAGCGTGCCATGTGCTGCGCCGCGCGGTAGGAGAACACCATCGCGGTGCCCAGCGGGACGCCGGGGCCGGGGTAGAAGGCGCCGCTCAGCGAGGCGCTGGTGTTGCTGGCCGCGTAGAGGCCCTCGACGACGGTGCCGTCGGCGCGCAGCACCCGGGCGTCGACGTCGGTGACCAGGCCGCCCTTGGTGCCGAGGTCGCTGAGTACGATCCGCGCCGCGTAGAACGGGCCGTTCTCGATCGCCGTCAGGGCCGCGTTCGGGCCGCCGTTGGGCGGGCAGAAGAACGCGTCGTACGGGTCCTCACCGCGGTGGAACTGCTCGTCGACGCCGGTCTTGGCGAAGCCGTTGAACTGCTCGACGCTGGCGCGCAGCGCCTCCGCGGGCAGCCCCGTCTTGGCGGCGAGTTCCTCGAGGGTGTCCGCCTGCACCCAGGTGCCGGCCTCGAGGTGCTTCGCGGGCGCGGTGTTCGGGATGCTGATGCCGGGCAGCCCGCCACCCTCGCGCGAGTCGAAGATCATCCACGACGGGACGGCATCGCCGGTTGTGTTGCGTGCGTGCATGGCCCGGCCGAACTGGTCGTAGGGCAGCGACTCGTTCAGGTAGCGCTCGCCGGTCGCGTCGACCACGATGCCGCCGCGGATGCCGACCAGGAACGCGGCCGAGCCGTCCGGCTGCTCGACGCCGGGGCAGAACCAGGCCTGGTCCAGCAGCGCGGTGGCGCCGCCTGCCGCGACGCCGGCAGCGATCGCCTCGCCGGTGTTGGCGCCGAACGGACCCATGCTCCAGGCCGCCTTGCCGGGGGTGCCGGACTGCTCGCGCACCTCCGCGTTGCCCTCGATGCCGCCGGCGGCCATCAGCACGCCGTGGCTGCCGCCGATGCGCAGCTTCTCGCCGTTGCTCTCCGCCTCGACACCGACCACGCGACCGTCCTCGACGACGAGGCCGGTGACCCGGACACCGGTGCGCAGCACGGCGTTCCCGGTGCCCACCACTGCGGCGAGCAGGCGTCCGATCAGGGCCCGTCCACCGATCATCGGGCCGGGTGCGTGGCCCTGCCCGGTGCGGTCCTGGTCCAGCTCGGGACGCACCTGGTCGGCCAGGTCGCCGATGGCGGCCGGGTCGAGGTCGAGCGGGTTGATCGAGCGGCCGGTGTCCATCCGGCCCTCGGCCTTGTAGTAGTCGGGAAAGGCCCGGAACTCGAACTCGATGTTCGGGTCCTGCTCGAGCAGCGCGACGACGGCGGGGGCGGTGTCGACGTAGGCGTCCTGCCGCGCCGCCTCGGCGTCGCCGAGCAGGGAACGGAGGTAGGTGCGGGCGTTCTCGGTGGAGTCGGGCAGGGCCGCGCGCTCCTGGACCTGAGTGCCCGGCAGCCAGATGGAGGCGCCAGAGTACGAGGAGGTGCCGCCGAACAGGTCGGTCTTCTCCAGCACTACGGTGCGCAGCCCCTGTGACGCCGCAGCGTATGCACCGGTCAGGGCGCCGCCGCCGGACCCCACCACCACCACGTCGAACTCGTCGGTCCAAGCCTGCATTGGATTTCCCTCCATCGTGCCGGTCGACGCACTGGGCAGTGTCGACTCACCGGCAAAAGGCAATCGCAGGAGGGTCCTCGGCGGGACCCGTATTCCCACTGAGCGGAACCCGGGGTCGTGCATGCTCTACAGATGTAAGGATTGACCGGCGTATGTGAAGTGTGAACAGAAGGTGGGGATCATGCCGAGGCTTTCGGAAGCGCGGGACGCGGCCGAACCGAGTTCGGTGGAACAGGTGGCCCGGCACGGCCGGATCCTGGACGCGGCCGCGCAGCTTGCAGCGGAGAAGGACCTCGAGCGGGTCCAGATGCACGAGGTGGCGAAGCTGGCGGGGGTCGCGATCGGCACCCTCTACCGGTACTTCCCGTCGAAGACACACCTGTTCGTCGCGGTGATGGTGGACCAGATCGACCAGATGGCGGACGGCTTCGCGCGGCGACCGCGGACCTTCGCGTCGCCGGCCGACGGGGTGTACGACCTGCTGCTGCGGGCGAACCGTGCGCTGATGCGCCGTCCCAAGCTGGCGACCGCGATGATCCAGTCGACGGCGAGCTCGAACGCGGCGACCATTCCGGACGTCGCGAAGATCGACCGGCACTTCGAGGCGATGCTGCTCCGGTCTGCGGGGATCGTGGAGCCGACCGTCCGGGACACCACCGTCATCCGGTTGATGGTCGCCCTGTGGTTCGGCCTGATCCAGTCGGGGCTGAACGGTCGGGCGTCGATCCCGGACACCGAGTCGGACCTGCGCACGGCCTGCGACCTGCTGTTGGTGGACCTGTCCAGCTCGCCCGGGCGCGGCTGACCACTCGCACTTTCCCGTCCACGACCCCGGTCGCCGCTCGCGGCACCGGGGTCGCGTCGTGTCCGGGGTGCTCGAGGCGTCGCCACGACGGGCGTGTGGACCGGCCATTGCCACCGAATGTTAAATAGAATACATTCCAGAAATGAGCTCGAACTGCGCCGCGGTCGAGCCCCGGTCCCGGCGCCGTGCGTCGGCATCTGAGCAAGGGGAACTGTCATGAGCAATGTCGTCATCGTCGAGGCCGCCCGGACGCCGATCGGCCGTCGCCGCGGCGCCCTGGCCGGCCTGCACCCCACCGAACTGCTCGGTGCCGCGCAGCGCGGCGTCCTCGAGCGTGCCGGGGTGGCCCCGGAGCAGATCGGCCAGATCATCGGCGGCGCCGTCACCCAGGTCGGCGAGCAGTCCAACAATGTCGCGCGAAACGCCTGGCTGCACGCGGGACTGCCGCACACCACCGCAGCGACCACGATCGACTGCGCGTGCGGCTCCTCGCAGCAGGCCGTGCACCTGGTCGCCGGCCTCATCGCCTCGGGCCAGATCGACGCCGGCATCGGCTGCGGCGTGGAGTCGATGAGCCGCGTGTTCCTCGGGCAGGCGCTGGCGCCGGGCACCGGCCTGCCCTACCCGGCCGACTGGAACATCGACCTGGGTGACCAGTTCACGTCCGTCGAGCGGATCGCGATCAACCGCGGCATCAATCGCGGCGACGTCGACGCCCTCGGGCTCGAGTCCCAGCGGCGGGCAGCCCAGGCCTGGGCCGAGGGGCGTTTCGATCGCGAGATCGTGCCGGTGCAGGCGCCCGTCGTCGACAAGGAGGGCACCCCCTCCGGCGAGATCGTCACCGTCACCCGCGACGGCGGCCTGCGCGAGACCACCGCCGAGGCCCTGGCTGCGCTCAAGCCGGTCGTCGAGGGCGGCGTCCACACCGCGGGCAACTCCTCGCAGATCAGCGACGGCGCGGCGGCGGTGCTGCTGATGAGCGAGGAGAAGGCCGCGGAGCTGGGCCTGCGTCCCCGCGCCCGGATCGTCAGCTCGGGCATGGTCGGATCCGACCCGTACTACCACCTCGACGGCCCGATCGACGCCACCCGGCACGTGCTGGCCAAGGCCGGCATGACCCTCGGCGACATCGACCGCGTCGAGATCAACGAGGCCTTCGCGGCGGTCGTGCTGTCCTGGGCCCAGGTGCTCGAGGCCGACATGAGCAAAGTCAACGTCAACGGCGGCGCCATCGCGCTCGGCCACCCCGTCGGCTCCACCGGCGCCCGGCTGATCACCTCCGCGCTGCACGAGCTCGAGCGGTCGGACACCTCCACCGCGCTGATCGCGATGTGCGCCGGCGGCGCCCTGTCGACCGCCACCGTCATCGAACGCATCTGACCGGAGAGTCCGGCCGACCCCTCGGGGGTGGGCCATGCTCGCCGAGATCTATAGAATTTCTTCTACTTTTTGAGGACTGTCGATGACCATTGGACTGAGTGACGAAGACCGCGACCTCCGCGACTCGGTGCGGGGCTGGGCCGCGCGCCACGCCACGCCCGCCGTCGTCCGGGACGCCGTCGAGGCCAAGCGCGAGGAGCGTCCCGGGTACTGGGCGGCGCTCGCGGAGCAGGGGCTGCTCGGACTGCACCTGCCGGAGGAGGTCGGCGGCGCCGGCTACGGGCTGGTCGAGCTCGCCGTGGCCGTCGAGGAACTCGGACGCTCGATGGTCCCCGGCCCGTTCCTGCCCACCGTGCTGGTCAGCGCGGTGCTCGCGGACGCCGGCCGCACCGGCGAGCTCGCCGGCCTGGCGGACGGCTCCACACTGGGCGCGGTCGCGCTGCAGCCGGGGACGCTGCGCCTGGTTCGCGAGGGCGGCGGTGTCCGGCTGACGGGCACCTCCAGCCACGTGCTCGGTGGGCAAGTCGGGGACCTCCTCCTCGTCGCGGCCCGCGACGGCGACGTCACCGCGTGGGTGCTGCTGCGCAGGGACCGCCTCGAGCTCACCGACCTGCCCAGTCACGACGTGGTCCGTCGCAACGCGGAGTTCACCGTCGACGGCCTCGAGCTCGCTGCAGACGAACTGCTCGCGGTGGACCCGCAACGGGTGCTGGACCTGGCCGCGACGCTCCTCGCCGCGGAGGCGTCCGGCCTCGCTGACTGGGCGGTCACCACCGCCGCGGAGTACGCGAAGGTGCGTCAGCAGTTCGGGCGGCCGATCGGGCAGTTCCAGGGCGTCAAGCACAAGGCCGCGCGGATGCTCACCCTGGCCGAGCAGGCCCGGGTCTGCGCGTGGGACGCGGCGCGGGCGATGACCCCCGGCAACGGTGTCACCGCGGGCGAGGCCTCCCTCGCGGCGGCCGTGGCCGGCGCCACCGCGGTCGAGGCCGGCTTCTCGGTCACCCGGGACTGCATCCAGGTGCTCGGCGGAATCGGCTACACCTGGGAGCATGACGCGCACCTGTACCTACGCCGCGCGCAGTCGCTGCGCATCCTGCTCGGCTCCACCGCGAGTTGGCGTCGCCGCGTCGCCCAGCTGACAGTCGACGGGACCCGTCGCGTGCTCAGCGTCGAACTGCCGCCGGAGGCCGAGCAGGTGCGCACCGACGTGCGCGCCGAGCTGGCCGCCGCGGTCGAGCTCTCCGGTGCCGAGCGCACCGCGTACCTGGCCGAGAAGGGCTACACCGCACCGCACTTCGCGGCGCCCTGGGGCAAGGGCGCCGACGCGGTCAGCCAGCTGGTGATCGCCGAGGAACTGCGCGCGGCGGAGCTCGAACCGCACGACATGATCATCGGCAACTGGGTCGTCCCGACCCTGATCGCGCACGGCAACGCCGAGCAGTTGGCGCGCTTCGTGCCGCCGTCGCTGCGCGGCGACATTGTCTGGTGCCAGCTGTTCTCCGAGCCGGGCGCCGGTTCCGACCTCGCCGGCCTGAGCACCAAGGCCACCAAGGTCGACGGCGGCTGGAAGCTGCAGGGCCAGAAGGTCTGGACGTCGATGGCCCGCGACGCGCACTGGGGCATCTGCCTCGCGCGCACCGATGCCGACGTGCCCAAGCACAAGGGCCTGTCGTACTTCCTGATCGACATGCGGAACACCGAGGGCCTCGACATCCGGCCGCTGCGCGAAATCACCGGCGAGGCACTGTTCAACGAGGTGTTCTTCGACGACGTCTTCGTCCCGGACGAGTTGCTGGTCGGCGGGCCGGGCGACGGCTGGAAGCTGGCCCGCACCACCCTGGCCAACGAGCGGGTCTCGCTCTCGAACGACTCGTCCCTCGGCTCCGGCGGCGAGGCGCTGCTCGACCTCGTCGACACGCTCCCCGGCGGCATCGACGCCGAGCAGCTCACCGTCCTCGGAAAGGTGCTGTGTGACGCGCAGTCGGGCGGCCTGCTGGGCCTGCGCACCACCCTGCGTTCGCTCACCGGCGCCCAGCCGGGCGCGGAGTCCTCGGTGGCCAAGCTGATCGGTGTCGAGCACCTGCAGCAGGTGTGGGACGTCGCGATGGAGTGGGCGGGGCCGTCCTCGCTGCTCGGCGACCAGCACCGGATGTCGGCGACCCAGATGTTCCTCAATTCCCAGTGCATGTCCATCGCAGGTGGTACCACCAATGTTCAGCTGAACATCATCGGCGAGCGGATCCTCGGGCTCCCGCGTGACCCCGAGCCCGGAAAGTGAGTTCTACTGTGTCGGATCAAATGCGGACCAACCGAACCTTCGTCGTCGGCGTCGGCATGACCAAGTTCGAGAAGATCGAGTCTCGTGACTGGCAGTACCCGGACATGGTGTCCGAGGCCGTGGGTGCCGCCCTCGCCGACGCCGGCGTCTCGTACGACCAGGTGCAGCGCGCCGCGGTCGGCTACGTCTTCCAGCCGTCGGCCGCCGGCCAGCGCGCGCTGTACGAGACGGGCCTGACCGGCATCCCGATCGTCAACGTCAACAACAACTGCGCCACCGGGTCGTCGGCTCTGATGATGGCCCGCGAGTGGGTGCAGGGTGGCATCGTCGACGTCGCGCTCGCGGTGGGCTTCGAGAAGATGACCAAGACGGCCCTCACCGGAACCGGTGAGGTGCCCAAGGTCTCCACGCTCGACGACCACCTCAAGGTCATGACCGCCAAGCACGAGTGGGGTCGCGGCCCGATGACGGCGCAGCTGTTCGGCAACGCGGCGCTCGAGCACATGGAGCGCTACGGCACCACCGTCGAGCAGATCGCGTCCGTCGCGGTGAAGAACCACAAGCACTCGGTGAACAACCCGTACGCGCAGTTCCGTGACGAGTACACGCTGGCACAGGTGTTGGAAGACAAGATGATCCACGCCCCGCTCACCCGCTCGCAGTGCTCGCCCACCTCGGACGGTGCGGGCGCCGCGATCGTGGTCAGCGAACGCTTCGTGCGCGAGCACGGCCTCGAGGACCAGGCGATCGAGATCGTCGCCCAGGCGCTCACCACCGACACCGCGGAGGCGTTCGGGGAGCAGTCGATGATCGACGTGGTCGGGGCCCCGATGACGCGGGCCGCGGCCGAGCAGGTGTTCGCCGAGTCCGGCCTCACCATCGAGGACGTCGACGTCATCGAACTGCACGACTGCTTCGCGATCAACGAGATCATCACGTACGAGGGCCTCGGCCTGTGCGGCGCGGGCGAGGGCGGCAAGCTCGTCGAGTCCGGCGCCACCACGTACGGCGGCCAGTGGGTCGTCAACCCGTCCGGCGGGCTGATCTCGAAGGGGCATCCACTCGGCGCCACCGGCCTGGCGCAGTGCGCCGAGCTGACCTGGCAGCTGCGCGGCCAGGCCGACGCCCGCCAGGTCGACGGCGCCCGCGTGGGCCTGCAACACAACCTCGGCCTCGGTGGCGCGTGCGTGGTCACGCTGTACCGGGCCGGCACCATCTCGAAGGAGTCTCAGTAAGCATGCCGATCGATGTGGCGGCCGCACTGGCCGCCGAACCCACTGTCCGCGAGGCAAACTGGACCGAGCGCGACGTGCTGCTCTACCACCTGGGCCTGGGTGCCGGTGTGAACTCGCTGGATCCGGCCGAGCTCGGCTGGGTCTACGAAAAGGGCCTGCGGGTGCTGCCGACGTTCGCGATGGTCGCCGGCCAGGGCGTCTCGGCGGGCAACCTGAAGCCTGCCGGGATGAACATGCCGGGCATCGACATCGACCTGCGCAAGATCCTGCACGCGGGGCAGTCGCTGACCGTGCACGCCCCGATCCCCGCGAACGGCGCGGCCCGGGTCTCGTCCCGGGTGGCGAACGTGTGGGACAAGGGCAAGGCCGCGATGATCGTGCTCGAACAGGCCGCCGCAGACCTCGACGGAAACCCGTTGTGGACCACCGAGATGCAGATCTGGGCCCGCGGTGAGGGCGGTTTCGGCGGGGACGCCGGACCCGAGGCCTCCGCGGCCGTACCCGAGCGTGCGCCCGACACGGTGCTGGTGTCGGCGACCAGCCCGCAGCAGGCGCTGGTCTACCGGCTCAGCGGCGACATGAACCCGCTGCACGCGGACCCCGCGTTCGCGAAGATGGCCGGGTTCGAGCAGCCGATCCTGCACGGGCTCGCGTCGTTCGGCATCGTCTGCAAGGCGGTCGTGGACGGGCTGCTCGACGGCGACCCGTCGCGGGTGCGCAGCCTGTCGGTGCGCTTCGCGGGGTCGGTGTACCCGGGCGAGACGATCGAGACCTCCGTCTGGCGGGACGGGGACAGCCTGACCCTGCTCGCGACCTGTCCGGAACGGGACGGCTCGACCGTGCTGACCCACGCAACCATGGAGGTTCGGTCTTGAACGTCGGCGAGCACCCCACCGCCCAGACCCACGCACACGGGACGGTGCTGACGTCGGCGCCGCAGGACGCGCCGGTGGACCGGGCGACCGCCGCGGCCCGCCGCGTGATCGACGCGATGCTGCGCACCGACCGGGGCAATGCGAACCTGGACCGGGTCGCGGAGGAGCTCAACAGCATCGCCGACCATCTCGAGGAGCACGCTCCCGAGGTGGCGGAACGGCTCATCGACATGTGGGGTGGCGAGGGCGTCACGCGCCACGACCCGGTGACCGGACCGGAGAACGCGATCGCGCCGCCGCTGGTGCTGGCGGGACTCGATGACGGCTCGGTACAGGGCGTCGTCACGCTGACCCTGCCGTACCAGGGACCTCCCGGGTGCGTGCACGGCGGAGTCTCGGCGCTGATCCTCGACCATGTGCTCGGCGTCGCGAACGCGTGGGGCGGCAAGGCGGGCATGACCGCGCAGCTGAACGTGCGGTACCACCGCCCGACCCCGCTGTTCGAGCCGCTGACGATCACCGGCAAGCAGATGTCGGTGGAGGGTCGCAAGATCCACACCGTCGGCGACATCAAGACGGAGACCGGCGACGTGTGCGTCTCGGTCGAGGGTCTGTTCATCGACGCGGCGGTGCCGCGCCCCCGCTGACCCACCCCCGCACCCGACCGAATGTCGCATTTGTTCAGTCCAGATGAACGAATGCGACATTCGGTTGACCGGAGCGAGCCGAAGTTTCTGTTGCAGAGGAGTGCGAGCATGGGCAAGTTGGCCGGACGGGTCGCGATCGTCACCGGTGCGGGCATGGGCATCGGCCGCGGCGTCGCGGGTGCGCTGGCGCGCGAGGGCGCGGACGTGCTGGTCGCGGAGATCGACGCCCGTGCGGGCGCCGACACCGCAAGGTGGCTGCGTGACGAGTGGGGCGTGCGGGCCAGGTTCGTGAGCACCGACGTCACGGAGCAGGACCAGGTGCACTCCATGGTCGACGCGGCGGTCGAGGAGTTCGGCCGGCTCGACATCCTGGTCAACAATGCTTGGCGCACACTCGGGTACGACCGCCTGGAGAGGACCGACGCGGAGAGTATGCGCGCCGGTTTCGACATGGCCGTGATGGCCGCGTTCTGGTCGATGCAGCGCGCATTTCCGGAACTCGCGAAGCACGGCACCGGGCGGGTGGTCAACATGTGCAGTCTCAACGGCGTCAATGCGCACATGTACTCCGTGTCCTACAACGCGGCCAAGGAGGCTCTGCGCACCCTCACCCGCACAGCTGCCCGGGAGTGGGCACCGAAGCAGGTGTGCTGCAACGTGATCTGCCCCGGCGCGCAGAGTGCGGCATACCAGCGGGTGGCCGACGCCAATCCTGAGATGGCCGCGTCGATGGCCTCGGCCAATCCGATGGGACGCATCGGCGACCCGCTCGACGACATCGGTCCGGTGGTGGCGTTCCTGGCGAGTGACGAGTCGCGGTACGTCACCGGGAACACGATGTTCGTCGACGGCGGCGGACACATCAACGGTGTGCAGTGGGCGCCGCAGGTGGACTGAATTGTCATCCCGGCCCGAACCGATTCGCGATGCGGTCACGGCGGTCGGCGCGGATACTCGAATCGACGGACGACAATCGTGACGAGGACGACCGGTGAGGAGCTGCTCGATGGACGGAGAAGGCGGAGGTACTCCCTCTCAGCTGATCGACGCGAGAATCCAGGAGTTGGACGACTGGCGGGGCGAGACACTCGACCGGATCCGGCGTCTCATCCACCAGGCCGACCCCGACGTGGTGGAGGAGTGGAAGTGGCGAGGGGTCCCGGTGTGGTCGCACGCCGGCATGATCTGCACCGGTGAGACGTACAAGAGCGCGGTGAAGGTGACCTTTGCCAAGGGCGCGTCGTTGGCCGACCCGGCCTCCCTCTTCAATTCCAGCCTCGAAGGCAACACCAGGCGTGCCATCGACTTCCATGAGGGCGATGCAGTCGACGAAGAGGCATTGAAGGCACTCGTTCATGCCGCCGTGGCACTGAACACGTCGTCGGCAGGCACGCGCCGCGGGAAGTGATGCGATTAGCGCCATTCGGCGGTCACTGGGCGTCGGACAGGTGCTCGCTCGTGACCCGACCCCAGTGCCGCTGATGCGGCTGTCTCCGAAGGGAGCGCCGCTTCGGCCGGTCGGTGGGCGCAGGAGACATGGCGCCCACCGACATCGGACGGGTGAACGATCAGCCGCAGCCGAGCGTCAGACCAGGGCCTTGGCCTTGAGCTGCTCGAACTCGGCCTGCGTGATGGTGCCCGCGTCGAGCAGTGTCTTCGCCTCGGCGATCTGGGCGGCCCCGGACTGGCCGGCGACCTCGCGGATGTAGCTGTCGGCGGCCTGCTTGGCCTCGACGTTTGCCTCGCGGTTCCGCTCCGCGATGCCCTTGCCGCGGGTGAGCAGGTAGACGAAGGCAGTGAGGTACGGCAGGAGGATCAGGAAGATGATCCACAGGACGCGGGCAACGCCCGACATCTTTCGATCGCGGAACAGGTCGGTGAGGACCTGGAACAGGACCAGCAGGTAGGCGACAAACGCGAAAACCAAGAGCGTGTACCAGAGCAGATCCCAGATCGAATCCATCACAGTGAAATTCCCCCTTCAGGCGCGTGTCCCGGATTCGGGACGGTGACCGCAGCTAATTCGTAGCAGACTCTTCGGCGGGCGCCCACTTCAGCCGTCCTGCAGGGGTGAGATCAGCCGTTGCGCCTGTTCGTTCAGCAGCTCCGCAAGGTGGACGCCGGGGCGGCCCGCCAACTGGTCGGCCTGGGTTCGACACGAGAAGCCGTCCGCCAGCAACACCACGTCGGGACCCGACTCGCGCAGCGCCGGGAGCAGAGCATTCTCCGCCACCGCGACCGAGACGTCGTAGTGCCCACGTTCCATGCCGAAGTTCCCGGCCAGGCCACAGCATCCGGCCAGTTCGGTGATGGTCGCACCGGACCGTTCCAACAGTCGCCGGTCCGCCTCGAATCCCATCACCGCGTGTTGGTGACAGTGCGGTTGCACCACGACGCACACCCCGTCCAGTCGCGGCGGCGACCACGGCTCGCCATCGGGTCCGACTGTGGCGGTGAGGAACTCGGCCAGGGTATGCGTCGATGTGGCGACCAGGCGTGAGCGCGGGTCGTCGGGCAGCAGTTCGAGCAGGTCGGAGCGCAGCACCGCGGTGCACGACGGCTCGAGTCCCACGATCGGACGACCGGCCCGCACGTGTGGCTGCAGCTGGTCGAGGGTGGCGGTGAGTTGTCTTCTCGCCCCGTCCAACTGGCCGGTGCTGATCCAGGTGAGCCCGCAGCACGCCGCACGCTCGGTGACCAGCACCCGGTACCCGGCATCCTCGAGCAGGGCGACCGCTGCCTTCGCCACAGCCGGCGAGAAGGCGTCGGTGAAGGTGTCGATCCACAGCAGCACCTCGGTGCCGCGGCTCGGCGAATCGCCCCTGCGCCCCCACCACTTCCGGAATGACTGCGGCGCCAGCGCCGGAACGTCGCGGCGCGGGTCGATGCCGGCCAACCGGAGAGCGACGCGGCGTACCGGCGCGAGTCCCGTGGCCGTGTTGGCGAGTGCGGGCGCCCGGGCGCCGAGGCGGGTCCACAGCGGGAGCCGGCCCAGGGTGTAGTGCGCGGCCGGGCGCCTGCGGCCCTTGTACTTTCGGTACAGCGACTCCGACTTGTAGGCCGCCATGTCCACCCCGGCGGGGCAGTCCGAGGCACAGGCCTTGCATGACAGGCACAGGTCCAGCGACTCCGCGAGTTCCGGGGCGTCGAACCCGGCGGTCACCAGCGTCCCGTTGAGCACCTCCTGCAGCACCCGGGCCCGGCCGCGGGTGCTGTCCTTCTCGTCCCGGGTGGCCAGGAAGGACGGGCACATGAACCCGCCCGCCGCGGAGTTGTCGGCGCGGCACTTCCCGATGCCCACGCAACGGTGCACGGCGGTCGTCAGGTCGCCACCGTCCTCGCGGAGGGCGAGGCCACCGGCCGTCGGCACGCTCCGCACGCCGGCCAGACGCAGGTGTGCATCCACGGCGTCGGGTCGGACCACCACGCCGGGGTTGAGCAGGCCGTCGGGGTCGAACAGGTCCTTGAACCCGGCGAACGCCGACAACGCAGCGGGGGAGTACATCAACGGCAGCAGTTCCGAGCGTGCGCGACCGTCGCCGTGCTCGCCGGACATCGAACCGCCGTGTGAGGCAACGAGAGTGGCGGCGTCCACGAGGAAAGCACGAAACCGCGTCGGCGCGTCCGCGATGGGCAGGTCCAGCCGCACGTGCACGCAGCCGTCGCCGAAGTGGCCGTACAGCAACCCGTCCACGCCGTGCTCGCGGGTCAGGTCCTCGAACTCGCGCAGGTAACGGCCGAGCCGGTCCTGCGGGACCGCGGCATCTTCCCAGCCGGGCCACGCGGGGTGCCCGTCCCGGGTGCGTCCGGACAGCCCGACGCCGTCCGCTCGGATCCGCCACAGTGCCGCCGACTCCGCGCCCGTCGCCAGCACCCGGGTGTCCACCGCGCCGGCCGCCCGGCAGACGGCGGCCGCCCGGTCCAGGGCCTCCGCGGCCGTGTCGCCGGCCATCTCGACGAACAGCCAGCCGGCGCCGCGCGGCAGGTCGGGCACGGTGCCGTGGTGCCGGCGCACCACGTCGACCAGGCGGGCGTCGATGCCCTCGACGGCCAGGGGCTGCGCGGTGAGCAGAGCGGGCACGTCGTCCGCAGCGGAGGGCATGTCGGGGTAGCCGAGGACGGCCAGCGCCGTCGCGGCCGGTACCGGGACCAGGTCCACGGTGGCGTCGAGGATCAGCCCACAGGTGCCCTCGGTGCCGACGAACGCCCGGGCCAGTCGGTGGCCGCGTTCGGGCAGCAGGTGTTCGAGCGAGAAGCCGGAGACCTGCCGGTCGAAGCGGCCCAGTTCGGTCCGGAGCACGGCCAGGTTGGCCGTGACCAGCCTGGCCAGCCCGGGCACGGCGCCGAGGTCGTCGCCCAGGGTGCGCGGCTTGCCGGTGCCGTCCAGGATCCGCAGGCTGCGCACGTTGTCGGACGTGCGACCCCACGCCACCGCGCGGGGCCCGCAGGCGTTGTTGCCGATCATGCCGCCGAGGGTGCACCGGTCCTGGGTGGACGGGTCCGGACCGAACCGGAGTCGGTGCGGCGCGGCCGCCCGCTGCAGTGCGCCGAGCACCACGCCGGGCTGAACCACCGCGGTCCGGGACCCGGGGTCGAGTTCGAGGATCCGGCCCAGGTGGCGGCTGAAGTCGAGCACCAGTCCGGGGCCGATGGCGTTGCCCGCCACCGAGGTTCCCGCTCCTCGCGCGGTGATCGGGAGGCCGTGCTCGCGGCCGAGGTCGAGGGTGGCGGCGACGTCCTCCGCGGAGCGCGGGAACACCACCGCGGCCGGGACCACCCGGTAGTTCGAGGCGTCGGAGGAGTACTCCGCGCGGCGCCGGGTGGCGTCGTCCACCTCGCCCGCGATGCGCGTGCGCAGAGTTGCCACCGCCGAGGCCAGTTCGGGGGTACCGCCGGAGTGCGACACAGTGCCGATACTACGGCCATGGCGCGGCCCGAGGGCGCCGGTGGGAGGACGGCCTGCGGCACGAGGGTGCCGCAGGCGGGCGCCGCCATGGCGCAGGCAGACCGGACACGGGCCACGCGGATGATTGATGCGCATCGACTTGTACTGTTAGACAAAATGATTAGATGAATTGTTCCAGTTCTCGAGAAGGGTTCGTCGGGCACCTCGGGCGTGCATGATGTCAGCTGCCATACCTGCTCGTGCACCGCCGAAGCATGCAACCCGGAGAGAAATGGACACCCTGTGAAGTCATCACGTAAGAGCATTGCCCGCGTGGGCGCCGTTGCCGGATTCGCCGCCCTGGCCCTGGCCGTCAACCCTGCGGTTGGTTCGGCAGCGGTCACCGGTTCCGTCGCCGGGTCCTGGGAGGGTCCCGGTACTCCCATCATCGTGGAGTTCACCAACATCGGCTCTCCCACGCTGCTCTCGTGTGGCGTTCACCTGGCTACGAGGTCCGGGGCATTCGTCGATGCCGGCGCGGTGAAAATGACCGGAAGTCCGGCCGCAGGTACCTACCGCTCGCCAGTCCTCGGGACAGAGAGCTACGTCATCACCGCGTACTGCATCGACGCGGACGGAGTGACGATGTTCAGCCCGAACGGTCCCATTGAGACCCCAGTGAAGAATTACCTGCAGAACAGCAGCTCGGACGGCAGCTCGGGCGGCAGCACCGAGACCGACCGAGCCATGACCAGCGTGGAGTCCCTGTTCGCCAGCTGATCGCCCGGCGCCGAGCGCCACTACCGCGCGGCCAGTCGCGCCCGCACCTCGACCGGGAGGTCGGTGCCGTCGCGGCGGCCGCGCGGTCTGCCGGCTCGAGTATCGGCCGCTGAGGATCGGCTGCGGCACCACCCGACAGTTCGACGGGTCGGAGGAGTACTCCGCGCGTCGCCGGGTTGCGCCGTACACTTCGCCGGTTCTCAACAAGGAACTGTGTTGATGCGGATGGTGTGTCGTCCCTCCGTTCCCTGGATCCGCCGATGGATCTAGCCTTCGTCATCGGGTCCGGTTTGGCTACCTTCACGTCGTCAAGCTGATCGCCCCTTGGCGCGCGTGCCTCGGTGTTGTTGTCCGAGAAGTTGATCCAGAACGGGCTGTGGCCTGCCAGGTCGGCGGCGACGGTGACGTCGAGGCAGTGGCGGCAAGATTTCGAGAAGCCCGGTTCGAGCGACGTGAACGATGCATGATGTCTGCGGTCTGTACGTACGTGCATGACTCAGAGCCCGACAGTCGGCTCGAATCAGACAATCCTCGAGAAATGGACATGCTGTGAGAACCTCCCGTACGAACGTTGCCCGCATGGGTGCCGTTGGCGGCTTCGCCGCGCTCGCATTGGTCGCGAACCCTGCCCTCGGCTCCGCCGCCGTCACCGGTACCGCCGCCGTGACGACCCACGACAACACGATCACCGTCGCGTTCACCGGGGTCGGCTCGCCGACGCTGGTCGGCTGCTGGGCCGAGGTGGTGGATGCCAGGGGCAACCAGGTCGCGGGCAACGTGGCGTATCTGACCGGAGGCCAGGGGGCCTACGTCTCGGAGAGGTTGCCGAACGGGAAGTACACCGTCAGGGCCGTCTGCCTCGACGGCGGCGGAGCGACGACCTTCACCCCTGTCGGCGGGCAGTCGGTGACGCTGGACGCGGGCCGGACGGGAGTTGTCAGCTTCGGCAGTGTGACGTTGGATTTCGGTAACGGCAGCGTCGGGCAGTCCCTCGGCAGCTGACAGTCGGTCGCCGCGGCAGTCGTGGAGGGTGCTTGGCGAGGTCGGCGCTGGACAACTGTGGGTGATTCACCAACGCCCGTCGACCCATTCTGCCGACACTGACGGCTACTGCGGGACGGCACCGGTCCTACCTGCCTCACGGGCGCGCAGCGCATCGAGCGGATCGGTGCCGTCCCGTCGACCTCGGGGGCCGGCGCTCTCTGGTTCGGCGAGCCGGCCGGCGTCGGAGCGGGTCCACTCGCGGACTGCCCAGCGCTCGGTGATGGCCCACCGGCCGTCGCGGCGTTCCATCAGGTCCACGTAGCGGCAACCACTGGTGAAGTTGATCATGCCGACACCCTCGGGGCCGCCCCAATGCGTTGCGGTGGAGTAGGACTCGCTGATCGCCCAGTCGCCGTGGAGCTCCACCAGGTGGTTGCCGATGTGGTGCATGGTGCCACCGATGACGGACAGCTTGGGGCGCACCCACTCGATGAACTCCTCGACACTGCCGTCGAATCCGGTGTGGTGGTCGATGCCGTCCGGGTGGTACGCGCCGCGCACCAGGTCGTAGTCGAGGCGGTCGATGCCACGGCAGTACCGCATCACCACCTCGTAGATGGCCTGCTTGTCCAGCAGCTCGCCGAGCGCTCGCGCGTCGAAACCGTTGTCTGCCAGGGTCATGGATTCTGCCTCTCGTTCCGCCGAACGCCTACGCGGAGGCGTTCGACTTCAGGCCTACCATCCAGTCGAGGAGTTCGGGAAGATCCTCTGCCGCGGTCTGGAACGCCGCGGGCCGGAACACGACCACGGTGGCGCCGGCGTCATGCCAGCGCAGTGCCTGCTCGCCGGTCGCGTCCAGGTCCACCTCGCCGCCCACCGTGCGTTCGGGGGTCACCGAGACCTGGATCCGCGGCGAGAGTGGGTCGCGTCCGTGCTCGGCGAAGCACTCGCGCAGCAGCGCAACGTCCTGCGGGAACGAGGCCATGTCGGTGGGGTTGACGGTCCACCCGTCGGCCACCCGGGCGATCCGGCCGAAGTTCCGCTTGCTGGGGCCGAACCCGAACAGCACCGGCAC
This sequence comes from Rhodococcus tukisamuensis NBRC 100609, assembly GCF_001894985.1. Classification (GTDB taxonomy): domain Bacteria; phylum Actinomycetota; class Actinomycetes; order Mycobacteriales; family Mycobacteriaceae; genus Rhodococcus_G; species Rhodococcus_G tukisamuensis. Next base: position 282,245 of record NZ_BCXG01000003.1, on the reverse strand, counting down.
CCGCTCCTGGACCGGGAACGGCAGCGAGTGGAAGTCCTCGAACGCGAACTCGCGACCGGTGAAGGTGGCGGGTGCACGTGTCCACAGTTCGCGGCAGGCGCGCACCGTGTCCTCCATCCGGCCGAAGCGGGCGTCGAAGGGCATGCCCACGGCGTTGTACTCCGCCTCCTGCCAGCCGACGCCCAGGCCGATCGACACCCGGCCGCCGGACAGCGCGTCCAGGGTGGCGAGCTGCTTGGCCAGCAGCGCCGGAGGTCGCACCGTGGCGATCAGTACGGAAACCCCCAGCCGGGTGCGCTCGGTGACGGCGGCGACGGCCGAGAGCAGGGAGACCGGCTCGTACCAGGGCTGGTCGAGGGCGAACGGAAATCCGTGTGCGGAAACGCGTTCGGCGTGCGCAGTCGCGTTGAAGCCGAGATGATCCCCGGTGGAGATCAGGTCGACTCCGGTGCGGTCGGCCAGCGCGGCCAGCTCGATCACCGGCCGGATCGCGCCGCCGAAGAGCTTCTCGGCCTCCAGGACGTTGAGCCCTACCTGCATGCCCGGTCCCTCAGTCCCGGTGCAGCGGTCGTCTGGCGTGCTCGGTGAGGTCACCGGTGTGGTCGATGCAGCACAACCGCTGGGTGAATCGCCACCGCCCGTCGACGAGCGCGAACCTGTCGAAGTAGCGGCCGGTGAGGATCGGCTGCAGCGAGAGGTTCCCGGCCGCCTGCAGCACCGTGACATAGGCCAGCGAGGAGGCCTCGGTGTTGCTGTCCGCCACGGTGATCCGCACGTTGGTGGTGACGTGTTTGGTACGCGGCGAGGCTGGGTCGCCGTGCATCTTGATGAACGCCTCGTTGGCCGCGCGCACGGCGCGAGCGTCCCGGTCGATGGGTGTGCCGACCGGGACGCCCGCGCCGTCGCACTGGCCGTAGACGGCGTCGGCGAACAGCTCCGACACCTCGGCCAGCGCGCCGAGGTCGACCAGGTGCGAGTACTGGAAGATCAGGTCGCGGATCGCCTCGGTCGCGGCCAGCCGCTCGATCGTGTGCCGGATGTCCACCGTGGCCGCTACAGCGCGATCTTGCCGCGGGCCATCTTGCCGGTCGCGTTGCGCGGCAACGGCTCGGTGGTCAGGCGCCACCGGGACGGCACCTTGAAGTAGGACAGCCGCTCGGCCGCGAACTGCCGCAGCTCGTCCTCGTTCACGGTGCCGCCGTTGGCGACCACCACGATCGCGGCGACCTCCTGGCCGAGGTCGGGGTGCGCCTCGCCGACGACCGCGCACTCGACCACGTCGGGATGCTCGTCGAGGCACTGCTCGATCTCGGTGGGGTAGATGTTCTCGCCGCCGCGCAGGATCAGGTCGGAGCGCCGTCCGGTGAGGCTCAGCCGGCCGTCCACCACCTTGCCGAAGTCGCCGGTGTGCAGCCAGCGGCCCTTGTCGATGGACGAGGCCGTCGCCTCCGGGTTCTGCCAGTAGCCGAGCATGACGTACGGGCTCCGCACGCACACCTCGCCCTCGACGCCGTCGGCGACCTTCGCTCCCAGCGGGTCCCGGATCTCTAACGCGACACCGAAGACAGGCCGGCCGAGGGTGCCCGGGAACGAGTCGATGTCGGCCGGGAGTGCGACGGCGATGGCGGTGCCACACTCGGTCAGGCCGTAGCTGTCGACCAGGGCGTCGTGCGCGAACGGCACCTCCTCGCGCAGTCGCTCCTTGAACGCCACCGAGGACGGGGCTGAGGCCAGGGAGAACGCGGTCAGCGACGAGGTGTCGTACTTGCGGACATTGCCGTGCTCGATCAGCCGCGACGCCATCGTCGGCACCGCGCCCCAGTTGGTGACCCGCTCCCGCTCGACGAGGCCGAGGACCCGGTCCACGTCGAAGGAGCCCTGGTAGAGCACCACGGCGCTGCCCGTCGCCAGCCGCGGCACCACGAGGTTGTGGAGGCTGGCGATGTGGAAGAGGGGGGAGGTCAGCAGGTAGCGCAGATCGCTCGGCACGGCCGGGTCGTAGTCCCGGCCGGCGAAGGCGAGTGCGAGTGCGTCGCTGTAACGGTGGTAGTCGGACACCGCCAGCAGGTTGCGCTGGGAGTGCAAGGCGCCCTTGGGCTTTCCGCTGGTTCCGCTGGTGAACAGGATGACGGACGGGTCGTCCTCGTCGACCTCGGTGACCCTCAGCTCGCTGCCCGCGCGGGACGCGATCAGCCGCGGCATGTCCTCTTCCATGGTGACCACCGGGGCGTCGGTGTCCGCCTGGGCCAGCAGGGCGGCGCGCTTGGCGTCGGCGACGACCACCTTGGGCGTGCTGAGCTGCAGGCCGTACTCGATCTCGCGGGGCACCCACCAGGCGTTGAGGCCGACGGTGACGGCGCCGAGCGCCTGGGTGGCCCAGAAGGCGACGACCCACTCGATGGTGTTGGCGGCGAGAATCGCGACCCGATCGCCGGCGCCGACGCCGTAGTCCTCGCACAGCACCGCGGCGAACGCCGCGACCGTGTCGGCGTGCTCGGTGAAGGACATTCGGCGGTCCGCGGTGACCAGGTAGTCGCGGTCGCCGTACACCGCGGAGGCGCTGAGCAGCTCGTGGACCGCCCGGCCGCGGTGACGCATGACGGGCATCCGGGCGCCGAGCACGTCTTCCTCGACGAGCTCGAACGGGGCGGCCGGTCCGGTCAGTCGGGTCATGACGGAGGCCAGGAAGGCCTGCTGGTCAGCGGCAGTGGTCATAGGTGGAAGTGCCTTTCTCGAGCGCGCGAACTGCACAGAACATGTCACGGGTACCCACCCGTGCGGAAGGCTTTTCCACTGACCGAGACTCGGCCGCTGGCCCGCGCACGGCGTCGATAGCGTCGGGACAAATTGCAGTACGAGGAGTTGTCATGACCGATATCGACCCGCCCAGGCTCAAGGCGCCGGGCCCGTTGGCCCCCGCGACGTCGGGTCTGCTGACCCGGCGCAACCGCGCCGTCAAGGCCGCGACGTTCGCGGGCCTGACCCCGAAGGGGTTGATGACCGACGAGCTCATCGATTTCCATCGTAGGCCGGCGGCGGGCCGAGTCGGCATGACTACGCACGACATGTGCATGTGCGCCATCTACGGTGGCACCCACTGCGTGCTCGACCCGAAGCCCGCCAACCACCCGGTGCCCGCGTGATGACGGGCGCAACCGAGGTCACCAGTACAGGAGTCAAGTTGGAACGCGCCACCATCGCCGAAATGCTGCTGGACCGCCTAGGCGACCAGCGCCTGGGCGTGCGCACCCGTGAGCAGGACTGGACCTGGGACGAGGTGGTCTGCGAGTCGGCCGCCCGCGGCGCCCTGGCCAAGTCGCTGCGCCGCGAGGGACCCTTCCACATCGGTGTCCTGCTCGAGAACGTGCCGGACTTCCTGTTCTGGCTCGGCGGCGCGGCACTGTCCGGCGCGACGATCGTCGGCATCAACCCGACCCGCGGCGCGACCGAACTCGAGGCCGAGATCCGGTACGTCGACTGCCAGCTGATCGTCACCGACTCGGCCGGCATGGCGAAGCTGCGTGAGCTGGACCTCGGGCTGGAGCCGGACCGGTTCCTGCTGGTCGACGACCCGGCGTACTCCTACCGGCTGGCCGCGCACACGGTGGACCGGCCGGTGATCGAGCCGGACGTCGACGAGTCCACGCTGATGTTGCTGCTGTTCACTTCCGGCACCACCGGCATGTCGAAGGGCGTCAAGTGCAGCCAGGGCCGGCTGGCCCGGCTCGCCTACTCGAACTCCGTCAAGTACGGGCACGTCCGGGAGGACGTGGACTACTGCTGCATGCCGCTCTTCCACGGCAACGCGCTGATGGCGCTGTGGGCGCCGGCGCTGGCGAACGGCGCCACCGTGTGCCTGACCCGGAAGTTCTCGGCCTCCGGGTTCCTGCCGGACGTCAAGTTCTACGGCGCCACCTTCTTCACCTACGTCGGCAAGGCGCTCGGCTACCTGATGGCGACGCCGGAGACGCCGAGCGACATCGACAACACCCTGGTCCGGGCGTTCGGCACCGAGGCCTCGCCCGAGGACAAGGTCGAGTTCGTCCGCCGCTTCGGCGCCGAACTGTTCGAGGGCTACGGCTCGAGCGAGGGGGCCGGGTCCGTCAAGCTCGACCCGGCGGCCCCGGAGGGCGCGCTCGGCCGGCCCGCGCACGAGGGCATCGCGGTGGTGAACCCGGAGACCCGGGAGGAGTGCGCCCGCGCGATCCTCGACGAGCACGGCCGGGTACTGAACCCGGACGCGGCGATCGGCGAGATGATCAACAAGGAGGGCGCCCGTGCGTTCGAGGGCTACTACAAGAACGACGTCGCGGACGCCGAGCGGATCAGGCACGGCTGGTACTGGACCGGCGATCTCGGCTACGTCGACGAGGCGGGCTTCCTGTACTTCGCCGGCCGCAAGGGCGACTGGATCCGCGTCGACGGCGAGAACACCTCCGCGTTGATGATCGAGCGGGTGCTGCGCAGGCATCCGGCGGTCATCGCGACCGGCGTGTACGCGATTCCGGACCCGCGCTCCGGCGACCAGGTGATGGCCGCGATCGAGGTGGCGGACCTGGAGAAGTTCGACGCGGCCGAGTTCGCGTCCTACCTGGACGGGCAGGCGGACCTGGGCAGCAAGGCGACGCCGCGGTTCCTGCGGGTGTCGACGAACCTACCGGTGACCGGCTCGAACAAGGTGCTCAAGCGCGAGTTGCAGGCCGAGAAGTGGCGCACCGGGGAACCGGTGTACCGCTGGGAGGGACGCGGCGGCGTCGAGTACCGGGCGATGACCGAGGATGACAAGACCGCACTGGAGGCCGAGTTCGTCAGCTTCGGCCGCCAGCGCTTCCTGTAGGCGCTCCGCGCCTGTGCGCCGTTCTGGTAGCTGGAGCTACCAGGAGTGCGCATGGGCGCGGAGCCGCCTCGCCCGACGAGAGGATGTCCCGTTGAAGCTCGGCGTAGTGGTTCCGGTGGAGTTGGGCGTGGCCGGGGACCCGGACCGGATGCTCGAATTCGCCCGCGCGGCAGAGTCGCTGGGCTTCGACGAGATCTCCGCGGTCGAGCACGCCGTGGTCATCGGCGACACGGGCAGCGAGTACCCGTACTCGCCGACGGGCAAGTCGCACCTGCCTGACGACTGCCCGTTGCCGGACCCGCTGGAGCTGCTGTCCTTCGTGGCGGGCGCGACCAGCACGCTGGGGCTCGCGACCGGGGTCCTGGTGCTGCCGAACCACAACCCGGTGGTGCTGGCCAAGCGGCTGGCGACGCTGGACCGGCTCTCCGGCGGCCGGCTGCGGATCTGCCTCGGCATGGGGTGGATGCGCGAGGAGGTCGAGGCCTGCGGCGGCGACTTCGAGCGCCGCGGCAAGATGGCCGACGAGGCGGTCGCGGTGATGCGGGCGCTGTGGTCCGGAGGGGCAGACGGCGTCGGCTTCGACGGCGAGTACTACCGGTTCGCGCGGGCGTACTCGTACCCGAAGCCGGTGCGTGAGTCCGGGGTGCCGCTCTACATCGGCGGGCACAGCAAGGCGGCGGCGCGGCGGGCGGGACGCCTCGGCAACGGTTTCCAGCCGCTCGGGCTCGGCGGGGACGACCTGGACGCGGCGGTCGCGTTGATGCGGTCCGCCGCGTCGGACGCCGGCCGCGACCCGGCCGAGGTGGCGCTCGTACTCGGCCACGTGCTGCCGAGGATGGACGAGTCGAAGATCGACTGGGCGAACTCGCTCGGCTCGGACCGGATCCTGCTGTCGGCCTCGCGCCGCGCGACGACCTTCGAGGCGGTCCTCGACGAGATGGCGGAGTGCTCGGCCCGGCTCGGCCTGTCCTGACCCGCGTTTCGGCAGGATCAGCCCCGGAAAGCGGGGGTCATCCTGCCGAAACCGCCTGCCCCGTCACTTGCCCCGGGGACCGCCGCCGCCCCGGCTCGCGCGCCAGGCCGCGACCGCCTCGTCGGCGTCGACGGTGTGGACCGGCACCAGGGGCCCGCTCGGTGCGAGCAGGTGGGCGGCGATGCGGCGGTTGAGGTCGGCGACCACCTCGCGCACCGCCGACTCCGTCGGCAGGTCCGCGACCGTGTCGGGCAGCCGCGCGGCTTCACGTCGTAGCTGAAGTGACGGCGGCAGCAGCGCCTCCGTCGACAGACCCTCGCGCTTCAGCTTGTTCTTCACCCACCACAGTTCGTCGTCGTCACCGAGGTGGGGGATCGGCTGTCCGGCGCCCGGCAGGTTGTCGAACTCGCCGCGTTCCTGCGCGACACGGATCTGCCGCTCCACCCACGACTCGAAGGGGACGTCCGGGGGCTTCCGTTCGGTCATGGCCCCATTGTCCGCCTCCGCGGCAGGTCACCCGAGTATCCGGCGCAGCTGCCGGGCCTGGGCGGCGAGCCGGCCGTCGTCGGTGAACAGCTCGGTCTCGTCGACGCACAGCGTGTCGGTCGCCCACACGGTGCGGTGCCGGAGCCGGTGCCACGGCGAACCGGAGCGGACGGTCGGCACGAAGTGCGCGCTGAACTCGGCGGTGGGGATGGGGACCGGCGTGGTGCGGGTGGCGTAGAGCGCGGGCGGAAGGGCGTCGAGCAGCACCGCGGCGAGCTCGGCCCCGGTGAACCCGATCGATGGATCGAGGCGGATCCAGACGTCGAACTCGGGGACGTCGCCGCCGGCGAACGGCCGCGCGTCGTTGATCGGCCGGATGTCGAGATGCTGGGAGAACGGGACGAAGTCGACCGGGATCCGCAGGCGCTCGGTGGCCTCGGGGGCGGTGGGGCTCGGCTCGACCACCGCGGCGGGCAGGGTCACCGCGCCCGGGTCCCGGGTCAGCCGCACCAGCGCGAGCGCCGCGCCGGACAGGGATACCAGTGAACTCACGGTGCCTCCGCCGTGCTCGCGACCGGTCGTCAGTTCCGCCGGGCCGGGCGGGACGGGCCGGGTGAAATGCGCACTGACCGCGGCCGGCACGGCCCCCGTGGCCTCGGCGGCCGCCCGGAGCATCGTCGCGACGACGAGCCCGCCGTGGATGCCGTCGAAACTGCGCCAGCTGGAATCGAACTCGACGCTGTACGTGGGTGCGGTTGTCGACGTCATCGCCTTGCCTCCGGATCGTGGGTGGGGGAGTTCATGCCGGTCGAGGCGAGCGCCGCGACGACGGCCACCGCGACGATCAGCCACCACGCCGTCCGGAACGCGCTGTGGGTGGCGTCGTAGCCCGCGGCAGGGTCGACGGTGAGGACGGCGACGAGCAGACTCACCCCGAGAACCGAGCCGATCTGCCTGCTCATGTTGACGACGGCGCTTCCGGTGGCGGCGCGGTCCGGCGGCAGGGTCGCGGTGGCCGCGGACAGGATGGTCGGCAGGGCAAGTCCCACACCAACTCCGGCGATCAGCCAGCCCGGCAGGATCTGCGTCGCGTAGCTCGGGTCGGGGCCGACGGAGACGAGGATCAGCGCGGTGCCCGCGGCCCACAGCGCGCACCCGGCGGCGGCTATGGTGCCGGGTGCGTACCGCTTCGAGAGCCGCTGGCCCACCATCGCGAACACCGGGACGAGCAGGGGGCCGGGCGCGATGGCCAGCCCGGTAGGCAGGGCCGAGTAGTCCCAGACCCGTTGCAGCCAAAGGATGTTCGCCAGCAGTCCGGCCGCGAAGGCGGCACTGAAGGCCAGCGCGGTCGCATTCGACCACGCGAACGTGCGTACCCGGAGCAGTGCCGGCTCGATCAGCGGCGCCGGGCGCCGGGTGTTGCGCAGCCAGAACCCCGCGACCGCCACGAGGGCGCCCACGAAGGCGCCGAGGATTCGCGGATCGGTCCAACCCCAGTCGGGACCCTGGACCAGGCCGAGGGACAGCGCGCCGATGCCGCCGGTCAGCAGGGCCGCGCCGAACAGGTCGAGCGGGCGGTCGTCGGGGTCCGGGTGGGTGGCCGGCACGATCCGAGTCGCGGCCACCAGGAAGGCGATGCCGATCGGGATGTTGATCAGGAACACCCAGCGCCACGACGCCTCGACCAGGAGTCCGCCGACCACCGGACCGAGCGCTGCCGCCGCGGCGCCGGATGCCGCCCAGATCCGTACCGCCCCTGCGCGTTTCGCCTCGGGAACCGTGCTGACCAGCAGGCCCAGGCTCGACGGCGTCAGGGCCGCGGCACCCACCGCCTGGAGCAGTCGGGCGACGACGAGCAGCCAGAGCGTCGGGCTCAGCGCGCAGGCCGCGCTGGCGGCGGTGAACAGCGCGAGGCCGAGGAGGAAGCCGCGTCGCCGGCCCACCCGGTCGGCCCACCGCCCCATCGGGACGAGCAGCGCGGCGAACACGATCGCGTAGCCGTTGAGAACCCAACTCAGTTGGCCGAGTGAGTGTCCGGGGTAGCTCTCGGCGATGTCGTCGAACGCGACGTTCACGACGAACAGGTCGAGGCTGGCGACGAAGGCCGCCCCCGACAGGACCGCGAGGAGTGGGCCGATCCGAGTGGGCGTGGGGGTCCGCGACTCGATCACCTGACTATTGGTTTCCATAGTCAGCAACGTAGACACTGGCTATGGCTTTGGCAAGCCAGGGGTATGCTGGACGGCATGGACGCGGCGCGGTTGGACGGATTTCTCGCGGATCGAGGGGCGTGGCAGGCCGGCACGCACTGCTCGATCGGCAGGGCAATGGAGGTCGTCGGCACCCGCTCGGCGATGCTGATCCTGCGCGAGGCCTACTATGGGACAACGAGATTCGACGACTTCGCGCGTCGCGTAGGGATCACCGAGGCGGTGGCGGCGTCCCGGCTGCGGGAGCTGACGGCGGAGGGCCTGTTCGAGCGCAGGCCGTACAAGGAGCCGGGGCAGCGGACGCGCTACGAGTACGCGCTGACGGAGAAGGGGCGGGACCTGCTGCCCGCCGTCCTGGCGCTGATGCAGTGGGGCGACAAGTACCTGCAGGGCGGGCGCGGCGGGCCGCTGGGGCTGCTCGACGACACCACCGGCGAGCAGGTCCGGGTGCAGGTGCGCAGCGAGTCCGGCCGCGAGGTTCCGCTGGCGGAGCTTCGGGTCGCCCCGAACGTCACCGCGGAGCAGGCCGGGCGGGCGCGGGACTCGCGCCGGGCTGACGCCCGGAGGTAGCCGGGCGGACCCGTCAGGAGTGCTCGGAGACCAGCACCGCGCGGGTACCCGGTTCGAGTGCCTGGAAGACGTGTGCGACATCGCCCGGGTACGAGATGTAGTCGCCCGGGCCGAGTTCCACCGGCTCGCCGGCGAGGCCGACCAGTGCGCGGCCGGCGCTGAGCACGACGTGCTCGACGACCCCGGGTGGGTGCGGATCGGACTCGCGCGCCGGACCCGGCTCGATCGTGAGGCGGTAGATGTCGCGGCGCGCGTTCGGCGGGCACGAGGCCACCAGGGTGGCCTGGTAGTCGGACCGTTCGGAGTGCACCGCGGGGCCCTCGTCGGCCCGGATCACCTGGACGCGCGGCCGGGGCGGGTCGATCAGTCGGGAGAACTGGATGTCGAGTGCCACGCAGAGCGCCCACAGGGTCTCCACGCTGGGGTTCCCGCTGCCGGACTCGAGCTGGGACAGGGTTGACTTGGCCACCCCGGCCCGGCGCGCCACCTCGGTGAGCGAGAGCCCGGCACGCTCGCGTTCCTGCCGTAGTGAGGTCGCGATGACCGCCAGCGGAGCCTTGCCTCCCGATGTCATGCGTTCACTCTATCGGTCGATGCGTTCGGCTTGACGAACGAACCGCGGAGTGTTCATCATAAAGTCCATGCGTTCGACATGGCGAACACTTGACCGCGGCCTGCGGGCGGACATCGCGCTGGTGTGCCTGGCCGACGGTGTCGTCGGCATCTCGTACGGCGCGATCGCGGTCGGCCTCGGGTTCGAGCCGTGGCTGCCGGTGCTGATGGCCGTGCTGGTCCTTGCCGGGGCCTCGGAGTTCCTCTACCTCGGGATCGTCGCGGCAGGAGGCAGCCCGGTCGCGGCGATGGTCGCAGGCCTGCTGGTCAACGCGCGGCACCTGCCGTTCGGTCTGGCGGTCGGCGAGGTCACCGGGCGGGGCTGGCGACGGGTGCTCGGCAGCCACCTGCTCAACGACGAGAGCGTCGTCTTCGCGCTGGGCCAACCCGAACCCGCGCGCAGGCGCGCCGCCTTCTGGCTCGCCGGACTCGGGATCCTGATCTGCTGGCCGCTCGGCGCCCTCGTCGGTGCTGCGGCGGGCACCGTCATCGGGGACACCGACATGTTCGGGCTCGATGCGATGTTCCCGACCGTGCTGCTGGCGCTGGTGCTCCCTGCCCTGCGGGACGCCGGCACGGCCAAGGCCGCCCTCGTCGGTGCCGCCGTGGCGGTGGCCGCCACGCCCTTTCTGCCGGCCGGGATCCCGGTGCTGGCGGCGCTGGTCGGGGTGGTCGCGGTGGTCGGGAAGAAGGCGGCGGTCCGGTGAATGCTTCTGTGGCGGTGATGATCACGGTGGCGCTGCTGGCAGCCGGGACCTTCGCCCTCCGGTTCGCGGGCCCGGCGCTGCGGACCCGCGCGGGCGTTCCGGTGCGGACCGAGAAACTGATGGGCACCGCCGCGGTGGTGCTGCTGGTCGCGGTGGCGGCCACCTCCGCGCTGACCGAGGACCAGGGTGCGGCGGGCATCGCCCGGCCCGTCGGGGTACTGGTCGGGGGCGTACTGGCCTGGCGCAAGGCGCCTTTCGTGGTGGCGGTCGTCGCGGCCGCTGTCGTCGCGGCGGGGCTCCGGCTGCTCGGCGTGCCCTGACCGGTCAGGCGCCCGGCACGGTGACGGCTCGGTCCTCGGCGAAGTCGACCACAAGTCGGCGCCGCGCGAGCAGCCAGCGGCCGTCGACCCTGCGGTACTCGTCCTGGTAGCGCAGGGCCAGGCTGTTGTCCCGGAACCCGTCCTTGCCCGCGTAGACGTGGTGCGCCAGGCAGTACGTCTGGCCCGTCGCAGTGGCATCTCCGACGTCGAGCACCTGCTGCCCGACCGCGTGATGCGTCGAGTGCAGGTGCGCCGTCGCGCCCAGCACGGTCGCGACGACGGCCTCCGCACCGGACACCTCGGCGCTCTGGCCGCGTCGAACCAGTGCCGGCGGCTGCACCAGCACCGCGTCCGGGGTGAACAACGCGGTCAGTGCCGCGGCGTCGCGGGCGTCCACGGCTGCGGCGTACCGGCCGACCAGGTCCGCCAATGCGAGACGGTCGGCGAGCGCGGTGAGGGTACTGGCGGCGGTCATCCACCGAGTATGCGGCCGCCACCCCGCGCAGCTGCCGCCCAGCTACCGCTCAGTGAGATTTCCCGGGAGGCGATCGACGCTCCGACGTAGCGTCCGAGCTGCGGCTAGTGACGCGAGACATGGGAGACATCGATGGAGTTGAGGGAGTCGGCGGCGCAGGCCGAGCTTCGGCAGGAGCTGCGCGCGTATTTCGCGGCCCTGCTGCCCGAGGAGAAGCGCCGGGCTGCCGGCGAGCAGGGCGTGGGCGGCGAGTACTTCCGCGAGATCGTCAAGCTGCTGGGCCAGGACGGTTGGCTGGGAATCGGCTGGCCCGTGGAGTACGGCGGACAGGGCCGCTCGATCGAGGAGCAGTTCGTCTTCTTCGACGAGGTCCAGCGGGCCGGGCTGCCCTTCCCGTTCGTCACGGTGAACACGGTCGGCCCCACGCTGATGAAGTACGGCACGCAGGAGCAGAAGGACCGCTTCCTGCCCGGCATCCTCGCCGGCGACATCGTCTTCGCCATCGGTTACACCGAGCCGGAGGCCGGCACCGACCTGGCCTCGCTCAAGACCCGCGCCGTCCTCGACGGCGAGGAGTGGGTGGTCGACGGCAACAAGATCTTCACCAGTGGCGCCAACACCGCGGACTACGTCTGGCTGGCGTGCCGCACCGACGTCGACGCGCCCAAGCACAAGGGCATCTCCATCCTGATCGTGCCGACCGACGACGAGGGCTTCTCGTGGTCGCCGATCAACACCGTCGGCGGCCTGATGGTCACCTCCACGTACTACAGCGGCATCCGGGTGGGTGCGCAGGACGTGGTGGGCGAGATCAACGGCGGCTGGCAGCTGATCACCGCGCAGCTCAACCACGAGCGGATCGGCCTGGCCGCGATCGGCGGCCGCACCTACGGCCTGTGGCACCAGGTGCTGCAGTGGGCCAAGGACAACGGTGTCATCGAGATTCCCTGGGTGCAGCAGGATTTCGCGCGCACCCACGCCAAGCTCGAGGCGATGCGGCTGCTGAACTGGAAGATGACCTCCGCGGTCGCGCAGGACACGCTGTCCGGCGCCGACGCGGGTGCCACCAAGACCTACGGCACCGAGACGCACGTCGACGTGTACCGGACCCTGCTCGGCATCCTCGGCGCCGCCGGCCGGATCCGTCCCGAGTCCCCGGGCGCGCTGCTCGCCGGTCAGATCGAGCAGATCTCCCGGCAGGGCGTCGTCAACACCTTCGGCGGCGGCGTCAACGAGGTGCTCCGCGACATGGTCGGCACCATCGGCCTCGGCCTGGTGCGGGAAAAGAGGGTCAAGTGAGCGAGTTCCTCACCAAGCTCAAGGCTTTCGAGGGTCGCATGCTGGTCCCCGCCACCTGGGGACCGGACGAGGTCAACACCCCGATGATCCGGCACTGGGTCGAGACGATGGGCGACACCAGCCCGATCCACCTCGACGACGAGGCCGCCCGGGCGACCGGTCGCGACGGCGCCGTGGCGCCCGCGCAGATGCTGCAGGTGTGGACGATGCGCACCTTCGCGGACAAGATGGCCGGCAACGACCCGTCGACGGTGTGGACGGACCTGATCCGCACCCTGGACGAGGCGGGCTTCAGCTCGGTCGTGGCCACCGACTCCGACCAGGAGTTCTTCGCCGAACTGCGTCCCGGCGACCGGGTCAGCGTCACCGAGGTCGTGGAGTCGGTCTCGGAGGAGAAGAAGACCGGCCTGGGCACCGGACACTTCGTCACCACCCTCAAGACGTACCGCAACGGCGACAACGAGGTCGTCGGCACCCAGCGGTGGCGGACGCTGCGCTTCCGGCCCAAGTCGGACGAGCCGGTGGCCGCGCCGGAGCAGCCGCGGGCGCTTGATTCCATTGCGCCAAAGGCTTTGCGCCCGCGCCCGGCGCTGAACCAGGACAACGCCTTCTGGTTCGAGGCCACCAAGGAGCACCGCCTGGTCATCCAGCGGTGCACGAACTGCGACGTGCTGCGCCACCCCACCGGCCCGATGTGCGGCGAGTGCCGCTCGCTGGACTGGGACACCGTCGACGCCTCGGGCCGCGGCATCGTCTACAGCTTCGTCGTGAACCACCACCCGAAGATCGATGCCTTCGACTACCCGCTGATCGTGGCGACCATCGAGCTCGAGGAGGGCACGCGGCTGATCGCGAACATGACGGGCATCGCGCCCGATCAGGTCGAGATCGGCATGCCGGTGGAACTGGACTGGATCGACGCCGACCCGGAACTGACGCTTCCCGCGTTCCGGCCGGCCGCACGGGAGGACTCCTGATGGACTTCAACTTCACCGAAGAGCAAGAGGCGATCCGCGGCCTCGCCGACGAGGTCTTCACCAGCAAGGCCGACATCGACCGCATCAAGGCGGTCGAGGGCACCGCCGAGCGGGTGGACCGCGACCTGTGGCGAGAGCTCGCCGGCACCGGTCTGCTCGGCATCGCGCTGCCGGAGAACCTCGGCGGGGGCGGGCTCGGTCTGTCCGAGCTGTACGTGCTGCTCGAGCAGCAGGGCCGCCACGTCGCGCCCGTGCCGATCTGGCCGACCGTGCTCGCCGCGCTGGCGATCAGCGAGTTCGGCACCGAGGAGCAGGCCGCCGCACTGGTGCCCGGCGCCGCGGACGGCAGCCACTTCCTCACCGTCGGGCTCGAGGAGTTCGGCCCCTACGTCGACGCCGCGCCCGCCACGGCGGCCGTGGTCGACGCGTCCGGCCAGTGGAGCCTGACCGGGGCCAAGGCCGTCGTGCCGGTCACCCACGTCGCACACCGCGCGGTGGTCTCCGCGACCACCGAGACCGGGCCCGCGCTGTTCCTGGTGGACCTCGCCGCGGCCGGGGTCACGCTCGAGCAGACCCAGTCCACGACGCACGAGATCTGCGCCAACGTCGACTTCGACGCGGCGCCGGCCGAGCTGCTCGGCGCGGCCGACGGCACCACCGTCTCCTGGCTGATCGACCGGGTGGAGCTCGCGCTGGCCGCGATCCAGCTCGGTGTCGGCGCGGGCGCGGTGAGCCAGGCGGTGACCTACCTCAACGAGCGCAAGCAGTTCGGGCGCCCGCTCGCCACCTTCCAGGCCGTCAACCACCAGCTCGCCGACTGCTACATCGACCTCGAGGCGATGCGGGTGACCCTGTGGCAGGCCGCATGGCGGATGTCCGAGGGCCTGGACCCGGGCACCTCGGTGCTGGTCGCCAAGTGGTGGGCCAGTGACGGCGGGCAGCGCGTCGTGCACCGCACCACCCACGTGCACGGCGGCATGGGCGTCGACACCGATTACCCGGTGCACCGTCACCTGTTGTGGGGCAAGCAGATCGCCGCCACCCTGGGAGGCGCCAGCTCCGACCTGGCCCGCCTCGGCGCGCAGCTCGCCGCCGGAGTGGAGGTGGTCGCATGACCGCCGTGGCCACCGGACGCAGCTACGACGCGATCGAGGTCGGCGACGTGCTGCCCGAGCTCGCGATCTCGCTGACCCGCACCCTCATCGTCTCCACCGCGATCGCCACCCGCGACTTCCAGGACGTGCACCACGACCCGGAGCTGGCCCGCGACCGCGGCTCGAAGGACGTCTTCATGAACATCCTCACCAGCAACGGCCTGGTGGGTCGGTTCGTCACCGACTGGGCGGGCCCGCACGCGACGTTGCGCCGCGTCGCGATCCGGCTCGGCGCGCCCAACTACCCCGGTGACGTCATGACGATGACCGGCGAGGTCGCCTCGAAGTCGGACCGGCAGGTGGTGGTCAACGTCCGCGGCGTCAACAGCCTCGGCCACCACGCGACCGGCACCGTCACCGTCGCGTTCCCCGACCGCACCAGCACAGGAGGGGTCGCCTGATGGCAGTCAGCCCGCTCTCCGGCGCCGCCGCGATCGTCGGCATCGGAGCCACCGAATTCTCCAAGAACTCCGGCCGCAGCGAGCTGCAGCTGGCCTGCGAGGCGATCGTCGCCGCGCTCGCCGACGCCGGCATCGACCCGTCCGAGGTCGACGGCCTGTCGACGTACACCTCCGAGACCAACGGCGAGGCGATCGTCGCCCGCAACTGCGGTCTCGGGGAGCTGAAGTTCTTCTCCCGCATCCACTACGGCGGCGGTGCGGCCTGCGCGACCGTGCAGCAGGCCGCGATGGCCGTCGCGACCGGCGTCGCGGACGTGGTGGTCTGCTACCGCGCCTTCAACGAACGCTCCGGCGTGCGTTACGGCCTCGGCCAGCACGACCGGCCGATGGACAGCACCGCGGACCGCGCGGCGTATGCCTGGATGACCCCGCAGGGACTGTCGACTCCCGCTCAGTGGGTCGCCATGTTCGCCCGGCGCTACATGCATCAGTACGGTGCGACGAGTGAGGACTTCGGACGGGTCGCGGTGGTGGCGCGCAAGCATGCCGCCAACAACCCGAAGGCGTGGTTCTACGAGCGTCCGATCACGCTCGAGGACCACCAGAACTCGCGTTGGATCGCCGAGCCGCTGCACCTGCTCGACTGCTGCCAGGAGACCGACGGCGGCCAGGCCCTGGTCGTCGTCTCGGCCGAGCGGGCCAAGACGCTGGCCAACAAGCCCGTCGTCATCAGGGCCGCAGCGCAGGGGTCCGCGAAGGACCAGCACATGATGACCAGCTACTACCGTCCCGACATCAGCGGCATCCCGGAGATGGGGCTGGTCGGTCGGCAGCTGTACGCGCAGTCCGGCCTCACGCCGGAGCACATCGACGCGGCGGTCCTCTACGACCACTTCACCCCGCTGGTACTCCCGCAGCTCGAGGAACTCGGTTTCTGCAAGCCCGGCGAGGCGAAGGACTTCATCCGCGAGGGCAACCTGGAGATCGGCGGGCGCCTGCCGTCGAACACTCATGGCGGTCAGGTGGGCGAGGCATACTTGCACGGCGTCAACGGAATTGCGGAAGGTGTGAGGCTGCTGCGCGGCACCTCGACCAACCAGCCGGATGGCGTGGAGAACGTTCTGGTCACCGCGGGCACCGCGGTCCCGACCAGTGCACTGATTCTGGGAGTGGAGTAGATGAGCACCACCGAAACCGTGGTCGAGAACGCCGGCAGCTGGCGCGGCACGGACCTGGGTACCCGCACTGTGAGCTACACCGAGCGCGACGCGATCATCTACGCGCTCGCCGTCGGTGCTCACGCCACCGAACTGGACCTCGTCTTCGAGGACCGGCTGCGGGTGCTGCCGACCTTCGCGCTGACGCTGGCGCAGTGGGCGCCCGACGAGCTCGGCAGTCGCGGGGCATTCGACACCAAGACCGCGCTGCACGGCTCGCAGGAGCTGCGGGTCCTCAAGCCGTTGCCGCGGTCCGGCGAGGTGACGCTGACGGCCTCTGTCGGCGAGGTGTGGGACAAGGGCGCGGCGGCCGTGTTCGAGGTGCTCGTCGAGTGCGAGTACTTCGTCGCGACGTGGTCGCTGTTCGCGCCGGGCTCCGGCGGCTTCGGCGGGGAGCGGGGGCCGTCCAAGCCCGCGGGCCCGGTCGGCGAGCCGAACGTGGCCGCGGAGCTGGCGACCTGGGAGAACCAGACCGCGCTGTACCGCCTGCTCGGGGACATGCACCACATCCACATCGATCCCGAGGCCGCGGCCCGGATCAACCAGCCGCGCCCGATCATGCACGGGCTGTGCACCCTGGCGGCGAGCACGTTGCCGCTGGCGCGTGAGCTCGGCGTGCACCCGGCGGACCTGGTGGAGCTCTCCGGACGCTTTGCGGCCCCGGCGTTCCCGGGCCAGACGCTGCCGGTCCGCGGTTGGCGCGGCGACGCCGAGTCGTCAGATGTCACGGTGGACTTCGAGGTGGGCGCGGACACCGTGGCCATCGGCGGCGCCCGCGCGAAGTTCGCACGGTGAGCACGTTGCTCGAGAACCCGGCCGACTTCACCGGCCGCGCGGTACTGATCACCGGCGGCACCAAGGGAATCGGGCGCGTCGTCGCCGAGACCTTCCTCGCCGCCGGCGCCCAGGTGACGGTGTGCGCGCGGTCCGAGCCCGAGACGCTGCCGGAGGCCGACGGTCGCCGGGCCGCGTTCCTGGCCGTCGACGTGCGGGACCCCGAGGCCGTCCGCGAGATGGTCGAGCAGGCCGCCGCGGCGATGGGTCGCCTCGACGTGCTGATAAACAACGCCGGTGGATCGCCGGACGCGGACGCCGCGGAGGTGTCGCCGCGGTTCGTGGAGAAGATCGTGGCGCTGAACCTGTTGGCGCCGTTCTACGTTGCGCAGGCAGCGAACCGGATCATGCGGGAGCAGACCGACGGCGGGTCGATCGTCAACATCGGTTCGGTCTCCGCCCACGATCCGCAGCCCGGTACCGCCGCGTACTCCGCTGCCAAGGCGGGCCTGCTGGTGCTGACCCGCTCGCTGGCACTGGAGTGGGCGCCGAAGGTGCGGGTCAACCACATCACCACCGGACTGATCCGGACCGAGTCCGCGGCGTCGGTGTACGGCGAGGA
The DNA here is from genome assembly GCF_001894985.1 of Rhodococcus tukisamuensis NBRC 100609. GTDB lineage: Bacteria > Actinomycetota > Actinomycetes > Mycobacteriales > Mycobacteriaceae > Rhodococcus_G > Rhodococcus_G tukisamuensis. Next base: position 264,611 of record NZ_BCXG01000003.1, on the reverse strand, counting down.
CGGCGGTGCCGCGGTGACGCGGACCCTGCCGATCGGGCGGATGGCGGTGCCGAACGACATCGCCGGCGCCTGCCTCTTCCTGGCCGGGCCGCTGTCGTCTTACGTCAACGGTGCGGACCTGGCAGTGCACGGCGGCGGCGAGTACCCTGCCCGGTACCTGGCGACTCATCCCGAGCTCGCCTGAGCCACAGGCACACTCGCGTGCCTGTCGGGCATGCACCTGGAGAACGCACCGCTGAAACGGAGAGCAACTGTGGGAATTCTCGACGGCAAGGTCGCGCTGATCACGGGCGCCGGGCAGGGCATCGGGCGCGGCATCGCGCTGGCCCTGGCGAAGGAGGGTGTCGCGATCGCGGTGGCCGGTCGGACCGAGGCCAAGCTGGACAAGACGGTCGCGAAGATCGAGGCGATCGGCGGTACCGCGATCCCGGTGCGCTGCGACGTGAGCAACGCGCAGGACATCGAGGCGGCGGTGGCCCGCACGGTCGCCGAACTCGGTGGCGTCGACGTGCTGGTCAACAACGCCAACGACTGCAAGCCGGGGATGCTGCTCGACGCGGACGACGCCGAGTTCGAGAAGTCGTTCGCGACCGGGCCACTGGCCACCCTGCGCACCATGCGGGCCTGCCATCCGCACATGAAGGCCCGCGGCGGCGGCTCGATCATCAACCTGGTGACCTCCGCGGCGGTCCGCTGGGACGCCAGTAACTACGGCGTCTACGGCTCCATCAAGGAGGGCATGCGCTCGCTCACCCGCGCCGCGGCATGCGAGTGGGGACCGGACAACATCCGCGTCAACTCTGTTGCACCGCACGCGCTCTCGCCGGGCCTGAAATGGTGGATGGAGAACAACCCGGAGGAGGCCGCGGAGTTCGTCGCGAGCATCCCGATGGGCCGGGTCGGCGACCCCGAGACCGACATCGGCCGGGCCGTCGTCTTCCTGGTCTCCGAGGACTCCCGGTACCTGACCGGCGCGACCATCCCGCTCGACGGCGGCCAGTCGCGCTGGGGTTAGGCACTTCGTGCTCGTGCGCGGTTGACGGGTCCACGGACCCGTCAACCGCGCACAAGTGGCGCAGCCGCCTCGTCAGTGTGCGACCGGGCAGGCGCCGTAGTTCACCTGCAGTTCCTTGACTCCGTTGAGCCAGCCGGAACGCAGCCGCTGCGGGTCGCCCAGGCGGGAGATGTCCGGCAGGTGGTCGGCGATGGCGTTGAAGATCAGGTCGATCTCCACCCGGGCCAGGTTGGCGCCCAGGCAGTAGTGCGCCCCGGTGCCGCCGAAACTCAGGTGCGGGTTGGGGTTCCGGGTGATGTCGAACTTGGTCGGCTGATCGAAGACGTCCTCGTCGAAGTTGGCAGAGCTGTAGTACATGACCACCCGCTGCCCCTTCTTGATGGTGGTGCCCGACAGCTCGGTGTCCGCCAGCGCGGTGCGCTGGAACGCGATCACCGGTGTGGACCAGCGCACGATCTCGTCGGCGGCGGTCGAGGGCCGCTCCCGCTTGTACAGCTCCCACTGGTCCGGGTTGTCGAGGAACGCCAGCATGCCGTGGGTGATGGCGTTGCGGGTGGTCTCGCTCCCCGCCACCGCGAGCTGAATCACGAAGTAGCCGAATTCCTCCGGGGCCAGCGCGTGTCCGTCGACGTCGGCGTGGAGCAGGCGGGTGACGATGTCGTCTGCCGGGCAGGCGCGCTTCTGTTCCGCCATCTGGTAGGCGTACCCGAGGATGTCGAGCGAGGCCTGAACCGGGTCACCGGGGACCTCCGGGTCGTCGTAGGCGGTCATCTGGTTGGTCCAGTCGAAGATCTTGCCGCGGTCCTCCTGCGGCACTCCGAGCAGTTCCGCGATGGCCTGCAGCGGCAGCTCGCTGGCCACCTCGGTGACGAAGTCGCCGGTGGGGTTCAGCGCGGCCGCGGTGACGATGCTCGCGGCCCGCTCCGCGAGGGTCTCGCGCAGGGACGCGACGGCCCGCGGGGTGAACATCCGGGAGACCAGCTGACGCAGCTGGGTGTGCTCGGGGGCGTCCTTGTTCATCAGCGTGATGCGCTGCATCTCGACGGCCTCGCGGGTGATGTCGTCGGCGTAGCGCGGCACCGCGGTGTTCTCCCAGGACGAGAAGACGTCGCTGCGCCGGGAGATCTCCTTGACGTCGGCGTGCTTGGTGACCACCCAGAAGCCGTCGTCGTCGAACCCACCGACGTCGCGGGGCTGCGGGTTCCACCAGATCGGCGCGGCGCGGCGCAGCTCGGCGAACTCGCGCAGCGGCAGCCGCTGGGCGTAGATGGTGGGGTCGGTGATGTCGAAACCCGCGGGGAGATCGGGTGCGCTGCTGGTCATGTGCGTACTCCTGCCGACGACAATTTCGTTACGTAGTGCATTGATACACCGGCGCGGGTGATCCCGTGGCCGTTTGGTACGCACCGTGCGCCCGGGTTGGGCGGTATGGGTGCCTCTCAGCGTCCTGCCAGTTTCGCTGAGTAAATTTCGGCGGATGCACCGCCGACTCACCGACCGTCCCCGCGACTGGGCCCTCGTCGTCCTGGCCCTGCTGATCGCCGCCCTCGCGGTGACGGTGCTCGGGCCCTGGAAGATGGCCACCAACCCCCTGATTCGTGACTCGACGTCGATGTACAGCTGGGTCGACGAGGCGACGTCGGGCTGGTCGGCGCAGGCCGGGACGCTCACCGAGCTGGTCACCGAGGGGCTGCTGGTGGTGCTCGCCGGGCTGCTGGCGTTGACCGTGTGGCTGGCGCGGGCCGACATCCGCGCCGTCGCGGTCGGGGTGGCCGGCGCGGCCGGTTTCGTCGGGTCGGCGGCATCCACGCTGGTGGTCAAGGCGATGTTCGCGGAACCGCGGCCGTGTGAGGCGGTGCCCGACATGCATGCGCTCTCCGAGTGCCCGCCGATCGGCGACTGGTCCTTCCCGAGCAACCACTCCGGCATGGCGGCGGCGCTGGCGACGGCGGTGGTGCTCGCGGGCCTGGCGGCCGGGAGCCGGCGGACCTGGCTGATGGTGGTCGCGGTGCTGACCGCGGTCGTCACCGCCGCGCTGCGGGTGGTCAGCGGCGTGCACTACCCGCACGACGTGGTGGCCGGGCTGGTATTCGGCGCATCCATCACGGTGGCGGTGACGGTGGTGCTGGCGCCGGTCGCGGTCGCGGTGCTGGCCCGGGTGGGACTGGGCGGTCGAGGCGAGGGCCCGGTGGAGGCGCTCACCGAACCCCTGCGCGTGACGCACCGCCGATAGGCGCGATCGGCCCCCACACGACCTGTCGGTGTCACCGCGCGGGCCCGAGGACGGCTCGGTGTACCTGTCCGGCGGCCCGACGGTTCGGCGATCGGAACTTGTACGATCGTCCAATTCCGAGCGGAGGTGACCGCGCAACATGGCTCGACCGTCGAAACCGTTGATCAGTCGCACCGCCGCAGTGGCGGCGGCCATCGCGATCATCGACGGCGAGGGTCTGGACGCGTTCAGCCTCCCGCGTCTGGCCAAGCATCTGGGCGTCAAGGCGCCGTCGTTGTACCACCACTTCTCCGACAGGACGGAGATCCTGACCGAGGTGGCGCGTGGGATCGTGCTCGAGACCGCGATCCCGCGCCAAGAGGACTTCGACAATTGGCAGGACTGGGTTGTCGCGTACGGCTTGAACTTCCGGGATGTGGTGATGCGGCACCGCAATGCTGCGCCGCTGATGCTGCAGGTCCTCCCGCGCAACCTCGTCACCGACTACTTCGAGGCCGCGGCGGCGTGTCTCGCCGGTGCGGGAGTTCCTGCGCGGCTACATGTTCAGATACTCGACGGGCTCGAGAAGCTTGCGCTGGGCGCCACCCTCACCGAGGCGATGAGGCCTGAGGCCACGCGTTCCGCCGTCTTCGCCGACGTCGACCGAGTTGCCCACCCGGTCCTCGACGCCGCACTCGCATCGAATCAACGGACGCCGAAGCAGCTGTACGAACAGATGATGCGCAGCTTCCTGTCCGGCGTTCTTCACGACGGCCTGGTGGGCAACTCGAGCTGATCACGGAGCGCCGTCGAGCACCCGGTCCACGGCGTCGGCCGCGGTCACCGAGTCCTCGTGCTCCCACACCCGCACCACCCGCCAGCCGGCGTCGGCGAGCCGGGTGTCGGTGTCGCGGTCGCGGGCGACGTTGGTGTCCAGCTTGGCCGCCCACCAGCTGGCGTTGTTCTTCGGCCGGGTGCCGTGCACGGGGCAGCAGTGCCAGAAGCAGCCGTCGACGAACACCGCCACCCGGGCGGTCGGGAACACCAGGTCGGCGCGTCGTCGCAGGCCTGGCAGCGGTGCCCGGTCCACCCGGTAGCGGCGGCCGCGCCGGTGCAGTTCGCGGCGCAGTGCCAGCTCCGGCGCGGTGTCGCGGCGGCGCTGTTCACGCATCCGGGCGCGGACCGACGCGGACGCGGGTACCGGGGTCGAGGCCGGCTCGTGGTCCGCAGTCGGCTCGTGGTCGGGCACAGCCATGACGCCATTGTCACGCGGCGCGGGCCGGATACCCACCCATGCGGTCGAGATGTTCGGTGACGTCGTCGAGGAAGCCGGGCACGAAGCGGAGGCTGCCCATCCCGACCCGTCGCAGGAAGCCGGCGGTGGCCCGCGCGGAGAGCAGCTTGGAGTCGTCGAGGAACCCGCCGAGATCCTCGTACCGGTCCTGCACCGGCCAGGTGCTGAGGTCGGCCCGGAAGGCGGAGCCGCCCTGTCCCCAGGCCGCGATCGGCCAGGCGTCGCCCGGCTTCAGTGGCCGGTCGGTGGAGCCGTTGTAGGGCAACGGGTTCGCCAGCCGGTCGCCGACCCATGACGACATCCGGGTGCTCACGGCGTTGCCGACCAGCTTCCAACGGTGCCCGGCGCGCAACCCGGGCACCTCCAGTGCCGGTCGGGTCCAGTCGGGGTCGAAGCCCTGCAACCGTTCGGCGCCGATGATGCCGGGGGTGACCAGTTCGCCGGTGAGCATCCGCACCGCAGGGGGACTGGCGATGCCGAGCGACGAGCCGCCCTTGAGCGTGGGGACGGCGTTGACGGCCCAGCCGAGACCGCGGGTCCCCTCGGTCCAGTAGAAGCCGCACGGGTGATCGCCGGGGTCACCCTCGTCGGCGGGGCCGGCGTCGTCGGCAAAGAGCACCTCGCGGGGGTCCTCGGTGCGCGAGGCCAGCATCAGCACCCGCTGCCGGCGCTGCGGCAGCCCGAATGCGCGCGCGTCCACCACCCGGTACGCCCACCGGTAGCCCATCTCGTCGAGCGCCGAGGTGACGTGCCGCATCGCGGCACCACGGCCGAGTTGCAGCATGAAGGGCACGTTCTCGAGCAGCAGCCAGCGGGGCCCCTTCTTCCGCTTGACCAGTCGGAACACCTCGTCGACGAGGCCGGAGCGGGAGCCGGTGATGCCGACCGTCCGGCCGGCCTGGGACAGGTCCTGGCAGGGGAAGCCGGCGGTGACGAGATCGATGCCTGAGGGTAGGGATCGCAGTGCGGTGACGTCGGTGTGCAGGTCCGCGCCGGGGAACCGCGCGGCGAGCACGGCCTGTGCGCCGGTGTCGATCTCGCAGTAGAGCTCGGTGTCCCAGCCGTGTTCGCTCAGGCCCAGTTCGAGGCCGCCGATGCCCGCGAAGAGCCCTACCGCCCGCCCGCTCACCTGACTCCCTACCGCCGTTCCCGCTCGTACGGCCGTCCGACACGACCCAGGAAACCGTACCCGGCCTTTTGGGTGTTCCCCAACGTCACATTGGGGAACACCGGGATACCCGATGTGACATTGGGGGGAGTCGGAGTGAGAGCGAGTGGGGGAGCGGGCGGTCAGCGGCGCAGCAGTGGCAACTGCCGCCTGACCCGGGCCGGCTGACGAGCGGCGACGAGCCTGTTCAGGTCGGTGCGGCTGCCGACCGGGCGGTCGAGCCGGCCGGCCTGGAAGTCCTCGAGCAGGCGCGCGACGGTGTCCTTGGCGCAGGACTTGTTGGTCCCGATCGCGCCGCTCGGTCCGCGTTTGATCCAGCCGGTGACGTAGACGCCGTCCACCGTCCTCCCGGTGTGCCGGGCGCGGCCGTGGTCGTTGGGGATGATGCCGCGGCGTTCGTCGAACGGCACGCAGGGGACGGCCCTGCCGCGATAGCCGATCGACCGGAGCAGCAGTGACGCCGGTACCTGTTCGGTGATCGCGGTGGGGCGGACCGACAGGACGCCGCCGTCGCCGAGCACCAGTTCGTTGCGGACGACGGCGACGGCCTCGACACGGGCGTCGCCGACCACCCCGGTCGGCGACGTCAGGTACCGGAACACGATCCGCCTGTGCCCGGGATCCGTTGTGCGGTAGGCGACCGCGCGCGCCAGCTGCATCTTGAACACGGTCGACGGCTCGAGCTCGCCGCGGTCGAACTGCAGGGCGGTGGCCGCGTCCAGTTCGAGGTCGGCGGGGTCGATTACCACGTCCACGCCGCCAGGCTGCCCGGCAGGTCCTCGCCGGGGATGTAAGAGGCGGCGGTCGTGCGGCGCGCCGACCGCGTAGATCACCGCGTGGTGGTGGTCGAGCAGGTCCGGGTGGCTCAGGTGCCGGCCCACCTCGGCGTTGAGGTGGAACTGGAAGCCGTCCTTGACCGCAGTCCAGTCGAAGGAGTCCGAGACGGCTTTGGTGCCGGGCTGATCCGGTGCCACGCCCGCTCGGATCAGCCCCCATGGGGTGGGCAGCTTCTCGAAGACCTCGACCTCGACGTCCGAGTGAACTAGCAACTCCTCGGCGGCCATCACGCCGGCGTATGCGTTGGCGCCCTTGAAGAAGTTGCCCCACAGCTTGCCGAGCCGGTGGATGGCGGCGTGCGGTCCGTAGCTCGGCATGCCGAGCCGCTCGCCGGCGCGGGCGAACATCACGGAGCGCCGGCGATCTCGGTGAGCGCGAACTGCACGTGGCGGGTGTGCTTGTCGCGGCTGTAGACGTCGCGCAGCAGCATCTGCATTAGCAGGATCTCGAACCACGGCCTGACGCTGGAGACGCTGGCCGCCTCGTGCTTGGTGAGCTCGACTCGCTGTTCCATTGTCATCTCGTCCCACAGGGCGGTGCCGTAGAGCGTGCTCCACTCCGGGGTGAGCCTGTGCTTGTCGGTCGGCACCGGGGCGTCCCAGCCGACCTCGATCACCGGGTCGTAGGACTTGCGTGCGGAGGAGGCCAGCAGTCTCGCGGCGGTCCTCGCGATCGGAGACCGGGTGGCTCTGAATCGGGATGGCGTGACAACAGCCACTCGGAATCGGTCGGACCGCCGTAAGTTCGGGTAACCGAACTTTTTGATATGGTCGATCAAATATTATCGAGTAGAACGAGGTGGTCGGTGGAAAGCGTCCGTGTCGAGACGGTCGAACGGGCGCCTGCGCGCCGGGGCTCGGGTGTCGGGCGGCTCATCGCGCTCGCGGGTCCGGCCTTTGTCGCGGCGATCGCGTACGTGGACCCCGGGAACGTCGCCGCCAACCTCACCGCCGGCGCCAAGTACGGATACCTGCTGGTGTGGGTGCTGGTCGCGGCCAACGCGATGGCGGTGCTCGTGCAGTACCTCTCCGCCAAGCTCGGCCTGGTGACCGGTCGGTCGCTGCCGGAGATGCTCGGCGAGCGACTGCGCCCGACGCAGCGCAAGGCGTTCTGGGTGCAGGCCGAGTTGGCCGCCGTCGCGACCGACGTGGCGGAGGTGATCGGTGGCGCCATCGCGTTGAACCTGCTGTTCGGGGTGCCGCTGCCGCTCGGCGGGCTGATCACCGGCGCGGTGTCGATGGCCATCCTGGCCACCCAGTCCCGTGGTCAGCGCACCTTCGAGTTCGTGGTGATCGGCCTGCTCGCGATCATCACGCTCGGTTTCGTGAGCGGCCTCGCGTTCACGGACGTCGACGGCGGGGAGGCACTGCGCGGGCTGGTGCCGCGGTTCGAGGGCACCGAGACCGTGCTGCTGGCCGCCAGCATGCTCGGCGCGACCGTGATGCCGCACGCCATCTACGTGCACTCCGCGCTGGCCCGTGATCGGCACGGCCGTGGGATCAAGGCCGCTCTGCTGCCCAGGCTGCTCAAGGCCACCAAGCTGGACGTGGGCTTCGCGTTGCTGGTGGCGGGCTCGGTGAACATCGCGATGCTGCTGTTGGCCGCGTCCGCGCTGCGCGGGTTCGAGGGTACCGACACCATCGAGGGCGCCCACGCCGCCATCTCCAGCGCGCTCGGCCCGGCCGTGGCGGTGGTGTTCGCGGTAGGACTGCTGGCGTCCGGCCTGGCGTCGACGTCGGTTGGATGCGCGGCGGGCGCGGAGATCATGCAGGGGCTGCTGCACTACCGGATCCCGATGCTGTTGCGGCGCACCGTGGTACTGATCCCGGCGCTCGTGGTGCTCTCCCTCGGTATCGACCCGACGATGGCACTGGTGATCAGCCAGGTGGTGCTGAGCTTCTGCATTCCGTTCGCACTGATCCCGCTGGTGCGGATGACGTCGGAGACCGCCCTGATGGGCGAGCACCGCAACCGGCGTGGCACGACGGTCGCGGCGTGGACGGCCACCGGCGTCATCGTCGCACTCAACGCGGCGCTGTTGGTGCTGACGGTCGTCGGGGGCTGACCCGGCCCGCTCGGCGCACCGACGTCGCCACTGCCGGTCGGTCGTGGACCGCGACCGGCCGGCGGGAGGTCAGCCGGCGTCGGCCGTGGCGAGTTCCTCGGCCGTGGTCGGCGTGGGGGCGCCCTTGCGCCCGGGTGCCCAGATGCCGACGGCCACCGCCGCGACGAGCATCACCCCGGCCAGCACGTACGACGCGTGCGACATCCCGGCCATGAACGCCGACCGGGCGAATTCGGCGAGCTGCTCGCCCTGCGGGCCGCCGGCGAACTTGGCCACCTCGAGCGCCGCGGCCAGCGAACTGCCGACCGGCTCCTTCGCGATCTCCGGCGCCGCGGCGACGGCGGGTGCGATGTTGTGGCTGTAGGTCGCCGCGAGCAGGCTGCCTGCCAGTGCGGTCCCGACCGCCGCGCCGATCTCCCGGGTCGCGTCGTTCACCGCGGAGGCGACGCCCTGCTTGCCGTCCGGGGTGTTCTCGACGATGCCGGTGGTCGCCGGCGCGGTGCACAGGCCGAGCCCGAGGCTGAAGATCAGCAACGCGACCACGGCGGGTCCGTATCCGCCGTCGGCCTCCAGCCTGCCGAGCAGCACCAGGCTGATCCCGGCCAGCGCGAGCCCGGCGAAGGTGAGTGTCCGCATCCCGACCCGCGGTATCAGCCAGGGCGTGACCGCGGAGACCGCGATCATCGGCACGGACATAGGGGCCAGCGCGAGCGCGGCCTGCAATGCGCTGTAGTCGAGCACCAACTGCATGTACTGGATGAGCAGGAAGAACAGGCCGAAAGTCCCGACGAACTGCAGGGTCAGCGAGGCCGCGCCGGCACCGAACCCGCGGACCCCGAACAGCCGTACGTCCAGCAGTGGATGCTCGCGGCGCAGCTCGACGGCCGCGAATGCGACCCCGGCCCCGATGCCCACGATCAGCGCGACGGCCACCAGGGGATCGGTCCAGCCGCGGATCGGTCCCTCGAGCAGGCCCAGCACGAACAGCCCGATCGCGGCCGTGGACAGCACTGCCCCGAGGATGTCGAAGGCGGGCGAGTCCTGGTCCCGGGACGACGGCAGGGTCCAGGCGAGGGCGAACAGGACGAGTGCCGCCACGGTGAAGCCGACGAAGATCGACTGCCACTGCCACAGTTCGAGCAGCAGGCCCGACACCAGTAGTCCCGCGATCCCGCCGGACGCGGCGACCCCGGCCCAGATGGCGACGGCCCTCGACCGCTGTGCCGGCGGGAAGCTCACGGTCAGCAGCGACAGGGTCGCGGGCATCACCAGGGCGGCGCCGACGCCGGCCACCGCGCGCGATCCGATCAGCCACTGGGGCGAGTCGAGGAAGATCGGGACGACGGATGCCGCGGCGACGATCAGCAGCCCGATGATCAGCACGCCGCGGCGGCCGTACCGGTCGCCGAGCGCACCGGCGGGTAGCAGCAGCGCGGCCAGCGTGAGGGTGTAACCGTCCACGATCCAGGTCAGCTGGCTCTGGGTGGCCCCGGTGTCCAGCGCGAGGCCGGGCAGGGCGGAGTAGAGGGCCGCGGCCGCGGCCATGACCATCGCCACCGCGGCGCACACGACGGTGAGCGTCCATACTTCCCGGGCGGACCATTTCGTCTCGTCGAGCGGGGATTGCCGGATCATGTCGACCTCTCGATAGCGAAACAAGACCGTTGGTATTGTTAGTAACAAGACCGCCAGTATCGTTTGTGGCCGGCGGTTCCACAACCCCCTCGGAGGCGTCATGGGCGAGCAGCCCACCACCGCGGCCGATGCCGGGTCCCGTGAGGACCCGCGCAAGGTGCGCTCACGGGCCCGGCTGCTCGACGCGGCCACCGCCCTGTTGGTCAAGGGTGGGACCGAGGCCGTCACCATCGACGCGGTCACGCGCGCGGCGAAGGTGGCCCGTGCGACGCTGTACCGCCACTTCGACAGCGGCACCGAACTTCTCGCGGCCGCCTTCGGGCGACTGGTGCCACCCGTGGCTGCGGAGCCGGAGGGCGGCGACCTCCGCGAACAGCTCGTGTCCCTGCTGACCGCGCAGGCCAAGCTGATCGAGGAGGCGCCGATGCAGCTGACCGCGATGTGCTGGCTCGGGATGGGGCCGGGGCTCGGTGACCACCCCGACCACTCCGACCGTCCGGAGCTGCGGTCGCTGCGGCGGCACATCGCCGAGCAGTACCGGCTGCCGTTCGACCGGATCTTCGCCGGCACTCCGGCTCGCGAGTTGCTCGGCGACATGGATCGGGAGTTGGCGTTGGCGCAGTTGGTCGGGCCGATTGTGTTCACCCGGCTCGCGACCCTGCCCCCACTGGGACCGGACGCCTGCGAGCGGATCGTCGACGACTTCCTGCGGGCCAGGTCCGCGGCGCAGTGATCCTCGCGTTCCCCCGGAGGGCGTGAATTCGCTGTTCGGCCTCGCACGGCGGTCGGTCGCGCGGATACTATGAACCAGCGCAGCTCGACGACCCGGTGCGGCTGAGGATCGAGCGCAGCATGTGTCAGGCCGCCGCGGGTTCGAAGGAAGTGGCAGATGCCATTCCGGTCCGTCCCGGTACGGGCAGAGTCTGGCGGCGTCGGACCTGGCGATAAGGGGACGCACGATGCTCAAGAGAATTGCACTGCTGATCGTGACGGCGATGGCGATGTTCGGGTTCCTGGCGGTCGGGCCCGCGGCCGCCGCGGAGCGGGCCGTCCTCGGCGGCGGCTCCGGGATCCTCCTCGGCGGAGAGGCGATGTGCACGCTGACGACCATCGGCCACGACAACGCCGGCCGACTGGTCGGCATCACCGCGGGACACTGCGGTGAACCGGGGATGGCTGTCGAGGCGCCGGACCGGCAGGACCTCGGCGTCCTCGGGCACATGGTCGCCAAGAGTCGGGAGCTCGACTACTCGGTGATCGAGTTCGACGCGTCCCGGGTGACTCCGGTGAATCGTGTCGGCAACGTCACCATCACCGGGATCGGTGCGCCCGCGAGCTTCCCGGCCATCGTGTGCAAAGAGGGTCTGACGACGGGTAACACCTGTGGCGTGGTGTGGGGAGACCTGCTGCAGAGCAACGAGACCTGGACCCAGATGTGCGTTATAGAGGGTGACTCGGGAAGCCCGGTGGTGCTCGGCACTACCCTGGTGGGCATGGTGAATGCGTACGTGGGATTCGCGTGTCTGGGCCCGGAGCTCGGCACGAACATCGACGTCATCATGGGCGACATCAACGCTCGTGGCGGCGCCGGCGCGGGCTTCCGCCCGATCTAGCCGCCGATGCCACCTCGCAAGAACAGCGTCGACCGCCTGACCGAGCAGGACCTGACAGAACTGGCAGCAGCGGTCGCTGCCGGTAAACGCGCGACCGTGTACCTCAACGACGCCACCCCGAGTCTCGGTTTGGCAGAGGGTTGTTCGGCCCGAGTGCTGTCCATTGACGGCGCCACCGTGCTGATCCGGCCGAAGGGTGTCAACGACGAGTTGCCGTTCGAGGCCGACGAGCTGCGCCGTACCCGCCTCCCGGCAAAGACGGCGGCCCGGGCGGCCAAGGCCGCGTCGGCCAAGCCCGCGGTCGCGAAGTCTCCGTCGGCCAAGCCCGCGTCGGGCAAGCCTGCGGCCGCCAAGTCCGCGGTAGCGAAGCCCGCTGTGGCCGCGGCCCCGAAGTCGGTGCCCGCCAAGGTTGTCGACACCCGGGTGGCGCCCGCCGCCCCACCCAAGCCGGCGCCGGTTGCGGCGACGGTCTCCGTCACTCCACCGAAGGCAACCGTGACCGCACCGAAGGCCGATCCCGACACCCGGGCATCCGAGAACACCGCACCCGCGCCGCGGCGGGCCCGCCGCGCGAAGGACCCGGCCAGCGTCAGCGTCACGCTGCACGCCGAGGCGGGCAACGAGTGGACGGTGACGGTCACCCACGGCGAACGGCGTCCAGGCAAGGCCGCTCCGGTGTCCGCGGACGCGGTGGAGCGGGCGGTCCGCGAACTCGGCGACCCGGCCGCCGAGCAGGCGGTCGCGTCGGTGCTCTCGGCGGCCCGCGAGGCCGCGGCCCGCCGGGTCGAGGAGCTCAGCCGGCAGCTGGCGGAGGCCCGTGACACCCTGGAATCGCTGGGAGCCGAGGGGATCTGATTGCGCGGCGCGGGGCCTGGCGGGTTCAGGCCCGGCGCAGGGCGTGGGCCTTGAGGCGGTTGTATCCACGCACCCGGAGGGTCCGCAGCGACCGCAACTGCACCTCGGTGTCGTCGGCGAGTGCGTCCGCGAGGTCGGTGTCGACCAGCACGGTGCCGGGCCGCGCCGAACTGGTCAGCCGCGCGGCGACGTTGACCACCGAGCCGTAGGCGTCGCCGAACCGGACCAGCACCGTGCCCATCGCCAGCCCGACCCGCAGGTCCGGCAGCTCCTCGGTGCTGTGCGCCGCGTCCTGCAGCGCCAGCGCGATCCGGGCGGCGTCGGCGGGGTTCTCGACCGCGAACATCACCTCGTCGCCGACGTTCTTGATCACCCAGCCGCGACCCTGGCTGATCACGTTGGTGACGGTGGACTCGAAGTACTCCAGCAGTCGGGTGAGCTCGGTGACGTCGATCCGCCGGGTCAGGCTCGTGTAGCCGACCATGTCGGCGAAACCGATGACCAGGGTGCGGGTCTCGGATTCCTCCCCGCGGTTGTCGAGGAACCGGGCGGCGTTCGAGGCCAGGTGGCGTCGCCACACGTACGACTGCAACTCCTGCAGGGTGGGGAGCATCTGCTCCGCGACGAGGGCAGCCTGCGCGGCGACCGCGAGCACGCTGACCTCCTTGTGGCCGGTCCGTTCGCGCTCCACCCGCTCCAGGATGTGGCTGTTCAGCAGACCCAGTTGCCACTCCGCCAGCCGGGAGAAGGACTGACCCAGCGCCCGGGCCACCGACACCTCGAGGTCGGGGTCGATGATGCCGCGGTCGACAAGTGAGGTGATGCTGCCCAGCGCGGCGACGTCGGCGTCGGTGAACATCGGTGCGTCCGGGTCGGAGTCGACCGCGAAACCCATTGCGATCCAAAGTCGTTGTGCGCGTTCGAGTGGGATGCCGGACAGCTCGGCGACCTGCTGACGGGTGTACTTGATCTCGCCGCCCAGCAGGTTGCGCTCGATCTCGGCCTGGATCATGGCGAACTCGCGGGCCTGCCGCCGTCCGGGGGGATGCTCAGCCACACACCGCCCCGTTCGACGCCGAACCGACCAGCTTCGCGTACTTGGCCAGTACGCCACGGGTGTAGCGGGGCGGCAGCGGTTCCCAGCCCTGGCGTCGCCGGTCGAGTTCGTCGGCGTCGACCAGCAGGTCCAGGGTTCCGGTGCTGACGTCGAGGCGGACGGCGTCGCCGTCGCGGACGAAGGCGATCGGTCCACCGTCGACTGCCTCCGGGGCCACATGCCCGACGCACAGGCCGGTGGTGCCGCCGGAGAAGCGTCCGTCGGTCAGCAGCAGCACGTCCTTGCCGAGGCCGGCGCCCTTGATGGCCGCGGTGATGGCGAGCATCTCCCGCATCCCGGGCCCGCCCTTGGGGCCTTCGTAGCGGATCACCACGGCATCGCCGGCGGTGATCGTGCCGTCCTCCAGCGCGTCGAGTGCGGCACGTTCGCGGTCGAACACCCTTGCCGTGCCGCTGAACACGTCGGACTCGAAGCCCGCCGACTTGACCACCGCGCCACCGGGCGCCAGCGAGCCCGACAGGATGGTGATGCCGCCGGAGGGGTGGATCGGCGAGGACATCACCCGGAGCACCACGCCGTCGGGGTCCGGCGGGTTGATCTCGGCCAGGTTCTCCGCCATGGTCTTGCCCGTCACGGTGAGGCAGTCCCCGTGCAGCATGCCCGCGTCGAGCAGCGCCTTCATCACCACGGGAACGCCGCCCTTGCGGTCGACGTCGAGCATGACGTGCTTGCCGAAGGGCTTGACGTCCGCCAGGTGCGGCACCTTCGCGCCGATCCGGGAGAAGTCGTCGAGGGTCAGCTCCACCTCCGCCTCGTGGGCGATGGCGAGCAGGTGCAGCACCGCGTTGGTGGAGCCGCCGTATGCCATCACGACCGCGATGGCGTTCTCGAATGCCTTCTTGGTCATGATGTCCCGGGCGGTGATGCCCCGCTCGATCAGCCGGACGACGGCCTCGCCGCTGCGCCGCGCGTAGCCGTCGCGTCGACGGTCGGAGGCGGGCGGCGCGGCGCTGCCGGGCAGCGACATGCCCAGGGCCTCGGCGACGCAGGCCATGGTGTTGGCTGTGTACATCCCGCCGCAGGCCCCCTCGCCGGGGCAGAACGTCCGCTCGATGGCGTCGACGTCCGCGCGGCTCATCAATCCGCGTGAACACGCGCCGACCGCCTCGAAGGCGTCGATGATGGTGACCTCGCGTTCGGTGCCGTCGGACATCTTCGCCAGGCCGGGCAGCGCGGAGCCTGCGTAGAGGAAGACGTTCGCCAGGTCCAGGCGGGCGGCGGCCATCAGCATCCCGGGCAGGGACTTGTCGCAGCCGGCGAGCAGCACCGAACCGTCCAGGCGTTCGGCCTGCATGACGGTCTCGACGCTGTCCGCGATCACCTCGCGGGAGACCAGCGAGAAGTGCATGCCCTCGTGGCCCATCGAGATGCCGTCGGAGACCGAGATGGTGCCGAACTCGAGCGGGTACCCGCCCGCGGCGTGCACGCCGTCCTTGACCGCGGTCGCGAGTCGGTCGAGGGACAGGTTGCAGGGGGTGATCTCGTTCCAGGAGGAGCCGACGCCGATCTGGGACTTGCCCCAGTCCTCGTCGCCCATGCCGACCGCGCGCAGCATGCCGCGGGCGGCGGACTTCTCCAGTCCGTCGGTGACGTCGCGGCTGCGCGGTTTCACGTCGGGGGTCGATGGCGCGGGGGCGTTCGGATCCTGGACCATGCGGCTCATCTTCCTCCGGTCGGGCGTGGCGGGGGTGTGGAACGGTCGTCGCGCCCGGTCAGTGCCAGCAACCGGGTCTGCAGGGGAGCGTCGTCGGCGACGGGCACGGGTGACGCGAACAGGCCACTGGCGCTCAGCATCTCGCGGCGTTCGTCGAGTTCCTCCCAGACCGCGGCGACCAGCCTCGCGTCGAGCGACTCGTCCATCCCGGCCGCGCGGGCCAGGTCCCAGCTGTGGATGGCGAGGTCGGCGACCTGCTCGTGCAGGTATTCGTCGACGGTGACGGTGCCGTAGGACAGGTGCACGGGCGCGGACGGCGACGCCACCGACCAGGCGAGCACGGCGCGCCCGGAGTACTGCGCCCACTCGCTCGCGAGGTCGTCGCCGAGCGGCCGCACGTGCGCCGCGGCCTCGGCCAGGGTGAGGCCGCCCAGCAGGGGCGGCACCCACTGCTGCTCCACGATCACGTGCCGGACCAGATCAGCGGTGTCCCAGTCGGTGTCGGGGGTGGGCGCCGACCAGTCGGTGACGCCCCGGACGCGTTTGCCGAATTCCTGCTGGGCCCGATGCTGGAGCTCGAGCCACCCGAGTGCCACCGGCCGCCCGCCGCTACGCGGATTCGCCGGTCATGACGCTGAATGCGGCCCCGGTGGGGTCACGCAGCACCGTCATCCGGCCGACGGCCGGCACGTCGAAGGGCTCGACCATGACGCCGCCGCCGGAGGCCGTCGACTTCGCGGCCGTCGCATCGGTGTCCTCGACGGCGAAGTAGACGTGCCAGTGGGTGGGGACCTGCGGCATCCGCGGCGTCGTGCAGCCACCGACCTGCGCCTCGCGGACCTTCAAGACGGTGTAGGGGCCGCCGGGCAGGTCCGAGGTGCTCGAGGAGAGCCCGACCACGGCCTGGTAGAACGCCAGCGCCTTGTCCGGGTCGGGGGTGATCAGCTCGTTCCAGATGACGGTGCCGGGCTCGTTCACCAGGGTCGCGCCGATGTGTTCCCCGGCCTGCCACAGGCCGGCGACCGCGCCGGTGGGGTCGGTGAGGAACGCCATCCGCCCGGACTGGCCGATGTCGACCGGTCCCATGATCAGCTCGCCACCGGCCGGGGCGACCTTGGCCGTCGCCGCGTCGGCGTCGTCGGTGGCGAGGTAGGTGTTCCAGATCGAGGGGGCGTCGGCGGGGGTGCCGGGCGGTTGGCCGCCGATGGCGGCGACGGACCCGCCGCGCAGGGTGGCCATCGAGTAGGTGCCGCCGTCCGGGGTGGGCATGTCATCGAACTCCCAACCGAACAGCGCGGTGTAGTACGCCTTGGCGGCGCCGGGATCGGTGCTGGACAGGTCTACCCAGCAGGGCGTGCCCTCTTCATAACGGGTGCGTTCGGGCATGACGATTTCCTTCCGCAGGAGAAAGTCGGTCTCGCCGGTGGGGCGAGGCCCGTCGTCTACGGTTCCAGGCCGCGCTCGGTTTGGGAAGAGGACACCGGTTGCACGGCCGGGGCGGAGATGTCGCAGTGCGGGCAGCAGTCGACGGTCTCCTCGTGCGCGAGAGGTTCGGCGGACTCGGCGGGCAGTTGCGTCGCGCCCGCCGGAACCAGTGCCGCGGCCAGTGCCGCGCCGATCACCAACAGCCCCATGCAGATCAGCATCGCGACGTGGAAGCCGTCGGAGAACACCTGCGGGTCGGTGTAGTCGGTGCCGGTGATGCCCGCCAGTCCGGGCAGCGCGGCAACCGCGAGCAGCTGACTGCTGCGGGCCACCGCGTTGTTCACGCCGGACGCGATCCCGGCACGGTCGGTGGACACGGAGTTCAGCACCGCCCCCGTCAGCGGGGCCACCAGCGCGCACAACCCGAGACCGAAGACCAGCACGCCGGGCAGCACGTCGGTCAGGTACGACGCACCGGGTCCGATCCGCAGCATCAGCGCCAGCCCGGCCGCGGCCAGCAGAGGTCCGACCGTCATCGGCAGCCGCGGGCCGTGGTGCTGGGCCCACCGGCCGGCGCGAGAGGAGAGCAGCAGCATCAGCACGGTGATGGGCACGGTCGCCACGCCCGACGCGAGCGGCGAGTACCCGGCGGCGAGCTGCAGCTGCAGCACCAGCAGGAAGAACACCCCGCCGAGCGCGGCGTACACCGCGAACGTCACCAGGTTCGCGGCGACGAAGACCCGTGACCGGAACAGTGCCGGCGGGATCAGCGGGTCGGTGCTGCGGCGTTCGACGACCACGAACACCACGAACACCGCGAGGCCGAGCAGCACGGGCATCCACTGCTGGGCGATCAGACCGTAGGTGATCCCGGCGAGTCCGGCGGCGGCCAGGACGGCGCCGACGACATCGAGTCGGCCCTCCTGCTGCGGGTCGCGGCTCTCCGGCACGTGCCGCAGCGCCACCCACACCACGGCGACCGCCAGTGGCAGGTTCAGCAGGAACACCGCCCGCCAGCTGGACACCTGCACGATCCACCCGCCGAGCAGCGGGCCGCCCGCCGCGGCGACCCCGCCGAGGCCGGACCACAGGCCGATCGCGGCGCCGCGGTCGTCGGGGTCGATGGCGGCGGAGAGCAGCGCCAGGCTGCCAGGGGTCAGCAGCGCCGCGCCCACCCCCTGCAGGATCCGGGCGGCCACCAGCATCTCGATGTTCGGGGCGACGCCGCACAGCAGCGACGCGGCCGCGAACCAGACTGTGCCCCAGACGAAGACCTTGCGCCGGCCGAGGCGGTCGCCGAGCGCGCCGGCGAGCAGGATCAGCGAGGCCAGGGTGAGGGTGTAGCCGCTGAGCACCCACTGCAGTCCGGCGACGGTGGCGTCGAGGTCTTCGCCGATGCGGGGGAGCGCGATGTTGACGACGGTGGCGTCGAGCATCGCCAGCGAGGAACCGAGGACGGTTGCGAGGACCACCCAGCGCCCGGTGGCCGAGCGCAGGCGGACCGTCTGCCGGGTCGGGCCCATGCGGGTGAGGCTACGCCGACAATCCGCGCCCCGGTTGCACGCGTCGCGGGCGCAATTGCGGGTGCGACGGGTACAACGTGGGTGCGAATTCAGCGTCGGGCGAGTTCGAGGCCGCGCCGGATACGGTTTGCAACGACGTTCGGGGTGCCGAGTTCGCGCCACACCCACCGGACGACCATGAAGCCCTCGGCGCGGAGCAGGTCCTCGCGGCACTTCTCGGCGATCACCGCGTCGGCCGCGTCCTCCTCGGATGCCGGTCCCGTCCGGTACTCGCCCCGGTACTTGCCGAGCCCGTCGAACTCGCCGACCAGGCCGCAGCCCCACAGGAAGTCGACCCGGCCTACGGTGCCATCTGAGTTTGAAATCCACTGTTGCAGATCGGGTTTCGGTACTCGAAGCCGATGCATGAGTGCGCGACTGCGGGATTCGCCGACGCTCTCGCTGCGCCCGTCCATGAACGCCACCGCCCGCGCCGCCGCGCCGACACCCGACCGATGGTGCGCCGACGCGATGCTCTGCGCGAGCTCGCCCGGCGTCACGAGCTTGTTGTGCAGCGCGCAGTCGCCGACCACCACGGCCTGCTCGAAGGGGACTGTGCGGGCCAGGTCGACGACCGTCCTCGCGACGGTGGTGCAGCGCGCACCATTGCGGACCGTCACCTCGTCGTCTCGGAACGGCGTCGCGTGCAGGTGCCGCCGTCGGCCAAGCTTGCCGCCACGGGTGCGGTCGGCGGTCAGGTGTACCCGGTCCAGCGGCACGGACCACAGGTCGATCCCGTGCAGGACCGCAGCCGATGTGTGGCTGACGACCAGGTCGGGGTCGCAGGCCGCTGCTGTCGCCAGCGTCAGCGCGCGGTGCTGGCCGACGGAGTCGAGCGCGCCGAAGTCCGACGCCCGCAGGTAGGAGCCGGGCCGGATGGTGACGAGGTGACCGCCGTCGCGGCCGCGCCGCAGGTCACGGTCGGTGTGCCCGTCGCCCAGGGCCTCGGTGCGGCGGATGACGCCGTCTCGGAAGGAGTCCACGAGTCGACGCTCGCAGGGGACTGCCCTCGGCACCAGACCCAGCCCGCGCCCTGTGGACAACTACGCAATCCGCACCCCGGCTGCACGCGTCGCGGACGCAATTGCGGGCGCGACGGGTACAGCCGGGGTGCGGATCGGGGACTAGCTGTAGTCGTAGAAGCCGCGACCGCTCTTGCGGCCGAGCTGGCCGGCGTCGACCTTGCGGCGGAGCAGGGCCGGCGGGGCGTAGTGCGGCTCGGCGAACTCCGCATACAGAGACTCGGAGGCCGCCAGCGCGACGTCCAGGCCGACGGTGTCGAGCAGCGTCAGCGGGCCCATCGGGTAGCCGCAGCCGCCCTTCATGGCCTCGTCGATGTCCTCGGCGGTGGCGTAGCCGGACTCGAGCATCCGGACGGCCTGGCACAGGTACGGGATGAGCAGCGCGTTGACGATGAAGCCCGAGCGGTCGCCGGCCCGGACCGTCTTCTTGCGCAGCGTGTTCTTGGCGTAGTCGGTGACCGCGAGGACGGTCTCCTCCGACGTCGTCAGGCTGACCACGATCTCCACCAGCGGCATCACCGGCACCGGGTTGAAGAAGTGCACGCCGACGACCTGGCCGGGCCGGTTGGTGGCCTTGGCGATCTTGATGACGGGGATGGAGGAGGTGTTGGTCGCCAGGATGCCCGCCGGCTTGACGATCTTGTCGAGCTTGCCGAAGATCTCGTACTTCAGCTCTTCGATCTCAGGGGCGGCCTCGATGACCAGGTCGCGGTCCGCGAACTCCTCGATGTCCAGGGTGACGCGCACGCGCGCGATCGCGGCGTCCGCCTCCTCCTGGGTGATCTTGCCCTTGGCGACCCCGCGGGAGATCGACTTTGCGATCCGCTCCGTGGCGGCGTCCGCGTACTCCTGCTTGGTCTCGAGGACGAGGACCGAACTACCGGCCTTGGCACAAACCTCTGCGATACCGGCACCCATCGTGCCGCCACCGATCACTCCGACAAGCTCCACAGCTACTTCTCCAGTCACGTATCGATCATCATGGTTTCCGCGCACATTCTGCTACGCCGTGGTAGCCGCGTCTTCCTGGGCCCGCAGCTCGTTCTTGCGGATCTTCCCGGTGGGGGTACGCGGCAGGTCCTCCGCGAAGACGATCTCGCGCGGCACCTTGTAGCCGGCCAGCAACCCCCGGGTGTACTCGACCAGCTCCTCGGCGGTGGCGGCGGAACCCGGCCTGAGCAGCACAAACGCCTTGGGGCGCTCGCCCCACTTCTGGTCCGGGACACCGACGACGGCGACGTCCGCGACGGCCGGGTGGGAGATGATCGCCTGCTCCACCTCGACCGTGGAGATGTTCTCGCCGCCGGAGATGATGATGTCCTTGGCGCGGTCCTTGAGCTGGAGATAGCCGTCCGGATGCATGACGCCGAGGTCGCCGGTGTGGAACCAGCCGCCGGCGAAGGCCTCCGCCGTGGCCGCCTCGTCGCGGTAGTAGCCGAGCATCACGTTGTTGCCGCGCAGCACGATCTCGCCCATCGTCTGGCCGTCGGCGGGCACGTCCCGCATCTGCTGGTCCACGACGCGTGCGTTCTCGGCCTGCAGCATCCCGACGCCCTGCCGCGACATCAGGACGGCCCGCTCGGCCGGGTCCAGCGCGGCCCACGAGTCCTGCGGCTCGCAGATCGTGTACGGCCCGTACACCTCGGTGAGCCCGTAGACGTGCACGACGCTCACCCCGAGGGACTCGAGCTGGCCGATCACCGTCGGCGACGGCGGTGCGCCCGCGGTGGTGATCCGCAGCGGTGCCGCCAGCGGGTGCGCCTGCGGGGCGTCGGCGATGGTGGAGCAGACGGTCGGGGCGCCGCAGAGGTGGGTGATGCCGAGGTGGTCGATGGCGTCCCAGACCGCGTCGGCGCGCACCGCACGCAGGCACACGTGGGTGCCGCCGGCGGCGGTGACCGCCCACGGGGTGCACCAGCCGTTGCAGTGGAACATCGGCAGCGTCCACAGGTACTTGGTGTCGCCGGTGAAGCCGTTGTGGAAGGTCTCGCCGAGCGAGTTCAGGTACGCGCCGCGGTGCGAGTACATGACGCCCTTGGGCTTGCCGGTGGTGCCGGAGGTGTAGTTGATCGCGATGACCTGCAGTTCGTCCTCGACGCCCCAGTGCAGTGGCGCGTCGTCGGGGGCTCCGTCGAGGAACTCCGGGTAGACCGCGGTCGCGACGCCGGGCGGGGCGTAGACCGGGTTGGTGGAGTCGGGGATCTCGACGATCTCGTGCAGCGTCGGCACCTGTGCGCGGGCGGCGGCGACGGAGCCGAGGAACTCGGAGTCCACGAACAGGACGCGGGCGCCGGAGTGGTCGAGGATGTACTCGAGTTCCGGGCCGGCGAGCCGCGAGTTCAACGCGATCAGCACGCCGCCGGCGAGCGGCACCGCGAAGTGCGCCATCAGCAGTTCGGGGGTGTTCGGCGACAGGTACGCCACCCGGTCGCCGGGCTCGATCCGGGTGCGCAGTACCCGGGCGAGGCGCTCCACCTCGGCGCCGAACTCCCGGTAGGTGTACCGGCGGTCGCCGTGGACGATCGCGGTGCGGTCGGGGAAGACCGCGGCGGAACGCTCGAGGAAGCGCAGCGGGCTGAGCTCCGAATGGTTGGCGGCGGGGGACGGTGTGCCGGGCACTTCGGTACCTCCAGTTGGCAGTGGTCGGCTGGCCCAGGCGTCGCGCGGATGCGTTGTGACGGGGCTTACAAGCGGTTCCCCCGACGGTAGGGCCGGCCCCGCGGTGCCCGCTACCCTACGAAGTGGGTATGCCATGAACGAGACGATGAGACCGAGCGACGACGACGCGCTCAGCGGGGAACTGCGCGCGCTGCGGGCGAGCACCCCGTTCCCGGTGCTCTTCGCCGGATCGGTCGTCAGCCAGCGGTTGCTGCTCAGCGGCTTCGCGGGCACCCGAAGCCGCACGCTGCGGGGCCTGATCATCGACACCCGCTGCGGCCTCGGCGGCCGGGCCATCGCCGAGCAGCGGCCGGAGTCGGCGCCGGACTACTTCAACTCCAGTCACATCACCCACGACTACGACGCGCAGGTGGCGGGCGAGGGGATCGAGTCGCTGCTGGCGGTGCCGGTGGTGGTGCGAGGGGTGACCCGGGCGGCGATCTACGGCGGACTGCCGCGCCGGCGGCCGATCGGCGACGTGATGGCGTCCGCGTTGCTTGCGTCGGCGCACCGACTGGCCCGCGAGATCGAGGTCCGCGACGAGGTGGACCGGCGGGTACTGCTGATCGAGCGGGCCCGCGTCGAGCATGGTGGACCGGCGCGCGGCGCCGCGGTTTCCGAGGCGATCACCGAGAGCTACCTGGTGCTGCGGGACCTGGCCGACAAGGTCGGCGACCCAGCGATGGTCCAGACGCTGCGATCGGTCGAGCACACGCTGCGCTCGCTCACCGCGCCGGCCGACGTCCCGGCGCGGGTTGCGCTGTCGCCCCGCGAGTTCGAGGTGCTCTCGCATGTGGCACTGGGCTGCCGCAACGCGGAGATCGCCGACCGGCTCTCGCTCAGCGTGGAAACCGTGAAGACGTACATGCGGAACCTGATGGCCAAGCTCGAGGTGGCCAGCCGGCAGCAGGCGGTGTTCGAGGCACGTCGGTTGGGGTTGCTGCCGTAGGAGCGACGAGCGGAACTCAGTCGGATGCGAACTCCCTGGCTCCTACCTCCGACCGGGGAGGGCGGCGGGTTCGGGCACATCGTCGTCGGTTCGTACCGTCACGCTGACCCGCTCCGATCGGTCGTACTCGACGCGTCGAACGTGAGTGACGTGCTCGGAGACGATGGTCGCCAGGGTGTCCCGGCCGGCGGGCAGGGCCCGCGCGGTGAGGGTTCCGTCCTCGCACGAGTTGAGCTCCTCGATGAGGCCCGCCCGGATCCGGGCCACCGACTCGGCAGATGCGCCGGCCAGGCCACCGTCGTCGAGCAGGATTACTCGTGCGCCCCGTCTCCGAGCCGCGTCGACCGCCGCGCACACCGCTGGGTCCGAGGCGAACACCGGCGCCCGAAGGGTGTCGCGCAGATGGGATTCCAGTACCGCGCAATCCTCGCGTTCCCTCGCGGAGAACTCGTGCCCGGCGGCGGAGGCCTCGAGGATCGGGCGGGCCACGAGGTCCAGCCGGGAGAGCTGGGTGTCGCGCTCGCGCAGCACGGCCTCGGTCATGGCCTCGTCGGCGGCTCGCTCGGATTCGCGTTCGCGCAGCCGGAACACCGCCAACCCGACCCTCCGGATGCTGAACGCGAAGAACGCCGACATCAGGACGGGGGCGAGGTTGATCGAGGCCAACCGAATCCCGGTGCCCCAGCCCTGCCCGGTCGCGTCGCTCCAGACGCCGCTGGTGAGGATCACCAGCGCCGCTCCCGCGAACGCGTACGCCGCGCGGCCCCGCACCGACATGTAGACCAGCACCACCGTCACCGCGCGTATCTGCCAGGCCGAGTCCAGCGTCCAGCCCGGCACGGGCAGCTGCCACAGGACCAGCGCACAGGCGATCGGCCCCAGCGCGGTCAAAGCGAGCGTGTGGACCGTCGGCAGCGGGTCGCCCGGCACGGCGATGATCACCGCCGCCCCGGCGGAGACCAGCCCTGCTGCCAGCAAGGACGGCCAGATGGAGTGCACCCCTTCCAGATTGGCAAGGGCCACGACGGTGAAACTCAGGCAGAACAGCGCAACGAGCACCCTCGCGGCGGGTCGGTCCATGCCGAGTAGGACGCGCACGTCGCGGAAGTCACTGGACTCGGTGCCGGTCACGACGGTGCCGTCCAGCGCAGGGTGACCCGAGTGCCGCGGTGGGCAGCGGAGTGGATCTCGGCGGTGCAGCCCGGTACCGACGCCATGCGCGAGTGAATGCACACGCTGATGCCCAGTCCGTACTGCGGAACCCGGTCGGGGTCGAACCCTCGACCGTTGTCGGCCACCAGCACGTGCACGCCGTCGATGTCGACGTCGATGGCAACGAGCCGGTCCGCGGCCTGCTTCGCGCTGTCCGCGTGCTGAATGCTGTTGCGGAGGGCTTCAGTTGCGGCGGAAGCGATCGCGCGGCAGGCCTCGCGCGGAATGGTGACGGGCGAGCCCATCCGGATCTGAAGGCCGACGGTGCCGTCCTCGTCGACGTCCGTCAGCGCGGAGCGGATCAAGGCGACCGCGGCGTCCGCGTCGAGGTCTTCGGTGGCCACGTCGCTGGCGTGCAGGCGGTCGAGTTCGCGAAGCGCGACGCCGGACTGGGCGCCGAGCTGGTCGCTGTTGCCGTGCCGTGCGATGCCGAGCAGCGTCGACATGACGCTGTCGTGGATCAGTGCGTCGAACCGCTTCCGCTCGACGTCCCGCGCGGCGACTGCGGCGGTCGCCGCGGACTGTCGCGCGGCGGCGGCGCGGGTGCGGTCGAGGGTGCAGCCGGACTGAACTGCGGCGATGGCGGCGAGGACGAACATGCTGTTGGTCATCACGACGTTGAAGATCTCCGGCAGCAGGGTGCTCGCTGGTCCGGCTCGGGTGATGTGCCGTATCACCTCCGCCGCGCAGCTGCTGACCACGAGGTACAGCACGCCGAGGGGCGGAGGCCAGCACACCGCCGCGGCCATGGCCACGAGCCCGGAGATCGCGGACAACCACACGTCGCGGGTCGGCGGGAGGTTCCCCTGTAACGCGGGCAGCCAACCGGCCATGGTGACGAGGTAGGTCGCGGCGCTCAGTGCGCTGAATCTGCGAACCCACCTCAGGTCGGGGGCGTAGCTCGCCGGCCACAGGGCGAGCAGCGGCGCGAAGACGATGACGACGGCAACCGGGGTGTACCACGGTGCCAGCACATCCGACTGGACGAGGAGGACGGGGATCAGCACCACGGCGAAGAACAGGGCCCCGGCGCCGAGCACGCGGGCAAAGGTGCGGATGACTCCGGCCTCCGCGTCACCGATCTTGCTGTTGCGCGCGGTCATTCGAGCCGGACCGGCGACAGTTGGATCACAGCTCGTCGATGGAGATCAACCCGTCCTGCACCGCGCGGGCCACGAGGGCGGCCTTGGTCGGTGCCGCCCTACCCACCTGCGCGTACTTGGCGCGGATGCGTGCGAGATGGGTGTTGACAGTGCCCAGTGAGAGGTACATGTCCGCGGCGACCGCGCTCTTGGAGTCGCAGTGCAGCCACCGCAGCAGAACCTCGATCTCGCGCGCGGACAACGTCGGCCGGATCAGTGCGGGCCGCGCGACGGGCGCCTGCAGTGCGGCCGTCGCGGCCGTGATGCGCGGTCGCGGCGCGTGCGGGCGATGGAGAAGGTGGTTGAGTGTCGTGGACATGGGCGCCCCCCCGGGGAGTAAGTCGTCAGTGCATGGCCCGTGGAGAGTCGGGCCACGCGCCTCCCTGACGCTAGGCGGCGACGAGAGGGTTGCCCAGACGGGATTTCTCTGCCCCCAGGATTAGGGGCATCGTGAGCTATCCAAACGACTGGGCTCCTGGACGGGC
The DNA here is from genome assembly GCF_001894985.1 of Rhodococcus tukisamuensis NBRC 100609. Taxonomy (GTDB): domain Bacteria; phylum Actinomycetota; class Actinomycetes; order Mycobacteriales; family Mycobacteriaceae; genus Rhodococcus_G; species Rhodococcus_G tukisamuensis. The sequence goes on along the minus strand of NZ_BCXG01000003.1, from coordinate 238,691 downwards.
TGGATGGGCAGGCCGTCGGGGCCGAACTCGATGCGTCGCACGGCATTCCCGCTGTTGGCGAGGACGGTCGCCGCGGCCTTGCGCCCCGGCGGCAGAACCCGCACGGTCACCGCGCCGTCGCGTGCGGCGTCCAGCTCGTCCGCAACTGCGGTCAGAAAACGGTCGCGGACCTCCGCGGGCGCCGTGTCCATGCCACGGTCGTCGAGCAGGATCACCTCGACTCCGCGGGTGCGGGCGGCGCGGGCCGCAGCCGACACCGGAGCGTCAGCGAGAGCTGGGGCGCGGAGGGTGTCACGCAGGTACGCCTCGAGCAGCCGGCATGCCAGCCGCTCGTCCGCGTTGAGGTCCGACTCGGTGCGGATCCGTTCGAGCAGCGGCCGAGCCAGCTCGTCGAGCCGGCGCAACTGTCCGTCGCGCTCCTCGAGCATCGCGGAATCAGCGGCCTCGGCTGCGACGCGTCGGGTGGTCTGCTCGCGCAGTTCGAAGGTCGCCTGGGCGTCCGGGCGGAGCTTGTAGGCGAAGAAGGTGGCCATCAGGAGTGGCGGGAGGTTGATCGTCGACACGGTGACCCCGTGTCCAGCACTCTGCCCGATCTGGATCGACCAGGCTACGAATATTCCGGTCGTCGCGGCGAATCCCAGCCAGGCGTACCAGGTCCGCCCGCGCACACACATGAAGGTGTAGATCACGGTGGACGCTCCGAGTGGCCAGGCTTGCGCCTGATGCGGGATCGAGCCGGGTGCCGCCAGCACTGAGAGCACCAGCGCACAGCTGACGGGGCCGATGGCGGCTAGGACGAGAGTGGCCGGTATGGGCAGCGGGTCGCCGTCAATCCGGATCAGGGCCACAGCACCGCAGGTGACCACAAGGACGGCGACGGGTAGTGGCCAGAACGCGCTCACCCCGTCGTGGGAGACGACAGCGAGGAGTGCAAAGGTGAGCGCGTAGAACCAGACGATGAGTGTCGCTGCGGGGCTCCGCATGCCCAGCAGCTCGCGGGGGTCACCGATGCCGCGTGTCATGTCCGGCATGATGCACGCCAGGTCAGGTGGATTCGGGTGCCGTCGGCAGGCCGGGAGTCGATGAGTGCCGAGCCGCCGGGAACCTGCCCCATCCGGGCTCGAATGCTGACGGCGAGGCCGAGGCGGTGTGCAGGAATCGAATCGGGGTCGAAGCCGATTCCGTTGTCGGCGATGCGGATGCCGACGCGGTCCGGTGCGATTGTGACGACGACGGCTCGGTGTGCGTCCGGCCCCGCGTGCGCGATGCTGTTGCGTAGTGCCTCCGCCAGCGCCGCGCCCATCGCACGGACGGCGTCTGCGGGCATGGACAGGGCGGCCGACTCGGGGTGTCGAAGCATCTGCAGGGTGGCGTCCTCGTCCACCTCCGTCGCGGCGGTGCGCAGGTGCGAGAGCACCTCCGCCTCGTCGAAGCGTTCGTGCGGTCCGGGGCCGGAGCGGAGGGCGTCGAGTTGGCGCATCGTAGCGGCGGACTGCCGTGCGATGCTCGGCGTTGCGCCCTGCCTGGACGCGGAGAGCAGGGTCGACATCACCCCGTCGTGGATCAGCGCGTCGAACCGTTCGCGCTCGACCGTCCGGGCGTGTTGGGCGGCGGCGGCCGCAGCGGCGGCGTGGGTGGCGTCGGTGGTGGCGTCGAGCACCCGGCCGGTGCGGAGGGCCATCGCCGCGGCACCGACGAACAACGTGCAGAACATGACAGTGAAGGCGATGTCCGGGATCAGCAGAATGGTAATGTGCCCGGATCGGGCCGCACTGTTGACGAGATGGACTCCGGTGCAGGCGATCACGACATGCGCGAACGCGTAGGCAGGCCGCCAGGCCGCGAGGGCGGCGAGGCTGGCGAGGCCGGGGAACGTCGACAGCCAGATTCCGGCGCCGTCTGCCGGGGACAGGCCGTTCCAAGCGAGGGGCCACGCGGCAAGTGCCAGAAGATAAACCAGGGCAGCGGTCCCGCCTGCCGCCCGCAGGATCCTGGTGTCGGGGAGGAAGGACGCGGCCACGAGCGCCAGGCCCGACCCGAACACCGCGACCGCGGCAGTCGGGGTCCACCAGCGGTCCATCAGGTGAGCCTGCGAGACGATTGCCGGTAGTAGCAGGACCAGGTAGACGAGGTAGCCGCCGCCGGTGAAGCGTGTGAACAGTCGCAGGATGCGGTCGGCAGCCTCGTGCCTGGCGCCGGTTGGTGGGGCGGTGGAGGTCACAGGTTCGCGGATGAGCGGGGTCACGGTTGGTCGGGGTGGCGGGGCATGGGTAGCCAGCCGTCCTCGACGGCCCGCTTGTATAGGTCGGTCTTGGTCCGGGCCGGTCGGCCGGCCTCGGCATACTTGGCCCGGATCCGCGCGAGGTAGTCGTTGACCGTGTGTTCGGCCAGTCCGGTGAGGCTGGCGACGCGGGCGGCCTTCTCGCCGGAGGCATAGTGTGCCAGCACATCTCGCTGCCGGGGACTGAGTCCGACGTCGAGCAGGCCGGGGTCGCCGTCGATGGCGGCCGCCCACTCGGTGGTCACCACCTGCTCGCCGTTGGCCGCCGCGGTGATCGCGGCGACGACGGTGGCGGTGGGCTCGGACTTGCGGACCACCCCGAGCACACCGGCCTTCGCGGCCAGTCGCACCAGATAGGGGTTTTCCGCGCCGGTGAAGACGAGCGTCTCGAGGCCCGCAGACCGCAGCTGCTCGACGTTGGACTGGGGTGAGGACCCGTCCGAGAGTCGTAGGTCCAAGATGACCAGGTCGAGCGCTGTGCCCTGCGCCAGCAGTTCCGGCACGGTCGCGGCGGAGGCGGCGATCGCGAGGTCGGGCTGGTCGGCGAGCATCGTCTCGAGACCGATCACCACGGATTCGTGATCCTCGACGATTCCGATGCGGCGGGGAGGGGACTCCGGTGGGACGGACTCGCTATCGCTCACGGTGTGCCTCGTACTTCTCGGGGTCTGCATCTGTGCTTCTTGGGCTGCGGTGTTGCGGGCTGTGTCGTTGCGGGATGACGCTAGCAGCCGTCCCTGACCTCCGAGCGAGGTCGGTTCCGGTAATTCGACCGGGCCACCGGATGGCGGCGGCAGACCGGTGCCGGCTGCGGATGCGGCCCCACCAGGGAAAGCTACCTGTAACGCATCGGCGCTGGTAGACGATGGGTTCTGTTAGCTCGGCGAACCATGCCACAGCAGATCTGGACGTTTGACCAAAACAGCACCAATCTCGTTGTGGTCTGTGCTAGACACGTCGCATCGCGAACCGATAGCCATCCGGTTGCTCATCTACTGGTCGGCTACCCAGGCCCGATGTCGCGACCCCCTGACGAACACGGACGACCGAAAGCCGGCCCACCCGAACTGGGCGCACGTAACCAGATCCGCAGACCGATTCCACGACCCCATCCGACCGGTGGGGTCCGACGAGAGCTGAGCACTACATGAACAAGCAGACCAAGGGTGCCATCGCCGCCGGCGCGGCCGCGCTCCTCCTCGCCGGTGGCGCGGGCACCATGGCGGCGTGGAACGCCTCCACCACCGTCAGCGGCGGCGCCGTCAACTCCGGTAAGTTGACCCTGACCACCGTCTCGGGCAGCACCGGCTTCAAGTGGGTCGGCGGCTCGAAGGACGGCCAGGCCTACAACCCGTCCACCGACAAGATCGTCCCCGGCGACAAGGTCGCCTACGACGCGGTCGTCAAGGTCGGGGCCCAGGGCACCAACCTCGCCGCAACCCTTGTCGCCGATGCCGCCAGCATCACCGGCACCAACGGCCTCGACGCCGCGCTGACCAAGACCGTTACGACGACCTTCAACGGCGGCGCCGTCGGCACCATCACCGAGGCGAACAACGGCCAGGACCTCAACGTGAAGGTCCTCTTCGAGCTGCCGACCTCCGTCACCGGCACCACCGCCCAGGACGGCACCGTCAACCTGAACAACTTCAACGTCACCCTGACGCAGAACTAGCAGGCAGCAAGCGCAGCCCGTCGCCCTCGCAGCGGGCACCCCCAGACACCGGCCGGCCCACCCGAACCCCCGAGTCGGGTGGTCCGGCCGGCACCCAGTTACCCCTCGAGTCCGATCAGCTTGGGGTTCGGCGCGGCGCCCGCGTCACAGTTCCACTCCACCACGTACGAAAGGCCCCAGCGAATGTCGCGTCACGAGGTTCCCACCACGTCGTCAGGGTTCGGTGCCCGAGCACGAATCCTGCTGTCCGGCGGCAAGCCTCGCGCCATCGCCTCCCTCGGCATCGTCCTCGGCCTCGGCGCCATCGGCACCCTCGCCGCGTGGAGTGACTCGGCGACCGCCACCTCGGGTGTCTTCTCCACCGGATCGGTGGACCTGCAGCTCAACAACGATCCGGGCAACCCCACGGCCTACGCGTTCGCATCGTTGACCAAGACGAACATGATGCCGGGCAACTCGGTGGCTGCGACCCTGCCGGTGCAGAACAAGGGCACGGTCCCGTTCAGCTACACGATGGTCGCGAACTCCACCTCCTCGACGCTCGCCCCGTACCTCAAGGTGCTCGTCTCCACCGGCACCTCGAATGGCACCGCGTGCAGCGGCGGCACCGTCATCGCGAACAACCTCGCACTCACGTCCGGCGGTTCGACCAATGTCATCCCGACCGGTCGTGCGCTCAACAATGGCGCCAGCGAGACTCTCTGCTTCCAGGTGACGCTCGATCCGTCGGTGCTGACATCTGAGCAGAACAAGACGGTAAGCACCTCCTTCAACTTCAACGCGACGACGGCCTGAGCCCGCCATGACGACACACCAGAGCTCACCCGACTCGTCTCGCTCCAGGGGCCGTGAGATCGCGCTGAACGTTGGTGCGATCGCCGGCCTGATCTGCGTGCTGGCGGCCGCCGCCTCGTTCCTGTTCGGCATCAAGCCGCTGGTCTTCCGCTCCGGCTCCATGTCCCCGGAGATCCCGACCGGCGCCCTCGCCCTGTCGAAGGCCACCGCCGCAGGCGATCTCGCCGTCGGCGACGTGGTGAGCGTGCTCGATCAGCAGGGCACCCGCATCACCCACCGCATCCACGAGATCGTCTCCGCCGACGGCATCAACTCGGTGCTGATCCTCAAGGGCGACGCCAACAAGGACGCGGACATCTCCCCGTACACCGTCACCGAGGTGGACCGGGTGTTCTTCAGCGTCCCCGGCCTCGGCTACGCGGTGTCGTGGTTGTCCTCGCCCATGGCGATCTTCCTCGGCGGCGCCCTCGTCGGCAGCGTCATGGTGCTCGCCTTCGGTCCGGTCTCGAAGCGTAAGGACGACAACGACTCCGACGATTCGGGAACCGGCGGTGGGCCCGGCACGCACGAGCGTACCGAGCAGCCGGTCGCGGCAGCCATTGACGACGCTCCGACGCAGCAGTTCCGCGCCCCGAACTTCCAGCTCCGGCGGCTGCTGTCACCGCGCACCGCGATTGCACTCGGTGCGGTCGGCCTGACGGTGCTCGGCGCCGGCGTGACCGGAACGAGCGCTGCGTTCTCCGACAGCGCCACTGCCAATTCGGGGACCTTTGCAGCTGCGGCGGATCTGCTGCCCCGACCCGTCGAGGTCATCTGCGACAACAACGGAAACTCGGTGCAGACGCGAGTCAAGCACCTCGGATACGGGTTCAACTATCGCCTCGTGGTCAAGCGGGGCGATCAGGTCGTCGTCAAGGACGTGATCAAGGTCTCGGGTACGGAAGCCGTGGGAAGCTGGTTGTACTTCCCACAGCTGACCACCGGAGATACCGGTGGGCACACCGCCTGGACCTACTATGCCCGCGTGTACACAGTCAACCCGGCCTCCGGGCAGGAGTCGACGGGGTGGCAGGGGCACGAGGTCTATCAGCCAGTCACCTGGGATCTCAACTGCAGCAGTGGAATCAATGGACTGATGGCCGAATCGGGCAACTCTGGCACCGGCGGTACCGATACCGCGCGCATGCGGTCCCTTCCCGCACCCGAAGCCGGCGAGGGGACGATTCCGACGTCCAGTGTGGTTGCGACCTCGTCGACTCCCGGATCGGCGACTTCAAGCACGCTACCGACCACCACGTCCAGCGTCGCACCGACCGCCACCACGACTGCGCCGTCGTCGTCGACTGCACCGTCCGCCACCAGGGTCCCGCCGACAACCACCACGGTCCCGCCGGTCACGACCACGGAAGAGAAGACTGAGGCTCCGGCTGTCGTCCCCGTGGGCGAGGCGTCACCGTCCGGCACCTACGCGGCGGCCGTGGACGGAACCACCGCTACCATCACCGACTCCTCGGGCACTGAGGTGTTCACCGGCACCGTCGGCAAGGGTACGAAGACCCAGTGGGCGAAGGGATCCGACGAGCTGTGGATCGTCGACGGCGACAAGGTCTCCGTCGTCGACGCCACCACAGGCAAGCAGAAGATCGTCGACCCGACCTCCGACACGGTGCCGGCCGAGGTGGCCGCACTGGTTGCGAAGTAGGACCGCCGTGATGACGAATTCCGTTACCCCGCTGGGGGTGTCGAAGAAAGCCGAAGGTCGCATGAACTCGAAGGTCAAGCGCGTGTTCACCACCGGTGCCGCGATAGTCCTGCTCGCCGGCGGCACCGGCCTACTGACCGCCTGCCAACCCGACTTCGGGTCCAGTTCGGGGTCGAGCAACAGCGGCGGCACCGGGAACGGTGGAGGAACGGGAACCGGTGGAGGCACCGGCGGTGGCATCGACACCGGCACCGGCGGTGGCGTGGGCGGTGGTATCGGCGGCGGCGCCAACTCGGGCGGCCTCAAGCTCACCCAGCAGGGCGCGTCCCGGTGGACGGACCAGAACGGTCCGATCGACATCGCCACCTTCAGCGCCATCCCCGGTGACGTGCTCACCTACTCGTCCGATTTCACGATCACCGCTCGCGGCACCGGCCTCAAGGCGACGCTGGCCGCCGAGGGCATCAACATCAGCGGCGGCGCAGAGCTCAAGAACGCGATGACCCCGGTCGTCACCTATGTCCACGATGGAAACCCGCTGCCGGCCAACGGCAACGGTGCCCTGGTCACCCCGGCGCTGGACGGGAAGTCCGTCACCGTGTCGGTGAAGTTCACCTTCCCGAAGTCCAGCACCGACCCCGCCGCACAGCAGCAGTCCATCAACCTGTCCAACTTCAACGTCACCCTGAAGCAGGTGTAGTCGACATGTCGAACAAGACCCGCTGGTTGGCGATCGGCGGCGCCGCCGTGGTCGGTGTGGCGTTGCTGTCCGCGCAGCAGACCGGTGCGCTGTGGACCCAGACCGAGACCTTCGACGCCGGCTCGATCCAGTCCGGCATCCTCGACCTGGGCGTCGGCGGCGCCGGGCTCAGCTCGTACCCGTTCACCGCGCTTGCCGGCGCGAACTTGATGCCGGGCGGCTACGCGCAGGCACCGGTGAAGGTGTACAACTCCGGCAACGTGCTGATGAAGTACCAGCTGCTCAACGGATCGCAGTCGAATCCGGCGCTGCCGCTGGACCTGGTCGCCTCCATCGTCCCCGACGAGGCATCCTGCCCGGCCACCGGCAACCCGACCGGCGCCACCGGGCTCTACACCGGCGCGCTGATCGGCGCCAGCTTCGCCCAACGCGAGGTGCAGCCCGGCGCCACCGAGGTGCTGTGCCTGCGCGGTACGGTCGGCGCTGCTGCTGGTTCCGGGCAGAGCACCACCGCGACGTTCACGTTCTCGGCGCAGTCCCGGTAGTTTTCGACCATGAGTGACACGGTGTCGGGCGAGGGTCAGGATCTCGGCGTGTGGGGGTGGGTCAAGAGCATCGTCTCCTGGCTCGTCCTCCTCGCCGTGCTCGCGATCCTCGCCCTCACCATCGTCATACCGCGGCTGACCGGGGCGACGCCGTACACCGTGCTCACCGGCTCGATGGAGCCCAACTACCCGCCCGGCACCCTCATCGTCGTCAAGCCGGAGGACCCGGCGGCGCTGCAGGCCGGGGACGTCATCACCTTCCAGAAGGAATCCGGGAAGCTGGATGTCGTCACCCACCGGATCATCGAGGTCCGCGAGAACGCCCGCGGCGAGAAGTCCTTCGTCACCCAGGGCGACGCCAACCCGTCCCGCGACATGAACCCCGTCGTGCCGGAACAGATTCGCGGAAAGCTCTGGTACAGCGTCCCGTTCATGGGGTACGTCAACAGCGTTGTCACCGGCCAGCAGCGGTCGATCATGATCGTCGTCGTGGTCGGCGGCCTGCTCGCCTACGCCGGCTGGATGTTTGTCAGCGGGTTCCGGGACCGCTCCCGCAAGGGCAAGGACGAGGGCGAGGACGACCCCGCCGACGCGACCCCCGAGGCCGCCGCGGGGCCCGTGCAACCGACTCCGCCGTACCCGCAGGCACCGCTCGGTCGCCCCGCACCCGTCCGTCACGGCGCTCCGGTGACCGAGGCGGACACGATCGTCATGCCGCGCATCGGCGGTGGGCACGGCGCTCACCGGCCGCCGGTGCCCACTGCGATCCCACCGGCCGGTCGGCGAGGCTTCGTCGAGGCGGACACCGTGGTGATTCCCCGGATCGACGGGCACCATCGAGCGCCCTGACCGGCGAAGGTGCCGGTGAGCCCTTGGACCTCGTTGGCCCGTCGGGGCGCCCCGACTCTCTTTCTTTCTCTGTGCACCAACCTTCCCGGTGTTCACCGGCGTGTTCCGCGGGGATTGCCCGTGTGCGTGCCGTGCCGAGTGGGTGCACGCGGGTGTGGTTGGTCGTCGGCCTCGAATGCGGCCCGTGTCGGTACACGTCGGGTCGGGTCGGCGCACGCAGAACGCCCCCGCCGAATCGGCGGGGGCGTTCCGGTCAGGGCTATCCGGGTTACGAACCGAAGAGGTTGCTCAGCGAACCGGAATCCAGTGAACCCAGGTCCAGCGAGCCCGACGAGCCGTTGCCGCCGCCGGTGACGGTCACGGTGACGACGTGCGCCGCGGAGGTGGACGTCGCGTTGGTGGCATCACCCGAGTAGACGGCGGTGATGCTGTGCGCACCCGCGGTTTCGAAGATCTGGGTGACCTTCGCGACGCCGTTGACGAGCGTGACCGGGGTGCCGAGGTTGGTCGTGCCGTCCTTGAACTGGACGGTGCCGGTGGCGTCGGCCGGGGCGACGGTCGCGGTCAACTCTATGCCCGCGCTGGTGTTGGCGGTGGCCGGGCCGGTCACCGTGGTGGTGGTGACCGCCGGCGCGGCGTCGACCTCGAAGTCGAGGGCGAAGTCCGGGTCGATCGAGGCATCCTGGGACTCGTTGCCGGCGCTCTCGGGCATGCCGACCACCAGCATCACCTTGGCGCTCTGGCCCGGGGACAGGTGGATGGACTCGAGCTCGGTGCCCGGCTCGGCCACGTCGTTGACGAGGTCGACGACAGTGCCGGAGATGTCGTTGATCTCAGCCCGCACGTAGGCCTGGACCTCCGGGGCGTTCATCGTCCAGTTGCCGAGATATACCTGCAGGGTGCCGCCCTGGGCGGTGGTGTTCTTGGCCCAGAAGGTGCTGACGGCCTCGCCCCCGGGGATCAGTTCGCCCTCGAGGGCGGGGATCTTGTCCATCCCGCCCCAGGTCGCGCCGCTGTCGTTCGAGTACGAGATCACGTTGGGATCCGCGTGTGCCGCCGCCGGCATCATCAATGCAGCAAACGCCGCCAGGAACAAGGCCGCGACAGCGCCGCCGATCGCAGTCAGGCGGCGCCGGACGCCGCCCTGTGCGCTGATGAGTGTGGTCATGTCCGGCAGCGTAAACCAGGAATTAACCCAAGCGTCCAGTTTCCTGGTTTTTCGTGGTAGAGGTGCCCCAAGTTCGATTAGCCGAACTAATCTGACGGGACTCGCCGGCCGACCCGGTCGGCCTCCGGTCCCGCCGGCGCGGCGATCGGGCCACCGTACCGTCCGCTCCCGGTTGGCCGGGTGTGAGCGCCCGGAGTAGGGTGTCGGGGTCTGGCATGAGCCGGCTGAGCAGGGTCGAGGGGAAGAGGAGGTGTGGCTTGCCGTGAGCCAACCTCCGAGTACCTACCGAAGTCGCTAGTCGCGCAGAGCGTGTCCTGCTCGCGCGGTTGACGGCTTCGCGACCGCATCGGCGCCGCGGTGGTAGCGGCGCCCGCCGTGCCCCGACTTACGCGAAAGCTGAACCCATGCGTCAAAAGCGCCCCTTCCGCGAACTGCTGCCCAGCCGTGCCGCCAACCCGTCGCACGAACTCGTCCCCGAGCACTCGATGGCCCCGCACCAGGCGCCGCCCACCCCGGCGATCGCCCCGGTCGAGGCGAGCGTCGTCAACAGCGGCGTCTACCGCGACGGATTTCGGATCGAGACGCCGTCGAACCTGGCCGAGGCCTTGCGGAGCCTGCCCGACGCGTCGTCGATGGCCTGGATCGGGATGTACCGGCCAGACGCGGAACAGCTGTACGCCGCCGCGAAGCAGTTCGGGCTGCACGAGCTGGCGGTCGAGGACGCGATCGTCGCGCACCAGCGGCCCAAGCTCGAGCGATACGGCGACACCCTGTTCGTGGTGCTGCGCGCCGCCCGGTACCTCGACGAGACCGAGCGCGTCGACTTCGGTGAGCTGCACATCTTCTGCGGTCCGACCTTCGTGCTCACTGTCCGGCACAGCGAGTCGCCGAACCTGTCCGCGGTGCGGGCGCGGATGGAAAGCGATCCCGACCTGCTGCGGCTCGGTCCCGAGGCCGTGCTCTACGCGATTCTCGACGCCGTCGTCGACGGCTACGCACCCGTCGTCGCCGGCCTGCAGAACGACATCGACGAGATCGAGACCGAGGTGTTCAGCGGCGACCCGAAGGTGTCGCGGCGCATCTACGAGCTGACCCGCGAGGTCATCGAGTTCCAGCGCGCCACCCGGCCGCTGCTCGACATGCTCAGTGGGCTCTCGGCCGGGTTCGAGAAGTACAAGACGGACGAGGAACTGCAGAAGTACCTGCGCGACGTCACCGACCACGCCACCACGGTGGTCGAACGCGCCGACGGGTTCCGGCAGCTGCTGGGCAACATCCTCACCGTCAACGCGACGCTCGTCTCGCAGACGCAGAACGAGGAGATGTCCGCGCTGACCCAGGCGAGCTATGCGCAGAACGAGGAGATCAAGAAGGTCTCGGCATGGGCCGCAATCCTGTTCGCCCCCACGCTGATCGGCACGGTCTACGGGATGAACTTCGACTCGATGCCGGAGCTGCACTGGGCGGGCGGCTATCCGATGGCGCTGGGGATGATGATGCTGACCTGCGGCGGGCTGTACACGATCTTCAAGCGTCGCGGCTGGCTGTAGGCGCTTCGCGCCCGTGAGTCCTCGGTCCTTGGGTGGGCCGAAGGACTCACGGGTGGTGTCGCCGGCTCAGCCCTGGTTCTGCTGAGCGGTGTCCTTGCCGCCGCGCAGCTTCTTCCACTGGGTGCTGACGAGGTACTTGACGAGCAGGCCGTAGTTGCGGATCTTCTCCACGAGGGGTCCCCTTCTGGACAGGTGAATACGGCGCGACGGTGTCGCGGCCGTCGGCCACTCTACGGTTCGAGATCTCCCGGCACGGCAGTTCCTTGAATTCGTACAACGCTATTCGGGGCGAGGGTCGCCGGCGACACCTGTACAGGGTCAGACTCCCGGTCCTACGCTGGTTGGACTCCGTCACCGAAGAGTGAGGAAGACCGATGAGCAGCCACGTCTACAGCGTCACCGAGGTGGTCGGGTCCTCGACCAAGGGGATCGACGACGCCATTGCCGGCGCGATCGCCCGGGCCGGGGAGACCGTCCGCAACCTGGAGTGGTTCGAGGTGGTGCACACCCGCGGGCACATCGTGGACGGCAAGGTCGGGCACGTGCAGGTGACGCTCAAGCTGGGGTTCCGGCTCGACTCCGCGTAGTCCCGCGCAGGCGAGTCGGGCGGCGCGGCGGGCGTTTTGCCTCGCGGATCCGCGGCCGGTGCGCAAGTATGGGGGCGTGGATCTCCCGTTGGCTCCGCCCCTGCAACCGATGCTCGCGAAGGCTGCCGCCGCCGTGCCCGCGCAGCCGGAGGGCGAGGATCCGGTGTGGTCCTACGAGCCGAAGTGGGACGGCTTCCGCGCCATCGTCTTCCGCGACGGCGACGAGGTGGTGCTCAGCTCGCGCAGCGGCAAGGACCTGGGACGGTACTTTCCCGAGATGCTCGCGGCGGTCCGCGAGGAACTGCCGTCGCGCTGCGTGCTGGACGGTGAGCTGGTGGTCCCGCGCGAGGTGGACGGTCGCACCCGGCTGGACTGGGAGGCGCTCTCCGAGCGGATCCACCCCGCCGCCAGTCGGGTCACGCTCCTGTCCGAGCAGACGCCGTCGCAGCTGGTCGGTTTCGACCTGCTCGCGCTCGACGACCGGGACCTGACCGGGGAGCCGTTCGCCCGGCGCCGCGAACTGCTGCTCGACGCCGTCGGATCCGGAGGCCGGTCCTGCCATGTCACCACCGCGACCACCGACGCGAGCCTCGCGCAGGAGTGGTTCTCGACGTTCGAGGGTGCCGGCCTGGACGGCGTGGTCGCGAAAAAGCTTGCCGGGCGTTACCTTCCGAACAAGCGGGAGATGATCAAGGTCAAGCATGCGCGCACCGCGGACTGCGTGGTGATCGGGTACCGCCCGCACAAGAGTCAGCCGGGGATCGGCTCGATGCTGCTCGGCCTCTACGACGGCGACGAGATGCACTTCATCGGCGGCGCCTCCGCGTTCACCGCGGCCAGGCGGATCGAGCTGCAGGCCATCCTCGACCCGCTGCGGCTCGGCGAGGACGTCGTCAACGACGGCGAGGCCAGCCGGTGGTCCGCTGGCAAGGACCGGCAGTGGGTGCCGCTGCGACCGGAACTGGTGGTGGAGGTCGCGTACGACCAGATGGAGGGCGACCGGCTGCGGCACGCCGGACGGTTCCTGCGCTGGCGTCCGGACCGGGAACCGCGCGAATGCACCTACGAGCAACTGGAGGTTCCGGTGCGATACGACCTGACCGACGTGTTGGCGGGCGGTGCGTCATGACCGGGACCACGGACCTCGGCGCCGTCGTGACCGAGGCCCAGCGGTTGTTCGACCACGGCGAGCCCGCGCAGGCGCAGCGGCTGTTCGCCGACGCCTGGCGCACCGCCCCCGCCGACGAGCTGGAACTGTGGGAGGGGCTCGGCCGGCTCGCCGCCGGGCTGAGCGCCGCGGTGGGGGACGGGCCCGGCGCGGCGCGCGAGCTCCGCCGCGGCGCCGATCTCGTCGGCGCCTACGAGTCCCGGCCCCCGCACGCCCTCGACGTCAGCGGCCTGTGCGCCTGGGCCGTCCACCTGGCCGACGAACTCGAAGGCGGTACCCCCGTGACGACCGTGCCCCTGCCGCGACTGAGGATGCCGTGATGGCAGCCAAGAGTGCAGGCGCCGCAGTCGAACTCGACGTGGACGGCATCGTGGTCCGGCTGTCGAGCCCCGACAAGATCTACTTTCCGCAGCTCGGCGCCGACGGCGGGACCAAGCGGCACCTGGTGGAGTACTACCGGACCATCGCGCTCTACGAGGGCGGCGGCATCATGACCGCGCTGCGCGACCGGCCGACGCACCTGCAGCGGTTCCCGGACGGCATCGAGGGCGAGGAGATCTACCAGAAGCGGATCCCCGCGAAGCGGCCCGAGTACGTGGGCACCTGCACCGTCACCAACCCGAACGGTCGGACCGCCGACGCGCTGCTGGTGCGCAGCCCCGCCGACATAGTGTGGGCCGCGCAGATGGGCAACGTGACCTTCCATCCGTGGCCGGTGCGCTCGGTCGACCCGGACCGGCCCGACGAGCTGCGCATCGACCTCGACCCGCAGCCCGGCACCGGGTTCGCCGAGGCCCGGGCGGTGGCGTTGGACGTGCTCGCGCCGCTGCTCGACGAACTCGGCCTGGTCGGCTACCCCAAGACGTCCGGTGGTCGCGGCGTGCACGTCTACGTCCGGATCGAGCCGCGCTGGGACTTCATCGAGGTGCGGCGCGCCGTCATCGCGCTGGCCCGTGAGGTCGAACGCCGGGACCCCACGCGGGTGACGACCGCCTGGTGGAAGGAGGAGCGAGGCGCGCGGATCTTCGTGGACTTCAACCAGACCGCGCGGGACAAGACGGTCGCGTCGGCGTACTCGGTGCGCAAGACCCCGCGGGCGACGGTGTCGACGCCGGTGACCTGGGCCGAGCTCGCGGACGTCGAGCCGGACGACTTCACCATCGCGACGGTGCCGGACCTGGTGGCACGGCGCGGGGACCCGGCCGCCGGCATCGACGCCGTGGTGCACTCGCTCGACGGGCTGCTGGAGATGGCCGAGCGGGATGCGTCGAACGGTCTCGGGGACATGCCGTATCCCCCGCAGTACCCGAAGATGCCGGGCGAGCCGAAGCGGGTGCAGCCGAGCCGGGACCGGGATCTGACCGGGCAGGACAAGGCCCCGAAGCACTGACGACTGCCGCTCGGTCAATCCAGGGCTGGCGTGCGGACGCCGGGAGCCGGGGCCACAGTCGGGGAGATCAAGGTGCTGAGTGCGGCGGCACCCTCGAGGAGAGCCCTCGACCGGGCGTCGATGCTCGCGCCCCGGGCGGCCAGTGTGGCCGACACTTCGTCCCACCGCTCGACGCGTCGCAGCTGCGGCAGCAAGGCCTGGAGCGGCGCGATGCGGTAGCCGGCCATCCGGAGCTGATGGACGATCCGTGCGTCCCGCACGTCGCCGGGGAGGTACCGCCGCGGGTCCCGAGGGGAGTCGCGACGGGGAACGACGAGGCCTTCCGCGTCCCAGTGCCGCAACGTCGAGGGGCGCACACCCAGTGCGGTTGCGAGTTCGGCGATGCTCATCGCGTCCGACGGGCGGACGTCGTCGATGGGTTCCTCGGAGATTGCCGAGGCCGCCCGCTCGGCCAGCGCGAGTTCCCGCCGCTCCGTGTGGAGCCGGGCGTGCGCCGCGTCGAGCAGGGCTAGCAGGTCCGAAGTGCGGTGTGCCTGCGCCGCGCGCATGATCTCCTTGGCCTCGATCGGCCCGGTGCCGTCCGCCAGGGCGCGGTAGGCCAGTGCGGAACGCAGATGCGTCTCGTCGTAGATCCGGTATCCCGCGTCGGTGCGTCCGGCCGGCGGCAGCACGCCGTCCCGTTCGAGATTGCGCACCTGCTGGACGGAGTACCCGGCCCGGCGCGCGACATCGATCGTCCGGATTCCGGCCGACTTGCGACTTCCCACCCGTCCACCTTGGTGTATCTCGGCCAAAGTCTCCACAAGGACATGAATGAAAGGCTGGAACACATGAGCATCGACGAAATCATCGAGTTCCTCGACGGCCTCGGCGGGGTTCTCACCCTCCGGCCGGCCCCCGGTGACGGGTCCCCGGAGGTCAGTTGGGGCGACACGTTCTTCTACTACGCACCCGACGGCGAGGTTCCCGCGACGACCCAGCCGTTCGCGACGATCGTGACGAAGGACTACCCGGGCGACGAGCGATCGCGCCTCAACCGCCCGGACACCTTCCGGCTGAATCTCTTCGCCGGCACGGACGCCTTCGTCGGTCGAACAGGCCTGAGGCCGCGCGACGCCACCACGAGCGAGGTCGACCCGAGCGTGGCCGACACGGTGATGCCGCACCCCGTCTACGGCACGCTGGGCTGGCTGGCGGTGGTGAATCCGGGGTCGCGGACGGAGCCGGCGATCCGTGAACTCCTGGGCAGCGCACATCATCTGGCCCGCTCGGGGTACGGGCGGCGGGCACAACCGCGGCAGCAGTGACCCGTCGCGCCGGAGCGGTCAGCCTTCGCCGACGAAGTCGAGGACCAACCGGTTCACGGTCTCGGGCTGCTCCAGATGCAGGAAGTGGCCCGCGCGCGGAATCCGAGCCACCCGGCTACCGGCTGGCAGGGCTGCCTGCACGCGGTCCGCGTAGCGCGGCGTCATGCAGCCGTCGTCGTCGCCGTGGAGGTAGAGCATCGGCACGGTCGGTGCCTGCAGAAGGGCCGACTGCCAGTGGCGGTAACGCGCCGGAGGCCGGGGGAAGGGGCGCAGCGCGGCGCGGTAGTAGCCGAGGGCCGCGGTCCGGCTTGCGGTCGACTTCAGTGCCGCCGCAACATGTTCGAGGTCCTCGCCGGCGTCGTAGCCCGGCGACCAGCGGCGCCAAAGGTGGGGGATCAGCCGGTCGAGCGAGCGTTCCGGCACCCGGGGCAGCTGGTTGAACAGCATGTACCAACTTCTCGGCAGTTGGGTGGCCAGGAGCCGGGGCACGGCGAGGAGCTCCGACGGGGACCGGCGCGGGACGAATGCGGGCGCCGGTGGCACGGCCATCGACACCACGCGGCCGAACGGCGAATCACGATGTGCTGCCAGCCCGTTCGACGTCACGGATCCCCAGTCGTGCCCGATGAGGACGGCCGAATCGTCGGCGTCGACGGCAGTGTGGATTCCCACGGCGTCGTCCATCAGTGCGCCGATGTGGTAGCTGCCGTCGGAGGGGATCGACGACGGCGCGTAGCCGCGGGTGAACGGTGCGATCACCCGCCAGCCGCGCTCGCCCAGGGCCGGGCCGAGATGCCGCCACGTCCACGCCGTGTCGGGATATCCGTGCAGGCACAATGCGAGCGGACCGCCGCGCGGACCCCATTCGAGGGTCGACAGCGACACCGTCTCGAGGTCGATCCGGCCTTCGCGGGGGACGCTCATCACTGCACGGTAGACCACACGCCGCGGCCGGTTCGGGCCGAAGCCGTTTGCCACCCTGAGTAACCGCTTTCCGGCCCCTCGGTGTGCCCGTCGACAGTAGGCTCGCGGTACCCGCCCAGGCGCTCCGGCGACCGGGCGTCCCGCACACAGTCGGAGGTTGCGATGACGGACAGTCCTCTCGTCGGCAGCAATGATGCCATCCTGCGAATCGGCAAGGACGTGTGGTGGTCGGTGGTGCTGCGCGGCGTGATCGCCGTGGTGTTCGGCATCGTCGCGATCGCCTGGCCCGCGGTGACCGTACATGCGCTGGTATTCGTGGTCGGCATCTACTGGATCATCGACGGCCTGGTCACCGCGGCCCGTGCGATCGCGGCCCGGTCGGTCAGCCCGGGGTGGGTGTGGTGGTTGGTCGCCGCGCTGGTCTCCGTGGCCGCGGGCATCGCGGTCCTGGTGTGGCCCGAGATCACCGCGTTGGTCTTCGTGTACCTGGTGGGCTTCTGGGCGATCCTGATCGGCGTGCTCGAGGTGCTCGGTGCGTTCCAGGTGCGCGCGGCCGGCGGGGCGCACTGGGGCTGGCTGCTGCTGATCGGTGTGCTGGCGGTGGTCTTCGGCCTGGTGCTGGTGATCTTCCCGGGGGACGGCATCATCGGCCTGATCAAGCTGATCGGCGTGTTCGCGATCATCGAGGGCGTGCTGCTGCTGATCGCCGCCTGGCAGGTGCGTGCCGCGGCGAAACGCGCCGGCGTGGTGTGACGATGAGTGAGCGCACCGCCCGGATCCACCACCTCGACGAGATCACCCGGCCGCCGACACAGATGCACGTGGACCCGCGGTTCCTGCCGCTGGCCGACCGGTTCTTCGCGATGTACCGCCGCCCGCAGCACGGCGGCGGGGCCTTGTCGGCGTACCTGGACGGCGAACTGGTGCTGGACATCTGGGCCGGTTGGGCCGACCGTGACCGGCGCTGGACCCACGACACGATGGCGCTGTCGTTCTCCACCGGCAAGGGCGTCGCCAGCACCGTGGTGCACCGACTCGCGGAGCGCGGCGTGCTGTCCTACGACGAGCCGGTGGCGACCTACTGGCCGGAGTTCGCGGCGGCAGGCAAGGAGCGGATCACGGTCCGCGACGTGCTCACCCACCGCGCCGGACTGCACAAGGTCCGCGGCTTGGTCCCGGGCAAACGTGCGCTGCTGGACTACGACACGGTGGTCGCCGCACTGGCCGCGAGCCCGCCGGACCCCCGGCGGCTGTCCGGGCCGGGGTACCACGCGGTGACATTCGGCTGGATCGTCGCGGAGATCGTGGCCCGCGCGTCCGGCCGTGAGTTCACGGACGTGGTGCGCACCGAGATCGCAGAACCGCTCGGAGTGGCGGACTTCTGGTATCGGGTGCCGGTGGAGAAGCGGGACCGGATCGCAAAACTGTTCCCGCACATCAACCCCGGCGGCATGCCGTGGGGTCCGACGTCGTCGGTGCTCACCCGGGTGCGCCCGCTGAACGGGCTCGCCGAGGCGGCCATGCCGGACGGCTTCGACGAACTGGTCCGGGATCCCGCCGTGCACGATGCGGTCATGCCGGGCTGGAACGGGGTGTTCACCGCACGGGCACTGGCCAAGATGTACGGCGCCATCGCGAACGGCGGGACGATCGACGGGCGAGAGTTTCTGCGGCCGGAGACGATTGCCCAGATGGGGACCGTCCAGACCCGTCGTCGCGATTACGTCCTCGGGGGCGCGCCGGTGAACTGGCGGCTCGGATACCACCCGGTCATCGTCGCCACCCGCGGCCAGCCGCGGTACGCGTTCGGGCACTACGGCGTCGGCGGCTCCGGCGGGTACGCGGACCCCGCGACCGGGTTGTCGTTGGGCTATGTCACCAACAGGATGGGCAGCGCGCTCACCGCGCTGGGCGACCTGCGTCTGGCCCGTCTCGGTGCGAAGGCACAGGCGATCGCGGCTCGCCCGTAACCGCAGGCGCCGGCTCGGCCTGGTTCGAGTTCCCAGCCCGCTACCGGCGTGGGACACCTGCGCAAATCGGACACCTGATTACCATGGGTAAGGAGTTTGAGGCACTGTCGGCAGGAGGCCGTGTTCGTCGCGGCGGATCGGCGGCAGCCGAGCGACGGGGGCGAAATGGGTACCGAGACGACCGGACGGGCCCGCTGGGCGGCGCGAATCGGGGCCGCACTGCTGGGGGCGGTGGCCGTCGGGGTCGTAATGATCCCGACGGCGCAGGCGGCACCGCTGTTCCCGGGTGGGCCTGAGGCGCCGACCCTGCCCCAGTGGCAGCTACCCGAATTGCCGAAGCCCGAGTTGCCGGAGTTGTCACTGCCGGCCGTTGAGTTGCCGACCGTCCCCGGGCTGCCCGTGCCGGTCTCGCCGGCGCCCGTGGAGCCGCCGGTGGGTCCTGCAAACTTCTCGGCGCCACGCCTCGACCCGTCCGAGGGCGAGGTCGTCGGCGTCGCGCAGCCGATCGTCATCCGGTTCGACGAGGGCATCGGCGACCGCGCCCAGGCCGAGCGGGCGGTCCGGATCACCAGCACCCCGAGGGTGGACGGCCACTTCTACTGGATCAACGACAGCCAGGTCCGGTGGCGGCCGAATGCGTTCTGGCCGGCGAACGCCGACGTGGTGGTCGAGGCGGGCGGGGCGCGGTCGGCGTTCCGGATCGGCGACGCCCTGGTCGCGACGGCGGACGACAACACCAAGCAGATCGTGGTCACCCGCAACGGCGAGGTGGTCAAGACGATGCCCACCTCGATGGGCAAGACCGGTCACGAGACGCCCAACGGCACCTACATCGTCGGCGAGCGAGTGCGCGAGATGTACATGGACTCGTCCACCTACGGTGTTCCGGTGGATTCACCGGAGGGCTACCGGACCTACGTGGAGTACGCCACGCGCATCTCCTACAGCGGCATCTTCCTGCACGCGGCGCCGTGGTCGGTCGCGGATCAGGGCTACACGAACGTCAGTCACGGCTGCCTCAATGTCAGCACCGAGGACGGCCGGTGGTTTTTCGAGAATGCCAAGAAGGGCGACCCGGTGATCGTGCAGAACACCGCGGGCGGTGTCCTCGACGGCCGCGACGGACTGGGGGACTGGAACCGGTGAGGGTGGGGCGGAGCCCTAGTCTCGCGTAATGCCCGAGATCGTCATGTCGATGGCCTCGAGTGCCTCGGTCCGCGAGTAGCCCTCGTGCTCGAAGCTCTCCCAGCCGGTGAGCAGCGTCCACCACAACATCCTGCGGATCCAGCGGACCTGGAGTGCGCAGCCGATGGAACCTTCCTGCTGGCCCCGCTCGATCAGCGTGATCAGGGGCGCGTCGATGGTGCCCAGGCGGTCCCAGAACTCCTGGTTCGCCAGGGAGTGGGGATCGCCGAATACGAGTGTCAGGACGGGGCCGAGGTCGAAGCACTCGTGGCTCATCCGACGTAATGCGGCGTCGGCCGGCCCGTCGACAGGGCGGGCCCGATCCAGTGCCGCGCCGAGCTTGTCGAGTGCGTCCTGGCCGAGCGCGACCAGCAGGTCGGCGCGCTCTGGGTAGTAGCGATGCAGCGTGCTACGCCCGACCTCCGCCTCGGCGGCGATCTCTCCGAGCGACGCACCCGAGTTTCGGCCGAGGGTCTGGAATGCCGCGTCGAGGATCGCGCGGCGAGTCCGGGCCCGTGTGCCTGATTCGGTGGCGGAATCTATGGACATGGAATGACGGTAACAGCATTGAGATCCAATCTGGAACAAACCACGACATAAATGGGACATTGGTGGTTCACTGATGGACATGACTGATTCGACGGCGCAGGAGTCCTGGCCGAACGTGCGACTGTTGTGGTCCTTCATTCGTCCGCACCGGGTGGCACTGTCGATCGGTCTGGTCCTGTCGTGCGCGTTCACCGCGGTCGGGCTCGCGTTGCCGATGATGATCAAGGTGGTTCTCGACACGCTGGGTACCGGTGGCGGGCTCGGCGGGCCGATCACCATCCTGGTGCTACTGCTCCTTGCCGCCGGCAGCATCGGGTTCGTGCAGCTGAACCTGATGGGTTCGCTCGCCGCCCGGGTGGTGTTCGAGGCGCGGGAATCGATGGTGCGCAGCTACTTTCGTGCCACCGTGGCAAGCGTGACCAAGCGGCCGTCCGGTGAGCTGGTCACTCGCGTCACCTCGGACACCATGTTGCTGCGGGAGGCCACGTCCACCTCGCTGGTGGGCATTGTCAACGGAGTGGTGGCGATCGTCGGCACGCTGGTGATGATGGCGGTGCTCGACCTGGTCCTGCTGGGCACCATGGTGGGTGCCCTGGCGGTGGTGGGTGTGCTCGCGGCGGTGCTGATGCCGATGATCGGGAAGTCGCAGCGGAAGGTGCAGGAATCCGTGGGCCGACTGGGCGGCGTGCTCGAGGGTGCGCTTCGCGCGATCCGCACGGTGAAGTCCAGCCGGGCAGAGGATCGGGAGACCGAGCGGATCATCGTCGACGCCAAGGACTCGCAGCTGCACAGCGTGCGTGTCGCACGGATCTCCGCGGTGGTCTGGACCGTCGCCGGTGCGGGACTGCAGCTCGCCATCGTCGGAATCCTGGCCTTCGGGGCGTGGCGGGTCAGCACCGGTGCCCTGGCGGTATCCGGTCTGGTCGCCTTCCTGATGTACGCGTTCATGATGATGATGCCGGTGACGGAGCTGACGCAGAACTTCACGCTCTTCCAGGCGGGGATCGCTGCGGCAGGACGGATCCGCGAGGTCCAGGCGATGGAGGCCGAAGAGCAGGACGAGGTCCAGGTCCGACAGCTGCATGCCGCGCCGGACGTGCCGGTGCTCGAGCTTGTCGACGTCACCGCACGATATGCACCCGGCTCCGAACCGTCCCTGCGGGGGGTCAGTGCGAGCATCCCCGCGCGTGGCCACACCGCGATCGTCGGTCCGTCCGGAGCCGGTAAGACCACGGTGTTCTCGCTGTTGCTGCGCTTCCTCCACCCCGAGAGCGGCGAGATCCTGCTCGACGGCGTCCCGTTCTCGGAGATCTCGTACGAACAGGTGCGCTCGCGGCTGGCGTACGTAGAGCAGGAAACTCCCATCGTGCCGGGGACGATGCGTTCGAACCTGCTGTTCACCCACCCGGGGGCCAGCGAGGACGAGGTCTGGGAGGCGTTGCGCGCGGTGCACCTCGATGACATGGTCCGTGCGCTGGACGAGGGCTTGGACAGCGATGTGTCCGGCACCAGCATTTCCGGGGGCCAGCGACAGCGAATCGCCGTGGCGCGGGCCATTGTCCGGCGTCCCGACGTGCTGCTGCTCGACGAGGCCACCGCCCAGGTGGACGGCCGCACCGAGGCCGCCATCCACGAGGTGATCCGCGAACTGTCCAAGGACAGTGCTGTGGTGACCATCGCGCACCGGCTCTCCACCGTGATCGACGCGGACAGGATCCTGGTGATGGAGGACGGGCGGATTCGGGCCAGCGGCACCCATGCCGAGCTGTTGCGCTCCGACGCGCTGTACCGGGAACTGGTCGCGGCGCTTCGGATCAGCACGGCTGAGCCGATCGCCGTCTGACCGCCGCGCTGCACAATCGTCACGTCTAGCTGCGGAAACGTTCTCGGCGGCGGTACCATCGGGCGATGGCAGGTGCCGTTTTCGAACCGCCGGAACCCGCCGATGCTCGACGTCGGCGCGGTAAAGGGCTGCGAGCCGCCGTCCGGCGGGAGGCACTCGGCGAGTGGTCACCGCCCGCCGACCGCCCCGACCCGACCGGCATCCTCGACCGGCAGAACGCCACCAGGGTGCCCGAGTTGGTGCCGCTGCGGTACCAGCGGATGCTGGCCTCGCCGTTCAGCTTCCTGCGGGGGTCGGCGGCGATCATGGCGTGGGACCTCGCACACGGGCCGCGCACCGACCTGATGGTCATGGCCTGCGGGGACGCCCACCTGGCGAACTTCGGACTCTTCGCCGGCCCGGACCGGCGACTGGTGTTCGACCTCAACGACTTCGACGAGGTGCATCGAGGCCCCTTCGAGTGGGACGTCAAGCGGCTCGCGGCGTCGGTGTTCGTCGCGTCCGTCGAGGACGGTCACGAACCTCGGGAGGCGCGCGCGGCCGCCCGGGTGGTGGGGCAGGCGTACCGGGAGACGATGGCGCGCGCGGCAGGCATGACCTCCCTCGACATCTGGTACGCACGGATCGAGGCGGACGCCCTGCGTGAACTGGTGCGGGAGATGGTCGGCGCCCGGCCGGTCGCCGCGACCGAGGCGGTGTTCGCGAAGGCGGAGCGGCGCACCCCGCTGGACAACCTGGCACGGTTCGCGACCGTCACCAGCGAGGGCCTGCGGATCAAGGAGGATCCGCCGCTGGTGGTGCGGCTCCCGCACGACCGGCACGCCGAGGCGACCAAGCTGCTCTTCGACGCCTATGCCAACTACCTGGACACCCTCGCCAGTGACCGCCGTCAGCTGGTGGCGCGGTACCGCTTCCAGGACATCGCGCGCAAGGTAGTGGGGGTCGGGTCCGTCGGCACCATGTGCTTCATCGTGCTGTTCGTCGGGGACACCACCCAGGACCCACTGTTCCTGCAGATCAAGGAGGCACAGGAATCGGTGCTGGCGCCGTACGTCGAGGGCGTCGAGTACCGGGACCAGGGGCAGCGGGTGGTCGAGGGGCAGCGCCTGATCCAGAGTGCGAGCGACCCGTTCCTCGGCTGGTTCACCGGGACCGGTCCGCTGGGCCGCGACTTCTACGTTCGGCAGCTGCGGGACAAGAAGGGCGGCTTCGACATCAGCGTCATGCGTCCGGAGGGCATGCGGGTGTACGCGCGGGTGTGTGCGAGCGCGCTGGCCCGCGCCCACGCCCGCACCGGGGATCCGATTGCGATAGACGGGTACCTCGGCAGCGGGGCGGCGTTCGACGCGGCGATCGAGCGGTTCGCCGTCCGCTACGGCAAACAGAACCGGCGGGACTACCGGAGGGTGCGCGCTGCGCGAGGTTGACGGGCGGACCGATCCGCCCGCCAACTCCGCGCGAACACGACGGCTCTGCTACCAGATGCGCACGCGGAGTTCGGGTTCCAGGTAGAGGTCGTCGCCGGGCGTCACGTCGAACGCGTCGTGGAAGGTGTCCAGGTTGCGCACCACGCCGTTGCAGCGGAACTCCGGCGGCGAGTGCGGGTCGACGGCGAGGCGGCGCAGGGCCTCCTCGTTGCGGGCCTTGGTTCGCCACACCTGGGCCCACCCGAAGAACACCCGCTGCAGTCCGGTCAGCCCGTCGATCTCCGGGGCCTGCTTGCCGTCCAACGCGATCCGGTACGCCTCGAGTGCAATGGACAGCCCGCCCAGGTCGCCGATGTTCTCGCCGATGGTGAACTCTCCGTTGACCTTGTGGCCGGGCAGTGCCTTCGGCTCGAACGCGTTGTACTGCTCGATCAGCGCGGTGGTGCGCTTGCCGAACTCGGTGCGGTCGTCGTCGGTCCACCAGTCGACCATGTTGCCGTCGCCGTCGTACTTGGCGCCCTGGTCGTCGAAGCCGTGCCCGATCTCGTGGCCGATCACCGCGCCGATCCCGCCGTAGTTGGCGGCGTCGTCGGCTTCCGCGTCGAAGAACGGCGGCTGCAGGATGGCTGCCGGGAAGACGATCTCGTTCATCCCGGGGTTGTAGTAGGCGTTGACGGTCTGCGGCGTCATGAACCACTCGTCACGGTCCACCGGGCCGCCGAGCTTGGCCAGGTCGCGGTCGTGCTCGGTGGCGTAACCGCGGCGGTAGTTGCCGACCAGGTCGTCGGCGGTGATCTGCAGCCCGGAGTAGTCGCGCCACTTGTCGGGGTAGCCGATCTTCGGGGTGAACTTCTCCAGCTTGGTCAGCGCGGCCTTGCGGGTCTCGGGTCCCATCCACTCCAGTTCGGAGATGTTGCGCCGGTACGCCTCCTGCAGGTTGGCGACCAGTTCCTGCATCCGCGCCTTGGCCTGGGCGGGGAAGTGCCGCTCCACGTACAGCTTGCCGACGGCCTCGCCGATCAGGTCCTGCACCAGCGTCACACCACGCTTCCACCGCTCGCGGTTCTCCTCCGCGCCGGTCAGGGTCCTGCCGTAGAAGTCGAAGTTCTCGGCGACCACGTCCTCGGTGAGATACGGTGCGCGCGAGTGGATCACCCGCCAGGCAGTCCACGCCTTCCAGTCCTCGAGCGGGCGCTCGGCCCACAGTGCGGTCATCGAGGCGAGGAAGCTGGGCTGGCGGACCACCAGCTCCGCGAACGTTTCCGTGGTGCCGCCGAGGCCGGAGACCCATGCGGCCCAGTCGAACCCGGGGTTCTCGCGGGCGAGGTCCGCAAACGTCACCAGGTTGTAGCTCAGCTCCGCGTCACGCCGCTTGACCACGTCCCAGTGGCCGGCCGCGATCGCGGTCTCGAGGTCGAGAATGCGCTGCGCGTCGCCGGCCGGGTCGGGTCTGCCGGCGAGGGCGAGCATGGCCTGCACGTGCGCCCGGTAGGCCCCGCGGGTGTCGGCGTAGGAGTCCTCGCGGTAGTAGGACTCGTCGGGCAGGCCGATGCCGGACTGCGTGAGGTGCACCAGGTAGCGGGTGGAGTCCTTGGCGTCGGTGTCGACATAGCTGGCCACCACGCCGCCGACTCCGACGCGCTCGAGCCGACCCAGCAGACCCGCGAGCGCGGACCCGTCGGCGACGGCGTCGACCTCGGCCAGCTCCGCTGCGATGGGCTCCAGGCCCGCGCGCTCGACGGCGTCGGCGTCCATGAACGAGCTGTACAGGTCGCCGATCCGCTGCGAGTCGGTGCCCGGCGCGCCCGCGGCTGCGGCGGACTCGGTGATGATCGCCTGCACGTCGATCTCGGCCTGGTCGTAGAGGGTGCGGAATGCGCCGTCGACGGCCCGGTCGGCGGGTATCTCGTAGCTGTCGAGCCACTGGCCGTTGACGTGGACGAACAGGTCGTCCTGGGCTCGGATGCCCGTGTCGAGGTGGGTGAGGTCGATTCCGGAGCGCGTCATGCCCTCCATCATGGCCGCTCGGCGGCTCGTGCGCGGTTGACGGGTCCGTGGACCCGTCAACCGCGCACGAGCACGAGTGCCTAGACGCCGATGTTGACGGCGCCGCGATAGCCGTCCGTGGTCTTCACGACGGTCACCAGGCCGGATTCGTCGAAGATGCCGTCCTGGGCATTGGTCGTGTTGTTCCCGCGGCCGGTGTGCTCGTCGTACGGGGCGCCGGCGTAGACCTCGCCGAGCAGGGCCTCGTCGAAGAACAGTTGGGTGGTCAGCACGGTCTTCTTGTCCACGTGCACCTTGACGTGGATGTGCGTGGTCCGGCCCATGTACCAGCCGGGGAAGACGGTGGTGAACGCGGCGACCCCGTTGGCGTCGGTGACCTGCGCGCCCCGCAAGTAGGTGCCGTCGTCCGTGGTGGTGGCCTCGCTGTCGCCGACGCTGTAGGAGCCGTCGGAGGTCTCCCCGGATCCGGCGCCGCCCGGACCGCCGGCGCCCGGACCATCGCCGCCGCCGGGCCCGCCGGCCGGAGGCGCGCCCGTCGGGGGCTGCCCGCCCGGACCGCCGCCGGCCGGTGGGCCGCCGCCGTTCGAGGCCTGCGATCCCGACTCGAAGCCGGAGTACGCCCCACCGGCGTCGCAGTGCCAGATCTCGACCACGGCGTTGGCCGTCCCGCCGCCGCCCTCGGGCGTGCAGGTGGTGCTGTCCTGGACCCGGATCGCCAGCTCGAAGGTGGTGCCGGGCCGGTCCTCTCTGATGTCGCTGCGGATCGAGTCGACGTCGAACCAGTACGGTCCCTGCGTCTCCTCCTTGCTGGTCACGCACTGCGGTGCCCGGGCCAGCAGCGCCATCACGTCGTCGCCGGCGGCCGTCGAGTCGGTGACGACCGAGGTCGTGGTGGTGGTGGCGCCGCCGCCCGACGCGCCATTGCCCGTGCAGGCCGCGATGAGTCCGCTGAGGCCGACCGTGCCGCCGAGGGCCAGGGCGCGTCGCCGGCTGACCCGGGCCCGGCTGCGTTCGATGTCCTTGTTCACGCTTTCTCCCGTCTCGCTGTTGCGGTCCACCCTCGCGGGCGCCGCTGCGAGAACGCTGCGACGGTCCTGTCCGGTCGCAGTGAAAACGCTGTGAGTCTGCTGTGTGGAAGGTCAGCGGGGCGGGACGACCGTGGGGGCCTCCAGGGTCACCGAGAACCGGTCCTCGATGTTCTGCTGAAACTCGTCGATGCAGCGCTGTTGGGCCCGTTCGCTGCTGCCGGCGTCACGCATGCAGTCGACGAAATCCCGGCCTCCGACGCGGTTGAACAGGCCGATGCCCACCACCACGAGCACGATCGAGATGATCACCGCGAGGACGCCGAGCAGGATGCCGGCCAGGGACGTGCCGCCGTTGGTGGCGCGCTGCTTGCGGACCTGCGAGCGGCCGACGAACCCGAGGATCACCGCGAGGATGCCCAGCACCACGCCGCCGATGACGGTCCACGAGGTCACCAGGGCCAGGATTCCGACGATCAGGGCAGCGAGGCCCGCGCCGTTCTGCGCGGCGGGTGCGCTGGGCTGGGCAGCGTAGGGCTGGGCGGGGTACTGCTGTCCCGGGTACTGGCCGGGCTGTTGCGGCTGTCCCGGGTAAGGCTGGCCGGGCTGTTGCGGCTGTCCTGGGTAAGGCTGGCCGGGGTACTGCGGCGGCTGGCCGGGGTACTGCTGCCCCGGAGGCTGCGGCGGTCCCGGGTACGGGGGCTGGTACTGCGGGTAGTTCGGCTGGCCGCCGGGTTGCCCACCCGGTTGCCCACCCGGCTGATCCTCTGACGGCGGTTCGTTGCCCGGTTGCGGGCCGTCCGGTGGCTGAGGGGGCTGGGTCATCGTCTCTCCTCGATCGAAACCGTGAGTACCGAATCTGATCGCCCCTGCAGGATAGTCCGCGCCCGGCCGATTCGTCCGGTTCCGCCCCGGCCGGCCGGCGCCCGAACCCCCGGGAGAAGGGAAGTTACCCCGGCGGGGAACGGGCGCCTCGATCAGACCAGTTGGACGCTGGCGGCCGCGCGCACCAGCACCTGGCCGGCCGGGTCCTCGAGCCTGGTCTCCACGAGGGCGAGCCGGCGTCCGGCCCGCACCACCGTCGCCTCGGCGCGGATCCGGGGGCCGTCGACGGCGGGGGAGCGGACGAAGTCGATCCGCAGGTCCAGCGTCCGGTAGTCCTGGCCGGGTGCGGTCAGGCTCTGCCCGGCGAGCCCGGTCAGGAGGTCCGCGGCGGAGACCAGGACGCCGCCCTGGATGGACCCGAGCGGGTTGCTCATCCACTCGCGCGGCGCAAACTCTCCTGCCACCCGACCCTTCTCGACGTCGACGAGGTCCACCTCGAGCAGGCCGGCCAGTGGTCCTCGGGCGATCCGGCCGGCCTGGATCCCGGTGACCACGTCGAGGCCGGCGTGCCCGGCGAACTCGGCCGCGTCGGTGACGGGTTCCGCGGCGGGGACGGGAAGGCGCTCACCCCGGGCGATCGCCTCGGTGTGGGTGGCCGGGCGGGTGACCACCATGCCGCGGGACTGCAGGACCACCGCGACCTGTCCGTCCGGCCCGACCATCTCGCCCGTGGCGAGTCCGGTTCCGGTCTCGAGGTCGAGGTGCACGGCCTGTCCGCGCGCCACGATCGCGCCGGACGCCGGCAGCGGTGCGGCCATCGCAGCCGTGATCTGGGAGAGCACCACCGAGGCGCCGGCCGGCATCGACGTGCCGACCGCGCCGCCGGGGACGGCGTCGACGAGTACGCCGATCGAGCCGAGGACGGTGCGCCCGCGGTGGTCGTGGAAGCGGGGGCCCAGCTCCTGCTCGAAGCGAACCGAGCCGGGCTCGAGGTCGAGGGCCCGCACATCCATCAGTTCGTTGAGGCGATCCAGGCGCAGGGTTTCCGTCGCGGTCATGCGGCCCTGTCTACCAGCCGGGTGTTCCTCACTCGAGTTGGGCACTGGAACCGGTGCGGGCGAGCAGATGGCCGTCCGCGTCGAGCAGACGGGTCTCGATCAGCACGATCCGGCGTCCGGCACGCACCACCTCGGCCTCGACGCGGATCGGTGGTCCGTCGACGGCGGGGGACCGGACGAAATCGATCTTCAGGTCCAGCAGCCGGTACGACTGCCCGACGGCGGTCAGGGCCTGCGCACTCAACCCGCTGGTCAGGGCCGCGGCGGAGAAGAGAATTCCGCCCTGCACCGAACCGATCTGATTGCTCATCCACGGGGTCGGAGCGAATCGGGCGGAAATGCTTGTGTCGCCGACCGATTCGATTTCCATCCCGAGCAGTCCCGCCAGGGGGCCGCGACGGAGGGTGCCGGCGGCGATACCGGCCACGACGGCGCGGCCGTCGAGTCCGGTCAGGGACTCCGGGGCCGCCGGCTCCGGGTCCGGTATCACCAGGGTGGGGCCGGCGGCGAGGTGCACATCGCTCCGCGCGGCGCGCGTCACGACGACGCTGCGGGCGAGCAGGCGCACCGCGGTGGTGCCGGCCGCGGTGGCGACCCGTCCCGCGGACAGCCCGGTGCCGGCGTCGAGGTCGAGGTGCTCGGTGCGGGCCCGTGCGGTGACCACGCCCGCCGAGGGGAGCGGGGCGGCGACCGCGGCCGTGAGTTGCGAGACCACGGTCCGGTGGCCCGGGGGGAGCGAGGCGTAGAAGGCGCCGGCGACCGCGGTGTCGGCGAGCACGCCGACCGAGGCCAGCCCGGACAGTCCGCGGTGGTCGTGGAAGCGCGGACCGATCGTGCCCTCCAGCTCGGTGCCGGCGGGGGCCATGGCGAGTACGCGGACGCCCATCATCGTGTTCAGGGGGTCGACGCCGCGCGGGCGGGTTGCGGATGCGGTCATGGAATCTCAATAGCAGTCCGCGACGGTGTCGAGTAGTTCAGGGTCTTGCCTGGCGGGACGGCGCGGGATCGGATGGGGCGGTCGGCCCTAGCCGCCGAGGCGTGCGTGCATCTCCCAGACCAGCACCTCGGCGGGCTGCGCCGCGCTGAGCCGCTGCCCGCCGGTCGCGGTGAACCGGACCGCGTCGCCCTCGGACAGGATGCCCGCGCCCTCGAGTGCGACCTCGCCCTGTGCGACGAACAGGTGCAGGTAGGGGGCCTCGGGAAGCTGGACGGTGTCGCCGGCGCGCATCCGTGCCACGTACAGCGCGGCGTTCGAGTTCGCGATGCCGATGGCCGACTGCCCCTTGTGTTTGCGCATGCCCGACGCGACCGGGACCAGCCCGCCGCGCATCAGCTCGTCGTCGATCTCGAGCTGCTCGTAGCCGGGGGTGATGCCGGATTCGTCGGGCAGCACCCACATCTGGACGAAGCGGACCGGTTCGGCGTGTTCGGCGTGGGGTGAGCCGGGCAGCCGCCAGGCGTCGTTCTTCTCCGAGTGGAGGATCCCGGACCCGGCCGTCATCCGCTGCGCGAGACCGGGGTAGATGACACCGGAGTGCCCGATCGAGTCCTGGTGCACCAGGGAACCGCGCAGCACCCAGGTGACGATCTCCATGTCGCGGTGCGGATGGGTTTCGAAACCCTGTCCCGGCGACACGATGTCGTCGTTGTTGACCATCAGCATGCCGTGATGGGTGTTGTCGGGGTCGTAGTGCTGGCCGAAGGAGAAGGAGTGCTTCGAGTCCAACCAGGCGATCCGGGTCTTCAGCCGGTCGCCGGCCCGGTGGATGTCGACGTGCGGTGTGGTGGGTGCCGTCATGGTTGGGTCCTTCCTCGTGGTGCCTGGGTTCCACAGTACGGAGGTGGTCCGGAAGGCCAGCGACCTTGCGGTCGTATCGTCTGACGTTTGCTGGACCGGGTCTCGGCCGCGGCTACGCCCTGGCGCAGCACATCGGACCGGTGTGATCGGGGCTTTTGCGCTGGTATTTTGAGGAGGTCGCATCGCGTGGATGTGCGCGGGAGCCGAGGCGGGAACTAGTGAGCAACACCGAGGGCGTCGGAGCGGCCGACACCGCTGGCGGGGTGGCCGAAGGGGCCGGCGCGAACGTGACGACCACGATCGTGCGCCGGATCAGGTCGGGCCGTGACGATGAGTTCGCCGACTGGATTCAGAGCGGCCT
Source organism: Rhodococcus tukisamuensis NBRC 100609 (assembly GCF_001894985.1). Taxonomy (GTDB): domain Bacteria; phylum Actinomycetota; class Actinomycetes; order Mycobacteriales; family Mycobacteriaceae; genus Rhodococcus_G; species Rhodococcus_G tukisamuensis. Next base: position 208,002 of record NZ_BCXG01000003.1, on the reverse strand, counting down.
CGGCCTGGCCCGGATCTTCCCAGGCTTCCTCGGCGGGGGGTGGCTCAAGGAGAGCAGTGTCTCGGACGTGTGTGTGATCGTGCTTCGCTTCGAAACGCAAGCTGCCCTTGATAACTGGCTTCGTTCGGCATTGCGAGGGGGGTGGCTGCGCACCGGCAGGAACATCGCCGAGGAACTGCCCAACGACCGCGTCACGACGGCCGTGGACCTGTTCGAGCGGCCCTGATCCGGGTTCGATCTGCACGTGCAGGACCGGGGAGGCGGGGACGCCTACCTCCGTTGTCGTGAACCGAGCTCGGCGTGCATCTCCCAGATCAGCACTTCGGCGTCCTCGGTGGCGGTCAGCCGCTGGCCACCGGTCCCGGTCAGCCGGATCGAATCCCCGTGGGAGACAAGGCCGACACCCTCGACGTCCACCGCGCCGCGGGCCACGAACACGTGCCCGAACGGCGCGTCGGGGATCGTGACCGACCCGCCCGGCCGCAGCCGCGCGGCGTGCAGGCCCGCGTGGCGGTTGCGCAGCCCGATGGCCGTGTCGTGGCGGTGCCGCGGCAGGCCGGAGGCCACCACCACGAGTTTGCCGGCGTCGAGTTCGTCGTCGATCGGCAGTTCCTGGTAGCTCGGCTCGATGCCGAATTCGTCCGGCGGAACCCACATCTGCACCAGGTGAACGGGCTCGGCCACGCGAGAGCCGTCGGCGCGCACGCGGTCGTTGCGCTCCGAGTGGAAGATGCCCCGGCCCGCGCTCATCCGTTGCGCGAGACCGGGGTAGACCACGCCCGAGTGCCCCTCGGAGTCCTGGTGGACCAGGGATCCGCTGAGCACCCAGGTGACGATCTCCGCGTCCCGGTGCTGGTGGCTGTCGAAACCCTCGCCGGCGTCGACGATGTCCTCGTTGTTGACCACCAGCAGTCCGTGGGCGTGCTCGGCCGGGTCGAAGTTGCCCGCGACGGGCATGCTGTGTCGCGAGTCGAGCCAGCCGTACCTCAGGTGCCGGCGGTCGCCGGCCCGCTGGACCGCCACCTCGGCCATGACGTCAGCCGAGGGTCTCGTGGGCGGCGGGGATGGACCCGAGGCGTCCGGCCTGGAAGTCCTCGAACGCCTGGATGACCTCGGCCCTGGTGTTCATCACGAAGGGTCCGGCCATCGCGACGGGCTCGCGAATCGGCTTGCCGCCGAGGATGAACACCTCGAGCGACTCGGTCCGCGAGTCCTGGGTGTCCGCGGCCGCGACGGTCAGCGTGTCTCCCCGTCCGAAGACGGTGGTCTGGCCGCTGCGGACGGGCCGACGCTCGGCGCCGACCAGGCCGTCGCCGGCCAGCACGTAGGCGATCGCGTTGAACTCGGGGTTCCACGGCAGGGTCAGGCTGGCGCCGGGTGCGACGGTCGCGTGCACCAGGCTGATCGGCGTGTAGGTGGAGCCGGGGCCCTGGTGGCCGTCGACCTCACCCGCGATGACGCGGACCAGGGCGCCGCCGTCGGGGGAGGACAGCAGCGCGACCTTGGCGCCGGTGATGTCCTGGTAGCGCGGCGCGGCCATCTTGTTCTCGCGCGGCAGGTTCACCCACAGCTGCACGCCGTGGAACAGGCCACCGCTCACCACCAGGTGCTCGGGCGGGGTCTCGATGTGCAGGATCCCGCCGCCCGCGGTCATCCACTGGGTGTCGCCGCCGCCGATGGTGCCGCCGCCGCCGTTGGAGTCCTGGTGTTCCATGATCCCGTCGATCATGTAGGTGACGGTCTCGAAGCCGCGGTGCGGATGCCACGGGGTGCCCTTGGGCTCGCCGGGCGCGTAGTTGACCTCGCCCATCTGGTCCATGTGGATGAACGGGTCGAGGTGCTCGAGGTCGACGCCGGCGAACGCCCGGCGCACCGGGAAGCCCTCGCCCTCGTATCCGACGGGGGCGGTGGTCACGCCGAGCACCGGGCGGGCGACGGCGTCGGGTGCGGTCTCGCCGATGCGGGGCAGGGCGAGGATGTTGTCGACGGTCACGGCGGGCATGCGGACTCCTTCGGCTTGGTAGTTGATGATTCAACTAGTTCACTGTAGCTCAACACCGTCGGCCCGGAGGTATTCCCGGGAGTGGTCGGTGCGGTGGGCAGTGCTCCCGCGGCGCACCGTCACACACCTGTTGTCGAGACCACACCGGTGTTGCACGTGCAGAAGGGGTGTGCCGCCGACAGAAGGTGTGTGCGGGGCGCCGGTCAGTCGGACCCGTGCCGGTACTCCTGCTCCACCCGATCGCACCAGGACAGCAGGTACTGGTGCAGCTCCACGTGCAGGTCCGCGACCCTGGGCGGGAACGCGGCGCCGTGCCGTTCGACGGTCTTGCGGGCCGCCGGGGAGACCTCCAGCTCGAACTTCCGGAGGATCCGCCGCGACCGCGCCCGTATCTGCTCGAGCAGTACGGGCACCTCGTCCGGTTCGAGCACGTCGGCGAAGAACAGCTTGACCTGCAACAGGTCTCGCATCTCGAAGTCGCTGTCGCCCTCGTCGAGCACCCAGCGATGCAGCGCCTCGCGGCCGGCCGGGGTGACGGTGAAGAGGCGTCGGCGCCGGTTGCCCTGGTGGTCGTCGCTGCCCTCGACGAGGCCGGCCTCCTCCAGCTTGCCGAGCTCGGTGTAGATCTGCGGCGGGGAGATCGACCAGAAGTGACGGAGCGAGAGTTCCGCAGACTTGCGGATCTCGTATCCGGAACGCGACCCCACGAAGAGCATCCCGAGAACGACGTGTCCTGAGTTGCTGATGTCCATGACCGGAACCCTAATCAGTGCCCGGGACGCGTCGTCTCGACAGGTTGCGCCTATCCGAGCAGCGCCGTGCGGGCCGCGGCGTACTCGGCGGCCAGCCGGTCGACGAGCGCGGATGCGGGCAGCACGGCCTTGACCGCACCGACGCCGTGCCCGGCGCCCCAGATGTCGCGCCAGGCCTTCGCCTCGGGCCTGCCGTCCTGCGTGTTGGCCTTCTCGCCGGTGCCGAAGTCCATCGCCGACGGGTCGGACTCCGCGAGGTCGGCGGGGTCGAGGCCGGCCGCCTCGATGCTGCCGCGCAGGTAGTTGCCGTGCACGCCGGTGAAGAGGTTGGAGTAGACGATGTCGGACGCGGCGGAGTCGACGACCATCTGCTTGTAGGCGTCGGCGGCGCCGGCCTCCTCGGTGGCGATGAAGGCGGACCCGACGTAGGCGAGATCGGCGCCCGCGGCCTGGGCGGCGAGGACCGAGCGCCCGTGCGCGATCGAACCGGAGAGCAGCAGCGGGCCGTCGAACCACTCGCGGATCTCCTGGACCAGCGCGAACGGCGACTGGGTGCCGGCGTGCCCGCCCGCGCCCGCGGCCACCGCGATGAGTCCGTCGGCGCCCTTTTCGACCGCCTTGCGGGCGTACCGGTTGTCGGTGACGTCGTGGAGCACGACGCCGCCGTAGGAGTGGACCGCGTCGTTGACGTCGGTGCGGGCGCCGAGTGAGGTGATAACGATCGGCACCTCGAACTCGACGACGGTGGCGAGGTCCTCCTCGAGGCGGTCGTTGCTCCTGTGCACGATGAGGTTCACCGCGTAGGGCGCGGCGGGCGACTCGGGATGGTTGGCGTCGTGCTTGGCCAGTGCCTCGGTGATCCGCAGGAGCCACTCGCGGAGCATCGGCTGGGGCCGGGCGTTGAGGGAGGGGAACGAACCGACGACGCCCGAAGTGCACTGGGCGATCACCAGATCCGGATTGGACAGGATGAACATCGGCGACGCCACCACGGGCAGGCGGAGCCGGTCTTGGAGCACGGGGGGCAGGCTCATGTGTTTCTCCTCGGCGTCGGTGCGGTCCGGTGTTCGACCCGAACAGGTTGGTTCAATAGGTTCATATTACTTATATCTCGGCGACAGGTGTTTGCGCCAGCGCTTCCGGGTCGAAGAAGCGAAATGCGCCGGGCTGAGCGATCGCTTATTCGGATCGCCGTCGAGTCGACTGCATCGGACGGCGGCTCCGGGTCAGTCCGACGACCTCACGATGCGTTCGGCGATGCTGGCGAACGCGGCACCCACTTCGTCGTGGGTCTGCAGCTCGCGGGACGGGAACCAGCGAACCGTGTCGATGCACAGGGACATGACGGCCAGGGTGGCCGTGTCCACGTTGTCGACCGCGAACTCGCCCGTCAGGGCGCCGTCGGCGATGATCTCCCGCATCACCCGCACGGTGTCCCTGCGGATTCGGACGACCTGCGCCTGGTTCTCCTCGGTGAGTGCGTGCAGTTCGTACTGGGCGACACGGCCGGTGGTGTGCTGCTCCGCGTGCCACCTCGCAAAGCAGAAAACTGCTGATCTGAGGCGCTTTGTCGCGGACCCCGTGGTGGCGGCGCCCGAGATCAGGGTCGCGAGCGCGGACTCGTGTCCGGCAAGGATCAACCGGAGCAGCACGTCCTGCTTGGAACTGAAGTGGATGTACATGGCGGCGGGGCTCATGCCGGCGCCGGCGGCGATCTCCCGGGTGCTCGTCCCGTGGTAGCCCTTGGCGGCGAAGGCGTCCCGGGCCGAGTCGAGCAGTCGTTGTTCCGCATCGGCGCCCGGCCGATCATGGGGTGCCGACGGGTCGGCCGGCGGATGTCCTGTCACCTGGTTCTCGATTCCTGTCGTGGCGCAGTCGGGGTCGGGTGTTGCCGTCTCGTGGGTATTGACATTCTCGCATCCCTCGCCGCAGACTAAGCGAGCGCTTAATCAGCGTCTTCGGGTGGACGCCGGGTCGGAAGATCCCGGCCGGGTCCAACGAGGACATGACAGAACTGGTCGGCCGCATCCCTCGCGCATCGACCTCGCCGGTGCCCCAGCCGGCGCCCTCACGGTCCAACTACGAAAGGCCGACCTCCATGACTGAAGCAGTCATCGTCTCCACCGCACGTTCACCGATCGGCCGCGCGGGCAAGGGCTCGCTCGTGGGCATTCGTCCGGACGATCTGGCTGCCCGGATCGTCCGCGCCGCGCTGGACAAGATCCCCGCCCTCGATGCCGACACGGTGGAGGACCTCTACCTGGGGGCCTGGGAACACTCCGGCGAGCAGAGCGAGAACATCGCCCGCCGGGTAGCGCTGCAGCTGGGGCTCGACTCCGTGCCCGGCGCCACCGTGAACAGGGCCTGTGCCTCCAGCGTCCAGACGACCAGGATGGCGGCCAACGCCATCAAGGCGGGCGACGGTGAGGTCTTCATCTCCGCCGGAGTCGAGTGCGTATCGCGCTACCCGCGGCAGGCCGGCGTCGGTGCCGGGGACGAGCAGTTCCAGAACCCGCTCTTTGCGGAGGCGCAGGCGCGCACAGCGCAGTTGGCGGCCACCGGTGCGGTATGGACGAATCCGCGTCTGACCGGCGGGCTCCCCGACGCCTACATCACCATGGGGCAGACCGCGGAGAACGTCGCCACCTACCGCGGTGTCAGCCGGGCAGAGCAGGACGAATTCGCCGCGCGGTCACAGCAGCTCGCCGAGAAGGCGATCGCCGACGGGTTCTTCGAGCGGGAGATCACCCCGATCGTCCTGGCGGACGGGACCGTGGTGAACGCCGATGACGGCCCGCGCGCCGGTACCACCGCGGAAGCGCTCGCCGGGTTGCGGCCCGTGTTCCGTGGAACCGGCTCCGTGACCGCCGGCAATGCCTGCCCGCTCAACGACGGCGCGGCGGCGGTGGTGGTGATGAGCGACCGGAAGGCGGCCGAACTCGGACTCACCCCGCTCGCCCGGGTGGTGGCGACCGCGGTCAGCGGCCTGTCGCCGGAGATCATGGGTCTCGGCCCCGTCGAGGCGTCCCGCCGAGCGCTGGCCAGGGCGGGTCTCTCGATCGGTGACATCGATCTGGTGGAGATCAACGAGGCCTTTGCCGCACAGGTGATTCCGTCCTACCGGGACCTCGGTGTCGACATCGACCGGCTGAATGTCAACGGCGGGGGTATCGCGCTCGGTCACCCGTTCGGTGCGACCGGCGCCCGGATCACCACTACGCTGCTGCACTCACTGCAGGAGCGGGACAAGCAGTTCGGTCTCGAGACCATGTGCATCGGCGGCGGCCAGGGCATGGCCATCATCTTCGAGAGGGTCGGCTGACATGAACGTCACTGAAATGAATGCTGCTGCAGTTAAATCCAATATCGTCTTCGACTTCGCCGGTCAGACGGTGATCGTGACCGGCGCGGCTCGCGGAATCGGACTCGAGGTGGGGCGGCTCTTCGTGAAAGCCGGTGCCGACGTCTTCCTGGTCGACTTCGACGCTGGGGCGCTCGACGAGGCGACCGCCGAACTGGGCTGTCGCGGCGTCGCTGCCGACGTCAGCGACACCGCATCGGTGCAGACGGTCGTCGACACGGTCGTCGCCGAGACCGGTCGGATCGACGTGCTGGTCAACAATGCCGGCATCTTGCGGGACCGGATGCTGTGGAAGCTCACCGACGACGACTACGAGCAGGTGATGGCCGTGCACGCCGGTGGCACCTTCCGGTTCACCCGGGCGTGCACGCCGCACTTCCGGGCGCAGCGGCACGGCCGGGTCGTCAACGTCACCTCGTACACGGGGCTGCGTGGCAATGTCGGCCAGTCGAACTACGCGATGGCGAAGGCCGGGATCATCGGATTCACCAAGACCGCGGCAAAGGAACTCGCGGGATTCGGCGTCACCGTCAACGCGATCTCCCCGAACGCGGAAACCCGCATGATCGCCTCGATTCCGGACGCCAAGCGTGCCGAACTGACCGCTCAGGTTCCGCTGGGCCGGTTTGCCGATCCCGCCGAGATCGCCTCGGCCGTCGCCTTTCTCGCGTCCAGCGAGGCGGGGTACGTCACCGGTGCCGTCGTGCCCGTGGACGGCGGTATCTCCATATGACGGTTCAGGACACGCGGTGCGGACTCGGTCGATTCGAAGGCCAGGTCGCGATCGTCACCGGTGCGAGCCGAGGCATCGGCCTCGCGGTGGCGGAACGCCTGGTCGCAGAGGGTGCCCGGGTGGTCGTCACGGCCCGCCGGCAGGAGACACTCGACGAGGCGGTCGAACGACTCGGCGGCCCGGCCGTGGCGCTCGCCGTCGCCGGTCATGCGGATGACGAGGCACACCAGCAGGACGTGGTCGACCGGACCGTCGAGCGGTTCGGTCGGATCGATGTGCTGGTGAACAACACCGGCATCAACCCGATTGCCGGGTCCACCCTGGACGCGGATCTCGGAAAGGCGCGCAAGATCTTCGAGGTCAACGTCCTCGGTGCACTCAACTGGAGCCGGCGGCTTCGGGACCACTGGAGCGGGGCTCCCGGAGTGGTGGTCAACGTCGCGTCCGTCGCGGGGGTCCGGCCGGCATCCGGCATCGGTGTGTACGGCGTGAGCAAGGCCGCGGTCATCGCGTTGACCGCGCAGTTGGCTGCGGAGAACGGCCCGGCCATTCGTGTCAATGCCGTCGCTCCGGCCGTGGTCCGCACCAAGTTCGCCGGCGCCCTGTTCGAAGGCAGGGAGGCCGAGGTTGTGGCGCGGTATCCCCTCGGCCGCCTGGGTGAGCCCGAGGATGTCGCCTCTGCGGTCGCCTTTCTGGCTTCCCGGGACGCGGGTTGGATCACCGGACAGACCCTGGTCGTCGACGGCGGGCTCACGCTGGCGGGTGGTGTGTGATGGCAGTCTTCGGCTCGATCGAGGAGTTGCGCGGCGCGGCGGGGACCGACCTCGGAACGAGCGGGTGGACGACGATCAGCCAGGATCGGATCGACGCGTTCGGAGAGTGCACGGAGGACCGTCAGTGGATCCACGTGGACCCAGTCCGGGCCGCGGCAGGACCGTTCGGAGGGCCGATCGCGCACGGCTACCTGACCCTGTCCCTGGTGTCGGTGTTCCTCGAGGACCTCATCGCGGTGCGGGGTGTTCGGGCCGCGGTCAACTACGGGCTGGACAAAGTACGGTTCCCGGCACCGGTGCCCGCCGGTGCGCGGGTGCGTGGACACGGCCGGGTGCTGTCCGTCGAGGAGGTCCCCGGTGGGGTCCAGGTGGCGCTCGGCCTGACCGTCGAGTGCGACGCACAGGACAAGCCGGTGTGCGTCGCGCAGTCACTCGCCCGGTACCTGGCGGACTGAACGGACCGTCGACGACGGCGCCGACCCAAGGCATTCAGGTTGCGTTCACCTGACCGTCGCGATCGGTCTCTTGGCTATACAACTTGTCCGCGCAGAGTCTGACCTGCTCGGCCGCTCGGCCGCAGCGGATGAGCATTCTCACCTGGAGTCGGACAAGTGCGCAGAACATCGATTCGCAACGCGGGCATCATTCTCGTCGCGGGGGCCGTGGTCCTCGGCTCGAGCGCCTGCACCAAGAAGGCCGACGCGACCGCGTCGCCCGCTGCCGCGGCCACCGCCACGTCGGTCGCCGACGCCGGTGGCATGGACGCGCTGATCGCCGCCGCGAAGGCCGAGGGGTCACTGAATCTCATTGCGCTGCCCCGTGACTGGGCAGGCTACGGCGACCTCATCGACAACTTCGGCGCCAAGTACGGCATCACGGTGACCGTCGACAACCCGGAGGCCAGCAGCGCCGACGAGGTCAACGCGATCAAGTCCCTGAAGGGTCAGGACCGCGCGCCCGACGCGGTCGACGTCGGTACCGCGTTCGCCATCAGCGGCGCCCAGGAGGGTCTGTACGCGCCGTACAAGGTGGCGACCTGGGACGGCATCCCCGAGTCGCAGAAGTCGCCCGACGGCACGTGGTACGCGGACTACGGCGGATACATCTCGATCGGCTGCGACGCCGCGAAGGTGACGGTGTGCCCGGCCTCGTTCGCGGACCTGGCCAAGCCCGAGTACCGGGGCAAGGTCGCGCTGACCGGCGATCCCCTAAAGAGCAACTCGGCGCTGATGGCCGTGTGGTCCGCGGCCCTGGCCAACGGGGGTTCGGTCGACGACATCGCGCCCGGCATCGACTACTTCGGCAAGCTCAAGGCCAGCGGAAACTACGTCCCCGTCAAGGCGACCGCGGCCACGATCGCGTCCGGCGAGACGCCCATCGTCGTCGACTGGGACTACCTGAACGCGGCGAAGACCAAGGACCTCGCGAACGCCGGGGTGCGCTGGACCGTCGCCGTCTCGGGCGACGCGACGATCGGCTCGTACTACGCGCAGGCGATCAGCGCGACCGCGCCGCACCCGGCCGCCGCCCGCCTGTGGCAGGAATACCTCTACAGCGACGAGGGCCAGAACGGTTACCTCGCGGGATACGCCCGCCCGGCTCGCCTGCCTGCGATGCAGGCCGCGGGCACCGTCGACCCGGCGCTCGCCGAGCACCTGCCCGCGGTCAACGTCAAGGCCGAATTCCCCACGGATGCACAGGCAACCGCGGCGAAGGACACCCTGACGCAGACATGGGCGAGCACGGTCAAGTAGTGCGATCCGGGACTGCCGCGCGCCGCGCGGGCCTGCCGTGGAGCTGGTTCGGGCTGGTGCCGTTCTTCGGCTACGTGAGTGTCTTCTTCCTGTTGCCCACCGCGGTCATCGCGTACTCGGCGTTCCGGGTGCGTGGTGAGGGCGGCACCAGCACGTTCGGCGGCGCGAACATGTCCGCCGCGCTCAGTGGTGCCTACCTGGACGCGTTGTGGAACAGCGCGACGATGTCGCTGGTGTGTGCGGTGATCGCGGCCGTGCTCGGGGTGGTGCTCGCGTACGCGGTGGCCACCAGCCGGGGCGGGGTGCTGCCGCGGCTGGTCTCCACCAGCGCGGCGGTGCTCGCGAACTTCGGTGGGCTGCCGCTGGCCTTCCTGTTCGTCGCGGCGATCGGCAACGCCGGCGTGCTCACCGTCTTCGTGCAGGAGCGACTGGGACTCTCCCTCCGCGACGACCTGGGGTTGGACCTGTACTCGCGGGGTGGGGTCCAGTTCGTCTACCTGTACTTCCTGATCCCGCTCATGGTCCTCGTCATCACCCCGGCGCTGGAGGGCCTGCGCCCCGAGTGGCGGGAGGCGGCCGACGGTCTCGGCGCGCGCGGCTGGCAGTACTGGCGCCACGTCGCGGGACCGGCGCTGCTGCCGCACTTCCTCGGCAGCATCGCGCTGCTGTTCTGCACCGCCTTCTCGTCGTACGCGACCGCGGAGGCGCTCACCAACGGCACGCTGGCGATCACACCGCTGCGGATCGACGGCGCGCTGTCGGGGAATGTCCTTGCCGGGCAGGAGAACCTGGGGGCGGCCCTGGCCCTGTCCATGATCGTGGTGGTGGTCCCGCTGACCCTGCTCTACCAACTGATGCAGCGGAGGAGTTCGCGATGGTTGCAGTGATCGACGCGCCGGTGACGCCGAACGTTGCGCCGCCGGCGCCCACCACGGCGCCGCTGCGGCCCCGCGGCCGGACCCGACGGGAGGGGCCGCCGGTGCGCTACTGGCGCGGGGTGGTCCTCGGGCTGGCCGGGCTGTACTTCCTCGGCCCGGTCCTGGTGGCCTTCTGGTTCACCGTGGACGGGGTCGACGGCCCGACCCTGGCGGCGTACACCCGCATCTTCTCTGCGGCCGGCTTCGTGGACTCGATGACGAGTTCGTTGCTGCTCGGATTGATCTCGGTGGCAATCACTTTGGCGTTGATGGTGCCGACGATGCTGCTGGTGCACCTGCGGCTGCCTCGGGCGCGCCCCTACGTCGAGGTGTTTTCGCTGCTGCCGCTGGTGATTCCGCCGGTGGCCCTCGTCGTCGGCGTCCGCGGCGTGCTCGGCTGGGGCAACGGCAGCGAGTTCGTCGAGGTCTCCGCCGTGTTCACCGCGTTGCAGGACAAGTCCCTGCCCCTGGTGCTGGCGCTGATGTACGTGGTGATCGCCCTGCCGTTCACCTACCGCAGCCTCGACGCCGGACTGCGCGGCTCGAAGGTGACGGTCCTGGTCGAGGCGGCGCTGAACCTGGGTGCTCGCTGGCCGACGGTGCTGTGGCGCGTCGTGCTCCCGGCCCTGCGGACCTCGCTGCTCAACGCGGGCTTCCTCGCCTTCGCGTTGGTGATGGGCGAGTACACGATCGCGAAAATCCTCATCTTCCCGACCTTCCCGGTGTGGCTCGCCCAGTCCGGCGCCACCGACGGCCAGCTGCAGGTCGCTCTGGCCCTGCTCAGCCTGGCATTCACGTGGGCACTGCTGCTGATCGTGGTGGCGGTCGCCGGCCGAACACGAAAGGCAAAGCCATGACGAATCCGAGCGTCCGAATCGAGAACGACGGCACGGCCGTCAGCTTCGTCGGCGTCCGCCGCACCTTCGGCGCCGTCAACGCACTGGACGGGCTGGACCTCGACGTCGCCCCGGGTGAGCTGGTGGCGCTGCTCGGGCCGTCCGGGTGCGGCAAGACCACCGCCCTGCGCATCCTCGCCGGTTTCGACCAGCCGGACAGCGGGCAGGTGCTGGTCGGCGGCGCCGACGCGGCGGGCCTGCCCGCCAACCGGCGCGACATGGGGATGGTCTTCCAGTCCTACAGTCTGTTCCCCACCATGAGCGCCCAGGACAACGTCGCGTTCGGGCTGCGCCTGCGCGGTCGCAGCGAGCGCGGGCACGGTCGGCTCGCCCGGGCGCGGGAGCTGCTGGACCTGGTCGGCCTCGCCGACCACGTCGCCAAGTTCCCGCACCAGCTCTCCGGCGGACAGCAGCAGCGGGTGGCGTTGGCGCGGGCGCTGGCGATCGCCCCCCGCGTCCTGCTGCTCGACGAGCCGCTCTCGGCGCTCGACGCCAAGGTCCGGTACCAGCTGCGGGAGGAGATCCGCCGGATCCAGCTGGACCTGGGCGTGACCACTCTGCTGGTCACCCACGACCAGGAGGAGGCCCTCGCCATCGCGGACCGGGTTGCGGTGATGCGGGCCGGCAGGCTGGAACAGTGCGCGCCCCCGAGCGAGGTGTACCGCCGCCCGGCGACGCCGTTCGTCGCCGAGTTCGTCGGCACGATGAACCACATACCGGCCGTCGCCGTGGACCGCGGCACCGTCCGGGTGGGCGAGCAGACCCTGGCCTGCGACGGCGAGTGGCCCGGGACCGGTCCGGTGACCGTGCTGGCGCGCCCCGAGGCGGTGCTGGTACGCGAGGGCGTCGACGGCGACACAGTCGTCACGGCCGCGACCTTCTACGGCGCGTCGACGCGGCTGCGGCTGGCCCGGCCGGACGGGGCGGAGTTGCTTGCCGACGTCGCCAGCCACCGGGGTGGGGCGTTGACGCCCGGCGCCCGAGTCCACGTGTCCCTGCTCGACCGCCCGGTGCTGCTGGCATGAGCCGCCCGGTCGGTACGGTAGTGAGATGAGTGCGGGAGCAAGCGATCTGCCGCTCTACCGGTCGATCGCCGCGGACATCCAGACCGCGATCGAACGCGGCGACTTCGCCGACGGGGTGACGATGCCGTCGGAGAACGAGCTGACGGCGAGGTACGGCGTATCCCGCGGGACCATTCGGCAGGCCTTCGCATTCCTGCGCTCCACCGGGGTGGTGTCCTCGCGCCGCGGCGCACGGCGGCAGGTGCGGAGCGGTCCGAAGGTGCAGTCGATGACCGAGCTGGTCAGCTTCTCCCGGTGGGCGCGGGGTCTCGGCGAGACGCCGAGCAGCCGGACGTTGGGCGCCGCGCTGGCGCCCGCGTCCGGCGTGGTGGCGGAGAAGCTGGGGGTCGAGAAGGGCACCAACGTCTTTCACGTCGAACGTGTCCGGCTTTTGGGGGCGGTGCCGACGATGCTGGAGAGCACCTACTACCCGGGGTCGCTCGCGTCGTTGATCTCTGTGATCGACCTGGACGTCGAGTCGATCACCGACCGACTGGCGGACCACGGCATCGTCTTCGCCGACGCCGAACACGCCATCGACGCCGTCGCGGCGACGCCCCGGGAGGCCGAGTTGCTCGACCTCGCTCCCGGGGCGCCGTTGCTGCGGACGGTCCGGCGGACCACAGACCCGGTCGGCGAGGTCCTCGAGTGCTCGATCGACCTGTACGCCGGCGAGGCCGTGGCGTTTGTGGTCCGCAACTCCCTTGCCGCCGGGGCGACCAGTCGGGTCAGCGCGCGGACCGGGGACTGAGGGTCCGGTCCAGCCCGTCGATGTCGCCGCGGAAGTCCGCGAGGGTGACCGCGGGCGCGTCGGGGTCCTTGCCCAGGTCGTCGAACCGGCGCAGCCGGCACGCTTCCTGGGCATAGGGCTCGGCGGCAAAGGCAGCGACTTCCGCCGCGTCCATGACTCCGCCCTGCACCGCCATGGTGAACTTCGAGGCGTCGGACAGCTTGTCGTAGTAGCTGGGGTCGGTCGCGCACAGGTAGCGCTTGGCCGCCACGTGCAGCCGCACCGGCTCGGTCACCGCCTCGTCGAACCACGTGGACAGCCACTCGGCGGCGACGGCGTCGTGGTGGTTGTCGTTGCCCGACATGAGGTCCCGGCCGCTGATCGCGCCGGAGAAGTGGCCGACGTCGTGCAGCACCGCCGCCACCACCAGCTCGGCGGGGGCGCCCGCCGCGCGGGCGGCCCGCCCGGTCTGGAGCATGTGCTGGGCCATGGACACCTGCTCGCCGAGGTACTCCTGCCCGCCCTCTCCGGCGAACAGCGTGGACAGGGCGTCGTAGGCGTTGGTCATCGGGTCTCCTGGTAGGTCTGCAGGGTGCTCAGTAGTCCGTCCAGGTCCGCGTAGGTGCCCTGGAGGTGGCGGCCGCCGGCGGCGGCAAAGGCGGTGCGCGCGTGCAGCAGTCGGGTGTTGTCGAAGATCAGGCAGTCGCCGGCGCCGAGGTGGAAGTTGAGCTGGGCCTCGGGCGCGTACAACAGTTCGGCGAACTCGCGGTAGGCGCGGTAGAACTCGCGCGCCAGATCGGGATGCCGGCGCGGCACCACCATCGACCGGTTGTTGAAACGGATCTCGCGGATGCGGCCGGACTCGTCGAGGGAGATCAGGGGCGTCACCGCGCCCAGGTGGGCGACGGGGGAGTCGAAGCGGTAGGTGACCGCGGTGCGGGTGAGGATCTCGAAGGCGCGAAAGTTGCGCTCGCGCAGCGTCGCCGCGGCCGCGAATCCGTCGACGAGACCGGACTCGCCGCCGACGGACGCGTTGTGCAGGCAGTGCAGGAGCTGGAGCGTCGGCACCGGGTCGCGGTACGGGTTGTCGGTGTGCGGACTGATCGCGAGGCCGGTGAACGCGAGGTTCACCGCGTTCTCCTCCACCCGCACGTCGAAGAGCCTGCCGTAGTTGGTTTCCCGGACGAAGCCGAACGTCTCGGCCACCTTCGTGACCTGCCCCGGCTCGGTGGGCACCCCGCGCAGCAACGCAAATCCGCGCTCGACCACGTCGTGCAGTGCCGGGGCCGGGTCGGTGAGGTACCCTGCCCAGTCGTACGACCGGAGCGGCGACATCTCGGATGCCTTTCGCCACAACCGCTTTCCGTGCTCGGTGCGCGAGTCGGAAAGCGGATCGGGTGATTTCGCTGCGATCAGCGCGTCGAGGCCGAAGGTGGACCGGTGACCGTCGGGTGCGAACTCGACCTCGACGCGGTCGCCGTGAACGCGGGCCTCGCGGACCCGGAGGTCTTCGGGCAGGTCGACGATGTTGAACAGTCGCTGACCGCTGACGGCGTCGCGGCTCGCGGCGCCGGTGCAGGCGTCGCGGAGCCACACCGCGGCGACCTCGACCACGGCGTCGTCGACCGTCAGCCTCAGGTCGCCGTCGACGACCGACACGGCGATCGCCCTCTTCTCGATAACTTGGCTGTACATGTCTACGAGGTTGGCAGGGCCGGACGTCCGGTCGACAACGTGACGGTGAACAGTGGGTGGCGGATTCGTCGACGGCGGGTAGGGGCAGGGGTCAGGGCAGCAGGACGAACTTCCCGCGGGGGTGCGGCGCCGCCAGCTCGGTGTGCGCCCGCGCGGCGTCGGCGAGCGGGAAAGTCTTCGCGACCTGGACTACGAGCTTCCCCTGCCCGGCCAGATCCACCAGGCCCGCGCGTGCCTCCCGCCGGATCCGGGCGCTCTCCGGGGTGCCGCCGCCGATCGCGGGGAACCCGTCCTGCTCCGCCCGGCCGAACGCGGCGATGGTGACGATCCGGCCACGGTCCGCGACCAGTTCCAATGAGGCGTCGACGGCCTCGTCGGTGCCGACGGTGTCGACGGCCGCGTCGAATCCGTCCGGTGCGGCCGCGCGCAGCCGGTCCGCCAGGCCGTCGCCGTACTCGACCGGGACGGCGCCGAGCTCGCGCAGGTAGGAGTGGTTCGACGCCCGGGCGGTCCCGATCACGGTGGCACCCCGCGCGACGGCGAGTTGCACCGCCAGCGATCCCACGCCGCCGGACGCGCCGTGGATCAGGACGGTGTCACCGGCTGTCACGGCGGTGGTGGTCAACGCGTCGACGGCGGTGCCGCCGGTGGTCAGCAGGCCGGCGGCCTGCTCCCAGGGCAGCGCGGCGGGTTTGGCGAGGACGTCCGTGGCGGCGACATTCAGCCGCTCGGTGTAGCCGCCGGTGCCGGTGTAGGCAATCACCTCGTCGCCGACACGAAACGGGCCGTCGTCGCCGACCGCGACCACCACGCCGGACACCTCGATGCCCGGACGCACCGGCAGGCTGCGGGGATCGGTGCCGAAGGCACCGTTGTACATCTTGTAGTCGGCGGGGTTGACGCCCGCCGCGCGCACCTCGACCTGGACCCGGCCGGGGCCGGGCGGCGGTACCTGCTCGTCGATCACGGTGAGGACCTCAGGTCCTCCGAACTCGGGGGCAACGACGGTATGGGTCATGACCCGGGAACGGTCTGGCGAGGGTGATCTATTCCACAGACGCTGACTGAACCCGGCCCAAACTTGTACCGAGTACAACATTGGGCCTACGCTGGAATCGTGACCCAGCCAGCCGGGCTCCGCGCGGCGAAGAAGCTCGAGACGTGGCGCGCACTGCGCGCCGCGGCGGTCGAACTCGTCTGCGCCCGCGGGTACGACGCGGTGTGCGTCGAGGAGATCGCGGCCGCCGCGAACGTCTCGAAGAGCACCCTGTTCAACTACTTCGACTCCAAGGAGTCGTTGCTGCTCGACCCCGACCCCGAGGATCAGGCGTACTGGCGGTGCCGGGCGGCCGCGAGGCCCGCCGACGAGCCCCTGTGGGACTCGTTGCGGGAGATCATCGTCGGCTGCGTCGGCCGCGACGAGCCGAAACTGTTGCTGCGCAAGAACATCATCGTGGCCTCCCCGCCCACACTCGAGTCGATGTGGTCGGCCAGCGAGCCGTTCCGGACCTTCGTCCGGGAGTGGGCCGGGTGCCGGACCGCGGGCACCGACCTCGATGCCTTCCATCTCGCGCTGGTGCTGAACTCGGCCTTCGCCGTCGTGCACACCGCGTATCGGGCGTGGCAGCCGGGCGAGGGGGTGGCCCGGTTCGAGCAGTTGCTGCACGACGGATTCGACCTGGCCGGCGCGGGATTCGCCAGGCCGGGCCAACCCTTCCCGGACGCGGACTGACGCGGAGCGCACCATGGGCGAACTGCTGGAGCGACTACAGACCCTCGACGTGATCGTCGGGTATGCCGTCGTAGCCGCATTCGTCTTCACCGAGGATGCGCTGCTGTTGGGGTTCCTCGTCCCCGGCGAGACCGCCGCGATCATGGGCGGCGTGATCGCCAGCCAGACCGACGCGAACCTGTGGCTGATGATCGCACTGGTGATCGTCGCCGCGATCCTCGGCGACACCGTCGGATTCGGACTCGGCCGGCGGCTGGGTCCGCGGGTGTTGCGGGTCCCGTTCCTCGGCGCCCGGCTCGACGGTGCGCAGGCGTTGCTCACGCGGCACGGCGGCCCGGCGGTGTTCCTGGGTCGCTTCGTGGCGTACGTGCGGACGGTGATGCCCCCGCTCGCCGGGCTCAGCGAGATGACGTACCGGCGCTTCCTGGCCTTCAACTCGGTCGCGGCCGTGGTGTTCGGCACCGGGAACGTGCTCCTCGGCTACTTCGCGGGGAACTCGTACGAGAGGGTCGAACACGCGCTCGGCGGCGGTGCCACCGTGCTGCTGGCGGTCGCGGCCGTGGTCGCCGCCAGCTGGTGGCTGCGTCGCCGGTTCCGCGCCCAGGCGACCCGCCTGCCGTCACTGCCCGTGGTCGGGGCACCGTCGGCAGACGACTCTCCGCACCCGGCCGGCGCCTGACCGATCCCCTTACCGCACGGTGGCCTCGCGGAAGGCGGGTGCATGCCGGTTCGAGGACCTCAGAGAATCCTCAGACACACGCAAGGGACACGCCACAATCCGCCCGTAGCGTCGCAGCTATGGTTGCCACACATGCGAATCCGCCCCGAAACAGACGGCGGTGGACCGCCCTCCTGCTGACCGCGGCCCTGCTGGGCGGCGGTGTGGGCGCCTACTTCTGGAGCCGGTCGGACACCCCGTCGCGGCTGGTCGCCATCGTGAACGAGGACGCCGGGGCCAGCGCCGCGGGCAAGCCGGTGCGGGCCGGCGACCAGGTGGTCGCGGCGCTGCAGGAGGCCGACGACTTCGACTGGGAGGTGGTGGACGCCGACACTGCCGCGGACCGGAAGTACCTGGCGTCGGTGACCGTCCCGGCGGACTTCTCCGAGGCCGTGACCAGCCAGGGTGGCACCGATCCCCGGCAGGCCGAGCTCGCCGTGCACCGCAACCGGCCCGGCACCGCGGCCGACGACGCGGCCATCACCGCCCTGATGACCACCGTCTCGGAGCAGACCGGCGCCCGCGGCATCAAGGACCTGCTCGCCGGTGTCGCGTCGGCGCGCGGGCAGCTGCAGCAGACCTTGCTGCCGGCCCAACTGCTCACCGCCGCAACTGGTGCGGCGGACAAGCAGGCGCAGGAGCTGCTGGCCGGGGTGGACTCGGTGCTGCCCTACCTGGCGACCGCGAACGACGGGGCGAACCAGTTGGTGGACGTGGCGGGCCAGGTCGCCGGGATGGTCGACGGGGCGAGCGGCCCCGCCGGGGAGCTGTCCGACCGGCTGACCGCGCTCGGGCTGAGCATCGGCGACGTCACCCGCGGGACGGCACGGCTGCAGGACGGCCTCGGCGAGGCGGTCGCTGTGCTGCGCGCCCCCGGTGCCGAGGCCGTCCTGCGGGCGTCGGGCGTCGAGGTGGGCAGGGCCGTCGGCGCGCTGGAACAGACGGCCGCCGACCTCGGTGCGCTGTCCGCCCAGTTGAACTCCGTCACCGCGCTGCTCGGCGAGGGGGTCGGGCCGGACACCGACCTCGGCGACGCGGTGCGCAGCGGCTTCGGCCAGTTGGAGGCGGTGTCCGCGCAGCTCACCAGCGCCGGTCTCCAGCTGCAGGACGGCATCGGGCCGATCGCCGCGCAGGCACCCGAGTTGCTTGGGAGCACCAAGGACCAGATCCTGGCCGGTGTCGGCCAGCTCAAGAGCGTGTCTGCGCAGCTCGGCGACCAGCTGACCAAGGGTGTCGACGCCATCCCGGTGCGTAATGCCGCTCAGCAGCAACAGATCTCGTCCGTGCTCAGCGCCCCGGTGGCGGTGGTGCAGTCCGGCGACGACTCCTCCGCGGCGGTGTTCACCGCGGAGCACCTCGCGATCGTGTTCGCGGCGACCACGCTGCTGCTCGCCGCGGCGCTCGCGTGGACGGTGCGGCGGGGAACGGGCGTTCCGGCAACTTCGGGCGCACGAGCGGACGTCGATGGGTCATAGTGGGGTTGTGCCGACGACACGACGATCGACCGCCGCCCTTGCCCTGACCGCCGCCGCCGTGTCACTGCTGGTCACCGGGTGTACCAGCGGCAGCGACGGCGGGTCCGGCGACTCCGCGCCGCCCGGGATCAGCACCCAGGGCACCGGGAAGGTGACCGGCACCCCCGACACCGTCACCGTGGTCCTCGGTGTCCAGACTCAGGGCGCCGAGGCCAATGTCGCCCTCGCCGAGAACGCCCAGCGCGCCACCGACCTGATCGACACGCTGAAGGGCAAGGGCGTGGAGGCGAAGGACATCCAGACCTCCAACCTGTCCGTGCAGCCGGTCTTCGCGCCCGGCGGCTCGGCGATCACCGGGTACGAGGTGACCAACCAGGTGACGGCGACCGTGCGTGACGTGAGCAAGGCGGGCGGGCTGATCGACGCGGCGGCAGGCGCCTCGGGCGACGCGATCCGGGTGCAGCAGACCTCCTTCTCGATCGCCGACGACAGCGAACTGCGGGCGCAGGCCCGCGCTGATGCGGTGCAGCAGGCCAAGGACCAGGCGGGGCAGATCGCCGACGCGGCCGGGGTGCGCCTGGGCGAGGTCCGGTCGATCACCGAGGTGCCCGCGGGCACGCCGGGCCCGTACCCGCAGGCCGGGACGGCGTTCGACCGGGCGCCGTCGACGCCGGTCGAACCGGGCAGTCAGGAGCTGACGGTGTCGGTCTCGGTGGTCTACGACATCGACGACTAGGACACGCCCTGGCGGTGCGCAGCCCATCGGTCGGGGTCGCACTCGAGTGCGGAGCGGTCCCAGCCGCCGAGCTCGGCGGCCGCCCGGTAGGTGCCCTGCAGGAAGTCGAGCAGCACGGCGTCGGGATCGCTCGCGGTGCGGACCGCCTCGTAGGGGAGCAGGAACTGCCGGAACTCCTTGCTGTAGAAGGCGTCCGGCGCTCCGATCGGGGAGGCGTCGAACCCGTCCGGTTCGGGGTAGGCGTACGCGTAGAACGCGCCCTCGTCGCCGCCGCCCGGCCAGAACCCGCAGCTGCTCAACTCGTGTGAGTAGCCCTCGACCATGACCCAGTCGCCGCAGTTGGGCGCGCCGCCCGGGTGGGTGGGCGCGGTCCGGCCTGAGAACCGGGTGCACGCGAGATCCATGGCGCCCCAGAAGAAGTGGACGGGGGAGACCTTGCCGATGAAGTGGGACCTGAACTCGTGCAGGACGCGGTCGGCCTGCACGAGTTGCCGCCAGAACAGATTTGCGGCCGTCGCGTCGTAGGCGCAGTGGGTGCGGTCCTCGGCGAAGGGGATCGCGGGGTCGACCTCGTTCGGGGTGGCCTGGGTGGTCACCTCGATCCCGAGTCGGTCGAGGGCCCGCCCGACCTTGGCGTGGAACTCGGCCACCGACTGCGGCTCGAGCGCGACCTCGTCCGCGCCGCCGTCGCTGGTGACGATGCGCAGCCGGTGTGCGCGGAAGTCGAACTCGATGTCGAAGACCCGGGTCCCGTAGGGGATGGTCGAGGTGGTCAGGCCGCGCGGGGTCACGTACAGCGTGACCTGCCACCAGTGATTGACCAGCGGCGCCAGCGACAGCCGGATCTTGCCGACGATCTGCATCCACATGTGCAGCGTCTCGCGGGTCTCGGTCCAGTCCGCGACCCGCAGCGCGGGCCAGGCGGGGGCAGTCGGTTCGGACATGGCGCCTCCTCAGGCGGGAATCGCGACGTCTTCACGAGTCTGCCACGACCGCGACGCGACGCGGCCCCGCGTTGTCGGCCTGCTCGGCCCGCACTTCGGCCTATGCTCGGGCCGTGGCGCACACAGAGTCCTCCTTCACCGGCAACTACGGCACCCGGATCGTCTACGACGTGTGGACCCCGGAGGGTCCGCCGCGTGCGGCGCTGGTGCTTTCACACGGCTTCGGCGAGCATGCCCGCCGCTACGACCACGTGATCGCGCGGCTCGTCGACGACCTGGGCCTGGTCGTGTACGCCCTGGACCATCGCGGGCACGGGCGCTCCGGCGGCAAGCGGGTGGAGCTCAAGGCCTGGTCGGACTTCACCGACGACCTGGAGCGGCTGTTCGGAATCGTCGCCGAGGAGCGTCCGGGCCTGGACCGCTACCTGCTCGGCCACAGCATGGGCGGTGCGATCGCGCTGTCCTACGCGCTCGAGCACCAGGACCAGCTCACCGGCCTCATCCTGTCCGGCCCCGCGGTGGACGTGACCAGCGGGACGCCGGCGGTGGTGGTCGCGCTGGGCAAGGTCGTCGGCCGGATCGCCCCGTCGTTGCCGGTGCAGGCGCTGGACTCGAACCTCGTCTCCCGGGACGCTGACGTGGTGGCCCGCTACAACGCCGACCCGCTGGTGCACCACGGCAAGGTTCCGGCCGGCATCGCGCGCGGCCTGGTGGTCAACGCCGAGTCGCTGCCCACACGGCTGCCGGGTCTCCGGATTCCGTTGCTGCTGCTGCACGGCGGCGAGGACGGGCTGGTGAACGTGAACGGGAGCCGGATGATCGCCGCGACGGCGGGGTCTCAGGACCTGACCTACCACGAGTACGCGGGGCTGTTCCACGAGGTGTTCAACGAGCCCGAGCAGCAGAAGGTGCTCGACGACGTGGCCTCCTGGCTGGAGCCGCGGCTCGGCTGAGCCGGGCGAGCGCCCTGCCTCCCGCGGTATGATCCACACCACATCGGTGGAGGCAGTCGCATGAGTGTCTTTGATCTGAACGGCCGTACAGCCCTGGTCACCGGCGGTGCCCGGGGGTTGGGCGCCGGGATGGCGGAGGCGCTCGCGCGGGCAGGCGCTGCGGTGATGATCGGCGACGTCCTCGCCGAGGCCGGTCGGGAGACCGCGGACGCCATCGGCCGCTCCGGGGCGCGGTCCGGTTTCGTCGCGCTCGACGTGACTCGAGAGGACTCCTGGCAGGCGGCGGTGGCCGCGACCGTGGCGGAGCTGGGCGGCCTGGACGTCCTGGTCAACAACGCCGGCGTCGAGATCTCCTCGCTGGTGGTCGACCTGGACCCCGACGACATCCGGCGCATGTGCGAGGTGAACATCGTCGGCGTCGCGCTTGGCATGAAGCACGGCCTGCGCGCCATGCGTCCCGGCGGCGCGGCCGGGGCCGGCGGCGTCATCGTCAACGTGTCGTCGGTGGCGGCGACCATCCCGTTCCCCGGTATCGCCGCGTACTCGGCGACCAAGTCGGCGGTGGACCGGTTGACCCGGGTCGCGGCGCAGGAGTCCGGCAAGCTCGGCTACGGCGTGCGGGTGAACTGCGTCTTTCCCGGGCTGGTCGCCACCGAGATGGGGTTGGGGCTCGCCGCGGACATGGCGAGGCTCGGGCTGTGGCCGTCCGCGGAAGCAGCGGTCGGGGACGTGATCGGACTGACCCCGCTCGGACGGCTCGGCGAGGTGGCGGACATGGCCGACGCGGTGGTGTTCCTGGCGTCGGACGCGGCCCGATTTGTGACGGGCGTCGGGCTCCCGGTGGACGGTGGCATGGGCATGTAGCGCGTCGGCCCTCGCCCCGAGGGCAGGAAGGCAGCACCGACATGAGTACCAAACCTGTTGTGGTCTACGGTGTCTCCGGCTACACCGGCAGGCTGGTGTGCGAGTACCTCCGCGAGTTCAACGTCCCGTTCGTCGCCGCCGGACGCGACCGCGACCGCGTACAGGCCGTGGTCGACGCGGTGCCGGGCATCGAGACAGTCGACCACGAGGTGGTGGAGGTCGAGCACTCGGTCGAGGCATTGACCGAGTTGTTCACCGGCGCAAGGGTTGTCAGCAACATGGTCGGCCCGTTCATCAAATTCGGGTCGACGGTGGTGGAGGCCGCCCTGGCCGCGGGATGTCACTACACGGACACCACCGGCGAGCAGGACTGGGTGCTGGCCGCCCAGGCGGAGTTCGGCGCCGGCTACGCGCACAAGGGCCTGCTGCTCTCGCCTGGGGTCGCGCAGATGTACACCACCGGGGAGATCGCGGCGAACATCTGCCTGGAGAACCCAGGCCTGGACACGCTCGACATCCTGGTGCTGTGGAAGGGATTTCCCACCTACGCGTCGATGCAGACCATCTTCACGATCCTCAAGGCCGACTGGTACTACCTCGAGCAGAACCAGTACGTGAAGTGGACGACCGGCAGTGCCTTCGAGGTGGTGGTCCCAGGCCAGCACCAGACCGGTCTCGCCCTGCCTTGGGGCGGAACCTCGCACCCGGTGTGGTTCAAGGACGACCCGCGGGTGGCGAACTGCCGGGCCGTCGGCGGGGTCTTCGACCGGACCGTGATGGAGGGCGTCGTGCAGACCCAGAAGGTGGTCGAGGAACAGATCAAGACGCTGCCGCTGGACCAGCAGGAGGCCGCACTCGCCAAGATCGCCGGGTCCGTGCAGGCCGGCATGCCGCCGCGGGAGAACCCGCGGCTGAACTCCTCGCTGGACTCGGTGTACGCGTCCGGACCGTTGGGCCGGGCGCACTGCGTGATCCACGGGAACTGCAACTACAAGCAGACGGGCCTGCTGCAGGCCTACTCCGCGTATCGTCTGCTGCAGCAGCCTCCGCGGCGCGTCGGGCTGGCGTCGGCGTGCCAGGCCTTCGGTCACCGAGAGCTTCTCGGGGTATTGAGGAGTTTCGGCCTCGTCATGGAACCCGTTGTCACCGTGCAGGGTTGACGAACCGATGGTCATGCGGTTGAGCGACTACCTCGACAAGGGGGCGAGCCTCGGCGACTCTGCCCCCTGTCTCACGATGGGATCGGAGTCGATGTCGTATCGGGAGGTGCGGGAGCTCAGTGGCCGGATCGCCGCGGCCCTGACCCGGTCCGTCGGGCCCGGAGCGAAGGTGGCGATCCTGTCGGCGAACGACCCCATCGCGTTCACCTGCGGGTTCGGAATTGCGCGGGCCGGCGGGGTGTGGTGTCCGGTCAACCCCCGCAACGAGGCGCCCGAGAACCGGGACCTGCTGGAGCTTTTCGACTGCGAGTGCCTGATCTACCAGTCCGCGTTCGAACCGCTCGTCGAGCGGATCCGCGACGATCTGCCGAAGCTGACCACGCTGGTGTGCCTGGACCGGGACGGAGCGGACGTGCCGTCGCTCGGACGGTGGCTGGGGCCCGCGGACCCGCCACCGGTGGGGCTCGACACCCCCGTCTCGGTTCCCCCGGACGACGTCGTGATGCTCGTCGGCACCGGCGGTACCACTGGGAAACCCAAGGGCGTCATGCTCACCACCCGGAACATCGAGACGATGACCGCGCTGATGCTGATGGGGTATCCGTTCGAAGGCAGGCCCGTGTACCTGGCCCTGGCACCGCTGACCCACGCGGCCGGGGTTCTCAGCCTGCCCATCCTGGCGCTCGGCGGCGAGGTGGTGATCATGCCGAGGCCGGACCTCGGCGAGTTCCTCGCCCTCGTCGCGCGGCACCGGGTCACGCACACCTTCCTGCCGCCCACGCTGATCTACATGCTGCTCGAACAGCCGGACCTGTCGTCGACGGATCTTTCGTCGCTGCAATGCTTCTGGTACGGCGCAGCGCCGATCTCACCCGCTCGGCTCGAGGAGGCCATCGGCAAGTTGGGGCCGGTCATGGCGCAACTCTTCGGGCAGAGCGAGGCGCCGATGATGATCTCGACGATGCCGCCCGAGGACCACTTCCTCGCGGACGGGTCGATCGCCCGGAATCGACTGGCGTCCGCCGGGCGTCCGTCGCCGTTGGTGACCGTCGCGATCATGGACGCGGCGGGCCGGCTGCTGCCGGTCGGTGAGCGCGGCGAGGTGGTGGTCCGCAGTTCGCTGGTGATGGCCGGCTACTACAAGAACCCGGCGGCCACGGCGGAGGCCTCGATGCACGGCTGGCACCACACCGGCGACATCGGATACCTGGACGAGGACAACTACCTGTACATCGTCGACCGCGCCAAGGACATGATCATCACCGGCGGGTTCAACGTCTACTCGGTGGAGGTCGAGCAGGCGCTGATGGAGCACCCCGACGTCCAGGACTGCGGGGTGGTGGGACTTCCCGACGACAAGTGGGGCGAGCGAGTGGTGGCGGTGGTGCAGCCGCAGACCGGGCGCGCGGTGTCGTCGGCGGAGCTGATCGCCTTCGTCAGGGAACGCATCGGCGGCGTGAAAACGCCCAAGCAGGTGGAGGTCTGGTCGGACCTCCCTCGTTCCAAGGTCGGCAAGGTGCTCAAGAACGAGATCAGGTCCCGGTTGCTGAACTAGCCGCAGGTGGGCGAAGTGCGTCGTTCGGCCGCGCATCCTCAGGGAGATTGGGTACCGTCGCGAGACCCCGACCGCCCTCTTCCGAACAGGTTTCCCTTGACCGGCGACATGATCCACCGACGCTTCGGCACCCTCGGTGCCGGGGTGCTGCTGCCCCTGTCCTTTCGTGCCGCGCTCGCCCGCTCGGTCGAGCGCGCCGTCCCGGTCCGGAGCGGCACGTGAAGACCGAAGTGACGCACCGGATCCTGCCGGTGAACGGGATCGAGATGCACGTCGCCGAGCGGGGCGAGGGCAGGCCGGTGGTGCTCTGCCACGGATTCCCGGGGCTGTGGTTCAGCTGGCGTCACCAGCTCGACGCGTTGGCGGCGGCGGGGTACCGGGTGATCGCCCCGGACATGCGCGGCTACGGGCGCACCTCGGTACCGTCGGACGTCGCGGCCTACGACCGGGCGCACACCGTCGCGGACATGGTCGGCCTGCTCGACGCGCTGGGTCTCGAGCAGGCGGTGTTCGCGGGGCACGACTTCGGGGCCCACCTGGTGTGGGACCTGCCCGCGTGGGCGCCCGGCCGGGTGTCAGCGCTGATGCAGCTCAGCGTCCCGCGCACCCCGCGACTGCCCGTGCAGCCGAGCGTCGGATTCCGGTACCTGGCGTCCCAGCACTTTGCGCACGTGCACTACTTCCAGGAGCGTGGCGTCGCGGACCGGGAGCTGGGCGAGAACACCCGGGAGTTCCTGGCCAAGCTCTTCCACGCACTCAGCGGCGCGAACCGGTACCTCGACTGCTGGGAGTTCCCGTCGGAGGGCAACGGCTACCTGGACGTGCTGCCGGAGCCACCCGCGCTGCCGTGGAACTGGCTGGACGAAGACGAGTTCGGCTACTACGTGGCGGAATTCGAGCGCACCGGGTTCACCGGTGGACTCAACTGGTACCGCGCCGAGGATGCGGTGTGGGCGCAGAACGAGGCGCTGCACGAGCGTCCGGTGGAGGTGCCGGTCACCTTCATCGCGGGGGAGAAGGATCCGGTGCTCGAGATGATGGGCCGGGACCCGTTCGCAGCCATGCGGAAGCTGGTGCCCGGGCTGGTGTCCACCCACGTGATCCCCGGCGCCGGGCACTTCGTGCAGATGGAGAAGCCGGCCGAGGTGAACGCGGCGATGATCGAGTTCCTGGGCGGCCTGCCCGCCTGACCGATGCTGCTGGACTGACCGAATGCCGCAACCGTTCGTCGAAGTGAACGAATCGCGACATTCGGCCGACCCGAGGGCGGCGGCGCAGTCACTTCCGGTCGAGGAGGTACTTCGTGACGGCGGCCCAGTCTGGGAAGGCGGGCGAACCGAACGTGACCAGTTCGCCCTCGAACTCGCCGGCCCCGTTGGCCGTCCGGTCGTCGACCAGGAAGTCGCCGCGGTTGAGGTTCTTGTGGTGCGAGAGGATCAGCCGCTTGTAGGCGACGGAGTCCGGGCCGAAACCGAAGTGCCGCTGCACCCACAGCGCCTTGTCGTGCCAGGCGGAGGCATTTGCCCAGGGGGCGGTGGACAGGATGTAGGTGTCGAAGTGCCCGGCCAGCTCGGTGTACGCCTCGATCGCGCCGGGCAGCGGGTCCATGGTGGCGAAGATGCCGGGAATCTCGTCGAAGTCGCCGTCGTGCCTGGCCCGCATTTCGGGGTGGGCGCGGTTGATGCCGGACGGGAAGTCGACCAGCGTGTTGTCCAGGTCGACGTACAGGATCTTCTTCTCGGTTTCGGGCACAGTGCTCCTTCAGCGCGTCGGCGGAGAGTTCGGGAGTTCCGGGATCGAGCGGGAACTTCCTCGACCGCTCGATCCGGAGTATTGCACCGGCCACCGACACCCGTGCCCCTGTTCCCCAATGTCACATTGGGGAACCCGGGGGTACCCGATGTGACATTGGGGAGCGTTCGGGGGCGACTACTTGATCGTGGCGAGCGAGGCCAGGGTGCCGGAGCAGGCGTCGGCCACCTCGGCGCCCTTCTTGTCGAAGTGTGCGGTGAAGAAGTCGGCGTGGTCGGCGTGCTCGTGGAAGTGGTGCGGGGTGAGGACGGCCGAGAACACCGGCACGTCGGTGTCGAGCTGCACCCGCATCAGGCCGTCGATGACGGCGGACGCGACGAACTCGTGCCGGTAGATTCCGCCGTCGACGACCAGGCCGGCGGCGACGATCGCGTCGAAGCGGCCGGTGCGGGCGAGCCGCAGCGCGTGCAGCGGGATCTCGAAGGCGCCGGGGGTCTCGAAGAACTCGATCTCGGCGGGATCGTGCCCGAGCTCGCGCCAGTGGGCCACGAAGGCGTCCCGTGCGCGGTCGACGATGGACCGGTGCCAGGTGGACTGAACGAAGGCGATGCTCATGGTCTTGATGCTAGGACCGTGGCTGGGCAACAGCGAACCGGGCACCGACTCTGTGCCACCGAGCGGGACGGTCTCTATACCCCCTTGGGTATGATCGGAGCAACCGACGAGAAGAGGAACCCATGCAGCAGGTGGATCTGGCCGCGCTCGAGCAGGCGCTGGTCGACGGTGCCCCGGTGATCGACGTCCGCGAGGCGGACGAGTACGCGCAGGCCCACGTGCCGGGTGTGACCCTGATCCCGCTCAGCGAGTTTGCCGCTCGTTACGGCGAGATCCCTTCGGCACCCGCCGTTTTTGTGATCTGCGCGATGGGCGGACGCAGTGCGCAGGCGGCGTCGTTCCTCGGTGCCGCGGGCATCAACGCCGTCAACGTCGCGGGCGGCACCGACGCCTGGATCGCCTCGGGTCGACCGGTCGAGACGGGCGCCTGAGCCCCCCGCTCACGTGCGGAGCGCCCGACGCCCGTCGGCCCGTCGACTGCCGGACCCGACCGGTGGGTGTCAGGAGAAGGTCGCGGTCACGTTGTGCCTGCCCGGGTTCATCCAGGCGGTCACGACGCCCTTCTTCTTCTGCGGGTCGTTTCCGCCGCAGCCGACGACGAGCCTGAACCGGCCGGCGTCATTGGCCGTGTACCGGTAGGTCTTCAGCCAGGTGGACCCGGGTGCGTCGCTGATCTTCGCCCAACCGGATTCTCCGTTCTCGCTCTGCACCCACGCGACCGTCGGGGCCGAGTTCTGCGGGCCCTTCTTGCAGGTCAGCGTCCCGAATACGGTCTGGGGCGTCAACGCCTGAGCGGGGGGTGCCGCGAGGATGGCGGGCACGGCGACCAGGGCGGCGGCAGCGGCCGCGGCCTTCAGTAGGCGCATGTGGATCCTTTCGACAGTGTGAGACTTTCGAAATCACCAGATGCAGCAGTCTATGAAGTTTTGGGCGCGGGCATCCCGCTTTCGCGCGACCGGCCCTTCGCAGAGCGGACCGGGGGCGTCAGCGCCAGGTGTCGCTGTAGGAGTTCTCCTTGGCGGCCTGGGCGGCCTTGCGCCTCGGGTTGTCGAGTTCCATCGGCAGGCCGTTCTTCTGCAGTCGCCGAGCCCGGTTCTGGTGGATGTAGACCACCGAGTAGAACAACGCGAGCAGCACGCCGAGCAGCACCATCGAGCCGCGCAGCCACAGCGGCCCCGGGAACAGCATGAAGATCACGAACAGCGGCACGAACGGCACCATCGCCCGGACCAGGTGCCGGACCACGTAGTGGTCGCCGGTGATGTCGTTGAGCACCCAGTCGTTCATCGACTCGGGCAGCTTCGCGCCGCACGCGTACGCGATCCACTGCACGGGGTTGGGGCGGGTTTTGCTCATGAGTTCAGTGCTCCTGCCTGGAGTGCTGCGCGGTTGATGTTGGTGAGGACGCGGTGCAGTTCCTCGAGTTCGGGCAGCCCGACACCGAGGCGGGCGACGACGGCTCCGGGGATGCGCTCGGCCTGGGTGCGCAGTGCGCGGCCGGCGTCGGTGAGGTCGACTACCAGCTGACGTTCGTCGTCGGCGCTGCGGGTTCGGGTGATCAGGCCCGACGCCTCCAGTCGCTTGAGCAGCGGGGACAGCGTCGGGGAGTCGAGCTGCAGGGCCGTGCCGATCGCCTTCACCGACATCGGAGCCTCGCCCCAGAGGGCCAGCATCACGAGGTACTGCGGGTGCGTCAGGCCCATCGGTTCGAGCAGGGGGCGGTACACCGAGAGCACCGCACGGTTCGCGACGGCGAGCGCGAAGCAGACCTGGCGGTCCAGGGCGAGCATGTCGCCGTCCGGGTGCGTGGCTTCGGCGAGGGTCATGTCGTGAATCGTACACGAATAGATCGCGCACTAACTAAATTGGGCTGAAGACGCCTGCAGCTGAGCTGCTCCTGGGTCAGCCGTAGGTGAACGAGTACGCCTGGAGTCCCGGGGTGAGGGCCACGTCGAGCCGGCCGCGGCTGACGGTGTCGTCGTCGACGAGCGGGTACAGCGTCGGTGGTCCGCTGACCGGAATCGCCTTCGGCCTGCCGTCCCGGGTGACGGTCACGGTGCCGGTACCGCCGACCACCAGGTAGACGTCGCGGCCGTGGTAGTCGAGCGCGATGCTCGCGTCGTCGCTCTCGGCGGTGGCGCCCTGGAAGTCCAGGGTCCATCGGCCGCGGTACGCGAAGCTGTCGTCGGGCAGGACGGCCGGGTAGTCGAACGTGGCGCTGCCCTCGGAGTAGCGTCCCGCGCCGCCGTAGTTCACCATTTTGCCTACCCCCAAATAGGTTTCGGGCGTGGTGCTGGACTGGGGGGTCATGTCCGCGCCGGCGGTGGCGCCGGGCAGCGTCGCGTCCGGGTTGGCATCCTCGAGCAGCCGACGGATCAGCTTCTCGGTGACGTCGTAGTCGCCCTCGCCGAACTTGATGTGCCGCACGGTGCCCGACGCGTCGATCAGGTACTCCGCGGGCCAGTACCGGTTGCGGTAGTTGGTCCAGGTGGAGTAGCTGTTGTCCAGCGCCACCGGGTAGGTGATGCCGAGTCCGGCGGCGCCGTCGACGACGTTGGACTCGACGCGTTCGAAGGCGTATTCGGGCGTGTGGACGCCGATCACCTCGAGCCCGGCTGTGCGGTAGGCGTCGTACCAGTCGGCGACGTGCGGGACGGACCGCTGGCAGTTGATGCACGAGTACGCCCAGAAGTCGATCAGGACGACCTTGCCGCGCAACGACTTCAGGTCCACCGGCGTGCCGCCCGGCGTGTTCAGCCACCCGTCGATCCCGGTGATGTCCGGCGCCGTGCCGCAGCTCTCGAGCTCGGTGGCGCCGTCCGTGCAGTTCGCCAGGTCGCGGTTCTGGTCGTTGACGATGCCGCCCAGGTCGAGCTTGCCGCGGACCTGGCTGCTGGCGGCGAAACTGTCCTGCAGGGAGCTGGTGTAGTCGGGCACCGCACGCTGCAGCACCGCGGGCAGGTTGAAGACCAGCGCGACGGCGAGGCCGATCATCAGGAGCCCGCCGGTGATGCGGATGCCGCGCTCGTGCCGACGGAACGCGGTGACCCGCTCGGCAATCCGGCGTCCGGCGAGCGAGAAGACCAGCAGCGGCAGGGCCGCGCCGACCGCGAAGGACAGGGTGAGCACGATCGTGGGCAGTCCGATGTCGCCGGTGGCGCCCGCGACCACGATGGCCGCGAGGACCGGGCCGGCGCACGGCACGTACAGCACCCCGAGGGCCAGTCCGAGACCGAAGCCGCTCCGCCCGGCGCCGACCGGACGCTGCGGGATCCGGGAGAACGGCCGCTCGAGAAGCCGCTCGACCGCGGGGAAGATCAGGCCCATGCCGATCAGGGTCAGGACGACCAGGCCGACCCAGCGCACTGCGTTCTGCGGCAGGTGCAGGAGCGAGAGCAGCAGGGAACCCGCGAGCGTGAAGACGCTGAAACTCAGGACCAGACCGGCGATCACGCGGTACGGGCGCAACCGGTCGCCGAGGGTGGGCTCGGCCCGGACCTCGGTCGCGACCGCACCCGGCGGGGCGTCGGGCACGGTCCGGGCGTTCTGCACGCCGGAGAAGAAGATCACCGGGAGGACCGGGAGGATGCACGGGGAGATGCCGGTGATCAGCCCGCCGAGAAATCCGATCAGCGCGAGTGTTTGCATGCCGGGTATTCGGAGCCGGCCGACTCCCGGCTGGGTTCGTGTCGATTTCCGCGTCGGAGTCTCGCCGGAAGAGTTTTCGAATCCGACCCATCCGCGCCCGCGATCACACCGAATACCCCTCGACAGAACAGATGTCGGGCGGTCGGCCCGGTTGCGATCGAAGGAGTGAATGGTCCATGAAGAATCTTCAGCACAAGGCATGTGTCGCGGTGAGCCTCGCGGCGGTCGGCGTCCTGGGCCTGTCCGCCTGCTCGAGCAACGACTCGAGTTCGTCCGACGGGGGCCCGAGCGCGATGACCCAGGACGAGATGACCGGGTCGGCGATGACCTCGGGGACGATGGCCTCAGGGGCACAGGCGAACCCGGCGGCGGACCTGGTCGGCCCGGGCTGCGCGGAGTATGCGGCGACGGTGCCGACCGGGGCCGGCTCGGTGACCGGGATGGCACAGGACCCGGTTGCGGTGGCAGCGTCGAACAACCCGTTGCTGACCACGCTGGTCTCCGCGGTCTCCGGGCAGCTCAACCCGGACGTCAACCTGGTCGACACGCTCAACGGCGGACAGTTCACGGTGTTCGCGCCCGTGGACGCGGCGTTCGCGAAGGTCGACCCGGCCACCGTCGACTCACTGAAGACCGACTCGGCGACGCTGACGAAGGTGCTCACCTATCACGTGGTCCCGGGGCAGATCGGCCCCGCGAACATCGACGGCCAGCACCCGACGGTGGAGGGCGGCACGGTCACGGTCACCGGGTCCGGCGACAACCTGAAGGTCAACGACGCGGCGGTGATCTGCGGTGGCGTGCACACGGCCAATGCGACCGTCTACCTGATCGACTCGGTGCTGACGCCGCCCGCTCAGTAGACGACGCACGGTGGGGCCGGCCGATCGGAGCCGGCCCATCCGCCGTCCGAGCGGCTCCGAATCACCTGCGTGAAGCGGGAGGTGTCGATTGTGGACGGCAGAAGCGGCGACGTCATGTGTGCCGACGGGCACGTGAGCGACAATGGTGCGATGGACACCGACGGCTCCGAAGACTCGCACGCGGATGCCGACGGTGACCGAGCCTGCCCGGTGACGCCGACCGGCGTCACCGGTGACGTGGCGCAGGCGCGCCGACTGACGGAGCTGCTGGCGGCGGTGGCCGATGGGGACCGCCGCGCGTTCGCCGACTTCTACGACCTGACCTGCAGCCGGGTCTTCGGCCTGTCGACCCGGATCCTGCGGAACCCCGCGCTGGCCGAGGAGGTCACGCAGGAGGTGTACCTGCAGATCTGGTCGGGCGCCGGACGCTACGACCCGGCCCGCTCCAGCCCGGTCGGGTGGCTGATGACGCTGACCCACCGACGCACCGTCGACCGGGTCCGGGCCGAGCAGTCCGCCTCGGACCGCAACACCGTGTACGGGTACGCGCAACTGGGCCGCGACCACGACGTGGTGGTC
Organism: Rhodococcus tukisamuensis NBRC 100609; assembly: GCF_001894985.1. Classification (GTDB taxonomy): domain Bacteria; phylum Actinomycetota; class Actinomycetes; order Mycobacteriales; family Mycobacteriaceae; genus Rhodococcus_G; species Rhodococcus_G tukisamuensis. Next base: position 175,731 of record NZ_BCXG01000003.1, on the reverse strand, counting down.
GAAGAGGTCGGCCAGCGCCTCGACGAGCAGGCCGTCGTGGGCTGCCTGGACTCCCTGACCGCGACGCAGCGTGAGGCGATCGGGTTGGCCTACTACGGCGGCCGGACCTACCGGGAGGTGGCCGACCAACTGGACGTGGCGCTGCCGACGATCAAGTCACGCATCCGAGACGGACTCATACGACTGAAGAACTGCCTGGGGGTGAGCACCGATGCCTGAGACCACGACTCCGCCTGGCGGCGACGGACTTCTCGAGTTGGCCTACGTGTACGCGCTCGGCGCGGTCTCGGACTCCGAGCGGCGCGAGATCGCCGAGCGGCTCGCCGCGGCGGATGCGGACACCTCGGCGCAGTTCACGCGGATCGTGCGCGAGGTGCGGGAGACGACGGCCAGGATGTCGGTACTCGACGCCGCCACGCCGCCGTCGGACCTGCGGGCCCGGATCCTGGCCGCGGTGGACGAGGACGGGGTCGGGGTTGACGGCGGCGGGGCTGCCAGTGGCGGGGTCGTCACCGATCTGGACGTCCGCCGGGCCGCGCGTCGGCGGCGCTGGACGCGGGTGATCGCGGCCGCGGCGGCCGTCGTCGTGATCGGGGTCGGCGGGGCGGTGGCCGTGAACCAGCTTTCCGACAACCAGCCCGCGCAGCCGAGCGTGGCGCAGGTCATGTCGGAGCCGAACTCCCTGACCGCCAGTGCCGAGGTGGCCGGGGGCAGCGTCAGCATCACCGCGTCGCGGCAGCTCGACGCCGCCGTCGTCTCGCTCGAGTCGGTGCCGCCGCCGCCCGCGGGGCAGGTCTACCAGATGTGGCTGATGCCGGCGGACGGGACGGCCGAGTCGGCCCGGTCGGCCGGGACCATGAGCGCGGACACCATGCCGCCGCCGTCCGGCGAGGTCATCACCGGTCTCGGGGACGCGCAGACCGTCGCGATCACCGTCGAACCCGGCACCGGTTCGCCGTCCCCGACGACCGAACCGATCGTCCAGCTCTCGCTGGCCTGAACGGCTCCGCGGTCGCCCGCGATACCCGGGCAGGTGGGGTACGCGCGACGTAGTGTCGGCACCGACGTGGCGGAACTCGGTTGGAGGGCTTTCGATGGCGGCACAGCACCACAGGGCGGGGCACTACGACGCGGTGATCGTCGGCGCCGGGTTCGGCGGGATGGGAGCCGCGATCCAGCTCGAACGACTGGGTCTGGACAACCTCGCGATCCTCGAACGCGAGGACGACCTGGGCGGCACGTGGCACGTCAACCGCTACCCCGGCCTGGCCGTCGACATCGCGTCGGTGACGTACTCCTACTCGTTCGAGCCGAACCCGTACTGGTCGCGACTGTTCGCCCCCGGCGCGGAGCTCAAGCGGTACGCCGACCACGTCGCCGACAAGTACGACCTGCGCCGGCACATGCGCTTCGGCGCCGTCGTCGAGGGCGCCCGCTGGGACGAGGAGGCGCAGCACTGGGTGGTGTCCGTCCAGGGGCAGCCGCCCGTCACGGCCCGGTACCTGCTCACCGCGACGGGGTTCCTGTCGCAGCCACACACGCCGGACATCGCCGGCATCGACTCGTTCGCCGGGAAGGTCATCCACACCACGGCATGGGACGAGGACTACGACCTGACCGGCACCCGGACCGCGATCGTCGGGACCGGTGCCACCGCCGTGCAGCTGATCCCGGAGGTGGCCCGCAGGGCCGCGGAACTGACCGTCTACCAACGGACCCCGATCTGGGTGCTGCCGAAGGTGGACACGGCGATCCCGGGTGTGGTGCAGCGGCTCTTTGCGCGGGTGCCGGCGGTCCAGCGTGCGGCGCGCGCGGTGAGCTCGGGGATCCTCGAGGCGGTGATGGTGAGCGCGGTGCTGCACTTCCGTCAGACGAAGCTGCTGAACAGGGGCGCCGCCGCGGCGTCCCGGGGACACCTGCGCGCCCAGGTCGCCGACCCCGATCTGCGCCGAAAGCTGACGCCGGACTACGACTTCGGGTGCAAGCGGCCCACCTTCTCCAACAGCTACTACCGCACCTTCACCAAGCCGCACGTGCACCTCGAGACCGAGACGATCGAGCGCATCGAGCCGGATGCCGTCGTCACCGCGGACGGCCGCCGGACCGAGATCGACACCCTGGTCCTGGCCACCGGCTTCAACCTGTGGGACGTGAACTTCCCGGCGATCGAGATAATCGGCCGGGAGGGCCGCAGCCTCGGGAAGTGGTGGCGCGACAATCGTTTCCAGGCCTACGAGGGCGTCTCGGTGCCGCAGTTCCCGAACTACCTGACCCTGGCCGGCCCGTACTCGTACAGCGGCCTGTCGTACTTCACCACCATCGAGTCGCAGATGGCGCACATGGAGCGACTGTTCGGCGAGATGCGACGGCGCGGCGCGGACGTGTTCGAGGTGACCGAGCGGGCCAACGACGAGTTCCTGGACCGGATGACCGAGAAGCTGGGCGACTCGGTGTTCTACGGCGGCAACTGCCGGACGGCACGCAGCTACTACTTCAACCAGCACGGTGAGGCGGCGATCCTGCGGCCGACGTCGACGGGCAATGCATTCCGGGAGGCGCGAAGCTTTCCGCTGGACGACTACCGGTTCGAGACGTCCACTGTCACGGCATGAGGGCTGATTACTCCCCATTTAACCGAAGATGACCAATGCTTATGAAACACGTGCTAGTTTTCGGCTTCGGTCATGTGTGATGCGCAGCACAGTGCCGAGTGCGTCAGGATTCGATTCCGCAGAACAGGAGCAAGAATGTTTTCATCTTCGCTACCCCGTTACACGGTTCCGGCCGCCAGTGCCGCCGCAATCGCCGGCTTGTTCCTCGGGGTAAGCCCCGCGTCGGCCGCGGTCAGCCAGACCGACTTCAAGAACTCTTGTGCGGCACATGCTTTCGGGTTCGCAGTCCCCAAGACGGTCCAGGGCGGCGTGGTGGTCGACGCGCCGGATCTGGTTGAGGCGGGCGAGACCTTCACGTACCGAATTCAGCCGACGCCGGCGTCGTATCCCGACGTGGACACCGGAGCGACGACCGTCAACCTGTCGCGGCTCAAGATCGACTACGAGATTCCCGCGAACACCACGTTCGTCAAGGCCGAGGTTGTCGCCAACACCGCCACGAACCTCGCCGGCGTGGCGCCGGACGTCCAGCGCGTCAACGTGACCGGCGCGCCGGATGCGGCGGGCGGCATCCTGCGACTGTCCGGGAACAATGAGGTGTCGGTGAACGGTCCCGGTGCGGCCGCCGACGTGGAGGGCGGGATCGTGGCGCCCAAGACCAAGACCAATCTCGACGGTTCCCCGAATGCCGCGGGCGACACCTTCTTCCAGCTGCCCGCCGTCGACGTCACCGTGACCGCCGGCGCCGTCGGCACCGACATCACCCCGAAGCTGCGGGTCTCGGGTGACGCCGGGGCCTACGACAACCCGGCCAACTACTACTCGTTCCTGGCCAATGCGGCGCTCGGCACGACCCCGGTCCTCGCGGCCACCAACTGCGTGCCGCGGGACAGCGCCACGGCGGACCTGAATGCGGGAGGCGGCGCACTGGCCACCATCGTGGTCGGTGAACCGGGCCCCGGCGGTGGCGATGGTGACGGCGGCTCCGGCAGTGCCGGCAGCCTGACCGATCTGTTCGGTTCGTTGTCCTGACGTAGCGGTCCGCGTCCCGTGGAGGTCGCCGGTCATCCGATCGGCGCCCTCCGTGGGGTGGATCGCCGGGGGGATTGATTCGCCTCGCCTCGGCCGTCGTCAGGACCGGTGGCCGAGAAGGCGCTCGACGAAATGCGGGATCTGGTCCGCGAGAGCAGGTCGTTACCCGGCGTTTCCGGGGTGACTGTCGAGCGCGACGAATCGCCGGAGCTTTCCGGTCGATTCGTTTCGCTCGAGCCGGCCGACGACTCGGACACGCACCTCCGGATCCGGCAGCCCATGCCGGCGCAGCGCGGCCACCATCGACGAAGTCAGTGTGGCCGTGTCGGGTTGGCCCACCGCGAGGATCTCCGCCCCGGCGCTGGTCTGCCTGACCTGGTACTCGGAGACGCGAGGATCGGTGCCGAGGACGTGGCGGAACGCACTCGCGGGCACCGTGCACTCGCCATAGCGGAAGTCGTCGTCACGGCGGCCGGCGATGTCGGCCACCCGCGCGAATCCGCTTCCACAGGAACACTTTTCGGGCAACATCGTGACCTGGTCGCCGAGGTCGTAGCGAATGAACGGGAATGTGCGGTTGGCGAGCCCGGTGGCGAGCGTCCGGGCGGCGGGCTCGTCGTCACCCACCGGCACCCCGGCCTCGTCGACGCGTTCGAGGATCACCTCGTCTTCGCACACGTGCAGCCCGCCGGCGTGCCCGCACCCGACCGCCTGCACGCCGATCTCGGTCGACCCCCAGAGGTTGTGGATCGGCACGTGCCAGGCATCACGCACGGCCTGTCGGTCCTCGTCGAGCAGGGGCTCGGAGTTCGTGCTGACCCGGGCAAGTCGGAGCTCCAGGTCTCCCGCCAGGGCCGCGCGGGCAAGCCGGCCCACCACCGTCGCATACCCGACGAGATGGGTGGGCCGGGCGGCCGCGACCGCGGCGAGGACCTCGTCGAACGGTGCGCGTGCGGGGATCACGACGGTATCCATCCCCGCTGCGGTCGCCATGTCGAACAACGGCGTGCTGGCATGCGGCGGCTCACCGGCCGTGAGCACGGCGAGGCGAGTTGCACGTGGCAGCGGCGGACCTCGCCGCTCCTCCCGCGCCTGGAATCGCCAGGCAAGGCAGGCGAAGGACACGAACAGTTCCCAATCCCACGCGTAGACGCCCCGCACGCCGCTCGACCCGCCGGAGCTGAAGATCTGCCGGCCTCCGGGTGTGTACGAAAACCACAGTTGCTCGGCCAGAACCCGCTCTGCATCGCGGAGGTCGAGGTCGGGGACCGTCACGATGGCGTCCCACTCGTCCTGCGCGTCCTGTTTGGTCATCACCGGCAGCCTCGCCAGGTCGGCGACCGTGGCGGAGGACGGATCGAGGCCACGCAGTCGCCGTGCGTGAAAGGGCGACCGCTCGCGGGCGTATCCGAGCAGCGCCCGCAGCCGCTGTTCGCGGTAGCGCTCGATCTGTTCCCGCGACCAGTCCAGGCGCAGGATGTGGTCCTCGAACGCCGCCTGCACCGCATCGAGGTGTGCGCCGCGCACGCGCTCGTACGCCGCTCTCGCATCGCGTACCCGAGTGCTGTTGTGGACCGAACGGAACATCGCACTTCTCCGTGCCAGAGGAAGGTCTTGGGTCAGCTCGTCTTCCCGCCGACCAGTCTTCCACAGCCGCACAATCGGGTCACCCCTGCAAACACGCCGTCGGGTTCCGGGCGACGCTGACTGCCGTCACCGAAGGGACTCGGGGACAATGAACACCATGGCGACCATTCAACCCTCGGCGAGCGACGAGAACTTCGCGACGCTGCAACAGGACCCGTTCTTCGACGTGGTCACCGACCTCATCTCCGGGTACCTCGCCGACGCGTTCGACGACCCGGCAGGCGGGGAGGTGGACCGATGGACGCTGAGCGCGCTGCCGTCGACCGAAAGCTCCGCGGAGCGGCAGCGGCTGTTCACCCTCAACGTCGGGCCGATGGAGGTGCTCTTCGTCGAACGGTTCACCGAGGGCGGCGAGGTCGTGGACTACCGGACCGCGCTGTATGTGTCGGCGTCCGCGCTGACCGCCGAAACAGGCTGCAGCCTGGACGAACTCGCGCTAAGGGCCCCGCTGGTGCGGATCCAGCCGACCCCGATGGAGTCCGCGGGCGGGGACGGCGTCCTGCTCGACTGGTTCCTCTCCGACGAGGGCGCCGACGAGCAGTTCTTCGAGCTGCCGCTGGACAAGGCCACCCGGCCCCTCGCCGAGCATCTCGTGACCAAGGGCCGTGGTCCGTACGCGCAGTACCACAACCGCTCGTTCGCGGCCCACGTGCTCGCGCAGGAGACGACCGATGAGTGACGACCTGCCGATCCGGCTGCCACGGGTGCTGCGGGACGGGGACGACGCCGGCGCAATCGACGTGCTGCAGGAGTACTTCACTCGCCCGTTCGTCAAGACCGGCCACATCAGGACCGGCGCGCGGTGGGACTCGTGGGACCCCAGCGGCAGGCGTGAGGCCGACGTCGACACCTTCACCGCGGACGACCTGGTCGCGATCACCCTGCTGTCGGTGCAGGTGCCGGCGCAGGGCGCGTGGATCATGCTCGGGGAGGCGAGGTCGGAGCTGAACCGACTGCTCGCGGCGGTGGGCCCGGACCGTGACCTCGTCGACGAATCCGACACCATGACGCCGGAATCGCCTGTGTGGCAACTGGAGACGGCGCTGCGGGAGATTCACGGGATCGGTCGCATCGTCGCGTCGAAGCTCATCGCGCGCAAACGCCCGCGGCTGTACCCGATCTACGACGACGTCGTGGGCCGGCAGCTCGGGACGAAGGCCGCGCACCTGGAGCCGGTGCGGCTCGCGCTGCGCGACGGGGACGGGGCCCTGCACCGGCGGCTGATCGACCTGCGGGACCGCGCCGGGCTGGGCGGTTCGGTGCCCGCGGTGCGGATCCTGGGCGTGCTGGCCTGGATGCAGGGCAAGGGGTACTGACGGACCAGGATCAGCGGGTTCGACGGTGCCGCAGGCAGGGGGGACCGCAGTATGTAACCCTAGGGTCAAGACTCGTTCATGTCTTACCCCTACGGTCCGCCACATGCAACGAAGAACTCTCGCCCTGCTCGTGACGCCGCCACTCCTCCTGGCTCTCGGCGCCTGCTCGACCGCCGAATCGGCCACCCGCATGGATGACCTCGCTGTGACCCACATCGACACGATGCAGGTCGCGGACGGACTCAGCCCGTTCGGGCCGGCGCTCGGCGGGATCTCGGGGATCGACTACGACGAGGACACCAGAAGCTACGTTGCAGTCAGCGACGACCGGTCGGAGAAGGGGCCCGCGCGCTCCTACGCCATGACTCTCGGTCTCGGTCCGGACGGCGCCTTCGCCGCGGATGCACCGACCTTCACCGAGATGACGACCCTCCTGGCGGCCGACGGCCAGCCCTACCCGAAGAAGGGGGTTGATCCGGAGTCCATTCGCCGTGTTCCCGGCAGTACCGACATCGTGTACACCAGCGAGGGCGACGCCTCGAAGCTGCTCGCGCCGTTCGTGCGCCGCGCCACCGTCGACGGCACCCTCGTCCGTGACTACCCGGTGCCGGCGCACTACACCCCGGTGGCGGGTCCGGACGGTGCCCCGGTGTCCGGCGTGCGCAACAACCTGGCCTTCGAGGGTGTGACGTTCTCCGTCGACGGCTCGAGGATCGTTGCACTCACGGAGAACTCGCTCCTGCAGGACGGCTCGATCGCGACTTCCGCGACCGGCACCGATTCAAGGGTTCTCATGTTCGACAACGCGAGTGGTGACGTCGTCGACGAATTTGTCTACCGGGTCGACGCGATCAGCGGCGACTACCCGGACGTCGTCGACTCCACCGGGTGGACGTTGAAGGCAGACCGGGGGGCGACCGAGATCCTGGCGGTCGACGACGACGAATACCTGGTGATCGAGCGCGGCGCGGTGCCCGGCAAGGGCAACGAGGTGCAGATCTTCTGGACCACCACCGCCGGCGCGACCCCCGTCACCGGCAGGGAGAAGCTCGACGGCACCGAGACTCCGATGCCGAAGAGGCTGCTGTTCGACTTCGTGGACACCGGCGCCAACCCCGACAATGTCGAGGGCATCACCTGGGGCCCGACGCTAGACGACGGCACCCGGACCTTGGTGCTGTGCGCTGACGACAACTTCAATCCGGATGGTGGGCAGCACACCATGTTCCACGTCCTCGCGGTGAGGTAGGTGCCAGAAGTGGGGCGGGACTAACCGATGTACTGCGCCCGCCACGCCAGCACCCCGGTGCCGACGGACACGGCGACGAGCAGCACGGTCCACACCAGGCGGGGCAGGTGGGTGAGGGTGCGCAGCTGGTCCAGGTCCGACCGCCCGGACCGGTTCTGCGCCGCCTCGACGATGGTGCGCAGGTTGCCGATCAGCAGCAGCCAGATCACGACGTAGCCGAAACTCAGCTGGAGCGTGGGTGATCCGTAGTAGGCGACGGTGCCGAACGCGCCGCCCGCGGCGATCAGCACCAGCAGCCCGAAGAAGTTGCGGATGAACGGCACCATCGCCACGACCAGTCCCACCGAGCCCCACAGGAGCAGGGTGAGCTGGCCGCCCGCGATCAGCGCCGCACCCGCGAGACCGAGCAGCGAGGGCGCGAGGTAGCCGGCGGCCGCGGTGAGCACCATCCCCGGTCCGCGGGGCTTGCCGCGTGAGAGGGTCAGGCCCGAGGTGTCCGAGTGCAGGCGGATCCCGGTCAGCCGGCGGCCGGTGCCGACGGCGGCGATCGCGTGGCCGGCCTCGTGGGCGAGCGTCACCGCGTGCCGGGTCAGCTGCCACAGCGGCCCGATCAGCACGAGCGCCGCCGCCACGAGCACCGGGAGGTAGGCCGACCACTGGGTCCAGTACGAGTTCACCCGACCATGGTGCCAATCCGCGTCGCCGCGGCACGGTCCGGCCACGCCGAACCCCCGTTCAACGGTGGGGCCGGGGGTGACTCAGCGCGGGTCCTGGATCCGCGCCCACGGCCTGGCCTGCTCGAGTTCGAACGCCAGCTCGAGCAGTGTCCGCTCGTCGCCGTGCGCGGCGGAGAAGTGCGATGCGATCGGCAGACCCGCGGCACTCTGGTGCAGGGGCAGCGAGATCGCCGGACCGCCCGATGCGTTGTTCAGCGGGGTGAACGCCGTGAAATTGATGATCTTGGTGAACAGTTCGTCGAAGTCCTGGGTGGGGGAGAGGTACCCGAGCAGCGGGGTGGTGTGCGAGACCGTCGGCGAGAGCACCACGTCGTAGTGGTGGAACATTTGCGCGTACTGCTGATGGGTGCGCCGCAGGCGGTAGAGCATCCGGGGGGTCTTCCCGATGTTCTTGCGGTACAGGGCGGCCAGGCCTCGGGTGAGGTTGTCGGTGCGGGCCTTGTCGAAGTCGGCTCCGAGCATCTTCTTGCCGCCGTTGCAGACCGCGAAGGACAGGAAGCCCCAGTAGAGGCTGAAGTCGTCGACGAAGGCCTGCCCGAACGGCAGCGGCATCTCCTCGACCCGGTGCCCGAGCCCGTCGAGGAGTTCCGCGGTCGCGTGCACGGCGGTGCGGGTCTCGTCGTCGGTGGGGACGCCGGTGATCGAGTCCACGATCACCCCGACCCGCAGCCTCGTCCGGGACGGCCCCTCGACCAGGCGGACCGGTGCCAGCCTGGGGTTGCGGTAGAAGGACTCGGCCGCCGCGTAGAACCGTGCGGTGTCGCGGACCGTCCGGGTCAGCGCGCCCTGCGCGATGATGCGGATCGGCATCGTCTTGTCCTGGGCGTCGGGCAGGGTGCGGCCGCGGGTCGGCTTGAGCCCGACCAGGCCGCAGGCGGCCGCGGGGATGCGGATGGAGCCGCCGCCGTCGTTCGCGTGCGCGATCGGCAGCACCCCCGCCGCGACCAGCGCGGCGGACCCGCCCGACGACGCGCCCGACGAGTACGCCGGGTTCCACGGGTTGTGCACGGGCTCGGCGTCGGCGTACTCGTTGGAGCAGCTGAACCCGAACTCCGGCAGTCGGCTCTTGCCGAGCGGCACCAGGCCGGTGGACAGGAACTGGGTGACGCAGTCGCTGTCCCGGGCGGCGGGCTTCGGGGTGAACGCCGCGCTGCCGTGCCCGGTCGGCAGTCCCGCCACGTCGACGTTGTCCTTGACGATCGTCGGCACCCCGGAGAAGACGCCGCCGCGGGGTCGCTCCGCCAGGCTCAGTGCGCGCTCGAAGTCGGGGAACTCGATGCCGTTGAGCGAGCCCTGCACCGCCTCGGCCCGCTCGATCGCCGCCTGCACCACCTCGCGGGGGGAGACCTTGCCGGCGGCGATGGCCTCGGCGACGCCGGTGGCGTCGAGGTCGCCGAGGGCGTCGTCGCGGAAGGCGTGGATGCGGGTGTCGTCCGTCATGCCCCGACCCTAGGCCAGCCCGGGGAGGGCGCGGGCGCGGATTCGGCGTGCGGTCACCGCGGATCCACCTCCCGCACCCCGTCGTCGGTGAGCTCGAGCCAGCGGGTCGCGCCGATCTCCCGCAGGAACGGCAGGTCGTGGCTGGCGACGATCAACGCGCCGCGGAACTGGGCCAACGCCTCGGTGAGGTGCTGCAGGCTCGGCAGGTCCAGGTTGTTGGTGGGCTCGTCGAGCATCAGCAGTCGCGGCGCCGGCTCCGCGAGCAGGATCATCGCCAGCGCCGCCCGCAGCCGTTCCCCGCCGGACAGTGCCGAGGTGAGCACGTCGGAGTCGTTGCCGCGGAACAGGAACCGGGCCAGCCGACCCCGGATCTGCTCGGCGGTGGCGTGCGGCGCGGCATCGGCCAGGTTCTGCGCGAGGGTGCGGGTCTCGTCGAAGACGTCGAGCCGCTGCGGCAACGCCCGCCACGGCACCCGCGGCGGCATGTCCGTCAGGGCCCGGAGCAGGGTGGTCTTACCGATGCCGTTGCGGCCGACCAGCGCGATCCGTTCCGGGCCGGTGACCGCCAGAGACACCGTGGGGCCGCAGGCGAGGGTGAGGTCGGCGACCTCGACCACCTGTTGGCCCGGGTGAACGACGCTGTCCGGCAGGTCGATCCGGATCTCGCGGTCGTCGCGGACCAGTTCCTCCGCCTCGGTGAGGGTGCGGCGGGCCTCGTCGAGCTTGTCGGCGTGGTTGCCGCGCAGCTTGCCGGCGGAGGCCTGGGCCTGGCTCTTGCGTTCGTTCCCGACGATCTTCGGGTACCGATTCTCTGCCACCATCCGCTTGCCGTAGCGCAGGCGCCGGTCGATCTTGGTCTGCGCCTCGACCAGCTCGCGGCCCTGCCTGCGGACGTCGGCGCGGGCGTCGCGGACCGCGGCGCGGCCGGCCTCCTGCTCGGCCTCGACGGTTTCGCGGTAGTGGGCGAAGTTGCCGCCGAACATGCGCAGCTCGCCGCGTCGCAGCTCGGCGATGGTGTCCATCCGGTCGAGCAGGGCGCGGTCGTGACTGACCACCACGACGATGCCGGGGAACTGGTCGACGGCCGCGTACAGGCGGGCCTTGGCGGACAGGTCCAGGTTGTTGGTGGGCTCGTCGAGCAGCAGCACCTCCGGGTCGCCGAGCAGGGCGGCGGTCAGGCCCAGCAGCATCGTCTCGCCGCCGGAGAGGGTGCCGACGGTGCGGCCCAACGCATCCGGGGTCGGTGCGACGTGCGCGAGGCCGAGCCGGTCGAGGGTGGCGACCGCTCGCTCCTCGACGTCCCAGTGGCCCGTGGCGTCGGCGAAGTCCTGCTCGGTGCCCTCGCCGGATTCGATGCGGTGTAACGCTTTTCGCTGGTTGTCGATGCCGAGGACGCCGTCTACCGTGCGATTCGGGTCGAGGGTGAGGTCCTGGCGGAGATAGGCGAGCCGGCCGTGCACGGTCACCGAGCCGCGGTCGGGGGTGAGGTCGCCGGCGATCAGTCGCAGCAGCGTCGACTTGCCCGCGCCGTTGCGGCCGACGAGTCCCGTTCGGCCGGGGCCGAATACGGCGTCGAGGCCCTCGAAGGCTGGGTCGCCGTCGGGCCAGGTGAAGGTGAGGTCGGACAGGGAGAGATGTGGCATGAATGCTCCTCAGGGTGGGTGCGGCGACGTCGGACGTGCACGAGCACGCGACGGTCGATGGCGCGTCACTACCGCTGAAGGAGCAAGGGCCCTTCTCCATTTCGTTGACAACAGGTCCGGCAGCCACGGTACCGACGGCTTCGTGCGTCGGCAACCGATTTGTGTGCCGCCCCACTTGTGCCCACCTCGTGGTGGCTGCCGTCGCCCGGAGCGGTCTCCGGCCGTCGGCGAGGTATGACCCAGGTACTGCGCTGTGGTGCGTTGGCAGGGCCCGGCGAGGAGAAGGTGAGGTCGCCGGCTGCGTCCATGGCTCCACGCAGGGTCTTGCCGTCGAACGCGATGACCGTGTGGCGAACCTCGAATCGGACGGCGACACCTGCGGGGCGGGCGGAATCAGTGACACCTCGCCGAGGATCGGGTTGGATTCGTCAAACGGCAATGACGGTGATGCATCGGCGAGCACGACGGCGTCCTCGTGATGGTGCCTCTGCGAGAACTCGAATCGTCGGCGGACTTGCCGTGCCCGCCCTGAAGTCTCGCAGGTTCGGTGTGTCACGCCAGGTGAAACACCAGGTCAACCAGCTTGCGTGCGACTCTGCCGGGACCCTGGCGGAAGCATGGACAGATTTCCATCCATGCTTCCGGCAGTTGTTGCCATGAAAGGTGTTGTCTCGCTATTGCAGTGGCGAGAACATCGATGGCATCACCATCTTCGTCACCTGATGAATTGGGGCCGGGCTATCCGCCGGGGGCGACATTCCCTGTTCGGATGCTTCGGCAAGGGCCTGCTTGCGCGTTTCCAGGTCGGAATATGCCCAGATCTGCAGGATGCCGTTGACCTGCCCGAATTCCAGTCGACCGGCAAGCACGAGCGAATCGCGTTTGCTGCGTTCTTGTATCGCGTTAGCCCATGCCTCGGTGCCGGCGCTGAGGTCGGAAACCTTGAAGTAGTCGTACCGGATTTCGTAAATCGGTCCGAGGAGGCCAGGCATTGGGTCTGAGACGAAGTCGAAAGGTATCATCAGTTCCGACTGCATTCGATTGACAAATTGACCCGTTGCCGGTGGCCAGTGTGGGTGCTGGGCAGCAGCAGCGCGCTTGCTGGCCCGCTCGTCCAGATCCGTGTAAGGCCACACATGTACCACTTCGCTCAGAGGCTCATTTACGGTGTGCCAGAATGCGGTCAGCGGCGAGAAGGCGTGTCTATGCACATAGCCGTCGCCAAATATTCGCTCAAACTCTGTCACATTTCCGGGATCTACTTGGTAAGAACGAACTTCGTAAATCACTCGCAAATCCTTTCGCTAGGCAATGAACAGGTGTCCGGTCACACGACCGAGGACACGCTGCCCTGAAGCGCAGCAACGCCAGCCTGCGCGCATTCTTCGTCCTGCTCGCCGGTGCCGCCACCGACACCACACGCGCCCACCATCAACCCATCGACAAATATGGGAACGGCACCCTGGGAATAGAACATGTGGCCGCCTTCCGCTGCGGCAATGCCCTGCATGACGGGAGCCGAAGCTCGCTCCGAGAGGAGACCGCTGGGCCGCGCGAATCCGGCGGAGGCGACGGCTTTGCCTTGCGAGCCGTAGCCGGCGCCCCAATGTCCGCCGTCCATTCGTTGGAAGGCGACAAGTCGGCCACCAGCATCACAGACTGACACGCTGATCCGAATATCAAATTCGTTGGCCTTGTTGATTGCGCCCTGCAGGACGAGTTTGGCTTGCTCAAGATTCAATGTCATGGCCTGACTTTCATGAGTTCTCGGACGGGATGGGGTATTGCCGAAGACCGTGCCGAACAATGCCTTTCATGGCGTACGGCGGGCCGGAGCCTCGGTGATCACTCAGGAATTGCTCTGAACATCGACAACGTGGGGTTGACCGCATACGGTTGAATCACGGTTTTCCAGTCGCCTTCTGCAGACGCGGCAAGCCACTCGGGGGTCTGTGGCAAGTCCGGCGAGTTCACTCGGTAAAGCGTTGCGTACTTCTGCACTCCTGCAACCGGATTCTCCAGGACATAGCGCTGCACACCAAGCACGCCTGGAACTTTGGAAATGTTGGGCGCATGTTCGGTGTCATAGATGCGATTGAACTCGTCTTCCATTTCCTCCGGAATGTCAAGCTGGACGAGCCATAGATACTCACTCACGCTATTCTCCTTCCTCTCTAGAGCGCTACCTTTCGGCAGATTGGACCCTGCATGAATTCTGTTCGAGATACAGTGCAGGAAGTTCGCGGTAGGGTTTTCAGCAGGAAAGGCGGGTATGGTGACCACTCGAAAAGTGGGGAATGGCCTTTGGGGAAGGCGAGAAGGGGATGTGCTCGGTTGTCGATCAGGCCGGCGGTACGCCGAATCCGTGGGCCGGCACATCCGCATGACCGTAATCACGCGAAATTCGAGAAGCCATCGCGAGGGCATGGGGAGCGCCCTCCAGTAACTGCATGAACATTCTCTCATTTAATTCGAGACCAGCCCGACCAGCCGCTGACAGGCACAAATCACGTAACTCCGAATCGGCCTCCGAGGACGTGCCGGCCAACAATGTGGGTTCGGTTACAGTGGGTGCGGTCGCATTGTCGACCAGCACCGGATGGCGCTGATGCCAGTCGGTCACTGCTTGATAGGCGTGCCCGATGCGCAGAATCGTCTCCTCGCCGAAGGGGCGTCCAAGTATCTGCATTCCCAACGGCAGCCCACTGGGTCCAAATCCGTTGCACAGAGCGAGAACTGGCTGTCCGGTGACATTAGCCGAGGTGAAGTGATGGGCATTCTTCCAGAAGGCGAGCGGGTCGTGCGAGCCGAAGGGCGGCGCCTCCCCGGCGCCGATGGTGATGAATGCATCGAATCTTCGATAGAGGGGTTGCATTTCTGCGATGGCCCGGCGATGCTCGCGACTGGCCTGCACAAAATCGTAACCGGAGAACAGAATTGCAGGTAGCATCCGACTAAGAATGTCGGCGCCAAAGTCTTCGGGGCGGGTGATCAAGTTCGATTGATGGACACTGAACACTTCGATTTCGCCGATGATGGTCTTGATGTCGTAGTAGCTCTGCATCGGCCGGATCTGGCAATCCTCTAGCGTGGCACCTAGTTCCGCCAGAACAGCTAGTGCGTCTTCCATGACTTGACATTGGGCAGCGGACACCACGACTTCACTGTTCCAGTTGTGCCGAAGCACACCGATTCGCACTCCACGCAGATCTTCGCCGAGCGCAGCCAGGTAGTCCGGGACGGCGCGTGCGACGCTTCCGGCGTCATTCGGGTCATGGCCGGCCACTGCCTGGAGCAGTATTGCGCAATCTTCGCTCGTCTTGGCCATTGGTCCGCAGCGGTCGAACGTAAATGAGTGAGGTATTACTCCCGCGCGGCTTACGAGTCCGGAAGTTGGCATCAGGCCAGTCACACCGCACTGCGATGCAGGCGCGCGAATTGAACCGCCGGTGTCCGTTCCGATGCTTCCAGGTACCAATCCCGCCGCGACAGCCGCCGCGGAGCCACTCGAGGAGCCCCCCGTGACCCGGGTTGAATCCCATGGATTTCGCGATGGCGGCCACGGAACGTCAAACGACGGTCCGCCATGTGCAAACTCGTGGAGCGCCAACTTTCCCATCAGGACTGCGCCTGCGTGATGGAGCTTCTCGGCCACTGCCGAGTCTCGGCCGGGTATATTGTCCGCGCAAACCCTGGAATTCCCGGAAGTCAGGATGTCGGCAGTGTCGAAAACATCCTTGAGGGCAAAAGGAATGCCATGCAGAGGACCGCGATAGCCGCCCCCAGCAATTTCATCCTCCGCTTGCCGTGCCCGCTCCAATGCGAGGTCAAAGGTGCGGGTCACAAATGATTGCAATTGCCCATCCACGGCTTGGGTGCGCGCGATCAGCGCCTGCGCATACTCGACCGGTGAGAGTGCGCGCGAACCGATGAGTTCGCTTGCTTGAGCAATGGTGAGGGTATGAAGATCGGTAGAGGTTGCGGCAAAAGTCATTTCACGCGGCTCCATCATTTTCAATCCAATTATGGGCAGACTCTTACGGGATCTCGGTTCTCACAGTCGATGGAATTGTTCGGAGTGTTTCTCCGGCATCCAGATTCCTATGAATGAACAGCAACCGACCTTCGGAGATTCAGTTTGCGCAACACGGTGAGCCCGTATGATGCCGTGTCCGGGGTACCTTTTAATGTCCTGTTGCCGGTTTGCCACGTGACCGGCATCGCGGACGAAGTTGAGTTGACACCATGCTTCGCAAGATGATTTGGCACGCCATGATCATGCGTGGCGCCCGTTGTTGCGATCAATGTCCGAATCGCTATCACGGCGATAGCCGTCGTTGGATCTGAAAGTGCTGGACCTGCGCCGAACCCGCGCGTGGGTTCGGGCGAGCACCGCGTGCACGGAAATTCAGGGTCGAGTCGATCTGCCGAGTGCGCACCACACAAGGAGTGCAGGTCGCCCGTCGCGCGTACCGGAACTGGAAGACCGTTTCGCCGGCGGAGCGAACAGTCTCGGACGCCCACGTCACGAACGCGCTACTGGGCACCGTCGACACCGAAGGAGGGCTCTACGGGCGCCGCAAGGTGACCGTCCACCTGCGCTGCAGTTTCGCTGATCCGGCTACCACCGGTTAGGAGACACGTCCTAGATCTGCGGGCCCTCGGCGCGCAGGTCCTCCACCTTGCCCATCGCCTCCCGCAGCTCGGCGAGCCACTGCTCGCTGTGCTGGCCGGCGAGCCGGACCGTCCACTTGAGTGCGTCGGCCCGCGAGCGGGCGACCCCGGCGTCGACCAGCGTGTCGAGGACGATCCGTTCGGGTTGGCGCAGCCGCGTCATCACCGGCACCGCGAGGTGGGTGAACAGGGCGTGCCGCTCGCCGAGCGTCGCGCCCCACGCCACCTTGCGTCCGTACCGGGCCTCGGCCTCGTCGGCGATCCGCATCCGCTCCGCGCGGGTGGCCTCCCGGAACCGGGAGATCCGACCGTCGGCCGCGGCGGGGGAGGCGTCGTCGGGGGCCGGCAGCTCGCCGGTCACCACGATCTCCTCGCGGTCGACCTGCACGGTGGCCGGTCCGGTGAACCAGTCGTCGGGTAGCCGGCCGGCGAACCACTCGGCGGCGTCGCTCGCGTCGGGGGCCTCGCCCTGCTGCCAGCCGAAGCGTCGCCCGCCGGGTCCTGGTGCGTGCCTCATTGCCCTCACCTCGTCAGTTGCAATGATTACTTGATTACAACGCTACGCCGTGTGATCGAGTGCCGCCAGGATGTCGTGCGCGGCTCAGGGGTCCAGGGACCCGGCAACCGTGCACGGGTGGCGCAGCCGCCTACCCTCGACGCCATGCGCAAATCGATGGGGATTGCCGTGGTGGGTGTGTTCGCACTGGTGCTGGGGGGCTGCAGCAGCGGGCCGACCGACACCGAGCAGGCGGCGCAGCAGTTCGCCGAGGCGCTCACCCAGCGCAACGCGCAGGCCGCCGCCGACCTCACCTCCGACCCGGCCGCGGCCGCGGCGGCGATCACCCAGATGTTCGACGGCCTGGACCCGCAGGACGTGCGGTTCACCGTGGCCACCACCGACAGCGACGCGGGCACCTTCACCCTCGCCGCCGACTGGACCCTCGGCGAGCCGGAGACCGCGCCCGCGCCCGCGCCCGCTCCGCCGGAGAAGTGGACCTACACCACCACGGGCGGCGGTGCCGGCGTCGCCGACGGCGGCGCCATCCCGTGGGACCCGCAGCTGCTCGCCCCGGGCCTGACCGCCGACTCGACGCTGCGCTACACCACCCTTTCCGGCGGCTCGCCGACGGTGCTCGACGCCGCCGGCCGGCCGCTGATGGCCGAGCAGACCGTCACCCTGGTCAACGTCGACACCGTGCAGACCCCGGACCCCGCCGTGACCGCCGCCGCCCTGGCGCCCCTGCTCGCCACGGTGGCCCCGACCCTCACCGCCGCCTCCGTGCAGGCGGATCTCGCTGCGGCGCAGGGCAAGACGGCCACCGTCATCACCCTGCGCGACGCCGACCTCGAACCCATCGCCGGCGCCCTCGCCGCGGTCCCCGGCGTCACACTGGTCAAGCAGACCCGGCTGCTCACCGTCGACAAGGCGGACACCTCACCGGCCCTCGACGGGCTGCGCCAGCTCTGGCAGGAGGGCCAGGACGCCGCCGCCGGCTGGGCGGTACAACTGGTGCGCGCCAACGGTTCCGCCGACATGGTCGCCGGTGTCGAGGGCACCCGTGCGCCCGACATCGCCAGCACCCTGGACCCGGCGGTCCAGTCCGCCGCGCAGGACGCGCTCGCTGCCCTGCCGCAGCAGGCCGCGATCGTCGCGATCCGGCCGTCCACCGGGGCGGTGCTCGCGGTCGCGCAGAACGCGCCGGCCACCGCGCAGGGGCCGATCGCGCTGACCGGCCTCTACCCGCCGGGCTCCACCTTCAAGACGGTCACCACCTCCGCAGCGCTGCAACAGGGTTCGGTCACTCCCGACACGGTGCTGCCCTGCCCCGGCAGCGCGAACATCGAGGGACGCACCATCCCCAACGACGACAACTTCGACCTCGGCGCGGTGCCGCTGCACACCGCCTTCGCCCGCTCCTGCAACACCACCATGGGCCAGCTCGCGGTCGCGATGGGGCCGAACGCGCTGCACGACGCGGCCCTGCAGTTCGGTCTCGGGGTGGACTACGTGACGCCCGGCCTGACCACCGTCACCGGCAGTGTCCCGGCCGCCGACACCCCGGCCCAGCGCGTCGAGGCGGCGATCGGGCAGGGGCAGGTCACGGCCTCCCCGTTCGGGATGGCGATGGTCGCGGCGTCCATCGCCAAGGGCAGCGCGCCCGCCCCGATGCTGGTCCTCGGCCAGCCCGGTACCGCGAACCTCACGCCCGCCGCGGCGCCGGTCCAGGTGACAGACGAACTGCGCACGATGATGCGCGAGACCGTCACCGCCGGCACCGCGACCCAGCTCGTGGACCTGCCCGACCTTCGCGGCAAGACCGGCACCGCCGAGGTCGACAGCGGGCCGGCGCACGGCTGGTTCGTCGGCATCGACGGGGACGTCGCGTTCGCGGTGTTCGTCGCCGGCGCAGACAGTTCGGCCCCCGCGGTCGATGCGGCCGGTCGGTTCCTGCGGCCGATCCAGGCCCAGCTCCCGCGGTGACCCTCGGGCAGCACCGGGTGCCGTCTCCTGCTCGCGCTGCGGATCCGGAAGTTGGACGGGGAGAGGCAGTTCCGCGCACCGTCCCCGATCGAGCCGTACGCGGCCGTGCCCCTCGGTTCGCCCTGACCCGGCTATCCATGCGCACCATCTGGGCACCCGCTCCGCCGTCGACAACCGTTGCGTCACCGGCGAACTGGGCCTGACCTATCTCCCTATATCCGAGACCGCATGACATCGAGTGCCGTATCTTCGCCAAATCATTCACGTACTTTGGGGGTTTGGGGAATATGCGAATACTGACAGGCGTCAGCTGGGCCGTTGCGGTGACCACCGCGGCCCTGCTCGCCACCGCCGCGCCGGCCAGCGCGGAGAACACCACGCCTTACGAGCGGCCGGCCTTGGTCGCCGCCGGCAGTGGCTATGCCGCGGAGTTGCAGGCGGATGTCAACTACTGGACCGTCAACCGGCTCGCCATAGCCGGTCTCAGTGATGACGACATCAGTGAGGCAGGAGTCGACGGCCAGGGCAGCGACGTCATCGTCGAGCCGACCGCCGGAGTCGACGACCTCAGCGCCACCTACACGGGTTCCGGCCTGATCCGCAAGACCGCCGGGAAGCTGTTCCTCAAGCGCAGCAAGGTGGGAACCACCGGCTGGCAGTGGTCCACCTGCTCGGCGAACGTGGTCGAAAGCGCCAACCAGAGTGTCGTGGTCACCGCCGCCCACTGCCTCCGGCAGAACTCCTCCAACTGGGACTTCCACATCGGGATCGAAAACTGGGCGGCAACCGACGCGGTCTTCATCCCGGGCTTCAACGGTGCCGCTATGGCCCGCTACGTCCTCGGCACTCCGGGGGGAGACGGGCCGTTGCCCGGCGCCGATATCGCGCCCTACGGCGTGTGGGGGGTGACCCGTCAGTGGATAACCAATGAATGGGCCGCCGACGCCAGTCACTTCGGTGAAGGCCCCGGGCACGACATGGCCGCGTTCCTGGTCGACAGCCCGACCGACAGCCGGCCGATCCAGCAGGTCACCGGCGGCCAGCAGGTCGGCTTCAACCTGCCCCAGGGAAAGGCTCTGACCGGCTTCGGCTACCCATCCGACAACAACGCCAGCTGGTACGCGCCCCCGTTCGTCAACGGTGTCCCGACCCGCACGGGCGCGGCCAACAAGCACGGGGTGCCGTCCGCACTCCAGCGCTCCTACGACGGCCGTACCCTCAAGGTCAGCTCCGGTCAGTCGACCGCCGTCACCGGCAAGTACCTCGATGTGCTGCCCGCGGCGATCAGCCCCGGCGCCAGCGGCGGGCCCTGGTTCGAGCAGTACGACCCGGCCACCGGCGCCGGCATCCAGATCGGCGTCACCTCCCACTTCGTCAACCCCGACGGCGGCACCCCGGTCATCGAGTTCGTCAAAACCTGGAACACCGCCCGCCCGCACATGTCGGCCACCCATTTCATGGCCCAGGAGAAGGCCGTCTTCGACCTTGCCCAGGCCCAGGTCGCACCGAACTGACACGTTGACGGGCCTCGGGTACGGATCGGGTCCGTACCCGAGGCCCGTTTCAGGTAGCTGGTGAAGTTGATTCCGCCGAACCACAGCGGATCATGTTGGTGTTGGCAGGGTTTCGGCTCAGCGTGGTTGTCGTCGAAGTGGGCGACCTCAGCTGACGAATGCCGCACGGAACTGGTGCCGGTCCGGCCCGGCTGCGGCTTCGGAAGTTGGCCGGTGAGGAAGTTCCACACGCCCTCCCGCAGTATGCGGCCGTGTCCTCCGGTTCGGCCTGACCCTGCTATCCATGCGCACCATCTGGGTATCCGCTCCGCCGTCGACGACCGGGCCGACCTATCTCCCGATACCCGAGACCGCATGACCGCGAGTGCCGTATCTTCACCAGATCATTCATGTTCTTTTTGGGGGTTTGGGGAAAATGCGCACATTGACGGGCGTCAGCTGGGCTGTTGCGGTGACTACCGCGGCGGCCCTGCTCGCCACTTCCGCGCCCGCAAGCGCAGGGTCCGCTGAGGCGCCCGTGCTCGGCACCTCCGGGTCCGCAAGCACCGGGTCCGCCAGCACGACGTCCACGGCGCCCTACGAGCGGCCGGCCATGGTCGCCGCCGGTAGCGGGTACGCCGCGGAACTGCAGGATGCGGTCAACTACTGGACCGTCGATCGGCTCGCCATAGCCGGTCTCAGTGATGACGACATCAGTGAGGCAGGAGGCGGGATCAACGGCCAGGGCAGCGACGTCATCGTCGAGCCGAC
Source organism: Rhodococcus tukisamuensis NBRC 100609 (assembly GCF_001894985.1). Classification (GTDB taxonomy): domain Bacteria; phylum Actinomycetota; class Actinomycetes; order Mycobacteriales; family Mycobacteriaceae; genus Rhodococcus_G; species Rhodococcus_G tukisamuensis. The sequence goes on along the minus strand of NZ_BCXG01000003.1, from coordinate 154,635 downwards.
CGCCGGAGGCGACGCCCTCAGCGCCACTTACACGGGTTCCGGCCTTATCCGCAAGACCGCCGGGAAGTTGTTCCTCAAGCGCAGCAAGGTGGGAACCACCGACTACTTCTGGTCCAGCTGCTCGGCGAACGTGGTCGAAAGCGCGAACCAGAGCGTCGTGCTCACCGCCGCCCACTGCTTCGAGTCGAACTCCGCCAACTGGGACTTCGGCACCGAGTTGGAGAACGTCGCGACCGACAGGGCGGTCTTCATCCCGGGCTTCAACGGTGCCGCTCTGGCCCGCTACGTCCTCGGCACTCCGGAGGGGAGCGGGGCGCTGCCCGGCACCGACATCGCGCCCTACGGCGTGTGGGGGGTGACCCGTCAGTGGATCACCAGCGAATGGCGGGTCGACCCCAGCCAGTTCGGTGACGGCCCCGGGCACGACATGGCGGCGTTCCTGGTCGACAGCCCGACCGACAGCCGGCCGATCCAGCAGGTCACCGGCGGCCAGCAGGTCGGCTTCAATCTGCCCCAGGGCAAGGTGCTGACCGGCTTCGGCTACCCCGCTGACAACACCAAGAGCTGGTACGCGCCCCCGTTCGTCAACGGCGTCCCGACCCGCACGGGCGCGGCCAACAGCCACGGGGTGCCGTCCGCGCTCCAGCGCTCCTACGACGGCCGTACCCTCAAGGTCAGTTCCGGCCAGACGACCGGCATCACCAGCAAGTACCTCGACGTGCTGCCCGCGGCGATCAGCCCCGGCGCCAGCGGCGGACCCTGGTTCGAGCAGTACGACCCGGCCACCGGCACCGGCATCCAGGTCGGCGTCACCTCCCACTTCGTCAACCCCGACGGCGGCCTCCCGGTCTTCGAGACCGTCATCACCGGGGGGGACTCCGCCCAACCGCACATGTCGGCCGCCCATTTCACGGACCAGGAGAAGGACGTCTACGACCTCGCCCAGGCCCAGGTCGTACCGAACTGACACGTTGACGGGCCTCGGGTACGGATCAGATCCGTACCCGAGGCCCGTTTTCGGTAGCTGGGGGGGTGGTCGCGCCCTCGGCGCCCGTCCACTGCCGCATGGGGATCGCGGTGGTGGCCGGGTTTCGGCCGCCTCCGCCGACGACATTGAGCTGCGTCTCGGTGTCGAGGACGAAACAGCCTTGGGGTCAGTAGAATTGGAGCAGCCTACTCGCTCACGACGCGCTGGCGTAGGCCGGTGACCTGTCGTCACCCCGCGCGCGCCGTGTCGGTCTTGTCGACGTGGAGTCGCGTGCCGTCGGGGCAGACGCCGATTCCGTTGGGGCTGTTCAAGTCTGCGCGACGGGCCGGATGGAAGATCTGGCGTCCGTGGCCCGGTGGATTCGGTCGCGATCGCTTGCCATGTCGTCGCTCTCGTCGTGGTCCGTGAAGGGCGCGCCGCCGGACGTGTCCACGGTCCGGCTCGGCCTGGCAGCAATGCATCCGCAACCATTCGGGTATCCGCTCCGGCGTCGACATCCGTTGCAGCACAGGCAAATTGACCAAATTCGATCGTCTGATATCCGAGTCGCGTGGCCCCGAGTGCCGTATCTTCGCCAAATCATTCAAATTCATTTGGGGGCTTGATGAAGATGCGCACATTGACGGGCGTCAGCTGGGCTGTCGCGGTGACCACCGCGGCAGCGCTGCTCGCCACCGCCGCGCCGGCCAGCGCGGAGAATACGACCCCCTACGAGCGGCCGACCTTGGTCGCCGCCGGTAGTGGCTATGCCGCGGAGTTGCAGGCGGATGTCAACTTCTGGACCGTCAACCGGCTCGCCCTGGCCGGTCTCAACGACGACTACGGCGACGGGAAGGGGCAGGGTAGCGACGTCATCGTCGAGCCGACCGGCGGAGGCGACGCCCTCAGCGCCACCTACACGGGTTCCGGCCTGATCAGCAAGACCGCCGGGAAGCTGTTCACCCGGCGCAGCGTGCCGGGACACGAGGACAGCTGGATATGGTCCACCTGCTCGGCGAACGTCGTCAACAGCGCGAACCAGAGCGTCGTGCTCACCGCCGGCCACTGCTTCCGGCAGGACTCCTCAAACTGGGACTTCGGCATCGGATTCGAGAACTGGGTGACCACCAAGGCGGTCTTCATCCCGGGCTTCAACGGTGCCGCTCTAGCCCGCTGGAACCCTGCCAGCGGCGCCGGGACCACGCTGCCCGGCACCGACATCGCGCCCTACGGCGTGTGGGGGGTGACCCGTCAGTGGACCACCAACGAATGGGCCGCGGACGCCAGTCACTTCGGTGAAGGCCCCGGGCACGACATGGCCGCGTTCCTGGTCGACAGCCCCACCGACAGCCGGCCGATCCAGCAGGTCACCGGGGGCCAGCAGGTCGGCTTCAACCTGCCCCAGGGCAAGGCGCTGACCGGCTTCGGCTACTCCACCGACAACGCCAACAACTGGTACAAGACCCCGTACGTCAACGGTGTTCCGACACGGACGGGCCCGGGCGAGACCAACGTGAACGGGGTGCCGTCCGCGCTCCAGCGCTCCTTCGACGGCCGTACCCTCAAGGTCAGCTCGGGTCAGTCGACCGGCATCACCGGCAAGTACCTCGATGTGCTGCCCGCGGCGATCAGCCCCGGCGCCAGCGGCGGACCCTGGTTCGAGCAGTACGACCCGGCCACCGGCACCGGCATCCAGGTCGGCGTCACCTCCCACTTCGTCAACGCCGACGGCGGCACCCCGGTCTTGGAGACCATCCAACACCCCCAGAAAAATACAGCCCGCCCGTACATGTCGGCGACGCACTTCATGGCCCAGGAGAAGGCCGTCTACGACCTCGCCCAGGCTCAGGTCGCGCCGAACTGACACGTTGACGGGCCTCGGGTACGGATCAGTTCCGTACCCGAGGCCCGTTTTCAGTAGCTGAGGGTGGTCGCGCCGCTCCGGCTGACGAGCCCGACTCGGCTCAGATGCACCAGACGAGCGCGGCGGACCCGAGCGGGACGCTGAAGCACAGGGACACCGAGCCGACGGCGGGCGAGACGACCGGGAGTTCGCTGGCGGTGGCGACGGGGGCGGCGAAGACGCCGACGGTCAGGGCGATGGCGGTAGCGGCGAGGGTTTTCGTGATCTTGGCGGACATGATGCTCACACCTTGGAGAGGACGAACGAGCGGAAAAGAGCCAGTCCTGTCGTGGCTCTTTTCCATCGTCCACCCGTGGCGAGATGCCACACAAGGGCGCCGCTCAGTGCACCCCGCGCATCATCTTGCTGATCCACGGCGAGAGCAGCACCATCACGAGGCCGACGCCGATCGACGCCGCCCCGATCCAGGCGAAGTACGGCGCCTGGTCGGATTCGTCGTAGTACTTCGCCAGGGTGCCGGCCATCGACGAACCCAGCGCCACCGACAGGAAGAACAGCGCGACCATCTGGGTGTGGAACGCCCGCGGGGCCAGCTTGGTCGACAGCGACAGCCCGACCGGGGACAGGAACAGTTCCGCGAACGTGAACAGCAGCAGCGTGAACACCAGTCCGAGCAGCGGCGCGCTGTTCTCGCCGCCGCCGGAGAACGGCAGGAACGACAGGAACGCCAGGCCCATGATGGTGGTGCCCGCGGCGAACTTCAGCGGCGTCGAGGGCTGGCGTGGCCCGAGTTTGGTCCACATCGCGGCGAACACGCCCGCGAAGATGATGATGAACACGGGGTTGATCGACTGCACCCACGACGCGGGGAACTCCCAGCCGAACAGGTTGCGGTCGAGGTACTTGTCGGCGTAGATCGCGACCACCGTGAACTGCTGCTGGAACAGTGACCAGAACGCGGCGCTGGCCAGGAACATCGGGATGAACGCGATCACCCGGCTGCGCTCGGTGCTGGTGATCTTCCGGCTCGACAGGATGACCACGAAGTACCCGATCGAGGCGACGACAGTCACGCCGACCACCACGTCGGAGAGGTTCTCGGTGGTGATCAGCCCGACGCCCGCCGCGGCCGCGAGGACCGCCAGCGCCGCCGCCGCGATCGCGAGGTACCGCAACCGCTCGGCCGTGGGCAGCGGGTTCGACGGCGTCGCGCCGATGCCCGCCAGCCGCTTGCGCCCGATCGTGTACTGGATCAGGCCGACGGCCATGCCGATCGCGGCGAGCAGGAAGCCGGCGTGGAAGCCCCAGTTCTTCTGCGCCCACCCGGTGAGCAGCGGCCCCACGAAGGCGCCCAGGTTGATGCCCATGTAGAACAGCGAGAACCCGGCGTCGCGGCGCTCGTCGCCCTCGGAGTAGAGGTCCCCGACCAGTGACGTCGCGTTCGCCTTGAGGCCGCCGCTGCCCACCGCGATCGCGACGAGTCCGACGCCGACCCCCACCAGCCCCGGGATCGCCGCCAAGGCCACGTGGCCGAGCATCACCAGCACGGCGCTGTAGAACAGGGTGCGTTCGGAGCCGAGCAGCCGGTCCGCCACCCAGGCGCCGAGGATCGTGGAGAGGTAGACGGTGCCGCCGTACGCGCCGACGATGCTGACCGCGGCCGCCTCGGAGACGCCCAGCCCGCCCTCGGCGGCCGAGTAGTAGAGGTAGTACAGCAGGATGCCCTGCATACCGTAGAACGAGAACCGTTCCCACATCTCGACGCCGAAGAGGTTGGCCAGCGCAAACGGCTGACCGAAGAATCCGCGGTCGGACTTGGGGTCCCGAGGTAGCGAAGACACTTCGCTCATCCGAAAAGCGTCCCACACCGGAGCGCCGGACGCCCGGCGCGAACGCCGCGCGTGTCAGCGGCGCGGTGTCAGTGGCGCGGTGTCAGCGGGAGGTGCGGGCGCGCACCCGGCCGTAGATCGCGCGCCAGCCGATCAGGAACACCGCGAGCACGGTGCCGGCCACCAGAACGAAGCTGAACGCGGTGCCCTGGCCACCGACGACGCGCAGCAGCATCCCGACCACCAACGTCGACAGCCACACCAGCACCCCGGTCGGCACCACCAGGCGGGGGTCGAACTTGTTCCGGTACAGACCGAACGTCGCGAGCCACCCGACCGCGAGTCCGCCGAGGAACGGCCAGGCCGTCGACGCGAGCCCGGCGAGGACGTCGGCCTCGTCGTGGCTGCGGCGGCCGATCGCGCAGAACACGATCACGAGCACGACGTCGACGGCGAGGACTGGCAGCACCTTCTTCACGACGACCAGCGTAGGCCCGGACCGGATGTCCCTCTCCGCGGGACGGCCTGTCGGCAAATTCCCCGGCCGTACCTAGCGTGTGGCGCGATACTTCCGATCGGAACTTCAGACGCAGGAGGCTGTGAGCAACATGACCCAGTGGAACGAGGAGTGCGACGTCCTGGTGGTGGGCTCGGGCGGCGGTGGCGTCACCGGTGCCTACACCGCGGCCCGCGAGGGGCTGTCGGTTGTCCTGGTGGAGGCCACCGACAAGTTCGGCGGCACCACCGCGTACTCGGGCGGTGGCGGGGTGTGGTTCCCGTGCAACCCGGTGCTCACGCGCGCGGGCACCGACGACACCATCGACGACGCGCTCGAGTACTACCACTCGGTGGTCGGCGATCGGACCCCTCGTGACCTGCAGGACGCCTACGTCCGCGGCGGCGCCCCCCTGATCGAGTACCTCGAGCAGGACGAGAACCTCGAGTTCGAGATGCTGCCGTGGCCCGACTACTTCGGCAAGGCACCCAAGGCCCGCCTGGACGGCCAGCGGCACACCATGCCGTCGGTGCTGCCGGTCGCGGAGGCTCCTGAGCTGCGCGAGGTGGTGCGCGGGCCGCTGGACGTCGACCGGCTCGGCACGCCCGCGCCCGACGACTACTTCATCGGCGGCCGGGCCCTGATCGCCCGATTCCTCAAGGCGATCGCCAAGTACCCGAACGCCGCGCTGCACCTGAACACCACGCTGGTCGAGCTGGTGGTCGAGGACGGCACGGTGGTCGGCGGCATCGTCGAGCGGGACGGCGAGCGCATCGCGATCCGCGCCCGTAAGGGTGTGGTGCTCGCGGCCGGCGGCTTCGAGGGCAACGACGAGCTGCGGCAGAAGTTCGGGGTGCCGGGCGAGGCCCGCGACACCATGGGTCCGTGGGCCAACCTCGGCAAGGCGCACGAGGCCGGCATCGCGGCCGGCGCCGACACCGACCTGATGGGCGAGGCCTGGTGGTCGCCGGGCATGACCCACCCGGACGGCCGCTCCGCGTTCGCGCTGTGGTTCACCGGCGGCATCTTCGTCAACCAGGACGGCAAGCGGTTCGTCAACGAGTCCGCGCCGTACGACCGCCTCGGTCGCGACGTGATCCGGCAGCTCGAGGACGGCACGGCCACGCTGCCGTACTGGATGGTCTACGACAACAAGGAGGGTGAGGTGCCGCCGGTCAAGGCCACCAACGTCTCCATGGTCGAGGCGGAGAAGTATCAGGCGGCCGGCCTGTGGCACACCGCGGACACCCTCGAGGAGCTCGCCGAGAAGATCGGCATCCCCGCAGAGAACCTGGCCGCCACCGTCGCGCGGTTCAACGAGTTCGTGGCCGAGGGCATCGACAAGGACTTCGGCCGTGGCGACGAGGCGTACGACCGGGCGTTCTCGGGCGGCGAGCCGCCGCTGGTCACGATCGACCAGGGGCCGTTCCATGCGGCCGCGTTCGGCATCTCCGATCTCGGCACCAAGGGCGGGCTGCGCACGGACACTGCGGCGCGGGTGCTCGACAAGTCGGGCGACCCGATCCCGGGTCTGTACGCGGCGGGCAACACGATGGCCGCGCCGAGCGGCACCGTGTATCCCGGCGGCGGTAACCCGATCGGTACCAGCATGCTGTTCAGCCATCTCGCGGTGCTCGACATGGCTGCAGGCAGCTAGAGACGCGAGAACGCCCTCCACCGCGACCCCAGGAGATGGGGCGCGGCGGAGGGCGTCGTTCTGCGTGTGGGGATCAGGCCTGGAGGCCGGCCTCGATCTCGAGGGTGAGGGTGATCTTGTCGCCGACCACGGCGCCGCCGCCCTCGAGGGGCATCTCGATGCTGATGCCGAAGTCCTTGCGGTTGATCACGGTGCTGGCCTCGAAGCCGGCGACCGGGCCGTGGCCCATGCCGGGGTTGACGCCGTTGAACTCGAGCTTGAGGTCCACGGGGCGGGTCACGCCGCGCAGGGTGAAGTCGCCGGTGACGACGAAGTCCTCGCCCTTGGCCGTGACCGAGGTGGACTTGAAGGTCGCGGTGGGGAACTGCTCGGCGTCGAAGAAGTCGGCGGTCTTGAGGTGGCCGTCGCGCTGCTCGTTGTCGGTGGTGATGGACGCGACCTGGATCTGCGCCTCGACGGAGGGGGTGCCGTCCTCGGCGACGGTGATGGCGCCGGAGAAGTCCTGGAAGCGGCCGCGGACCTTGCTGACCATCAGGTGGCGCACGGAGAAGCCGACGGTGGAGTGGCTGGCATCGATGGCCCAGGTGCCGGGGGTGAGGGTGGGCAGGGCGATGGCGGTGGTCATGTGATCTCCTGAAGGTAAGTAGTTGAATCTTGAAGCACTGGTTGTCTCAACCGTGCCACCGGCGGGTTTCTTCCCGCAACTTGGCGTGATCCACGTCACTGGCCCCGGTCGGGAATTCATCGAATAGATTTCTTACTGATCGGTAAGTTCCCGTGGTAGGTTCGCCTTGTTTCGCTGCTTTGTCTGTTTTGTCCGCGCCCTTGGGGTGCCACGTATTCACCTCTGCCCTAACGGATCTCGGGTCGTGGTGGGTCGTGATCGGCACCCCGTCATGGAAGCCAAGGAGAAACCTTTGTCAAAGAAGACGACCACTACCCGTTGTGCCGGCGCCGCAGTGGCACTCGCCGGTGCCCTGGCCCTCGCCCTGCCGGGCATCGCGTCCGCGGCCCCTGCCGCCGAGGTGCCGAACCCGAAGATCTCGGCCAGCGCTGACGGTGATGTCATCGACATGAAGCTCACGCAGACGAGTACCGGCCAGGGCGTCATGTGCGTGCCCATCGTCCTCGCCGCGAACGATGCACTGCCTCTCGCCGCGACACCGATGGATCAGTGGCCCGGCTTCGGCGAACTCATCAGCAAGGTCTACTACGTCGGAAATCCGACTACCGACGAGTCGCCCACGGTGGAGAGCACCACCGGAGGCGAGGGCAACACGGGTCTGCTCAAGCCGATCACGCCCGGTGCGTACGCCGTGGTCGGCGCGTGCGTCGACGGTGCCGAACAGGATGCGGTGCTGTCCTACAGCTACCAGGTCGTGTTCTCGCCGGGCGGCATCGGCAGCCTGGGTCAGGCACTGGACCTGGGCAGCACCACCCTCGAGATGGACGGCGGCAGCACCGTCATCGCAGACCTGCTGACCAGCGGCGCCGGCAGCAGCATGCTGTCCTCCAGCCTCAGCTGACCGCAACTCCACGTGGTGCCGGCCGAAACACGCTTGGGTGAAGGGTGTTTCGACCGGCACCGTATCGTCACGCCGGCTGAGTAGCCTCCGTCCGGGTGGCGGCGGCCAGCACGGCGCGCAATGCGGAGGCCGTCACAGACTGGTCGAGCCCGATGCCCCAACGCGCCGTCCCGCCGCTGCTGCACCGCGCGTACGTCACCGCCCGGCTGTCACTGCCTGCGCCCACGGACTGCTGCACGAGCGAGAGCACCTCGACGGGGCGGCCGTGATCGGACAGGATCCGTGCGAGTGCGTCCACCGGTCCACTGCCCGACGCCGCACCGGTCATCGTCGTCCCGTCGAACTCGGCATGTACCCGCAGGTGGTCGCCGTCGTCCTGGTGCTCGACCGACCACCGGTCGAGCGCGCCGTCGAAGCCGTACTCCGCGTGCAGCAATTCCCACAGCTGCACCGCGGTGACTTCCACGCCGCTGCCGTCGGTTGCCTGCTGCACTCGCTTCGCGAAGTCGATCTGCAACGGTCGCGGCAGGTCGAGCCCGTACCCCGCCTGGAGCAGGTATGCGATACCGCCCTTGCCGGACTGGCTGTTGACGCGGATCACCGCCTCGTAGTCGCGGCCGACATCGCGCGGGTCGATGGGCAGGTACGGCACGTCCCAGGGCGCCTGCCCCGGCTCGATGCCGGTCGCCGCGGCCCTCGTGTGGTGATGGGCGAACCCCTTCTTGATGGCGTCCTGATGGGTCCCGGAGAAGGCGGTGTAGACCAGGTCGCCGCCGTACGGGTGTCGCTCGTGCACGACGATCCTGTTGCAGTACTCCACAGTTCGGCGCACCTCGTCGATGTCCGAGAAGTCGATCATCGGGTCCACGCCCTGTGAGTGCAGGTTCAGCGCGAGCGTCACCAGGTCCACGTTGCCGGTTCGCTCGCCGTTGCCGAACAGGCAGCCCTCCACTCGCTGCGCGCCGGCCAGCACCGCCAGTTCCGCACACGCGACGCCGGTGCCGCGGTCGTTGTGCGGGTGCACGGACAGGATCACCGACTCGCGTCGGGCAAGGTTCCGGTGCATGTACTCGATCTGGTCGGCGTAGACGTTTGGCGTCGAAACCTCCACCGTCGCAGGCAGGTTGTGGATCACGGGCCGGTCCTCGCTGGCGTCCCACAGCTCGGTGAGGCTGTCGCACACCTGCAACACGAAGTCCGGTTCGGTCAGGTTGAACACCTCGGGGGAGAACTCGTAGCGGATGCCGGGTTGGTGGTCGCCGCCGCGGGCGACATCTTCGGCGGCGTCGAAGATCAAGCGGTGCAACCGGTCCCGGTCGTGGCCGAGGACCACCTGACGCCAGGTCGGGGCGGTCGCGGTGTACATGTGCACCACCACGTTCGGCAGCCCGCGTACCGACTCGTAGGTGCGCTCGATCAGGTCGGTGCGGGCGGCGGTGAACACCACGACCGTGACGTCGTCCGGAACGAGGTCCGCGCTGACCAATTCGCGCACGAAGTCGAAGTCGGTCTGGCTGGCCGACGGGTAGCCAACCTCGATCTCCTTGTAGCCCATGGCAACCAGCTGCTCGAAGAGCTTGCGTTTGCGGGCCGGGTCCATCGGTTCGGCGAGCGCCTGGTTGCCGTCGCGCAGGTCCACCGGCACCCACAGCGGTGCGGTGGCGGTGCGGTTCGACGGCCAGGTGCGCTCGGTCAGCGGCACCGGCACCCGCTCGGTGTACGGACGGTACCGGTGCGAGGGCATGGTCGACGGGGTCTGGCGGTTCCAGTTCACGGGGAAGCTCCTGATGTGGGCGGTCGGTCGACCGGCACGGCGGAACCCCGCGGCGGGGAGCCGGTCCGGTCAGGCCCCGCCGCGGCTGCCGAGGAGGAGAACCCGAGTGGCCACGAGCGGTACGCTATGCGAGATCTACTTGTCTGACAACCTGAGGAGAAAAATTGGCGTCGCCACTACGGCGCAACCTGCTGGCCGATCAGGCCGCTGACCTGCTCCTGTCCCGGCTGGGCGCGGGCGAGTGGGAGGTCGGGGCGCGGCTGCCGGGGGAGACCACCCTCGCGACAGAACTGGGCGTCGGCAGGTCCACCGTCCGGGAGGCGTTGCGGATGCTCGCCGGTCGGGGCCTGCTGCGTTCCCGTCAGGGCGTCGGTGTCTTCGTCGAGCGCACCGAACCCCTCGGCGACGGCTGGACGAGCGTGCTGCGGGGGGAGACCATCGCCGCGGTCGTCGAGGTCCGCAACGCCCTCGAGGTGGAGGCGGCGCGGCTCGCCGCCCAGCGCGCCACCGACGCGGACGTGCGGTCGATGCGCCGTGCCCTCGACCGGCGGGCCGCGGCATCCGGCCTGGGCGACGCGGAGTTCGTGGCGGCCGACATCGAGGTGCACCGGGCGGTGGTGGTCGCCGCCCACAACCCGGTGCTGACCGAGCTGTTCGAGACCTTCGTGCCGCGGCTCACGGAGGCGATGATCGAGATGGTCGAGCTGCTGGACCTGCGCCGCCGCGATCCGGCGCCGGATGCGGACGACCACCAGCTGCTCGTGGAGGCGGTAGCGGCAGGCGACGCCGAGGCGGCCGTGCGGATCAGCCGGGCGCACCTCGACGCGATGCTCGGCGCGCTGCACGAGGGGCCAGGGGCGCTGCCTCACGGTTCCCCAATGTGACATCGGGGAACCCTGGGGCACCCAATGTGACATTGGGGAGCAAGCCGGGTGCGGGCGTCAGGCGGGGTCGGCGCGCTTGGGGGCCGGGTCGGTCAGCGGGTTGAGCGGGTCGGCGATGCGGTCACGTTCGTGCATCGCCTTCTGCTCGTTGCGCTCGAGTTCGACGTCGAAGTGCAGGTCCTCGTGCTGGTGCACCCGGAACAGGACCAGGAAGACGATCCAGCCGACCAGCGCCACCAGGATGAAGCTCACGCCCCGGTACACGAATGCGGCGGCGACGGCCTGCGAGGCGCTGATGCTCGCCGCGGTGGTCAGCGTCGCGATCAGGGTGGCGTCGACGAACACCAGCCCGCCCGGTGCCAGGGGGATGGTGGCCACCGCCTTGCCCGCGGCGAACGCGATCAGCAGTCCCGCCGGGAGCGGGTCCGCGCCGATCGCGTAGCAGGCGAAGGCCAGGCACGCGACGTCGCCGAGGCGGTGCACGGCCGACCAGCAGAGCGCCAGTGCCCCGTCCTTGCGGCCGAGTCGCACCGACTCGAGCTGGTCGAGCGTCTCCCGGACCGCGTGCATCCCGGTTTCGGACGGCTTGTGGCGCATCGCATTGACGCGAACCAGCACCCAGCGGGCCGCGGCCTCGATGGAGTTCGGGTGCGCGCTGACGTAGCGGACCGCGTAGATCAACGCGATCAGCCCCGCCACCGAGAAGGCGAGGGTGAACGGGCTGACCGATCCTCCGACCAGCATGGCGCCGCCGACGCCGAGCAGTGCCAGGCCGGCCGCCGCGATCACGCCGGAGATCGCCAGTTGCCACGACGCGACCACAGGGCTCGCACCCCAGCGCCGGGTCTCCCGGTAGGTGAAGGCCGTGGAGAAGACCTGGCCGGCGGGCAGGGTCACCGCCATCGCGGTGGACGCGTAGACGACGGACACCGAGTCGAGTTGGCGTACCCGCACGCCACCGGCGTGGAGCAACTGCTTCTGCACCCGGCCGTAGCCGCTCAGCGAGACGGCCTGGGCGAGGACACACGCGGCCAGCCAGCCCCAGTGGATCTCGGAGAGCGCCTTCCAGGACTCGTTCAGACGCGGCCACAGGTACACGCCCTCGCCGACGAGCAGTGCGACCAGTGCCAGGCCGGCCACCCACTTGAGCCACCGGAACCGGCCGCCGGAACGTTCGGGCGCGGGCACCTCTTGCTTGCGGGGGACGCCCCCACGAGGGTCGGGCTGCGGCGCTACCACTACGTCAGACTAGCCAACCGGGCCCAGATTGCCCGAACCCTGCGCGCCGTGATGTCACGGATATCGCACCGGCGAGGCCAGGTCGGTGACCCGGGTGCGGCCCCGCAGCAGCACCTGGTCGCCGAGCTCCCACTCGGACTGTTCCTCCTCGTCGGCGAAGTACAACGCGCTGGTGGAGGCCAGTACCCGGCTCGGGTGCAGCTTGGCCAGCTCGGTGAGCCGGGACGCCTCGTTCACCGGGTCGCCGATCACGGTGTACTCGAAGCGCTCGGCTGCGCCGATGTTCCCGGCCACCGCCAGGCCGGCCGAGACGCCGATGCCGATGTCCAGGCCGGTGATCTCGTCGAGCGCGAACCGCAGCTCCCGGGCCGCCGACAGTGCCGCGGTCGGGGCGTCGGGCCGGTCCAGGGGGGCGCCGAAGATCGCCAGGGCCGCGTCGCCCATGAACTTGTTGACGAACCCGTTGTGCTCGTCGATCACCGAGACCACCACGCGGAAGAACTCGTTGAGCATGTTGACGACTTCGCCCGGCGGGCGTTCGGCGGCGGCCCCCGTCGAGCCGACCATGTCCACGAACAGCACCGCCACGAACCGCGTCTCGCCGCCCAGTTCGGTGCCGAACTGCAACGCCCGGCGGGCCACGTCCTCGCCGACGTGCTGACCGAACAGTTCCCGCAGCACCTGCCGCTCGGCGGCGTCCTCCATCATCCGGTTGAAGCCCACCTGCAGCCGGCCGATCTCGCTGCCGTCGAACACCTCGACCTGCACGTCGGTGGCGCCGCGCTGGACGCGTTCGATGGCCTTCCGCAGCTGCCGGATCGGGTCCGAGATCTGGCTGGCGGTGAGCATGGACAGCACGAACGCGACGGTGATCGCCATCCCGCACAGCAGCAGGATCGCCACCGCCAGCGAGTCCGTCGTGAACTGCAGGTCGGTGCTCAGCTGGGTCGCACACAACAGCACGATCCCGATGACGGGCATCAGGGTGCCCAGCCCCCAGGTCATCGCCATCCGGGTGCCGACGCCCGGCGCCAGGGTCCGGTCGAAACGGCCCTCGCTCAGCGCCCGCGCCGCCACCGGCCGCAGGATGCGCTCGCCCAGCATGTAGGTGAAGCCGAAGGTGGTGGTCGCGGCCATGCACACCGTCACCACGACCGCGATCGCGAGCGAGGGCATGTCCGCGAGGGTCAGCGCGACGAACAGGATGCCGCCGACCACCCACAGCACCAGGTGCACGATCGCCTGCCGGAGCGGGGCGTGCAGCGCGGCCATCTGCTCGCTGCGGGTCGGCGGGCCGCCGCGCAGCTGCCAGCGGATCACCGAACGCAGCATCATCGCGGCGGCGCCCAGGCTGACAGCGCCGGCCGCGATCAGGTAGACGCCGAAGATGATGCCGTTGCGGACGCGGTCCGCGATGATCGCGTCGGACTCGGTGATCGGCAGCCCGTACCGGATGAATGCCAGCACCAGCACCGCGCCGATGAAGTTCGCCAGGATCATCGAACCCATGTAGAGAGGCCAACGACTGCGCATTGTCAGCGCGACCGCTCGATAGGAAGATGCCAGCACAACGACCAATTTAACGGGGTGGCACCGACACCGTGTGATCCGCGTGCTGCCAGCGGCCTTCCGGGCGTGGCGGGCCCACGCGAATCCGGTCCCGGCAGCTCGCCCCCTCCCTGGGAGCGCGCCGACGCGCGGCGAGTACCGGGCGAACCCGTCCGTACCCGGATAGGCTCGCCCGGATGACGGCGGACGAGCCGACTCCGACCCCGGACCGGGGTGCCGACGCGTCGTCGGTGCACCCGCTGGTGCGGGTCGGTGCCGAGTGGGCGTGGCGGCTGTTGGTGCTGTTCGCGGCCCTGGTGACGCTGGGCTACATCGTCTCGAAACTCGAGACGGTCCTGATCCCGGTGGGTCTGGCGCTGCTGGCGTCCGCGTTGCTGGCGCCACTGGTGGACTGGATGCAGAGCCGTGGCGTCCCACGCTCCGCCGCAGTCGTGGTGGTCCTGGTCGCGGGCATCGGAGTCGTCGCGGGGATCCTGGCGTTCGTCGTCCAGCAGTTCGTCGAGGGCCTGCCCCAGCTCACCGACCAGTTCACGCAGTCGGTCACGCAGATCCAGGACTGGCTGACCGCCGGGCCCTTCCACTTCTCCGAGGACCAGATCCGCCAGGCCGGGGACTCGGTGGTCACGGCCGTCCAGGACAACCGTGAGGCACTGACCAGTGGCGCGCTCACCACCGCGACCGTGATCGGCGAGATCTTCACCGGCGCGTTGCTCACCCTGTTCACCCTGATCTTCTTCCTCTACGGCGGCGAGCAGGTCTGGGAGTTCGTCACCCGAATCGTCCCCACCGGCTCCCGCGCACGGGTCCGGCTCGCGGGCAGCCAGGGCTTCGCGTCGCTGGTCGGCTACGTGCGTGCCACCGTCGTCGTCGCGGCGGCCGATGCGGTCGGGATCGGGGCCGGTCTGGCGATCCTCGGCGTCCCGCTGGCGCTGCCGCTGGCCTCGCTGGTGTTCATCGGCGCCTTCATCCCGATCGTCGGCGCCTTCCTCACGGGGTTCGTCGCGGTGTTCGTCGCGCTGGTGACCAAGGGCCTGGTCACGGCGCTGATCGTGCTCGGCATCATCATCGGCATCATGCAGCTCGAGGGTCACGTGCTGCAGCCGTTGCTGCTCGGTCGGGCGGTCCGTCTGCACCCGCTGGCGGTGGTGCTGGCGATCACCGCCGGCATCGTGCTGGCCGGGATCGTCGGCGGCCTGCTCGCCGTGCCCATTGTCGCGGTGCTGAACACCGCGATCCGGTCGCTGCTGGCCCCGGACCCCGAGGCGGTCCTCGACGAGGTGGAGATCGACGACCCCCAGGTCCCGCTGTTCCCCGCCACCCCGGACGAGCCGAAGTAGTCGGTGAGCTGCCTCTATCCTGGAACGCATGGAGGCGAGGGAACCGGTGGCCGCGCGAGACCTGAGGGTCTCGGACGCGGAACGCGAACATGTCGGTGAGATGCTGCAACGGGCGGTCGGGCAGGGTTTGCTCTCGCTCGGCGAGTTCACCGAGCGGATGGACACGGCGCTGGCCGCGAAGACCAGGGGCGAACTGAACGTGGTGCTCTACGACCTGCCCGGCGTGCAGTTGGTCGGCGAGCACGGGCAGCCGGTCGCGCCGCCGACGGCCGCCGGGCAGCCTGCGTACCCGGCGCCCGGACACCCGCAGCCCGGGTATGCGCAGCCCGGCTACCTGCAGCCGACGGGACCGCAGTCGGGACAGGTGGTGCGCGGCCGGATGTCGACGGTGGTGCGCAAGGGGCGCTGGCAGGTGCCGCCGACGCTGCACGTGGACAGCCGGATGTCGACCGTGACCCTCGACTTCAGCGAGGCCGTGATGCAGACCCAGGTGGTCGAGCTGATCGTGGACGACTACTGCAGCACCATCTCGCTGATCGTGCCGCCGGAGGCCACCGTCGACCTCAACGGCGTCGAGACCGTCGGCGGCAGCGCAACCAACAAGGTGCGGACCGGTCCGCCGATGGGACCGCTGCACCTGGTGGTGCGCGGCCGGGTGCGATTCGGGTCGATCACGGCGAAGCACCCGTTCGGGACGACTTTCCGGCGGATGCTGCGCTGACCGCTCGCGGCCGTGGCGGCACGGACGTGTCGGCCCGGGGGACCGGGCCGACACATCGGTAGGCGCTCGGGTCAGTCGCGCTTCTGCCGGGCCAGCAGTTCACTGACGCTGACGGTCGGCGCGCCCTCGGTGTGCCGGTGCTTGCCGGCGTTGCTCTGGTCCTCGGCGGGGCCGTGCGCACCGTTCGGGGTGCTCCCGTTCCGATCGGCCGCGGGCTCGACGGGACGAAGGGCTCGGCGCTGCGACCGCTGATGCGTGGGCACGGACTGGACCGGCGCCGGCTGGGTCGGCGCCGGCTGGGCCGGGGCGGACTGCGGCTGTGCCATGCCGTGCTGCTGCGTCGGGTGCGCGGCCGGACCCTGGGACTGGGCCGGGGCGGGTACCCGGAGGTCCGACAGCCAGCTCTCGATCGGCCGTTCCGCGGGTGCCGGGCGCGGCGCCGGGGGCGTCGGCCGAGCCTCCTGCCGGACGGGGGGCGCCGGCGGGGCCGGGCGCGGCGCCGGGGGCGTCACCATTGGGATCGGCTCGGTCAACGGCTCGCCGAACAGCGGTTCTACGGTCTCGGCGATCCGGCGTGCGGCGGCCGTGCGCTCCGGCAGCACGCGTTCGACCGCGTCCCGGGTCAACGGCTGGCCCGATGCGCGGACGCCCTCGGGCAGGGGCAGGGGCACCCCGACCGCCTCGATCTCCGGCACGTTGTCGGGCATCCGCGCCTCGTCGAGGATCGGCTCGCCGAGGCCGAGCTTCTCCTGGAAGCGCTTCATCCACGCGGGCGCCCACCAGCAGTCGTCGCCGAGCAGCTTCATGGTCGCCGGGACCAGGAACATGCGGATCAGGGTGGCATCGATGATCAGCGCCGCGATCATGCCGTACGCGATGTACTTCATCATCACCAGCTCGGAGAACGCGAACGCGCCGGTGACCACGATCAGGATCAACGCGGCGGCGGTGATGATCCGGCCGGTGTGTGCGGTGCCCACCCGCACCGACTCGGTGGTGCTGGCGCCCTGTGCGCGCGCCTCGACCATCCGGGACAGCAGGAACACCTCGTAGTCGGTGGACAGGCCGTAGATGATCGCCATGATCAGCACCAGCACCGGGGACATGATCGGTCCCGGCGTGAAGTTCATCATCGTGGCACCGTTGCCGTCGATGAAGATCCAGGTGAGGATGCCGAGGGTGGCGCCGAGGCCGAGGGCGGTCATCAGCACGGCCTTGATCGGCAGCACCAGCGACCCGAACGCCAGGAACATCAGCAGCGTGGTCAGCAGCACCACCATCGTCACCATCAGCGGCAGGCTGTCCAGCAGCGCCCCGATCGAGTCCTGCTCGATGGCCGGCGTACCGCCGACCAGCATCTGCACCCCGTCGGGCACGCTCATCGAGCGTAGGTAGTCGATGGTCGACGCCGAGTCGTTGCGGTCCACCAGGCCGGCCTTGAGGACCGTCACGCCGTTCTTGGTGGGGTTGTTCACGCTGAACTTCTCGACCAGCCCGGGCGCGTCGCTAGCGGTCTTGACGATCTTCCCCAGCTCGGAGCTGTCGGCACCGGAGACCACGAGCTTGATCGGCTCGGTCCGGGAATTGGGGAACAGCTCGTCGAACTGTTCCTGGGCGACGCGGGTCGTGTTGTCCGGGGGCAGGTAGGTCTCGTTGATCCCGCCGAACTTGATGCCCGCGATCGGGATGGTGAGCAGCAGCAGACCGACCACGATCGGGATGGCGACCTTGAGCGGATGCTTCATCACCCACTGCGTCAGCCGGCCCCAGAAACTGTCCTCGATCTCGTCGGTGGTCTTGGTCTTGCGCATCCACTTCAGGCCGAGCGCGTCCACCCGGCGGCCGAGGATGGCGAGGATGGCGGGCAGCACGGTCACCGAGACCACCGCGGCCAGGATGACCGCGGCGATCGCGCCGTACGCAACCGACTTGAGGAAGCCCTGCGGGAAGATGAGCAGGCCGCCGAGGCTGGCGACGATCATCGTCGCGGAGAAGATGACGGTGCGCCCGGCCGTCATCACGGTCCGCCGCACGGCATCAGCGGTGCTGTAGCCCTCGGCGATCTCCTCGCGGAACCGACTGACCATGAACAGGCCGTAGTCGATGGCCAGGCCGAGGCCGATCAGCGAGACCACCGGCACGACGAACCCGTTGACCTCGGTGAATCCGGTGATCAGTTTGACCACGCCGTTGGCGGCGATGACGGTCAGGCCGCCGACGATCAGTGGCAACGCGGCGGCGACGACGCCGCCGAAGATGAAGAACAGCAGGATCCCGACCGCGGGGATGGCCAGGATCTCCATCCGATGCACGTCGTTGGCCATGGTGTCGTTGAGCGTGCTGGTGACCGGCTGCAGGCCGGCCAGCTGCACGTCTACGCCGTCGATGTAGAACTGGTCGCGAACAGCCTTGAAGTTCGCCGCGACCTCGGTGTCGTTGGCGCCGGCGATGCCGACGCTGGCGATCGCGTGGGTCTTGCTGGGGTCTGCCAGCGCGGCGAGCTTGGTCTGCCAGTAGCTGCCGTTGACGGCGAGGATCTTGTCCGGATTGTTCTGGACCAACTGGTCCAGGTTCTGGGTGATCTTCGCCCCGAAGGCGGGGTCGTCGACCGTCTTACCCTCGGGCGCGGTGTACAGCGCGACCACGTCGGCCTTGGTGTCGCGTCCGAAGGTGCCGTCCGCGAGCTTCGCGGCCGCGACCGACTCGGACCCCGGGTCGTCCCATCCGCTCTGGCTGAGGTTGTTCTCCAAGCCGAGTCCGTACGCCCCCAGGCCGAGCAGCAGCGCAACCATCACCCCGATGACCGTGTATCGGAGGCGGTAGACCAGGCGACCCCAGCTGTCGAACACTATTGGACTCCTTGACGCCCGAGCAACAGAGCGGACAGTGGTCGGAACGGCTGCAGCCAGGCGCCCTCGTCGGGCAGGGAGTCGAGGCTCACCCGCGGCAGCGGCTCGCGGAACACCCCGTTGATGTCCTCGAGGTCGATGAATTCGAGGATCTCCGAGGCGACCGCCCAGCTGGCGTGCTCGCGGAAGCCGAGGACCTGCACGGGCACGCCGGTCGCGGCGATGTCCTCGAGCGGCTGGCGGAAGGCCTGGCCGTCGGCGGACGCGACCATGATGCCCGCCAGACCACCGTCCCGGGCGCGCAGCGCGATGTGGGCCAGCATGTCGTCGTCGACGTCGCTGTCCTCGTCGACCTTGGGCTTGGCGAACACCGCGAAACCGACGTTGCGCAGGGCCTCGACCCAGGGACGGACGACGTCGGCGCTGCCCTGGGCGATGTTGGTGAACACCGTCGCCTCGGGCTCGAGCCGCACGCCGCTGGTACCGGAGAGTTCGGCGGTCCGGCTGAGCAGCCAGCGTCCGAGCGCGTCGAAGCGGGGGCGGTACGCGGCGGTGGGCCGGCCTCCGAGGATGGCGCCGAGGCCCATGTCCAGGTTCGGTGCGTCCCAGACCAGCAGCACGCGCTTCGGCTGGCGGACCTCTCCGGTGGGCGCGACGGCCCCGGGCTCGGTGTCGGGCAACCGCTCGCTCACACTCATCCTCGGACCTTTCCCCAGATCAGTTCCGTGATCGGCCGGCCGACGCGGTGCGCCTTGTCTTCGAACTTGGTGACCGGACGTTCGTGGGTCATCGGCGACTCCGCCGCGCCCTGTGCCAGCTCCTCCCAGCTCAGCCGGGTCAGCAGCGGCTCCGCGTCGCCGGTCTCCGCGATCCACTCCGCGTACTCGGCGTGGTCGGTGGCCACGTGCAGCACGCCACCGGGCATCAGCTTCTCGGCGATCAGCTTGAACGTCGGCGCCTGCAGCAGCCGTCGCTTGTGGTGGCGGGCCTTGGGCCACGGGTCGGGGAAGAAGACCCGCGCGCCGGTCAGCGACTCGGCGGCCAGCATGTTCTCCAGCACGTCCATCGCGTCGCCACGCAGCACCCGGATGTTCGGGATCGACTCGCGCTCGATGGCCTGCAGCAACTGGGCGAGGCCGGGGCGGTACACCTCGACTGCCAGTAGGTTCACGTGCGGCTCGGCCTTGGCCATCGCGGTGGTGGCGGTGCCGGTGCCGCAGCCGATCTCGATGATGGTCGGGGCGTCACGGCCGAACCAGGCCGCGGTGTCCAGTGGCTCGTCCGAGACGTCGGCACCGATCACCGGCCACAGCCGGTCCCAGGTCAACTGCTGGGAATCGGTCAGCGCGCCTCGGCGCGAGCGGAAACTTGTCACCCGGGGATACAGACGGGAGCCTTGTTCTGCGGGCCCTGTCACCCTGGGTTCAGCGTCATTCACCGCACCATTGTCACGCATGACCGTGGTTTCTGGCAGCTGGGTCTGAAGTCACGGTTGAGACTTTCTCGATCCTGTGCGCCCCGCCTGGCCCCTTGCAACGCCTGGAACAGTGCGTTTGCTGTCGGGGCGAAATGCGAGACTCGGCGTACCTCACACTTTCGGCGCGCCGGATCGGCGCGATCCGCACCGCATAGTTGCCGCGCGAAGGGCCGGGAACTGCGATCATCGGTGCCTCGGGCCGGTGTAAAGAGGGGAGCCGCGCCCGCGGGGGATCAGTTCGTTTCTTGGGCGGGGGTGACGCGGTGGCGTCGACGGGGAGCACGGCGGGGTGAGCGGCGCTGGTTCATGGGACGGCGGGGCGTCATGGGACGGCAGGGCGCTCGACGCGTTGCGCCTGGCGGTCCGGCGAGCCGACGTCGGCGCCGCCGTCACGCTCGATGCCGCGGTCCGCGTGCAGCGGCGCGGGATCGACGTTCAGGTCACCGGACGCGCCGGGGTGGGGCGGTCGGCGGTGCTCGCGGTGCTTGCCGCCGCAGGCGGAGTCGGCGGCGTCGGATTCGCGGAGACCGACGCGTGGGACGTTCCCGGGGCGGTGGACCCGGCGCTGACCGGGGACCTGGTGGTGCTGGTGCTGTGCGGTCCGCCGCGAGCGGTGGACCTGGTCGCGGTCCGAGCCGCTCCGGCCCGGGTGTTGGCCGTGCTCAACAAGGCGGATGCGCTCGCCGATCCCGCGGCGGTCGCGGTGAGCGGCGGCGCGGAGCTGGGGCTCGAGTGCCTGCCGGTCGCCGCGGGCGCGGGACCGGCCGGGGCGGGCGTCGACCCGTTGCGGGCGGTCGTGCGGGGTCTGATCGACGAGGTGCGAGCGGAGCGGGCGGCCGCGCTGCTGTCGGTGCTGCGCGGACTCACCGGCGCCGCCGCGGTCCGGGACCAGGTCGAGGCGTATCTGGGCGCCGACGAGGGCGTGCGGCTGGGCGCGGTCGCCGCCGGACTCAAGCCGCGCGTTCCCCAATGTCACAGCGGGGAGCCCCAGGGAACCCGATGTGACAGCGGGGAACCCCCGGGGGACCCGTTGGCGGCGGCCGGGTACTGGCGGGGCCGGCTCCAGGCCGACGGCGCCGGCGGGGTCCGCGCGGCGCTGGCCCGCCATCGCGACCACGTGCGGGACTGGGAGCGGTGGGCCGGCCGTGTCTGAACGGCCGGCGGAACCACTCGACCGGGACACGGCGGAGGTGCTGCGCCGCTGGAATCCGGCGGCGCTGACGGGTCTGCAGACCGGCACAGCCGGCGTCGACCGGCCGACGGTGCTGGTGCTCGGCCCACGCGGCAGCGGTCGCGGGGCCCTGACCGCGCGCTTGCGGGCGGACGCGGAACCGGACGCACCCGCGCCGGACTACACCGGAGACCCGACGCGCCCGGCCGGCGTCACGCTCGTGGTGCTCGACTCGGCGGCTCCGCTCGGCCGGGAGGAGTTGGCACTGCTCGACGGTCTGGAACGGGCGGTGTTCGCTTTGACCAAGACCGACGTCCACGCGGGGTGGGATTCGGTGCTGCGCCGCGACGCCGTACTGCTCGCCGAACACGCGCCCCGGTTCGCCGGCGCACCCATCCACCCGGTGTCGGCGCCGCCTGACGGCGACTCGACCGGGATCTCGGAATTGCGCGGGGCGCTGCTCGAAGCCCTGCGTGGTGCCCCGCAGCGGGACGTGTGGATGCGCCGCCGCGCCGGCGTCGCGGTGGAGCAGACCCGGGAGCTGGTGCGGGCCGCCGCGTCGACACTGGACCACGACGCGACGGCGACCGACCTGCGGGCGCAGCGTGCGGCGGTGATCGCGGACCGTGACGGTGGGCGCGCCGACGCGGCGGCGTCGCTGCGCCGGCTGGTGGCGTTGGCGCGGGTGGACCTGCTGCACGAGGTCGGCAGCCGGGTCCGGGAGGTGGGGGCCGCGGCGCGGACCACGCTCGATCGCGGCGACCGGGCCGCGGCGGGGGTGTTCCCCGACCACCTGCGAACGGAGGTCGTCGGACTCGCCGACTCGGTCGACGCGACGACGGCCGAGCGGCTCCGGGGGATGGCGGCGGAGGTCCTGGGTCCGGACCACCCGGCGAGCGCGGGCGACAACCCGGCAGGACGCCTCCCGGCGTTGGATCCGCCGCAGCCCCGACACCGGGGCGTGGAGGACCGGTTGATGATCGCGGTCGGGGCGTCCGCCGGGCTGGGTCTCGGCCGACTGCTGGTGGCGCCGCTGTCGATGGTGCCGACCCTGGACCTGGCCAGCATCCCCGTCACGCTGCTGGTCGGCGCCCTGGCGGCGTGGTGGCTGGCCCGCACACGGGGCCTCGCCGCGGATCGCGCGCACCTGCGGTCGTGGACCACCGATGCCCTCGCCCAGGTCCGGTCCGGCCTCGAACAGCGGGTCCTGGCGCAACTGGTGGACGCCGAGGCCCGGATCGCCGGTCAGGTGCTGGCCGGGCACCGCAGCCTGGTGTTGTCGACGGACGAACGCCTGGCCACGCTGGACCGGCGACTGCGGGAGCACGCGCAGCGGACGTCGGCGCGACGGTCGGCCTGCGAGCGTGACTTGGCGGTGCTCGACCGCGCGCTGGGGCAGCCGGCGGGACGGGAACCGCCGGCGGCGGCGGTGCGTCCAACCTCCTAGCAGCCGGTTTCGACGAGGCCGGGCCAGGTGGCGGAAGGACCCGCGATGATGCAGGACGACATGTTGCTGTGCGAGCACGGGTTGGGCGAGAACCCGGTCGACACTGATCCGGGGGCGTGGGCCCTGCACGACCCGACCGTCGACCTCGACGGGGACGGGGTCCTCGACACTCGGGCCTACGCGGACGGCGACGCGGTGCTGGTGGCGTCGGATCTGGACGTGGACGGGACCGCCGATCACCTGACGTCGGTCGAGGCGGACGGCGAGTACTCGGCCTGGCAGGCGCACCGGCAGCCCGACGGCTCGTTGCGGTGGGAACGGACCGATCACGGTCGGCTGTAGGGGGCAGGTTTTCGGGGTCCGTGGGGAACGCCAGGTGGCGAGATGCCCGGTTTCGGGTGAATTCGCCAACTATTAACCGGCGGGTTTCGGTGAAACGTTGTGAAGTGGGACGGACGTCCGTATAAACGACTGGTGTGGCTTGAGTCACTCGTTTAACACTTCGAAGAAGGTTCCGTGCCCGGGGGGCCCGGCGCCATGTGAATGATCGAAATGGAGATCTACATGTCTCGTACCCCGATGCGCCGCATCGCCGCCGTCGCCGCCTCCGCCGCCCTCGTCGCCGGCGGTGTGACCGCCGGTGTGACCATTGGTGCAGGTGCCGCAAGCGCCGCGACCTGCTCCTCGTCGAGCCAGGCCACCAAGAACGATCCCAGCACCGTCTGGATCACCCACACCTACAACAAGACCGTCACCAACGCCGCAGGCGAGGAGATCACCGAGGCCGCCGCCGGCTCGCTGGTCACCTACAAGACGGTCGTCGGCACCACCTCCATCGGCAACCCGTACGTCAACTCGATCACGGACATCCCGCCGGCCGGGTTCGGCGCGCCGGTCTCGGCCACCGTCACCGCCTACACCGTGAGCATCCCGACCGGGCAGCACGAGGCCGATGTCACCATGACCCCGGGTGGGGGCGGTTACGCGGCCACCAGCACCGGCTGGTTCGTCAACTCCGGCAACCCGGTCACCCTCAAGACCACCTACAAGGTGCCCGCCAACATCGCTCCCGGCACCCAGGTCACCAGCGGTGGCACGAAGGTGGGCGGCACCGTCGGCGTTGGCACCGACCTGCCGAACCTGAACGCCTGCTTCACCGTCCGTATCCCGAACCCGGGCGAGGCCGTCACCGGCAGCATGGACGGGGCCGGCCTGGGCTCCTCGGAGGGCCAGCTCTCCTCCACCGGCTCGGTCAGTGACGTCCTCGGCGACACCATCACCAAGGTTCTCGAGAACGGCAGCTAGTTCCTGTCTGCCGTGTGAGCGTCTGACGCCGCGTGCGTCAGACAGGTAAGTAACGGACACCTTCGTCAGGTGGCCGGGAGGGTCTCCTCCCGCCGCGGATCGGATGCCCTCGGGCGTCGGTCCCGGGCCGCCTGACGGAGGTGTCCGTTTGTCTGCGGCGGCAGGCGTCGCAGCAGGAGGATGTCACTGAATCGGTCCTGTGACTGATCGGACAAGACCCGATTGCCAGTACGGATGCAGGCGGCGTTAACCTCTTATGTAGGACACCCGGCGCCCGTGTCCTCCGTTTTCGCTATGCGTCGACGGAGCAGCGGGATGCACCCCGCCGAGAGGGGGCAATCGGTACGACCGCGCGAGGCCACCAGGCCGCGCCCGCGGAGGATCCGATTCCGGCACACCCCAGGGAGAGTTTGATGACCTCAGCGACCATTCCAGGTCTGAACGGAACTGACGGCACGCCCACCGAGCACGGCGAGCTGCTCGCCTGGGTGCAAGAGGTTGCCGAGCTCACCCAGCCGGACCGCGTCGTCTTCGCGGACGGCTCGGACGAGGAGTGGGACCGCCTCACCGACAAGCTGGTGCAGGCCGGCACGTTCACCCGGCTCAACGACGAGAAGAAGCCGAACTCGTTCGTCGGCAACTCCGACCCGTCGGACGTGGCCCGGGTCGAGTCGCGCACCTACATCTGCTCGCGCGAGGAGATCGACGCCGGCCCGACCAACAACTGGATGGACCCGGCGGAGATGCGGTCGCTGATGACCGGTCTCTACCGCGGCTGCATGCGCGGCCGCACCATGTACGTGGTCCCGTTCTGCATGGGCCCGCTCGGCGCCGACGACCCGAAGCTGGGCGTCGAGATCACCGACTCCGAGTACGTCGTCGTCTCGATGCGCATCATGACCCGCATGGGCACCGCGGCGCTCGAGAAGCTCGGCACCGACAAGCCGTTCGTCAAGGCACTGCACTCCGTGGGCGCGCCGCTCGCCGAGGGCCAGGCCGACGTGCCGTGGCCGTGCAACGACACCAAGTACATCACCCACTTCCCGGAGGACCGCGAGATCTGGAGCTTCGGCTCCGGCTACGGCGGAAACGCCCTCCTGGGCAAGAAGTGCTACTCGCTGCGTATCGCGTCGGCCATGGCCCACGACGAGGGCTGGCTGGCCGAGCACATGCTGATCCTCAAGCTGATCTCCCCCGAGGACAAGGCGTACTACGTCGCCGCGGCCTTCCCGTCCGCGTGCGGCAAGACCAACCTCGCGATGATCCAGCCGACCATCCCCGGCTGGCGCGCCGAGACCCTCGGCGACGACATCGCGTGGATGCGCTTCGGTGAGGACGGCCGCCTCTACGCCGTGAACCCGGAGTTCGGCTTCTTCGGCGTCGCGCCGGGCACCAACTACGGCTCGAACCCCAACGCGATGAAGACGCTCGAGGCGGGTAACTCGCTGTACACCAACGTCGGCCAGACCGACGACGGCGACGTGTGGTGGGAGGGCCTCGAGGGCACTCCCGAGCACCTGACCGACTGGAAGGGCAACGACTGGACGCCCGAGTCCGGCGAGAAGGCCGCCCACCCGAACTCGCGCTACTGCACCCCGATGTCGCAGTGCCCGATCCTGGCCCCCGAGTGGGACGACCCGCAGGGCGTGCCGATCTCGGCGATCCTGTTCGGCGGTCGTCGCAAGACGACCGTCCCGCTGGTCAGCGAGTCCTTCGACTGGCAGCACGGCACCTTCCTCGGCGCGACGCTGTCCTCCGAGCAGACCGCCGCGGCGGAGGGTGCGGTCGGCACCGTGCGTCGTGACCCGATGGCGATGATCCCGTTCATCGGCTACAACGCCGGTGACTACCTGAACCACTGGATCACCCTCGGCAAGAACGCCGACTCGTCGAAGCTGCCGAAGATCTTCTACGTGAACTGGTTCCGTCGTGGCGACGACGGCCGGTTCCTGTGGCCCGGTTTCGGCGAGAACTCCCGCGTGCTCAAGTGGATCATCGACCGCATCGAGCACAAGGGCGGCGCGCAGTCCACGCCGATCGGCTTCGTCCCGACCGCCGCGGACCTGGAGCTGACGGGTCTCGACGTGGACGCAGCCGACGTCGAGGAGGCGCTGGCCGTCGACGTCGACGAGTGGAAGAAGGAGCTGCCGCTGATCGAGGAGTGGTTCGAGTTCCTCGGCGAGAAGGTGCCCTCGGGCATCCGCGACGAGTTCGAGGCGCTCAAGGGCCGCCTGGGCTAGTCGCCCCTGCATCACCGTGTGACCGAATGTCGCATTTGTTCAGTTCAACTGAACGAATGCGACATTCGGTCGTTTCGGGGCGCTGAAAACCGGGCCGGGCACAGCGGTCGGCGCGGGCAGTGGTGCAATACACGCAACGACCGCGAGACCCGGCGCAGCCGCGTCAGTGAGGACCTGCCATGACTCAGATCTACGAAAACGTCACCGAACTGGTCGGACGCACCCCGCTGGTGCGACTGAACCGGGTGACCGCCGGGGCACAGGCCCAGGTGGTTGCCAAGCTCGAGTTCTACAACCCGGCCAACAGCGTCAAGGACCGGATCGGCGTCGCGATCGTCGACGCCGCCGAGGCCGCGGGCGAGCTGAAGCCCGGCGGCACCATCGTCGAGGGCACGTCGGGTAACACCGGCATCGCCCTGGCCATGGTCGCGGCCGCGCGTGGCTACAAGGTGATCCTCACGATGCCGGAGACGATGTCCACCGAGCGTCGGGTGATGCTGCGCGCGTACGGCGCGGAGATCGTCCTCACCCCGGGCGCCGAGGGCATGGCCGGCGCGGTCAAGAAGGCCGAGGAGATCGTCGCGCAGACAGCGAACGCCGTGCTGGCCCGCCAGTTCGCGAACCCGGCCAACCCGGCGATCCACCAGCGCACCACCGGCGAGGAGATCTGGGCCGACACCGACGGCGAGGTCGACATCTTCGTCGCGGGCATCGGGACCGGCGGCACCCTCACCGGCGTCGGCCGCACCCTCAAGGAGCGCAAGCCCGGCGTCCAGATCGTCGGCGTCGAGCCGGCCGACTCGCCGATCCTCACCGGCGGCCAGCCCGGCCCGCACAAGATCCAGGGCCTCGGCGCGAACTTCGTGCCCGACATCCTCGACCGCGACATCTACGACGAGATCATCGACGTCGAACTCGACGACGCGATCCGCACCGCGCGTGACCTCGGCACTGTCGAGGGCATCCTCGGCGGCATCTCGGCCGGCGCCAACGTGTGGGGTGCGCTGCAGCTGGCGAAGCGCCCGGAGAACGCGGGGAAGCTGATCGTGGTGGTGGTGCCCGACTTCGGCGAGCGCTACATCTCCACCCCGCTGTTCGAACACATTCGGGACTGACGGTCGTGGGAGTGCTGCGCACGGTTCGCGAGGACCTGAAGGCCGCGCGCGGCCACGATCCGGCCGCGCGCAGCAACCTCGAGAACGCGGTCGTCTACTCGGGCCTGCACGCCATCTGGGCGCACCGGGTCGCGCACCGCATGTGGGCGGTGCCCGCGTTGCGCGGTCCGGCGCGGGTGCTGGCCCAGTTCACCCGGTTCCTCACAGGCGTCGAGATCCATCCCGGTGCGACGATCGGCCGGCGGTTCTTCATCGACCACGGCATGGGTGTGGTGATCGGGGAGACCGCCGAGATCGGCGACGACGTGATGCTCTACCACGGCGTCACGCTCGGTGGGCGGTCGGTGGCCAAGACCAAGCGGCACCCGACCATCGGCAACCGGGTGACCATCGGGGCCGGCGCGAAGGTGCTCGGTCCGGTGGTCGTCGGGGACGACAGCGCGATCGGCGCGAATGCGGTGGTGACCCGCGACGTCCCCGTGGATTCGATCGCCACCGGCATCCCGGCCACCGTCCGTCATCGCAGCGGCAGACAGCACGAGCAGTTGGTGGACCCGACCAGCTACATCGACCCGGCTATGTACATCTGAGTCCTGGTCAGGCCGTCAGGCTGGGTTCGTCGCTCGTGGACAGGGTGAGCACCGCCTTCAGGACGTGCTCATGCCGCTCGAGCCGGGACTCGAGGTCCCGCAGGATCTCCGCGACGGTGTGCTCGGCGAAGTCCCCGACCAGGTCCACCCCCGCCACCAGGTAGACCTGCCGGGGTCCGAGGTACTCCATCCGGAGCAGCGTCACCCGGTCCACCTCGGGCAGTTCGAGGAGGGTCGCCAGGCCCGCCGCGCGCAGCTGCGGTGACGCCTCCTCGCCGATCAGGAACCGGCGGTTGCGGTCGATCAGGATGCCCGCGATCACCGCGAGCAGCACGCCGACCGCGATCGACCCGATCGCGTCCGGGACGGGCGAGCCGGTCAGCTGGTGCAGCAGGACGCCGACAAACGCGATCACCAACCCGATCAACGCGGCGGCGTCCTCCGCGAACACCGCGCGCACCGTGGGGTCGGAGGTCTTGAGGGCGTGCTCGAGCAGGTCGCGGTCGGCGCCGGCCGCCTCGCGGCGGATCTGCCGGTACGCCTGTCGGAACGAGACCGCCTCCAGCACGAACGAGATCCCCAGGACCGTGTAGGCGACGCCGAAGTCGGTGGCGGGTTCGGCGTGGAACAGCTCCTGCACGCCGTGCGTGATGGACACCCCGGCCCCGAGCGCGAACAGTCCCAGCGCGGCGAACATCGACCACACGTAGGCCTCGCGGCCGAAGCCGAGCGGATGCGTCCGGTCGGCGGGGCGTCGCGACCGCCGGTTGGCGATCAGCAGCAGCACCTCGTTGGCCGTGTCGGCCCAGGAGTGGGTGGCCTCGGCGACCATCGAGGCCGACCCGGTGACGGCTGCCGCACCGGTTTTCGCGATCGCGATGGCGAGATTCGCGCCGAAGGCCAGGAGGACGGTGAGGGTGCTCTCCCCGGCGGAGTCCACGGCGGCGGGCGGGGTCGTGTCGGCCCCGGGTGCAGACAGGCTCATCCCCGAACGATAGGCGCGCGCGCCGGATCCGGCCGGGCGACGGGCGGGCCATATTTGATCTTGAAATCCGTGGATTTCGACCGAGCGGGTTCGGTGCAGGCAATAGGCTCTGCACGTCTTCTCCGACGACGCAGGCCGTAGCGCCGCGAAGCCGGAATCCGTTGAGCAAGAACTCGAAAGGTCTCCCCATGCAGACATTCACCCGGAAGGGCCTCGCGCGGGTCGGTGGCGGAGTCGCCGTCACCGCCGCAACGGTGGCCGCCGTGGCGATGGCAATGCCCGCCACGGCGGCAGCCGCCCCGACCGTTGCGCCGCCCACCGTCGTCGCGACGTCGTCGGGCAACAGCCTCACCATGAAGCTGACCAACCCGAACACCCTGCTGAGCCTCACGGGCTGCCAGGCATTCGTGGTGAACGCCAAGGACGTTCCGGCGGTGGTGTCCGACCCGACCAAGCTGCTCGACCCGGGCGTCGTGGTCTACCCGAACGTCTCCAACGTGCTGTCGCTGTTCGGCGCGCTGCCGGGAATGACCGTCACCAACACGGTCAACGACATTCCCGCGGGGCTCTACGGCGTGGTCGGCGGCTGCGTGAGCCTGCTCGACGTCACCCACCCGGTCATCGACTCCCCGCAGGTCATGCAGGTGGGTCTCCTGCCCGGCGGCAGCAGCGACGGCAGTTCGTCGATTCCGTTCGGCAGCTGACGTTTTCGCAGCCCGCGCAGTCCGGATGAGATGATCGGTCCGGATACGACGAACGCGCGGCGTGCACCTGGTCAAGGTGCACGCCGCGCGTTCGTCGTTCAACGGGAAGCTCAGGCGCCGTAGCCGGGCGGCATCAGGATGGACTTGAGCTCGCAGTACTCGTCGAGTCCCTCGGGGCCGTTCTCGCGGCCGATGCCGGAGTTCTTGTAGCCGCCGAACGGCGAGCCCGGATCGAAGGCGTACCAGTTGATTCCGTAGGTGCCGGTGCGGACCTGCTTGGCGACCTCGAGGCCCTTCTCGATGTCGGTGGTGTAGACCGAGCCGGCCAGGCCGTAGTCCGAGTCGTTGGCGATCGCGATGGCCTCGTCGACGCTGTCGTAGGCGATCACCGACAGGACGGGTCCGAAGATCTCCTCGCGCGCGATCGTCATCGAGTTGTCGACGTCGGCGAAGATGGTCGGCTCGACGAAGTAGCCCGTCTCCAAGCCGGCCGGCACGCCGCCGCCGACGACGAGGCGGGCGCCCTCCTCCTTGCCCTTCTCGATGTAGCCGAGGACCTTGTCACGCTGCGCGGCGGTGATGATCGGGCCGAGCTGCGCGGCCGGGTCGTCCGGCATGCCCATCGGCAGGAAGCCGACGAAGTTGGCCATGGCCTCGACGATCTCGTCGTAGCGCGAGCGCGGCGCCAGGATGCGGGTCTGGCCGACGCACGCCTGGCCGGAGTTCATCAGGCCCGAGAGCACCAGCATCGGCAGGGTCGCCGGGACGTCCATGTCCTCGAGCAGGATCGCGGCGGACTTGCCGCCGAGCTCGAGGGAACAACGCTTGAGGTTCTGCGCGGCGATGGCGCCGATCTTGCGGCCGACGGCGCTGCTGCCGGTGAAGGTGATCTTGTCGACGTCGGGGTGCGAGACCAGGTACTCGCCGGTGGGGGCGCCACCGGGGACGATGGACAGCACGCCCTCCGGCAGTCCGGCCTCGGCGAAGATCTCCGCGACGAGGTTGGCGTTCATCGGGGTTTCCGGGGCGGGCTTGAGCACCATGGTGCAGCCGGAGATGATGGCGGGCGCCAGCTTGTTGACCAGCAGGAACAGCGGGACGTTCCAGGCGATGACGGCCGCGACGACACCGACCGGCTCACGCAGGACCTTGCAGACGCCGAACGGTCCGGTGCGCTCCTCTTCCCAGGAGAACGTCTCGGCCAGTGCCGCGTAGCTGTTCAGCACGGCCAGCGACGGGGTCTTCTGCATGAGTTCGACGCCCGCGCGCGGCGCGCCCATCTCGGCCGTGATCAGCGTGCACAGCTCGTCGGAACGCTCCTCGATCAGCTTCGCCGCCTTGACGAGGATCTCGGCCCGCTGCGCGGGAGTGGTCTGCGGCCAGGGGCCGGTCTCGAGCGCGGTGCGGGCGGCGGCGACGGCGGCGTCGATGTCCGCGGGGGCGGCGACGGGAACGCTGCCGACGCGCTCCTCGGTGGCGGGCGAGAACACCTCGAGGCGCTCGTCGGTGGCGGGTGCCACCCACTGGCCGCCGATGTAGAGCTTGTCGTAGTCAGTCATGAGAACTTCCTTGCTGGTGTGGGATTTCGGGCTCGTGGTGTGAAGGTCGCGTGGATGGCGGGCTACGGCGGCGGTGCGTGGGTCCGGGTGGGCGTCACGACACCCCCGACCAGTAGGTGCCGTCGAGCATCGCCTCCAGGGTCGGACGGTGCAGGATCATGTCGTCGGGGTCGGCCGGGGGTGCGGCCTGCCCGAACGCGATGGCGCGCGCCTGCACGCGGAACATGACCGTCGCGTGCCGCAGCGCGGCGAAGAGGATGTAGTAGTCGAGGTTCTCGGCCCGGTGCCCGGAGGCCTGGGTGTACCGGGCCTCCACATCCTCACGTCGCATGAAGTCGGGCAGCCCGGGCAGGCCCGCCAGCGTCGAAAGGTCCTCGAAGAACCGGTGCTGGAAGATCATCCACCCCAGGTCCACCTCGCGGGGTCCGACCGTTGCCATCTCCCAGTCCAGCACCGCGACCGGCGCGAAGTCCCGGTACATCATGTTGCCGATCCGCGAGTCGCCCCAGCACAGCACCGCGGGGGAGTCGTCGGCCGGGACCGTCGCCTCCAGTCGGTCCAGGCAGCGCTCGATCAGCGGGGAGCGTGGGCCGTCTGCCGAGACCCATTCGTAGTACTCGCGCTGGTTGGCCAGATAGGCGCGGAACGCCTGCTCCCCGGTGGGGCCGCCGCCGGGCAGCTGCAGGAAGTCGAAGTGCCGCAACGGGTCCTCGATGCCGTGCAGCTTCGCGAGCACGTCCACCGAGGAGTCCTGCAGGGCCCGGCGCTGCTCGGCGGTGGCCTCGGTCAGCCAGGAACCGAAGGTGTAGGGCATCACGTCCGGCGGGACGATGCCCTCAATGCGCTGCATCACGAAGAACGGAGCGCCGAGGGCCGTCGCGTCGGGCTCTGACCAGTACGTGGCCGGCACCGGCACGTCGGTGAGCTTGCCGACGACCCGCATCACGTCGAACTGGGTGACCATGTCGTAGCTGGGGAAGATCGGCATCGTCGCGGCGGCCGGTTCGACCCGCGCGACGAGTTCGTGGGTGCGCCGTGCCCCGGGTGCCTCGTGAATGGCGTCCTCGGCGGACTCGGTCCACGTCGCGTCGAACAGGATGGTCTCGCTGGACATGCCGTTCGCCGCGGGCAGGCGCACGTCGGTGACCTGTGGGTCGGCGCCGTCGTGCAGTCGGGTCCGGAGCCAGGCCTGCAGTTCGCGGCCCAGTTCGGCGGTGTCGCGTTGGGAACCGCTGGGCCGAGCGACCTCGGAGTAGTTGTCGTTGTCGCCCGGAGGCGCGTCGGTGGGTGCGGTGTCGGCTGTGCTCACGGTGCCCTCGTTCCGTCGTCACCGTGGCCGCGGCGCGGTCCGACGGTGAAATAACCGAGTGTGGTGAGGAGCACAGTAGAACACGTTACAGAACCCTCGCGGGCAAATCAGCCCCCATTTCGGTCGGGGTTGGAACGAAACCCCGAATCCGCGCCCGACCAGGGCCGATGTCGGGTGGGTTTCGCTACTCCGGCAGCATCAACGCGCCAGCGCCGATCAGCGTCGCCCGACCGCCGAGCTCCGCCGGCACGATCCGCAGGCCCCTGCTGAACGACAGCCGCGCGTGCCGGTCCGCCGCCTCGCGCATCGGGCCCCACAGCGGCGCGCCGGACTGCCCGAAGCCGCCGCCGACCACCGCCAGGTCCAGGTCCAGCAGTGCGGCGGTCGACGCGATCGCCGTGCCGACCGCGGTGCCGGCCCGGTGCAGCGCCGCGAGTGCCACCGCGTCGCCCGCGTCCGCGGACACGGACAGCTCGTGGCCCGTCGTCCCGGTCCAGCCGCGGGCGTTGGCCCAGCGAACCGAGGACGGTCCGCTCGCGACCGCCTCCAGGCAGCCGAATCCGCCGCACGCACACGGCACGTCCTCGGCCCCCGGGACCACGACGTGACCGATGTGTCCGGCGTTGCCGGTGCGCCCGCCGACGACGCGACCGTCCAGGACCAGGCCGCCGCCGACGCCGGTGGAGACGATCATCCCGATCTGGTTCGCGGTCCCGCGGCCGGCTCCGAAGCGCTGCTCGGCGAGTGTGCAACAGGCCCCGTCGATGGCCAGCGCCACGCGGGCGCCGGGGAACAGCGACCGGACCGCGTCCACCAGGGGGAAGCCGGTGCGCCACTGCTGGATGTTGAGCGGACCGACCACGCCCGCGTCGACGTCGACCGGGCCGGCCGAGCCGATCCCCACCGCCGTCACCGGCCGCCCGTCCGCGACCTCGCGCAGCAGCGTCTCGGTCGCTTCCCAGACCCCGGCCGCGGGCGTCGGGACGCGTTGCTCGCCGAGCAGCTCGCCGTCGGGGGAGAGCACCCCCGCCGCCAACTTGGTGCCGCCGATGTCCAGGGCGAGAACGGTCATGGCTTGCGCATCACCAGGACGAGGTTGCTCACCAGCAGCTCGCGCAGCCACGGCAGCCGCACCATCCACCACGCCCAGCGCGGGTGGTAGCGCGGGAAGGCGGCCAGCAGCCGACCCTCGGAAGTCGAACGTGCCCAGCGCAACCCGTCCGCGGCGCCGACGTCGAACAGGGAGACCCCGAACCGGTTCTTCGGCTCGTGGCCCTGCTTGCGGGCGTACCGGCGGGCCGCGTACTCGCCGCCCAGGAAGTGCCACGGGCCGGTCTCGTGGCCGCCGAACGGCCCCCACCACAGGGTGTACGAGAGGATCATCAGGCCGCCGGGCCGGGTGACCCGCAGCATCTCCTCGGCCATGGTCCACGGCTCGGGGACGTGCTCGGCGACGTTGGAGGAGAAGCAGATGTCGACGCTGGCATCGCGGATCGGCAGCGCCATCCCGGACCCGCGGATCGCGTCGCCGACGGTCAGGCCCGCCGCGTGCATCTCGCTGGGGTCGGGCTCGACGGGGACGTACCGCGCGCCGGATGCGCGGAAGGCCTCGGCGAAGTAGCCGGGCCCGCCGCCGACGTCCAGGACGATCCGCCCGGACAGCGATTCCCCGTTCGCCCCGGCGTAGAGGTCCTCGACCAGTTCCAGCGAGTCGCGGGCCAGGGCGCCGTAGAAGATGTCGGGATCGGTCTGCTCGTAGCGGAAGTCCGAGAGCAGTCGCACCGACCGACGGAGGGTGGCCCGGCGGGCGAAGACACGGGTCACGGGGAGGGCGGTCACGGGGAGCAACCCTAGCGAGCGGCGGCGTCGACGCAGGTTCCCGGTCCGGGACCGCAACAATTCGCAGCGTGCAGCCGATAAGGTAGTCGTCGGCCGCGCCGCGGCCGTCACCGCCCGAGGGTCCAGGAGTAGTGCCGTGCGCGAGGTTCTGTTGTTGTGCTGGCGCGACACCGGGCACCCCCAGGGCGGTGGCAGCGAGCGCTACCTCGAACAGGTCGGCACCGGACTTGCGGCCCGCGGCATCAAGGTCACCCTGCGCACCGCCGGCTACCCGGGTGCGCCGCGGGAGGAGTTCGTCGACGGCATCCGGATCAGCCGCGGCGGCGGACGGTTCACCGTCTACCCGCGGGCGCTGGCCGCGATCACGGCCGGTCGGCTGGGTTTCGGCCCGCTCCGCGGCATCGCTCCCGACGCGGTGATCGACACCCAGAACGGCATCCCCTTCTTCGCGCGCGCGGTCGCGGGCGCGCCGATCACCGTGCTGGTGCACCACTGCCACCGCGAGCAGTGGCCGGTCGCCGGGCGGCTGGTCGGCCGGATCGGCTGGTGGGTCGAGTCCGTGCTCTCGCCGCGGGTGCACCGGCGCAACCAGTACCTGACGGTCTCGCTGCCGTCCGCGGAGGAACTGACCGCGCTCGGCGTGGACCGTGAGCGGGTCGCGGTGGTGCGCAACGGCGCCGACGAACTGCCCGCCGCCGTGCCCGCCGGCGACGAGGCCACCCGGACCACGCATCCGAGCGTGTGCGTGCTGTCGCGGCTGGTGCCGCACAAGCAGATCGAGGACGCGCTGTCCGCGGTCGCGGCGCTGCGCGGACGCACCCCCGGGCTGCACCTCGACGTGATCGGCGGCGGCTGGTGGGAGGAGAACCTGCGCGAGCGGGCCCGCGAACTGGGCATCGCCGACGCGGTGACCTTCCACGGCCACGTCCCCGAGGACCGCAAGCACCAGCTGCTCTCGCGGGCGTGGGTGCACGTGATGCCCTCCCGCAAGGAGGGCTGGGGCCTGGCGGTGATCGAGGCCGCGCAGCACGGCGTCCCGACCGTCGGTTACCGCAGCTCGCGCGGGCTCACCGACTCCGTCGTCGACGGCGTCACCGGCCTGCTGGTGGACGACGCCGCACAGTTGACGATCGCGGTGTCGGAGCTGCTTGACGCCGCCGAGTTGCGCGGCGATCTCGGCGAGAAGGCGCGGATGCGGGCGTCGGAGTTCTCCTGGACGCAGACCGCGGCGGGCGTGCACACCGTGCTCGCGGAGTCGGCCTCCGGCCGTTACGTCTCGGGCCTGATCGGGGCGCCGGACGCGGCGGCCGTCTCAGACCCGGTCGGCGCGGGTCCGGCCGCGGTAGGCCAGGGCGCCGAGCGCGCTACCGCCTAGCAGCAGCGCCCACGCGAGGTGCGCGGCGACCGCCGCGGCCCTGGCCCCCGCCCGGTGCGGCGGCGGCGCGGGTTCGCCCGGTACCCGGTACAGCGCCAGGTGCTCGTCGGCGAACACCGGCTCGAGCTGCGCCAGGGTGCGCCCGGCGTCACCGACCGGTCCGGCGGCGTCCCGCTCGACGAGCACCCAGCCGACCCCCAGGCCGGGCAGGTGGTCGGCGGGACCGCCGCCGATCAGCAGCGCCTCGACCCGTTCGGCGCGGGCCCCCTCGCCCCCGATGTCCGTGGACTGCCCGGCGTCGGTGACGAGCAGCCGGCCGGTCTGCGGCACGTCGAGCGGCAGCAGCCGCGGAGCCGGGTCGAGCACGGGGGCGTCGCCGCTGTACGGGAACCGGCGGAACGTGCCCGACGGCAGCACCGCGACATCCCCGGAATGACCCTCGAGCCGCGCCGCGACCTCCGACCACGACGACGGGTAGTGCACGGGACGCAGCGTCCCGCCGACGCCCCACGCCAGGTCCGGCAGCGCGATCAGCACCGCGGCGATCCCCACCACGGCCGCCGCCGCCGGATTCGGTTCTCGGGCGGAGCCTCGGGCGGGTGTCTGGGCGGGCGAGGGCGTGGCCCGCTCACGGTCGCCGAACACCCGGCGGCCGAACCGGTCCAGGGCGCCCGCACCGGCCGCCGCGGCCAGCGCGTAGCCGGGGACTGCGAGCGCCACCCACTTCTGGGCGTCGCGCAGCAACCCGGCGCCGGGCACGTGCACCACCGCCCACTCGCCGGCCTGCAGACCCCAGCCGGTGGCGGCGAGTGCGGGCAGCGCGACCGCCGCCGCGGCCGTCACCCCCAGCGCCGCGATCACCGGGTTCCCGCGACGGCGCCACAGCGTCGGCACCCCGGCGGCCACCACCGTCAGCAGCAGCGCCGTGCCGACCAATGCCCACAGCGAGGTCCGGCTGCCCGGCACCGCGTCCGCGTTCCAGATCCCGCCGAGCCCGGCGAGGCTGCCGACGGTCGCCAGGCCGGGCTCGGCACGGGCCGCGAAGGCGGCGACGCCGGCCGGGTCCGAACCCTGCGCCCCGGCCCCGGACAAGACGGTCGCGACCAGCCACGGGGCCGACGCGACGAGGGCCAGCGCGGCGGCGGTGAGCAGCCGCGGCGTCCGGGCGCCGACGCCGCCGGGCAGCGCCAGCAGCACCAGGGCCACGGTGGTCGCGAGGATCGCGCCGGTCGGTGTCAGGCCGGCCGCGGCGAGTGTCAGGCCCAGCGGGCACCAGGCCCGCGGCGACCACGGCGCGGCGGAACGGCGCAGTCGCAGCGCGGCAAGCACCGTCCACGGCAGCGCCGCGTACCCGGCGAGCAGGCTCCAGTGCCCCTGCAGCAGCCGCTCCGCGACGTAGGGGTTCCAGATCGTCACCGTCGACGCCAGCAGCAGCGGTCCCGGCGTCAGCGTCGGGAGAAGCGCCGACACCATCCGGGCGGCGCCCCAGCCGGCCAGCCACAGCGACAGCAGGGTCAGCGCCTTGACGAGCAGACCGCCGTCGACCACGGTCGACGCCACCGCGAGCAACGCGTCCTGCGGGACCGCCCGGGCGGCCGCGTCCGTCAGGCCCAGCGCGGAGTCGGTGAGGTACGACCGGGGGGTGCTCACCGCGTCGCGTAACAGCAGGTAGCCGGGCCCGAGCAGCGGCCCGAGGACCACCGCGGCCAGCACCAGGCTGTACGCCGCGGGCACGGCGTCGCGCGCGTCGAACCGGGCCCGGAGGAGCCCCGGGGGCCGCGCGATCATGTCCGCACCCTAACGGGTGCGATCATGGGCGGATGACACCTCGCCTCGCCACCCCGTCCGCGGTGGCGGGGATGACGATGGTGACGGTCGGCTCGATGACCGCGAACGTGGCGTCGTACCTGCTGGCGCTGCTCGCCAGCCGGCTGCTGGGGCCCGCCGGCTACAGCGAGTTCGCGAGCCTGCTCGCCGCGCAGCTGGTCCTCGCGGTGCCGGCCCTGGCCCTGCAGACCGTGGTCGCGCGGGAGGTGGTCCTCGGCGGCAGTGACGACGCGCTGCGCAGGCTGGGCACCCGGTGCGCGGCGATCGTCGCGGTGATCGCCGCGCTGCTGGTGGTCCCGGTCGCCGCGGTCCTCGACACCGGGGTCGGCGCGACCGGCGCCGCCCTGCTCACCGCGCCGATGCTGGTCCTGCTGGCCACCGAACAGGGGCTGCTGCAGGGCCGCGGCCGGTTCGGGGAGTTGAGTGTGGTGCTGGCCGCGGCGGGCCTGGCGAAGGTGGTGCCCGCGGTGGTGGTGCTCGCGCTCGGCGGCGGACCGGGAGCCGCGTTGGCCGCCGCGGCAATCGGGACGGGGACGGTGGCGGTCGGGGCACGGGTGGTCGCGGGCCGGGGCGCCGCCGCACCGTCCGGCGAGCGAGTGGCGGAGCGGGGGCACCGCCCGCTTGCGGGGGTGGGGGTCGCGGCGGTGCTGCGGGCCTCGCAGGTGCAGCTCGCGCTGATCGCGTTGTCGTCGGTGGACCTGCTGCTGACCCGGGTGGTGCTGGACGAGGCGCAGGCCGGGCAGTACGCGCTGGGCGCGGTGGCGACCAAGGCGGCGTTCTGGCTGCCCGCCGCGGTCGGGGTGGTGCTGTACCCGAGGATGGCCAACCCCGCGGACTCGGCGAGGGCGGTACGGTCCGCGCTCGGCGTGCTGGTGGGGCTCGGGGCCGTGGCGGTGGTCGGGGCCGCACTGGTCGCGCCGCTGGCGCCGCTGCTGGCTGGGCAGGACTACGCCCCGGTGCAGGGGCTGCTGTGGGCGTTCGCCCTCGCCGGCGCGTGCCTGGCGGTGCTGCAGGGGGCGCTGCTGTCCGCGATCGCCCGCGAACGGACCCGGATCGCGTTGGTCGCGTGGGTGGGGCTGGCGGTGGAGGTCGGGCTGATCCTGGGGTTCGTGTCGAGCATCCGGCAGCTGATCACCGTCGCGGTGGTGACCGCGGCGCTGACCGCCGCGGTCGTGAGCGTCGCGGCGTTGCGCTCCGCCGACTGATCACAGCACCACCCCGACGGCGGCGAGCCGCTCCCGCAGCCGCTCCGGATGGCTCCCGGGCCAGTACAGCCGCCCGCAGCCCGGGCAGCGGGTGAACTCGCGGTACTCGCGCGCGACGGCGTCCGGCACCCGGCCGAGTGCGGCCGCGCGGGGCACCCGTTCGAGCGGGCTGTTGCAGCGCGCGCACCGGGTCAGCGGCGAGATCCGGGACCACAGGTCGAAGCGGTCGAGCACCTCGCGCAGCTGCCGTCGCGGGTCGGTCTGGTGCACGAACGCGCCGTGCGTGAGGCAGGCGTGCTCGAGGAGTCCGACGTCGCGGGTCAGCACGGTACGCCGCTCGGCCCGCGAGATCTCGAGCAGTTCGTCGTCGCCGAAGTCGTTGCGGTACCGGCAGTCGAACCCGAGCAGACGCAGGTAGCCGGCCAGCCGGCCCAGGTGCACGTCCGCGACGAACAGCGGCTCGCGCAGCGGCAGCGGCCGCAACCGGGTGACGCCGGTCAGGTCGAACCGTTCGAACACCGGGTACACCGCCACCCGCTCGCCGCCGCGCACCCGGTGCCCGAACCCCACCGAGACGCCGTCCACGAGGATCAGGTCGACCTCGGTGTGCGGGACGCCCAGCGACTCGATCCGGTCCTTCACCGAGGGGGTGCCGTCGAAGGCATGGGGGAAGGTCCGCCTGCGCAGCGCGGGCGCCAGGAAGTCGTTCAGCTCCTCGTAGAAGCGGAACTCGCAGTGGTGTCGGGGTGGTGGCATCGGCGTCGTCCGGCGGGGTCGCGGACGCCGGGTCTCTCGAGCGCCTCGTCCCGATTGCCAAGATACGCCCGCGGCAGGAACGAGGAGGGCCCGCACTCGGTGTCGAGTGCGGGCCCTCCTCGTGGTTCGTCGAGATTACAGCCGGGTGGTCGGCGGGTCCTGCTCGCGCGGGTCGACGGCCGGGAAGACCTCGGTCTCGTCCGCGGTCCAGTCCTGACGGGGGATCATCTCCGTCGCGGGGTCCTGCGAGTCGTGCGAGTCGTAGGTCGGCTCCGCGGCGTTGCCGGGCTCGGTGGGCACCGGGCCGGTCTCGGCGTTGTCGGCCGAGGCCTTCGGGCCGCGACCGCGGGTGCCGAGGAAGATGCCGGCGGCCAGCGCGATCACGCCGAGGATGCCGAGGATGATCGGCACGGTCCGGCCGAAGGTCGACAGCTTGTCAGCGCCGTCCTTCGCCTGTCCGACCTGGTACTCGATGGTCTCCTCGTTGAACGGCAGGGTCACCTTGAGGACGGTCACCTCGGGGTTGTTCGCCTCGCGGGCGTAGTACTGGTACAGCTGCTCCTGGCCCTTGACGATGACGCCGGTGACCGGGTCGACCCAGACGTCGCGCTCGTTGGTGTACCAGCGGCTCATCGTGACCGGTGCCGCGCCGCCCGGGACGCCCCAGGTGTCGGCGGGGAGGCTCAGCTTGTTGGTCGCGGACGGTGCCACCTTGGAGAGGTCGACGGGGGCGACCTTCTGGTTGTAGTGGTACACCTTCAGTCCGTTGATCTCCGTCTCCTCGACGAAGTCGATGTCATGGGTGGAGCGCGCGTTCAGGTCGAAGTACGGGTACGCCTTCTGCTCCGCGTCGAACGGGAACTTGTACTGCAGCCCGTCGCGGTCCGGGATCTCCTTGGCGGGCTTGTCCGCGTCGATCTGGATGGTGCTGGTGCCACCCGGGATCGGCATCGAGCTGACGCGGTCGAGGCTGATGGTGTCCACGGTCGCGCTCAGCAGGCCGGTGTCGCCCTTCTTGTCGGTGCGCCGCACCGACTGACCGGCCTGGACGGTGATCTCGTCCGCGTTCGACGGGTCGACGACGGTGACGTAGCGCTGCGCGACGATCGGCACGCCCGTGTCGACGACGGCCTTGCCCGCGGCCAGGGCCTTCGCGTCGAGCACGTCGCCCTTGCCCTCGGCGATCGTGGTGACCTCGAGGTCCAACGGGGTCTTCTTGAGCTGGCCCACGGTGTAGGTCGGGATCAGCAGAGCGGCCGCCAGTAGGAATGCGCCGAGCCCCACCAAGATGCAGGCGAGTGTCCTGCTCGGCCCTGAGCGTTCCGCCATACCGATTCTCCTTAGTCCTTCGTTGCCACGTCCCCGAGGCGGGGCCCGCAGGCCACGCCGAGCGAAGAGTGCCCGCACTGGGACACTCGGTGAGCCAGACAGTAACAGTGTCCAGCCCCGGATTGCGCTGGCACGCTCTATTTTGGGCACCGTAAGACGCGCCCGTGCGCGTGTGC
This sequence comes from Rhodococcus tukisamuensis NBRC 100609, assembly GCF_001894985.1. Classification (GTDB taxonomy): domain Bacteria; phylum Actinomycetota; class Actinomycetes; order Mycobacteriales; family Mycobacteriaceae; genus Rhodococcus_G; species Rhodococcus_G tukisamuensis. The sequence continues at coordinate 113,514 of NZ_BCXG01000003.1, read as the reverse complement.
GCCGCCGGTCCGGGGCAGACTGGACGCCAAATGGCTACCCAGGCAGCACTCGCGCAGCGCCCCACGTCGACCTCCCGGGGCTTCGTTCCCGCGCTCGACGGCATGCGCGGACTGGCCGCGGCCGCGGTCGTCGTCACCCACGTGGCCTTCCAGACCGGGGCCACGTCGACGCCCGTCCTGGGTCGGGTGTGGGGCCGTTTCGACCTGGCGGTGGCGGTGTTCTTCGCGCTGTCCGGATTCCTGCTCTGGCGCCCGCACGCCGCCGCGGCCCACGGACTCGGTGCTGCGCCGGGAACCGGTCGCTACCTGCTGCACCGCGCGGCCCGGATCCTGCCGGTGTACTGGCTGGTGGTGTGCGTGGTGCTGTTGTTCCTGCCGGGCGCGGGCGGCGGCGGGACGGTGTGGGCGGCGAACCTGGCGTTGGTGCAGGTGTTCGTCCCCCTCACCCTCACCGACGGACTCACCCAGATGTGGAGCCTGTCGGTGGAGGTGGCCTTCTACCTGTTGCTGCCGCTGTTCGCGTGGGCGATGGTGCGGCTGCGCGGGCCGTCCGCCCGGCTGAGGGTCCCGGTGCTGCTCGGTGTCGCCGCGCTCAGCCTGGCGTGGGGGTTCCTGCCGATCCCGACACCGGACGGCATCCACGCCGACAACTGGCTGCCCGGGTACCTGCCGTGGTTCGGCGCGGGCATGGTGCTGGCCGAGCTGGTGATGCTGCCGGACTCGCCGGTGCACCGGCTGGCGCGCCGACGCGGCCTGATGGCGACGGTCGCGGTGCTCGCCTTCGGGCTGGCCTGCACGGAACTGGCCGGCCCGGAGGGGCTCACCCGCGCGGCGCCCTGGCAGTACGCGACCAAGATCGCGCTCGGTGCGGTGCTGGGCTTCGCGCTGCTCGCGCCGCTCGTCCTCGACGGGTCCCGCGAACACCGTTGGCTGGCCGGCCCGACCGCGCTCGCCGTCGGCCGCTGGTCCTACGGACTGTTCGTCTGGCACCTCGCGGTGCTCTCGATCGTGTTCCCCGTGTTCGGCATCGCGCCGTTCAGCGGCAGCTTCGTGTTCGTGCTGGTGCTGACGCTGGTGCTGAGCCTGGCGGTGGCGTCGGCCAGCTACGCGCTGGTGGAGGAGCCGGTGCGGCGTGCGCTCGCCGGCTGGGAGAGCCGGCGCCGGGCCGCCCGGGCCGCCCGCGCCGAGATCGGCAGCACCGCCAGGCCCACCGCGACCACCGAGACCAGCGCCGCCAGCTGAACCAGGGCCGAGTGCCCGACGTACCCGGTCGGGGACCGCCAGGGCCCGGTGGAGAGCAGCACGGCGCTGAGCGCGGTGCCGGCGCCGGCGATGCCCACCAGGACGCGGGCGGCCGTCGCGGGCGAGCGCCGCACCCCGACCGTCACCGCGAGCGCGGTCACCGCCGCCGCGACCAGCGTGCCGACCGGGCCGGCGACGAGGGTGGCCAGCGCCAGCACCCCGAGGTAGCCGACGGTGACGCTGCGCCAGGTGCGGGGGGCCGGGCCGAGGCCGTCCTCCGTGCGCGGACGAGGGCGCGGCCACGCCGCGAGCGCCAGCAGCGGGATCAGGGCGAGCAGTCCCACCCCGATGCCGAGCCGGTACCAGCGGTCGGTGGGGTAGGTCAGGGTGACGGCGCCGTCGGTGCCGGCGGGCAGGATCCAGCCCTGCTGCCAGCCGTCGACCACCACCGGGGCGAGTTCGGTGCCGTCGGCCGCGGCGGCGACCCAGCCGACGTTGTGCGACTCCGGGACCACCAGCAGCCGGTCGGCGGCGGCCGGGTCGACGCGCAGGTCGCGGCGGTCGGCGGACCAGCCGTCGGTGGGCACCCGGGTGGCGGGCAGGGCGGCGGGCACGGCCGGGGCCGCGGCGACGCCCGTCGCGGTGAGCGCCAGGCCGTCGACCGAGAACGCCGGACCGGGCACCACCACCACGTCCTGCCGCCCGGCCGTCAGGGGGACCTCCAGGTCGACGCCGCCCGAGGGGGAGTCCTGGTCGGCGGTGACGGCGCCGTCGGGCCCCTCGACCGAGCAGACGGTCGCGGGCACCGGTGCGCCGGAACGCAACTGGCCGACGGTCGCGGTGACGGAGGTCCGCAGCACGTGACCGGCGAACGAGACGGCCGGCCCCTCGTCGCAGCCGACGGCGACGGTGCGCTCGGTCGCCGACCACGGGTCGTCGCCCGTGCCGGCGACCAGACGGTCGCCCGTGGTGAGCACCCCGACCTCAGCGAGTCCGGTCGGCTGCTGCTGGGCGAACCCGAAGGCCGTCCGGTCCAGCAGGTCCTCCCAGCCGACGATGCTCAGCTCGATTCGGTCGGTGACGGCCGGTTCGAGTCGAATGACCTTGCCGTCGCCTACTTCTCGCACCTGCGGTCCGGTGCCGAGGTCCACCGCGACCGAGGTCGGCGCGGCGGGCAGCGTGCCGAGACTCGCCGTCAGGTCCAGGCCGGTCACCAGGGTGGGCTCCGGAAGCGTCAGCGTCAGAGTCGGTTTCGCGCCCCGACCGCGGGCGCTCTCGGACGGGGCGATCCAGGTGGTGCGGGGGTCGCCGTCGACGGCGGCGGAGGCGGCGCCGCGGGCGTCGCCGATCGCGGCCTTGCCCACCGCGAGTGCCCGGTCGGGGTCGGCGAGCAGCGCGTCGAGCGCCGCGCCCTGCCGGGACCGCACCAGCAGTCGCGGCGCGACGGCGGTGTCGTGGGGCACCGACAGGGTGCGGTCGAACACCCCGGGCTCCTCGGGGTGCAGGGCCAGGCCGGCCTGGCAGCGCACCCGGTCCGCGGCGTCCACGCAGCCGGTGTGGCCCGGGAGTTCCTGTCCCAGGTCCCAGCCGGCCACGGTCGCACCGGCGGGGGTCGGGGGCAGCACGGTGCGGTGCCGGATCGGTACCGGCACGGCGTGGTCCGAGTCCGAGAAGTCGTCCACGCCCAGCTCGCTGATCCCGAACTGCATTCCCGCCGAGCCGTCCTCGGTCCTGACGGCGGTCACCTTCACCCACGGTGTGGGCCCCGGCGGCAGTGAGACCGTCAGCTGCGCCCCGGGTTCGGTCACCCGCACCATGGTGCTGCCGTTCGGGGTGGTGACCTCGATCAACTTCACGGGGGTGCCGAGCGCCGCGGCGCTGGTGCGCAGGTGCAGCAGCCCGCGGGTGATGGGGGTGTCGAGGTCCACCCGAAGCCACTGCCCGAGAGCGCTTTCGAGTCCGTTGCTGAACCAGCCGGTGGACTCGTCGCCGTCCACGGTGGCGGCGGGCCCCGCACCCGGTGCGGTACCGCCGAGCTGGGTGGCGTCCGACGCCGAACTCGAGACGGTGATCGTGGCGCCGTCCCACTGGCCGGTGACCAGGGGCGCGCCCTCCACCGCGTAGTCGGGCACCCGGTTGTGGGTGCGGCGCGGGTCGTCCGGGGCGCGCAGCGCGGAGCTGTGGTTGTCCACCTCGCCGAAGTCGGTCTCCCGGTCGGTCGGGGTGTCGGTTACCGTGACCGTCTCGACGGGCAGTCCCGCACGGGCCGCATCGGCGGCCAGCAGCACGGGCGCGGCGGTCGGCCCCGCGACTGCCGTGTCGCCGTCCGGGGGCCGGGAGTTGAGCCGCAGCAACGACTCCGGGCCGCCCTGCAGGACCGGCACCGAGGCCAGGTCCACGGTGTACGGACCGGCGGCGACGGGGTCGGGCCGGGCTGGGTCCTCGACCCGGAAGATCTCGATCGCCGGGTACCGCGGCCGCAGGTCCCCGTCGGAGACGAAGCCGTCCACGTGCCCGGGGCCGACGTCCTCGCCGAACTCCGCGACCTTGGTCAGCCCGGGCGAACCCTCGACCGCCTGGTGGACCAGCAGCGGGCGGGTGGAGCGGGAGGTGTCGGGATCGAGGTCGTTGCGCACCACCAGGTAGCTGATGCCCTGCCCGAGCAGCGTCGGGGCCAACCCGGCGGAGGGGCTGCCGTCGGCGATCAGCCGCTGCACGGAGTCGAGGGCGCGGATCGCGCCGGGAGGCACCAGCGGCACCACGTCGCGGACCGCCCACGGGGTGCTGGCCAGCGCCTGCAGCGGCTCGTCGCGGGTCAGGCCCCACACCTGGCTGGCGAACGGGGCGCCGGGCACCAGCAGCGCGCGCTGCGCGTCCGAACGGTCGGGTGAGTCGCCGCCCGCGTGCTCGTCGAGCCAGTCCGCGGCCTCCTGCCAGTAGCCGGGCACCTCCGGGTAGGCGCCGCGCGGGGCGATCCGGCCGGTCCAGGCCACGGAGGTGGCGAGGGTGAGGGCGACCAGGAGCAGGCTGGTCACCGCGACCATCGGCTCCCGCTCGGGGTGCGCGAAGGCGCTGCGCCAACGCGGCCCCGGCACGGACCCGGGCAGCGGGACCTTCGCCAGCAGGTGCGCCAGGCCCAGCACGAGAGGCAGCCGGACCAGCGGTTCGAGTTTGTGCACGTTGCGCAGCGGGGCGCCGCCGGAGTCGAGGAACTGCCGGACGGTGTCCGCGACCGGGGACCCGAGTTCGCCGACGTAGCCGGCCGCCAGGCCGGCCAGCCCGACGAACAGGATCAGCGTCAGCCGGCCCCGCGCCGGCATCGCCCGCATCGCCAACCCGGCCATCCCGGCGGCCGCGATCAGCCCGGTCGCGACCACCGCGGCCGGCTGGGTGACCAGCACCGCGCCGCCGATGCGCTCGGGGGAGACGAACGGCGTCCAGCTGTCGGTGCCGCGCAGCACCTCGGCGAGGCTGGTCCACTGGGTGGTGACGCCCGACGACTCGATGTAGTCCAGGAACGGCGGGCTGACCCGGCCGAGCAGCAGCAGCGGCACCATCCACCAGGCGACGGCGACGACGCACAGCGGCAGCCACCACACGGTGAAACGCCACCAGCGGCGGTTCGGCCGGTGCGCCACCCACCACAGGGCGGCGACCAGGCAGGCGGCGGCGGTGGCGACGGCGTTGACCGCGCCCATCAGCGCGACGGCCAGCGCGGACTGCGCGGCCAGTCGCGGCATCGAGGCGCTCCGCGCCTGTGCGCCCTTCTGGTCGTGCTGACTACCGGAAAGGCGCACGGGCGACGTAGTCGCCAGGATCACCGGGAGCAGCACCCACGGGGCCAGCATCATCGGCAGCGACTCGGAGGAGATCGAGCCGAGGGTGGTCAGGACGCGGGGCGCGAAGGCGAACGCGACCGCGGCGACGATCCGGGAGCTACGGCTGCCGACGCCGAGCGCCTCCGCGACCCGCACGACGCCCCAGAAGCCGGCGACCAGCAGCAACGCCCACCACAGCCGTTGGGTGATCCACGGCGGCACGTGCGCGAGCTGGCCGAGTGCGAAGAACGCGCCGTGCGGGAAGAAGTAGCCGTACGCCTGGTTCTGCACCTGGCCGAGCGGGGCCTGGCTGCTCCACAGGTGGGAGGCGCGGGCGAGGAACCCGATCGGGTTCGCGGTGAGGTCGTACTTGGTGTCGGCGACGAGCAGTCCGGGGGACTGGATGAAGACGAGCACCAGTGCCACGACGGAGGCGCCGAACAACCACCGCCTCGAGAGGGGTTCGGTGTTCGGCGCCTCGGACGTCGAGACTTCGGTGGTGCGGGTGACCGGGATCGTCGTGGAGCGGTTAGCGGCTGCCGTACTCGACCTGGTTCAGCAGGGAGGACGTGTTGTTGCCGCTGGTGTCGACGTCCGGGCGGGTGTTGTCCGAGGCGGCCGCGGTAACGCCGAACACGGCGCCGATGCCGAGGATCGCGCCGACCACTGCACTTGCCACACCGGGGACAAGGAACTTCATCTCGGATCTCCCATTTGCTGCTGCCTGGACAACGTGTCGCGTCAAGGTATCACCCGCGCCGTCGGTGCCGGGTCCGCTTCCCCCTCGTCGGCCCGTTGCGGCGGCCGGATCGGCTCCGGCGCCGCGCCTTCCAGGGCGTTGCCGCCGGGGCGCGCGCCGTCGAGGGCGGCCGGCAGCGGGAAGTCGTCGACGGCGCCGCGGGGTCGGGCCAGCAGGGTCGCGGCCGCGAGGACGGCGAACGCCAGCGGGTAGCAGCCCGCGTAGACCGGCGCCAGGACGTGTGCCCACCAGCGGTCGGGGTCGATCGGCATCATGAACAGCCCGATGCCGATCGGGTGCTCGGCGCCGTGCAGGCCGGGGCGGTCGGGGTAGTCGTGCCACCAGGTCAGCGCGGGGAGGGCCGCCGCGACCGGCACCAGCCATCGCAGTCGTGCCGCGGAGGTGAGCGCGAAGTGCAGGGCCAGCACGAACAGCGGCACGAACCACGCCCAGTGGTGTCCCCACGAGAACGGGGAGACGGTGGCCGCCGTCATCGCGGTCAGCACGATGGCGAGCAGTTCGTGCCCGCGACGGTGGGCGACCCGCGCGGCGGCGACGCCAAGGACCACGGCGGGCACCGCGAACAGCAGCCACATCCAGGTCGGCGGCTCGAACACCCCGGCGTTGTCCGGGTTCGAGTACCGGGCGACGTCGTAGAAGCGGAGCAGCTGCCCGAGCACGCCGTTGACGGACTGGTTGCTCGGCGCGTCCACCGGGCCCACCCGTGCGGTGCTGCGGAACTGGCAGGTCCAGTACGACCAGGCATCGCCGGGGATCACCGCGAACCCGACCGCGACGGTGGCGGCGAGGGCGCCGAATGCGGTCACGCAGCTGCGCCACTGCCGGGTGACGGCGAGGTAGACCAGGAAGAAGCCTGGGGTGAGCTTGATGCCGGTGGCGACGCCGACGCCGACGCCCTTGAGGCGGGACCCGTCCGGCCGGGTCAGGTCCCACAGCACCAGCAGCATCAGGAAGACGTTGACCTGGCCGAGCCAGACGGTGGTGCGGACGGGTTCGAGCGCGGTGGCGGCCACCGCGAGCAGCACGCTGAGCAGCCGCACCCGGCGGTCGAGCCGGTAGCCGAGGCTCTTGAAACTCAGTGCGACGGTCGCGGCCAGCGCGAGGAACGTCGCCGACCACCACAGGACGTTCGCGGCGGACTGGGTGATCAGCGCGAGCGGCGCGAACACGATCGCGGCGAACGGCGTGTAGGTGAACTGCATCCCGAACAGGACCGGGCCGTCGTAGACACCGGTGCGCTGTACGACGGCGTCGCCGCCCGCGCGGTAGATCGCCAGGTCCGCGTAGTTCCTGAACAGTCCGTAGAACGGGTTGTCCAGCGGCACCGCGACCACGTGGAAGACCAGCACCCCGACCGCGGCGACCGCGGCGGCGGCCACCAGCGGCCACCCGACGACCGGCGCCTCGGCGGGTGTTCCCGGTGGCTTGGTCAACACGAGCAACGACGCTACGTCGAGACGACGACGAGGTGCGGGAACGGCGAACGGCGGTGTCGCCGGGCGGCCTGGATCGGCGCCGGGGCCCAGGTCAGGGGTCCCGGGTCAGGAGGTTCCGGACACGCCCAGCGCGCCGAGCAGGGTGCCCAGCTTGGTGGAGGTCTCCGCGAGCTCGGCGTCGGGGTCCGACTCGGCGACGATGCCGCCGCCGGCCCAGGCGCGCAGCCGCAGTCCGTCGGCGTCCACCTCGGCGCACCGGATCGCGACCACCCACTCGCCGTCGCCGTCGGCGTCGCACCAGCCGACCGCGCCGCCGTAGAAGCCGCGGGGTTCCTCGGTCTCACGGATGGCGGCGAGCGCGGCGGCGAACGGGGTGCCGCCGACAGCCGGGGTGGGGTGCAGCAGCCGGGCCAGCTCCAGCGCGGTCGGCGCCGGCTCGCGCAGCACGCCGCTGATCGGGGTGGCCAGGTGCCACACCTGCCGGGTGCTGACCAGCCGCGGGGCGTCGGGCACGGTCAGTTCGGTGCACACCGGCGCCAGCGCGTCGCGGATCCAGTCGGTGACGAAGGCGTGTTCGGCGCGGTTCTTGCCGGAGGCCAGCAGCCGGTCGCCCTCGGCGCTGTCGGCGGCGGGGTCGGTGTGCCGCGGGGCGGTGCCGGCCAGCGGGAAGCACACCACCTCCCGGCCGGTGCGCCGCAGCAGCAGTTCCGGGCTGGCGCCGACGAGGGCGCGGCCGACGTACTCGCCGCCGGCGGGGCTCAGGTCCACCCCGAAGCCGTTGCCGACGGGGTCCTGCGCGACCAGCCGGGCCAGCAGCGACCACGGTCGCACTGGTTCCGACGCCTCGACGACCACCGACCGCGCCGCGACCACCTTGTCGAGTTCGCCGGCGCGCAGCCGCGCCACCAGCCGCGCCACCCGGGCCCGGTGCTCGTCGGGGGTGGGCAGTTCGCCGGTGATCCGGACCGTGGGCAGCGCGGGCAGCGAGTCGGGCCGCCACGGACCGGCGCTGCGGTGCGCGGTCTCGGGGGCGGTGAGGGCGGCGGGCCCGGCGGGGTCGAACGGCAGCGCGCCGACCACCAACGGCACCGTGCATCGGGCGAGAGCCTCGGCGGCGGCGTCGATTCCGCGGTACTGGTCCCGGCTGCCGGAGGTGCGCAGGGTCCGGTCGGCGCGCGAGAGCAGGAAACCGTTCATGTCGGTTCCCGACGATAGTCGGCGCGCCCGGTGCCGGGCTCAGGCGGCTACTTGCCGGGCGGCACGATCAGCACCGGCCGGTGGCTGTGCCGCAGCACGTGGTCGGCGACCGAGGACTGCAGCAGCGACCGCAACCCGGTGGTGCCGCGGGTGCCGGTGACGATGATGTCGGCGTTCAGGTCGTCGGCGGTCTCGACGATGGTGGTCCAGATGGTGGCGGTGCACTCCGCGCAGCGGCCCTCCGCGTTGAGTCCCGCGGCGAAGGCCAGGTCGAGTCCCTCCGCGTTGGTGGTCTTCGCGTCGGTGAGGGCGATGTCCTCGCTGTCCTCGTCCGGCACCCACTCCGGTTGCATGACGCCCGAGAGCCCGGACATCCGGGCGGCCTGGCGGACCATCGGTTCCCAGGCGGTGACCACGACCGCGCGCTGGGCGCTGAGAAAACGGCCCGCGTACTCGATGGCGCGCTTCGCGTTGTCGGATCCGTCGTACGCGATGAGAATCAGATCGGCGGGCATCGAGACCTCCTCGTTCCGGGGGCGATCTACCCGCCAGGCTACCTGCTGGCCGGTGTCCCGGGGCCTCGATCTGACCTAGGCTCGACGTCGTGAAGTCCACCCGGTTGCCCCGCGTCGTCGCCCTGTTCCTCGGTCTGGGCCTGCTCACCGCATGTGGCTCCCCCGCCACCGAGAACACGGCCACCGAGAACACCGCGACCGTGACGTCCACAAGGGTCGAACCCGCCCCCGCGGCGCCGGGGTCGGACCCGGTCACCGGGGCCCGGGACCAGAACCTGCCGGCCGTGTGCGGCGCCGACTTCCTCGACCGGATGTCGGAGCGGCACAAGCTGGCGCAGCTGCTCAACGTCGGCGTGGCGTCCACCGCGGACGCGATCGACGTGGTGCGGCGCGAGCAGGTCGGCGGCATCTTCGTGGGCAGCTGGACCGACGAGTCGATGCTGCGGGATCGGCAGGTGCCCAAGGTGCAGGCGGCCGCCGAGGTGCCGCTGATGGTGACCATCGACGAGGAGGGCGGCCGGGTGTCCCGCGTCGCGGACCTGCTCGGCGAGGATCCCGCGCCGCGGACGGTGGCGGAGACCATGACGCCGGAGCAGACCTACCAGTTGGCCCTCGCCCGGGGCCGCGGCCTGCGCGGCCTCGGCATCACCGTCGACTACGCGCCGGTGGTGGACGTGAGCTCCCAGCCCGCGGACTCGGTGATCGGGGACCGGTCGTTCAGCGACGACCCGGCCGTGGTCACGGAGTACGCCGGCGAGTACGCCCGCGGCCTGCGCGACGCCGGTGTGCTCCCGGTGATCAAGCACTTCCCGGGCCACGGTTCCGCGTCCGGCGACTCGCACACCGGCGCGGTGACGACGCCGCCGCTGGACCAGCTTCAGACCAGCGACCTGGTGCCCTACCGGACGCTGGTGACCACCGGCGTCGGCGTGATGGTCGGGCACCTGGACGTGCCGGGGCTGACCGAGCCCGGCGTGCCGGCGAGCATCAGCCCGGCGGCGATGAATCTGCTGCGGACCGGGACCGGCTACGGGGCGCCGCCGTTCGACGGGCCGATCTTCACCGACGACCTCAGCGGGATGAAGGCGATCACCGCGCGGATGGACGTCCCGCAGGCGGTCGGGGCGGCGCTGACGGCGGGCGCGGACGTGGCGTTGTGGCTGACCACCGCCGAGGTACCGCAGGTGCTCGACCACCTGCAGCAGCTGATGGCGTCGGGCCAACTCAGTGCCGCGCAGGTGGACGCGTCGGTGCTCCGGGTCGCCCGGGCGAAGGGCGTGCTCAGCTGCTGACCGGCGAGGGCGGTGTCGGACGGTTTCCGCGGGTCAGGGACAATGTTCCACGGCAGACGCTCATTCTTACTCTAGAGTAAGATCGATCTCGGGGTACCCGCATCCAGTGGGCCCCGACTCTGGAGGACACATGGCTGGCGGCACGAAGCGGCTCCCACGGGCGGTACGCGAGCAGCAGATGCTCGACGCGGCCGTCGAAGTGTTCTCAGCCAACGGATTCCATGACACGTCGATGGACGCGATCGCCGCGACCGCGCAGATATCGAAGCCGATGCTGTACCTGTACTACGGGTCCAAGGACGAGCTGTTCACGGCGTGCATCCAGCGCGAGGGCGTGCGCTTCGTCGAGGCGATCACCCCGGCCGCCGACCCGCACCTGACGCCCCGCGAGCAGCTGCGGGCCGCGCTGGTGGGGTTCCTCGGCTTCGTCGACTCGAACCGGTCGTCCTGGATGGTGCTGTACCGGCAGTCGATGGGGCAGCAGGCGTTCGCCAGTCAGGTGCGCGGCAGCCGTGAGCGGCTGATCGAGCTCACCGCGAAGCTGCTCGAGTCCAGCACCAAGGACCCCGAGGAGGGCACTGACTTCGGCATCATGGCCGTGGCGCTGGTGGGTGCGGGCGAGGCGGTCGCGGACCGCGTGGCCGGCGGCGAGATCGCCGTCGCCGCGGCGGCGGACCTGCTGGAGAACCTGGCCTGGCGTGGCCTGGCCGGCAAGAAGCGCGACCACTAGGCGCTGCACGCCTGTGCGCCTTTCCGGCTGCTCCAGCAACCAGAAAGGCGCACAGGCGGCGGAGCCGCCTAACGCAGGGTGGCGGTGAGGTGCGGGTAGCCCTTCTTGGGGTGGCGCAACGCCAGGTCCCAGCCGGACCCGTCCGGGCCGGTGACCTCGTCGGCGTACACGTTCACCGTGGCCGGCAGCACCACCGGCTTGCCGAACTTCACCCGGTAGGTGACCGCGTCGGCGATCCGTCCCTCGACCGCGCCGAGCACCGCTGCCGCGCTCCACATGCCGTGCGCGATGGTGCGCGGGAACCCGAAGGCCTTGGCGCCCAACGACGAGACGTGGATCGGGTTGCGGTCGCCCGAGACCGCGGCGTAGCGGCTGATGGTCGACTGGTCCACCCGCAGCGTGCGCATCGGCCGCGGCGGTGCCTCCTCGGTGCGCGCCTCCCGCGGCTCCTTCGGCGCATCCGTGGGATGCATCTTCAGGAACGTGCTGACCTGACGCCACACCAGTTCTCGTCCCACCGAGATCTCGCTGACGAAGTCCACCTGGGTGCCCTTGGGGTGCGCGCGCAGGTTCTCCGCGTGCACCGCCAGGTCCAGCGGCTCGGACACCGAGATCGGTCGGAACCGCTCGATCACGTTCTCCGTGTGCACGGAACCGATTGCCGGGAACGGGAACTCGTTCGAGACCATCAGCTTCATCACCAGCGGGAACACCAGCGTGAACGGGTACGTGACGGGCAGGGTGTCGCCGAAGCGCAGGCCGCAGGCGCGGGCGTAGGCGGCCAGGTTGTCGGGGTCCACCCGCAGGCCCTCGAGGGCGAGGGTCTGCTTCGGCAGGCTCCGGCGGCCGCCCGAGCGGCGCAGCGGCAGCGCGCCCATCGCGGCCCGGGCGTAGATGTCCAGGGTGCCGGGCCGCTCGTGTAGCCGCACCACCTTTGCGGCCATCAGGCGCCCAGCAGCGACTGGCCGCACACCCGGACGACCTGCCCGGTGACGGCGTTGGACGCGGGGCTGGCGAAGTACGCGACGGTCTCGGCGACGTCGACGGTCTGCCCGCCCTGCAGCAGCGAGGACATCCGGCGGCCGGCCTCGCGGGTGGCAAACGGGATGGCCGCGGTCATCGCGGTCTCGATGAACCCGGGGGCGACGGCGTTGATGGTGATGTCCTGCTCGGCGAGCACCGGGGCGGTGGCCTGCACCAGGCCGATGACGCCCGCCTTGGAGGTGCCGTAGTTGGTCTGGCCGCGGTTGCCGGCGATGCCCGCGATGGAGGAGACGTCCACCACCCGGCCGCCCTTCTTCAGTGCGCCCTTGGCCACGAGGTGCTCGGTGATCTTCTGCGGGGCAAGCAGGTTGACGTTCATGACCAGGTCCCAGCGGCTCTCGTCCATGTTGGCGAGCAGCTTGTCGCGGGTGATGCCGGCGTTGTGGACGATGATGTCGGCGCCGCCGTGCCGCTCGAGCAGGTGCGCGGCCAGTCGTTCGGCGGCGTCGGCCGCGGTGACGTCCAGGGCGAGGGCGGTGCCGCCGACCTTGTTCGCGGTCTCCGACAGCGACTCGCCGGCGGCCGGGATGTCCGCGCACACCACGTGCGCGCCGTCGCGGGCGAGCACCTCGGCGATGGTGGCACCGATGCCGCGGGCGGCGCCGGTGACCACGGCGACCTTGCCCTCGAGCGGACGGTCCCACGAGGCCGGAGCGGCGGAGTCGGCGGCGCCGACCCGGATGACCTGGCCGGAGACGAACGCGGACTTCGCCGACAGCAGGAAGCGCAGGGTGGACTCGAGCCCGGTCAGGCCGGTCGCGGCGTCGGGGGAGACGTAGACCAACTGGGCCGTCCCGCCGCGCCGGAGTTCCTTGCCGACGCTGCGGGTGAAGCCCTCGAGTGCCCGCTGGGCGATCTGGGCGTCGACGCTGCCGGCCTGCTCGGGGGTGGTGCCGAGGACGACGATGCGGGCGCAGGAGGCGAGCTTGCGCATCTGCGGGGCGAAGAACTCGTAGAGCTGTTCGAGCTCGGTGACCTGGCTGATGCCGGTGGCGTCGAACACCAGCGCGCCGTTGCGGTCGTCGTGCGGCTGGCTGAACGTGTAGTCGGAGAGCAGTTCTCGCACCGGCTCGACGAGCCTGCCGTTGCCGCCGATCAGCAGCGGGCCGGCCAGTGCAGGCTCGCCCGCCCGGTACCGGCGCAGCTTCTCGGGCTGCGGGAGCCCGGTCTGCTTGGCGATGAACGCGCCCGGCGCGGACGAGAGGAACTGGGAGTAGAGATCGGGAGCGCCCTTGCTGGCTGCCACGGTCCACCTTCTTCGTCGATCGGGCACCCGGCGTCCGGGTGCGGTGTCGACATTGAACTTACTCTGGAGTAAGTTCAATGTCGAGGCAGGATCCCACCGCCGAGCCGGATCGCACATACATGGAGACCGACGTGACCCCGAGAGCCCGAAACAACAAGCCGGCCGCTGCATCCAAGAGTGCAGCCCCCACGCCCGCCGGCCGGCAACTTCGTCCCGTCGCCATCGTCGGCGGCAACCGTATCCCCTTCGCGCGCTCCGACAAGGCGTACGCGCAGGCGTCCAACCAGGACATGTTCACCGCCACCCTCGACGGACTGGTGAGCCGGTTCAACCTGCAGGGCGAGAAGCTCGGCATGGTGGTCGGCGGCGCGGTGCTCAAGCACAGCCGGGACTTCAACCTGATGCGCGAGAGCGTCCTCGGCAGCGCGCTGAGCCCGTACACCCCGGCCTTCGACCTGCAGCAGGCGTGCGGCACCGGCCTGCAGTCGATCGTCGCCGTCGGCGACGCCATCGCGGCCGGGCGGATCGACGCCGGCATCGGCGGCGGTGTGGACACCACCTCCGACGCGCCGATCGGCGTCAACGACGACCTGCGTGAGTTCCTGCTCTCCGTCAACCGCGCCAGGACCACCGCGGACCGGGTCAAGCTGCTCGGCCACCTCCGGCCCGCGATGGTCGGACTCGAGATCCCGCGCAACGGCGAGCCCCGCACCGGGATGTCGATGGGCGACCACGCCGCGATCACCGCCAAGGAATTCGGCGTCCGGCGCGAGGACCAGGACGAACTGGCAGCCGCCAGCCACCGGAACATGGCCGCCGCGTACGACCGCGGCTTCTTCGACGACCTGATCACCCCGTTCCTCGGCCTGACCCGCGACGACAACCTGCGCCCCGGCTCGACCGTCGAGAAGCTCGCGACCCTCAAGCCGGTGTTCGGCACCAAGCTCGGCGACGCCACCATGACCGCAGGCAACTCCACCCCGCTCACCGACGGTGCCTCCGCCGCGCTGCTGTCCACGGACGAGTGGGCCGCCGAGCGCAACCTGCCGGTGCTCGCACACCTGGTGGACTCCGAGACCGCCGCCGTCGACTACGTGCACGGGCCCGACGGACTGCTGATGGCGCCGACCTACGCGATCCCGAAGCTGCTCGCGCGGAACGGGTTGACGCTGCAGGACTTCGACTACTACGAGATCCACGAGGCGTTCGCCTCCGTGGTGCTCGCGACCCTGCAGGCCTTCGAGTCCGACGAGTACTGCAAGGAGCGGCTCGGTCTGGACAGCGCCCTCGGCTCCATCGACCGCAGCAAGCTCAACGTCAACGGCTCCTCGCTCGCGGCCGGCCACCCGTTCGCCGCGACCGGCGGCCGGATCGTGGCCTCGCTGGCGAAGATGCTGGCGGAGAAGGGGTCGGGCCGCGGCCTGATCTCCATCTGCGCCGCGGGCGGCCAGGGCGTCACGGCGATCATCGAGCGCTAGGCCGAAAAACCGCTGGACCCAGTAAGAGGGGGTCGCCGAGCCCTGCTCGGCCGTCGGCGCACGGCCCGGGAATCAGTCTGATTCGCGGGCCGTGCGCCTTTGGGTGGGATGCGGCCGGCCGGTAGCGGCCTGAATCCAAACCCCTAGCGGTGCGCCACAGCTGACGGCCCGGCAGACGATTGTGCGAGCAGGAAGTCCGCGCAGCGTTCGCCGACCATGATCGATGGAGCGTTGGTGTTGGCGTGCGGAATCCGCGGTAGCGCCGAGGCGTCGGCGACGCGGAGATTCTCCACACCTCGGACACGGAGCTTCTCGTCCAGGGGACTGTCGGGTTCACGACCCATCGCGACGC
Organism: Rhodococcus tukisamuensis NBRC 100609; assembly: GCF_001894985.1. Lineage (GTDB taxonomy): Bacteria > Actinomycetota > Actinomycetes > Mycobacteriales > Mycobacteriaceae > Rhodococcus_G > Rhodococcus_G tukisamuensis. The sequence goes on along the minus strand of NZ_BCXG01000003.1, from coordinate 98,404 downwards.
TGCAGGCTTGATGGTTTGTTGTGATCGCGTTGTCCCTGATGCATGCCTCGATGTCCGAGCCCGGGCCGGGGAGAAGTTCACGCCCGACGGTGGATGCGATCGGCTCGGTCGCGATGATCTCGCGCGTGCGCACCAGCGCCCGCACCAGCGCATCGACGTCCGCACGCTCGGAAAGCAGGTTCAGCCGGATCGCCGGTGGTGTCGCGGGATCCGATGAGCGAACCAGGACACTGCCGCGACTCTTGGGTGTCCAATACGAGGTCAACACGGACAACGCGGGCCGTAGGTTTCGTTCCTTGGGGTCGGCCAGGGCGTAGGAAGGGGTGAAGATCAGCTGAAAGTCGCATGCCGGGAGTCCGGCCGTCGACCGGATGTGCGCCAATGCTTCCGCGCCGTTACTGGTGAGCTTGCCCCGTCGGCGTAACAGCCACTGCAGCAACCATTTCGGCTTCCCGGCATCCGCAAAGCCGACGTATCCGGGAGCCAGAGCCCAGATCGCGAACGCGGTCGGGTGGTCGGTCAGGCCCTGACCGACGCGGGGGCTGTCGACAAGTGGGGTGATCCCGACGCTGCGGAGATGGGCCGTCGGACCGATGCCCGACAACTGCAGTAGTCGCGGCGTGCCGAACGCGCCGGCGCTCACGACGACCTCCCGGTCGGCGAATGCCCGCTGGATCCGTCCACGCCGGCGGTATTCGACGCCGACGGCGCGGCCGTCGCGGATGATCACCCGGCCGACCTCGGCCTTGGTGACGACGGTCAGATTCTTCTGGTGCCGGAGGTAGCCGCGCGCCGTGCTCCAGCGTTGGCCGTTGTGGATGGTGACGGGGGAGATCGCTGCACCGTCGAGGTCGGGTCCGCTGACGTCGTCGTTGGCGCCGACACCTGAGGCACGCGCCGCGGCGACGAAACGCCGAGACAATTCGTCGGGATACGGCACGCGGGTGACGCGCATCGGGCCCCGTTCGATCCGAGCGAACACCGGCGCCACGTCATTCCAGCCCCAGCCGGGCAGCTGCCAGCCGTCGTAGTCGAGACTGCTGCCCTTGACCCAGATCATCGCGTTCATCGCGCTGGAGCCGCCGAGCACCCGTCCGCGCGGTTGCGCGATCCGGCGGTTGGCGCAGCCGGGCTCTGGATCGGTTTCGTAGGCCCAGTCCAACGAGGTCCCGAACTGTCGGGGGTACGCCAGCGGCGCTCGGATCGTCAGCCGCCGATCCGATCCGCCGGCCTCGATCAACAGAACGGTTGACGCGGATTCTGTGGCCAACCGCCCGGCAACCGCGCAGCCGGCAGAGCCGGCCCCGACCACGACGAAGTCATATGTCGTCACGCGCAAGCTCCGTTCCCCTCGGAAGCCGCTGGCGTAGCGGGAGCCGGAAGGCCGGTGTCTGACGCTCGACTCCCGCGGTCCTCGCACGACAGTCACCTCGTCCAGCGTAGGTCTGCACGGCGAGGGCGAACAAGCCCTTCGTTCTCGTCCGACTTCGGTATCGCGAACCGTTCGTCGAGTCCGCCCGGGCGCACATTCGGGGGCGCCGGCCTGGGGCGGGTGGGGCGGGTGTTCGGTATCGGGAAGGTCACGGGGGCCCTCCGGATGGTGTTCGCGTCGTTATCAAGCGCCGCATCCGGACCGGTTGCCGATGTTAGGTAGGGCACTGACCGGGTGCCTCGTGTCCGCCCTCTGCGGGCCGCGAAGGTGGCCGGCGCCCGGGGTGGGAGGCCGCTGCGGAACGGCGCTGACGGCCGTCGTGAGCGCTGGGGATCGGGCCGCTCGCCCGCGTCGGATCTTTGGGCGAATCTAATTGCAGTACAACAATTCCGGGCGTCCTCTCGGTCGCTCGACGCGCCGACCCACGGGTGGGGTGACCGCGGCAGTGCGGGCGTCGGAGCGCCGCCACGCCGAGTGCCTTCGGGGCAGATCGGATTCGACCGAATGTCAACCCGACACGCCAGAAGAAAGAATGTGATGCTCGTCTCGATTGGTTGAAACCTGGGCTACCTGCGACGTTACCTGGTTGTGACCTAATTGCTGCGTGACGGTGACCTGTGAGGGACGGGGAAGTCCTTCGCAACACCCGCGGCATCCGATCGCCAGGCCGACGCGCCTTTCGGCCGAATCTTGGAGTACGACCTTGCACGTCTCACACTCGCGCCATTTCCGTGCGGCCATTGCCGCCGCCGCCTTGACCACCTGTGTCGTCGGTTTCGTCGGCCCCGGCGTCGCGAGCGCCGACACCACTGACACCGCCGCTGCGGGCGTCGTCGCCGCTCCGGTCCGGTTCCACGAAGCCGGGGACCTGTTCAAGGTGCTCCAGTTCCCCACCCTTCCCGGCGCCGACTCGGGGTCGGCCGACCAGGCTCAGCCCGGAGCCGTGGAGACGGCCCCGGCGCCGGAGGCGGCTCCGGCACCCCCGCCCCCGCCGCCCCCGCTCGCGGTGACCCCGGACGAGCTGGCGCGCATCGTGCCCGGCATGCCCGCGGAGAAGATCGCGGCGTACGTCGAGCCTCTGAACGCGGCGATGACGCGCGGCGGTATCGACAACCCCGTCCGCCAGGCGGCCTTCATTGCGCAGCTCGCCGTCGAGTCCGACTCGTTCCGGACATTCGAGGAGTACGCGTCCGGGCGCGCCTACGAGGGTCGAGCGGACCTCGGAAACACCCACGCGGGCGACGGGGAGCGCTACAAGGGCCGCGGCGCCATCCAGATCACCGGCCGCCACAACTACGAGAGCGTGAGCGCGTACACGGGCGTCGACTTCGTCGCGCAGCCCGAGCTTCTCGAGGCACCGGAGAACGCCTTCGCCACCGCCGCCTGGTACTGGACCTCGAGGAACCTCAACCAGGTCGCCGACACCGCCGGAATCGTCCGGGTGTCCGAGCTCGTCAACGGCGGCCACCACGCCCTCGATCGGCGGGTGCGGGACTTCCAGCGCGGCCTGGACGTTCTGCTCCAGCCGTAACGCGGACAGCGAGCGCCGCGACCGAGCGCTGACGCGACCCACCACGCAGGGCCCTACGGATCGGTACACGCCGAGCGGGAGGGCCCTGCGTCTGTTCGCGCCGGGTCGGCTGCGCCGGCGGCGCAGCCACCGTTCATGTCGCCCTGGCCGTTCTGTCGGTTCGTTCGCGCCGCAGCCCCCGGCGACGATGTACAGCGTCTGTCCGGGCAACACGGCAGTCCGGAGGTGACGCGTTGGACATGGACGCGTGTTGGTGATTTCGGCGTCAGACCTCCGGCGAGCGGCTCCTGCCTCGAGAGTCCGCCCAGACACCCGCTCGATTACGCCGGGATCGTCGGGGACGGCCGGTCGCGGCGGGTGCACGGCAGTCGCAGCACTCTGGCGGTTGCCGCTCGGGATCCACGTGTAATGCCTGGTAGTCGCACGAATCGCGTCGCCGGGACCCGGTTTGGAAATATTTTGTGATGGATGTGTAACGCCTTGTGAGCCGACCCCGATACCCAAGTAGTCCCGCGTTGCAGCCAGACCCCCGACCCGGCTGCAGCGTGGGACTACCTATTTCTGCGGGCCGTCTTCTGTGCCCCCGCCGTCGAGCTCCCGGCCATCGTCTGGGCGGTGCACGTTTTGTCCCGTCTACCCTTGAGCCTCGGAAACGACCTGGCTCCGGCGGGGTGAAGCAATCAGTGGGAGGGCCGTGATGATCGGCGCCAACGGCGGTATCGGTGGAGACTCGGGCGAACGGGCGGAAACCGGCCCCGAATCGGATGCGCACGACGCCGCGCCCGATGTCGACGAGGCGCAAACGGAGCGGATCTCGCGTGAGCCCGATGCAGACGACGCCCGGACGGCTCGACTGACCAGGGCGACCGAATCGGAGCCCCGGGCGGACGCCGTCGCGCCGGAACCGGACGCCGACCTCGAGCGCGCGGCCGACTCGAAGTCCACGGCCGACGAGGTTGTCGGGTCCGGGACCTCCACCAAACTCGCGGCCGACGCCGAGGCAGCGCGCGGCACGGAGTCTGTGAGCGACGCAGAGCCCGTGAACGAGGTCGCCACCCACGCGGGGCCCGCGGCCGACGCCGACCCGACCACGGCGGCACCGTCCGCAGGTTCCGACCTCGACGCGCCCGACGATTCCGTCGCGCCGGTGGAGACGTTCACCGCGCCCGCCGTTGATCCGGGGGAGGTGAAGACCGAGGTGATGTCCGTGGTGCGCGTCGAGCCGCCGGCCGCCCAGTCACCGGAGGAGCCTCCGACCACCGTCGTCGCCCCGCCGCGGTCGATCACCCCGCCCTCGCAGTCTCGGCCCCAGCAGGCCCAGCCCCAGTCTCAGACCCCGCCGCCCTCGGAGCCTCGGCCACTCAACGCCGACCCGGTGCCCGCCGACCGCGCGGGCGGGTCCGGTCGGTCCACCGGCGTGAAGGTCGCGATCGGTGCGGCCGCCGCGCTCGCCGTCGGCATCCTCGCCTACGGGGTCGACTACGCGATGTCCTCGGACCAGGTACCGCGCGGCGTCTCCGTCGCGGGGGTAGACGTGGGCGGGATGAACCCGGCCGATGCCGAGGCGATGCTGCGCACCGAGCTCGGTCCGCGCGTGCAGCAGCCCGTCGAGGTCCGGGCGGGCGACGCGCGGGCGCAGGTGGTGCCGGAGCAGGCCGGCCTGGGCATCGACTGGTCCGCCACGCTGGACCGGGCCGGCGCCCAGCCGCTGAACCCGGTCACCCGGCTGACCTCACTGTTCTCCCACCGCGAGATCGGGGTCGTGTCCACCAGTGACGAGGCGGCACTGGCCGCCGCAGTCGAGGGGCTCCGCCCTCAGGTGGACCGCGCCCCGGTCGAGGGCGGCATCGCCTTCGACGGCCCCACCCCGACCGGTGTCTCGCCGCGCGCCGGCCAGGCTCTCGATGCCGAGGGAGCGGCCTCGGCCCTCGCCGAGCAGTGGGCTGCCGTCGGCGGCGTCGAGGTGCCGGTGAACGTGGCACCGGTCGCGGTGACCCAGGACGGCGTGGACCGCGCACTGCGCGACATCGCGACCCCGGCCGCGGCTGCCGACGTCACGGTGACCGGGAAGGACGGCAAGTCGGCTGTCTTGCGCCGCAACGACATCGGTGCGGTACTGACCTTCGCGCCGGACGGCAGCGGCGGACTGGCCCCCGGGTACAACGTCGACGCCGCGGCGGCCCTGCTGGCGCCGCAGTTGGCGCCGACCGAGGTCAAGCCCAAGGACGCGACGTTCAGCTTTGCCGGCGGCTCGCCGAAGGTGGTGCCGTCCGTCACCGGCAACGTCGTGGAGTGGCACAAGACCCTCGGCGGCCTGCCGGACCTGCTGGCCGCCCCCGGCGACCGCAGTGTCGCGGCGGTCTACGAGGCCAAGGAACCGGAGCTCACCACCGCAGCCGCGGACAAGCTCGGCATCCGGGAGGTCGTCTCGGAGTACACGACCGGCGGTTTCGAGTACGCGTCCGGCGTGAACATCCGGCTCGCCGCGGCCGAGATCAACGGTGCCCTGGTCAAGCCGGGAGGAACCTTCTCGCTCAACGGTCACACCGGTACCCGCGGCGCCGCGGAGGGCTACGTCGAGTCCGGGATCATCAACAACGGACGACCGGACAAGGCCGTGGGCGGCGGCATCAGTCAGCTCGCGACGACGCTGTACAACGCGTCGTACTTCGCGGGCATGAAGGACGCCGGCCACACCGAGCACAGCTATTACATCTCGCGCTACCCCGCGGCCCGCGAGGCCACCGTCTTCGACGGAGCGATCGACCTGCAGTTCACCAACACCGCACCGACCGGAGTGGTGATCGAGGCGGTGGGTACGAGTTCCGATGTGACGGTGCGGTTCTGGGGAACGAAGTCGGTGGAGGTCGAGTCCATTGCCGGTGAGCGCTACGCCGACACGTCGCCGAACACGGTGAACCTGCCCAAGGGTGACGGCTGCGTCCCGTCCGGCGGCGCGAAGGGATTCACCACCAGCGACACCCGGGTGATCTCCGATCACAAGACGGGAGAAGAGATCTCGCGTCACACCCGCACGGTGAAGTACGACCCGGTGCCCATCGTCAAGTGCGAGTAGGCGCAACAGCCGCAACGCAAACAGCGCTGCCGCGCACCGACGATCCGGTGCGCGGCAGCGCTGTTGTCAGGGGTCTACCCGCGGTGAACCGAAGGCTCAGAACGCGGCTTCGTCGAGCTCCATGATGTCGTTGTCGACGGCGGCGACGATCGCGCGGCTCGCGGTCAGCTCCGGCAGCACGTTCTTCGCGAAGAAGGACGCGATGGCGACCTTGCCCTCGTAGAACGCCTTGTCCTTGTCGGACGCGCCGCCGTCGAGAGCCGCGAGGGCGATCTCGGACTGGACCAGCAGACGCCAGCCGATCAGCAGGTCGCCGACGGCCATCAGGAAGCGGACGGAGCCGAGGCCGACCTTGTACAGCTCGGTCGGCTGCTCCTGCGCGCCCATCAGGAACCCGGTGAGGGTGGCGGCCATGGTCTGGACGTCCTCGAGGGCGGTGGCGAGCAGGGCGCGATCGCCCTTGAGGCGGTCGTCGCCGGTCTCGCTGTCGATGAACTGCTTGACCTGCCCGGCGACGTGGGCCAGGGCGACGCCACGGTCGCGGGCGATCTTGCGGAAGAAGAAGTCCTGCGCCTGGATGGCGGTGGTGCCCTCGTACAGCGAGTCGATCTTCGAGTCGCGGATGTACTGCTCGATCGGGTAGTCCTGCAGGAAGCCGGAGCCGCCGTAGGTCTGCAGGCTGTCGGTCAGGTACTGGTAGGCCCGCTCGGAACCGACACCCTTGACGATCGGGAGCAGCAGGTCGTTGACGCGGAACGCGGTGTCCTTGTCGGCGCCGGAGACCAGCTTGGCGAGCTCTTCGTCCTGGTGTGCCGCGGTGTAGAGGTACACCGCGCGCAGGCCCTCCGCGTACGCCTTCTGCATCGCGAGGCTGCGACGGACGTCCGGGTGGTGGGTGATGGTCACGCGGGGCGCGGCCTTGTCGGTCATCTGCGTCAGATCGGCACCCTGCACGCGAGCCTTGGCGTAGTCGAGCGCGTTGAGGTAGCCGGTGGACAGGGTGGAGATGGCCTTGGTGCCCACCATCATCCGGGCGTGCTCGATGACGTCGAACATCTGGGCAATGCCGTTGTGGACCTCGCCGACCAGCCAGCCCTGTGCGGGCACGCCGTGGCCGCCGAAGGTCAGCTCACAGGTGGTGGACGCCTTCAGGCCCATCTTGTGCTCGACGTTGGTGACGAAGACGCCGTTGCGCTCGCCGAGCTCGTTCTTCTCGAAGTCGAAGTGGATCTTCGGGACGAAGAACAGGCTCAGGCCCTTGGTGCCCGGTCCGGCGCCCTCGGGGCGGGCCAGCACCAGGTGGAAGATGTTCTCGAACAGGTCGTCCGAGGTGGCGGACGTGATGAAACGCTTGACGCCCTCGATGTGCCAGGTGCCGTCGTCCTGCTTGATCGCCTTGGTGCGTCCGGCGCCCACGTCGGAGCCGGCGTCCGGCTCGGTGAGGACCATGGTGGCGCCCCAGCCGCGCTCGACGCAGGTGGCCGCCCACTGCTTCTGCTCGTCGGTGCCGTTGGTGTAGAGCACGTTCGCGAACGACGGGCCGGCCTGGTACATGAAGGCGGCGGGCTGCGCGCCCAGCATCATCTCGGCGATGGCCCACACCAGGGCGCGGGGGACCGGCACGCCGCCGATCTCCTCGTCGAGGCCCATGCGGTACCACTCGGCGTCCCACATGGCCTTGAAGGACTTCTTGAAGGGCTCCGGCAGGGTCGCCTCGTGCGTCTCGGTGTCGAACACCGGCGGGTTGCGGTCGGCGTCGGCGAACGACTCGGCCAGCGGTCCCTCGGCGAGGCGCGCGACCTCGGACAGCATGTCCTTGATGGTCGAGACGTCCAGGTCGCCCCAGGTGCCTGCGTTCAGTGCGTTCTCGAGACCCAGCACCTCGAAGAGGTTGAACTCCAGGTCACGGACGTTGCTCTTGTAATGGCCCATGTCTTCTTAACTCTCCCGGTGAGGTGCGGTCTCGCTGTGTCAGTACCGCCCAAGTGTACCTACTCGTCGGTAACTTAGGCGATGTTACTCGTGATTCAGTTAGCTGCCAAGAGATGGTTTTGTCGCGATCACCACCAGGTCCGTCGCGACGCCCGCGTCGTCGCCCCCGCCCTGCGGCGTGGCCACGACCCGGAGCCCGGTGCCGTCGAGGTCTTCGGTCAGTTCCTCTGGGAGGCAGAGTGTTTCGGGTTCCACGGGGAAGTGCGCATGCGCCACTGCGGCGTGTCCGAGTAGCAGCAACGTGCCGCCGGGGGCCAGCGCGGCCGACGCCCGGCGCAGCAGCGCACGCCGCGGCGACCTGGGCAGATGCAGGTACGTGAGGAGTACGAGGTCATAGTTCGGCGGCAGTTCGACCTGCGTCACATCGGCCCGCACCCAGTCGACGCGATCGCGCACCGACCTGGGCGAATGCGCCGCCGCGCGGTGGCCCTTGGTCAGTGCGACCGTGGAGAAGTCCACCGCCGTCACCCGCCATCCCCGGTTGGCGAGCCACAGGGCGTTCCGGCCCTCGCCGCAGCCCAGGTCGAGGGCCCGGCCGGCGGTGAGGGCCGTGGCCACCGCCACCACGGTCGGGTCGGCGGCCGCGCCCCAGGTGAGTTCGTCGCCCGCGTACCGGGCGTCCCAGTCGTGTGCATCCATGCGCGTGACCGTAGTGGCGGGGTCGGCCCCGTCGGTCAGCGGTTGAGCGTGGTGCGCATCAGCAGCACGTTGTAGTTCGAGTGCACTGTGGTGAGGAAGTAGAGGTCGGGACCGGTCGACCACGGGTGCATGTACGCCCCGTAGGCGGTGGGCAGTTCGCGGGCGTCGAGTAGCACCTCCGCCGGACCCCACGGTCCGGTCGGGCTCGGGGAGCGCCGCATCACCACCGAGTTGAAGTTGTCGGTGGTGAGCATCAGGTACTGACCGAGGAACTCGTTGTACTGCACCGACAGCTCGCCGACGCCGCCGAAGACGATCGGTGCCGCGGCGTTGACGTCGCCCTTCTTCCATTCGGTGCCGTTCCAGTACTCGTAGGCGGCCAGGTCGCGAATCTGCTTCTCCGGCACCCGGGCCACGTAGGCGAGCCCGCCGCGGCCGGGCGGCGTGCCGTACTCGTAGACGAAACCGCCGTCCTTGAGGAAGGCGTTCATCTGGAAGTTCCGGTTGGCGCCGTCGCTGGGGCGGTTGGTCTCGGGGGCTTGCACCCAGTTCTCGCCGTTGTCGGTGGAGACCGCCAGGCTCGAGTAGTTGGTCTCCCAGTGCCCCGGGTCGCCCCAGTTCTTCACCGACATCAGTGACATGTACTGCACTCCGTCGACCGCCACACCCGCTGTGGGGATCCGGCTGATCTCGATGAACGGGATCTTCGGACTGGGAACGAGTTCCTTCGACTGCCCCAGCAGGTCTCGGGGTGTGCTGTCGAAGGCCATGCCGTCGGCAAGGTTGCGGTCGTTGCTCCGGTAGAGCGTGTTGCTGCGCCAGGACCAGAGGCTGCCGGCGAGCAGGTTCGGCACGCCGAGGCCCGCCGAGTCGCCGAATGCGGTGAGGGTCTGGCCGCTGCCGTTGTCCCACATGATGCCGAGGTCGGTGCCGAGGACATTGCTGTCCTGGGTGCGGTTGGCGCTGAGCATGCCGGTCGCCTGGGCCACGGCGGTTGTCCGTCCGCGCAGGTCAGGGAGTCCGTTCGTGCCGTTGAGCCCGGGAATCGGGTTCACCGTGTTGGGGTCGGCGGCGGCGGGCGGGGCCAAGGCCAGCAGCGTCGCCATCCCGAGAATCGATGCCTGTACGAATGTCCTGGCGTGCCCTGCGTTCACGCGAAACCCCCTCGGCTTTCCGTGTCTGCTCTCGTCGGAACAGGACGGGACCAGCGGGTCGCCGCCTGGGGCACATGTTAGTGATGCGGAACACATTTGTCCGTGTGAGCAACGGGGCTCGTGTGAATTGCGCGGGTTCGGGCGCCGCGCGAATCGAGAAACTGACACAGGTTCATGCCCGACTCCGTGACCGCGTGAGGGTCGTGCACAGTACGGTGTCCTGAGGAGTTCGTGGGTGTGCCCGAGCATCCGGTGCGACATTTTTGAAACAGAGGAGACAGGCAAATGGGTGCAGTGATCGCCAACTCAACGGAGCTTCGGCATTCCGCGATGCTCGGTCTGGGGGCGTACCGCCCGCGTCGTGTCGTGACGAACGAGGAGATCTGCGAGCAGATCGACTCGACCGACGAGTGGATCCAGTCCCGGTCCGGCATCAAGAGCCGTCGTTTCGCGGGCGAGGACGAGTCGGTGCTCGCGATGTCGATCGAGTCCGGTCGCCGGGCGCTCGAGGCCGCGGGCGTCAGCAGCCAGCAGATCGGCACTGTCATCGTCGCCACGTCCACCTACCCGGTGCAGACCCCGGCGTGCTCCGCCCTGGTCGCGGACGCGCTCGGCACCGGGGGCGCGGGCGCGATCGACGTGGCCGCCGGCTGCGCGGGATTCTGCTACGCGCTGGGCCTCGCCTCCGACCTCGTGCGCGCGGGCAGCCAGGACTACGTGCTGGTGATCGGCGTCGAGCGGATGAGCGACTCGACCGAGCCCACCGACCGCTCGGTGCGCTTCATCTTCGGTGACGGCGCGGGCGCCGTGGTCGTCGGCCGCGGCGAGGAGACCGGGATCGGACCCGTCGTGTGGGGTTCGGACGGCGCGCAGGGCACCGCCATCCGCCAGGAGCCGAACTGGGTGGACTTCGCCGAGAACCCGGCCCAGCAGCGGCCGTGGATCAAGATGGAGGGCACCTCGGTGTTCCGCTGGGCGGCCTTCGAAATGGGCAAGATCGCGCTGCAGACCCTCGACAGGTCCGGTGTGACGATGGAGGACCTGGACGCGTTCATCCCGCACCAGGCCAACGCCCGCATCACCGATGTGATCGCCCGCAGCATTCACCTGCCGGAGACGGTCGCGGTGTCCAACGACATCGCTGAGACGGGCAACACCTCGGCCGCGTCGATCCCGCTGGCGATGGAGGAGATGCTCCGTACCGGCAAGTCCAAGGCGGGCGACACCGCGCTGCTGCTGGCGTTCGGCGCCGGGCTGGCCTACGCCGGCCAGGTCGTCAAGATGCCGCCGCTCGCGCAGGCCTGACACCCGATCTTCCAGCAGGGGGCGTCCCCCACGCGGTCCGACCGCGTGGGAGGGCGCCCTCAGTCGTCGGCGGGCTCGGCGGCGAAAGTGCCGGAGCCGGGGCCGCCGGACTCCGCCTCGGCCAACGCGACGACCCGGTCGAGGAACTCGCCCGGGACCTCGGGGCGGCTCGCGTCCCACCGTCCGGCTCGCATGTCCGCCTGCAACGCAACCAGGCCCCGGTGGACCAGCGGACCGCCGTCCACCAGGTATCGGACCATGCCGTGGTCGGCGCAGGTCGCCGTGGTCGCCGCCAGTACCGTCTTGGCCTCGTCGTCGTGGCCCGCCGCGAACAGGCAGGCGGTGAGCAGCCGGTTCGCCTGCAGCAGCACCCGGTTCCGTCCGCTCGGCGCGAGCCGTGCCACCCATGCGCGGGCCAGGCCCAGTGCCTTGTCGGCGTCCTCCGCGGTCCCGGACCGCAGCAGCAGCCGCGCGGCGGTCGCGTCCTCGAGCTGTGCGGTGATCTCGGCGATCCCGTCGATCGGGGGGACCCCGGCCGGTCGCAGGGTCTCGATCTGCGGTGGGCGCGGCGGGACGGTCACGTCGAGCCCGAGGAGGACGCGTTCGTTCTCGATGCGGGCCCGCAGCCGGGGCAGGTCCAGCGTCGCCGCGGCGCGCGCGCCGTTCGCCAGCCGGGCCGCCGCCGCCGGCAGGTCGCCGTGCAGGGCCTTGATCCGGGCGCCGATGACGTACCGCGCCAGCATGAAGTCGACGGCGCCGCCCTCCGCGCCCAGTTCGCAGCTCTCGTCGAGTAGCTGCTCGGCCTCGTCCACCTTGCCCTGCTCGTAGAACAGCTCGCCGAGTAGCGCCCCGGCCAGCCGGGCGGCGTGCGACTGCCGGCCCGCCGACTCCTGGGCCAGCTGCAGTGATTGCCGGAACAGCTTCTCGGCCCGGACCAGGTCGAGCTGCTCGTTGGCCCCGATGCCGGCGAAGCAGAATCCGATCGTGGCGCTGAACGGCCCACCCAGTCGCCGGTAGTGGTCCTCGCTCCAGTCCTGCCAGTGCCGGACGCCGTCGAAGTCGAACCGGCACAGCGCCGCGATGGACGCCAGGTTCGCCGCGGCCGCGACCACCCACGGCGGCCGGCCCTCGGGCCGCGCCAGGCACTCGGCCGCGAGCTTGTCGGACACCACCAGCCGGTCCAGCTGTGCGGCCATCACGCCACGCACCACATTGGCCTCGATCCGCAGGTCTGCTCTGTTCTCGGAGCCCGGGTGGGCCCGCACCGCGGTGCGGCCGACGTCCAGTGCGGCGCGTGCGGCCTCAGGTCGTTGCAGCAGCACGTTCGCCCAGGCCACCGCGAGCTGCAACCGTGGCCGCGCGACGTTCGCCGCGGGCAGCTTGGCAACCAGCCCGAGCAGGGTCGACATCCTGGAGTGCTCGATCAGGTGGTAGCTGTCGCGTTCGACGAGCTCCACTGCCCGGTCGGGATCGCCGCCGAGCAGGGCGTGGTCGACGGCCTCGCCGGTCAGGCGCCGCTCCGCGAACCACTTGGACGCGGCGAGGTGCAGCTCCGCGGTCCGGCCCGGTTGATCGCGCTCGAGCCGGCGCCGGAGGTACTCGGCGAACAGGTGGTGGTAGCGGAACCACTCGCCGCGAGCATCGACACGGTGCAGGAACAGGTCTCGATCCTCCACCTCCTCGAGGATTGCCTGACCACGCTGTACCCCGGCCAGCGTCGAGGCGAGGGACGCGCAGGTCTGTTCGCTGACGGAGGTGGTCAGCAGGAAGTCGAGCATCTCCGGTTCCAGGGCGTTGAGCACGTTCTCCGCGAGGAACTCGCCGATGGCCTGGTGCCCGGCCAGGTGCTCGATGATCTCGGCCAGGCGGGCGGGACGCTCGTTGCCCCGCAACGACAGTGAGGCCAGTTGCAGCGCCGCCGCCCACCCGTCGGTGGACCGCAGCAGCCCCTCCACGTCGTCGGCGGCGAGCTGCAGGCCACCGAGGTCCACCAGCAGCTGCCGCGATTCGTCGGAATCGAAACGCAGTGCGGTGGAGTCGATCTCGACCAACTCGTCGTCCAAGCGCATCCGGCTCATCGGCAGTCCTGCGCGGTTACGGCTGGTCACAACCACCTGTAGGTGGTGGCAGCCGTGCTGGATCAGGTAGCCCAGCGCGGCGACGGTGGCGGGGCTGCTCACCCGATGCCAGTCGTCGATCACCAGCGCGACGCGACGGCCGGCGGAGTGGATCTCGTTGACCAGCGCCGTCAGCACGTAGGCCTCCGCGTCCTCACCGTGGTCCTCGAGCACCTGTCCCAGTTCCTCGGCGAGTGTCGGCTGGACCCGCCGGATCGCCTCGACGAGGTGCGAGAGGAACCACACCACGTTGTCGTCGTCGTGGTCGACGGTCAGCCAGGCGACGGCGACGTCCTGCTGGGCCAGCGCGGCGCTCCACTGCGCGGCCAGGGTGGACTTGCCGTACCCGGCGGGGGCGTGGATGACGGTGAGCCGGCGACGATCTCCGACCCGCAGCAGGTCGATCAGCCGCTCGCGCGAGACCAGGGCGCGGACCGGGGTGGGCGGCCGGAAGCGCGTGGCGGGCGCCGGCGGCGTCAGATTCGTGGTGTGGCGGCGGCTGGTGTAGGACAACCGGCGGGACCGGCCGGAGAGGTAGCCCGTCGTATCCGCGACCGCGGGCCGCAAGACGGTCGCGTCACCGTCGCGGCTGTCCGGGAGGACCTCCGCCTCGGTGCCGCTGGGCAGTGCCATCTCGTCGACATCGAGTCCGTGCCTGCGCTCGGTCGCCTGCAGCGCGTGGCCGAACTCGGCGGCGGAGGCGGGCCGGACCTCGGGGTCCTGCGCCATCGCCTCTTCGATCACGGTGCACACGTCGGACGGGATGCCGTCGGTGCGCAGGTCGGGGATCGGTTCGCGGGTGATCCGCAGGAACTGGGACACCACCTTCTCGCCCTCGCGGCGCTCAAAGGCGGCATGCCCGGTCAGGGCGCAGAACAGCGTGGCGCCGAGGCTGTAGATGTCGGCGGTGCGGTCGGGCGTCCGTCCCGCGAGCACCTCCGGGGCGGTGAAGGCGGGGGAGCCGGTGACCGCACCGGTGGCGGTCTCGAATCCGCCCGAGATGCGCGCGATACCGAAGTCGGTCAGCTGCGGTTCGCCGTAGTCGGTGAGCAGGATGTTCGCCGGCTTCACGTCCCGGTGCAGGGTGTCGGCGCGGTGCGCGCACTCGAGCGCCCCGGCCATCTTCACCCCGACCCGCAGCGTCGCGGCCCAGTCGAGCGGGCCCTGCTTCCTCAGCAGTTCTTGCAGGGAGTTGCGCGGGTGGTACTGCATCACGATGTACGGACGGCCGTCGGAGGTGGCGCCGACCTGCAGGATGTTGACGATGTGGGGATGCCCGGACAGCCGCCCCATCGCCTGCTGTTCGCGCAGGAACCGTTCGAGGTTGTCCGGGTCGAGTGCGCCGGTGAGCACCTTTACTGCGACCTCACGGTCCAACGCGGCCTCTCGGCACCGGTACACCACACCGAAGCCGCCGCGGCCGATCTCCTCGGCGTCGACGAAGCCGGCAGCATGAAGTTCCGCCACGACGCCCGGCGCGGACTCGTGCGGGTGACCGGACATCGACTCAGCCCCGTACATGGCTTCGGGCGCGTGTGTCTCGCCCAACCGAATGACCCGTCCTCATCTGATCACCTCTTGGTGCAGAGTCCCCTTCAGGGTAGTCCGGGCCGGGGCGGGAGGAAGCCCGTTGACGGTGGCAAAAAGCCGGCAGCGGGCACGTCGTGGTGACGTGCCCGCTGCCGGGATCAGAGGTGGTGCGCTGTGGTCAGGACGATCCGAAGAGGCCGTCCGCCGAGCCGGCGCCGCCGGTTCCGCCGCCGGGGGTCTCGACGGCGGTCACGTTGACCACCGAGGCGTCCGACGACGAGCCGAGGAAGCCGGCCGCGCCGCTGTACACGGCGGTGACGCCGTGCGCGCCGACCGCGGTGAAGCTGTGGGTCAGCGTGGCCGTCCCGCCGGTCACCGGGACCGGAGCGCCGATCGCGGTGGTGCCGTCGAAGAACTGGACGGTGCCGCCGGCCTGGCCCGGGGCCACTGTGGCGGTGAGCGTCGCCGCCTCGCCCGGAGCCGCGGTGGCCGGGGCCTCGAGCGTGGTGGTGGTGCGGGTCTCGTTCGGCGCCGGGACCGACACCTCGATGCTGCGGGCGTCGGCGGTGGACGCCGTGAACCCCTTGGTGCCGTTGAACTTTGCGGTGATCTTGTGCGTGCCCGCGGTCTCGAACTCGTGCGCCAGCGTGGCGACGGAACCGGCCACGGCGACGGGGGCGCCGATCGCGGTGGTGCCGTCGAAGAACTGGACGGTGCCGCCGGCCGGGGCCGGGTCGACGGTGGCGGCCAGGCTGACGGCCACCCCGGTCTTGGCGTGGCTGGGCGTGGTCAGCACGGTGGTGGTGTCACGGACGACGGTGCTCACGGTGACCGTGCGGGCCTCCGAGGTGGATCCCGCGACCCCGGGTGAACCGAGGTAGACGGCGGTGATGCTGTGAGCGCCGTCGGTGTCGAAGACCTGCGGGAGGGTAGCGGTGCCCGCGGTGAGCGGGACCGGTGCGCCGAGGTTGACGCCGCCGTCCTTGAACTGGACGGAGCCGCCGGCGGTG
Source organism: Rhodococcus tukisamuensis NBRC 100609 (assembly GCF_001894985.1). Lineage (GTDB taxonomy): Bacteria > Actinomycetota > Actinomycetes > Mycobacteriales > Mycobacteriaceae > Rhodococcus_G > Rhodococcus_G tukisamuensis. Next base: position 82,618 of record NZ_BCXG01000003.1, on the reverse strand, counting down.
GACGGGCTGACCGTGGCGGTCAGGTCGACGGACGCGCCGTTGGCGGCGGTCGCGGGGGCCGCGAGGGTGGTCGTGGTGACGGTGTCCGGGCGGGTGACGACCTTGATCGTCGCGAGCGCGCCGGCGCCGGCGTTCAGGGCCGCACCGCCGCTGTCACGCGGGGAGCAGCGGGTCGCGGACCAGTAGGACACCCCGGCGAGCGGGTCCTTCTCACGGATCAGCGAGGTGTAGAAGTTCTCGTCCGCCTTGTAGTTGCCGGCGTTGCCCGCGGTGCGGATCTTCGGTTCCACGACGGATCCGACCGGACCGGCCACGGCCTTGACCTCGATCGCCGGGAGCCGGAAGGTGGTGTCCCCGCTGATGATGACGACGATGCCGCCCTCGGCGCCGTCGTTGCTGCTCGGGCCGTTGCCGACGGTCTGGTTGCCGCCGGACAGGCGCAGCACGGGGCCCTCCGCGTTCGGGGTGCCGTCCTCGGCAACCCGCTCCACCGTCGGCGCGGTGCCGCCGAGGTTGACGGCGGTGCCGGGAACCACGGTGGCGGAGACGAACTGGGCGCCCTCGGGGATCTCGTAGTCGAACTTCAGCCGCGAGACGCTGGCGCGGTTGCGCAGGTTCTCACCCTTGCCCGGCAGGGTCACCGCCTTCGGCTGCAGCCGGTAGGTGAAGGTGTCACCGGTGATCACCGTGGCGGGGGCGTCGACGGTGACGCCGGCGGCGATGGTCTTGTCGGTGGTGTCGAGCAGGCTCTTGAACTTGCCCCAGCAGGCGGCGGTGAAGTCGGTGTTGACGGGGGCGGCGGAGGCCGGCGCGGCGAGCAACAGCCCGCCGGTGGCCATCCCGGCGGCCGCGAGGACCGCCACTGCGCGGCGCATGGGCGCGTGCGACATGAGAACTCCTGAGGTGGTGGTGCGGAGGTGGCGGGTGGTCACGAGCCGAAGGGGTTCGTGGGAGCCGTGGCGGCGTTGGACGCGGTCACGGTGAACGGCGCCGAGGTGGACTTCACGTAGCCGACCGCACCGCTGTAGACGGCGGTGACGGAATGACCGCCCGTGGTGGTGAAGGTGTGCGGCAGGATCGCCGCGCCCTTGACCACGGTGACCGGTCCGCCGATCTTGTCGGTGCCGTCCATGAACTGGACGGTGCCGCCCGCGGACGCGGGGGAGACGGTGGCGGACAGGTCGACGGACTTGCCGACGGTGGCCGTGGGCAGGGCCGTCACCTTGGTGACGGTCGCGACGTCGGACGGCGCCGGGGCGCTGACATCGACGGTGGCCGAGGCCGACTGCGAGGCCGCGAAGCCGAGCGAGCCCTGGTAGGACGCGGTGATGTTGCGGTGTCCGGCGCCGGCGAAGGTGTGCGACAGGGTGGCGACGCCGCCGACGACCTCGACCGGCGCGCCGATCGGGGTGTTGTCCTCGGAGAACTGGACGGTGCCGCCCTCGGGGGCGGGGGAGACGGTCGCGGACAGCGCGACCGCGGACCCGGAGGTCGCGGTGGCAGGCACGGTCAGCGTGGTCGCGGTCGGGGCGGCCACGACCGTTGCGGGCGTGACGTTGACGGTCTTGGCCGCGGAGGTCGAGCCGGTGAATCCGTCGGCGCCGTTGAAGACCGCGGTCAGGGTGTGTGCGCCCTCGGCGGCGAAGGTGTGGCGCAGCGCGGCGGTGCCGTTCACGACCGTGGCCGGTGCGCCGATGTTGGTGTCGCCGTCCTTGAACTGGACGGTGCCGCCCGCGGGGGCGGGTGCGACGCTGGCCGAGAGGGTGACCGGGGCCCCAACCGTGGCGTCGGCGGGCGCGGTCAGCGTGGTGGTGGTGTCCACGGCGGGCGCGACGACCTGGATCGTGGCCAGCGGCTTGGCGCCGGCGTTGAGCGCGCCGCCCTGGCTGTCCCGGGGCACGCAGCGGGTGGGCGCCCAGACGGTGCCGACGACCGGTGCCGACGCCTTGGCCAGCGAGGTGCTGTAGTTCTCGTCGGCGTTGTAGCCGGCGGCGTTGCCGCTGGTACGCAGCTTCGGGGTGATCGTTCCGGGGGCGACGGCGGTGACGGTGACATCGACCGCGGGCAGCTGGAAGACGCTGTTGCCGCCGGAGTTGGCGGTGCCGTCGAGGTTCTTCTTCCACTTGGGCGCGCGGATGCCGCCCTCGCTGTCACCGCTGCTGCTCGGGCTGTTGCCGATCACCTCGTTGTTTCCGGACAGGCGCAGGATCGGGCCGTTGGCGTCGACGTTGCCGGCGGTGTTCACGCGCAGCACGCTGGGCGGGATGTTGTCGAGGTTGGCGCCGGTGCCGGGGACCACCGCGGCGCTGACCAGGGTGGTGTTGGCCGGGATCTCGAAGTCGAACTTGATCCGGGACAGGTTGGTGGTGGTGCCGCCGGACTGCGAGTCCGGGTAGGAGCCGGGACCGTGCTGGATCCGGTACGTGAACGTCTCGTTAGGGGCGACGGTGGCGGGGGCGGTCACGGTGACGGACGCGCCGGCGACCTGGTGCTGGGGGCCGGCGAACTTCGAGGGGGTGGCCTGGCAAGCGGTCTGGAAGTTGACGGTGCCCGCGTTCGCGGGGGCGCCGATCAGGGCGAGTCCTGCGGTGAGGGCGACGACGCCGATGGGCGCGGCGGTGCGGTGCAGGCTGGATCGAGGCATGGGTATACCGGTCTCTCAGGTGGTGATGGGCGGAGATTTGAGAGAAAGTAGAACATGTTCTAACCATGTTGATGATGCGAATGAGTCGGACAGTTGTACGCCTGTCCCAGTTGTGCTGTCGGGGTGTGTGCTCAGGGGGCGGACGCGAACAACGCAAAGGGCGCCTCCGTGAACGGAGGCGCCCTTCGGTGGTCAGGTGGACGCGTCGCCGAGTCGGCGAGGTCCCCTAGACGAAGTCGCTATTTAGACGGTGCGAACGCCGGTGGCCTGCGGGCCCTTCTGGCCCTGGCCGATCTCGAACTCCACGCGCTGGCCCTCGTCGAGGGTCTTGAAGCCGCTGCCCTGGATCTCGGAGTAGTGCACGAACACGTCGGGTCCGTCACCGTCCTGCTCGATGAAGCCGAAGCCCTTTTCGCCGTTGAACCACTTGACGGTGCCTTGTGCCACTTTTTTACTCCTGTTACTGCGAGCCGAACCTCAGGTCGAGGATCCCGGTCTCGACTACAGAGTGCCACCTCGCGGCCGCCGCGTCTACGGCGGGTCTATGCTTTGAGGTTCACCGCGCCGGGTTTGCAGTGCTCCGGGGCATTATGTGGCCTTCATCACATAACGCTATATCTGCACTGGTGCCGGCCTCCCGGGGGCCGTGGCGAGGGGCGGTCGGCCCCACTTCGGTCGGTCCTGAATTCAGTCGGTCGAGTAGCCGGTCGGTCGTCCGAGACGCTGTCGCCAGGGCCAGGGCCAGGGCCAGGGCCAGGGCCAGGGCCGGGGCCAGGGCTGTGGCCGCCCGCATCCGCGTGCCGGGGCCTGCGGATTCCGTTCCGAGTCAGATCATTCCTCATAATTGATTGCAGTTTGAACGACTCGCGCCGTCGCGGGGCGGGGTCGAGATGCTCTCGGTCTCACCTGATTTGGGCGGCTTCGGGGTGGAGTGTCGAACTCGGCGGGATCCGGCGTGCTGCCATACCCTCAGGGGGCGCTTTCCATGACTCGAAGCAGGGCCGCCGACAGTAGGGGATTTCGTATGAGTATGACTCGAAAGTCATTGTCCGTATTCGTATTTGCCGGCGCGGCCTGCCTTGCCCTTGCGCCCGTGGCGTCGGCGGCAACCAGCTACCAGATCACCGCCGTGCCGCCGATCGGAACCATCTACTCCGACACCGTCACGACCCTTGCGGTCGTGGTCGCCCCCAGCCCCGTCGGTGCGGCCGGATCCACCCCGGTCGTCATCGACATCACCGAACCCGACGGCGACCGCCGCACGCTGACGGCAGCGCTCACGCTGGGTGGTGCGACCGTGGCCACCTCGGTGCACGAGGCCGGCCGCTATGTCGCAGTTCTCACCTTCGCTCCGCCGGTCGGCGATCCCGCCACCACCACAATGGCATTCGACGTCCTGGAGTCGCCGTTCGGCACCGGCAGCGCATCGTAACGCTGGGTGCGGCGGCCCTGCGGAGGCGCACGCGCTCGGCAAGTTCGGCTGCGTCTCCCGGTTGTCGCGATCGCCGGAAAAGGTTTCGGCACAGCGTTTTCGGAGGCTCCTTCCTGGGGCGAGTGCGCTCACGAGCGGTCTAGCTGACTGGCGGTCCGTGAGCCCTTGCATCGGCTCGGGCCTGCGCGAAGGATTGGTCTTGTGGTGGCCGCCGCCGCGGGCCGTGTGGTGCCCGCTGAACGGTGGACCGCGACGTGCCGGCCACCGGAGCTCGCGCTCACGGCGGGGCCCGTGTTGCCCCGCCCGAGGAGGCAGACATGTTCATCCAAGTCATTCAGGGAAAGGTCGCGGACGAGGCGGGCCTACGCCGGTGCATGGACCGCTGGACCGAGGAACTGCAGCCGGGGGCGACCGGCTACCTGGGCTTCACCTGCGGAACGTCCGACGACGGGACGTTCATCATGCTGGCCCGGTTCGAGTCCGCGGACGCAGCTCGCCGGAACAGTGAGCGGCCGGAACAGGGCGCATGGTGGGCCGAGACGGAGCGCTGCTTCGACGGTCCCTGCACCTTCATGGACTGCCCGGACGTCACCGAGTGGATGGGTGGCGGCTCGGACGACGCGGGTTTCGTACAGGTCATGGAGGGGCACACGCCCGATGCGGGCCGGCTGCGGGACGTGCTGACGCAGGCGGGCGATCAGGTCCACCGGCTGCGGCCGGAGATCATCGGCGGCACCCTCGCGGCCGACGCCGACGGCGACTACGTCGAGGCCGTGTACTTCACCTCCGAGTCGGACGCACGCACCCACGAGAAGGTGGAGATCCCCGACGACCTGCGATCGCTGTTCGAGGAGGAGCGGAAGCTGATGGGGGAGGTGTCCTATCACGACCTGCACGAGCCGATGCTGGTCTCGGCGCGCCGGAAGTGACACGGGCGCACGGCGATGGAGCCCCCGGAGTGTCGGGGGCTTCTCCGGTGGAGGGGGACGAGGCGCGGCCCGCGCCGGGTCTCGGCCGGGCGGCCGCGGCCGGCCGGTCAGGGCAGCGGCAGGACGTGGGTGTGTGATTTGACGGCCTGCAGTAGTTCGCGCCGCGACAGGGTGTGCGGGCCGCAGGCGCAGCGGGCCGGGACGGCGTCGTCCTCGAACGCGGTGGCCGCGAGCATGTCGACGAATTCGGAGCCGAGGCTGTCTCCGTGATGAGCGGTGTCGACGAAGTCGCGCGAGCCGTGTGCGTGTGGTCCGCCCCCGGACACCAGCGCGGGGCCTTCGGGCGTCTTGTAGACGGTGGCCACCCGATGACTCGACGGGCAGGTGACCCGGACCAGGGCGTGGTCGCTGCGCTGAGGACCCAGGGCCTCTACCGCTGCCCGCGCGGTCCGGCGGCGTTCGGATGGTGTGATTTCCAGGGTGTTCATTCCTCAATTGCACACCCGGAAGGCCGCGTGTCCAAGGGGGAATCTGCCAACGGTGGCAGTACCTCATTGTCGCCGACCGGTGGCATCGAAGTTGATACCGTGACGCGCAGTTCGTCCGCGGCCGGCCGCCGTCGACGAACTGTCCAGCCATGATCCACCCATCAGAGGGGACGCCACAGCGATGTCCGTTACCAGTGAGAATTCCGAGTTCGCCCAGGCCGTGAACGGCGTCGTCGAGGCGGCGGTTCCGGTGGTGCACAACATGGGTGTGCGGGCGACCTCGGCCAGGAGGGGGTATGCGTCGAGCATGGTCCCGGTCGAGGGGAACGGCAACCACTTCGGCGTCATGTACGCGGGTGTGCTGTTCACGGTCGCGGAGATGCTCGGTGGGGCGATCGCGGTGGCCTCGTTCGACGGGACCCGCTACTACCCGTTGGTGAAGGACCTGCGGATCACGTTCAAGCGCCCGGCGACGTCGGACGTGTGCGCCGAGGCGACTCTGGACGAGGACACGATCATCCGCGTCACGCGGGAGGCGGACGAGGCCGGAAAGTCCGACTTCACCCTGGAGTCGACGGTCACCGACGCCGACGGCGTGGTCGTTGCGGTGACGACGGGGCTCTACCAGTTGCGCGCGCACGGGCGGTAACCAACCGGTCCTGTTCCCTTGGGGCACGGACGATCACGGCTGCGGAGCGTCGTCCGAGGTGTGTAGGTGGGCCCGTTCTCCGTCGCGGTCGAAGATGGTGAGGATCTCCACGGGACCGTCGTGCGCGACGATGGCGTGCGGGACCATCGTCGAGAACTCGGCTGCCTCACCCGGCTGGATCAGCAGGGTCCGCTCACCCAGGTGCAGCCGCACCGTGCCGGACAGCACGGTGAACCACTCGCGGCCGGGGTGCACACCCAGCCGACCTTCGCCGGTCGACCGCTCGGGGGTGATGCGCATCTTCGCCACGGTCACGCCGTTCAGGGCGCCCTCGCGGGAGAGCAGCCAGATCGTCTGCCCCCGCGTGTGCTCCGGCTGCGGCCGGATCACCACATCCTCGTCGTCGGCCGACTCGACGAGCTGATCGAGCGTGGTGCCGAGGGCACGCGCAATGGGGACCAGCTGGTCGAGCGCGATCCGGCGGTGCCCGGTCTCGATGCGGCTCAGCGTGGAGGGGCTCAGAAAGCAGCGGGCGGCAAGCGCGTCCAGCGACCAACCCCGGGCCAGCCGCAGGCCGCGGATGCGCTGGCGGATCAGGGCGTCCACATCGGTTTCTTGCGTCATAGGCAAGATGGTATGCCTGTTACGCATTTCGGCCCTACTGTGGAGGCATGACACAGCACGACCGCCACCGGAGCCACGGCCACGAGCACGGGCATGGGCATGGACATGGGCATCACAACGACGGGGATCTCGCGGACCTGCTGGACCTGGACGCCGAGGTGCACGGCTCCTACCTCGGCGACCTGACCGAGTGGCTGGGACGCCACACTCCCGACGCGCCGAGCACGGTCGTCGACGTCGGCGCGGGGACGGGCACCGGCAGCCTGGCGCTGGCGAGGCAGTTCCCCGCATCCGAAGTGATCGCGATCGACCGGTCGCCGGTGATGCTCGACCGAGTCCTGGCGGCCGCCCGCGGGCAGGGCGTGGCCGAGCGGATGCGCGTCGTGCAGGCCGACCTCGACCTCGGCTGGCCCGCCGCAGTCGGTGGGGTGGACCTCGCCTGGGCGGCCTCGTCGCTGCACGAGGTCGCCGACCCCGACCGGGTGCTGCGCGAGATCCACGACGCACTGAACCCGGGCGGCCTGCTGGTGGTCGTCGAGATGGACGCGCTGCCGCGCTTCCTGCCGGACGACCTGGGGACGGGCACGCCCGGGCTGGAGACACGCTGCCACGAGCTGCTGGCCGAGGCGGACTGGAACGCACACCCGGACTGGCGGCCGCACCTCGGCCGGGCCGGCTTCGAGGTCGCCGAGCAACGCAGCTTCGCCGTCGACGCGAACCCGGCACCGCCGCGCACGGGGCTCTATGCGCGCGCCTACTTCGCCCGCATCCGTGCCTTCCTCGACGGCCAGTTGGACGCCGACGACCTGGCCGCGCTCGACCACCTCCTGGACGACGAGAACCCCGGCTCGCTCCTGCGTCGCGGCGACCTGACGGTCCGGGGCAGCCGCACCGCCTGGGCGGCGCGTCGCCCCTGACTCCGATCCGCCGGCCGGAGCACCTAGGGGAGCGGTTGCCCGCCGCGCTGGGCCAGGAGGACGCTCATCAGCCCGGCCTCCTGTCGCTGGGTCGCCATCATGTCGCGAGCCGCCTGCTTGACCGGTCCGCCGGTGAGCATCGCGTCGGCGGCCTGTGCCATCGCGACGCCGCCCAGGTGGTGGCGGTACATCAACTGGAGGAACAGCACCTCGGCGTCGCGGCCACGCGCGGCGGAGAGGGCGTCGAGTTCGGCCATGGTCGCCATGCCGGGCATGAGACCCGACGAGGGGTCAGATGCGGCCGAGGGTTCCGGATGATGGTGTGCGCCAGCGGCATCCGCCGTCATCCAGGACATGGGCTGCCGGTTGGTGGGCGACGCGTCGGCGAGGCGAAGCCAGCCGAGGAGCATGCCGATCTCCACGGACTGGCTGTCGTGGATCTGTCGGGCCAGCGCGGCGATCCCCGGGTCGACGCCCGAATCGAGGCGCTGTGCCATCTGCATGGCCTGCTGGTGGTGGGCGGCCATGTCCTGAACGAAGCCGATCTCGGTGGCGCTGAGCACCGGGTCGGCGGCGGGCGGGTCCGCGGGGGCGACCAACGGCCGCAGGGCCGCGCCGATCACCAGCAGCAGCACTGCCAGCGACGCGAACGCGACCCCGCGCACGAGGGTGGACCTCGTCATGACCCGAGGGTCGACCGCTGGTTCGCCGGCGGGGTGTAGACGTCCTCGTCGAGGTGCAGGGCGAGGAAGCCGTTGTCGGAGCAGGTGACCCAGAGGTCGTTGCCGCGCCACTCCGGCGGCGACATGCACCAGTCGGTGGACAGGTCGCCGCCGAGGGTCATGCCGGTGCGCGGGCTCTCTGCCTGGGCGGGATCGAACTCTCCGCGCTCCTTGGCTGCCGGCACGGCGAGTCCGGCGAGCGCCGGGTATCCGAGGATCGACGCCAACGCGTGCGGCGAGTTCCAGCGCTCCAGGTTGCGGCCCTTCATCGCCGGCGGATTGAAGTAGCCGATCTCCTTCGCCGCGAACGGATCCCGCACGTCGAACACCCGGATGCCCGAGGATGCCCAGCCGCAAGCGAGTGCCGTCGGGTCCGCCGGCCGGTCCGCCGTGCAGTAGTGCGAGTCGTAGGCGAACGCCGATCCACCCGAGGCCGACGCCATCTGGCTGTCGATGTTCTCGGGGAGGTTGATTTCGAGCTTGATGCCGCCGACGATCTTCGGGTTGGCGTCGTCGGCCACGTCGATCAGTTTGACGCCGCCGGACGCGCCCTCGTCGACGGTGAAGATGTACGGGTGGCCGTCGTAGGTCGCCGGGACGCTGTGCTGGGTGGCGAATCCGTCGGTCCACGCCATCTGGGCCAGCACGGGCACCTGCGGATTCGGGTCACGGCGCTGCACCGCGCTGGTGTCGAGGATCCTGAGTCCGCCGGCGTTGTCCGCCAGGTACATGCGGTTGCCGTCGGGTCTCATGCCGAAGCCGTGCGACGACGGGCCGGACAGGCCCTGCCAGATCACCCGCGGATTCGACGGATCGGTCAGGTCGACCGCGCTGACGAGTCCCGGGACAACTCCCGCAGACCAGTAGGTCATGCCGTCGGGCGAGAACCCGCCCTCGTGGGAGGTGATGGGCAAGGGCATCTGCAGGTTGGTGCCGGTCCCCGGGTTGAGCAGCCGTGGGTGTGCGCAGTCGGAGATGTCGTACACCGAGAGCAGGCCGGAGCCGGTGAGCGCCGGAACACCGGTGCCCACCAACAGCTTCCGCCCGGAGTGGACCTTCAGGCTCTCCCACGTGCCGGCGAGCATGGCAGGCTCGGTCAGATTCACGGTGGGCACCGGGTTGGCGGGGTCGGAGACGTCGAGGACCTGCACGCCCGGGGCGGGCCCGAGCAGGTCGCCGGGGAAGATGGTGCCCAGGTAGGCGCAGTGGTCGAAGCTGGCCGAGACGATGCCGGCGCCGCGGCCGGCGAACCCGCCGACCCGGGAGATGTTGCAGTTGTAGCCCTCGGTGCTGCGCCCGCTGTCCCGGTCGGCCGCGGGCACGTCGCCCTGCATGCCCGTCTCCGGTCGTGAGCCGGGCCCGCAGTCCGCCGGCGCGGCCACGCTGCGGCCGACCTCGTGCGACTCGATCACCACCCCGGCGGTGTCGGGTCCGGGTGCGGCGGCGTCGCTGACGACGGGTAGCAGCAGCGCCAGTGCGGCCGCGCCGGCGACCGCGCGAACGGCGTTCAAGGACTTCACGTTTCGATTCCCCTCAAACCGGACACCTCTGTCCGGATGGAAATGCAGTGTGCGTCACACCGGGTCGTGGAGTCAATAGTGTGGGCCGGGCCCCGCTTCGCCGCCACGACGACGGCCTCGGTCATCGACCGCGTGCTCGGCGTCATTACGCTGGTGGGCGTGAACTCTGTGCGTCGGGTCAACCGAGGACCCAAGGCCGCCGCGGAGAACCGCGCCGCGATCGTCGCCGCCGCGAGGGAAGTGTTCGCCGAGCACGGCTTCGACGTGCCGATGAGCCTGATCGCACGCACCGCCGGGGTCGGCCAGGGCAGCCTCTACCGGCACTTCCCGAGCCGGGACAGCGTCGTCCTCGCGGTGTTCGAGGAGAACATCGCCGTCGTCGAGGAGCTGGCACTCCGGCCCGATTCGACCCTCGACGACCTGCTCGACGCGCTGGTCGAGCAGGTCACCACCTCGACCGCGTTCATCGCGATGGTGCGCCCGATCGGCACCGACGATCCCCGCATCATCGAGGTCAGCGGGCGGCTGACCGCACTGCTGGCCGGCAAGCTCGACGGTGCGCGCCGCGACGGCGCGGTCCATGCGGACGTGGACGCGGGCGACTTCGTCCTGGCGTTGGCGATGTTCGCGGCCATCCTGATCGAGGCGGACGAGCCGACCCGCCGCGAGGTCGCGGCGCGGGCGTGGTGGATGCTCCGGCGCGGGCTGCGGCCGTAGCGTCACCCGCCGGACCAGTCGGTGCGCCGCTGTAGCCGGGGGGGGCCACTCACCCCCATCACGAGGACCAGCCCGCTCAGCGCCAGTCGTCGACGGGTTCGGGGCTGCCGGCGGCCATGTGGCCCCAGCAGTCCGGCCGACTGCCGTCGACGTCGGTGTGGCCGTAGGTGACTGCCAGCCCGTGCGAGGTGAGCACCTGCCCGGCAAACCGGCGGCGATCGGGATCGGCGGCGAGCGCGGCGACACCGCGGGCCACGAAGGCGGGCGACTCGGAGATGGCGAAGCCGGGTTCCGCGACGAGGGCGTCGCGCCAGGTCGGCTCGGTCACCCGGTAGATCTCGAGCATTGCCTCCGACCGGATCCAGCCGGGAGTGACCGCGACACAGGTGGTGTCGGTGTCGGCGAGTTCGACGGTCATGCCCGTCATGATCCGCTCGACGTTGGCCTTGACGAGGTCGTAGTAGGGGCCGACCAGCTGCCGGTAGTTCTGGTTGTACTCGTGGGTGCCGTCGGTCATCTCCACGACGAGGCCGGCGCCGGTCTCCAGGACCAGCGGCATCGCCCGGGCCAGGGTGATCAGGTGGGTGTGCACGCCCATCTCCAGCATGCGCAGACCGCCGGCGAGGTCGTGCTGCCAGATCGGCTTGTTCCACTCGGCGTAACGGTCGCCGCCGAAGATGTCGTTGACCAGGACGTCCAGGCGTTCCCGTTCGGTCCGGATCCGGTCGATCAGCGCCTCGACCTGGTCCACGTCCAGGTGGTCGACGCGCAACGCGGTGCCGCTGCCGCCGGCGGCCGCGATGAGGTCGCCGGTTCCCTCGATGGTCTCCGGCCGGTCGATCTCGGAGCGGCCGTGGTCCCTGCTGCTGCGCCCGGTCGCGTACACGTGCGCGCCCGCCCGGGCCAGCTCGACCGCGATCGCCCGCCCACAGCCGCGGGTGGCCCCGGCCACCAGTGCCACCCGTCCGTCCAGTCGTCCCGCTGCCACTCGACAAGTAAGGGGCAGCAGGACAACTGGTGTCAACCGCGCGACCGTCGATGCCGGGGGTGGTGTCCCGCGCGGAGGGCACGCCCGCGCGGGACACCGGGTCAGTTGGCTACGGCCAGGTTCTCGAAGATGGTGGCGTTGGCCATGCCGCCGCCTTCACACATGGTCTGCAGTCCGTAGCGCACACCCTCGGCGCGCATGTGGTGGACGAGGGTGGTGGCCAGACGGGCACCCGACCCGCCGAGCGGATGGCCGAGCGCGATCGCGCCGCCGAGGGGGTTCACCCGGTCCTCGGGCGCCCCGGTGGCTCGCAGCCACGCGCCGACGACGCTGGCAAACGCCTCGTTGACCTCGAACGCGCCGATGTCGTCGAGGGTCAGCCCGGCGCGCTCGAGCACCCGCGCGGTGGCGGGGATCGGACCGGCCAGCATCGTGACGGGGTCGTCGCCGACCACCGTCGCGGTGTGCACCCGGGCGATCGGGGTGAGCCCCAACTGACGGGCCCGCTCGCCGGACATCACCAGCAGCGCGGCCGCGCCGTCGGAGATCTGCGATGCGTTGCCCGCGGTGATGCGGCCGTCCTCGGGGAAGATCGGGTCCAGCTGGCCCAGCTTCTCGAGGGTCGAGGCGCGGCGAAGTCCCTCGTCGGACTCGAGCTTCGTTCCGTCCGGGAGCGTCATCGGTTCGATCTCGTCGGTGAAACGCCCCTCGTCGACGGCGCGGGCCGCCCGCTGGTGTGAGCGCAGGGCGTACTCGTCGAGCCAGGTGCGGCTCAGCTCGTACTTGGTGGCGAGGGACTCGGCGCCGCGAATCTGGTTGAACTCGATTCCGCCGTAGCGCTGCTTGATCGCGTCGCTGTTGGCGTCGCCGAGGCCGACGCGTCGCGCCGATCCCATCGGGATCCGGGTCATCGACTCGACGCCGCCCGCGACCGCGATGTCGTACTGGCCGGAGATCACGCCCGCGGCGGCGAAGTGCAGTGCCTGCTGGCTGGAGCCGCACTGGCGCTCGATCGTGGTGCCCGGCACCGACTCCGGCCAGTTCGCGGCGAGGACGGCGTTGCGGGCGATGTTGCCGGCCTGCTCGCCGACCTGGCCGACGCAGCCCCACACGACGTCGTCGACCAGACCGGCGTCGACGCCCGCCCGGTCGAGCAGCGCGTTCAGGACGGTCGCGGACAGGTCGACGGGGTGGACCTCCGCCAGGCCGCCCTTGCGGCGCCCGACGGGGCTCCGGACGGCTTCGACAATGACTGCATCACGCATGGTGTGTTCCTGTTCTGTCGTTCTCGGTGATCACGTCGCGGTCCAGATCGGGGCGCGGCGTTCGGTGAACGCGGCCGCCCCCTCCCGCGCGTCGTTGGAGCCGAACACCGGCATCACGATCTGCCGGGTCCGTTCGAAGTGCTCCGCAACCGGCCAGGCCGGGGACTCGTCGACGACCCGCTTGCTGGCCTGGACCGCGAGCGGTCCGTTGGCGGCGATCTCCTCGGCGAGCTCGATCGCGGCCGCCAGCACCGCGGACTCGGGGGCGAGGCGGTTGACCAGGCCGAGCGGGTGCAGCTGCGCGGCGGTCATCGCCTTGCCGGTGAGCACCATCTCCAGCGCGATGGCCCGGGGCAGTCGCGCCGGCAGCCGGGTGAGCCCGCCCGCCGCGGCCACCAGGCCGCGCCGGACCTCGGGCAGGCCGAACGTCGCGGTCGGAGCGGCGACGACGAGGTCGGCGGCCAGCACGATCTCGAAGCCGCCGGCGAGGGCGCTTCCCTCGACGGCCGCGATGAGCGGCTTGCTCGGCGGGGCCTCGACCAGTCCGGCGAATCCTCGACCCTCGATGCGGGGACTTTCCCCCCGCAGGAAGGCCTTGAGATCCATTCCGGCGCAGAAGTTTCCGCCCGATCCGGTGAGCACGCCGACCCGCAGGCCCGGGTCGGTGTCGAGCAGGTCGACCGCCGCGGCGACCGCCTGTGCGACCTCACGGTCGACCGCGTTGCGGGCCTGCGGGCGGTTGAGCGTGATCACCAGGACCGGTCCCACCCGCGCGGTCAACACGACCGGTGCGGGTACCGCGTCGGTCACCGCGGGGCCATCCGGATCGCGCCGTCGAGGCGGATCGTCTCGCCGTTGAGCATGCCGTTCTCGATGATGTGCGCGGCCAGCGCGGCGAACTCGGAGGGCTCGCCGAGCCGCTGCGGGTGCGGTACCGAGGCGGCCAGCGCGTCACGGATGTCGTCGCGGGCGTTGAGAAGCAGGGGCGTCGCGAAGACGCCGGGCGCGATGGTGCACACCCGGATCGCGACGCCGGCGAGGTCGCGGGCCGCCGGCAGCGTCATGCCCACCACACCGGCCTTGGAGGTGGCGTAGTTGATCTGCCCGATCTGCCCCTCGTAGGCGGCGACGGAGGCGGTCAGCACAATCGCGCCCCGGTCGCCGTCGAGGAGTTCGTTCTTCGCCATCGCCTCGGCCGCGAACCGCAGCACGTTGAACGTGCCGATGACGTTGAGCCGGATGACCGACTCGAACGGCTCGAGGTCGGTGGCCTTGCCGGCCTTGTCGAGGATGCGCATGGGCCGGCCGCGACCGGCGCAGTGCACGACGGATCGCACCGGGCCGCGCTCGGCGGCGGCGGCGAACGCCGCGGCGACCGCGTCGGAGTCGGTCACGTCGGTCGGGACGAACTTCGCGGCCGGGCCCAGCGCCGCGGCCTGCTCGGCCCCGGCCGAGCCGGGGAGGTCGAGCAGGGTGACGGTGGCGCCCGCCTCGACCAGGCGGGTTGCGGTGGCCAGTCCGAGTCCGGATGCGCCGCCCGTGATTACGGCGTTGGTGTCCTTGATCTGCATGTCGATGATCCTTCGATGCGGTCCGGGCGCGGGGCGTCCGGGATGGGAACGGGGTGTGGCCCGCCGGGGCCGGATGGGATGCCTACAGGCCCATCGACTTCGAGATGACGCTCTTCATGACCTCGCTGGTGCCGCCGAAGATCCGGGTGACCCGGGCGTCGGCGTACAGGCGTGCGATCGGGTACTCGCTCATGTAGCCGTAGCCACCGTGCACCTGCAGGCACTTGTCGATGACCCGGGCCTGCATCTCCGTGCAGAACAGCTTCACCTTGGCGGCGTCGGCGGGGGTGAGGGTGCCGGCGTCCAGCGCGATCAGCGCCTGGTCGACCAGCGCCTGCCCGGCCTGCAGTTCCGTCGCACACTCGGCGAGCACGAACTTGGTGTTCTGGAAGTCGGCCAGCGGCTTGCCGAACACCAGGCGCTCCTTGGCGTAGTAGATGGCGAGGTTCACGGCGGCGGTGGCGGTGGCCAGGCCGGTGATCGCGATCGAGAGTCGCTCCTGCGGCAGGTTGTGGGCGAGCATGCCGAACGCCTTGCCCTCCTCGCCGAGCAGGTTCCGGGCCGGCACGCGGACGTTGTCGAACGTCAGCTCGGCGGTGTCGGACGACTTCATGCCGATCTTGTGCAGGTTGCGACCGCGGATGAAGCCGGGCATGTCACCCTCGACGACCAGCAGCGACAGGCCCTTGCGGCGGTTCTCGGGATCCTTCGAGGTGCGCGCCACCACGATCACCAGGTCGGCGTTGATGCCGCCGGTGATGAAGGTCTTGTTGCCGTTGAGGATGAAGTCGTCGCCGTCGCGGACGGCGGTGGTGGTGACGCCGGCCAGGTCGGAACCGATGCCGGGCTCGGTCATGGCGATCGCGCTGACCAGGCCGCCGTCGGCGAAGCCGGGGAACCAGCGGTCGCGCTGCTCCTCGTTGGCGTACTCGAGGAAGTACGGCAGCACGGTGTTCAGGTGCACCTGGAACCCGCCGAGAGAGGCTGCGGCGTAACCGATCTCCTCGTAGACGACGGTGTTGAACAGGAAGCTGTCGATGCCGCCGCCGCCGTACTGCTCGGGCACCTGCAGGCCGTTGATGCCGATCTCCGCCGTCTTCTTGTAGAAGTCGCGGGGGATGGAACCGGCGGCCTCCCAGTCGGGCAGGTTCGGGGTGATCTCCTTGGCGATGAACTGGCGGACGGAGTCGCGGAAGGCGTCGTGTTCTTCGGTGAAGATGCTGCGCTGCATGGTGTTTCCCTCTTCGAAAGTGTGGATGGCGGCAGGTGGGTGCCGGTGGTCAGCGGATGCCGACGACCTTGTCGGCGACGAGTGCGTCGACCTCGTCGGCGGGGTAGCCGAGCTCGGTGAGCAGTTCGGCGCTGTGCTGGCCGAGATCCGGGTCGCCCTCGGTCGAGAGCTTGGGCATGCTGCCCAGGTGCCAGGGCGAACCGAGGGCGGTGTTCGACACCCCGTCGGTTCCGCTGACCTCGATGAACAACCCGGACGCCTCGACATCGGCGCTCCGCATGGCCTCGGGGTAGGTGTTGATCCTGCCCGCGACAACGCCGTTGGTGGTCAGGAGCTCCATGGCCTCGTCGCTCGTCATCGCCCCGAACGCGCCGCGCAGTTCGACGAGCATCGCCTTCCGGTTCGCCACCCGCAGTGTGTTGCTCGCGAAGCGCGGGTCCTCGGCCACGTCGGGACGCCCGATGAGGCGGCACAGCCGGCTGAAGTGCCCGTCGGAGTAGGCGGACAGGACGAGGCTGCCGTCCTTGGTCGTCATCACGTCCGCGGCGGGGGCGATGCTGGGCTGTCCGTTGCCCTTGCGCACGGGCTCCTCGCCGGTTATCAGGTACTGGCCCCAGTTCGTGCCCTGCAGGTGGATCGCGACCTCGAGCAGCGAGACCTCGACGGTGTCGCCCTCGCCGGTGCGGAGCCGGCGCACGTAGGCCGCGAGGATCGCCTGCGCGCAGACGTAACCCGAAGCCGCGTCGACGATCTGGGAGCCGACCTTCTGCGGCTCGCTGTCGGCCTCGCCGGTGACCCACATCATGCCGCTCTCGGCCTGCGCCGCGATATCGAGCCCGGGCCGGTACTTCGACGGTCCGTGCAGGCCGAATCCGCTGACGGTGGCGTAGACCATCCACGGGTGGGCCGCCAGGACATCCTCGGCGCCGAGCCCGAACGACTCCATGACGCCCGGGCGCAGGTTCTGCACCACGATGTCGGCGCCGGCGATCAGCTTCCGGGCGATCTCCTGTGCCTTCGGGTCCTTCAGGTCAAGCGCGATGGCCCGCTTGCCGCGGTTGTAGTTCTGCAGCATGGCCTCGCCGGCCGGACCGATGCCGCGGGCGGACTCGCCGTGTAGCGGCTCGACCTTGATCACGTCGGCGCCGAGGTCGACGAGAATCTGGGTCGCGGCCGGGGCAGCGATGAACTGTCCGAAGTCGACGACGCGAACGCCGTCCAGGGGCTTGTTGACGATCATGCTGTCTCCTCGACACTGGGCCGTGCGGCTTGTTCGACGCGGCGGCGGATGACGGCGATGTCGCGCTCGGGGTTGACCAGGAACACGGCGATCACCGCGCCGACGATCATCAGGGCGCCGCTGGACTGGAATCCGATCGCGTAACCGGTGATCTTGTCGACGGACGAGCCGACGGCGAAGCCGAGCACCAGCGGTGCCACCATCCCGGAGATGCTCGCGACGGCCGAGAGCATGCCGAGCACCATCCCGCGCTTCTTTGCCTGGACCACGTCGGCGATCGCCGAGAGTGCGACGCCGAAGGCCGCGGTGTTCAGCGAGAACGCGAGGGCGATCAGGATCAGCTGCGGCATACCCTGCTGGAGGAAGGTGAACCCGGCCATCGACAGGCCGGCGCCGGCGACGAGCACCGCGCTGAGGTAGCCGCGGGCGATCCGGCGGGAGACGCCCCGCGCGACCAGCCGTCCGGAGAACCAGCCGGCGGCGATGGCGCCGATGGCGGCGAGCCCGTAGGGCAGCATCATCAGCTGACCGGTGGTGGCCGTGTCGTAGCCCAGGCCTTCCTGGAGGTAGACGGGCAGCCAGGCGATCTTCAGCGTGGTCGACCAGTACGAGCTGAACATCAGGATGGCGATGCCGACGACGGTGCCGGTCTTGAGAATCGCCTTGTACGGGGCATCGACCGTCTCGACCACGACCGTCGAGACCGGGGCCTCGCCGTCGTCACCGGCGGTGCGGCCGAAAATCAGCCAGGCCACCGCCCACAGGATGCCCATCGCGATCAGCACGTAGAACGCGGCGTGCCAGCTCCACCTGGAGATGATGAAGGTGAGGGTCGGTGCGGCGATCAGGGTGCCGATCGAGGCGCCCGAGGAGACGAAGCCGCCGGCCATCGCCCGCTTCTCCGGTGGGAACCAGGAGTGCGCGGCGTGGTTGGCCAGTGCGAACGCGGGACCCTCGGCGAATCCGAGGATCACCCGGCAGGCGATGAGGACGCCGAAGCTGACCGTGCCGAGCAGCGGGATCATGGTGGCGACCCAGGTCAGCATCAGGCCGGCGAGCAGCCAGCGGAGGTTCACCCGCGAGGAGAGCCAGCCGAAGAACAGCGCGCCGGCCGCGAACAGCCAGAAGAAGCTGCTCTGCAGGAGGCCGAACTGCTGCGAGCTCAGCCCCAGGTCCTGCTGGATCTGGACACCGGCGAACGCGATGACGGATTTGTCGGCGTGGTTGATGAGCATGAAGAGGACCAGGAGGCCGACGACGATCCAGGCACGCCGCTTGTTCGTCGGCTTCGGTGGTGACGTCGCGGCGATCGGCGGCGCGGTGGTTTGAGTCATGGTGGTCCCTTC
Organism: Rhodococcus tukisamuensis NBRC 100609; assembly: GCF_001894985.1. GTDB lineage: Bacteria > Actinomycetota > Actinomycetes > Mycobacteriales > Mycobacteriaceae > Rhodococcus_G > Rhodococcus_G tukisamuensis. Next base: position 64,335 of record NZ_BCXG01000003.1, on the reverse strand, counting down.
GGAGGAAACGATGGGGACACCGGCGGCGTGCATGTGGGCCAGGACCGGAAGGTGACTGCCTGTGTGGATCGTCAGTCGCGCCGCGGCGGTGTGATCGGGTACACACCATTGAAAGTGCAGCGACCGATTGGGTCAAAGACAAAAAATGTTGCAGAAATACTGCAATTGCCTATGAATCGAGGTCGGCCCGGGCATTGTGCTCGCGCATCTGGCGGTCGCCGGCGTCCCGGGTCAGCCTCGCGGCCTCGACCAACGACCGGCCGAGGGTCATATGGCCGACGACGGACTCGGCGAACTCCCCGAACGAGTCCCGGGCGCACGCCAGGAACGCCGTCGAGGCCGCGGACGTCCGCCCGGGCCGACGGACCACACCCATCCGGCGGGTCAGCCGCGGCATGAGTTCACGCACCACTCCGCCGCGCGGCAGCGCGTCGAGCCCGGTGCGGAGCGCGACGATCGACACCCCACCGCCGGCCAGGACGATCGGCAGCACGGCGCCACGCTGGCGCACCTCCACCGCGACGTCCGGCTCGACGCCGTGCATCCGCAGCGACCGGTCGATGAAGTCCCGGGTCGCGGTGCCGCGCTCGCCCATGACGAACGGGACGCGCGAGAGCTCCTTGATCGGCACCGGGTCGGGCCAGCGCGATTCGGTGCCCGGCGGGCACACCAGCACCAGCTGCTGGTCGATCAGCTCCTCGCCCACCAGTTCGTCGGTCGGCAGGGGCAGCGACAGGATGCCCAGCTCGCAGGCACCGGACCGGACGAGCGAGACCACGTCGGCGGTCTCGTCGCGCTCCTCGATGTGGAAGCGCACGTTCGGGTACTGCTGCCGGAACTTGGCGACCCACACCGACAGCGGGTCGGAGGACAGGTCGGACAGCGAGGCGATGTCGATGCGGCCGCCGCGCATCGCGCCGACGTCGCGCACGGCGTTCTCCGCCGATTCCACGTCGCGCAGGATGGCGCGGGCGGGACCCACGAGCGCCTCACCGGCGGGGGAGAGGACGAGCCCGCGGCCGACGCGGTGGAACAACTCGGTACCCAGGTCCTTCTCGAGCTTGCGCACCGCCTGCGAGAGCGACGGCTGCGCCACCCGCAACTGCGCGGCGGCGCGGGTCACCCCACCGAAGTCGACGACCGCGAGGAAGTACTCCATCTGGCGCAGGTCCATGGCCCAAATCTATCGGCCGCCGCGCGTGTCGCGACCGGGCCGGGCTTCGACGGGGAAAGAAGATCGACGGGGGTGTCGATCCACGGCATTTCCCGTTCGACCTATGGGTGAGAGGGTCCGAGGGAGGGCCCGGCAACCGAGGGAGAGAAGAACCATGAAGTACATGCTGATCATGCGCGCGACGGACGAGGCCTACGCGGGGATGGCGAACGCCGACATGAACGAGATGCTCGAGACCGTCGGCCGGTTCAACGACGAGCTGATCCGGGCGGGCGTGCTGGTGGCAGCGGAGGGGCTCGACGACGCCGCCGAGGGCGTGGTTGTCGACTACTCCTCCGACCCGCCGGTGGTCACCGACGGCCCGTACGGCGAGACCAAGGAACTGTTCGGCGGCTTCTACATCCTCGAGGTGGCGTCGAAGGAGGAGGCGGTCGAGTGGGCCAAGCGGGTCCCGTCGGCGGGGCCGGGCTTCAAGACCGAGATCCGCCGGGTCCCGTCCGTCGACGAGTTCCCGCAGGACAACGAGTGGATCCAGAAGGAGCGGGCGTGGCGCGAAGCCACCGGCCAGCTCTGAGCGGACCGGCAGGCGATGGCCGACCCCACCGGCCGTGAGGCCGTCGCCGCCGTCTGGCGGATCGAGTCCGCGCGAATCGTCGGTGCGCTCGCGCGGTACACCGGCGACTTCGCGCTGTCCGAGGACCTCGCCCAGGAGGCGCTCGCCGAAGCGCTGGTGACCTGGCCTCGCGACGGCGTGCCCCGTAACCCCGCGGGGTGGCTGCTCACCGTCGGCCGGCGTCGCGCGATCGACGCGTTCCGCCGTCGCTCCGCCCTCGACGAGAGGTACGCCGCTCTCGCCCACGACCTGGGCGAGGGCGGCGTCGTCGCGGGCGGCGCACCCGCCGATCCCGCCCGCGGCGCGGGGGACGTGCTGTGGGATCCGGACCAGATCGACGACGACGTGCTCGCGCTGATGTTCGTCTCCTGCCACCCGGTGCTGTCGAAGGAGGCGAGGGTGGCGCTCACTCTGCGGGTGATCGGCGGCCTGACCAGCGACGAGATCGCCCGGGCGTTCCTCGTCCCGACCGCCACCGTGCAGGCCCGGATCACCCGGGCGAAGAAGACCCTCGGTGCGGCGCGGGTGCCGTTCGAGGTGCCGCCGGCGCCCGAGCGCGCCGAGCGGCTCGGCTCGGTGCTCAGTGTGGTCTACCTGATCTTCACCGAGGGGTCCTCGGCCAGCTCAGGTGGCGAACTGATCCGGTTCGACCTCGCGAGCGAGGCGCGGCGGCTCGCCAGGGTGTTGGCTCGGCTGGTGCCGAACGAACCGGAGGCCCACGGACTGCTGGCGCTGCTCGAGCTGACCGCGGCGCGCTTCCCCGCCCGCACCGGTGCGGACGGTGAGCCGGTGCTGCTCGAGCACCAGGACCGCCACCGCTGGGACCGGGCCGCGATCCGCCGGGGACGCGCCGCCCTGGTCCGGGCAGAGCAGGTCGGCCGGGGCCTCGGTGCCTACGGGCTGCAGGCGGCGATCGCCGAATGTCATTCCGTCGCAACGTCGGTCGCGGCGACGGACTGGGAGCGGATCGTGCTCCTCTACGAGGCGCTCGGCCGGCTCGCGCCGTCGCCGGTGGTCGACCTCAACCGGGCGGTGGCGGTGTCGATGGCGCAGGGGCCGACGGCGGCGCTGCGGATCGTGGACGAACTGGCGGCTGCCGGGGCGCTGTCGACCTCGCACCTGCTGCCGACGGTTCGCGGCGAGCTGCTCACCCGGCTGGGACGGACCGGTGAGGCCCGCGCCGAACTGGAGCGGGCGGTTCGGTTGTGCGGCAACGAACGTGAGCGGGAAGTGCTGCGGCGCAAGCTCACCGACCTCAGCTGACCCGTTGTTGCCTTCGGACTGGTTCCAGAGTCAGTACTCGCGGACCAGCTCGGGATGCCGGGCGCGAAGGTACTGGCCGCAGAACGTAATTGCCTCGTCTGCGAGCGACGGCCAGGCCGACCGGTCGTAGTTGGCAAGTTGGGCGAGGGTGTCCGCGACGGTGACCGTTCCGTTCGCATGGTTGCGCAGTACCGCGGTGGGGTCGGCCCAGTCGACCGCAGTCGCAGTCGGGTCGAGGGGGCCGTGCGCGGCGATGGTCGCGGCGTCGGCCGACTCGGTGTATTCGCCGCGGGCGACCGCTCGGCGGGTGTCCTGGGCGATCTCGGCGGTGGTCTCGAGTGCCGCGACGAGCCAGTGCCGCGGATCTATGGTCGAGCGGATCAAGACGGCGACGAGCGGTGTCGGGTCGGGCCGGGTCCCCTCGGTCACGGCGCCGATCACCACGGCCACGTCGTCGTCGACGACCGCGAGAGGGTGTGCGGTCAGGCTCAGTCGCGGCGCCCCCAGCAGGTGCGGGCGCGGGTGCGAACCTCCGGAGCCTTCGGCCGCGAGAAGTTGTCCCAGCAGTGGTCCGGTTGCCCGGCGCGCAATCGACCAGCGATCACACTCGGAGATTGCCTCGAGGAGAATTTCGACGGTGTACAGCGCACCGACCCGTCGTGGATCCGTGTTCCGGTTCATCGGCCAATCATGTCGGCATCGCCCGCTCCTCGGCTGGAGGACGCGGCGCTTCGATGTGGTGAGTTTCGACGGTGTACAGGTGGATGGTCGGGTTTGGCTGGGCGGCAACTGGTTCGGCCGGGGATACGATTGTCTTCGCTTGCTTCTCTGCGGACCACGGGAAGAAGGACGACGGCCACTCTAGGTGATGCGGATTCGCGAACTGGAGCAGGCGAACCCGGGTTCGACGAAAGGAATTCCAATGTTCACCCGCAAAGCTTTTGGTCGAACGGCGGCCCTGATCGCGGCGGCCGGAGCGCTCTCGCTGGCGGTTCCTGCCGCTGCGTCGGCTGCTCCCGCCCCCTTCCTGCCGTCCTCGATATCGAGTTGCGCACCTGGTGAGTGGCTCACGTTCACCGCCGACCGGGTGGCGCCCGACCGGATCAACTACACCACCACGGCGCCGCAGTCGAAGTGGAACGGTGCCGTCGTCCAGTGGACCAACATGACCACCGGGTCCCAGGGCTTCGCGTTCCTCAACGCCCCGCCGGCGAGCGTCGGAACGGGTCCGGTGGTGAGCATGGTGGTCGGTATTCTGCCCTGTGCGGTGTCCTCGGGTGCGGTCGTGTCCTGACATGCGTTGATGCTCTGGACCACCAACTCACTGGCTCGTTCGTGACGTGCGGAGGTCGTCCATGGAACGGCACTGGTCAGGGCCGTTGCCCCGACGTTGCCGTCGGCGACACAGGCGCGGCGGATTCGTCCAGGCGCTACCCGCGTTCGGTGAACAATTGACCAACAAACTGTGAATCAGGGATTAGGGTCTGAGCGTCTACCCTCCTACATCCCTGAGGTGGCTCGTGTCTCTTTCGCCCCGCAACGTCTCCCGTCGCACCCTCCTGACCGGCCTGTCCGCGCTCGCCGGCGCGAGTCTGCTGCCCGCCAATGCGAGCGCCACGCCGGTGCTGCGCCAGGCCCCGGACGCAGGGGCGGGGCTGATCCGCAACCCGGAGTTCGGCAACGGCGTCATGGCCGGGGTGCCGCGCACCGATGGGGCGACCTTGTGGACGCGGGTCGGTGGCGCGGGCGGCAGCGGCAGCCTGGGGACCGGCAGCATCGATCCCGGCAGCCTGGGGGCCGGCAGCGCCGGTAGCAGCGGCAGCAGCGCGGCGGGCGGCGAGCTGGCCCTGATCGTGTCCAAGCGTGAGGACCTGTCCAGCCCGGTGCTCGCCGAGCGGGTTCAGGTTCGCGAAGAAGACGATGGCACAGTGCATTTCGACGTGAACGGGCTGGCTCCGGGGGAGTCCTACTACTACCAGTTCCGGGGCAACGGGGGTGAGTCGGAGGTCGGTCGGTTCCGGACGCTGCGGCCCGCCGACTCCAACGAGCCGGTCCGCATCGGCTGGTTCACCTGCCAGGGCTTCGAAGAGGGCTACTACGGCGCGCACCGGCACCTCGCCGAGGAGGACCTCGACTTCGTCGTGTGTCTCGGCGACTACGTGTACGAGTTCACCAAGCCGGGCGTCCGGGGCCTTGACACCAACCCCTTCCCGCAGACCATCGAGGGCATGCGCGCGAAGTACCGCAAGTACCGCGCGGACGCCGACCTGCGGCTGATGCACAGCCAGCACGCCTTCATCCCGATCTGGGACGACCACGAGTTCCGCAACAACTACAGCAAGGACGGCTGGACCTTCCCGGTGGTCGCGCCAATCGACAGCGCGGTCGGATTCCAGCAGAAGAAGCAGTGGGCGTGGCAGTCGTGGTTCGAGCACATGCCGGTGCCGCGGTTCGCCGACGACCCGCTGCGGACCTACCGCTCGCTTCGGGTGGGCAAGACGGTGGAGCTGTTCGCGCCGGACAGCCGGCAGTACCGCGACGTGCAGCCGGGCGGCGACGTGGACCACACCGTCTGCCCGGACGCCGATGCTCCGGGCCGGACCATGCTGGGCGCGACTCAGAAGAACTGGCTGCTCGACGGCATGACCGGGTCGGACGCGCGGTGGAAGGTCGTGGCGAACGCCAGCATGATGATGGGCATGGTGACCGAGGACGACGGCGCCCGCGGCTACTACGACACCTGGGACGGGTACGGCGCCGAGCGGAACGAGATCCTGTCCACCGCGGCCCAGTCGATCGAGAACATGGTCCTGGTCACCGGTGACGACCACGACGGGTGGGCCGGCGAGCTGTGGGACACCGGATTTGCGCCCGGCACGGTCAGCGGCGCGCAGGGGAACACCGCCGGCACCCGCCGCGCTGGCGTCGAGTTCGTCGTCCCGTCGGTCACCTCCGGAAACACCGGTGACGGCGGCGCCACCGGCAGCTCCGACCCCGACGGCGCGCGGGCCGAGGAGCTCAGCCGACGGGCCAAGAACCCGCACGTCAAGCACGTCGACATGGTCAGTCACGGCTACGGGGTGCTCGAGGCCGACGCTGGCGAGGCGCGATTCCAGTTCCGGTCCGTCGACAAGCTGAACCCGAACGCCGGGGTGACCACGTCGAAGACCGTGCGGACGCCGGCGGGACAGTCGGTGGTCGAGTCCGCCTGACGCACCCGGACTGGCGGTGAGCGGCGGGGCGTCGATTCGATCGCGTCCCCGCCGCGTCCTCCCGTTCGAACTGCCTTCCTTCGAATCGCGGACGCCGGGCGACCACGGTCGCCCGAACTCTTGACTCACTCCGGAAAAACGCGCCATTGTGTAGGTGTGCCCTCGACGGGGGATTACGCAGCGCCGCTGCGTCTGATCGAGCTGCGCGCGACCCGCCCGCGGGCCGCGCGACCAGAGGCTGTGCGCGACCGTCCACCCGTCGGCACCGTCTCGCGGCAGAAGCCCCGTGCCGGGGCCCACCGTCGTCTCGTCCGCCACTCCTGCGGAGTCGACATCACTGGATTCGCGACCACGTCGGTGACTACCGATTCACGCACTCCCGGAAGGAAGGTTCGCCGTGTCCAACAGTGAAAGCGAATGCCCGGCAATGGACTCCCCGTCGCCGCAGGAACACCAGCCCAGGACCAACCGGGACTGGTGGCCCAACCAAGTGGACCTGCAGGCGCTGCGCCAGCCCTCGCCGCTGGCCGATCCCATGGGCGAGGACTACAGCTACGCGGCGGCGTTCGAGACGCTCGACGTGGAAGCGTTGAAGCGGGACGTCATCGAGCTGATGACGTCGTCGCAGGACTGGTGGCCGGCGGACTACGGCCACTACGGGCCGCTGTTCATCCGGATGAGCTGGCACGCGGCCGGCACCTACCGCATCGCGGACGGCCGGGGCGGCGCCGGCGAGGGCGCCCAGCGGTTCGCCCCCGTCAACAGTTGGCCCGACAACGCGAGCCTGGACAAGGCACGCCGGTTGCTCTGGCCGGTCAAGCAGAAGTACGGCCGCAAGCTCTCCTGGGCGGACCTGCTGGTCTTCGCGGGCAACTGCGCGATGGAGTCGATGGGGTTCAAGACGTTCGGCTTCGGCTTCGGCCGTGACGACATCTGGGAGCCGGACGAGGTGTTCTGGGGGCCGGAGGACACCTGGCTCGGCGACGAGCGCTACACCGGCGACCGGGAACTCACCGGTCCCTTCGGCGCCGTGCAGATGGGCTTGATCTACGTGAATCCGGAAGGGCCCAACGGAAGGCCGGATCCGATCGCCGCGGCCGTCGACATCCGGGAGACCTTCCGCCGGATGGCGATGAACGACGTGGAGACCGCCGCACTGATCGCCGGCGGTCACACCTTCGGCAAGACCCACGGCGCGGGCCCGGCCGACCTCGTCGGACCCGAACCCGAGGCCGCGCCGATCGAGCAGCAGGGACTGGGCTGGAAGAGTGCCTTCGGCACCGGCGTGGGCAAGGACGCGATCACCAGTGGCCTCGAGGTCGTGTGGACGCCCACGCCGACGAAGTGGGACAACACCTTCCTGGAGCTCCTGTACGGCTACGAATGGGAGCTGACCAAGAGCCCGGCGGGTGCGTGGCAGTTCACGGCCAAGGACGGTGCCGGTGCGGGCACGATTCCCGACCCGTTCGATGCGTCGGCGGGGCGGGCCCCGACGATGCTGGTCACGGACCTCTCGCTGCGGCTCGACCCGGCGTACGGTCCGATCACCCGGCGCTGGCTGGACCACCCGGAGGAGTTGGCCGACGAGTTCGCCAAGGCCTGGTACAAGCTGCTGCACCGTGACATGGGGCCGGTGACGCGCTATCTCGGTCCGTGGGTGCCGGAGCCGCAGCTGTGGCAGGACCCCGTCCCCGCGGTCGACCACGACCTGGTCGGGCCGGACGAGATCGCCGCGCTCAAGGCCACGGTCCTCGCCTCGGGGCTGTCCGTCTCCCGGTTGGTGGGGGTCGCGTGGGCGTCGGCGGCCACCTTCCGCGGCACCGACAACCGCGGCGGCGCCAACGGGGCACGGATCCGCCTCGCGCCGCAGAAGGACTGGGAGTCCAACGACCCGGCCGCGCTGGCGGAGACGCTGGCGACCCTCGAACGGATACGCGCCGACTTCGACGGCGCGCGGTCCGACGGCATCAGGATCTCGTTGGCCGATCTGATCGTCCTGGCGGGATGCGCGGCCGTCGAGCAGGCGGCGAGAAACGCCGGGCACGACGTCACGGTCCCGTTCGCACCGGGTCGCACCGACGCCGCCCAGGAGCAGACCGATGTGGAGGCGTTCGAGGTGCTCGAGCCCCGGGCGGACGGGTTCCGCAACTACCTGCGCGCCGGGGAGAAGACGCCCGCCGAGCGACTGCTGGTGGACAAGGCGAACCTGCTGACGCTGACGGCCCCGGAGATGACGGTGCTTGTCGGCGGGATGCGCGCTCTGAATGTCAACTACGGACAGTCCGCCCACGGCATCCTGACCGACCGGCCCGAGGCGCTGACCACCGATTTCTTCGTGAACCTGCTCGACATGGGCACGGAGTGGAAGGCGTCCGCCGAGTCGGAGAACGTGTACGAGGGCAGCGCTCGCGGCACGGGCGAGGCCAGGTGGACGGCGACCGCCGTCGATCTCGTCTTCGGGTCGAACTCGCAGTTGCGGGCGCTCGCCGAGGTGTACGCGAGCGACGACGCGCAGCCGAAGTTCGTGGCGGACTTCGTCTCCGCGTGGGACAAGGTGATGAACCTGGACCGGTTCGACCTGACCTGACCTGCGCCGGTGGGTGCGCGGCCGTCAGCTGTCCGGTCGGCAGAGGTGCCGCCGCACCACGTCGGCGATGACCGCCGCCACGGTGTCCGCCTGGGTTTCCGGGAGACGCGCGTAGCCGCACACCAGCCCCCGGGAGGTGCCCCGGTCGGCGAGGTACGCGGAAAGCGGCGGCACCGTGATCCCGCGGCGACTCAGCGCCGCGGCGATCGCGTCGTCGTCGCATCCGTCCGGCAGTCGGAGCACCAGGTGCAGCCCCGCCTCGACGCCGTCCAGGCGGACGCCCGTGCCGTGCCGCCGGAGCGCGGTGACCAGGGCCGTCCGGCGTGCGGAGTAGGTGCGTGACGCCCGCGCGAGGTGCCGGGTGAGGGCACCCGACTCGATGAACCGGGCGAACGCCAGTCCGGTGACGGCGCAGGCGGTTTCGCCGCTGAGTGCGAGCGCCTCGGAGACCGGGTCCCGCAGCGCTCGCGGCGGCAGCATCCAGGCCAGCCGCAGCGACGGGGTGAGGACCTTGGAGGCGGTGCCGATGTAGGTCACGCACTCGCGGCCGCCGTCCAGGCTGCGCAGCGCCGGCAGCGCGGACACGTCGTACCGGAACTCGCCGTCGTAGTCGTCCTCGATGAGCAGCCTCCCGGTCGCGGCGCCCCATTCGACCAGTCGGGCACGACGGGGTGCGGGGAGGCGGGCGCCGAGCGGGTACTGGTGTGCGGGCGTGCAGTACACGGCCGCATCGGTCTCGAGTAGCGACCGAGGGTCGAGGCCGTCGCCGTCCACCTCGACGGAACGCGTTCGGGCGCCGGACATCTGGAGCGCCCGGCGGGCGTCGACATAGCCTGGCTCCTCGAACGCGACATCGCGTCCCGCGAGCCCGGCCGCCACGGTGATGGCGCGCAGGGCCGATGCCACACCCGGCACGATGACCAGGTCGTCCGGGTCCGCGACGATGCCGCGGGTGCGGCGCAGGTGTCCGGCCAGGGCGAGCCGGAGCTCGGCGTGGCCGCCGGGACCCGGCGGGGTGAACTGCACGGGTGCGGCGGCGGCCGCCCGCCAGGCCCGGCGCCAGTCCGTGGTCGAGACGAGGGAGGCGTCGGGATGGCCCGGGGTGAGATCCCACGTCGGCGGGGGCCGACGCGGCGGGTGCGCCGACGCGGTCACGGCGGCCGTCGTCGGGACGTGTGAGGCGGCCCCCGCGGTGGCCGCGGAGTCTGCGCCTTCCGCGATCCGGGTGCCGGAACCCGGACGCGCGACGACGTAGCCGGCGGCGACGAGCTCGTCGTAGGCGTCGACCACGGAGGACCTGGACACCGCGAGGTCGGCGGCCAGCGTGCGCGTCGACGGGAGCGCGTCCCCGGGGCCGAGCCGGCCCAGCCGGACCTGCTCGACGATCGCCTCCGCGATGCGGTGCCGCAGCGGCGACGCGCTGACCGGCAGTCGCAACGCGAGGTTCAGGTCGGGGGAGTGACGGGACATGTCTGCCAACTTAGTGGTCTGGCTGTTTGGTGTAGTTCTGGACCTGTTGAGCAGTCCGGAAACCCTGCACGATTCGGTGCATGGACCGGATCAGGAGATACCCAGAACTCGCCAGTGGCCACCGGGCCGACCTCGACGCGGTGCTCGACGCGGCGGCGGTCGGCACCCTCGCGACGGTGGTGGACGGAATGCCGTGGGTGGTGCCCATGCTCTACGCCCGCGACGGCGACCGCATCGTGCTGCACGGCTCGACGGGCGCGGGTGCACTGCGACACGTCGCGGCCGGTGCGCCCTCCGCGTTCTCCGTCACGATGCTCGACGGAATCGTGGTGGCGGACACGCTTTTCGACTCCACGGCCAACTACCGGTCGGCCGTCGTACGCGGTTGCCTGACCGGCTTCAGCGGAGACGAGGCGGTGAGCGCCCTCGACCTGCTGTCCGATTCGCTGATCCCCGGTCGTAGCGCGGAGGTGCGTACGAACCTGAAGAAGGAGCTCGCGGCGACGCTGGCGATGGCCCTGCCCATCGAACCCGGATGCTGGACGGTCAAGGTGCGCGACGCGCCGCCGCCCGCGCCGTCGACGGACTCCGGCGGATGGGCCGGCGTGGTCCCGCTGCGGACGGTCGCCGGTGAGCCGGTGCCCGCACCCTGGGTGGCCGGGGGCACCCCGCCGCCCGAGTCGGTACGCCAGCTCGTGCTCATGTGAAGTGCCGGTGGGGTCGGCACGGTGCCGACCCCACCGGGTGAACCCGGTTCGGTCAGCGCGCGAGGAACCCCTTGTCCACCGGTATCTGCGCGCCGGTGATCACGGCCGAGGCGTCGTCGGCGAGCCACACGACGGCCTCCGAGATCTCCGCCGGCTCCACCAGAGCGTCGGTCTCGAGCAGGTTGGGCGGGTAGCTGTAGACGTACGTGGGGTACTGCTCGAAGAGCTTGTACATCGAGGTGTCGTTGCCCAGCGCCGTGTTGGTGCCGTACGGCAGAACGCAATTCGCGCGAATGCCGAACTCGCCCAGTTCCACCGCCAGGGCCTTGGTCAGGCCGACGACCCCGAACTTGGCCGCGGCGTAGTGGCCGCAGCCGGGAGGCGCCTTCACGCTCGCCGACGAGCCGACCGTGATGATGGACCCGCCGTTGCCGGCCTCGATCATCGCCGGCACCGTCGCCTTGATCGTGTTCCACACCCCGGTCAGGTTGACGTCCACGGTCTCCTGGAACTGCTCGGCCGAGATCTCCCAGATTCGGCCCCAGTTGCACACACCCGCGTTGGCGACCACGACGTCGAGACGGCCGAAGGTCTCGATCGTGTCGGCCACCACCGCCTGCTGGCCCGCCAGGTCCCGCACGTCGACCTGCCGGGTCAGGACCTTGCGTCCCTCGGACTCGATCAACCGCGCGGTCTCCTCGAGATCGGCGGGCTCGGCCATCGGGTAGCCGCTGAACTCGGCGACCTGTTCGCAGACGTCGACGGCCACGATGTCCGCCCCCGCCTGCGCCATTCGAACCGCATGCGAACGGCCCTGTCCCCGAGCCGCTCCCGTCACATAGGCGACTTTCCCTGCGAGTGAGCTCATGTCTGAACCTCCGTGAGTGTGTAGTCGAATGCGTAGTCGTCGAACGATGAGAACCGGCTGAACCAGAAGGCACCGCTGATGGTCTGCGGCCGGTAGTAGAGGGCCTCGCCCTGCGAGTTGACGAAGTAGGTGCGCAGGCCGGGGTTGCTGTCCACGGTGTAGGCGCTGATTGCCTTGCCGTGGCGGTGCATCTTGCGCACCCACCGGGCGAACGCCTCGGTGCGTACCTGTGCCACCGTCGCACCCCTCCGTCCGGTCTCGGTGATCACCCGCACGGCGTGCCGCGCGGTCAGGTCCACGAATGTGTGCCACGCGATGCCGACGTACCCCTGCGGGGCGACCAGCGACCAGCGGTTCGGCAGGCCCGGGTGCGCGCTGCCGCCGTAGCTACGCAGCCCGTTGCGGCGGTAGTCGTCGGCCAGGTCGAACCCGTGGGGGCCGACGACGGCGCCGCTGAGGTACGTCTCCGGGTCGGTGAACAACTCGTATCCGGTGGCCGCGACGATCAGGTCGTACGGGCGCTCGGTGCCGTCCGAGGTGCGGATGCCGTCGGCGGTGACCCGTTCGATCGGGTCGACGACCAGCGACACGGACGGATCCGCGAGCGCGGGGAAGAAGCTGCTCGACAGCACCGGCCGCTTGGCGAGGATGCCGTAGTCGGGAACCAGAGCATCGCGAATGCCATCGTCGGTGACGTTGCGCCGCAACAGGGATCGGTAGATCGACTGCCAGATCCGGTCGTACTGCGGCATGACCGCGGCGAGGAACTTGCGTGGCAGCAGTGGCAGCACGTTGCAGAGGAACTGCATCGGCAGTTCCATGGCGGCCAGCGCGGACCCGTTGACGACGGCGCCGGCGCCGGGGATCGAGAGGAGGCGGTGGGCCCGTGCGGACAGCGCGACGTCGGGCTTGGGCAGGATCCAGGACGGTGTCCGCTGGTAGATCTCGACGCTGCGGGCCTGCTGGTAGATGGCCGGGACGATCTGCACTGAACTCGAGCCGGTGCCGATCACCGCGACCCGTTTGCCGGACCAGTCGTAGTGGGGGTCCCAGGCGTTCGGGCGCAGGACGGTTCCGGCGAACTCTCCGAGTCCCTCGATGTCGTTCGCGGACTTGGCGTTCACGTAGCCGCCCACGGCGTTGATGACGAACCGCGCGCGCACGGGGGCATCGTCCTCGATGTGCAGCACCCACAGCCGCTCCGACTCGTCCCACACCTCTCGGCGGACGGTGCAGTTTCCGCGAAAGTACTTGTGCAGGTTCAGGTCGCCGGCGACCCTCCGGTTGTACTCCTGGATCTCCGGGCCCGTCGGGAAGAGACGCGACCAGTCGGGCTTGCGCGCGAAGGGGAACTGGTAGAACAGCGTCGGCACGTCCACGGACAGGCCGGGGTAGACGTTGTCGCGCCAACTGCCCCCGAAGTCGTCGCTGCGTTCGAGGATGACGAAGTCCTCGATGCCGGCCTTCTGCAGGTGGTGCGCGGCGGTGATGCCGCCCGGCCCGGCGCCGATGACGGCGACGTCGACGTACTCGTGTGTCATGCCAACTCATTCCTGTTGGTCGTCAGTGACGTGGTGCCAGCCCGTCGAGCATGAGGTCGCCGATGCGCGTCCGTGCGTCGTCCGCGCTGCTGAATCCGGCCACCGAGAACGGCAGGATCTCCAGGCTCAGGAGGACCCGCACGATCAGGTCGCCGGCGTGCATCGTGTCCAGGCCGGCGTCCACCTCGCCGCGCCGCTGGGCGTCGGCGACAAGCGTGGCCCAGAAGGCGGCCCAGGTGCGGCAGAGTTGGTCGCCGTAGTGCTCGAGCAGCGTCGCGATGATGCTCTCGGTGCGCAGCGGCGGGACCAGGGCCTGCGGGGTGGTGGCGTGTTGGTAGATGAGGGCGGCCGCCTCCCCGACCTGGCTTCGCAGCGTCTCCTTGGGCGTCACGGCGGCGGCCAGCCCATCGATGAAGGCGCTGCAGAGGTAGGCGAGTCCGGCGTTGATGGCCGCCTGTTTGTCACCGAAGGCGTTGTACACCGTCCCCCGGGACACCCCGGCCGAGGTGGCGACCTCGCTCAGGCGGAATCCTCGAACCCCGTTGCGCCGCACGCATTCTGCGGCGACACGAACCAGTTCGAGGGGTGGGTCGGCGATCCCTGCCCCGTCGTTCCCGCTGAGCATGTTGAACAAATTACGCCAAAGTGTTCAATGCGATGCCCGATTCGAAAGAATGCCCCGTCACCGAGCCCGCGCCATTTCAGGCAGCGGGCTCGGGGACGGGGCATTTCCTGACCATGCCCGTCCTACCGCGAGGGACGGTGTGCCGGGGATGGTCCACAGGCCGGCCCACCGCGAGGGACGGTGGGCCGGCACGATCTCGGGCCGTGCTCGACAGCTGAGCTGTCAGACGGCCGCTTCGATGGGCAGGGCGAGGGGGCAGTCGGCGGAGGAGCCGCCGACCATCAGGTCATAAGCGCCGGGGCGGTAGGCCCATTTCCGGCTCGTCTCGTCCCATGCCTCGAAGGCGCGCTGCGGCAGGGTGACGGTCGCCGTCACGGTTTCGCCGGCAGCCGCCTCGACGCCCGCGAAGCCGACCAGCGCGCGGACGGGCCGGGACGGGTCGCCGTCGACCGGGGCGAGGTAGACCTGCACGACCTCGCGTCCCGGCCGGGATCCGGTGTTGCGGACCCGGACCGTGACGGTCTCGCCGTCCCACTCGACGTCCTCGTACTCCCAGGTGGTGTAGCCGAGGCCGTGCCCGAACGAGTACGCGGGCGCGACGCCGGACCGGTCCCAGGCGCGGTAGCCGATGAACAGGTCCTCGGTGTAGGCGAGCTTGCCGTCGGTCGGGGTGACCTCGGTGACCGGGCAGTCCGCGAGGGTGGCGGGCCAGGTGGTGGGCAGCCGGCCGCCGGGCTCGGCAGCGCCGGTGAGCACCTCGGCCAGCGCCGAGCCCGCCTCCTGGCCGGGGAACCAGCTCAGCAGCACCGCGGCGACGTCGTCGCGCCACGGCATCTCCACGGGGGCGCCGGAGTTGACGACCACCACGGTGCGCGGGTTCGCCGCGACGACGCGGGCGACCAGCTCGTCCTGGCGTCCGGGCAGCGCGAGGGTGGTGCGGTCGAAGCCCTCCGACTCCACCTTGTCGGTGGTCGCGACGACGACGACGGCCACATCGGCCTGGGCCGCGGCGGCCTCGGCCTCGGCCATCAGCTCCTCGGGATCGCGCTGCGGCTCGAGATGGCCCAGGGCGAAGCTGACGACGGCGATGGGTGCGCCCTCCATCTTCATCGGGTCGTACCGCAGGGAGACCTCGACGGGCCGCCCCGCCTCGAGCTCGACGACAGCGCGGTCCTTCGGCGAGCCGAAGAACATCTCGAACGGGTCGAAGCTCTCCAGGGCCTGCTCGCCCTCGAACACGGTCTCGCCGTCGACGGACAGGGTGAACTGGCCGATGCCCTTGGTACCGAAGCGGTGCGGGCCGGACAGCTCCGGCGTGAAGGTGCCGAGGATCTCGATGGTCTGCAGCGACGGGTAGTCGATGCCCTCGGGGAGATCGCCCATCCACATGATGTTGCCGTCCGCCAGCGGGAGCTCGCGCTGCAGCGAGCCGTCCGCGGTGAGGCAGCGTGCGCGCAGGTCGAACCCGCGGTCGGCGACGCCCATCTCTTCGCTGAGCACCGTGCCGACGTTGTAGCTCAGCGTGCCCTCGGGCAGCGCGGCCGTCAGCCCGTCGAGCGGGGAGACGACGGTCTCGGGGAAGACCATGGCGGAGCCGCCGCCGAGCACCCGGGCTTCGCGTGCGGCGAGGCCGATGAGGGCGACGGTGGTCTCGGCGGGGGCGATCGGCAGCACGGCGGCGCCGTCGACCTCGGCGTTGCGGGCGAGCACGAAGGAGCGCCGGGCGACCTCACGCGCGATCTCGCGTCCGTCGACCTTGGCGGGGAGCTCGGAGACCGCGGCCGGGGCGCCCTCGAGCAGGCCGACGCGCGCCGCGAGCAGCAGGACGTGGCGCACGGCCTCGTCCACCACGGCCTCGTCGACCTCGCCGTCCTGGACCGCCTTGACCAGGAGCTCGCCGTAGACGGACACCGGGCCGGGCATCGCGACGTCGAGGCCGCCGAGGATCGCGCCCACCGTGGAACGCGTACCCATCCAGTCGGAGACCACGATGCCGTCGAAGCCCCACTCGTCGCGGAGGACGCCGCGCAGCAGCTCCGCGTGCTCGCTCATCGTGGTGCCGTTGACGCTGTTGTAGGCGGACATGATGGCCCACGGGCCGGCGTCGCGGACGATCGCCTCGAACGGGGCGAGGTAGATCTCGCGCAGGGCCTCGGGGGAGACGATGTTGTCGACGAACATGCGGTCGGTCTCGGCGTCGTTGGCGACGAAGTGCTTGACGGTGGCGCCGACGCCGCCGGACTGCACGCCGCGGACGAAGCCGGAGCCGATGGCGCCGGTGAGCAGCGGGTCCTCGGAGTACGCCTCGAAGTGCCGGCCGCCGACGGGGGTGCGGTGCATGTTCACGGTGGGGGCGAGCAGCAGGTGCACACCCTTGCGGCGCGCTTCCTGCGCGAGCAGCGTCCCCGCCCGGGCGATCAGTTCGGGATCCCAGGACGCGGCCATCGCGGTCGGGGAGGGCAGCAGGACCGACGGGTCCTCCGGACCCCAGCTGGCCCCGCGCACGCCGACCGGGCCGTCGGACATCACGACGGAGCCGAGACCGATCTCGGGGAGCGGCGGCAGCGTCCAGATGTCCTGCCCCTGGAGCAGCCGCGCCTTCGCGTCCAGATCCAGCTTGGCGAGCGCCGATTCGACGGCCTCGCGGATCGCTTCGTCTTCCATCGTGAACTCCTTCGTGGTGCGACCACGACGCCGCGGGCGCGGGCGCGGGTCCGCCGGACCGGCGATACAGCCAGGCTACATTTTACCTAACATTCATTAGGCGTCGTTATGAAAAAGTTATCGATGCGGATCGAGTGGAGGCCTCGGCTAGCGCAGGTCGGCCGGGTCCTCCGCCCGCTCGGCCGCGGTGAGCAGGGTGACGAGGTTGCGGAAGGCCGCGGGCATGTCCACCTCGTCCGGGGCCAGCAGCCACTGGATCTGAATGCCGTCGAGTACGGCGATGAGCAGCGGTGCCGCCTGCTCGGGGGTGAGTCCGCCCGGCATGCGGTCGCCGAACTCCTGGTGCAGGAAGCCGGTGAAGGCGGCGCGGGCCGCGGCGTACCGCTCGGTGAAGAACTCGCGTGCCGGATGCTGTCCCGTCGCACTCTCCGCAGCCAGTGCCGTGTACGTCTGGACAACGCCAGGGCGTTCCGCATTGAACTCCACGATCTGTTCGAGGTGGGACAGCTTCACGTCCGTCGATCTCGAGAGAATGGCCGCGGTGTCCCACTGGTCGCGGGCCTCGAGCACGCCGATCAGCAGGTGCTTCTTGCTGGGGAAATAGTGCAGAATGCCCGGCTGCGTCAGTCCGACGCGCGCGGCCACCGCGGCGAGCGTGGTGGCACGATACCCGCTCTCCGCGATCTCGGCCATCGCGGCGTCGAGGATGGCCTCGCGCCTGGCTTCCGCCTTGGCTGCTCGTCCGCCCCGCTGTCGCTCAGTCACAAGGCGAGCCTAACGACGAGGGGGACGCTCCGGCGCGGCGACCTGCGGCGGCCCGGACTTCATAACGATTTTATAACAAGACCTAAGGGGCGTTAGGTGTGGTGGCTAGTCTCGGGCGTATGAAAAGTCGCTTGAGTAGAGGTGTAGTGCTCCTCGCCGCGGTAACCCTGGCTCTGCTGGGGTCCGGGGCCACGGCGCAGGCCGGTGCACCCGCGCCGGGCGCCGCGCCGACGAAGTCCGTCGAAGCCACGTACTCCGAACGTGGACCGTGGGAGGTGACCAAGCAGCAGGGGTTCGGCTGCTGCGACTCCTCCGGCCACAAGTTCGACGTCTGGTACCCCACCGACCTCGGTGCGGACGGCACCGAGCACCCGATCATCACCTGGGGTGACGGCACCTGGGCGCATCCCTTCCAGTACGACTACCTGCTCTCGCACCTGGCGTCCTGGGGTTTCGTGGTGATCGCACCCGACAACACCAATACGGGTTCCGGCCAGGAGATGTTGCAGGCGGTGGACTTCCTCGAGGGTCAGAACGATGACCCGTCGAGCGTCTTCTACCAGACGCTGGACACCGACAACATCGGCGCAATGGGCCACTCCCAGGGCGCGGTCGGCACCCTGAACGCCGCCATCACTTCCGGCGGCGCCATCAAGACCGCGGTCCCGATCGAGCTCCCCGGGCAGTTCATGTGCACGCTCAACATGCCGAAGCTGGAACCGGCGATGACCGTGTGCGCGGATCCCACGAAACTCACCACCGGCTCCGTCCTCTACGTCAACGGCTCCGGCAGCCCCATCTCGCCGTCCACCCAGCCGCTTCCGTTGGAGCAGATCGGCCCCCAGTCCGCGCAGGGCTACTTTGCAGCCACTCCGGATTCGGTGCAGAAGGCGATGGCCACGCTGAACGGCCCGAACCACAACGACATTCAGGGCCAGCCCGGCTGCCCCCCGAACGACCCGGGCTGCGTCAGCGGCGTGCAGGGGTTCCTCGGTGTCCTCACCGCCTGGAACATGGACAAGCTGCAAGGCGACGAGTACGCGCACGGCGCCTTCGTCTCCGGCACCGGCGAACTCTTCAGCCAGACCGCCTGGAGCAACCAGGCGAGCAACATCACCGGCTGATCCCGGCGGCGCCGGCGATCGGCGCAACTTGAAGATCTTCCACGCGATCGGTTCCTGCCAGCGGCAGGAACCGATCGCGTGTTTTTGTGCGTCAGCAGGTCACCGGGGCGCCATGCGGATTCCTCCGTCGAGCCGGATGGTCTCGCCGTTGAGGTAGCGGTTCTCGAGGATCGACACCGCGAGCTGGCCGAATTCGTCCGCACGCCCCAGTCGCGACGGGTTGGGCACCGAGGCCTCGAGGCCGGCGCGCATCGCGTCGGGCATCCCGGACAGCAACGGCGTGTCCATGATTCCCGGCGCGATAGTGCACACCCGGATGCGCCGGGTCGCCAGGTCGCGGGCGGCGGTCAGGGTCATGCCGACGATCCCGGCCTTGGACGCGGTGTAGTTGATCTGGCCGATCTGCCCCTCGAAGGCCGCGACGGACGCGGTCATCACGATCGCCCCGCGTTCGCCGTCGACCTCGTCGGTCTTCGCGATGCGCTCGGCGCCAAGACGCAGTGCATTGAACGATCCGACCAGGTTGAGCTTGATGACGTGCTCGAAGTCCTCGAGCGAGCCGGCGTTGCCGTGCTTGTCGAGGATCCGCATGCCGCGGCCGCTGCCCGCGCAGTGGACGAGGCCGCGGAGTTCGCCGTCCTCGGTCGCCGCGTCGAGCGCGGCGGCGAACTGTTCCGCGTCGGTGATGTCGGCGGGTGCGAAGCGTGCGTTCGGGCCGAGATCCCGTGCGGCGGCGTCGCCGTCGGAGGTCGGCAGGTCGACGAGGGTCACGATGGCGCCGGCGTCGATCAGCCGCCTCGCTGTCGCGTTGCCGAGCCCGGAGGCGCCGCCGGTGACGGCGACGGAGATTCCCTTGAGTTCCATGATGCGAGAGTCCTTCGAGGTCAGAGAAGTTCGACGATGGTCGCGTTGGCCATGCCGCCGGCCTCGCACATGGTCTGGAGTCCGTAACGGATTCCGTTGTCGCGCATGTGGTGGACGAGCCGGGTCATGAGGATCGCGCCGGAACCACCGAGCGGGTGTCCGACGGCGATGGCGCCGCCGAGCGGATTCAGGCGCTTCTCGTCGGCGCCGGTCTCGGCCAGCCAGGCGAGCGGCACGGGGGCGAAGGCCTCGTTGACCTCGAACGCGCCGATGTCCTCGATGGACAGGCCCGAGCGGGAGAGCGCCTTCGCGGTGGCGGAGATGGGGCCGCTGAGCATCATCACCGGGTCGTCGCCGGTGACCGCGACGGTGTGGATGCGGGCGATGGGGGACAGGCCGCGGTCCGCGGCGATCTTGCCGGTCGTGACCAGCAGTGCCGCCGCCCCGTCGGAGATCTGGGATGCGTTGCCCGCGTGGATGACCCCGTCCTCCTTGAACGGGGTCTTCAGCGTCGCGAGCTTGTCGATCGAACCGCCGCGGCGCAGCCCCTCGTCGACGGCGAGCCGGCCCTCTACCGGCGCGAGCTGCGAGTCGAAGGCGCCAGTGTCGATGGCCTGGGCGGTGAGCTCGTGCGAGCGCAGCGCGTACTCGTCGAGGGTACGGCGGTCGAGGTTCCAGCGCTCGGCCATCATCTCGGCACCCAGGCCCTGGCTGAAGCTGTCCACGCCGTAGCGCGCCTGCACGCTCGGCGGCGTGGCCGAACTGCCCTCCTTTGCCGCGCTGCCCATCGGCACCCGGCTCATGGACTCGACGCCACCGGCGACGACGAAGTCCGCGTGCCCGGCGATCACCGATGCGGCGGCGAAGCTCAACGCCTGCTGGCTCGAGCCGCAGGCACGGTTGACGGTGGTACCCGGGACGGACTCGGGCCAGCCGGCTGCCAGCGCGGCGGTGCGGGCGATGTTGCCCGCCTGCTCACCGGCCTGGACGACGCATCCCCAGATGACGTCCTCGATCTCGGCGGGGTCGATGCCGACGCGGCCGGTGAGGGCCGCCAGGACGTGGGCGGACAGGTCGGCCGGGTGCAGGTCGGACAGGGACCCGCCGCGCTTTCCGATGGGCGTTCGAACGGCGTCGACGATGACGGCGTCGTGCATGTTGTTCCTCCTGTGGTGGGTTGGGTCTGGTGGTGGCGATGGGGGCAGGGGCCGCGGGTCAGTGCGTGATGACGCGGCGGCGCAGGAACTCGGCGACGGCGCGGTCGGCGTAGGCCTCGAACGGCCATGCCGTACCGGTGGTTTCGCGCCGGCCGACCGACACGAATTCGGCGTCGATGCGCTCGGCAACCTTGGCGGCTCGGTCGAGGTCGGACCCCCACACAGAGGTGCTGAGGACATACGAGGGCTCGTTGATGCGGTCGAGTGTCTGGTCGAGGTCGTGGTAGCCGATGACAGTGAATACCGGGCCGCTGTTCGCTGTCTCGGGGATGGCCGATCCGTCCCTGTCCTGCAACAGGGTTGGCTCCAGGAAGTGTCCCGGTAGGTTGGTGCCGCGGCCACCGCCCGTGACGAGCACCCCGCCGGACGCGATGGACTGGCGGAGACGGTCTTCGGTGACGGCCAGCTGCCCGGCGCTGTGCAGTGGGCCGACCGTGATGCCGGCGGTCATGCCGTCGCCGACGGTCAGCGGCCGGACGGCCTCGACGAACGCGTCGCAGAAGTCGTCCACCAGATCGGCAGGGACGTAGGCACTCTTGGGGGCGTCCAGTGTCTGCCCCGAGTTGGCAAAGGCGCTCCGGGCCAGTGCGATTGCTGCGTCGTCGGCGGGTGCGTCGCAGAGCAGTAGTGCGGCCGCGCCGGAGGCCGTGGTCACCGTCGCCGGTGTGAGGTGCTGAGCCGCCTGGCGGGCGATCCGCTGCGCACCGTCGCGGGAGCCGCCGTAGGAGACCAGGCGAACCTTCGGGTGGGCAACCAGGGCACTGCTTGCCCTGCGGGTGCCGACCGAGACGTCGAGGACTCCGGCCGGGAGCACTGCGCCCAGGAGTTCGACGGTCCGCGTGACCGAGAGCGCAACGGTGGGCGGCGGCTCGACGACGACGGCGTTACCGGCGGCGAGGGCGGGGCCGACCTTTACAGCCATGCGGAGGATCGGCAGGTCCCAAGGGACGAGTACGGCGACGACCCCGACCGGCCGGTATTCCACCACGGCGGTGCGTCCGTCGTAGCGGTGGGCGAGGGCATCGTCGTCCCAGCCGATATTGGCGGCATCGGCCAGGCACTGGGCGGCGAGTCGGATCTCGCCCTCGGATTCGCGGAGGGGCTTGCCCTGTTCCATGGTCAGCAGGGGCGCGAGGGTGTCGACGGCCTGCAGGAGCTCGCGGGCGCAGTCGGCGAGATACCGCTGCCGCGCCTCGCGGTCGATGCGCCAGCCGGCGAACGCGTGGTGCGCTCGCGTGAGCATGCCGTCGAGCTGATCGGCGGTGGTGACCGCGACGGTTCCGATCTGCTCGAGGGTTGCGGGGTTGACGCACCTCAGGGCCGAGCCCGTCTGCCACGGGTCGGGCTGCGGTAGTGGGCGAGTTCGTCCGGATTGCGTGACGCCCGAGCCGGCGCAGGGGATGTCGACGGGCCTCCTCGACGAGCGTCCGTTCCGACGGGAAGGCGGGACCTTGTCCGCGAGGTCGTCGTTCATCGTGTCTCCTCGGTGTATCCACCGTCTTGCGTCGGTCTCGGTTCGTATTCCTGCGAAGCGTCCGTCACGACTAATGTAACGGGTTAATATGTAATGGTGAAGCCTGAGACATCGGCCCGCACTGGGCGTCCACGTGACCTGAGCAAAGACCAGGCGGTACTGGCCGCCACGCGTCGCCTGCTGGCAGAGGTGGGGTACCAGCAGACGACGGTGGCCGCAATTGCCCGGATGGCCGAGGTGAACACACCGGCCATCTACCGGCGGTGGCCGACCCGTGAGGCATTGATCGAGGAAGCCGTGCACGGCACGGGCGGGCATCCGTTGCCCGAGGAGTCCGGAGATCTGCGCGCCGACCTCGCGACGTGGGTACGGGTCTTCCTGGTCCGGGCCGCGCGTCCCGCCGCGCGCGCCGGGGTGCCAGGCCTGCTTGCCGATTCCCAGTCCGAGGAGGCGCGCCAGCGCCTGCTCGCCATCGGGGGGCCGGTGCGCCAGGCGTTCCGGGACCTGCTGGACCGCGCCGTCGCCCGCGGGGAGATCGACGCCGGGGCGGATGCGATGTTCCTGTTCGACCTGCTCTCCGGCGCCACGACGATGCGTGGCCTCACCCGGGGAGCGGCGGACGAGGCGAGCTTCGTCGATTCGCTCGCCGGCGCCCTGTACGTCCTGGCCGCGCACGCGGCCGAGGCGGCGGACACCAAGGCGGTCCACCGGTGAAGATCGACGTGCAGTTGAACGGCCGCCCCGAGGACGCGGCCGTGCGGGCGCGTGAACTCGTCGCGCTGGGTGCGGACGGGTTGTTCACCTTCGAGGGCGCCCACGACGTGTTCGTCCCGCTCGTCGCGGCGTCGACCGTGACCTCGGCGGACCTGATGACGAACGTGGCGATCGCACTGCCTCGAAGCCCCCTGCACCTGGCCCACACCGCCTATGACCTGCAGACACTGAGCCGCGGGCGGTTCCGGCTGGGCCTCGGCTCGCAGATCCGGCCGCACATCGAGAAGCGATACGGCGCACAGTGGTCCAAGCCCGCCGCCCGCATGCGCGAGACGGTGCTCGCGATCAAGGCGATCTTCGCGGCCTGGGAAGGCCAGGCGCCGCTGAAGTTTCAGGGCGAGTTCAGCACGCACACCCTGATGCCGCCCACTTTCAACCCCGGACCCAATCCCTACGGTCCCCCGGAGATCTGCCTCGGCGCACTGGGGCCGTTGATGACGCGGGCGGCAGCCGAGGTTGCGGACGGGCTGCTCGTGATGCCGTTCAACAGCGTTCGGCACTTCCGCGAGCGGACCGTGCCGGCCATCGAGGAGGGACTCGAGCGCGGCGGACGGTCGCGATCGGACCTCTCGATCTACCCCCAGGTGATCGTGGGTGTCGGCCGGACGCCGGATGAGCTCGCCGCCGCGGCCCGGGGTGTGCGGGGCCTGCTCGGGTTCTACGGATCCACCCCGGCCTACCGGCCGGTGCTCGAGGTGGAGGGCTGGGCGGACGTGCAGCCGGAACTCAACGCGCTGTCCAAGCGCGGCGAGTTCGCCGCGATGACGGAGCTGATCGACGACGACATGCTCGGCACCCTCGCGGTGCACGGCACACCCGAGCAGTGCGCGGCGCAGATCGTTGCCCGCTTCGGCGACCACGCGGACCGGGTGTGCTGCTACTTCCCCGGCTATCCGGTATCGGATGCGCATGTCGCAGAGATGATCTCGGCCGTGAAGGCGGCTCGATGACGACCGGGGTGTCCGTCACTGTCGAGCAGGGGGTCGCGGTGGTGACCCTCGACCGGCCCGAGCGGCGCAACGCGTTCACCAAGGAGATGGGCCGGGCGCTGGGGGAGGCATATCGGACACTCGACGACGACGACGACGTCCGGGCGATCGTCCTCACCGGCGCGCCCCCGGCGTTCTGCGCGGGCGCCGACCTGGCCGGCGGGGACGGCACCTTCGCCGCACCCGACAGCGACACGTTCACGGCCTCGCCCGTCAATCCGCCGGCCTTCGACCTGCGCAAGCCCGTCGTCGCCGCGGTGAACGGGCACGCCATCGGCATCGGGCTGACGCTCGCGATGCAGGCCGACATCCGGATCTTCGCCACCGACGCCAAGTACTCGATCCCCCAGGTCCGCCGCGGGGTGATCCCGGATGCCATGTCGCACTGGACCGTTCCGCACATCGCCGGCATGGCGGCCGCGGCGGACATCCTGCTGACGGGTCGCACCTTCGACGGCGCCGAGGCGGTCCGGCTGGGCCTGGCGAGCCGTAGCCTGCCGGCGGACGAAGTGCTGCCCGCCGCACTGGACATCGCTCGTGACATCGCGGTGAATGTGGCACCGATGTCGGCCGCGCTGTCGAAGAGGTTGCTGTGGCAGACCGTCCGGCGCGGGTACGGGCCGGAGCAGGTGGCGGCCCTCGAGACGGAGCTGCACCTGCGGGTGATGGGCAAACCCGATGCCGCCGAGGGCGTTCGCGCGTTCACGGAGCGTCGTGCCCCCCGGTGGACCTCGCGACTGTCCACGCAGTGGCGGGAGGTCGCGCCGGCATGACGCGGCCCACCGAGCGCACGGCGACCACCCCGGATGCCCAGCGCTCCACTGGCGCCGCGCTCACCACGGACGACGTCCTCGCCGGAGTCGACCTGAGCGGTCGCACCGTCCTCGTCACCGGGGTGACGAGCGGTCTGGGCGGCGAGACGGCCAGGGCGCTCGCCGGCGCGGGCGCACACGTCGTCCTCACCGCCCGCGACACCGCCGCGGCCGGCGCCGTGGCGTCCGCGATCCGCGAAGCGCACCCCGCCGCCGAACCAGACGTGTTCGGAGTCGACCTCACGAACCTGGAAAGCATTCGTGCCCTGGCGGTTCGGCTGTCCGAGAGGCGGCTGTCGGTGGACATCCTGATCAACAACGCCGGGGTGATGTACACGTCGTTCGAACGCACCCGGGACGGGTTCGAGCTGCAGTTCGGCACCAACCACCTCGGCCACTTCGCGCTGACCACGCTGCTACTGCCGATGCTGACGGCCGCCGCCGACCGATCCGGAGTCCCGGCTCGGGTGGTCACGCTGTCCTCGGACGCGCACCGGGCTCACCCCGTCGATCTCGTCGATCCGAACTTCGA
The DNA here is from genome assembly GCF_001894985.1 of Rhodococcus tukisamuensis NBRC 100609. Classification (GTDB taxonomy): domain Bacteria; phylum Actinomycetota; class Actinomycetes; order Mycobacteriales; family Mycobacteriaceae; genus Rhodococcus_G; species Rhodococcus_G tukisamuensis. The sequence goes on along the minus strand of NZ_BCXG01000003.1, from coordinate 39,060 downwards.
GAGCCGCGCCTACGACAAGTTCGTCGCCTACGGCCAGTCGAAGTCCGCGAACGTCCTGATGACCGTCGAACTCGAGCGACGGACCGGAGAACATGGCGTGCATGCCTTCTCGGTTCATCCGGGGGTGTGCGCCACCGGACTCGCACGCCACATGTCCTCCGGCGACATGGCGGAGATGAAGCGGATGTCGGCCGGCACCCCGAACGTGTTGACGAAGCTGAAATCCATCCCCGCCGCCGCCGCGGCGACGACGGCGTGGGGAGCGACCGCGCCCGAGCTAGACGCGGTCGGCGGCGCCTACCTTGCCGACTGCGGAGTCGGCGCGGCCAGCGACCACGCCACCGACCCCTCGACCGCCTCAGCCCTGTGGGAGTTGTCCACCAGGCTGACCACCCACGTGCACTAGGAGGACCCCATGGCTCTACCGATGACCGAGGACGAGCGGGCGCTCGCGGATTCCGTCGCGGCCTTCGCCCGCCGGAGCGCGCCGATCGCGCAGACCCGCATCCAGTTCGACGCCCTGTCCGCCGGTACCGGCCCCGACCCGGTGTGGGACGCAGTGGTGCGTCAAGGCCTGCACAACATGCACCTGCCAGAGGCCGTGGGCGGCTCGGAGTGTGGGCTGCCGGCGCTCGCGGTGGTGGTCGAGCAGCTCGGTATGGCCATGTTCCCGGGTCCTTATCTCCCCACGGTGCTCGCGAGTGCCGTTGCCGCGACCGCATCGAACGGCGCCGACGGTCTGCTCGTCGCCTTCGACGGCGGCGCCACCGGTGCACTCGTCGCCGGGAACCGGCTGACGGCGCGGCCGGCGGCCGGCGGCTGGGAGGTCAAGGGGACCTCCGACCCGAGTCTCGGACTGCCCGGTGCCGAACGGGTTCTCGTACGTGCCGCACTGGCGGACACGCCCGGCGGGGACCTGTGGTTCTGGCTCGACCGCGCCGAGTTCGACGGGCCCGGTACGACCGCGAAGGTGACGCCCTGCGAGGCGCTCGACCCGACCAGGTCGGTGGGGCGGCTCGAGCTCGCCGGTCACCCGATTCCGCACGACCGGGCGCTGGCCGGGGTCGATCCGGCCCGGGTCGACCTGATCGTCACCTCGCTCCTGGGGGCGGAGGCCAGCGGGATCGCGGCGTGGTGTGTGGAGACCGCCGTCGACTACGTGCGCACCCGGCACCAGTTCGGACGCCCGGTCGGCAGCTTCCAGGCGGTCCAGCACAAGGCCGCACTGATGCTGGTCCGGTCGGAGATCGCCTGCGCCGCAGTATGGGACGCGGCCCGTGCGGCCGACGACGCCTCCGACCAGCAGCGACTCGTCGCGGCGCAGGCGGCACTCACTGCGGCGCCGGCCGGCGTCGACCAGGCGCTCGACTGCATCAGCATGCTCGGCGGTATCGGATTCACCTGGGAGCACGACGCACACCTGTACTGGCGGCGGGCGGTTGCCGTCGCCTCCGCGGTGGGCACCGAGGACGCCTGGTCGACCCGGCTGGGCGAGGCGGCCCTGCACACCCAGCGCGACTTCTCGTTCATCGACGAGGACACCTTGCCGCAGCTGCGGGCGCGGGTCGCCGCGGTGCTCGACGACGTTCTTGCTCTTCCCGACGACGAGATCGCGACGGAGGGCTGGGCACCGACCCGCGGCGGCGCGCGGCGGGCCCGGCTTGCGGCGGAGGGCCTGGCCGCGCCCCACTACCCGTTGCCCTACGGGCAGGACGCGGGCGCGGTGGAGCAGGCGGTGATCGCCGACGAGTTCACGCGCCGCGGCCTCGACCAGCCCAACACGGGTATCGCCGAGTGGGTGCTGCCCACACTCATCACGCACGGCACCGTCGAGCAGCGGGACCGGTTCGTGTCCGCGACGCTGCGCGGCGAGCTCATCTGGTGCCAGTTGTTCTCCGAGCCCGGTGCCGGATCGGACCTCGCGGGTCTGTCCACCAAGGCACGCAGGGTCGACGGCGGCTGGGTGCTCACCGGGCAGAAGGTGTGGAACTCGCAAGCGCGGGAGGCAGACTGGGGCGTGTGCCTGGCGCGGACCGACGCGGACGCACCGAAGCACAAGGGCCTGACGTACTTCCTGATCGAGATGGCCTCGCCGGGTGTGGACGTGCGGCCACTGCAGCAGGCCACCGGGGTCTGGGAGTTCAACGAGGTGTTCCTCGACGAGGTGTTCGTGCCCGACGACTGCGTCGTCGCCGGCCCCGGTGACGGCTGGCGCCTGGCCGTCACCACCCTGTCGAACGAGCGGCTGAAGATGGGCACGGCAAAGTTCGGGCACGGCGCGGCGGCGACGGTGCGGCAGCTGCTCGACGGCGGTGAATACGGCGCCACCCGCGACGAGGTGGTCCGGGTGCTCGGCCGCAACACCGCACGCGAGCTCTCGGTGGGCGCGATGAACCTGAAGACCGTGCTGCACCGACTGCACGGCACCGAGGACGCCACCGGGTCGGCTACCAGCGTGCAGAAGGTCTTCCACGCAATCGCCCAGCGCGAGGGATCCGATGCACTGATCCGGCTGCTCGGGCCGCTGGGCCTGGTCGGCAGCCCTGAGCAGCCGTACGTCCAGGACTACCTGGGCGTCCCGGCGGTGCTGATCGGCGGCGGGACCATCGAGATCCAGCTCAACGTCATCGCCCAGCGCGTGCTCGGCCTGCCGCGCTGACATGGACGTCACCCTGCTCACGGATGGCCTCGGCTTCACCGAGGGGCCGATCGTCCTGCCCGGCAACAGGATCGCCGTGGTGTCGATGAGCCGTGGCTCGGTGCTCGTCCTCGACCTCGACGGAACAGTCGCGGTCGAGCACCGGGTGGGCGGCGGTCCCAACGGTCTCGCTCTCGGTCCCGACGGCGCGCTCTATGTCGCCCAGAACGGTGGCATCTGGGCGGCGCAGGGCCCGGCCGAGCCGGGAATCCAGGTCATCCGCGACGGGATGGTGTCCTACCTCGCGACGGGGATGGACGCGCCCAACGACCTGGTCTTCGGGCCGGACGGGCGGTTGTGGGTCACCGACTCGCGGGAGGAGGTCGACTTTGCCCACCCGGAGAGCGCGCTGCCCGGGCGCGTCTGGGCGGTCGACATCGACAGCGGCGAAGCAGAACTGCAGCTCGAGGGTCCGGTCTTCGTCAACGGGATCGCCTTTGACGGTGACCGGCTCTACCTGACCGAGACAGTCAGCGGCCAGATAGCGAAATATGATGTGAAACAGGGTCGTCTCGTGAGTCGAGAGGTTGTGGGCACGGTGGCCGACGGGCATCCCGACGGGCTCGCCGTCGACGCCGGCGGTCGACTCTGGGTCGCGACCACCAGTGGTGACCGCATCGACGTGATTGGTCCCGGGGGTGCCCACGAGGCGAGTTACCGTCTGCCCGCGGGCAGCATGCCCACCAACATCTGTTGTGGTGCAACCGGTTCGGGGGAGTTCTACGTCACCGCGGCCGGGACGGGCGCCGTCCTCCGGCTAGGGGGCCGCACCGATCACCAGTGATCGGGCGATGTGCCGGTAGCGGTCCGCGACCTCGTCGATCGACAGGCGCCCGGACGGGTCGAACCACTGGCACACCCCGTTTATCAGATCCATCAGTGCCAGGGTGGTGATCTCGACATCGCCTCCGCCGGCCTTCGGTCCGCGGATGGCGGCGACGGTGTCGCGAACCGCCCGCTGGTAGGTGGCCTGCAGACCGACGACGGTTTCCAACTGGTCGGGGGAGAGGGCACCGCGGTTGCCCCGAATGGTGAGCAGTTCGGTGCGCCGCGCGCTGCTGATCTTCAGATGGAGCGTGATCGCCTCGTCGAGTCGATCACGTGGCGGACGCGTCGAGTCGCCGAGCACCGGGAGGAGCGCGTCGTTGAAGTCGATCATGAACTGCCGGGATATCGCGAACAGCACATCCTGCTTGTTCCGATAGTGGTGGTACATCGTCGACGACGAGATTCCCGCGGACTCGGCGATCTCGCGGATCGTGGTTGTGCCGTACCCACGTTGGTGGAAGAGCCGAGCCGCCCCGACTCTGATCTGCCCGGCCACGTCGACACCGGCCTCGAGGCCAAGGTTTCTCGCCACTTTCACCTCCGACGTGAACCACCAACCGGTTCCAGGCGTCTTGCAGGAAAAAATCTAGCAGGACGACCGACGCCTGGAACCGGTCGGCATTCGCCAGACTCAGCGGATGCCGGACAGATCGCTTCCGAGGTCGGACGGCACCACGATCTCCCGCTTGAGGATCTTCCCGGTCGCGCCCTTCGGCAGGGCGTCGACGAGTACCACGTGACGTGGGTACTTGTAGGCGGCAATCCGGTGCTTCGCGTGCTCGACCAGGTCCTGGGCAGTCGCGGTGCCGCCGGGCTTGAGGGCCACGACGGCGCAGACCTCCTCGCCGAGTCTCGCGTCGGGAACGCCGATGACGGCGACCTCCGCGACGTCCTCGTGCTCGTAGAGCACCTCCTCGATCTCGCGGGGGTAGACGTTGTACCCGCCCCGGATGACGAGGTCCTTCTTCCGGTCGACGATGAAGTAGTAGCCGTCGCTGTCGCGGCGGGCCAGATCGCCCGTGCGGAACCAGCCGTCAGGGATCGCCGCGGCGGTCGCGGACGGGTTGCCCCAGTACCCCTTCATCACGTTGTGTCCGCGGATGGCGATCTCGCCGACCTCGTCGCCGCCCACCTCGAGGCCGGCGTCGTCGACCAGGCGCATTTCTACGCCGGGTACCGGCAGTCCGATCGAGCCGGCCTTGCGTTCGCGATCGGGGAGGTTGAACGAGACCACCGGGCTGGTCTCCGACAGGCCGTACCCTTCGAGCACGGTGCAGCCGAAGGCCTGCTCGAAACCGCGCATCACCTCGACCGGCATCGCCGAACCACCGGACACGCACAACCGCAGACCGGACAGGTCGAACGACTTGCCGTCGGGATGGTTCAGCAACGCGGTGTACATCGTCGGGACACCCTCGAACACGGTGACGCCGTCTCGTTCCAGCACCTCGAGAGCCGCCGTCGGGTCGAACCGAGGCAACATCGTGAGGAGGGCACCGACCTTGACGACCGTGTTCAACGCAAAGGTCTGGCCGAAGACGTGGAACAGCGGGAGTGCGCCCAGGACCACGTCGCTCGGCGAGAGGTTGAGCAGGACCTCGGCCACGACGTCGCAGTTGGCCAAGAGGTTCGCGTGGGTCAGCTCGGCGCCCTTGGGCCTGCCCGTCGTGCCGGAGGTGTAGAGGATGACGGCGGTGTCGTCGTCGTCGCGTTCCTCGTACCCGGGCGCGGGCGCGGCCAGTGCCAGGAGCTCGTCGAACCCGTTGGCGGTCACGATGATCGGTTCTGTTCCGGTGGCGGCGGCACTGGCCTGGGCAGTTTCCGCGACGTCCTCCCACGCGAAGAGCACCTTGGCGCCCGAGTCGGCGAGATGGTACGTCAGTTCACGCTCCTTCAGGAGCGGATTGAGCGGGACGACGACACCGCCGGCCCTGAGCACGCCGTAGTAGCAGATGGCGAAGGACGGCACGTTCGGCAGGCAGATCCCGACGACGTCGCCCGGCCGGATTCCCCGGTCCCGGAGCAGTCCGGCGACCCGTGCGGCGGCGGCATCGACGGCCGCGTAGTCCAGCGTGAGGTCGCCCAGTCGGAGGGCCGGCGCATGCGGGGTGTTCGCGGCGCTGGCCGCGAGGTTGAGTGCGAGGTTTCCCATGTTTGTCTCCTGTGGCCGCACGCGAGCGGGCATGGCTCGTGCGGCGGTGTCGAATGACCGGGACGTGGCTGTTCGGCGGCAGCACCGATTGGTGAGCCACATAGTCGTCGTGCACAGTCGGTTCCCGATGGAATCGACTGTGCACGACAAATTTTGGGCCTTACAGGCGCCGGGTTGTTCAGGTGCCCGGGATGATGCTGGTGCCGAGGCGCCAGATGGTGTCCAGCAGGTCCTGCCGTGAGGGGGTGACCTCGCGGCTCATGGCCTCGGCCATGAGTTCGCGGAACGCGCCGAGGAACGCGGCCGCGGCCAGTCGTGCGTCGACCGCGGGATCGACCTCGCCGCTGCGTTGTGCGTGCGCGATGTTGCGCGCGGCCATGTCGATCTGGGTCGCGAGCCGCTCGGCGTCGGCCTGGGAGGCCGACGGCTCGCGCAGTCGCCTGCCCACGACGATCGGGGCGAGCGGATCCTCGCGCAGGAAGTCGATCTCCCTGGACAACCGCAGCCGCTCCCGCTCGATCCAGCCCAGGTCCGCGGACACCGGGACGGCGAACACCGCGTCGTCATAGGCGTCGTAGAAGGCGTGGACGACGGCCGCGACCAGGCCGTCCTTTGCGCCGAAGTACCGGTAGAGCAGCCCCGGAGAGGCCTCGGCGCGAGCCGCGACCTTGGCCACCTCCAGGGTGCCGCCGGTCTCCAGCAGTTCCGCGCGGGCGGCCTCGATGAGGCGCAACCGAGTGGCGCCACCTCGGGCCGTCAGCGCGTGGGGGGATCTGTCAGGGGATGATGACATTGTTCGGGTCCGGCTGCTCTTCCTTGGGTGCGGTGCTGTAGTCCCCGAACGGCGTGTCCCGCAGGGTGGTGACAGCGCCGACACCCTGGTTCTCGGCGAGCTCGATGAACTCCAGCGCCTCGGGGGTGTTGCGCATCAGGCCGTCGAGGATCGGTCCGAGCATCTGGGTGCTGGCCAGGCCCATGTTCTCGTACGCCTGGTTCACGATGAGCTTCATCGCGGAGAGCTGGGAGACGGGAATGCTGGCGAGCTGCGCGGCCTGCCGTGCAACCTCGGCCTCGAGTTCCGCAAACGGCACCGCCTTGTTGATGAGTCCGATCTCCGCTGCCTCCACGCCCGAGACCGGCTTGCCGGTCAGAGCGTACTCCTTGGCCTTCGCCAGCCCGAGTCGGTAGATCCACATGCCGGAGAGGTGGCAGCCCCACATTCGCGCGTACGGGGTGCCGATCCGGGCGTCCTCGGAGGCGATGACGATGTCGGCGCCGAGGGCCATCTCGCTGCCGCCGCCGATGCACCAGCCGTGGATCTGGGCGATCACCGGCTTGGGGCTACGCCAGATGCTCATGAACTTCTGGGTCGGGGACTCCGACTGCGCGGTCGCCATCACGAAGTCCTTGCCGGCGTCCCACTTGCCGTCGGTCGTCAGCTGGTCGTCCCAGTGCTTGAATCCGCCACTGAAATCGTAACCAGCACAGAATGATCGGCCGGCGCCGCGGACGACAACCACCTTGACCTCCGGGTCGCGATTCGCCTTCGTCATCGCGTCCTGGAGCTCGTCGGGCATCGGCGGAACGATGGTGTTCAGGCGATCCGGGCGGTTGAACGTGATCGTGGCCACGGGGCCTGCGACGGAGTAGATCAAAGTCTCGTACATGTTCCACCTCTCGTTGGTAAACTGAATTCACTTTAGCTTTGGGTCGGGGTGGTTGTCTACCCCCTCCGTGCCCCATTGACGGAGTCGCAGTGACGTGGGTAACTTGATGCGCATTCGAGCGGTCGATCGTTTGATCGACCCAATGCCGTTGGGCGCAAACATCATCCAGTAGGTCGATGTACACAGGAAGGCGGTTGTCCGCCATGGAGTTGTCATCAGTTGGTCCCGCAACGGGCCCGGGTCCCGGCGTGAAGGTCATCGTCACGGGTGCGGCCGGCGGGATCGGCGCCGCGCTGATCGGGGCCCTCGCGGCACTCGGCTGCGAGGTCGCCGGAATCGACCGCCCGGGAACGGCCCTGCCGGGCGACCTCGCGTCGATCCCGCTCTTCGAGGCCGACCTCGCGGACGAGACGGCCGCGGCGGGCGCGGTGGAAGGCGCGGTGTCCCGCCTCGGGGGGCTGGACTGCCTGATCGGCGCCGCCGCCAGCGTCGCGACCGTCCACCGCGCCAAGTCGTTCTCCCCGAGCGTCTTCCGTCAGGACATCGAGTCGAATCTGATGTCCCAGTTCTGGACCGCGCAGGCCGCCTACGCCGCGCTGGCCGAGAGCAGCCGCGCGAATCTGGTCCTGTTCTCCTCGACAGGGGCCCTGGACGGTCTGCCCGGTCAGGTGTCGTACGGGGCCGCCAAAGCGGGAGTGCTCGGACTGGTCCGCACGCTGGCGGCCGAGTGGGCCGATGCAGGCATCAGGGTCAACGCGATCGTCCCCGGGCTGGTCGCCACCCCCAAGGTCCTCTCGATGCCGGACGAGACCCGGGACCGGGTGCTGCGGAACGTCGCGATGAAGCGCCTGGTCGAGGTGGACGAGGTGGTGGCGTCGGTGTTGTTCCTGATGTCGTCCGGGGCCGGCGCCATCACCGGCCAGTCCTTGCGGGTCGACGGGGGCGCGGGGATCAACACCCAGGGCCTCTACCGCTGACCCGCCTTTCCTCGTCGCTCATGAAAGGAGCTGTCGCAATGACGAATTGCGATCGAGCAGGAGCCGCAGCGCCGGTGAGTGGCGTGGTCGACCCGGCCTTCGCCGCGGTGGCAGAGGAGTTCGACCGGAACTTCACCGCGCGCGGCGAGGCGGGAGCGTCCCTGCACGTGCTGGTGGACGGCAGGCCGGTGGTGGACCTGTGGGGCGGTGTCGCCGACCCCGAGACAGGCCGGCCATGGGAACAGGACACGGTCGGTGTCGTGTTCTCGTGCACCAAGGCCGCGGTCGCGCTCTGCGTCCACCTGCTCCTGGCGTCTTGCGAGATCCGCGAGGACATGCCGGTGACGCAGGTGTGGCCGCAGTTCGGTGCGAACGGCAAGGGCGACATCACGATAGGCATGTTGCTCAATCACTCGGCAGGGATCCCCGTGCTCAGCGAGCCGCTCGGATCCGGCATGCTCGAGGACTGGGAGTACATGGTCGGCCGGATCGCGGACCAGGCGCCGTTCTGGCGGCCGGGCGAGCGGCACGGCTACCACCCGGTGACCTTCGGGTTTGTGCTCGGTGAGGTGGTGCGTCGCGTCACCGGCTCGTCGATCGGCGGGTTCTTCGCGTCGGAGATCGCCGGTCCGCAGGGGCTCGACTTCTGGATCGGCCTGCCGCCGGAGATCGAGCCGCGCGTCGCTCCGATCGTCAAGGGGATCGCCGGCGAGGTGACCACCACGCCCTTCATCGATGCCGCACTCCACCAGCGTGGTTCGATCCCGAATCTTTTCGTGTTCAACTCGGGGGACTGGTCTCGCGTGGGCGTGAACACCCGCGCCGGCCGGGCCGCGGAGATCCCCGCGGCGAACGGTGTCACGAACGGGCGAGGACTCGCGCAGATGTACGCGAACGTCCTTCGTGGTCCCGTCGTGGGAAGCCTCGGAGGTCTCGAATCGGCTCTGGCGCACTCGATGCCGGTGTCCGACGGCTTGGACGCGACCCTGCTGATGCGGACCAGGTTCCGCGGCGGGTTCATGCTGTCGATGGACAACGGCGCGCACCTCGGCGACGGACACAGCATGCGGATCGGAAGCCGTGCCTTCGGCCACTGCGGGTCGGGCGGCTCGATCGGGTTCGCGGACCCCGAGCTCGGCCTCAGCGTCGGCTACACCATGAACAAGCAGGGCCCGGGGACGCTGCTCAATGAGCGCGGACGGGCCCTCGTAGATGCCATCTACCGCTCACTCGGCCAGTCCGTCCCGCCGCCGCCGGCGCCACCGGAGCCGCAAATCGAACAGGATCAACGATGACTTCTCCCAACGCACAAGATGATTCGACATGGACAGACGTGCTCATTCTCGGCGCCGGCTTCTCCGGCCTCGCGGCGGCCGCGACGATCTCCCGCGCGGGCGGGCTCGACTACCTGCTCCTCGAGCAGGGCGACGACGTGGGCGGTGCGTGGCGCGAGAACACCTACCCCGGGTGTGCCTGCGACATCCCGTCGCCGCTCTACTCGTTCTCCTTCCGGCAGAACCCGGGTTGGCGACACCTCTTCGCGCCGCAGCAGGAGATCCTGGAGTACCTCCGCGACACCAGCGCGGAACTTCGGATCACCGAGCGTATTCGCTTCGGCACCAAGGTCACCGGTGCCGACTGGGACGAGCAGGACGGGTCCTGGAGGGTCGACACGGAGGACGGCGCGGTCTTCCGGGCACGATTCCTGGTGTCCGCGATGGGGGTCCTGCACCACGCCTCCTACCCGAAGCTGTCTGGCATCGAGAACTTCCAGGGCCCGGTGTTCCATTCCGCGCACTGGGATCACTCGTGCGACCTCGACGGCAAGCGGGTGGCCGTCGTGGGCACCGGTGCGAGCGCGATCCAGTTCGTTCCCGCCATCGTCGACCGGACCGCCAAGCTCGCGCTTTTCCAGCGGACCGCCCCGTGGATCGTTCCCAAGGTCAATCGCGCGTTCAGTGAGGACGAACGGGAAGAGATGCGCCGCAACCCGATCAAGCGATGGAATCGCCGCGCGCGCCTGTTCTGGATTCACGAGAAGCGGGCCAAGGGATTCGTCTCGGACACGTCCAAGATGGGTCCCACGAAGGCCCTCGCCTCGGGGCACCTCCAGCGGCAGATCCGCGATCCCGAGCTGAGGGCAAAGCTCACGCCGGACTACGAGATCGGCTGCAAGCGACTGCTCATCTCCAGTGACTACTACCCGGCCCTCGCCAAGCCGCACGTTGACGTCGTCACCGCCGGCGTCGAGGAGGTCCGTGCACAGTCCGTGGTCGCCACCGATGGAACCGAATACGACGCCGACGTCCTCATCTTCGGCACCGGCTTCGACGCCCAGAACAGCCTCAGCCGGGTCCCGATCCGGGGCCGCGACGGCGTGGCCCTCGGTTCGCAGTGGGAGTCGGGTCCGGAGGCGTACCTGGGGACGACCGTGGCGGGGTTCCCGAACCTCTTCCTGCTGTGCGGCCCGAACACGGGCCTGGGGCACAACTCACAGGTCTTCATGATCGAGGCCCAGGCCCGATACATGGCCAAGTGCCTGCGGTACGCGGGACGCGGCGGCGTGATCGAGGTTCGGCGGGACGCCCAGGACCGCTTCAACCAGTTCCTGCAGGGGAGGCTCTCCTCGACCGTCTGGCAGGCCGGTGGATGCAAGAGCTGGTACCAGGATCCCGTCACCGGGCGCAACACGCTGCTGTGGCCCAAGTCGACGTTGTCGTACTGGGTGCGCACCCGATTCCTTCGCCGCGCCGACTACCGCCGCCAGGCCGGCACCAGATCCACCCAGCCGTCCGTGACCGTCGGCTGACGCACCATCTCCGGACTTCGATCCGACCCGACCGGGCTCCGGCCGCACTTCAGTGAAAGGCTCTGCAATGTCGACGATTCCTGAGTTACTCCACCGCAACGCCGAGCAGTACGGCGACATGCCCGCGTTGTCCCACGACGGTCATGTCCTGACCTGGAGCGAGACCCGGACGGGCATCGCCAGGATCGCGCTGGGGCTCTCCCGCCTGGGCGTGCACAAGGGTGATCGCGTCGCGATCATGATGTCCAGCCGTCCCGAACACTGGCTGACGGACCAGGCGGTCGTGCATCTCGGTGCGCTCCCGGCGACGGTCTACGGCACGATGCCGTCCTCCCAGATCGCGTACCTCGCCCAGCACAGCCGGGCCAGGGTGGCGGTGCTCGAGGGCACCGCCGAGGTCGAACGCTGGCTGCCGGTGCTGGACCAGTTGCCCGACCTCGAGCGCGTGGTCGTGCTGGATCCCGAGGCGTGCGTGGCCGACGACGAACGCTTCGTCAGGTGGTCGGACGTGGTGACGGAGGAGACCGACCTCGACGCGTTCGAGGCCGCCTGGCGGGAGATCGACGAGGTCGATCCTGTGACGCTGATCTACACCTCCGGTACCACCGGCGTGCCCAAGGGCGTGCTGCTCACCCACCGCAACGTGATCGCCAATGCCGAGGCCAGGGATGCGGCGGCGCCGACGCCCCAGCACTTCCGCAGTGTCTGCTACCTGCCGTTGGCGCACATCGCCGAACGCATGGTGTCGGTCTACATGGCCATCCACAAGGCCGGCCACGTGACGTTCTGCCCCGATCCGGGTCAGTTGGTCGGGGTGCTCCGCCAGACGCGCCCCACGAGTGTCTTCGGCGTCCCCCGGATCTGGGAGAAGCTCGCCGCGGCGCTGCGGTCGCGACCGGGTTCGTCGCTCGCGGACGTCGGACTCGACCAGGTCACCTGGGCGTGCAGCGCCGCCGCGCCGCTGCCGGTGGACGTGCAGGAGTACTTCCGGGAGCAGGGCATCGCGATCGTCGAGGCCTGGGGGATGACCGAGACCACCGGAGTGGCCACCTCGACGAGCGAGACGGACTTCCGGTTCGGTTCGGTCGGCACCCCGATCCCGGGCACCGAGATCAGGCTGCTCGAGGACGGCGAGATCCTGGTGCGCGGCCCGATCGTGGCGGCCGGGTACCTCCAGGAGGACGGATCCGTCGTCTCCGTGACCGACGACGAGGGCTGGATGCACTCGGGCGATGTCGGTCGGGTCGACGAGGACGGACACCTCTACATCATCGACCGCAAGAAGGACCTGATCATCACGTCGGGCGGCAAGAACATCGCGCCGGCTGCGGTGGAGGCGCTGCTGACCAAGCACCCCCTGGTCGGTCAGGCGCTGGCCTACGGCGACCGCCGGCCGTACGTGGTGGCACTGATCGTGCTCGACCAGGAGGCGGTGACGGCGTGGGCTGCCGCGCAGGGCATCGACGTCGCGTCGCCGCCGGACCTCGCGACGCATCCCGACGTGATCGCGGAGATCGACCGCGCGGTCGAGCTCGCCAACGAGGACCTCGCGCGAGTGGAACAGGTCAAGCGCTACCGGGTGCTGCCGACCGAGTGGACACCGGAAGGCGGGGAGCTCACCGCAAGCCTGAAGATCAAGAGGCGCGCCGTGCACGAGAAGTACGGTGACGTGTTCAACGCGCTGTACATGTAGCGATCCGCCTCGCCCCGGATCAAACCGGGGCGAGGCGGCACGGCGATCCGGCTGCCGCCACGCTGGCCGGCCCGATCGATCACATTCCTGCCGGCCGACTAGCGGACGTCAGCTTCGGGCAGAGCGCCCTTTGTGGATCCGCGATCATCGGAAGGAGCGTGCGTGGCTATCGCACGACCAGGTCGTGATCGGTGGCGCTGAGGGTGATGGGTGCCACGCGCTTGCCCCGCGACCAGTCCCGCACGAACGCGTCGAGGGTCGGATCCGCGCCCCGCGCGTCGAAGGCGGCGCGGGGTACCTCGATGGCGCCGACGAGGTGCCTGGGCTGATCGTCGAGGCCTGCGCCGCGCGGCCCCAGGCGCAGGCCGTCCGCGGTGTGCAGGAGTACCGGGAACGTCTTCCCGTCGGGTGCAGTCACCGTGGCGGGCCGGGTGGTCGCGGCCGGATCGAAATGCTCGACGGACAGCCGGTACCCGGACGGCCCCGCCTTCAGGCCGGCCTCGTCGAGCAGGCGGGGATCGAGGATCGAATACGGGACCTGCCAGTCGACGAGCAACTGCGCGTCGACGACGGTGTCGCGGCCGGGCAGCGGCGCAGACAGGTTCCACGGAGCCGGGGGCGCAAGGGTGTCCGAGGATCGGTCCGCCTGCGAGTTCCGCACTGAGGTGCCGGGAAGCGGCGCGCCGGTGGGTGTGAACTCCCACACCGGGGCGGTCAGGTCCTTGCGCCAGAATCCGGTGCGTCCGTCCCTCTTGCCGGCCACGCGCAGCTCCCGGCGGTCCGGGCCCACACCGGTGGAGTGCACGCTGATCGCCGAGGTGATCTCGCCCGGGATCTTGGGCTGGTGCACCCAGTCCTGCGCGGGCAGTTGGATCGCGGCGTAGTTCTTGAACCACGCTTCGAAGGCGGAGTTCGGCGCGGTGGGTTTGCCGGTCTGATCGTCCCAGCTGTAGCGGAAGAACACCGAATCCCCTCCGGTACCGTCGATGTCGTAGTTGCGGGTGTACATGTCGCCGTACTTGTTCATCACGAAGGTTGTCGAGGCCGAGGAGGACAGCGCGATCGACTGGAAGCGCCCGCCGACGGGTCCGCCGATCTCGTAGCTGTCGTCGTCGGGCAGCCACGGGTCCGCGTAGGTGATCCGGCTGCCGTCACCGGTCAGCGCGGGCACCATTGTCATCTTCGCGAGCCCGAAGAAGTGGATCCGGCCCGCGACGTCCGCGTAAGTCTGGTTGTCCCAGGGTGATCCGACGCTCAACGCCCAGGTTCCGGGGTCGCCGCCGGGCAACTGCTTGCCCTTGCCGGTCCACAGCGGCGCCCCGAACGAGGAAGTCCAGTTCCAGAAGACCGGGGCCTGTGAGGCGTTGTCCATGGTGTAGATCCATCCGTCCTCGTCGACCGCGACCAACTCGTCGTCGTCCACCGAGATCCCGACTAGGCGCTCGCGCAGACATGTCGGCAGCGGGGCGTATCGCCACGGCTCGGGGTTGGCGCCATTCCACACCCGGGGCCGGGTGAGCAGCGCGTTCCCGGCAAGTGCGTAGTCCCAGAACTTGTTGAACTGTGTGGTCTGGGTACGCAGTTCGACGCTCGCCGGGGCGCCCGACCCCGCAAACTCCGGCAGGCCCGCCAACCCATCCCTGGCTCCGAACGATGGCAGACCGGGCGGCACCTGCGCGGTGCCGAAGGGGACGCAGTCGGCGGGTGCACTCGATACGGGTGCGGCCGTCGCGGCCGGCGCCGACGCGGCAAGCCCCACGACCGCCATCGAGCAGGCGAGTGCGGTGCGAACCCGAAACCGGGCGGCGTCGTCGAGATAGTTAGGAATGCTCACGACCTGACAATAGGTTGGCGTCGATGGTTTGTTACACATCGCAGGTTGGCAGTGCACAGGGACTGAGGTCAGTTTGAAAGGGACTGTCCCCCGGTTTGGTTGAGATGACCTACCCCAAGGTTTCTTACCCAACTCGGTGTGAAGTTCGAGCAACAAACGCATCCGACAACTCGAGGCCGAGGTCGAGATCCTCCTTGAAGCCTCGAAGCTGCTCGGGGAGAGCCTTCCCGCCCCAAAAGGGTTCACCCGGTGATCGATTCACTTGTCGATGCCGGGCACCCGGTCAAGATCTGTTGCCGTCTGCTCGGGGTCAGCAGCCCCGGCTACCACCTGTACAAGCGCCGGCCGATATCACCTCTCGGAGGCCAGGATTGTCTCTCATCGTCGCCGCGTGATCATCGTAGGGCGCTGCCGTCGCCGCCCTCGGCGCACGTGAGAAAGGCCCCTGGTGTCGGTGTGTGTCTTCCGACCCACACCGACACCCGAGGCCCATGCCCCCGGCGAACTCCATCCAGTTCGCCGGGGGGGTGAACAACTTCTAGGCCTCGCCCAGGAGTTGTTCGAGTCGCGCCATGCAGAACCCGCTGATGCTGACGTTGTCACCGAGGTTCAGATGGGTGGACAGGCGCAGCAGCGGAACCGAGAGCAGCACCGCGCCGAGCACCTCGTTGAACAGCAGGTTCTGCACCTTCCAGCCGGTCAGTTCCTCGTAGCGGGCGATGGTCTCCTCCCGCGTCGGGGTGCCGGGCAGGGTCGGGTGTCCCTCGTACTCGCTGCACGCCCAGTCCAGGAACAGCACCCAGGCCAGGTCGGCCTCGTGGTCGCCCAGATACGCCATCTCCCAGTCGAGTACGCCGGCGACGGACAGCTCCGGCGTGTACAGGATGTTCGACATGCGGGCGTCGCCCCAAACCAGCGTCACGTGCTCCGGCTCGTAGAGGTTGCCCTTGAGCCAGGTCAGGGCCTTCTCCATCACCGGGGGCAGCTCCGGCGCCGCCCAGCGCACGGCCCAGTCGAGGTAGTTCACGATCTGCTCGACCGGCTTGTCCCCGAACTTGGGCATCGCCAGGAACCCGAGCCGCAGCTCCTCGGGGTCGAGGAGATGCACCTGCGCCATCGTCTCCACGCACTCCCACCACATCTTCGCCCGACCCTGCTCGTCGGCCTCGAAGTAGTTGCCGGCGGTGTGGTAGGACGGGAAGTCGCTGGGCGCCTCGGCATTACCGATGCGGTCCATCACGTAGTACGGAGTGCCGAGCGGGTTGTCGTCCGCGTCGATCCACTGGACGCTGGGGACCGGGAGGTCGGTCGTCGCGAGCCGCTCCGAGACCAGGTACTGGCGCCGCAGGTCGTAGTCCGGGAACAGCGAGACCTCGGGCGGCCGGCGGAAGACGTACCCGGCCGACTCGTGCTCGGCACCCTCGAGGTTGAACAGGTAGGTCTCGGTGGAGAACCCGCGTTCGGTGCGCTTCCAGTCGACGATCTTCGCGTTCTGTGCACCCGGAATACGCTGCTGGACAATTGGTTCGAGGGCTGCCGCCAGGTCTTCCGGCGCGACCCGCTCAGCCATTGTCCGCGCCGGATCGGTTGGCGCTCCAGTCGGTGTAGCCGTAGCGCGGGTTCACGCCCATGAACACCATCTCCACCAGCCCGTGCCCGACCTTGTCGCCCATCCGGACCTCGCAGAGCGTCTCGCTGAGCATGCTCACCTTGCGGATCTCGTCGACGTCGGTGATGTCCACGTCGAAGCTGTCGCTGAAGTCCTTGCCGCGGTACATGCCCGACGCGTAGCCGTTGTACTCGTCGTACCCGGCCAGGCCCGGCCAGAAGTCGCACACCGGCTTGACCTCGATGACGTCGGTCGAGCGGTCCGCGCGGTGCACGGTGAACGTGCCGGACTTGACGACGCGGAGGTCGTCGCGGAAGTCCAGGTCGTGCTCGACGTCGATGATCGGCAGCGGCTCCTTGCCGGAGTCGATCGGGAAGAGCACCTCGCCCTCGAACTGCCAGCGCTCCCCGGTGTGGGTCTCGCGCTGCGCGAAATGCACCACCTCGTCCTCGAACTGGAAGATGCCCATGTAGTAGAGGACGCCGGCGGGCACCTCGGAGGGCTGCATGTTCCCTCCCTCGGACAGGCTGCCGCCGCCGCCGCCGTGGCGCACGCCCCACGAGTGGTCGCGGCCGAACCACCAGTTGTCGGGGTCGATCTCGATGCGCTCGCCGTCGATCTCGATCCAGCCGGTGATGGTGCCGTTCTGGTAGAAGCGGCGGGCGTCCTCGCGGACCCGTCCGCGGCTGCGGTGGAAGGCCGCGGTCTGCTCGTAGACCGGGAAGTCGCCGGTGAAGTCGAGCTGCAGGCTCAGCCCGTGCTCGTTGGACTCGACGGTGGAGCGCACCTTGCGTAGCGGCTCGACGATCTCGTACGTGTACGGCCCGACGCTGAACGCGTTCAGGGCACCGGTCTGCGGGTTCAGCTCGGTGGACATGCGCACCACGCGGGCCTGCTCGCCCTTGCGGGTGACCATGGCGTAGGCGTCGAGGACGTTGCGGTTCGGGTACTTCGCCAGGCCGGTCATGATGCTGATCTCGCCGGACTTGTCGAAGCCGTACATCACGATGCGCTCGGTCCAGCGCAGGTCGCTCTGCGAGACGTGATCGAGGGTCGTGGGGAGCTGGTGGATGAGCAATTCGTCGTGCGGGGTGATCATGGCCTGCCCTTTCGTCGATGGATGCCTGACGACAATCTATTGCGGAGCGCTCCGCAACGTATTGGTTTCGCCGAAAGACGTCCGGTACTGTCCGCGGTTGTGGATGAACGCAGAGATCGCCGGACCGGCACCGCCGGAGTGGGACGACCTCGCGATCCGCAGGTCGACGAGGCCATCCTCGCCGCCACCAGGGAATTGCTGGTCGAATGCGGCTACCAGAAGACCACCATCACCGCGATCGCCCGCCGGGCGAAGCTGGGCACCGCCGCGATCTATCGGCGCTGGGCGACCCGGGAGTCGCTCATCGAGGACGCGATCTTCGGTATGCAGGACGTCGCCCTGCCCGAGGTCACCGACGACCTGCACGCGGACCTGCTCACGTGGACCCGGATGTTCCTGGTGCGGATCGCGGAACCCGCCACCCGCGCGGCGATCCCGGGGCTGCTGTCCGCCTATCGTTCCGACGAGGGTGTCTACGAGCGCCTGGTCACACGATCCGAGCACCCCGCCCGCGCCGCGCTGACCGCGCGGGTGGCCGCGGCCTTCCCGGAACGTTCCGGCGACGCCAACGCCGCGGTCTCCGAGGCCGTATTCGACCTGTTGATGGCGGCCACCACAATGCGAGGCCTCACCAGCGGGCTCGCAGACGCCGACGCCTTCTGCGCCCGTACCGCCGACTCGTTGGCCCTGCTGGTCACCGTGGACCGCGCCGAGATCGGCGCCCGCTAGTCAGCTTCCCGTCGCGCCGGTCCGCAACTCGTAATCCCCGGTGGCGCAACCGGTGAGCAGCATTCCGCCGCCGGCCGGGGCGATCTCGACGCCCTCGATCCCGACCGTGTCGACGGCCGAGGCGCCGCCGCCGAGCTCGCCGGGGAACCAGACCTCGAGTCGGCAACTACCTTCACCGGCGCGGCCGGTCAGCTCCAGTCGGTCGCCGTCGGCCGCGAGGTGGGTGATCCGCCCGGGCGCGAATCGCGGGTAGGCGCGGGTGAGCTGGTCGAGCAGGGCGGTGTTCCGCGGGGCGTCGGCCCCGGTGCTGCACAGGACGGGCATCAGCCCGTCGCCCAGTTCCTGGATGCCGTTCTGCGGGTCCCCGCAGGCCTGCCGCCACACCCAGTAGGCGCCGCCCTGGGCGTGCGCGTCCTGCGCCGTCGCGAAGCGGGTGGCCTTCTCGACGAGATCGTCGCCCCAGAAGCCGTACTCGCCGCTCCAGTACGGGACGCCGTACATGCGGGCCACCCGGTCGGCGAGGGTGAAGCCCCGTTCGATGCTGACGATCGTCGGCAGGCCCAGCGAGGCGTCCACGGTGATCGACTCCGCGTACAGGTGCGGGGAGAAGACGATGTTGCGGTCGTCGGTGAAGCCGGGCGGAGGGCCGCTGTCGAACCCGAGGCCGGACCACAGGATGCTCGGCTCGAAGTAGACGATCTGCTCGGCGCCGGCCTCCCGGATGGCATCGATGGTCCGGTCGTAGAAGCGGCCGAGCAGCAGCGACGAGGTGAGCGGCGCGGTCTCGCCGAAGTTCGGCTCGTTCAGCAGGTCGTACCCCGCGACGGCCGGCTCGTCCTTGAACTCGCCCGCGAGCATCGCCCAGGCCTGCACCAGCCGGTCCTGCACGCCGTCGGTGTCGTAGTAGAAGTTGTTGAACGCGCGGCCGCCCGCCGGGGAGATGTCGCGGCCGGTGAACTGGCAGCGCGGTGCGCCGTCGGTGATCGTGGCCCAATCGGGGGCGCCGTCGTAGCCCCACATCGGCGAGGCGCCAGGCCGGCAGCTGACGTCGTCGGGCGACGGCGCGTTCGACCAGCCGTCCTGGTGCATGTCGAGCACGGTGTAGAGGCCGTGCGCCTTGGCCTGCGCGACGGCGCCCCGGATCCGGTCGACGTACGCCTCGTCGTAACGGCCGCGGTCCGGCTCGAGGGCCGACCAGGACAGGCCGAGCCGCACCACGTTGAACCCGTCCGCGGCGATGCCCGCGAAGTCCTGCTCGGTCAGCGGCAAGGTCGGCGGGACCTCCGGGCGGGGCGCGTAGAAGTCGACGAGCTGGTTGACGTTGACGCCGCGCAGAAGGACCTCGCGGTCCGCGGTGTCGGTGATCGTGTCACCCGAGACACGCAGGGGGAGAAGGGTGCCGGTCTCGGCGGCGGCGATCGCGTCGGCCGTGGCGGGCGGCGCGGGCTCGGCGTCCGCAGTGGCCAGGAGCGGCACCGCGACCACGATCGCGGCGAGCACGACCGCGCCGACGGGCACCAATTGGCGGCGGGCCGGATCGGGCGCCGACTGCTCGGCGTCGTGCTGCGCCGAACGACGCCGGGCCCACACGGCCGCGAGCCCGACGATCCAGCCGGTGCAGGCGCCGTAGGAGACGCCGTCCGCGAGCCGGATGTAGGTGGCCATCAGCGGCCAGAGGTCACCGGCGAAGCTGTCGTCGGAGAGCAGTCCGACGAGCGTCGCGGCCAGGGCGAGCAGCGCGCCGGCCCACATCGCCGCGAACCACCCGGCGAGGAAGGTCGCGGCAGGCCCGCCCGTCACCCGGCGACCGAGCACTCGCTGGCAGCCGATCGCCCCGAGGGCGAGCACGACGACGCCGCCGATCGTGGCGAACGCCCCGTTGAGGGTGTTGGGTGCGGGCATCCACCGGTCGTACGGGGCGCCGGCCCACCACTGTCCCGCCAGGACGGGGGCGAGGTCGCCGAAGGCCAAGGCCCCGACCCAGACCGATGGCGCCTGCGGGAGCGGGTCGGGGACCTGGCGCCGTCGGCCGGCCACCGCGACGACGCCCGCGACGATCAATGCGGCCGGAATCGCCTTGGCGAGGGCGAAACCGCTGCCCCACGCCGCGGCCGCGAGGTTTCCCGCCGCCACCAGTGACATCGCGAACTTGGCCAGCAGCACCGCGAGCACGACACCCGAGGCGGTGGCCGCGAACAGCCAGCGGGAGCCGGCGATCGTCCGCACCGTCCACCACGTGAGTCCGAGCAGCACCGGCAGGTAGACGACGAAGGGCGCGATCTGCCAGGGCGCCCGGATCGGCCAGAGGTGAGCCCCCGTCCAGCCGAGCAGACTCAGCAGGCCGCTCGGATCCGCGGCGGCCTGCGCGATCACCAGCACGCTCATTGCGAGTGTTGCGAGCCAGGCGGGGCGATTTGCAGGCACCGGTACTTCCCTTCGGTTGGGGACGATGCGCCAGCCTAGGTGTTGCCGGGCCCGCCGACCGGCCGGAGCTGGACGGTGGTCCAAGTTGTGGGACGGTCCGCGATCGGGTCCGGTCGTGATCAGTCGGCCGGGAGCAGGCGCCGGAGCGTGCGGACGGTCCGGGTCGGCCGCACCGGCTCCCACACGTCCCGGTCCTCGAAAGGCCAGGCGTAGACAGGATTTCCGTCACGCACCAGCCCGAGTACTCCGGGTTCGCGCAATTCTTCCGCAGACCACTCGTACAGACGCTGCAATCGGGGTTGGATGATCCCGTAGTCCAGCATCCGGCCCAGGGGGTTCTCGTCGGCGATGTACTCGTGAACGTCGCGCTCCAGCGGATACCTGTCCGGCACGATGCGAGCGAGGGAGAGGAAGACTCCGGTCACGGCGACGGTGGGATCGCCCAGTGCCGGACCGATTCCGCTCAATCGCCGCAGGGCCAGCCGGGGCGCGGACACCAGTGCATGCGCATAGAGCATCCGCAGCAACATCACATTGAGGAAGAAGCGCTCGGCCGCGTTCTCCTGCTCGGCGAGGCCACGGTTTTCCAGGTAGGCGGCAACGATGCTCGCGTTGTGTGCCCGGTACCAGGTCCGGCCACGAGGATCCGCGACAAAGGACATCCACAGGCGTATCACCGGGGACGACGGCGCGCCCCCAAGTCCGGCGCTCCGGGCAACCGCCTCGCAGCCGTCCCGCAGCAAGCGCTCGTTGACGG
Organism: Rhodococcus tukisamuensis NBRC 100609; assembly: GCF_001894985.1. Classification (GTDB taxonomy): domain Bacteria; phylum Actinomycetota; class Actinomycetes; order Mycobacteriales; family Mycobacteriaceae; genus Rhodococcus_G; species Rhodococcus_G tukisamuensis. Next base: position 17,784 of record NZ_BCXG01000003.1, on the reverse strand, counting down.
CGCGCCACCACGGGCTGCCCGCCGGAGTCGTGTGCAGCGACGCGAGCACACCCCGCGCCAGTTCCCAGCGCATGAACGCGAGAGCAGCACGGCGGAAGGGCAAGTGGTCGGGCGCCCGCCCGTGCGGGCCGTGATAGGTCCGTGCGAGCAGTTCGAGACGCTTCGCGGGTCGTTCTCGTACGGCATCCACCTGCTCGAGAGCCAGATCGGCAGCCGAGAGTTCCGTCATCTTTGAATGATGGTCGCACTTCCGGTGACTGTGCAAGCAGCATGAGCGGGGACCTCTCCCTCGCCGTCGCCGATCCATGCATTGCCGAATCCGGTAACTTCTCGGCCGGGGAGCACCGGTGGTAGCGCTCACGCGGCTGCGCCCATGGCGTCATACCTGGAACGAGGACGAACGGGGGCAGGGAATTGGGATCACACAGACCGTCCGTGACGATCATCGGCAGTGGATTCGGCGGCCTGGGCATGGCGATCGCCCTGCGGAAGGCCGGCATCGAGGACATCACCGTCTTCGAGAAGGCCGACGACCTCGGCGGCTGCTGGCGGGAGAACACCTATCCGGGTGCGGCCTGCGATGTCCCGTCGCACCTGTACTCGTACTCCTTCGAGCCCAAGTCGGACTGGTCCCGCCGGTTTGCCCCGCAACGCGAGATCCTGGACTACCTGCGGCACTGCGCGACCAAGTATGACGTGTTGCGGCACATCCGGTTTCGCTCCGAGGTTGCCGGCGCGCGCTTCGACGCCGAGGACAACCGTTGGGACGTGAGACTGGCCGACGGCACCGTCCATCGCACCGATGTCCTGGTGTCGGCCTGCGGGCAGCTCAGCCGCCCGGCGTGGCCGCGGATTCCCGGCATCGAGTCATTCGAGGGCGAGATCTTCCACTCGGCCAACTGGAATCACGAGTACGACCTCGACGACAAGGACGTGGCGGTGATCGGCACCGGCGCCTCGGCGATCCAGTTCGTGCCGCAGATCGCGCCGCGGGTGCACCAACTCCGGCTCTTCCAGCGTGGGGCGGCGCACGTGCTGCCCAAGGCGGACTACCCCTATCCTGCGGCCGTGCTGGCGGCATTCGCGAGGGTTCCTGCCCTGCAACGGCTCTCGCGCTGGTTCACCTACTGGACGTTCGAGGCGCGGGCCATCGCGTTCACCCGCGTCCCGCGGCTGATGGCCGCGGTCGATCTTCGGTTCCGGCGTCACCTGCGCCGCGGAGTCGGGGACGCCGACGTGCGCGCCCGGCTCACACCGACCGACCCGATCGGTTGCAAACGGATCCTGCTGTCCAGCGATTTCTACGACGCGGTGACCCGACTGAATGTCGAGGTCGTCACCGACGCCATCGCGACCATCATGCCCGACGGCCTGGTCACCGGGGACGGTACGCGGCACCGGGTGGACGCGATCATCCTCGGGACCGGTTTCGCCGCAACGGACTTCCTGGCCCCGATGGACATCACCGGACTCGACGGTCGCGGACTGCACGAGCAGTGGGCCGAGGGAGCCGAGGCGCATCTGGGCATCACGGTGTCCGGCTTCCCGAACCTCTTCCTGCTCTACGGACCGAACACGAACCTCGGGCACAGTTCCATCGTGTTCATGCTCGAGTCGCAGATCCGCTACGTGATGCAGGCAGTCGGCCGACTGTCGGGCGGTGAGGTGCGGCGGCTCGACGTCCGTGCCGAGACCCAGCGCGAGTCGAATGCGGTGGTGCAGCGGCGCATCAGTGCCACGGTGTGGGATCGCGGCTGCACCAGCTGGTACACGACGGACTCGGGCCGAAACACCAACAACTGGCCGGGATTCACGTTTGCCTACCGGTTGGCCACCCGCCGACTTCGGGACGCCGACTTCGAGCCGCAGCCGCCCGCGCGGCGCTCGGCCGTGCGGTGAACGCCGTGCCCGGCCGCACACCGCGCCACCGGGTGTCTCGTCACCGACCCGCCGCCCCGCGCGGTGACCAGTAGTCGAGCATCACGGCGAAGGTCTCGCACGCGGCCCCGGAGATTCCGTAGGGCGCCTCGAGATGCACGCTCAGCGGAAATTCGAGATCGCGCATGTCGTCGACGACACGGCGGTACAGATCCAGCAGGTCGCGTCGACGCTGCTTCGGGGAGCCGGTCGCGGTGCTTGCGACAAACTCCTGCTCCCGACGGACCGACTCGTTCCCAGGATCGCGGATGAGCCAGTCGATCAGTCGCACCTGGTGTTCCATCTCGGGGACGAACCCGAACGACAGCAGGATCTCGGGGCGGTGCTCGGAACGGGTCGCGAACTCACGCAGGAATCCCACGACCCGTTCGGAGTACAGCAACTGGGTCAGGGCGAAGGTCGCCCCGCTGGCGCACTTGACCGCGAACCTGTCGTGTTCGCCTCGCCGCGTGGGGATCAGCACCACGCCGCGGTGCGGGATCAGATCGCGGCAGCGAACGAGGGCCTCGTCGGGGGTCACGCCGGGAGCGTCGGCGGCGGGCAGCCCGTGCGGCTTGCCGACGAAGGTGATGCCGTCCATGCCGGCGTCACGCAACCGCCGGACGCGTCCGGCCAGGTGCGGCCCGTCCTGGAACACGGTCACCTGGGTGCACAGGCCGGCGACGGCGCCGAGCGACGGTCGCGCCGCCTCCCAGAAGTCCAGCACGTCCATCCGCGGCGTCAGCGCCACGGGACGATCCGAGTCCTCGGAGATGATCCCCGGGATCATCACGTGTCCGACGCGGTCGGCCAGCCCGTGGCGGACGCCGAGTTCTGCCGCCGCGTGAGCCTCCTCGACGGCCCGGCCCACGCCTGCCCGCAGCTCGGACGGCACCAACTCCAGTGCCACCGTGTTCATCGCGGTCAAGAACGTTCGGCCGTGGCCAGCCAGGCCGGGGCGAGGAGGCGGTCGTCGGAGTCGAAGCCGAGTCCGGAGGCGACGGCCGCCAGCGACGACGTGGGCTGTTGCGCCAGGTCGGCTCGGGTGAACGCGGTGGTGTAGGTGGCGGCCTCGAGCCGTCGGACCACCCAGCCCGCGTCGGCGAGCGTGCCACGAAGGTTGTCCTCGCTGATCCGGAAGGGTCCGGGGAACTCGTCGGGGACCCGGTCGGAGAAACACAGCACGTGCAGCCGGGCGTGCGGGCGGGCGGCACGGTGCAGGGCCGCGACGTAGCCGTGGCGCTGGCCCTCGGGGAAGCAGTGGTAGAGCGCGCTGTCGACGACGGTCGTGAAGCGGTCGGTGTAGTCGGTCATGGTGGTGGCGTCGGCGACGTCGAAGGCGACGGCCTCCCCGAGCCCGCGCTGCCGGGCGCGTTCGCGTGCGATGGCGATGGCCGCGGGTGCGGCGTCGAGTCCGCACACCTGGTATCCGCGGCCGGCGAGGAAGATTGCGTTCTCGCCGGGCCCGCAGCCGATGTCGAGGACTTCGCTGGCGATCTGGCCGTCGGCCTCCAGATCGCGGACCACCGGCTGGGCTTCGCCGATGTCCCACGGCACGCGGTCGAACTGGAACTCGGTGTACCGCGCGGTGTCGGACGGCGGCGCGGCGCGCCTGAAGGTCTCGAAGTCGCCGCGGTACAGCGCATCGAATGCGGCAGGGCTGGGTTGTTCGGGGAGGGGGACTTCGGCGCTCACGGTGTGCTCCGCGGGCTGTGTCTTGTTTGCTCCATCGCATCGCCCATCGTCGGATTCGCGCAGAAGCTTTGGCTGGTCGAGTAGCCGATCGCGTCCGAGTCTAGGCCCGACCAAACGCAAAGTGAACCTTCTCGTACCTCGGGGGGACGAGACCGTTGAAGCAGTACGACCCGGGCTGAGCGCCGCCCGCCTGTGCGGACCGTCGGTGGTCGATCGTAGAGTCGGCGCGACGGGCTGAGCGGCCCGCGGATCGGGAGGTGCGGGGAATGGGGACCTGGGGTTACGGACCGTTCGAAAACGACGGGGCGGGCGACCTGCTCGCGGCGCTCAGGGCCGGCGACCCCGACATCGACGACTACCTAGCGCACGTCAGCGAGGAGTACCTCGAGGCGGACGACGCGCAGGCAGCGGTCGCGCTCGCGGAGGTCGTCGCGGTGGCCCACGGACTCCGGCCTGCGCCCCCGCAGCTCGACGGCTTCGACGCCGCCGCGTACACCGAATCCCTGACCCCGGCGCAGCGCGCGCGGATCCTCACGACGCTCGAGCGCGCAATTGCCGACAGCGACACCTCGGAGCTCCACGAGCTGTGGGCCGAGAACGGGCCGGAGGATCTCGAGGCATGGAGGGCGCCGATCCTGAACAGGTTGGAAAGCCTCAGGGCGTTGAGCTGAGCTCGGCCGGGCCGAGTGGCGAACCCGTCGACTTCGCCGCTACGACAACCACCGTCGGGGGCAGGCGCCGGGTTCGAGTGTTTGTAGGCTGCGCCCATGTCGAACGGATTCCTGACGCCTGTGGGCGCCGAGTTGATGATGCCGGAGCGGAGCACGGTCACCTCGCATCCGGCCGGCTGGCTCGTATCGTCGCCCGAAGGGTTGGAGGTGTTCGATTCGACTTTCGGTCGGTCGCTGCTTTCGGCGGCATTCGAAGGATGCGGTGCTTCGACGGTGTCCGACGCACTCGACTACGCGGCGGTCAGCCTTCGGGACCGGGCGCAGCTGCGCAGGCCCGACGGATCGATCGTGTGGGAGCACGTCCACGACGGTTGGCCGGAGTGGGGAACCGGTTCCGCGTATTGGGATTCGGTCAGCGAGACGCTCGCGTTCACCGAGCCGGGTCACGATAGTGATCGCTGGTGTCTTGTCCGTGCCGGAGAGATGGTGGCATCCGTTGAACTCACCGAGCTGACCGCGGGAGGTTCATTCGTCTACCGCACCCCCAGAGGGCATCTCGGGCTCTCTGTCGGCGCAGGGCAGGACGGCTGTGCGGTCTACTGGATCGACCCGATGCGACTCGGCAACGATCTCGATCCGATCGTGTACGACGAAGAGGTCGTTCTCGACGTCGGCCGGTTCGATTCGATCGTGACGCTGACGCACGAGTCGGATGTCATGCGCGTGCGGTCGACCGTGGACTCGGATTCGTTCGTGTCGATACGTTCTGGGGACATCGATTCCGGCATCGAAGAGTTCGTGCCCTTCCACTGGGCGGTTGGTTCCGAGGATCGACTCGTCGTGTGCGTCGGCGACGACGAGAATCAGATGTTCGTTTCCGGCGCAGCGGATCTGGGATCCTGGAGGCAGCTCGATCCGCCGGCCGGTCTGGGTTCGGACGCTCGTCTCGTCGGTGGCATCGACGGATTGTGCGCGAGCTGTGACTGGCCTTCGGGAACGGTGCGCCTGTGGCAAGGTCCGGTGGTGTGAGCCTGCGCCCGCGAACGTCACCGGGCCGAGGCCACGGCATCGCGGACGAGGGCGTCCGGGTCCGTCGCCAGTCGGTGTAGTTCGGTGCGGTACCGCTCGCGGCAGCCCGGTGCGACCATGGAGGAGTCCGACGCTCTACACCCGACGACGCTGATCGGAGGCCGTGGCGATGGACGACCGGGCGAACAATGAGCACGCGCGGGTCGTGGTCGAGACCGAACACGGCCGGGCAAGCTACAGCGCGGGCAAAGCCGTACGCATCGGCCGGGATCCGCAACTGGAGATCACGATTGCCGATCCGGTGGTGTCGCGCGAGCATGCACGGCTCAGGTGGGACGAGGGATGGCAGCTCGTCGACTCCGGCAGCAAGAACGGGATCTATGTCGACGGCGAGCGCCGAGAAAAGGTCCCCGTCACGAGCCACGTCCTCGTCCGCCTGGGTGACGCGGTCGAGGGGCCCGTCGTGCGGATCTCGATCGAAGATCCCGACGCGACGCGACAGGACGTGGGCGGTCGATGGGACGAGTCCACGATCGAGGTAGGGGCCTCGAGCGCCCCGCCCCCGACACCGCACGAGGCGGTCCCGGTGGGATCCCTCACGGTGGGGCGGTCGCCCGACAGCGACATCGTCGTCCGAGACGTGCTGGCCTCACGCCATCACGCCATCGTCCACAACGTGCCGTCCGGCCTCGAGATCGACGACCTGGGGAGCGTCAACGGAACGTTCGTCGGCGGCGCCCGGGTGTCGCGCGCTCAGCTGACCGACGGCGACGTCGTCACGATCGGCAACACCGATTTCAGCGTGCAGGAAGGCCGACTCGTTCCACGGCGGGCGACGACCCCGACCGCGGGCGGTCTGCGTGTGGACGGCGTCGGACTCACCATCGAAGGCGGGCGGCGGCTGCTCGAGGACGTCACTTTCGCTGCCCAACCGGGGAGTCTCACCGCAGTGATCGGCCCCTCCGGAGCGGGAAAGACCACCGTCGCCAAGATCATCTCCGGTTCGGAAAGACCAACGGAAGGCGTGGTCGAGTTCGAGGGCCGCAGCGTGCACGTCGACTACCAGGTGCTGCGTTCTCGCATCGGGATGGTCCCCCAGGACGACGTCGTGCACCGGCAGCTGACCATCTCGCAGGCGCTCGGTTATGCCGCCGAACTGAGGCTGCCGCCGGACACGAGCCGGGCCGACCGCGAGGAGGTGATCGCGACGGTGCTCGACGAGCTGCAGCTGACCGAACACGCCGCCACCAGGGTCGACCGCCTGTCCGGCGGACAGCGCAAACGTGCATCCGTCGCGCTGGAGTTGCTGACGGGTCCATCGCTACTCATCCTCGACGAACCGACCTCGGGTCTCGACCCCGCGCTCGACCGGCAGATCATGGCGACCTTGCGCCGCCTCGCCGATTCGGGCCGCATCGTCGTCATCGTCACGCATTCGTTGTCGTACCTCGAGATGTGCGATCAGGTGCTGCTCCTGGCACCGGGTGGCAAGACCGCCTACGTCGGCCCGCCGGACCGGGTGGGGGCCGCGCTCGGCAGCACCGACTGGGCCGACATCTTCGCCCGCGTCGCATCCGACCCCGACGGGGTGTTCGCCGAGTACCGCGCCACCCGCCCGGTGGTGGAGGCGCCACCCCCGACCCCGCCCGGGCCGCTCGGCTCTCCCGCGCACACCTCGGGGCGCAAACAGTTGAGCACCGTCGCCCGCCGCCAGGTTCGGCTGATCCGCGCCGACCGGGGCTACCTGATCTTCCTGTCGCTGCTGCCCTTCGTGCTCGGCGGCTTGGCCCTGCTCGTGCCGGGCGACACCGGGTTCGGGCCGTCTGGTGCCGACGTATCCGGCGAACTCACCCAGATCCTGGTGGTGCTGATTCTCGGCGCCGCCTTCATGGGCTGCTCACTGACCATCCGCGACCTGGTCGGAGAGCGCATGGTCTATCAGCGCGAACGTGCCGCCGGGCTGCTGCCGTCCGCCTACCTGACGGCGAAGATCGTCGTGTTCTGCGCCGCCGCGATCGTGCAGTCGGTGATCATGGTGCTGATCGTCTTCGTGGGCAAGGGTTTCCCTGGTCACGGCAGCATGATCCCGTCCGGCTCCGTCGAACTGATCGTGGACATCGCCGTCACCACCTGCTCCTGCGTGCTGGTCGGATTGGCGTTGTCGTCGGTGGCGCGCTCGAACGAGCAGGTACTGCCGATGCTGGTGGTCACGATCATGGCGCAGCTGGTGATGTGCGGAGGGTTGATCACGATCACCGGACGCGCCGTACTCGAACAGTTCGCGTGGCTCTTCCCGTCCCGCTGGGGGTTCTCGGCCGCGGCCTCGACGGTGGACCTGGTCACGAATGCCACCGGCACCGAGCCGGACACGCTGTGGCAGCACACCGCATCGTGGTGGCTGCTCAGCATCGCCATGCTGGTGCTCATCAGTTGCGTGCTCGCAGTCTTCACCTACAGCCGGCTCCGCCTGCGCCGTCCGCGCCGGGGCTGACCGCCTCCGTTGTGGGGGTACCGAGTTCGCCGACCACGGCGATGGCATCGCGGACGAGGGTGTTCGGGTCCGTCGCCAGCCGGTGCAGTTCGGCGTGGTACCCCTCGCGCTGGTTCGGGGTCAGTGGCGTGTCCGAGAGCACGAACACGGCGTGTCGCCGGATCGCCGCCCACGGCGAGGCGAGCCCCGCGAACGCCGCCTCGACCTCGTCCGTGTCGATGGTGCAGTACCCGCTGCCGGGAGCCAATCGGTCACACACCGCGTCGTGCAGCGCGGGATGCTCGGTCAGCGCAGCCTCCAAGGGGCCGTAGTCCAACGGCTGGTGGACGCCGACATCTCGGAAGGACGTGTACGGGGCGGTGAGCCCGCGGACGGCGACCTCCCGGGGCAGCCGATCGAGCCGGGCCGTCACCAGATCCATCCGGCCAAGACGGGAGAGCGCCGCCGCTGCCCAGGCTCGATCGGGTTCCCCCAGTCGACGGTTGCCCACGATCGCATCCAGTGCTGCGACCACTTCCGTTGTGGGGATGCCGAGTTCACCGAGCAGCTTCGCCCACAACCACTTCTCGCGGGCCACCGGAAGATGTTCCAGTATCGCGGACACCGCGTCGGTTCCCAGCTCACGGAGCCAGGCGCGTGCGCGTTCGGTACCGGGAGGCGCGTGGACGGGGGAGTCGGCGATCGCGATCAACTCGATCACCCTCTGCGCGGGCGGCAGCGCGGCGAGCCGGTCGAGCGCCCGCTTCTCCTCGTCGAGTTCGGGGAAGTGCCTGCGCACCTGGGTCCTGGTCAGGCTCAGCGGAATCAGTTCCCACGCCTCGTCCATGGCCACCGCGACGAACTCCCGGCCGACGATCTTCTCGTCGATCAGTGTGCGGCGCGCCGCCTTACAGGCCTTGGCGACAGTGCGCTCGAATCGGTGGTGGACGGCATGCCAGCGCTCGCCGTCATCGGCCGTCGCGGCTGCCTCGATGCGCTCGGCCAAGCGGTCCTCCGCGTCGCCCGGGTCGAGCTGCCACGGCCAGTCCGCCGGGCTCCATCGCAACGCGTCGGCATCGTGGCGGTCGGTCGCGGCCGACGCGAGGGACTCCTCGCTGACGACCCCGATCATCGGCCAGGCGATCATGCCGCCGGCCTCGGCATAGAACTCGTGCACGGCGGCGCCGTAGATCCGATCGCCGGGGTGCTCCACCCGCATCCGGCGCACGAACGCGACGATCTGATCCCGCACGGCCGCTTCCACTCTCGCCCAGTCCACCCGTCCGAGCGTAGGAGAGGGCACCGACGCCCCGGATAGGCTGCCCCGGTGAGACCGGATCTCGAACAGCTGCGCTCCCTGCTCGACGCGTCGCCCGGGTTGACGAAACGCCCGGCCGGGCCGGCGTCGCGGGACCGGATCGAGAATGCGCAGACCCGCCTCGGTCCGCTGCCCCCGTCCTACCGGTGGTGGCTCGGCGAGTACGGAGCCGGGTGGCTCGGCGGTGCCCCCATTGCGACGGTGGCGCCCGAGGAGTCCGACGAGGCGATCACCGCCGGGTGGCGGTCGGCGGGGCCCCGGCTGTGCTTCCACACGGAGGAGGACGGCGACGAGCACCACTTCGCGCTCGATCGGCGCGGCGCCGACGGCGAGTGGCCCGTGGTGCGCCGCGACCGGTTCGACGGCGCCGAGTACCCCGTCGCGGAGACCTTCGCGGGGTTCCTCGCGGTGCGGGACGCCCTCGCCCGCGGGCTCCGGGACGGCCCGAACCCGACGATCGCCGCGCTGTGGCGCTCGACGCCCGGCGTCCTGCGCGATGACGGGGTGCTCCTGTACGGACCGCACCAGATCCAGGAGCGCAACGAGACGTTCGAGGTGCGACGGTACGCACCCGACTGGATGCTGGTCGGCGACGACAGCGGTGGACGCGGCCTCTTCATGCGGCACCACGGGCGGGATCGGCGCAGCGTCCGCCTGCTCGACCTCGGTGCGATCGGCGGGGACCTCGCCGGCGACGGCGAACTGCTCACCGACAACCTGATCGACTGGTTGGGCACCGGATGAAACGGGACGTCCGGACGGGCTGCCGCCGGGCTCGAGCCCCGATCCGTGCCATCGCCGATCCGGCCGACGGGTAGCGCCGGCCGGATCGCGGGTCGTGCTCTCCGCGCGATGACAGTGGGGGCCCGTCAGGCCCGGTGGTTCACGCGATCACGGGGAGCTGGACGACCTGTCCGGCGTAGGCCAGTCCGGCGCCGAAGCCGAGCAGCAACGCGGTGTCGCCGGGCTTGGCGCCGCCGGACCGGATGAGCTGCTCCATGGCCATCGGGATCGACGCCGCGCTGGTGTTGCCGGTTTCGACGATGTCGCGGGCGACCGCGACGTCGTCGGGCAGTCCCAGCGTCCGGATCAGTGCGTCGGTGATGCGGCTGTTGGCCTGGTGCGGCACGAAGGCATCCAGGTCGTCCACCGTGACGCCGGACTTCTCCAGGGCGTCGCGGCACGCCTTCTCCAGGAAGGTCACCGCCCACCGGAACACCGCCTGGCCGTTCATCCGGATGTAGGGCCGCTCCGGGGCGTCGCCGCCCGCCTCGACGGCCTCGACCTCGGCGAAGTACTGCTTGAAGTCTTTGTCCTGCTTGATCGCGGTGGTCTGGCTGCCGTCCGAGCCCCACGCGACCGGGCCGATGCCCTCGGTGTCGGAGGGACCGACCACGACCGCGCCGGCGCCGTCGGCGAAGATGAACGCGCAGGTCCGGTCGCTCGGGTCGAGGAGGTCGGACAGCCGCTCCACACCGATGACCAGCACGTGGCGGGCCTGCCCGGCGCGCACGAGGCTTGCGGCGTTGCCGAGTGCGTAGCAGAAGCCCGCGCAACCGGCGGAGATGTCGTAGGCCGCGGTGTCGTGCATGCCGAGCTCGGTGGCGACAATCGCCCCGGCGGACGGTCCCAGCACCATCTGTGACGAGGTGGCGAGCACGACGGCGTCGATCTGCTCGGCCGCGAGGCCCGCGGCGGCGAGCGCGTCGTTGGCGGCCGCGACGCTCATCGAGACGATGGACTCGTCGGCGTCCGCCCAGCGGCGGGCCTTGATGCCGGACCGGGTCTGGATCCACTCGTCGGTGGAGTCGATGCGGTCGACGATCTCGGCGTTGGGGACGACGCGGCGGGGCCGGTACACCCCGAGGCCCAGCAGGGCCGCATGGGTGACGGGGTTGGCGGTGGCAATACGGGCGGGCACGGCGATCCTCTCCACGTGAACCGATCGGTTCATACTGTTGAGATCTAACATGAACCAATCGGTTCACACAAGGTCGGAAGGGGCCTGCATGACCACGGCACGACCGCGAGCTCGACTCCTGTCGAGCACCATCACCATGGTGCAGGAGCTCGGGGTGAACGCGGCTGGCCTGAGCGAGCTGCTCAAACGCAGCAATGCGTCACGCAATTCGCTGTATCAGCACTTCCCGTCCGGCAAGGGTCAGCTCGTGGAGACCGCGACCCGGATCGTGTCAAGGGTGGTTCATTCACACCTGAGTGTGATGGCGGAGAAGCTGGCGAGCGCGCCGTCGGTGGAGCAGTGGCTCGACGAGCTGTTCGCCTTCTGGGTCGAACCGCTCGAGTCCAGCGAGTACCGGCTGGGCTCGTTCATGATGGCGGCCGCACTGGACGAGCTGGACCCGGCGGTGCAGTCCGCCGCCGGGCAGGCGTTCACCGACTGGACCGCCCGGCTCGCCGACGGCATGGTCGCGGCCGGCATCGAGCCCGCGGCCGCGCGCTCGATGGCGGGGCTGCTGTTGTCGGTGATCGAGGGTGCCATCGTGCAGGCCCGTGCGCTCGAGTCGAGCCAGCCGTTCGACGATGCAAAGGCCCAGCTCGGGGTCCTGCTGGGCCGGCACCTCACGCCCCGCTGAGCGCCCGGCCGTCGCGGCGCGATCCGGGCCGCCGGCGGTGAACACGCGCGGCCGGCGGCCCGGACTGTGGGCCGATCAGGGTCGTCCGGGCACCACGGAGATCGTTCCCTTGCAGACGGCGTTCTGCGGGTTGACGAACCACCAGCCCCCGCCGGTCTGGACGGTGACGGTGAAGTCGACCTCGCCGGTTCCGGTCCAGGTCCGGTTGATCGGGATCCCGGGCTTCTGCTGCAGGGCCGGCTCATCGCTGACGCTGCGGCCGGACTGACCTGTCGTCTTGTTGGTCCAGTCGACCAGCACCCGCGTGCCGTACCAGTTCACGCCGAAGCTCGGCAGGAGGCCGGGAGGCGGCGCGGGCAGTTCGTTTCCGCCGCTGAGCAGGATGGCCGGCTCCAGTGCGGCTCCGCCGGGACGCAGCGACTCCCCGGACGCGGCGTTGATGTTCCAGGTGAACGACGGTGCCCAGAAGAGGGGATTCGCGCTCGTGCACGTCATGTTCGTCGACGTCGGCGGCGCGGGCGCCGCGCTGGCGACGGCGCCCCCTCCGGCCACCATCGCGGTCCCCAGCGCAATGGTGGCGAGTGCCGTGGCGCCCATTCGGCGCAGCGGTCGATTACTCATGATCACTCCCCTTTTGATCCGATTTCCGCGCGAACGGAGGCGTCCGCCGCGTACCCCGTCCATCGAGTCGACGCACGGAGTTGTTACAAATCGCGCGAACCGGACCCTACGCGCACAACCGAATTCGGGAGTGCCGCCACGCGCGACTGATCGTCAGGTGGCGGGCCCCGCGGTGTTTGCGATGAATTCGCTTGCTCGGCTGACGATGTGGCCGCGCAGCCGCGCCACGGCCGCGGTCGCCAGGTGATTGCCCGTGGCGAGTCCGATGGCCCGGTCGCTCACCCCGGATAGCGGGACGCTCACGAGATCGGGGTGCGGGGTTTCCGCGGTCGGCAGCACGGCGATGCCGAGGCCGTGCCCGACGAGGGCCCGGATCGTTTCCAGGTCGCTGATCTCGAACGTCACGTGCGGGGTGAATCCTGCTTCGGTGCAAGACGAGTCGAGTATCTGGCGAAGGTGGTACGACGGCGGACTGGCGATGAAGTGCTCCGGTGCGAGTTCCGCGAGGTCCACCTGTGTGCGTCCGGCCAGCGGGTGGGTGCGGGCGACGTGGAGCAGGATGCGCTGGTGTCCCAGGACGGTCACGGGAAGGTCGTCGGGCGGCGGGATCATCACCGCGAGATCGAGGCGGCCGTCGCGCACCATCCCGGCGAGCGCTTCGCCATGCGCCTGCACGAGGTGCAGTCGGATCTTCGGCGCATCCTGGTGGAACTCGGCGAGCAGCGAGGGGACGCTCACCGGTCCGAGGGTGTGGGGAAACCCGAAACGCACGAGTCCGCTGTCGGGGTCGGCGTTGCTGCGCACCGCGCTCACGGCGTCGTCGAGTGCCCACACCATGTCTCGGGTGCGCTCGTGGAGTTCGCGGCCCGCGGTGGTGAGGGAGACCCCGCGGCCGACCTGCTGGAACAGGGGCACGCCGACCGTCTGTTCCAACGCCCTGAGGCGCCGGCTCAGCGACGACTGTGGCACGCCGAGCAGGCCCGCCGCGCGGGTGATGTGGCCCTCGCGGGCGGCGGCGTCGAAGGCCGCGAGCAGCGGCACCGTGGCCGCGGCCTCATCCGACAGGAACCGATCCATATTCGGATCATAAGACCTTGATTTGATCATTGGACGGATGAGTTGTGGGGGAGCACCCTGAGGTCCACCGTCGGCGACAAGGAGTTCGATCCCATGGACCACAGTGAATCGGTAAGCGCGGGAACAGGTGTCGACCGCGACGTGGTCGACGTCGTCCTGGTCGGCGGGGGCATAATGTCCGCGACGCTGGGAGCACTGCTCGCCAGGCTGCAGCCCGACTGGTCGATCGTCATGCTCGAGCGCCTCGACGAACTCGCGGGCGAGAGTTCGGGTCCGTGGAGCAACGCCGGCACCGGCCACGCCGGGTTGTGCGAGCTCAACTACATGCCCGACCCCGGCGACTCGGCGAAGGCCGAGGACATCGGCCGTCAGTTCCACCTTTCGCGCCAGTTCTGGGCCTCGCTCGTCGAGGGCGGTGACCTGCCGGCGCCCGCATCGTTCATCAGCCCGACGCCGCACATGGACGTCGTCTTCGGCGACCGCGACGTCGACTACCTGCGCCGCCGGTTCGCCACCCTGCGGCGCTCGCCGCTGTTCTCGGCGATGGAGTACACCGAGGATCCCGAGACGATCCGCCGATGGGCACCGTTGCTCATGGACGGCCGCGCCGGCACCGAGTCGATGGCCGCGACCCGGTACGCCGGCGGAACCGACGTCGACTTCGGCGCGCTGACCCACGCCCTGACCGCCGCGATGACGGCCCGCGGGGCGCAGGTCCGCCTGCGACACGAGGTCACCGGGCTCTCCCGGGGAGCCGACGGTCTGTGGACCGTGACGGGCCGCGACCGCGGCTGCGGTGACCGCTTCGGGATCAGGTCCCGGTTCGTTTTCGTCGGCGCGGGCGGGTACGCCCTCAAGCTCCTGCAGAAGGCCAGGGTCCCGGAGGTCCGCGGCTACGCGGTCTTCCCCCTCGGCGCGCAGTTCCTGCGCACCGGCAACCCCGACGTCGTCGCGCGGCACGACGCGAAGGTCTACAGCCAGGCTTCCGTCGGTGCCCCGCCGATGTCGGTGCCCCACCTCGACAGGCGCGTCGTGGAGGGCAACCCCGCGCTGATGTTCGGCCCCTACGCCACGTTCAGCACCCGCCTTCTGCGGCGTGGCCGCCTCGTCGACCTGTTCACCACCGTCCGGCTGCACAACATCGCGCCGCTACTCGCCGTCGGCGTGCAGAACCTGCCGCTCGTGCGCTACCTGATCGGTGAGTTGCTGGCGTCGCGGAAACGGAAGTTCGCACAGCTGAGGCGTTTCTACCCCGGCGCCGACCCGGCGGACTGGGAGCTGGTCCAGGCCGGTCAACGCGCTCAGTTGATCAAACCGCACCCCCGCAAGATCGGCGTCCTGACCTTCGGGACCGAGCTGGTCACCGGCGCCGACGGGACCATCGCCGGACTGCTCGGTGCGTCACCCGGTGCCTCGATCGCCCCGTCCGTGATGCTCGATCTGCTGGCCGGCTGCTTCCCGGCCCGCCACCAGGGCTGGGCGCCGACACTCCTGGCGCTCATGCCGGGCGTCGGGGGCGGGGCCGACACCGACCCCGACGCCGTCGACCTGGACGTCGACCGCACCGGACGGGTCCTCGGCGTGGCGTGACGAGCGCCGAGGATCACGTCGGCGTCGCCGGTTCCGGTCAGGCCAGTCGGCGCTCGAACGCCACCGTCGCCTTCGCGGTGGGGATGTCGACGGTGTACACGCGGATGGTGACGGCATCCCGGTCGAGGTCCATCACCATGAATCCGACGTCGGTGTGGTTCTGGAAGAGGTTGTTGCGACCGACCTCGGCACCGGCCTTGCCGTGGCTGTTCTTGCCCGCAGCCCCGGACACGATCTGCCGGGTGCCCTTGGAGGCCGTCGTCGGCTCGAGGATCTGCAGCGAATGATCGTGCCCGGACAGGATGAACTGGCATCGGCCGACGACGTGGTCCTCGTAGAACCGCTTCGCGTGGACGCCGTTCATCGGCTCGAGCGGGATCCCGTCGTACTTGCCGGCGTCGCCGTGGGACCCGTTGCTGAGGTACGGGTGGTGGGTGACCGCGATCTTCCACTTCGCCGTCGACGACGCCAGCGCCGCGTCCAGCCAGGCGCGCTGCTCGTTCATGAACTGCCCGTCGGGAGCCCAGTACGGGGCGAGCAACGGCGGGAGGTAGGCGGCGAGCGGGTTGAGGTCGAGGACGAAGAACTCGACTACCGGATTCTGCTCGGGCACGCGCACCGAGTAGAACCGGCTGGGCATCCACCACTTGCGGGAACGCTGGTGGTAGTCGACCTCGTCGTCGCCGCGCAGCAGCCAACCGCCGTCGCCGGGGAAGATCGCGCTGTTGTCGTGGTTGCCGAGGGCCATCACCCACGGGAAGTCGAGCCCGTGGTTCGGGTCCTCGAACTTCGTCTTGAACTGGACGTCGTCGTCGCCGTTGGGGCCGAGTTCGTAGATGTTGTCGCCGAGACCGAGCGCCATCGACAGGGGAGCGCGGCCGTGCAGGTCGCGGATCGCGTCGGTCACCGCCCACTGCGCGGGGGTGCCGGTCCCCGCGTCGCCGGTGAGGAGGACCCGCAGCGAGGAATCGGTCGGGAACGGGAACTTGTCCGGTCCGGCGGTGGCCCCGGTCGCTCCGGCGAGTGCCGGCGTCATCGCGGCGAGGGGGACGACGGCACCTGCGGCCGCCGCACCGGCCAGGAATCGGCGTCGGTCGATTCCGTGGAACTCCGTCATCGTGTCCTCGTTCGTCTCGAAATGGGCGGGCGTTGACAAGAGCAAACCCGAAGATGGACGTCCGTTCAACTGTGCGGGGCCGAAAGTCGCCAGCTGTTCACACACATTTCAGGCGGAATCCGCGCGCGAGCGATCCGGGAACCTCGCCCGGCGCGGGGTTCAGTCCTTGTGGCTGACGATGTTGAGGACGTTGCCGTCCGGTGCCCGGACGAAGAACCGCCGCACGCCCCACGGCTCCGTGGTCAGCGGGTGCACGATCTCGTAGCCGAGTTCCTGTGCTTCCCGGTACGCACCGTCGACGTCGTCGGTGTGGACCGAGACGACCGAGTCCTCCGGCGCACTGGCGTCGCGAGTCACGAGTTGGACGTGCGCCCCCGTCTCGGGCGAGGTGTAGCGGGCGACCCATCCCATGTTGAACTCCTCGGTGCTCAGCCCGAGGTAGTCGGTGTAGAAGGACCTCGCCGCGTCGACGTCGGCCACGCGAAGATTGGTCGTGATGCGGGTGGTGCGCATGCGGTTCTCCTGCCTGCAACTGGTGCGGACGATGATCGTCCGAATCCGGTGGTGTGTCGACTCGGCGCAGTGCCGCCGAGACGGCCCTACGGTGCGCGTCAGGGGCGAAGTCTGCGCAGGGCCCACAACGACGGAACGAACAGGACGACCGAGAGTGCCAGTGCCAGAGCGGCTTCGGTCAGCTGGAAACGCTGAAGCAGGGTGTCGGGGTGGAACCTGATCTCGAAGCGGTCCGCACCCTGTGCGCGGAGGCAGTCGGCGTGCTCGCGTTGCTCCACCACCACTAGGGCATCCCGGCGGATCTCGTACTGGGCGAACGTCTCCTCGGGTCGTTGGTCCCAGCCTGCGCTGGAGCCGACTGTTGCGCACCGGGAGTAGTCGATCGCCACGGCCCTGCC
Source organism: Rhodococcus tukisamuensis NBRC 100609 (assembly GCF_001894985.1). Taxonomy (GTDB): domain Bacteria; phylum Actinomycetota; class Actinomycetes; order Mycobacteriales; family Mycobacteriaceae; genus Rhodococcus_G; species Rhodococcus_G tukisamuensis. The sequence goes on along the minus strand of NZ_BCXG01000003.1, from coordinate 774 downwards.
CTCGGCGTCGACGTAGCCCGTGTCCAGCAGCCAGGACGTCAGGTTGGCGGTGTCTTGCGGGTAGGCGAGGAACTGGTTCGACAGATCGAGGGGCCGCACCTCGACGGTGGCCGTCGCGTAGTGCGGGCGTGCAGCCACGTGGAACCCGATGAGTACCGCCGACATCGCGACCAGCGTCACCACCATCGCGCCGATTGTGTTGCGCAGCACCAGTGCAGCGCAACTGCCCAGGATCAGTGCGAGAAATGTGTAGGCGCCGGCGACGAGGCCGGTCGACTGGAACACCGGGAAGGTCAGCGGCGAGTACCCGCCGTAGCCGCCGCCGGCGAGGTTCGGCGCAATTCCCGCCGACCGCGTCCACTCGAGCACGGAACCGAGAACCGTCACGGCGGCGGTGACCGGGACGAACACGACCAACACCCGGGTCCAGTACCAACGGGCGCGGCTCACGGACTGGGACAGTCCCAGCACATGCGTGCCCCGTTCGATGTCCCGTGAGAACACCGTGACGCCGACCAGCAGTCCCAGCAGGACCGGCAGGAACACGGTGATCAGGCTGATCGCCGTCAGTGTCGACTCCGCCCAGCACCCCTTCGAACCTCCGCCCGGCACGCCGCATCCGAAGAAGGTGCCGTACGGCGTCGGACCGTCGAAACGCCGGTCGACCAGCCCGCAGAGCGCCGCCACGACAGTGAGCAGCAGGACGGACCCGACCGCGGCGAGGATCGTCGTTCGATGGTGCCGCCAGGTAACCCAGATCATGCTGCCTCTTCG
>NZ_BCXG01000002.1 GCF_001894985.1 Rhodococcus tukisamuensis NBRC 100609 | reverse complement strand
CGGCAGCGCACCCCGCGGTCGCGGCGGCTCGCCCCGCAAGGGCGACGCCGGTCCCGAGAACGTGCTGGGCCGCAACCCCGTCGTCGAGTGCCTGCGGGCGGGCGTCCCGGCGACCGCCCTGTACGTCGCGGTCGGGACCGACAGCGATGACCGGCTCAAGGAGTCCGTGCAGTTGGCGGCCGAGGCCGGCATCTCCATCCTCGAGGTCCCCCGGGGCGACCTGGACCGGATGAGCGCCAACGGGCTGCACCAGGGCGTCGCCCTGCAGGTGCCGCCGTACCGCTACGCGCACCCCGACGACCTGATCGCCGAGGCCCGCAAGCACCAGGAGCGCCCGCTGCTGGTCGCGCTGGACAACATCACCGACCCGCGCAACCTCGGCGCCGTGGTGCGTTCGGTGGCGGCGTTCGGCGGGCACGGCGTGGTGATCCCGCAGCGCCGCAGCGCCAGCGTCACCGCGGTCGCGTGGCGGACCAGTGCCGGTGCCGCGGCGCGGCTGCCGATCGCGCAGGCGACCAACCTCACCCGGACCCTCAAGGACTGGGCGGCCAAGGGCGTCCAGGTGGTCGGGCTCGACGCGGGCGGCGACACCACCCTCGACGAGTACGACGGCACCGGCCCGGTCGTGATTGTTGTCGGCTCGGAGGGCAAGGGCCTCTCCCGCCTGGTCCGCGAGACCTGCGACACGATCCTGAGCATCCCGATGGCCGGACCGGTGGAGTCGCTCAACGCGTCCGTCGCGGCGGGCGTGGTGCTCTCCGACATCGCCCGCCAGCGGAGGCGCTGACGCATCCGTGAGTCCTTTCGGTCCCGCTGGGGCCGAAAGGACTCACTGCGGTCGACCAGGGCGGCCGCGCCCGTCAGAGGGCGAAGCGCACCACGTCGCCGGGCACCAGCTGCCCGGCCGCACCGAGATCCGCGTCCACCAGCACCGCGATCACCGGATAGCCCCCGGTCACCGGGTGGTCCGCCAGGAACAGCACCGGCTGCCCGCCGGCCGGAACCTGCAGAGCCCCACGCACCATGCCCTCGCTCGGCAGTTCACTGTCGCCAAGGCGCGGCAGCGGCGCCGCACCACGCAGTCGCGCGCCCACCCGGTCGGTCTCGGGGGACACCGCCCAGGTCTGTCCGAGCAGCGTGTCGACAGCGGACTCGGCGAACCAGTCCGACCGCGGCCCGAGACGCAACCGCAGCAGGGTCGGCCCCGAACGGACGGGCGGCGGCGGGATGATCTCCTCGGCCGGCCAGTCCGCAGCGTCGTCGCCGACGGGCAGTCGGTCGCCGACCCGCACCGGCGGCGGCCCGAGCCCGGCGAGGGTGTCGGTGGCGCGGCTGCCGAGGGTCGGCGGGACCGCGATCCCGCCGCGCACGGCCAGGTAGCTGCGCAGCCCGCCGACGGCCCGGCCGAGCGCGAGCACGTCGCCGTCCTCCAGCTGCACCCGGCTGTAGTCGGCGCGCGGCGACCCGTTCAGCGTCAGGGGCACCCGTGCCCCCGCGACCGCCACCGTCGCGGACCCCACGGCGCGTACCCGCAGCCCGCCGAGCGTCACCTCGACCGTCGCGGCCTGGGGGTCGTTGCCCACCAGCCTGTTGGCGCTGTCGTGCGAGCCCAGGTCGGCGGCGCCCGATGCTCCGACGCCGAGCGCGCCGAAGCCGGGCCGGCCACGGTCCTGGACCGTGGCGAGCGCACCGGTCCGGATCACCTCGAGCCATGCCATACCTGAGAGTCTCCCTCACCGGCGCCGCGAGCCCCACTACGATCGGCGGATGCTGACCGCCGCGTTGTACGGGCTCGGCACGGCCGTGCCGCTGTTTCTCGGCGCCCTGATCGGCCTGCGGTACGACCTGCCGCGGCCGCTGCTCGCCGCACTGATGGCGTTCGGTGCCGGGACGATGGTCGCGGCGGTCTCCACCGAACTGTTCCAGCCGGCGTTCGACTCCGAGGGTGTGCTGGTGGCCGGGACCGCACTCCTCGGTGGCGCGCTGGTCTACGTGGTGGCCGACCACCTGATCGAGAACAAGTTGGGTCCGGCGGCCCTGGGCTGGGCACTGATGCTCGGCACCCTGCTCGACGGCATCCCGGAGAACACCGCCCTCGGCGTCTCGCTGAGCGGCGGCGGCGGGATGGTGCTGCTGGTGGCGGTCGCGGTGGGCAACGTCCCGGAGGCGGTCGCCGGCGCCGCATCGATGCGCACCCAACCGCGGTTCGACCCGCGCCGGACGCTGCTGCTGTGGGCGGTGACCGCTGTGGTGCTGGTGCTGGTGGTGATCGCCGCGAACGCCGCCGCGGACAACATCGGCAGCCGTCACATCGCGGTGATCCAGGCCTTCGCCGGCGGCGCGACCATCGCCGTGCTCGCGGACTCGCTGATGCCGGAGGCGTACCGGGAGGGCGGCTGGTGGGTCGGCCTCTCCACCGCGGTCGGATTCCTGGTCGCCTTCGCCCTCGGCGGCTGACCGGGCGTCAGAGCCGTTGCGGCCCCGGGCCCTGCTCGCCGAGCCGGTCACCGGGGTTGAGCATCCAGCAGGAGTTGAGCGAGAGGCAGCCGCAGCCGATGCAGCCGGTGAAGTCGTCGCGCAACTGCTGGAGGCGGTGGATCCGTTCGTCGAGCTCGGCCCGCCACTGACCCGACAGCCGCTCCCAGTCCCGCCTCGTCGGGGTCCGCCCGTCCGGGAGGGTGGCGAGCGCCGCCGCGACGTCGGCCAGCGGGATCCCGACCCGGTTCGCCATCCGGATGAACGCGATCCGCCGCAGCACGCTGCGCGGGTAGCGGCGCTGGTTCCCGGCGGTGCGTTCGGGGGAGAGCAGACCCACCGACTCGTAGTAGTGCAGCGCGCTCACGGCCAGTCCGCTGCGCCGGGCGATTTCGCCCACGCCGAGCAGTTCCGTCGCAGCAGGGCGTCGCGGAACCGGAACCGGCGTCGAGCCTGCGTCGGCGGGAACGGGGCCTCCTGTCGGCACGGGACCCTCCGAATTGACCTCGAGTGCACTGGAGGTTTTAGCGTAGCGGTCATGCAGCCGACCGAAACACAGTCCACCCCGCCCGACCGCGGCTGGCGGCAACTGCTCGGCCCGGCCCATCTCGGTCCGATGGTGGTGCTCGCCGGCGGCGTCGCGCTGTACGCGGTGAACATCTATCTCACCGCCAGCCTGCTGCCGTCCGCGGTCGACGAGATCGGCGGCGAGCGGTACTTCGCCTGGGCCACAACCATTTTCCTGGTCGCATCGGTGGTCTCCGCGGTGTTGGTGAGCCGGCTGCTGGCCGGGGTGGGCTCACGCGGGGCGTACCTGAGCGCCATCGGTCTGTTCACGGCGGGCACGCTGGTGTGCGCGGCGGCGCCGGACATGTTCGTGCTGCTGGTCGGCCGCGCCCTGCAGGGTCTCGGCGGCGGGCTGCTCAGCGGCCTCGCCTACGCGCTGATCCGATCGGTGCTGCCGGCCGGGCTGTGGGCCCGCGCGTCCGCGCTGGTGTCGGGGATGTGGGGGATCGGGACCTTCGTCGGGCCGGCCGTGGGTGGTCTGTTCGCCCAGTTCGGCGCGTGGCGTCTGGCGTTCGTCACGCTGGCCGTGCTCGCGGCCGCGCTCGGTGCGGTGGTGCCCCGGTACATCCCCGGCGACCGGCCCGCGGACACCGTGGTGGACGCGGTGCCGGTCCGGTCGATGGTGCTGCTCTCGACCGCGGCGCTCGTGGTGAGCGTGGCGAGCCTGTCCACCCGGGCCGGTGTCGCGGCCGTCGGCGTCCTGGCCGGACTGGCGCTGCTGGTGGTCTTCGTGGTGTGCGAGCGGAGGTCGTCGACGAGGGTGCTGCCCGCCGTCACCTTCGCCGCGGGCAACCCGCTCCGGTGGACCTACCTGACCATCGCGCTGCTGGCGATCGCGTCCACGGCGGAGACGTTCGTGCCGCTGTTCGGTCAGCGGCTCGGCGGGCTGACGCCGGTCGCCGCGGGCTTCCTGGGTGCGGCGCTGGCCGTGGGCTGGACGATCGGTGAGATCTCCAGCGCCGGTGCGGCGCGGCCCCGGGTGGTCCGGGCGGTGGTGGTCTCGGGGCCCGCGATGGTGGCGCTCGGCTTCTTCGTCGCGGCACTTGCCCAGCGGGAGGAGGCGTCCGGGCCGGTGATCGCGACGTGGGTCGCGGCGCTGGTGCTGGCGGGGGCCGGCATCGGCGCCGCCTGGCCGCACCTGGCGACCTTCGTGATGGGCAGCGTCGACGACCCGGGTGAGGGCGGCAAGGCGGCCGCGGCGATCAACACGGTCCAGTTGGTGGCCAACGCATTCGGGGCCGCACTGGCCGGGCTGCTGGTGAACCTCGGCGGCGGGTCGGCGGGGTCGGCGCAGCTGCTGTTCGGGACGTTCGCCGCCGTTGCCGCGGTCGCGGCGCCGACGGCGTGGCGGTCGGCGTCGCTCCGGTAGCCGGGATCAGAGCGCGACGAACCGAACGGTCGCGCCCGGTCGGAGCAGCGCGGGCGGGTCGCGTTCGACGTCCCACATCGGCTCGTCGGTGCTGCCGATCAGCTGCCAGCCGCCGGGCGAGCTGCGCGGGTAGACGCCGGAGAACTCGCCGGCCAGGCCGACGGCACCGGCCGGGACCGCGGTGCGGGGGACCGTCCGGCGCGGGACCCGCAGCCGGGGGTCGCCGCCGACCAGGTAGCCGAATCCGGGCGCGAACCCGGCGAAGGCGACGGTCCAGTCGCGGCCGGTGTGCGCGGCCACGACGCCGCCGGGGCCCAGTCCGGTCAGCTCGCCGACCTCGGCCAGGTCGGGCCCGTCGTAACGGACCGGGATCCGGACCGGCTCGGTCGTCGCGTCGGAGGCGGCTGCGACCGGTCGGGTCTCGGTCAGCCAACGGACGATTCGCGCGCGGTCGGTCAGCGTGCGGTCGAAGCGCACCAGGACCGTCCGGGCGGCGGGCACCACGTCGACGACGCCCGCGATGCGCGCGGCGTCCAGGCCCCGGTAGTGCGCGAGCACCGCGTCGAGGTCGTCGAACTCGGCCAGCAGTGCGCTGTCGCCGACGTCGAGCAGGCGCATCAGACGAACGGCGTCATGTCGACGCCCGACGCGTCGAGCCGGGCGCGGACGGCCGCGGCCATCGCCACCGCGGCGGGGGAGTCGCCGTGCACGCAGACGGAGTCGGCGCGGGTGTGCAGGACACTGCCGTCGACCGCCTCGATCTCGCCGCGCTCGACCAACCGGAGCACCCGGTCCGCCACGAGTCCGGGGTCGGAGAGCACCGCGCCGGGTTCGGTGCGGGGCACCAGCTCCCCGGCCGGGGTGTACGTGCGGTCCGCGAATGCCTCGGCCACTGTTCGCAGCCCGGCGGCCTCCGCCTCGGCGAGGAACACCGACCCGGGCAGCCCGAGCACCGGCAGGGTGGGGTCGTAGGCCACCACCGCGGCCACCACCGCCCGGGCCTGGTCACGGTGGTGGACGATCGTGTTGTAGAGCGCGCCATGGGGTTTGACGTACGCGACCGCGGAGTCGACGGTCTGCGCGAGGCCGTCCAGCGCGCCGATCTGGTAGATCACGTCGGCGGTGAGGTCGGCGGGGGCGACGTCGAGGAAGCGGCGACCGAAGCCGGCCAGGTCCCGGTAGCCGACCTGGGCGCCGATCCGGACGGCCCGCTCGCTCGCCGCGCGGCAGGTGTTCAGCAGCGTCGTCGGGTCGCCGGCGTGGAAGCCGCAGGCGACGTTGGCACTGGTGACGAGGTCGAGCATGGCCTCGTCGTCGCCGAGCCGCCAGGCTCCGAAGCTCTCGCCGAGGTCGCTGTTGAGATCGATGGACGCCATGCCCGAATCCTAGGTGCCGACGGCGCCGACGGTCCCGCGTCGCCGGAGAGTCGGACCGGAGTCAGGCCGCGGCCGTGGTCACGACCCGACCGCTGCTGCGCCCGCGGCGCGCGCCCACCACGCGGCAGATCAGGTAGATCACGAACGAGATGGTGGTGACGAAGGTGGACACCGGGACGCCGGGCGCCAGCGAGAGCAGGATGCCACCGACGGCCGCGAGCTCGGCGAACAGGATGGACAGCAGCGTGGTCCGCAGCGGGTTCGACGTGATCCGCGCGGCCGCTGCCGCGGGGGTGATGAGCAGCGAGAGCACCAGCAGCGCGCCGACGATCTGCACGCCGAGCGCGGCGGCCACGCCGACCAGCACCGCGAACACGATCGACAGTGCCCGGATCGGCACGCCACGGGCCCGCGCGACGTCCGGGTCGGTGCTGGCGAACAGCAGCGGCCGGTACACCACCAGCAGCACCGCGAGGACCAGGACCGCGCACACCAGCAGCAGTTGCAGGCCGCTGTTGCCGACGCCGACGATCTGCCCGACGAGCAGCGAGAAGCTGGTGCCGGTGCGGCCGGGGTAGAGCCACATGAACAGCACGGACAGGCCGAGGCCGAACGACATGATGACGCCGATCACCGAGTCGCGTTCGCGGGCCTTGGCGCCGAGCAGGCCGAACAGCACGGCCGCGACGACCGAGCCGACGATGGCGCCGAGACCCACGCTGAGGCCGGCCAGCAGCGCCGCGGAGGCACCGGTCAGCGACAGCTCGCTGGTGCCGTGCACCGCGAACGACATCTGCCGGCTGATGATCAGCGGACCGATCGCGCCGGCGAGCAACCCCAGGATCGCGGCGGCGAGCAACGCCTGCTGCACGAAGTCGTAGTGCAGCAGGTCGAGGGTGGCCTGCCAGTCGAACATCATCGACAGGGCCTCGGAGAGCTTCTCGTTCATTCGTGGTCCTCGTGGTGGATGCCCTCGCCGCCCGCACTGCCGAGCGCGTCGATGGCGTCGCCCGTGCCCACGACGACCAGTCGCCCGCGCACGTGCAGCACCTCGACGTCGGTCTGGTAAAGCTCCGAGAGCACCTCCGAGGTCATCACCTCGGCGGCGGTGCCGATCCGGAACCGGCCGTCCACCAGGTACAGCACCCGGTCGACGAGCGGCAGGATCGGGTTGATCTCGTGGGTCACGAACAGCACCGCGGTGTCGTGCTCGAGCCGGCGCTGGTTGATCAGGTCGGACACCCGGTGCTGGTTGGCCAGGTCCAGGCTCAGCAGCGGCTCGTCGCACAGCAGCACCCTGGGGTCGCCGACGAGGGCCTGCGCCACCCGCAGTCGCTGCTGCTCGCCGCCGGACATCGAGCCGACCGGGGCGTCGGCGTAGGCCTGCGCGCCCACCTGGGTGATGGCGGCGTCGACGATGGCGCGGCGGGCGCGACGGTTCCGCAGCCCGGTGCCCCAGCGGTGGCCGTCGACGCCCAGGCCGACCAGGTCGCGCCCGCGCAGCGGCAGGCCCTCGTCCATGGTCTTCTGCTGCGGGATGTACCCGACGTGGGAGTTTCCGGTGCGCGCGGGCGTGCCGGCGATCCGGACGCTGCCGCCGGAGAGCGGGACCTGGCCGAGGAGCACCTTGAGCAGGGAGGTCTTGCCGGACCCGTTGGGGCCGAGCACGGCGATGAACTCGCCGGGACGGACCTGCAGGTCGAGGCCGGACCACAGGGTTCGGGGTCCGTACGCCAGCCGGGCTCCGTTGAGTTCGACGGCGGGTTCGGTCACGGGGCCTTTTCGGGTGTCGGGATTCGGGTTCTCGGGTTCGCGCTGCACCGGATGCGCCGGCCTCAGCGGGCGGAGCCGTCGAGCGCGGCGGCGAGTGCCGCGGCGGTGGCGCTCTGCCACTGAATGTAGTCGAGCCCCTCGGGCAGCGTCTCGCTCACCTCGACGACCGTGATGCCCGCCGCCTCGGCGTTCGCCCGGACGTCCTGGGTGACGCGGTCCTGGGTTTGGCTGTTGTAGATCAGCGCGTGGACCTTCTTGCCCGCCAGCAGGTCCCGGGTGGCGGCGATCGCCGCGGGCGGGGGGTCGTTGCCGTCCTCGATGGCCTTCGTGAAGTCCTCGGGCGTCTCGTCGCGGAGGTCGGCGGCGGCCAGCAGGTAGTGCGCGATCGGCTCGGTCTGGGCGACCGGGGCCTGTCCGTGGGTCGCCGCGATGGCGTCGGTCACCGCGGTGATCCGGTGGAGCTTGCCGTGGAAGTCGGCGGCGTTGGCGGTGTACGCGTCGGCGTTCGCCGGGTCGATGACGCCGAGTTCGGCCGCGATCTTCTGTGCCACCGCGTCGACGGTGGGGACGTCGTACCAGACGTGTTCGTTCACCGCGCCGTGTCCGTGGTCGTGGTCGTGGCCGGCGTGCGAGTCGGCCTCCGCCTCGTGGGCCGCCGCCTCGTGGGCCTCTGGCTCCGGGGCAGCGGGGGACGCCGCGGCGGCGTCGTGGTCGCCGTGCAGGTCGGTGGGGGAGCCGTACAGCTCGAACGCGTCGACCGTCCGCTTGCCGGGCATGCTCTCGAGGATGTCGTCGAGGAACCCGTCGTATCCGCCACCGTTGAGCACGACCAGGTTGGCGTCGGTGATCCGGGCGGCGTCGCGGGGGCTGGCCTCGTAGGAGTGCGGGTCGGCGGAGGGGTCCGAGACGATCGAGACGACGTCCGCACGGTCTCCGGCGACGGCGCCGGCCACCGAGCCCCACACATTGGTGGAGGCGACGATGCTGACGCGCTGACCGGCCGCGACGGGGCCGTCCGCGTCCGCGCTCGAGGCGGTGGAGCAGGCGCCGAGGGTCAGGGCGGCGGTGACGGCCAGCCCGACGGCCGCGGCGACCTTGCGGTGGCGGCGGGAACGGGCGGTCGGGTCGAGCTGAGGCATGCCCAAGATATTAATGGAAACCGTTTCCGTTGTACATTAGCGGGGCCGTGCTGTCGGTCACGGCCGCATTCAGTACGGTCCGACTATGTCCCGGTCCCGTCATCCGCACCGTCAGGCCACCCTGGCGTCGCTCGCGGCGGAGCTGAAGGTCTCCCGCACCACCGTCTCCAACGCCTACAACCGGCCGGACCAACTGTCCGCGGAACTGCGCGAACGGGTGCTCGACGCCGCCAAGCGGCGCGGCTACCCGGGCCCGGACCCGGTGGCCCGCTCGTTGCGCACCCGCAAGGCGGGCGCGGTGGGACTGCTGCTCACCGAGGCATTGAGCTACTCCTTCCGGGACCCGGCGGCGATGAGCTTCCTGGCGGGCCTGGCCGAGTCCTGCGAGGACGCCGGCCAGGGGCTGCTGCTGGTGCCCGCCGGGCCGGGCCGCGACGACGTCGACGCGGCCGCGGTGGTGCAGCAGGCCGGGGTGGACGGCTTTGTCGTGTACTCCGTCGCGGACGACGACCCCTACCTCGCTGCGGTGCTCGAGCGGCGGATGCCGATGGTGGTGTGTGACCAGCCGCGGGAGATCGCGGGGGCCTCGCTGGTCGGCATCGACGACCGCGGCGCCATGCGCAAGGTGGCCGAGTACCTGATCACCTTGGGGCACAAGGAGTTCGGTGTCCTCTGCATGCGGCTCGGTCGCGACCTGCGGGACGGCCTCGTCGAAGGGGACCGGCTGAACTCGCCGAACTTCCACGTCCAGCGCGAGCGAATCGCCGGGGTGCGGGACGCGTTGACCGCCGCCGGGCTGGACCCGGCCTCGCTGACGGTGATCGAGCGCGCCGAGCACTCCGGTCCGGCCGGTCACTCCGCCGCGGAGCAGGCCCTCGCGGTGAACCCGCGGATCACCGCGCTGCTGTGCACCACCGACGTGCTCGCGCTGGGCGCGCTGGACTACGCCCGCTGGCGCGGGCTGGACGTGCCCGGGCAGCTGTCGATCACCGGCTTCGACGGCGTCGACGACGCGCTGCGCGAGGGGCTGACCACCGTCCGCCAGCCGGCCGAGGAGAAGGGGCGGCGGGCCGGGCGGCTGCTGCTCACCCCGTCGCACTCCGGCGTCGCGACCGTGGAAATGCTCGAGACCGAACTGCTGCGCGGGCACACCGCGGCGCCGCCGGCCTAGCGGCCCGACCGTCCTGCGGCCGGGCCGGCCGACCTACCGCGCGGTCAGGCCGCGGGCCTCGCTGAGCAGCTGCGCGCACCGCAGCAGGCCCAGGTGGCTGTACGCCTGAGGATGGTTGCCCAGCGACCGCTCCGCGACCGGGTCGTACTCCTCGGCGAGCAGTCCGGTCGGACCCGCCGCCGCCACGAGCTGGGCGAACAGGGCCTCCGCGTCGGCGAGCTGGCCGGTCAGCAGGTAGGCCTCGACCAGCCAGGCCGCGCACAGGTGGAACCCTCCCTCGCCGCCGGGCAGGCCGTCGTCGTGGTGGTAGCGGTACACCGTCGAGCCGCTGCGCAGCTCCGCCTCCGTGGCGATGACGGTGGCCGTGAACCGGGGGTCGGACGGGTCGATCAGTCCGGACAGCCCGATGTGCAGGGTGGCCGCGTCGAGGTCGGTGCCGTCGTAGGCGGCGGTGTACGAGCGGGCCCGGTCGCTCCAGCCGCGGTCCTTGACCTCGTCGGAGATCTCGGTGCGCAGCGCCTTCCAGTCCTGTCCGGCCTCCCGGTCGAAGCGCGTGGCCAGGGTCAGCGCCCGGTCCACGGTGACCCAGCACATCACCTTCGAGTACACGTGGTGCCGCGGGTTGCCGCGGATCTCCCAGATGCCGTTGTCGGGTTCGGACCACCGGCGCTGGACCGCGGAGACCATGGCGCACACCAGGTCCCAGTCGGCGTCGGTCAGGGCCTGCGCGGTGCCCTGCTTCTCCCGCGCGTGGGCCAGGTGCGAGATCAGGTCCACGATCGGGCCGAAGACGTCGAGCTGAACCTGCGAGTTCGCGGCGTTGCCGACGCGCACCGGCCGGGACCCGGCGTACCCGGGCAGCGAGTCGAGGACTGCCTCGGGGGGCAGGCCGCCGCCGTAGATCGTGTACAGCGGGTGCAGCCGTTCCGGTCCGGGCAGCGTCTCGAGCACCCGGTGCACCCAGTCGAGGAAGTTCTCCGCCTCGGTCAGGGAGCCGAGCGAGACCAGAGCGGAGGCGGTCAGCGAGGCGTCGCGCAGCCAGCAGTAGCGGTAGTCCCAGTTGCGGACGCCGCCGATCTCCTCCGGCAGCGAGGTGGTCGCGGCGGCGAGGATGGAACCCGAGTCGGCGTGCACCAGCCCGCGCAGGGTTAGGGCGGAGCGCTTCATCAGGCCGGGCTTGAGCGGAGGCAGGTCGAGGCCCTCGGCCCACTCGGCCCAGTACGCCTCGGACAGCGCCCGACGGTCGGGTTCCGGTGTCGCGGACGGATCGAGATCCGAACTGCCGCAGCGAAGTTCGAGTACCACGGGTCCGGCGGACGGGTCGACCACGGCGTGTGCGGTCTGCTGCTGGCCGTCGTTGACGATCTCCCACTCGACGCCGGCGGAGCGCAGCACCACCGGGTCGTTGGTGCCGTAGACACGCAGGCCGTCCTCCTCCCGCTCGAGCTTCACCTGCGCCTGCCCGAACTCGGGGCGGGGCGCGAAGGTGACAACCGCCTTGGCCTGGCCGGTGATCACTCGGGTCAGGTCGGTGCGACCGGAGTCCACGTCGTGCGGCAGGTAGTCGGTGACCTGCAGGCTGGCCCATCGGGTCTGCACGGTCATGGTGCCGTCGACGTAGCGCTGGCTCAGCGGCAGCGCGGCCCGTTGCGGCGCGACGGTGAAGTGGCCGGCCTCGACGCCGCCGAGCAGGTGCGCGAACATCGCGGCGGAGTCCGGCTCGGGATGGCACAGCCAGGTCAGTGAGGCGTCGGGGGTCAGCAGGGCAACCGAGCGGGGGCTGGCGAGCATGGTCAGCCGCTCGATCGGGGTGGCGCTGTCGCCGTGCAGCCAGGTGCGGCGTTCCTCGAACAGGAACGCCAGCGCGGTGCCGACGTCCTCGGGGCTCTCCACGCGGAACTCGGCGAGGGACTCGCCGTCGCCGACCTTGACGCCGAGGTCGGGTCCGGCCAGCCTGCGGAACGCCTTCTCGTCGGTGACGTCGTCGCCGAAGAAGACGGTCGCCGACGCGCCCTCGCGGTGCCGGAGGATGTCGAGGGCCTCGCCCTTGTCGGTGACGATGACGGCCAGCTCGATGACGGCCTTGCCCTCGGTGACCTGTACGCCGTCCCAGGTGGCGGCGTCGCCGCGGACCCGGGCCAGCGCGGCGTCGGCCACCTCAGGGCTCGCGTTGCGCACGTGCAGCGCGACGCTGGCCGGCTTGGTCTCGACGGCGATGCCGTCGCCCGCGGCGGCGATCGTCAGCAGTTCGTGGGTGATCTCGCGCAGCAGCCGCTTGGCGTCGTCGTCGATCTCGTGCACGAAGCCGACGTCGAACTCGGAGCCGTGGCTGCCCACCAACTGCACCTCGACCGGCAGTCGCGAGAGCATCGCCAGGTCGCGCAGGGCGCGCCCGGAGATCACCGCGGACGCGGTCGAGGGCAGGCTCGCGAGCGCCCGCAGGGCGCGCACCGATTCGGCATCCGGAAATGCCTTCGCCGGATCGGACACGATGGGTGCCATGGTGCCGTCGTAGTCGGACGCCACCAGCAGTCGCGGCGTCCGGGCGACTGACACCAGACGCCGGCGGAGCTCGAGGGGTAGATCTTGCGCACTCACTGCGCGAAGTCTACTTAGGAATCGGCCGGATCCTGGTAGCCGCCGCCGAGAAGAAGTTCGACGGTCAGCTCGAGTCGCTTGGCGACGTCGGTTGCCGACGAGCGCCGGGTCAGCCAGGCCACCAGGTTGGACAGCCAGACATCGGAGATGACGCGCGCGATGGCGAGCTGCTCCTCGGTGGGTGTGCCGTCGTTCATGGCCCGGGCGAACAGCGCGTCCATCAGCTTGCCCACCGCGTCGACCTCGGCGGCAGCGGAGGCGTCGGCGAACATGAATGCCCGGGTCATCGCCTCGGTGAGCAGCGGCTCGCGCTGCATCGCGCGGGTGATCTGACCGAGGATCAGGTGCATCCGCTCGATCGGGGTGTCGCCCGGCGGCATGCCCTTCTTGCGGGAGTCGATCTTCTCGAATTCGCGGGCCAGCGCGGACACCAGCAGGTGCACCTTCGACGGGAAGTAGCGGTACAGGGTGCCGACCGCGACGTCCGCGCGTTCTGCCACCGCGCGCATCTGCACGGCCTCGTAGCCGCCCTTCGACGCCAGCACCAGGGTGGCGTCCAGGATCCGCTTGCGTCGCTCTCGTTGCGCGTTGGAACTGAGGTCCTCGTCGGTCAAAGTCGACACGGCCGCGCCGGTTGCGGTGGCTTTGCCCGCGGAGCGTGTACGAGATGAGGAGGTCATCGACGAAATCCTTGGATTAGGCGAAACATTTTCGAGGGCGGTTCAAGTCTGGTCTTGACTCTGGACCAACTTACAGATTAGAACACGTTCTACATGATTTTGTCAGTACTGAGAGGTTGGCCTTCCTTGTGACTATCGCCACGACAGACGAGCAGCGTGCCGTCCAGGAATCGATTCTGGCCTGGTCGCGCTCCGCGAATCCTATCGAGACGCTCCGTCAGGACCCGGCGGATCCGTGGCGCGCGCACTGGCCGGCGCTCGCCGACCTGGGTGTGTTCATGGTCGCGCAGGCCGAGGAGGTCGGCGGCGCGGACGGCGAGATCGTCGATCTCGCGGTGATGCTCGAGCAGGCCGCCGCGGCGCTGGCGGCCGGTCCGGTCCTGTCGACCGCGCTGGCCGCGCTGGTGGTCGGGCGCAGCGGTGAACCCGCCGCCAAGCAGTGGGGGCCGGAGCTGGCCGAGGGTGGGCGTCCGGTCGGCGTCGTGCTCGACGGGGCGGTCGCGGCCGAGGCCGACGCCGACGGCGGCCTGGTGCTGAGCGGCGACGCCGGCCTCGCGCTCGGCGGCGCACCCGGTGTGGCGGTGCTGCTGCCCGCCACCCGCGGCGCCTCCTCGGGCGAAGCCTCGGGTGAAGTTGTCTGGTGCCTGCTCGACGCCGACACCGCCGGCCTGACGGTCGCGGCGGTGGAGAACGTGGACGTGAGCGTCCCGCTGGCCACCGTGCGCCTCGACGGCGTCACGGTCTCGCCGGACCGGATCCTGACCGGCGTCCGCCCGGGCCTGGTGCGTGACCTGGCCGCCACCCTCGCCGCGGCCGAGGCCGCCGGTGTTGCCGGCTGGTGCCTGCGGACCGCCGTCGAGTACGCGAAGATCCGCGAGCAGTTCGGCAAGCCGATCGGTTCGTTCCAGGCGATCAAGCACCTGTGCGCCGAGATGCTCTGCCGGGTCGAGCAGGCCCGCGCCGTGGCCTGGGACGCGGCCGTCGCCGCCGAGTCCGGCGACGAGTTGCCGATCGCGGCCGCGGTCGCCGCGTCCGTCGCGTTGGACGCGGCGGTCGACACAGCCAAGGACTGCATCCAGGTGCTCGGCGGCATCGGCTTCACCTGGGAGCACGACGCGCACTTCTACCTGCGGCGGGTGCTCTCGCTGCGCCAACTGCTCGGTGGCGGCGCCGCCTGGCGGGCCCGGGTCGCGGAACTGACCCGCGCCGGGGCCCGTCGGCACCTGACCGTGGACCTCGGCGACCTCGCGGGGCAGCGGGAGACCGTCCGCGCCGAGATCGAGGCGATCGTCGCGCTCCCGGAGGCCGAGCGGCGTGTTGCGTTCGCCGAGTCCGGTTACCTGGCGCCGCACTGGCCGGCCCCGTACGGCAAGTCCGCGAAGGCCGCCGAGCAGATCCTGATCGGCGAGGAACTCGTGCGCGCCGACCTCGAGACCCCCAACCTGGTGATCGGCTGGTGGGCGGTGCCCACGATCCTCGAGCACGGCACCGCCGAGCAGATCGAGCGGTTCGCGATGCCGACCCTGCGCGGGGACCTGACCTGGTGCCAGCTGTTCTCCGAGCCGGGCGCCGGCTCCGACCTCGCGTCCCTGCGCACCACCGCCGACAAGGTGGACGGCGGCTGGGTGCTCAACGGCCAGAAGGTGTGGACCTCGCTCGCCCTCGAAGCGGACTGGGCGATCTGCCTGGCCCGTACCGACAAGGACGCGCCGAAGCACAAGGGCATCACCTACTTCGTGGTGGACATGCGCAGCGCCGGAATTCGGATCTCGCCGCTGCGCGAGATCACCGGCGACGCGCTGTTCAACGAGGTGTTCCTGGACGGGGTGTTCGTGCCGGACGAGTGCGTGGTCGGCCAGGTGAACGGCGGCTGGAAGCTGGCCCGGACCACCCTCGCCAACGAGAGGATCGCGATGAGCGGTGGCTCGTCGCTGGGCAAGGCGATGGAGGAGCTGCTCGAGCTGTCCAGCCGCGGTGGCACCGACCCGGTCACCGAGGACCGCATCGGCTTCCTCGTCGGCGACGCCCTGGTCGGCTCGCTGCTCGAGCACCGGACCACACTGCGTCAGCTCGACGGCCAGGACCCCGGTCCGGCGTCGAGTGTGCGCAAACTCGTCGGGGTACGGCATCGTCAGGCTGTCGCGGAGTTCGCGCTCGAGTGCGCGGGCATCGACGGCGCGGTGGAGGGTCCGCTCTCGCGCGAATTCCTCAACACCCGCTGCCTGACCATTGCCGGTGGTACCGAGCAGATCCTGCTCACCGTCGCCGCCGAGCACCTGCTCGGGCTGCCGCGCGGCTGACCGATTACACGCACTTCGACAGGACGGATTTCTCAGGTGGATTTCACTTTCGGTAGTGAGCAGCAGGCGGTGGCCGAAGTGGCCGCTGCCGTGCTGCAGACGGCGGCGAGCGCCGAGACGCTCGCCGCCATGGACCGCGGCGCCCCGGTGTGGGACACGACGCTGTGGCAGCGGCTGGCGGACGAGGGGGTGCTCTCGCTCGCCCTGCCGGGCTCGCTCGGCGGCGACGACCTGGGCATCGGCGAGATCGGTGTCCTGCTCGGCGAGGTCGGCCGGTGTGCCGCCCAGGTCCCCGTGCTCGAGACCCTCGGCTTCGGTGTGCTGCCGCTGCTGGCACTCGGCGCCGACCCGCAGCGCTTCCTGTCTGGGGTCGCAGGCGGCGCGATCCTTACCGCGGCGCTCGCAGAACCGGGCGCACCGCTGCCCGCGATTCCCGCGACCGCCGCGACCGCCGACGGCGACGGCTACGTCGTCAACGGCCGCAAGGTCGGCGTGCGCTATGCCGAGCAGGCGGCCTTCGTGCTGGTGCCGACGTCCGCTGGCGTGGCCGTGGTGGCCCCCGACGCCGACGGCGTCACCCTGACCCGCACGTTTACCGCCTCGCTGGCCCCCGAGTACACGATGGTGCTCGAGAACGTGCGGATCGACTCGGGCGCACTGCTGACCGGCATTCCGGTCGCACAGGTGTACCGGATCGCGCTCGCCGCGGTCGCGGCGCAGGCGGCCGGTTTGGGCACCGGGATGACGAACCTCACCGCGAAGTACGTGACCGGGCGCGAGCAGTTCGGCAAGCCGATCGCGGTCTTCCAGGCCGTCTCGCAGCAGCTCGCCGACTCCTACGTCACCGCCCGCACCCTCGAACTGGCTGCCCGCTCGGCCTGCTGGCGGCTCGCGGAGGGCCTCGACGCCACGGAGGACACCTCGGTGGCCGCCTACTGGCTGGCCGAGCAGCTGCCCGTCTCGATGCAGCAGTGCAGTCACATGCACGGCGGCATGGGCGCCGACGTCACCTACCCGGCCCATCTGTACTACGAGCAGACCAAGGACCTCGTCCGCCTCGTCGGCGGCCCCGCGTCCCGTCTGTCCATTCTCGGCGCTCTCAGCGCCCGCGACCTCGGCGTGGAGGCAGCATGCTCATCGATCTGACCCCGGAGCAGAAGAAGCTCCAAGCGGAGTTCCGCGACTACTTCGCCGGGCTGATCTCGCCCGACGAGGCCGAGGCCATGCTCACCGACCGGCACGGCCCCGAGTACCACGAGGTCATCCGCCGGATGGGCCGTGACGGCTGGCTCGGTGTCGGCTGGCCGAAGGAGTTCGGCGGCAAGGGTTTCGGCGAGATCGAACAGCAGCTCTTCACCAACGAGGCGGTCCGTGCGGACGTCCCGCTGCCGTCGGTGACGCTGCAGACCGTCGGCCCGACGCTGCAGGTGTACGGCACCGAGGAGCAGAAGCAGAAGTTCCTGCCGTCGATCCTCTCCGGTGAGGTGCACTTCGCTATCGGGTACACCGAGCCCGAGGCGGGCACGGACCTCGCGTCGCTGCGCACCACCGCGGTCCGCGACGGTGACCACTACATCGTCAACGGCCAGAAGTACTTCACCACCGGCGGTCACGCCGCCGACTACATCTGGCTGGCCGTGCGCACCGGCACCACGGAGGACCGGCACCGTGGCATCTCGATCCTGATCGTGGACACCAAGGATCCCGGCTTCTCCTCGACGCCGGTGATAACCGCCGACGGCGCGCACCATGTCAACGCGACCTACTACGAGAACGTGCGGGTCCCGGTCGAGATGCTGGTGGGCGAGGAGAACAAGGGCTGGCGGCTGATCACCACCCAGCTCAACCACGAGCGCGTCATGCTCGGCCCGTGCGGCCGAGTCGGTGGTCTCTACGACCATGTCAGCGAGTGGGCCAAGCGTCCCGGACCCGACGGCAACCCGCTGCTGACCCAGCCCGACGTCCAGCGGGCGCTCGGCGAGATCCGCGCGATCTACCGGCTCAACGAGTTGCTGAACTGGCAGGTGGCCTCGCAGTCCGGTGCGCTTGACATGGCCGACGCATCGGCGACGAAGGTGTTCTCCACCGAGCAGATCCAGCGGATGGGCCGGCTCGCCGAGGAGGTCGTCGGACGCTGGGGCGACGCGGCCGACCCGGAGACCGGGCACCTGCTCAGGTGGCTGGACGCGCAGACCAAGCGCAACCTCGTCATCACCTTCGGTGGCGGCGTCAACGAGGTCATGCGCGACCTCATCTCCACCGGCGGGCTGGGGCTGCCGAAGGTGGCGCGGCGATGACCGACATTCTCGCTGCCGCGCAGCAGGTTCGGGATGGCGGTGCAAGCAAGGCTCGCAGCGGTCGCGACCCGGTGAACCTGCCGATGATCCGGAACTGGGTCGAGGCGATCGGCGACGAGAACCCCATCTACGTCGACGAGGTCGCCGCCCGCGCCGCCGGTCACGACGGCATCGTCGCGCCGCCGGCGATGGCGCAGGTGTGGACCATGCGCGGACTCGGTGCGGTGCGCGAGGAGGACGACCCGCTCGGCCGGATGACCGAGATCCTCGACGAGGCCGGGTACACCTCGGTGGTCGCCACCAACTGCGACCAGACCTACCACCGCTACCTCGCCCCCGGCGAGGAGGTCACCATCGAGTCGGTGCTCGAAGACGTTGTGGGACCGAAGAAGACGGGCCTGGGGGAGGGCTGGTTCTTCACCACCCGCAACCTGTGGAAGGTCGGCGACGAAGTGGTTGCCGAGATGCTCTTCCGCATCCTCAAGTTCGCGCCGCCCGCGAAGACCGCTGCCCCCGAAACCGTGGCGGCCGTGGCGTCTTCGGCGAGCGGTGACCCGGTCGACGACCTCGACGGCACCCGGATGATGCGTCCGGCGGCCTCGCTCGACACGAAGTTCTTCTGGGACGGCGTGGCCGCGCACGAGCTGCGTCTGCAGCAGCGGCCCGACGGTTCGTTGCAGCACCCGCCGGTGCCGGCACTGTGGAAGCCCAAGGGCGAGAGCACCGACTACGTCGTGGCCTCCGGCCGCGGCACGGTGTTCAGCTACGTCGTGCACCATGCGCCGAAGGTGCCGGGCCGGCCGCTGCCCTTCGTGATCGCGCTGGTCGAACTGGAGGAGGGCGTGCGCATGCTCGGCGAGCTGCGTGGGGCCGATCCCGAGACCGTCGCCGTCGGCCAGTCCGTCGAGGTGGACTTCCTGGACTTCCCGGCCGACCCGGACAACGACGACAAGGGCCCGTGGACGCTGTACGCCTGGCGGCCTGTGGAGGAGAACCGATGACCCCGCTGAACCCGCCCGCCGTCGCGGTCGGCGACTCGCTGCCGACCCTGGTCGTCGAGGGCACACCGACGTTCGTCGTCTCGACGGCGTTGGCCACCCGCGACTTCCAGGACGTGCACCACGACCGGGACCTCGCGCAGCAGCGCGGTTCCAAGGACATCTTCGTCAACATCCTGACGGACACCGGCCTGGTGCAGCGCTACGTCACGGACTGGGCGGGCCAGAAGGCCGTCCTGAAGTCGATCGAGCTGCGTCTCGGTGTGCCGTGGTACGCCTACGACACCCTGACCCTCACGGGCAGCGTCGTGTCGGTCGAGGACGGACTGGTCACCCTCTCCGTCGTCGGGACCGACTCGCTGGGCAAGCACATCACCTCCACCGTCCGGCTGGTCATGGACGGCTCGGTCACCACCGGCGCAGTTGGGAGCCCCGCATGAGCGGCCTGTCAGGCAAGGCCTCGATCGTCGGTATCGGTGCCACCGACTTCTCGAAGGATTCGGGACGCAGCGAGCTCCGGCTGGCCGCAGAGGCGGTGAACCTCGCCCTCGCCGACGCGGGCCTGACTCCCGCGGAGGTCGACGGTCTGGTCTCGTTCACGATGGACACCAACACCGAGACCGCCGTCGCCCGCGCGGTCGGGATCCCGGAACTGAAGTTCTTCAGCCGCATCCACTACGGCGGCGGCGCGGCCTGCGCGACGATCCAGCAGGCGGCGCTGGCCGTCTCCTCGGGCGTCGCGGACGTGGTGGTGGCCTACCGGGCGTTCAACGAGCGGTCCGGGCACCGGTTCGGCCAGGTCGACTCCGGTCTGGTCAACCAGGTGAACTCGTCGGGCGCCGACTACGCCTTCTCCTACCCGCACGGACTGAGCACGCCGGCAGGCAGTGTGGCGATGATGGCCCGCCGGTACATGCACCAGTACGGCGCCACCAGTGAGGATTTCGGGCGGATTGCCGTCGCCGACCGCAAGCACGCGGCGACCAACCCGAATGCGTTCTTCTACGGCAAGCCGATCACCCTCGAGGACCACCAGAACTCACGGTTCATCGCCGAACCGCTGCACCTGCTGGACTGCTGCCAGGAGTCGGACGGCGGCATCGCGATCGTCGTCGTCTCGGCGGAGCGGGCCAAGGACCTCAAGCAGAAGCCGGTCTCCATCGCGGCCGCGGCCCAGGGCAGCGGCAAGGACCAGTACACGATGATGAGCTACTACCGCGACGACCTCGCGTGCATCCCCGAGATGGAGCTCGTCGGGAACCAGCTGTGGGATCAGTCGGGCCTGCGTCCGGACGACATGGACATGGCGGTGCTCTACGACCACTTCACCCCGTACGTGCTCATGCAGCTCGAGGACCTCGGGTTCTGCAAGCGCGGCGAGGCGAAGGACTTCGTCCGGGAGCCGGGCGCGCTCGAGATCGGCGGCAAGCTCCCGCTGAACACGCACGGCGGCCAGCTGGGCGAGGCGTACATCCACGGCATGAACGGCATCGCCGAGGGCGTCCGACAGATCCGCGGGACCTCCGTGAACCAGGTGGCGGGTGCCCAACAGGTGCTGGTCACCGCGGGCACCGGCGTGCCGACCTCGGGTCTGGTACTCACCGCCTGAGAGCAAGTCCGTTGCGGAAAGCCTCGGCCGCGAACGCATTTGCGTTCGCGGCCGAGGTCGCTTCACCGGCGTCGGCCGGTGTACTTCTCGAAAGACCGCACTTCGCAAAAGGCAGGGAACGGGACATGGGACAGGGAAACGAGAACTGGGAAGAGGAGTTCGAGTACTCGGACGCCGTGCGGGCGGGCGACCTGTGGTTCCTCTCGGGGCAGGTCGGGCTCGAGGCCGACGGCACCGTGCCGGCCGACATCGAGCGGCAGTACCGGTTCGCCTTCGACGCGTTGCTCGGGGTGCTGCGCAAGCAGGGCTGCACGGCCGCGGACGTGGTGGAGCTGACCACCTTCCACGTCGACTACCCCCAGCACCTGCCGGAGTTCATGAGGGCCAAGTCACGGTTCCAGGGTGACGCGCGGCCGGCCTGGACCGCGGTGGGGGTCGCCGCACTCGCCATGCCGGGCACGCTGGTGGAGATCAAGGCCGTCGCCCGAGCCCGCGACTGACAGGCCGCACCGGTACGGTCGGTGGATGCCGGGAATCGGCTCCCACCGACCGTGACGGATCAGTGCGTGGCGAGGGCGATCCGGTCGAGCTCCTGCGCTGACCCGAGGCCGCGGAAGTGCCCAGTTTCAGCGTGTCTGATTCAGGGCCGGGCGCTCAGGCCTCCGAGATAGGTCGCGATCGCGGCGGTGAGCCGGCGCGCGCTCGCGGCAGTTCCGGGTTCCGGCCCGGCCAGGGCTTGCGCCCCGACCGAGTTCTCCCAGACCAGTCCCTCGCACAGGGCGACAAAGTTGGCGCCGTCGATCTCGGGGTCGGCCGATCCGAGCTCCCGGACCAGGCCGGCCGCCAACTCCTGCGAGAAGATGCTGGTAGCCAACGCCCGCTGGATCTCCTTGTCGTGCACCATCTCCAGGGCGAGCGCGTAGCGGACGCGGATGTCCCGGGCCCGGTCGGAGAGCATGGCGTCGAGGGCCGAGCCGATGTCGGCCGCGAGTTCCTCGACGGCGGGTAGCCCGCCCGGACGAGGCCGGGTCAGCCGAGACCGCTCGAAGTCGCGCCGTGAGCTCTCGGTCAGGCGCTCGACCGCCGCGACGAGCAGTTCCCGCTTGGTTCGGAAGTAGTACGAGGTGGATCCGGCGGGCAATTCGAGATGTCGGTCCACCGCGCGGTGGGTGAGGGCCCGGATGCCGTCGGCTGCGACTATGTCGAGTACCGCGTCCGCGATCCGTTCGCGTCGGTCCGTGCCGCCTGCCATCTCGTCACCACTCTCCGGCTACCGCCCGTTCTGTACCGAGTCCGGTCCCGGGGTGAGACCCATCTCGCATTGAGACCCCGACTCTACATTCGTAGAGTCGGGGCATGCGAAGGACCCGACCGACCATGACCGTTGAAACTTTCGAGCGTGCCGCCGCAAGCGCGGGCTTCGAGCTCGACGCGGGCCAGCGGGTGGTCGCCGAGCGGCTCGCACGGGTGGACCTGCGGCCCGGCCGCGGCGCCTACCTGTGGGGCCCGGTAGGCCGCGGCAAGACCTGGCTCATGGACGCGTACCGCGCCGGACTCACGGTGCGGCGCACCCGGCGGGTGCACTTCCACGAGTTCTTCCGGCAACTGCACCGTTCGGTGCACGAGGTCGGCATCGAGCGGGCGTCGACGGGTCTGCTCGCCGGCTGCGACGTGCTGTTCTTCGACGAGTTCCACGTCCACGACATCGGGGACGCCGCCCTGCTCACCCGCCTGCTGTCGGCCTTGGAGGACTGCGGCGTCGCACTGGTGGTCACGTCGAACTACCCGCCGGACGGGCTGCTGCCCAATCCGCTGTTCCACGACAAGTTCCGGCCGACGATCGAGACGTTGAAGCGGCGGCTCGAGGTGGTCGAGCTGGTGGGCGAGCGCGACTACCGCCTCGGGGCCCCGCCGCAGGACGGGCGCTTCTCGTCGGGGCGCTACCTGCCGGGCGGGACCCATCCGGCGCCGCCGCACGAGCACGAACGCACCACGGTGAGCCCGCCGTCCGGGCGCCCCGTCGTGGCCCGCGCGGTGCGCGGGGACCTGCTCTGGTTCGACTTCGGCGATCTCTGCGAGTGCCCGGTCTCGCCGCACGACTACCTCGGCCTGGCCGCCGCCCACAGCCGGTGGGTGGTCAGCGGCGTCCCGCCGATCGGGGAGGCCGCCCCCGACGGGGTGCAGCGGTTCTGCACCCTCGTCGACGTCCTGTACGACCGCGACGTGGAGCTGACCGTGCTCGGCGCCGACTGGCGAACGCCGGATCTGCAGGACCCGCCGGCGGTCCCGGACCTCGCACGAGCCCGCAGCAGGCTGGCACTGCTGCGGTGACCGCGGCCCGCGTACCGCTGGACGGGATCGACCGGCGCAGGTCGCCGCGGGCGGAGTAGTGATGACTGCAGACGAATTCGACGCGAGGGAGTGCAGCACGATGGACGATTTCGAGGGCAAGGTCGCACTGGTCACCGGGGGTGCCCGCGGACAGGGCCGCTCGCACGCGGTGGCCTTCGCGGAGCGCGGTGCCGATGTGGTGATCTGCGACCGGTGCGAGGACAACGACTCGGTGTTCTACCCGCTCGCCACCGAGGACGATCTCGCGGAAACGGTCCGGCTCGTCGAGGCCACCGGCCGGCGCTGCATTGCGGTCAAGGCCGACACCGGCGACCGGGCCGCGATGGACGCCCTCGTGGCCCGGGCCGAGTCCGAGTTCGGTCGCGTCGACGTCGCGGTCGCCAACGCGGGGGTGTCCGTCGCGGCTCCGGTGCAGTCGATGACCTCAGCCCAGTGGAACGAGGTCATCAACTCGAACCTGACCGGAGTGTTCAACACGCTCGGGGCGGTCTCACCCGGCATGATCGAGCGCGGCTACGGCCGGATCATCACCATCTCGTCGATGCTCGGCCGAGCGGGCAACACCAACATGGTGGCCTACGCCGCGTCCAAGTGGGGCGTGATCGGGATGACCAAGAGCGCGGCCCTGGACCTGGCGAAGTTCGGCATCACCGTCAATGCGATTGCCCCGGGCAACATCTCGACGCCGATGATCCACAACGACGCGCTCTACTCGCTGATGCGGCCGGACCTGGACGCGCCGACCATGGACGACGTCGCGCCGGTGTTCGAGAGCCTGCACGCCCAGCCGGTGCCGTGGCTCGACCCGTTCGAGATCACCCGCGCGGTGCTGTTCTTCGCCGCCGAGGCGAGCGCCCACATCACCGGGACCGTGCTGCCGATCGACGCGGGCAACGCCGCCCGCGTCACCGGGTGAGCGCGGGGGAGACCACCGCACCCGAGGCCGGCGCTGCCGGGACGGTCCAGGCGCCGGTCGCGGAGTCGGTGTTTCAGGATCCGGCACGTGCGCGACGCGTCGTGGCGGTCCTGAGTCTCAGTGGCGTCCTGGTTTCGCTCCAGCAGACGCTGGTGGTGCCCATTCTCCCCGATTTCGCCGTTGCGCTGAATGTCTCGTCCGCCACCGCGTCGTGGATGGTCACCGCGACCCTGCTGACGAGCGCGGTGGCGACGCCGCTCATCGGACGCCTCGCCGACCTGTTCGGCAAGCGGTCGATGATGCTGGTGTGCCTGGCCGTGATGGTGCTCGGCTCGGCGGTCGCAGCGCTCGGCCAGGTGTTCCCGGTGGTGGTCGCGGGGCGCGTCATGCAGGGCTTCGCGATGGCGCTGCTGCCGGTGGGCATCAGCCTGATGCGCGACGTGCTGCCGCGCGAGCGACTGGGCGGGGCGGTGGCACTGATGAGCGCCACCCTCGGGATCGGCGGGATGATCGGGATGCCGCTGGCCGGCGTCATCTACGAACACCTCGGCTGGGAGGCGCTGTTCTGGGTCAGCGGCGCGGGCGGTCTGCTGCTGGCGGCGTTGCTGCTCGCCGTCGTCCCGGAGTCCGCGGTCCGCTCACAGGGCCGGTTCGACTTCGCGGGCGCGCTCCTGCTGACCGTGGCCCTGACCGGACTGCTGCTCGCGGTCTCCAAGGGTGGTGAGTGGGGCTGGACCGGCGTCAGCACGCTCACGTGTGCGGCGGTCGGCCTCGCCGCGTCGGCCGCGTGGATACCGCTCGAGTTGCGGATCCGGGAGCCTCTGGTGGACCTGCGGACCACCGTGCTGCGTCCGGTGCTGGTTTCCAACATCTGTGCGGTCCTGCTCGGGTTCGCGATGTTCCTCAGCGCCTACACCGCCACCCAGGAGTTGCAAGCGCCGGTTGAATCCGGTTATGGTCCCGGCCTTTCCGAGACCCAGGCCGGCCTGGCAATGCTTCCGGGCGGGCTGCTGATGGTCCTGCTGGCGCCCCTCTCGGCCCGGATGTCCCGACGGCACGGAGCCCAGGCAACCCTGATGGTGGGCGCCGTCGCGATCGCGGTGGGCTACGCGGTACGCGCGGTGCTCGGGTCCGCGGTCCTCAACGTCACCGTCAGCGCGGCGATCATCTCGGGCGGGGTGGCCCTGGCCCTGGCGGCGATGCCGGTGCTGATCACGGAGGCCGCACCGGCGGACCAGACCGCCTCGGCCAACGGAGTGAACAGCCTGCTGCGCTCCGTCGGCACCTCCACCGCCAGCGCGGTGGGTGCGGCGGTGCTCGCGACGTCCACGGTCACGGCGGCCGGTGTCACGGTGCCCACCATCGGCGCCTTCAACCTGCTCTACTGGCTGGGGGCGGTGGTTTCGCTTGCCGCCGTGGCGGTCACGCTCTGTGTGCCGGCGCGTGCGCGCGTTCGGTCCTGATACCGCACCGGACAAACGACGAGCGCCCCCCGCGCCGCGTGATGCGGTGCGAGGGGCGCTCGTTCGGTCCGGCTACGGCAGCAGCTGGTCCATGAAGGTGTTGCTGTAGACGCGGTGCGGATCGATGGCGTTGAACGCCGCGCGGGCGGTGTCCCAGTTGTCCGATCCCGGCAGGCCGTCCCGGTAGCTCCTCGGCAGGTCGTTCGAGATGATCGCCCCGTCGGTGTACGGCTTCTCCGGTCCGAATGCCCAGCCCTTCGACCACTCGGGTCGGAAGACCGCGTCCGCGCCGGCGTAGTGCCCGCGCATCCACTGCTCCATCTCGCGGTAGAACGCGAACATGCCGGGGGTGCCGGGCACACCGAGCACGTTCAGCCAGATCGCGGTGTCCCACTCGGGATGGTCGTCGCGCACCCGCATCGCCGAGATGGTCGGGGCGCCGGCGGCCGGTACCAGCAGGTCCTCGACCTGATCCATGCCGCAGCAACGGATCTCGACGGGGCCGTTGAGCGGGAACTTGCCCTGGCCCTTGTAGAACTGGATGCGCCCGTTGTACCACTGGGTGAAGTCGTGGATGACCTGGCCGATGTTCGCCCGGTTGGTGACGACGGCGCCGCCGCCCTCGGTCAGCCGCAGCGTGGTGTGCTTGATGTAGAACTGGACGTCCTTCGACCAGCCCCAGATGTCCTTGGTGTTGGTCGACGACAGGCCCGAGACGGTGGCGGCGTACATGCCCTGGCCGAACATCGGGGCGATGCCCGGCAGTCCCGCGTTGAGCCCGCCGAGCAGGTCGGTCAGCGGCTCCGGCAGGTTGTCCGAGAACGTGTAGCAGTACGGTTCCGTGATCTCCCTCGAGCTTGCCGGCTTCGTCGGGGCCACCGACCACACCTTCAGCCACGGCTTGTCGGTGAACGGGTACCAGATAGCCTCCACGCCACCGGACTTGGCGACGTAGGACTCGAAGGTGCGGCCCTCGGCGCCCTTGGGGCCGAACATCTCCTCCCAGCCGATGTCGGTGAACGACTCGCAGCGCATCCGGAAGTTCGGGCCGGCCTGCAGGGTCACCGAGGTGATGAAGGTGCGGCCCAGGTTGGTCAGCAGTGGGTTGATCGCCGGGTCGCTGCGATCGTAGGTGCGCAGCGCGTACTCGGTGCCGTTCCACGCCACCACGGTCAGCGAGGTGACCAGGTTCGACAGCGAACCGTAGGTGTGGCCGGGGGTGGTGGCCTGGCCGGCGGCGGGCAGTGCCGCGCCATGGGCGTCCACGGCGAGGCAACCGGCGACGGTGAGCACACCGGGCGCCGGCAGGTTGGCGATACCGAGACCCTGCTCCTGCAGTGCCGAGGTGATCTCGTACAGCGTCGCGCCGGGGCCGGCGGTGACGGTGTCCGGCGAACCCTTGTGCACGGCAACGCCGCCGAGGTGCTTGATGGTGTCGACGAGGATGACCTTGTCCACCGACTCGCCGTTCACGACGGTGAGCGGGGTCCAGCCGTGCATGGCGCCGCGGGGGCGCAGCTTGTAGTCCTTGGCGTGGGCCCAGTTGGTCAGCCGCACGACGTCGTCGGCGTTCTTCGGGAATGCGATCAGCGTCTTGTCCAGAATGATCTCCTTGGACCAGTTCTGGTACGCCTGCTGGGCCAGGTCGATGCCTTCGGGGAAGTCCGGGGGCGCGGGGAGATCGGCGGCCGAACCGGAAGCGGATCCCGAGAGGACAGAGGAACCCGAGGCCGAGGAACCCGCGGAACCCTGGGTGCGGACGGGGACGGCGTGGACGGGAGTCCACGCGCCGAGGGTCGAGACTGCGAGGGCCCCCGCACCTGCAGTTAGGAAGCCTCGCCTGGACAGGCCGGCCCGGTCATCGTGAGATGCAGACATGCGTCTACTCCGTTGTGGTGGTAGGTATTCGAGGGGGTTGTGCTGTTGTCTTGAAACTTGTGAGCGGCCGGTGAGGGCCGCGGGTGTTCAAAAGTCAGGCGAGGGTCAGGACGACATCCGCGAGGGCGGGCGAGTCGTCGCGATCCGGCACGGTGGCCGAGATCAGCAGACGTCCCGCATCCTCCCAGATGCGAACCCGGAGGCTCTCGCCCGGATAGACCACACCGGCGAACCTGGCCCGGTAGCCCTTGACCCGTGTTGCGTCGGACTCGAGGGCCACGTCGACAGCCGCCTTGCACACCATCCCGTAGGTGCACAGTCCATGAAGGATAGGTGCCGGGAAGCCTGCGGCGGACGCGAATTCGGGATCCGAGTGCAACGGGTTCCGGTCACCGCACATCCGGTACAGCAACGCCTGCTGCGGCAGGATCGGTACGGAGGTCTCGAAGTCCGGCGCCCGGTCCGGAAGCGCGACGGACTCGGACGGGCCGCGCTCGCCGCCGAAGCCGCCCTCGCCACGCGCGAAGATCGACGAGCGGGCGGTCCACAGCGGATTCCCGTCCAGATCGGTGGTGGTGGACTCCTGGACGATGACCGCGGCCTTGCCCTTGTCCCACACCTCGGAGATCCGGGTCGTGGTGCGTGCGCTTCCCTCGGCCGGGATCGGCCGGTGCACGGTCACCTCCTGGCTCCCGTGCACCACCTTCGCGAGGTCGATCTCCACGCCGGGGAAGGACACCTTCGGTGCCTCGGTGGCATGGATGTTGGCCACCACGGTGGCGAAGGTCGGGAGCACCTGCGGGTTGCCGTCGGTGAGGTAGCGCAGTTCTCGGGCGTCGAGCGGGCGGGCGCCCGCGCCGATGCCGAGGTGGTAGAGCTGCACGTCCGAACTGGTCCAGGTGAACTCCTGGACCGGAAGCTCGGCGCCGATCGCAATGTTCGGGTCGATGGGCAACTGCGGGCCTCTCAGTTCGAGTTGGTTGCGGCGGAGGGCGACTCGGACTCGGTGCCCGCAGTGGCGACGGCTCCGGACTTGGCGCGCCGGGCGATGTCGAGGACTGCCAGGTAGCCGAAGGTCATCGCGGGTCCGATGGTCGCGCCGGGGCCCGCGTAGGTGTGGCCCATCACCGGTGCGCTGGCGTTGCCGGCGGCGTAGAGACCCTCGATCCAGGTGCCGTCCTCGCGCAGGGCGCGGCCGTCGACGTCGGTGCAGATGCCGCCCTTGGTGCCCAGGTCGCCCGGGACCATCTTGATTGCATAGAAGGGAGCCTTGCTCACCTCGCCGAGGCTCGGGTTCTTCAGTCGCGGGTCGCCGTAGTACTGGTCGTACCCGCTGTCGCCACGTCCGAAGTCCTCGTCCTTGCCGTTGCGCGCAAATCCGTTGAAGCGCTCCACCGTCGAGGTGAGCGCCTCGACCGGGAGACCGGTCTTCTCGGCGAGCTCGGCGATGGTGCCCGCCTTGACCACGACGCCGGCCTTGAGCCAGCGGCCGGGGAAGGGGGTGCGGGGGGTGATGCCCGCGAAGGTGTAGCGGTTGCGGTAACGCTGGTCCAGGATCATCCAGGTCGGGATGTTCTCACCCGGGCCCTCGCCCTGGCCGTACTCGCCGCCGTACATCATGTGCGTGGCCTCGACGTAGGGCGCGGCCTCGTTGCCGAATCGCTTGCCTGCGGTGTTGACCATCAGGGAGCCGGGCAGGGTCCGCTCGGAGAGGGCGAACCACGGGCCGCCGGTCAGCGGGATGGACGGGCCCCACCAGGCGTCGTCCATGAAGTCGACTGCCGCGCCGAGCTTCTGGCCGGCGACGATGCCGTCACCGGTGTTGGCCTTGGCGCCGACGGTCCACTCGGTGCCGATCGGCCCGCGCTGGTACTTCTTGCGCATCTCGTCGTTGTGCTCGAAGCCGCCGGAGCCGAGCACGACGCCGTGACGGGCGCGGATGACCTGCTCCTCGCCGTCGACGAGCACCTTCACGCCGCGGACGGCGCCGTCCTCCGTGTACAGCTCGGTCAGCGGGGTGTTCAGCAGGATCGGCACGCCCGCGTCACGTAGGCCGATACGCATGCCGGCGACCAGAGCCTGCCCGCGGACCAGCAGGTCCTTGCCGGTGGCCTTTGCGGCCAGGAACCGCATGCCGACCTTCATGGCGCGCAAGGGGCCGCGGCGGTTGCGCATCAACAGGTTCAGCCACTTGTAGTCGGCCTGGGTGATGACGAAGTTCTTGGGAGCCTTGACGTAGTCGGGCTCGAGGTTCTTGCGGTCGTCGCCGAGCTTGTTGCCGTCGAACGGCGTGGGCTCGACGGAGCGTCCGCCGACCCGTCCGCCGGGGGCCTCGGGGTAGTAGTCGGAGTAACCGGGCACCCACTGCAGCTCCAGTGCGCTGTTCTTCAGCACGAAGGACAGCATCTCCGGACCGCGGTCCAGGTAGGTGTCGATGCGCTCGGGGGCGACGACGTCGCCGATGATGCTGTGCAGGTACTCGCGGGCGGCTGCCGGGGTGTCGGTGACCCCGTCCGCCTGCAGCGCCTCGTTGTTGGGGATCCACACCCCGCCACCGGATCGAGCGGTGGATCCGCCGTAGTGGGCGGCCTTCTCGACGATGACCACGCTCAGGCCCTGATGGGCCGCGGTCAGTGCCGCGGTCATGCCCGCGGCGCCACTTCCGACAACGACGACGTCGTATTCCTGCTTGCTCATGTAGAACACGTTATAGAATGATGGCCGGTATCGTCCATCCTTTCTGCCAGGAAGTATTCCTGAACTCGGACGATCCGATCAGAACCCAAACGAAAACACGTTGCAGTGACGAAAATTCGTTGCAGTGACGAGAGGGCGGTGCGCAGTGGCCTGGGACTTTTCCGCGGACGTCGTGGTGGTCGGAACCGGTGTGGCGGGGATTTCCGCGGCGCTGGAGGCGCTCGACGCGGGTGCGGAGGTGCTCGCCCTCGACAGGTGCAGCGGAGGCGGCGCCAGCACCATCTCCGGCGGCATCGTCTACGCAGGTGGCGGTACGTCGGTACAGCGCGCGGCCGGGATCGACGACACCGCCGACGCGATGTTCGCCTACCTGAGCAGCGAGGTCGGCGACGCGGTCCGGCCCGAGACGCTGCGCCGGTTCTGCGACGAGAGCCCCGCGATGATCGACTGGCTGGCCGCCAACGGGGTGCCGTTCGAGGCGTCGCTGTGCCCTTACAAGACGTCGTACCCCACGGACAAGTACTACCTCTACTACTCGGGCAGTGAGGCCGCAGGCGGATTCCGCGACGTGGCCGCGCCCGCGCCGCGTGGACACCGGGCCAAGGGCAAGGGCACGTCCGGCAAGATGCTCTACCAGCCTCTGGTCGACTCCGCGCTGGCCAAGGGGCTACGGCTCGTGCAGCAGACCCGCGCGGTCCGCTTGCTGACAGACGACGCAGGCGCAGTCATCGGCGTGGAATGCATGAGCCTGCGCGACGCGCCCGCCGCGGTGCGGGCCTCGCACGCCCGGCTGTCGGCGCTGTCGGCCAAGCCTGGCATCTACTACCCGCCGATGCGCAAGATCCTGCAGAAGCGCGTGGAGCGGATCGAGGCCCGCTACGCCCGGCCCATCCGGGTGCAGGCCCGGTCCGGCGTGATCGTCAGTGCCGGCGGCTTCATCGCCAACCGTTCGATGGTCGCCGAGCATGCCCCGCGGTACCGCGGCGGACTGGCTCTGGGCACGGCCGCAGACGACGGCAGCGGCATCTTCCTCGGTACCGACGTCGGCGGTGCCACCGCCAAGATGTCCAACATCTCGGCGTGGCGGTTCATCGTCCCGACGAGCGCGTTCCTCGGGTCCCTGCTGGTGGACCGGCGGGGGGAGCGGATGGTCGACGAGTCCCGGTACGGCGCCGCACTGGGTCACGCGATGATTGCCGAGCGTGAGGGGCAGGGCTGGCTGGTCGCGGACGCCGACCTCGTCGCGGAGGCTCGCACCCAGTTGCGCAGTCAGACCAACTGGTTCCAGCGGATCCAGGCGGAGACACTGCTCCGGCTGGATCACACCACCGGCCGCACCCTCGCCGAGGTAGCAGCCAAGGTCGGGGTCGACCCGGCCGGTCTGGCCGCGACCGTCGCCGCGCACAACGAGGCGATCGAGACCGGCGCGGGCGATCCGATGGGCAAGCCCGACGACTTCCGCCGGCCGGTTCGCACCGGACCCTTCTCGATGTTCGACGTCTCGCTGAAGAAGAGCCTGACCAACCCGCTGCCGATGATCACTCTCGGTGGGCTCGTCGTCGACGAGGAGTCCGGGGCGGTGATCACCGCCGACGGTGCTGCGATCGACGGCTTGTACGCGGCCGGCCGCACCGCGGTGGGGATTTGCTCGAATTCCTACGTGAGCGGGCTCTCGCTTGCAGACTGTGTGTTCTCCGGCCGTCGCGCCGCCGCGCACGCCGCGCGTCGCGGGTCCATTCGGTCCGGAGTCGTCTCGACGACATAGTCCGCACCGAAGGGAACCGGCCCATGCTTTCGACCGAATCGCGTTTCGAGATTGCGGACCGGCTGCATGCCGCGGAGAAGGGGTTCGCCCCGCTCGACCCGTTGTCGGCGCGCTACCCCGACATCGACATGGTCGACGCGTACGAGATCCAGCTGCTCAACGTCCGCCGCCGGGTCCTGGCAGGGGAGCGGGTGATCGGGCACAAGGTGGGGCTGACGGCCAAGGCGATGCAGGAGATGCTCGGGGTCGACGAGCCCGACTACGGGCACCTCTTCGACACCTGCGAGCTGCGCGAGGACGAGCCCGTCGCCTGCTCGCGCTTCCTGCTGCCCCGCGTGGAGATGGAGGTCAGCTTCATTCTCGGTGCCGACCTGCCCGGTTTCGGATGTACCGTTGAGGACGTGCTGGCCGCAACGGAATTTGTGGTCCCGTCCATCGAGCTGATCGACACTCGGATCAAGGACTGGAAGATCGATCTGGTCGACACCGTGTCCGACAACGCCTCGTACGCGGGCCACGCGATCGGTGCCGGGCGAGTCCGCCCCGGCGACATCGATCTCACCGCCATCGACGCGACGCTCAGCATCAACGGCGACCGTGTCGCCGAGGGTTGCAGTGATGCGGTACTTGGGCATCCGGCCAGGGCGGTGGCCTGGCTGGCGCGCACTGTCGACAGCTTCGGGGTGCGACTGACGGCGGGAGACGTCGTGCTGCCGGGTTCGTGCACCCGTGCCGTCGACGTTCGTCCGGGTGACCAGGTCAAGGCCGAATTCGGTGGGCTCGGTTCGGTATCTCTCCAGTTCACATAGGAGTTGGTTTCGATGGCCACAGCGAGCGTCGCGATTGTGGGGTCGGGCAACATCGGCACCGACCTGCTCTACAAGCTGCAGCGTTCGCAATGTCTCGAGCCTCGCTGGATGATCGGTGTCGACCCGGAGAGCGAAGGCCTGGCCCGGGCCCGCCAGATGGGGCTGGAGACCTCCGCTGACGGCATCGACTGGTTGCTGAGCCAGTCCGAGAAGCCGGACCTGGTCTTCGAGGCGACGTCCGCGCACGTGCATCGGGACGCGGCGCCCCGCTACGCGGCCGCCGGCATCCGGGCGATCGATCTCACCCCCGCCGCGGTCGGGCCGCCCGTCGTGCCGCCCGCGAACCTGCGCGAGCACCTGGATGCGCCGAACGTCAACATGATCACCTGCGGCGGTCAGGCCACCATCCCGATAGTCCACGCGGTCTCGCGGGTGGTCGACGTGGTGTACGCGGAGATCGTCGCCTCGGTGGCGTCGCTCTCGGCCGGCCCGGGCACTCGCGCGAACATCGACGAGTTCACCAAGACGACCAGCCGCGGTGTCGAGGTGATCGGGGGCGCCCGCAAGGGCAAGGCGATCATCATCCTGAACCCGGCGGATCCGCCGATGATCATGCGCGACACCATCTTCTGCGCGATCCCGGAAGAGGCGGACCACGCGGTGATCGCCGAGTCCATCCACCGGGTGGTCGCGGACGTCCAGCAGTACGTGCCCGGGTACCGCCTGCTCAACGAGCCACAGTTCGACGAGCCGAGCCTCGCCTCCGGCGGGCACGCGACGGTCACCACGTTCGTGGAGGTCGAGGGCGCGGGCGACTTCCTGCCGCCGTACGCGGGCAACCTCGACATCATGACCGCGGCGGCAACCAAGGTGGGCGAGGAGATCGCCCAGAGGCTTCTCGGCGTCGAGGCGTGAGGGACATGACCAAGAGCGAAGCGGCGCGGCAAGGCACCGTTCATTTCAACGGAATCCACTTCGACAGCTCGTGGGACATCCGGGTCACCGACACCTCCCTGCGGGACGGCTCGCACCACAAGCGACACCAGTTCACCGGCGACGAGGTGCGCGCGATCGTCGGGGCGCTCGACAACGCCGGCGTCCCCGTCATCGAGGTGACGCACGGCGACGGCCTCGGGGGATCGTCGTTCAACTACGGCTTCTCCAGGGTTCCTGAGCAGGAACTCATCAAGATCGCGGTGGACACCGCGAAGCAGGCCAAGATCGCCTTCCTCATGCTGCCCGGACTGGGCATCGGGGAGGACATCATCGAGGCGCAGGACAACGGCGCGTCGATCTGCCGGATCGCCACGCACTGCACCGAGGCGGACGTCTCGATCCAGCACTTCGGGCTGGCGCGTGAGCGAGGCCTCGAGACCGTCGGGTTCCTGATGATGGCGCACTCGACGACGCCGGAGAAGCTCGCCGAGCAGTCCCGGATCATGGCGGACGCCGGCTGCCAGTGCGTGTACGTGGTGGACTCCGCGGGTGCGTTGGTGCTCGAGCAGGTCTCGGACCGCATCGAGGCGCTGGTCCAGGAGCTCGGCAGCGACGCGCAGGTGGGCTTCCACGGCCACGAGAACCTGGGCCTGGGCGTCGCGAACTCGGTCGCGG
Organism: Rhodococcus tukisamuensis NBRC 100609; assembly: GCF_001894985.1. GTDB lineage: Bacteria > Actinomycetota > Actinomycetes > Mycobacteriales > Mycobacteriaceae > Rhodococcus_G > Rhodococcus_G tukisamuensis. The sequence goes on along the minus strand of NZ_BCXG01000002.1, from coordinate 393,591 downwards.
CGGTGCGGGCGGGCGCGCGTCAGATCGACGGCAGTACCCGGCGGTTCGGTGCGGGTGCGGGCAACGCCCCGGTCGAGGCGCTGGTCGGGGTCTTCGACAAGATCGGCGTCAAGACCGGCATCGACTTCTTCGCGATCGCCGACGCCGCCGAGGACGTGGTCCGCCCGGCGATGCCGCAGGAGTGTCTGCTCGACCGGCAGGCTCTGATGATGGGCTATGCCGGGGTGTACTCGAGCTTCCTCAAGCACGCCGAACGGCAGGCGCAGCGGTACGGGGTCTCCGCGGCCGAGCTGTTGGTGCGAGCCGGCAAGCGCAAGCTGGTCGGCGGCCAGGAGGACCAGCTGATCGACATCGCGCTCGAGTTGCAGCGTGAGGCTGCTGCCCGCTAGGCCTGGGCCGGTAACACAACGAGAAGGGGGCGCACATCCAACGGATGCGCGCCCCCTTCTCGTTGTGCTGCTACTCGGTTGCGTCGCGGATCTCGACGATGCCCTCCATCACGGCATGGTCGATGCTGCTGATCAGGCGCGGGCAGGTCTGCATCGACCCGGTGCGCCCGCCGGCGCCGGCGAACTCAGGGCACGCCTCCGTGGGATTGGCCTGCCACTGGATGCTGGTGTGCCTGACGCTGTTCTTCCGGACGAGTACGCAGGTACCGCAGGCGCGGCACTCCACCTCTTGCAGCCCCTGCTCGAGGTAGGTGTGGTGGTCGACGACAGTCTGCGCACGGACGGCCTCGACCAGGGCAGGGCTGGAAGCGTAGTTCGGGGCCTTGGCCCAGGTCGAGGTCATCGTCATACGCCCGTCTTGTTCTCGGCCGCGGCCTTCTCCTCGGCCTTGCGGGCGAGGTTCGCGTCGACCTCGCGCTGCCACGCCTCGACAGCCCTGGTGGTGTCGATCTCGAACTCGAACCGCTGCGTCATCTTCTCGTCGATGTCGGCGACGTCGACGTAGAACTGCTCGTACCAACGACGCAGCTGGTAGACCGGGCCGTCCTCTTCGCAGAGCAGCGGGTTCTCGATCTTGGTCTTGTTCTTCCAGATCTCGACGTCCTGCTCGAAGCCCATTGCGACGCCCTCGGTGAACTTGCGCGCCAGCTTGTTGCTGGTCGCGTCGTCGAGGCCCTTCGGCTTCTCCACGCTCACGCCGTACATGAGCATGAAGGAGTCCTGCGTGATCGGGTAGTGGCAGTTGATCAGGACGCTCTCGACCTTGTAACCGCTGTAGTTGTTGTGCAGCCAGTTGACCATGTACGACGGGCCGAAGTACGACGCCTCCGAGTCCAGCACGGACTCGCCGTACTGGGTGCCCATGTCGCCTACGTCCGGACGGCCGTGGTTCTGCAGGTACTGGGACGCGACGTGGCCCTCGAAGACGTTCTTGAAGTACTTCGGGAATCCGTAGTGGACGTAGAAGAAGTGAGCCATGTCCACGACGTTGTCGACGATCTCGCGGCAGTTGGAGCCGGTCACCACGATCCGGTTCCACTGCCAGTCGGTCCACTCGTCGGTGAGAACCTCCGGCAGCTCGGGGATCGTGACGTCCTCCGGCGGCGGGTTGCCTTCGGGGTCGTGCCAGACGAACAGCTGCTTGTTGCGCTGCAGCGTGGTCCACGAGCGGGTGCGCGCGAGCGGCGGAACACGCCGGGCATAAGGGATTCCGGTGCACTTGCCGTTGCCGCCCCAGCGCCAGTCGTGGAACGGGCAGGCGATCGAGTCGTCCTTGATGGTGCCCTGGCTGAGGTCGCCGCCCATGTGCCGGCAGTACCCGTCGAGGACGTTCAGCTTGCCCTCGCTGTCGGCGAAGACGACGAGCTTCGTGCCGAACGCTTCCACCGAGTGCGGCTTGCCGTCCAGAAACTCGCTTTCGAGGCCGATGCAGTGCCAGCCGCGGGCGAACCGCGTCGGGGTGCTGCCCACATCGATCTCACGAACGCCCTTGCCGGATGCGCCGCTTCTGTCGGTCATCTGTGCCCTCACATCCCTTCGGTCTTGTTACTAGAACACGTTATAGAACTTGTGTCGGTTTTGCCAGACATTGAGGACAGTTGGCGCAGTCAGGGACTTTCCCTCCGGTAGGCCCGGATCTGCTCGACATGAATGGGAACGTGTTCTAGTCTCAGGTGAAAGTGAACCTCCGAGCCGCACTACACATGAGGGAGTGACCAGTGGGTGAGCACGACAGCCGCGTGGTGATCGAGAAGCTGAACGAGCTTCTGCCGACCCTGCGCGAGCGCGCACAGGAGACCGAGGATCTTCGTCGAATTCCCGACGATTCGATCAAGGCCCTTCAGGAGGCCGGCTTCTTCCGTCTTCTGCAGCCCGCCCAGTGGGGCGGCTACGAGGCGAGCCCGGTGGAGTTCTACACCGCGGTCCGCAACATCGCGAGCGCATGCGGCTCGACCGGCTGGGTGGCCGGCATCATCGGCGTGCACAACTGGCACCTCGCGTTGTTCTCGCAGCAGGCGCAGGAGGACGTGTGGGGAGTGGACCGCGACGTCCGGATCTCGTCCTCGTACGCACCGATGGGCGCGGGCACCGCGGTCGACGGCGGGTACCAGGTCTCCGGTGCGTGGGCCTGGTCCTCCGGTTGTGACCACGCCGACTGGGTCGTCGTGGGTGGACCGGTCATCAAGGACGGCCGCCCGGTCGACTTCGGCAGCTTCCTGATCCCGCGCTCGGACTACGAGATCGACGACGTCTGGAACGTCGTCGGCCTGCGCGGCACCGGCAGCAACACGGTCGTCGTCAAGGACGTGTTCGTGCCGCGGCACCGCTTCCTGAGCTTCAAGGCGATGAGCGACCTGACCGCGCCCGGCCTCGAGAACAACACCGCCCCGGTCTACAAGATGCCGTGGGGCACCATCCACCCCACCACCATCTCGACGCCGATCGTCGGCATGGCCTACGGCGCCTACGACGCGCACGTCGAGCACCAGGGCAAGCGAGTGCGGGCCGCGTACGCCGGCGAGAAGGCCAAGGACGACCCGTTCGCCAAGGTCCGGATCGCGGAGGCGTCCAGCGACATCGACGCCGCGTGGCGTCAGCTGCTGGGCAACGTCGCCGACGAGTACGAGTTGCTGCTCGCGGGCAAGGAGGTGCCGATCGAACTGCGCCTGCGTGCCCGACGCGACCAGGTCCGCGCCACCGGTCGGGCGATCGCCTCGATCGACCTGCTCTTCGAGAACTCCGGTGCGACGGCGCTGCAGAACGGCACCCCGATCCAGCGCTTCTGGCGCGACGCACACGCCGGCCGCGTGCACGCCGCCAACGACGCCGAGCGCGCGTACGTGATGTTCGGTGGCGCCGAGTTCGGTCTGCCGCTCACGGACACGATGGTCTAGGGGACCGCTGATGACAGTGACCGAAACCCCCGAGTACACCTACGAGTCGACCTCGCGCTTCGCCCAGGTCCGTCCGGACCTGAAGCTGCACTACCACGAGGCCGGCGTCGGCAACGGCCCGACGATCGTGCTGCTGCACGGCGGCGGACCCGGCGCCTCGTCCTGGTCGAACTTCGCCAAGAACATCCCGGTGCTGGCACAGCAGTTCCACGTGCTGGCGGTGGATCAGCCTGGCTACGGCCAGTCGGACAAGCCGGTCGATCACCCGCAGTACTTCGTGCACAGCGCCTCCGCGCTCAACGACCTGCTCGACACGCTGCAGGTCGAGGGACGGGTGCACCTGCTGGGCAACTCGCTCGGTGGCGGTGCGGCCGTGCGGTTCGCACTCGACTACCCCGAGCGGGCCGGCAAGCTGGTGCTGATGGGTCCCGGTGGGCTGAGCGTCAACCTGTTCGCGCCGGACCCCACCGAGGGCGTCAAGAACCTCGGTAAGTTCAGCTACCAGCCGACCCGCGAGAACCTCGAGGCGTTCCTGCGGATCATGGTGTTCGACCAGTCGCTCATCACCCCCGAGCTGGTCGAGGAGCGCTTCGCTGCCGCCAGCACCCCGGAGTCGCTGGCCGCGGCCAAGGCGATGGGGAAGTCCTTCTCCAGCGCGGACTTCGAGCTCGGCATGCTCTGGCGCGAGGCCTACAAGCTGCGCCAGCGGGTGCTGCTGATCTGGGGCCGCGAGGACCGGGTGAACCCGCTCGACGGTGCGCTGGTAGCGCTCAAGATGATCCCGCGCGCGCAGCTGCACGTGTTCGGCGGCTGTGGCCACTGGGCGCAGCTCGAGAAGTTCGACGAGTTCAACCGACTGGCCGGCGACTTCCTGCTAGAGGGAGGCAAGTGATGGGTATTCGTTCGCTCGCGTACATGCGCATCGAGGCCACCGACATGGCGGCCTGGCGCGAGTACGGACTGAAGATCCTCGGCATGGTCGAGGGCAAGGGCACCAACCCGGACGCCCTGTACCTGCGGATGGACGACTTCCCGGCTCGACTGGTGATCGTGCCGGGCGAGAAGGACCGCCTGCAGGTCTCCGGCTGGGAGACCGCCAACGCCGCTGAGCTGCAGGACATCCGGGACCGGTTGTCCGGGGCGGGGGTGCCCTTCAAGGAGGGCACCGCCGACCAGTTGCAGGACCGTCGTGTCGTCGAGATGATCGCGTTCGAGGACACCTCCGGCAACACGCTCGAGGTGTTCCACGGCGCGGCGCTCGAGCACCGTCGGATCGTCAGTCCGTACGGCCACAAGTTCGTCACCGGCGAGCAGGGTCTCGGGCACGTCGTGCTCACCACCAACGACGACGACGCGTCGCTGCGGTTCTACCGTGACGTGCTCGGCTTCAAGCTGCGTGACTCGATGCGACTGCCTCCGCAGATGGTGGGCCGGCCCGCGGACGGGGAGCCTGCCTGGCTGCGCTTCCTCGGCTGCAACCCCCGGCACCACAGCCTCGCGTTCCTGCCGATGCCGAACCCGACCGGCATCGTGCACCTCATGGTGGAGGTGGAGAACTCCGACGACGTCGGACTCTGCCTGGACCGGGCGATGCGCAAGAAGGTCAAGATGTCCGCCAGCCTCGGCCGGCACGTCAACGACCTGATGCTCTCCTTCTACATGAAGACCCCGGGCGGGTTCGACATCGAATTCGGTTGCGAAGGACGCGAAGTCGAAGACGAATCCTGGATTGCGCGGGAGAGCACGGCAGTGAGCCTGTGGGGTCACGACTTCACGGTGGGAATGAAGTAGATGGGTTCCCCCGAGGTGGCGCCCGGGACTGCCGCGGAGATCGATCCGCGGCAGTTCCGCACGGTGCTCGGCCAGTTCTGCACCGGCGTCACGATCATCACCACGGTGGACGAGGGCGAACCCGTGGGGTTCGCCTGCCAGTCCTTCGCGGCGTTGTCGCTGGATCCGCCGCTGGTGCTGTTCTGCCCGACCAAGGGTTCGCGTTCCTGGGCGGCGATCGAACGCAGTGGCAAGTTCTGCGTCAACGTCCTCGCCGAGGAGCAGCAGTCGGTGTGCGCACGCTTCGGCTCGCGTGAACCGGACAAGTTCGCAGGGATCGACTGGACGGCTTCACCTCTGGGGTCGCCGATCATCGACAAGTCGTTGGCTCACATCGACTGCACCGTGGAGACCGTGCACGACGGCGGCGACCACTTCGTGGTGTTCGGTCGGGTGCATTCGATGAGTGAGATCAAGACCGAGCGGCCGCTGCTGTTCTATCGTGGGCAGTACACCGGAATCGAGCCGGACAAGACGGTGCCTGCGCCGTGGCGTGACGATCTCGAGGCATTCCTGACCACGACAACAGAGGACACCTGGCTCTAGGAGATCTACAGAGGAGGGTGTCCTCACACCAGAAGGACGGACACTTCAGTGCACGAGCCGCGCGCCATGAGACATCGAGTGATCTTGGCGCAGGCGGTGATCGGGGTGCTCGCAACTTCCGTCGCGCTGACCGCGCCCGCTGCCGCCCAACCGGCAGCGGGCGCGGTACATGCGGGGGTGGTGCAGGCCCGTTCGTGCGCCAACCTGGGCGTCACCATCCCCCTGAACCCGGAGCAGGCCGGCCGCGCCCGCGCAGTGCTCCCGGAGGGTTTCGCCCTCGCTGCGCTGCCCACGATGCTCGTCGAGACCTCGACCTGCGAGGGGGCGAGCGTGAACGACACCGAGATCGGGTCGTTCCACCTCTCCGAGGCCGCACTGTCCGTCGAGCCCCCGCGGGCCGTCAGCTCACCGCGACTGGGCGAGGTGATGGCCGAGAACATCTACATGCTCTCCCAGTTGGACACGAACACGGTTCTGTCCGAGTACAAGTCGGGCCTCGGATATCGGTCGGAGGTCACCGACATCGCGCTTGACCTCGGCGCACCCGACGCGATCGGGCGTCGGGCGTCCGCCTCGGCGGGCGGCACCATCGCGCCGACCACCGCGACCGCGCAGTTGACGCCGTCGCTGCTGCCGGATGCGGTGCGCGTCCCGAATCCCGGCATCGTCTACAAGCTGTGGACCCGAGACAGCCAGGGCCGCTACGTGGTCACCACGAACGCCAACATGACGATCAACCGTCCGGCCGCGGGGGTCGGGACCGTCACGGTGGCGGCGGGCACGACGGCGCACCGGATCCTCGGCAGTGACACCGCCACCGGCGTCGCCTTCTCCGGTCAGGCCGAGAGGTTCGTCAACGACACGTTCGTCTTCCCTGCGGGGTAGTGCGCGGATCGATTGCCCACCAACCCCGAAGGGCCCCTGCGATGCAGGGGCCCTTCGGAATTCGCGGGGCATCCGCGGGCGTCAGGATTCGGCCGCCGACGGTGCCCCGAGGTCGAGGCCTACCCGACGGTGAACTCGCCGGAGACACCGCTGAACGACGACACCGTCCCGGATCGGTCCTTCTGGTCGCCGAAGAGCTGGACCCGGTAGGTGCCCGCCTCCGTGTCGGCCGGGACGTCCCACGTGATCCGGGCGACCGAGCCGTGCTGGCCCTCGCGGCGCCAGCGGTACTTGGTGGACCAGGAACCGTCGTCGGCCACCCGCACCCAGTCCGCACCCTTGCGCCGCTGGATCTCGAAGAAGGTGCCGTTGCGGCGCTGGTTGTTCTTCGGGTGCCCGGTGACGAACTCGACGGCCACCTCGGTGCCGGGCGCCGCGTGCGCGGCGGGCGGCACCAGCACGTCACCGTAGGCGTGACCGGCCACCGGCTCGTCGAGGTCGACGTACTGCATGGCACCGGGCTGGACCGCCGAGAGGTCGCGGGGAGCGGGTCCGCGCGGTACCTGTGCGCCGGTGCGCAGCGCGGCCGCGAGCGCGGCGTAGCCCTGCTGGTAGGCCGGTAGCGTGTACCGGCCGAACAGCGTGGAGCCGCCCTCGTACTGCTGAGAGTCGTACTCCTCCGGGGTGGTGCAGTAGCTCGAATAGGAGTTGGCGTAGCCCTGGAAGATCACGTTCTCCAGCGGGACCCCGAGTTCCTCGGCGACCGTCCGGCGGATCCGCAGCCCCGAGACGATGGTGTACTCGGCCGGTCCGCCGACCACGTAGAGGTCGCCGATCCGGATGATCTGGATCTTGAGCACGTGCGGGACCCAGCCGTCCGGGGGCAGCAGACCGACCGGGACCACCACAAGCTTCGGCGCCTGCGCGTCCGCGAGCCACTGCGGGGTCGGCATGTCGGTGCCGCCGAACGCGTCGATGATCGGGTTACGGGTGCCCTCGGGGAAGATCGGGATGGCCGGGCCGTCCTCGGTGCTGCCGGCGGCCATGGCTGCGCCGATGCAGGCGGGGGAGGTGCTCTGCGGGGTGCCGTCCGGGGTGAACCGGCCGTCGACGCGCTGAGCGGCCATGTCCAGGTACATCATCCGGCTGTCCACGGCGAGCTTCGACAGGGGTGCCGCGTCGCGGAAGGCGGTGCGCGCCGCCGCCAGCTGGCGCTCGCCGATGATCCGGGCATTCTCGAATTCGTCGTCGGTCGGACCGTGTCCGGGCTCGAGGTCGAGGTTCGGGGACATGTCTCCGGCATTGGTCTGCGGGAAGCAGGCGACGAACTCCGGGGCGCCGGCGAGGTAGTCGACGCCCGCGACGTCGTGCTCCCAGAAGTAGGCGGCTGCGCCCTTGTTGTCGCCGGAGATGAGCAGGTTCTCGTTTGTCAGCGAAGCGCAGTGGGTGGGGAACCAGGCGATGCCGCCGACGTTGGTGTCGGCCTGACTGATTCGGAGCACCCGCATGGCGGTGTCGATGCCCAGAGGGTAGTAGTCCTTGTCCGCCTGCGGGTTCCGGTCGAAGGCGGCACGGGAGCGGTTGACCGAGGCGTCGGCGAGCGTGCTGCGGCCGTACGCGAGTGTGCCCGGGGCGAGGTTCTCGTGTGCGGCGGCAACGGCCTCGACGATGCCGTCGACCTCGGCCTGGAAGGCCAGCGGCTGGAAACCCAGGGTGGCCAGGCTGTAGGCGTAGTCGTGACTCGAACCGCCGCAGGCCGCGTGCGAGTGCACGGCGGTGAGCATGACGTTGCGCTCGGTGTAGCGGTCGCCGTAGCGCTCCGCGAGCCGGGCCAGCACGGCGTCGTGCACGGACTGGAAGATCATGCAGGTGTCGGTGCAGGCGTAGACCACCCGGTTGTCCTGGGCGTCGGCGAACACGTACGCGCGCACCCGGGTGCGCTGGTGCAGGCCCTCGGCACGCTGGGAGAACTCGGAGTAGCCCATCATGCCGTTCTCGGCGATGGGGCCGGTGACGTCGGACAGGCCGACGCCGACGCGGAAGCCGCCCGCGGCCGGCGTTGTGCGCACCCGCCCGGCGGGGCCTTGTTGAGCTGCGGCGGCGTGACCCGCGCTCAGGGCTGCGAGCGCCGGTGCGGCCGCCGCCCCGGCGAGCACGCTGCGTCGACTGATCGTCACCACGGATTCCTTTCGGAGACAGGAGGAGCGCCGAACTGGTCAAGCGTCCAGTGAGACAGCACACACGAATCGGCGCCGGATGGCAAGGGCTGACGACCTTCTGCCGGGCGGTCGATCCGTCTAGGATTGACGGTGCTGAACGAAGTTCGAGGTGAGGAACTCGCCAGCGATCGCCGGACGAGGTGGGGTAGCGGCGAACCAGTCGTGCTGTGCCGACTGTTCGGGGGGATGAAACTGGCCGGGCTCCGAGTGGGTGGCTGCGCGGACCATCGCGCGTGACCCGTGCAAGCGCAGCAAGCAGCAGAGCACGACAAGGCAAGGCAAGGATCACTGATCATGCCCAAGACACTGAAGACCGAAGAATCGATTGTCATCGAAAGGCCGCTCGCGGAGGTGTTCGCCTACCTCTCGAACCCCGAGAACGGGACGGCGTGGAACAGCAACGTAATCGACTACAAAGTGATCTCGGGTACCGCCGATGAAGTCGGTTCTGTGACAGAATTTTCTGCCAAGGTTGCAGGCCTCCGCCTCGAGGCGACGGAGGAGCTCACCACGTACGAGCCCAACAAGCGACTTCAGTGGCGTTCCAAGGAGTCGAGAATCGGCTACACCCGGGAGTTGGACTTCGACAGTGACGGCGACGGCACTCGGGTGACCTTCCTGCAGGAGGCCGAGGCCGGCACAGGCCTGTTCAAGTTCGCCGATCCCATCGTGCAGAGGCTCTACACGCACGATGTCCGGGGCAATCTGGAGAAGGCGAAGACCATCCTCGAGTCCTGACGGGGCGCAGGGTCCCGATTCGTCACACCGTCCGGGCGTCCCCGAACGTCATCTTCAGGTCGGGCATGGACGAGGTCATCATGGCCCGCCGTGGCAGGCCGAGCGTTCGCAGTTCGTCGGCGATCGGGTGGCTGCCCAGATGCAGTTCCGCGCCGCCGATCCTGGACCGGGCGCCGCGCGGGTTCATGTCCCACGCGGTGTGTCGGGTGACGCCGTCGAGGTGTGTGTACGCCTCCAACGAGGTGTTGGTCCCGGAACCCGGCAGCGGCACACCCGGTTTGACGGTCAGCCCGGCGATCAGCCTGCCGTCCTGACTGACCGCGGCGCGCTTGACCTTGCCGGTGTGGTCGGCGTCGAAGTCGGCGAGCACCTTGGGAAACCCCCAGATGCCGCGGCCGGCGGCCATGGTGAACTCCCCGTCGACTGGGAGCTGGTGGATGAGGGTGCCCGCCCTGCCCGTCGCCAGGGCCTTGAGGTCCTGCATCACAGAGCCGCCGCGGACCCGGTGGTCGCGGACCATGAACGCCACGCCGAACTCGTTGTACGGGCCGAGGTCCCCGTCCACGTAGTCGACGAAGACCAGCGCGCAGATGCCGTGGCCGGGCCGGTACTGCAGGACCTCGAGCCCGGTGTACCCGATCAGGGACTGTGTCGCTCGGGTCGGCACGGAGTACATCGCCATGAAGGCCGACGCCTGGCGGACCTCGACCGGGATCTGGACTTGCTGGCCGAGGATCTCGTGGGAGGTCATGACGCGACTCGCCCGCAGTTCGTGTTCACCGAGACTCCCTCCGTTGTGCAACCTGTTCTATCACCGGCGGTGGGGTTTGGACATGCCGTTCGCCTGCCGGGGTCGTGTGGTCAGGGGCCCGTGATGGGCGGAGTGGCCCACATGTGCGAGAGGAGCGTGAAGCTCGGGAGGTCGTCGAGGGAGACGAGCGACTCGTAGATGCGTTGGTACGACGTCTCGGCGATTCGCCAGTGCCCGTCGTCGTCGCGGTGGTACCGGTCGGTGTAGTAACCGGCGCCGCGGATCACGCTGTTCGCGCCGGGCACGATCACCGTGTCCTCGAAGGCCCACGAGCCGGTCGCGTCGGAGCCGTCCACCGAGATCTCGGGATGGTTGGCGACGTGCACGGTCGTGACCGCCGGACCGAGCGCGTCGCGCATGAATCCGGTGAGGGCGTCTCGGCCCTCGAAGACCAGCGGTTCGGCGAGCGCGTGGGTGCCGTAGTGCGCGACGACGTTCTCCGACAGGGTGTCCGCGAACTCGTCCCACCGTTTCAGATCCAGCGTACGGAAGTACCGGTACTTGAGCTGCCGCAGCTCGTCGAGTGCACCGAGCTCTTCGAGGGATCGGAGGGTCACTTGCGCAGCTTCTCACACGCGATTGCCCGCGGCGGGAACTTCAGTCGATCCCGGTCTCGGCACGGAAGAAGGCCGGCCCGGAGTGTCCGGGCCGGCCTTCTGTGTTCAGCGGAACGGGATCAGGCGGGCAGGCCTGCGGCCGACTGCATCTGCTTCAGGTAGGTGCGCGGCTGCCCGAAGAGCTGGGCGCTGCCGTGCGCGCGCTTGAAGTACATCTGTGCGTCGTGCTCCCAGGTGATCGCGATGCCGCCGTGCAACTGGATGCTGTCCGCGGCCACCGCCTGCAGGGCCTCCGAGCAGTACACCTTGGCGACGGCCGCGTCGGCGCCGGTGCTCGGCGCCCCGTCGGCCAGCGAGCGCACCGCGCCGTAGGACGCGGACCGGGCCGTCTCGACCTGGAAGTACAGGTCGGCCATGCGGTGCTTGAGGGCCTGGAAGCTGCCGATCGGCCGGCCGAACTGCACCCGTGACTTGGTGTACTCGACGGTGAGCTCGAGCGACTGTGCGGCGGCGCCCACCTGCTCGGCGGACAGTGCGACGCAGGCGATCTCACGGACCCGCTCGAGGGCGTTCGCGCCGTCGGCGGTGAGCAGGCGCGCGGTGGCCCCGGCGAACTCGACCACGGCGAGGGTGCGGGTGGTGTCCATCGTCGGTACTCGGCGGCGGCTCACCGCGTCCTGCGCCGGGTCCACCTCGAAGAGCGCGACCGCGCCGTCGACGGTGGCCGCGACGACGAGCACGTCCGCGTAGGAGCCGTCGAGCACGAAGTGGCTGCTGCCGGTGAGCTCGAAACCCGCACCGGACGCCGCCGCGGTGACGCCGGCACCGGTGGTGTCCCAGGAGCCCGACTCGTCGGTCCAGCACAACGCCGCGACGGAGGTTCCCTCGGCGATGCCAGGCAGCAGCCGCTCGCAGGCATCGGTGTCACCGCTGGCCAGGATCGACTGTGCGGCAAGGACAACCGAGCCGAGCATCGGCGTCGGGGCCAGGGTGCGGCCGAGCTCCTCGAGCACCAGGTGGGACTCGACCGCGCTCGCACCGATGCCGCCGAACTCCTCGGGGATCGCCAGCGCGGCGACCCCGACCTGCTGGCACAGCAGGTCCCAGAGCGCGGCGTCGTAGCCGTTCTCGGACTCCGTCGCCCGGCGCACCGCGCCGGGGTCGGCGTGCTTGGCCAGCAGTGCCTTGACCGTCTTTCGCAGCTCGAGCTGCTCGTCGGTGAACGCACCGACGGCTGCGACGGCGCTCACAGCGCGTCCATCACACGAGCGCGGTGCAGAGACGGGGTGCCCCAGGTGGTGAGCAGGGCCCGGGTCTTGGTCAGCCACAACGACAGATCGTGTTCCTGGGTGTAGCCGATCGCGCCGTGCACCTGCAGGGCGATCCGGGAGGCGTGGTACGCCGCGTCACCGCACGCGACCTTCGCGGCGGCGACGTCCCGACGGGCGTCGGCGGAGCCGTCGCGTACCGCCATTGCGGCGCCGAGCAGCAGCGGCCGGGCCATCTCCAGCTTCACCGCGACACCGGCGAGGTGGTGCTTGATGGACTGCTGGCTGCCGATCGCCTTGCCGAACTGCTTGCGGGCCTTGGCGTACTCGGTGGTGGTCTCGAGCATGGTCGAGCCGAGGCCGAGCAGCTGCGCGGCGGTCGCCAGCGCGCCCAGGTCGAAGGCGTGCTCGGTGTCTGTGGTGCCCAGCGACTCGGTGGCCGTGACGGTGTACAGCTTGCGGGCCTGGTCGACGGACACCTTCGACTCGCCGGCGGCGGCGAGGGAGACGGTCTCGCCCTCGACCAGCAGCACGAGGTCGGCGACGTTCGCGTCCACTGCGAACGGCACCCGGGGCGGGGCGGCGACGGTGGCCAGCGCACCCTCGGCGAGGGCCGAGAGCCGCTCGGGCGCAACGCCGGCCAGCAGTGCCGGGGCGACTGCCAGCGTCTCGGCGACCGGGCCGGGCACCGCGTGCCTGCCCAGCTGCTCGACGGCGACCACCAGGTCGATGGCGTCGGCGCCGATGCCGTCGTGCTCCTCCGGGATGGTCAGCGCATTGAGGCCGGTCTCGGCGAGCCGCTGCCAGACCTTCAGGCCGGGCGCGGTGTCACCGGCGTTCCAGGACCGGATGACGGCCGGCAGGTCGGACTTGGTCAGCAGCGAGTCGATGCTCGCCGCGAAATCGGTGTGCGAGGAATCGAGTGCGAATCTCAACGGTCTGCCTTCGGTAGGCCGAGCAGGCGCTCAGCGATGACGTTCTTCTGGATCTCGTTGGTGCCGGCGTAGATCGGTCCGGAAAGGGAGAACAGGTAGCCGTCCATCCACGAGTCGAGCAGCTCCGACTCCGGGCCCAGCAGGTCCAGCGCGGTCTCGTGGGTCGCAACGTCCCACTCGGACCAGAACACCTTGTTGATCGAGGACTCCGCGCCGAGCTGGCCGCCGTCGGCGAGCCGGGTCACGGTGCCCCAGGTGCTCAGTTCGTATGCGCGGGCACCGATCCAGGCATCTGCCACGCGGTTGCGCAGCGCGGTGTCCGTGGGGTCGCCGTTGCGCTTCCACAGCGCGAGGAGACGGTCGGTGGCGGCGAGGAAGCGGCCCGGGCTGCGCAGGGAGAGGCCCCGCTCGTTGCTGGCCGTGCTCATCGCGACGCGCCAGCCCTCGTTGACGGCGCCGATCACGCCGGACTCGGCGGGGTTGGCCGGGTCGTCGGGCACGAAGACGTCCTCGAGGAACACCTCGGCGAAGCCGGGCAGGCCGTCCAGCTGGTCGATCGGACGCACGGTGACGCCCTTCGACCGCAGGTCGAACATGTAGTACGTGATGCCCTTGTGCCGCTGGGCCTCCGGATCGGAGCGGAACAGACCGAATCCCCAGTCCGCGAAGGCGGCGCGCGAGCTCCAGGTCTTCTGGCCGTTGAGCAGCCAGCCGCCGTCGACCTTGGTGGCGGTGGCACGCAGGCTGGCGAGGTCGGAGCCGGACTCGGGCTCGGACCAGGCCTGCGCCCAGATGTCGTCGGCACGGGCCATCCGCGGCATGATCCGCGCCAGCTGCTCGGGCTTGGCATGCTCGAAGAGCGTGGGGGCCAACAGGAAGATGCCGTTCTGGCTCACCCGTCCGGGTGCACCGGAGCGGTAGTACTCCTCCTCGAAGATGACCCACTGCTCGAGTGTGGCGTCGCGGCCGCCGTACTCGGCCGGCCAGGACACCACCGACAGGCGGGCGTCGGCGAGGGTGGCTTCCCACTGCCGGTGCGCCTCGAAGCCCTCGGCCGTGTCCATGTGCGGCAGCGGCGTCGCGGGGACGTTCTCCTTGAGGAACGTGCGCACCTCGTCGCGGAATGCGACTGTGGCGTCGTCGAAGTCGAGATCCACTAGTTTTCTCCAGCCTTCTTCATCGATTTGGCGTCCAGACCGCCCAGAGGGCCGGAGCCGATTTCGGCGTTGTGTGCGTGCGCGAAGTGGTGCAGACCGAACACCGAGTCCATGCCGGCCCGCACGCCCATCAGGTCCTCGCACTGGTTGACGGCCTTCTTGGTCAGTGCGAGTCCGAACTGCGGCATGGTCGCGATCCGGTCGGCCAGGTCCATCGCGGTCGACTCGAGGTCCTCCCGCGGCACCACCCGGCTGACCATGCCCCACTCGTAGGCGCGCTGCGCGGTGAAGCGGTCGCCGGTGAACAGGATCTCCTTGGCCCCGCGCACCCCGAGCACCCACGGGTGCGCGAAGTACTCGACGCCCGGAATGCCCATCCGGACAACGGGGTCCGCGAAGAATGCGTCGTCGGAGGCGACGATGAGGTCGCACACCCAGGACAGCATCAGCCCGCCCGCGATGCAGGCGCCCTGCACCATGGCGATGGTCGGCTTCGGCAGCTCGCGCCACCGCCGGCACATCCCGAGGTAGACCTCCATCTCGCGGGCGAACCGCTGGTCGCCGCCCTCGCGGTCGACGTGGTCCCACCACATGACGGCCTTGTTGTCGTAGGACACGTGGTGGTCGCGACCGACGGTGCCGATGTCGTGCCCGGCGCTGAAGTGCTCGCCGTTGCCGGCCAACACGATCGCGCTCACCTCGGGGTCCTCGACGGCGCGCTGGAAGGCGGCGTCGAGGGCATAGGTCATCACGGAGTTCTGCGCG
Organism: Rhodococcus tukisamuensis NBRC 100609; assembly: GCF_001894985.1. Taxonomy (GTDB): domain Bacteria; phylum Actinomycetota; class Actinomycetes; order Mycobacteriales; family Mycobacteriaceae; genus Rhodococcus_G; species Rhodococcus_G tukisamuensis. The sequence continues at coordinate 378,537 of NZ_BCXG01000002.1, read as the reverse complement.
TTGCGGAACTTCGGCCGGTTCATGGTGACAACCGCGACCTTGCCGCGGACCTCGTAGGTGACGACCTCGCCCTCGTCGGGGACCGGGGTGCCCGCGTCGGGCGTGGTCATGCCTTGCCCTCGCGCAGGTCGTTCTTGAGTACCTTGCCGGAGGGGTTGCGCGGCAACGAGTTCACGATCTCGACGCTGCGCGGGACCTTGAAGTTCGCGAGGTGCTCCTTGCAGAAGGCCAGCACCTCCGCCTCGTCGAGGGTGTGTCCGGGCTTGGCCACGACGTATGCGCGCCCGACCTCGCCCATCCGCTCGTCGGGGATGCCGATCACGGCGGACTCCGCGAGGGCGTCGATCCGGGCCAGCGTGTTCTCGACCTCGGCGGGATAGACGTTGAACCCGCCCGAGATGTACATGTCCTTGAGCCGGTCGGTGATGTCGAGGTACCCGCGGTCGTCGAGGGTGCCGACGTCGCCGGTGTGCAGCCAGCCGTCGGCATCGATGGTCTTCGCGGTGGCCTCGGGGTCGTCGAGGTAACCGAGCATCACGTTCTCGCCGCGGACCAGGATCTCGCCCTGCTCGCCGATCCGGACCTCCATCCCGGGTACCGCGCGGCCGGAGCTGGTCGAGACGGTGACCGGGTCGTCGTCGGTGCGGCACATGGTGGCCACGACGGCCTCGGTCTGCCCGTACGCGGTGAGCACAGCCTTGTAGCTGAGTTCGGACTGCAGGCGCTCGACGAGGGTGACCGGGACGGCGGCGGCGCCGGTGATGGCGATCCGCAGGCTCGACAGGTCGTAGTCGTCGCGGGTCGGCAGGTCGAGGATCGACTGGTGGATGGTCGGCGCGCCGGGCACGATCGAAATCCGCTCGGCCGCGATGGTCGCCATCACGGTGGGCACGTCGAACAGGGCCATCGGCACGATGGTGGCACCGTGCAGCAGGCACACCAGGAACCCGGCCTTGTAGCCGAAGGTGTGGAAGAACGGGTTGATGATCAGGTAGCGGTCGGCGGAGGTGACCTCCGCGCAGGCGGCCCAGTCCCGCGCCACGCCGATCGTCTGCCGGTGCGCGGTCATCACGCCCTTGCTCTTGCCGGTGGTGCCGGACGTGAACAGGATGTCCGCGAGGTCGTCCGGGCCCACCGCCTGCGCGCGGGCGTCGGCCTGCTCGGGGGCGACCGACTCGGCCAGCCTGTCGAGGGCGGTCCACTCGATCACCCCGTCGGCGGACGGCGCGTCGTCGAACGGGATCCGGACCACCGTGTGCAGGTGGTCGAGGTCGCCCGGCGCGGCCGCCCGGACCAGGTCGGCGTAGCGGTCGGCCTTGAGGAACGGCCCGACCACGAACAGGGCCTTGGCCTGGGTGCGGATCACCAGGTCGAGCGCCTCGCTGCCGGTGTACCGGGTGTTGATCGGGACGATCACCGCGCCGGCGTACTGGGCGCCGAGCGCCGCGACCACCCAGTGATAGGTGTTCGGGGCCCACACCGCGATGCGGTCGCCGGGCTCGATGCCACGGGCAATCAGCGCACGGGCGGTGGTGCGGACGCGGTCGAGGAGGTCCGCATAGCTGATCCGGACCTCGCCGTCGGCAATGGCCTCGGCGTCACCGAACTCGCGTGCGGCCCGCGCGAGCGCCGCGGGGGTCGTATTCACTTCACTGGTCACTGGACTCCTCGGACTCCTCTACAAAGCAAGTGCTTGGTAGGTTACTCTACCGGTGTGGATGTAAGCCAGGGGCTGGACACAGCCAAAGACGACGACCAGTTCGCCGCCACCGTTCGCGAGTGGCTGGCCGACAACCTCACCGGCGAGTTTGCCGCGCTGCGCGGCAAGGGTGGACCCGGCCGTGAGCACGAGGCCTTCGAGGAGAGACTTGCCTGGGACCGCCATCTCGCGGCCGCCGGGTGGACCTGCCTCGGCTGGCCCAAGGAGTACGGCGGCAAAGAGGCCACGCTGAGCCAGCAGGTCATCTTCCACGAGGAGTACGCCCGGTCCGGGGCGCCCGCGCGGGTGAGCCACCTGGGCGAGGAGCTGCTCGGCCCGACGCTGATCGCGTTCGGCACGGAGGAGCAGAAGCGCCGCTTCCTGCCCGGCATCAACAACGTCAGCGAGCTGTGGTGCCAGGGCTACTCGGAGCCCGGCGCCGGCTCCGACCTCGCCGCCGTCACCACCTCGGCGCGCCTGGACGGCGACCAGTGGCGGATCAACGGCCAGAAGGTGTGGACGTCGCTGGCGCACCTGTCGCAGTGGTGCTTCGTCGTCGCGCGCACCGAGCCGGGCTCGCAGCGCCACAAGGGCCTGTCCTACCTGCTGGTGCCGATGGACCAGCCGGGCATCGAGGTCCGCCCGATCGTCCAGCTCACCGGCACCTCCGAGTTCAACGAGGTGTTCTTCGACGACGCCCGCACCGACGCCGACCTGGTGGTCGGCGAGGTCGGCCAGGGCTGGTCGGTCGCGATGGGCACGCTCACCTTCGAGCGTGGCATCTCCACCCTCGGCCAGCAGGTGGGCTTCGCCCGCGAACTGTCCGAGATCGTCGAGCTCGCCGAGCGCAACGGCGCCGCGTCCGACCCCGTCATCAAGGACAAGCTCACCCGCGCCTGGGTGGGCCTGCAGGTGATGCGGGCGCACGCCATGCGCACGCTGTCCTCGGTCGACGCCACCGGCAACGGCGGCGAGGCCTCCGTGGCGAAGCTGCTGTGGGCCAACTGGCATCGCGGACTCGGCGAACTGGCGATGGAGGTCGCGGGGGCGTCGTCACTGCTCGCGGGCGATGGCGCGTTCGGCGAGGACGCCGACCTCAGTGACCAGCAGCGTCTGTTCCTGTTCAGCCGCGCCGACACCATCTACGGCGGCTCCAACGAAATCCAGCGAAACATCATTGCCGAGCGCGTGCTCGGACTTCCCCGAGAGGCTCGCCCGTGACCGCGTCGTTCAAGTCCCCCCTGGCCACCGCACCCGTCGAGATCGAGGGCCACAACCTGCTCAAGGGCAAGAAGGTCGTCGTGACGGCGGCCGCGGGCACCGGCATCGGCTTCGCCACCGCCCGCCGCGCACTGCTCGAGGGCGCCGACGTCCTGGTCTCGGACTTCCACGAGCGTCGCCTCGGCGAGACCGTCGACAAGCTCGCCGCCGAGTTCCCGGGCCAGCAGGTCACCCCGTTCGTCTGCGACGTCTCGAGCACCGAGCAGGTCGACGCGCTGATCGCCTCCGCCGCCGCGCAGCTGGGCCGGATCGACGTCCTGGTCAACAACGCCGGGCTCGGCGGCGAGACCCCGGTCGTCGACATGACCGACGAGCAGTGGGACCGCGTCCTCGACATCACCCTCACCAGCACCTTCCGCGCCACCCGCGCGGCGCTGCGCTACTTCAAGAGCGTCGAGCACAACGGCGTCCTGGTGAACAACGCGTCGGTGCTCGGCTGGCGCGCGCAGCACTCGCAGGCGCACTACGCCGCGGCCAAGGCCGGCGTCATGGCGCTGACCCGCTGCAGCGCGATCGAGGCCGCCGAGTACGGCGTCCGCATCAACGCCGTCGCGCCGTCCATCGCCCGGCACGCCTTCCTGGCGAAGGTCACCAGCGAGGAGCTGCTCGACAAGTTGGCCGAGGGCGAGGCCTTCGGCCGCGCCGCAGAGGTGTGGGAGATCGCCGCGACCATCGCGATGCTGGCCAGTGACTACACCACCTACCTCACCGGCGAGATCGTTTCCATCTCCAGCCAGCGCGCCTAGGCGTCAGGCGGGCGTCCTCGGCGCCCCGACATCGACCGAATGCGACATTCGTTCAGTTCAACTGAACGAATGTCGCATTCGGTCGTTCGGGGGGTGGGGTGGCGAGGGCGTCTAGACCGTGTAGCCGCCGTCGACGTTCAGCTTCTGGCCGGTGACGAAACCGGCCTTGTCGCTCGCCAGGAAGCAGACGGCCTCGGCGATGTCGGCGGCGGAACCGAAGCGGCCCAACGGGATGCGGCTCATTGCGGCGGCCTGCGCGCGCTCGTCGAGGTCGCCGCCGCCCATCAGTCGCTCGGCCATCCCGTCGGTGAGCATGCCGGGGCCGACGGCGTTGAAGCGCACGCCGAACCGGCCCTCCTCGGCGGCGAAGCCGCGCACCAGCGCCTCGACCGCGCCCTTGGTGCCCGCCGACAGGCCGTCGCGGACCGGGTACCGGTCGGTGGCCGCCGTCGTCACCGCGACCACCGAGCCCGCGGTGCGGCGCAGGGCCGGCAGGAACGCGTGCACCAGCGCGAAGAAGGCGGTTGCCTCGGCGCCCAGGTGTTCGGAGTAGGTGGCGGGGGAGACCTTCGACAGGTGCACCATCGGGATGTGTGGCCCGGCTGCATGCACCAGCACCGACGGCTCGCCGAACTCGGTGCAGAGTTGCTGCGCCCAGGTTGCGACCCGGTCGGTGTCGGTCAGGTCGACGCGGGCGGCGTGGGCTCGCCCGCCCGCCGCGGTGATCTCCTCGACCAGGGCGGCGGCGCGGTCGGCGTTGGAGTGGTAGGTCACGGCAACCGGCAGCCCGCGCGCGGCCAGGAGCCTGCTGATCTCGACCCCGATCCCGCCCGAGCCGCCGGTCACGACGGCACATGTGGAGTTTTCAGACATGCCGGTACCCTAACAAGCGCTTGGTTGCTACGATGTAGTGGTGACCCCTCCGCCCCGTGCCGCCGAAGAGCCTGCCAGCAAGTCCGGCCGTAGAGCCGAGCTGCTCGAGCTGGCGGCCTCGCTGTTCGCCGAACGTGGGATGCGCGCGACGACCGTCCGCGACATCGCCGATGCCGCCGGAATCCTCTCCGGCAGTCTCTACCACCACTTCGACTCGAAGGAGTCGATGGTCGACGAGATCCTCAAGCACTTCCTCGACGACCTGTTCGGCCGATACCGCGCGATCGTGGACGCGGGACTCGGCGCCCGGGCCACCCTCGAGGCGCTGGTGGTCGCGTCGTTCGACTCCATCGACCAGTCGCACGCCGCGGTGGCGATCTACCAGGACGAGGCCAAGCACCTCCTCGGCAGCGAGCGGTTCGACTACATCACCGAGCGCAACCGGGAGTTCCGCGGCCTGTGGGTCTCGGTGCTCGAGTCCGGCATCGAGGACGGCAGCTTCCGTCCCGACATCGACGTCGAACTGGTCTACCGCTTCATGCGCGACACCGTGTGGGTGGCGGTCCGCTGGTATCGGCCGGGCGGCCCGATGACCGCCGAAACCGTGGCCAAGCAGTACCTGGCGATCGTGCTCGACGGGCTCGCCAGCCCCCAGTCACGACCGGCTTCTTAACTCTCGACCCGAACCGTAGGAGTTTCCCATGCCCGAGGCATACATCGTCGACGCCATCCGTACCCCGATCGGCAAGAAGAACGGCAGCCTGGCTCCCGTTCACCCGATCGACCTGGGCGCGCACGTCATCAAGGCCGTCGTCGAGCGCACCGGCATCGACCCGTCGGACGTCGACGACGTCATCTTCGGCTGCGTCGACGCGATCGGTGGCCAGGCCGGCAACATCGCGCGCATGTCGTGGCTGGCCGCGGGCCTGCCGCAGCACGTGCCCGGTGTCACCGTCGACCGCCAGTGCGGCTCGAGCCAGCAGGCCATCCAGTTCGGTGCGCAGGCGATCCTGGCCGGCAGCGCCGACCTCATCATCGCCGGCGGCGTGCAGAACATGAGCCAGATCCCGATCTCCGCCGCGATGATCGTCGGCCAGCAGTACGGCTTCACCACTCCCACGGCCGAGTCGAAGGGCTGGACCGAGCGCTACGGCAACGAGGAGGTGTCGCAGTTCCGCGGCGCCGAGATGATTGCCGACAAGTGGGACGTCAGCCGCGAGGAGCTCGAGAAGTGGGCTCTGCAGAGCCACGAGCGCGCCAAGGCGGCCATCGCCGAGGGCCGCTTCGAGAACGAGATCGTCCCGGTCGGTGAGTTCACCACCGACGAGGGCCCGCGTGAGACCAGCCTCGAGAAGATGGCCGGCCTGAACGTGCTGGTCGAGGGCGGACGCCTCACCGCGGCCGTCGCCAGCCAGATCTCCGACGGCGCCAGCGCGCTGCTGCTCGCCTCCGAGGAGGCCGTCGCCAAGCACAACCTCAAGCCCCGCGCGCGGATCCACCACATGAGCGCCCGCGGCGACGACCCGATCTTCATGCTCAGTGCGCCGATCCCGGCCACCCAGCACGCGCTGGCCAAGACCGGCCTCACCATCGACGACATCGACCTGATCGAGATCAACGAGGCCTTCGCGCCCGTCGTGCTCGCCTGGATCAAGGAGATCGGCGCAGACCCGGCCAAGGTCAACGTCAACGGCGGCGCGATCGCGCTCGGCCACCCGCTCGGCGCCACCGGCACCAAGCTGATGGCCACCCTGCTCAACGAGCTCGAGCGCACCGGCGGCCGCTACGGCCTGCTGACCATCTGCGAGGGTGGCGGCACGGCCAACGTCACCATCATCGAGCGCCTGGGCTGACCCACCCGCCGCTGCACCGCAGGGCATCCGCGTTCGGCTCAGGCCGAAGCGGGTGCCCTGCAGTCGTATGCGGGTGGGTCAGGACAGCGTGCGGATGAGCGCGTACAGCGCGTCCGCGATCCGCCGGCACCACTCGTCGGCGTCCTCGTAGCCGCGGGAGACGCCGCGGATCATGGTGGCGGAGACCAGCAGGTCGAAGACGGTCTCGGCGGTGGCGGCGGCCTCGGGGCCCGGGTTCGGCACTTCCTTGAGCACCCGCGCGACGAGAGCGGTGCGGATGGGCAGTTCGGCGCGCTGCACCAGACGCTCGTGGACGCCGTCGTGGTGGTGGTAGGCCGAGAGCAGTCCGGGGATGGCCGACCGGGCGGCCGGATCGGCGGTGCGGTCCAGGAACTGCCGGGTCCAGGCGAGCAGGTCGGCGTGCAGATCCTCGGTGGCAGGCGGCACGTCGCCGGTCTGCAGCTGGAAGATGGCGTCCTCGATGATCATCTCGCGCGTCGCCCAGCGGCGGTAGATCGCGGGCGCGCTCACCTGCGCGCGCCGTGCAATGGCCTGGATCGTGGTCTTCTGGTAGCCGGACTCGACCAACAGATCGACGGTTGCCTGCAGAACCGCGAGGTCCACCTGCGGGTCGCGTGGCCGGCCCGGGCCGCTCGATTCAGCGGGACGATCTGACGAAAGCTTCACAAGGGCGGAGACTACCGGAGTCGTTGCGCCCCATTGGACAACGCGTGCGGGTACCCGGCGAGGGACCGACGAATCGGCTCCGTGGGGACCGGTACGGAGGCCGAGCCCGGGACTATCGTCGGGGCATGTGCCGAAACATCACCGAACTCCGCGGGCTCGAACCGGCCGCCACCGCGGAGGAGATCGAGGCGGCAGCACGGCAGTACGTCCGGAAGGTGAGCGGGATCCAGAAGCTCACCGACACCACCCGGGACCCGTTCGAGCGGGCCGTCGCGGAGGTCACCGCGACCACCACGCGACTGCTCGGGGTCCTGCCGGCCCGTAGGCAGCCGCCGGCGACGGTCCCGCCGCTGCGGCGCCCCGAGGTCCGGGCCCGGATCGAGGCCCGGCAGGGCTGACGCCCCGCGGTTGCGCCCCGACGACGAAAGGGCGCCGGCACCCGCGTGAACGGGTGACGGCGCCCTTCGGCGAGGGGACCGGCGGCGCGTCAGACGCGCAGGGCGCCGATCGCGTCGATCCGTGCCACGGCATCGGTCACGATCCGGTCGATCAGTTCCTGGCAGCTGGGCAGGTCGTCGATCATGCCGACCACCTGGCCGGACGCCAGCACGCCCGCAGCGGTGTCGCCCTCGACCAGACCGGCCTTGAGCAGCATCGGGGTGTTGGCGTTCATGACGATCTGCAGCCACGTCTTGTCTGTGGTCTTGCGCATCGCCAGTCCCTCCTTGAGGAGGGTCGGCCAGGAGTTGCCGGTCATCTTCCGGACCTTCGGTGCGTTCTTGGCCGCGGCGACGAGCCCCCGGACGTAGCTGGACTTCTCCAGGCTGTTCACCAGGTCGGTGTTGAGCACCCGGTGCGGCATGCCGTCGACCTTCACGGACACGGTGGTGCCCTGCAGGTCGCGCTTGAGGTACTCCTGCTTGACCGAGTCCGGCACCGCGGAGTCGCTGGTGAGCAGGAAGCGGGTGCCCATCGCGATGCCGGCCGCGCCGTAGGACAGCGCCGCGGCCAGGCCGCGGCCGTCGAAGAAGCCGCCACCGGCGATCACCGGAATGTCGACCGCGTCGAGCACGGACGGCAGCAGCAGCGTCGTGGCGACGCCGCCGGTGTGGCCACCGCCCTCGCCGCCCTGCACGACTACCGCGTCGGCGCCCCAGGAGGCGACCTTGACGGCGTGCTTGGCGGCGCCGATCGACGGGACGACGATGACGCCGTTGTCCTTGAGCTTGGCGATCAGGTCCTTCTTCGGCGCCAGCGCGAACGAGGCAACCTTGACGCCCTCGCGGATCAGCAGGTCGCACCGCTGGCCGGCATCCGACGCGTCGGCGCGCATGTTGACGCCGAACGGCTTGGTCGTGAGCTGCTTGGTCTTCTTGACCGCAACCTCGAGCTCCTCGTACGTCATCGTCGCCGAGGCGAGGATGCCGAGACCGCCGGCGTTGCAGGTGGCCGCGGTCAGGCGCGGGCCGGAGACCCAGCCCATGCCCGTCTGCACGATCGGGTGCTCGATGCCGACCAGTTCGGTCAGCGGCGTCTTCAGCACGCCGGTCACAGCGAGACCTCGCGGTCACGCAGGCTGCGCGGGTCGAGGACCTCGCGGATCAGGCGCAGCTCCTCCTCGGTGGGTTCCCGGGTGACGCCGGCCTCGGCCAGGCCCGCGACCTCGAACGAGGTGTTGGCCTTGACGTCCTCGGCGGTGACGCCGGGGTGCAGGCTCACGGCGCGCATCGTCTGGCCGGGACCCGCGTAGTCGAACACGCCCAGGTTCGTGACCACCTGGTAGTTCTTCAGGAAGCGGAACGCCGGGTTCTCCGGGTCCGCCTTGTCGTAGCCGACGCCGCACACTACGTCGACCTTCTCGGTGAACACGCGGGTGGAGTGTTTGCCCACCCAGTAGCTGGTGGCGTGGTTGATGGAGTTGCCGGGCGCGCCGCGCAGGCCGAACATCTGGCGGGTCGGCTTGTCCAGCGGGCCGAACGCGGAGAGGTTCTGGTTGCCGTGCTTGTCGAGCTGGTTGGCACCCATCACCACGTGACGTCGGCCGGACGCGACCACGTCGAACACCTTCGAGAACGGGATGTAGCCCTCGACGGGCGCGGTGGCGCCGATCGCCGGGGCATCGGCCAGGATCAGGGCCTCGCCGTCGGTGATGAGCAGGTCCGGCTCGGTGGTGAGCTTCGCCAGGCGGGCGCCGATCAGCGGCAGCGTCGCCATCGGGGAGGCGAAGATCTCGCCGGAATCGGCGAACATGTCGGCGCAGGCGATGGCGCAGTACTCCGCGCGGGTTACCTCGGTCATGACTTCTGCTCCTCTGCGAACTTGCGCACGGCGGCCTGGTAGTCGGCTTCGCTGCCGGAAAGGTAGGTCTCGGCGAAGGCCTGCCACGACTCGGGGGTCTTGGCGGACTCGGCGTAGTGGCGCTGGAACTTCTCGTCGCGCTTGTACCCGCCCGCGAAGGTGAAGTGCGCGCCGTTCGGGGCCTCGCTCACGCTGTCGACCATGGCGCGGTTCAGGAGCAGCGCCTGCTGCGGGACCGACTTGACGAGCTCCTCGGTGGAGACGATCTTCTCCGCGCTGAGGATGCGCTGCTCGGCCGCGAGGCAGAACAGGTCGTCGAAGTACGGGTCCACGCCGGTGTAGGCGGCGTTGCCGCGGTCGTCGGCCAGGTCCAGGTGCACCAGGGCGGCGTCGAGGTTCAGTGCGGGCATCGCCAGCAGGGTCTCGACGCGGCCGTCGGCGTACGGGTACGGGGAGTCGACGGTCTTGAGCTCGTCGCCCCAGACGGTCTGGACGTCCGAGCCGAGGCCGGCGCGAATCGGCTGGAACGGCAGGCGCGCGGCGGCGGCCTGCAGGCCGGCCTTGACCATGCCCTCGTCCATCTCGCGGGACTCGATGGTCCCGGCGACGCGGGCCTGGGCGAACCAGGGGTCGTAGAACGGCGCGGAGTCCAGGGACACGAAGCCGTAGTAGGCGCGCTTGACCTTGCCGGCGGAGATCAGCAGGCCGAGGTCCGGGCCGAGGTACCCGACGACGGTCAGGTCCTTCACGTCGGTGCGCAGGAGCGCGCGGACCAGCGCCATCGGCTTGCGCCGTGAGCCCCAGCCGCCGATACCGATGGTCATTCCGCTCTGGATGCCGGCGACGGCCTCGTCCAGTGAGCGGCGCTTGTCGCGCTTCTCAGCCATTACTTGCCCTCTTCCTTGGGTGCGGGGGTGTTCGACTTCGGCTTGCCGGTGGCCACGAACTCGTCGCGGTGCTCGTCGGCCACGCCCGCGAGGTTCAGCTCGAACGTGAAGCCCTGCTCGATCCGGTAGCTGGTGTGCACGTCCATCACGTCGATGCGGTTGATGGCTTCCTTGGCACGCCGGATCACCCGGGTGTCCTTGGCGGCGATCTCGCCGGCGATCTTCAGTGCACAGGCGTCGAGCTCTTCGCGCGGGACGACGTCGTAGACGGACCCGAAGTGCTTGAGGGTCTGGGCGTCGACGTTCTTGGCCGTGTAGTACAGCGTGCGCATCATGTGCTGGGGGACCAGGCGGGCGAGGTGCGTGGCCGCACCGAGTGCGCCGCGGTCGACCTCGGGCAGGCCGAAGATCGCATCGTCGGACGCGACGATGACGTCCGCGTTGCCGACCAGGCCGACGCCGCCGCCGACGCAGAAACCGTTGACCGCCACCACGACGGGAACCTCGCAGTCGTAGACCGCGGAGAAGGCGGCCGCGCAGCCGCGGTTGGCGTCGATCAGGGCGCCGTGGCCCTCGGTGGCCTGCATCTCCTTGATGTCGACGCCGGCGTTGAAGCCGCGGCCCTCGGCTCGAAGGATCACCACGTGGGTGTCCATGTCCTGGCCGGCTTCGCGGATTGCGTCGGCCAGCTCGAACCATCCCTTCGAGGGGATTGCGTTCACAGGCGGGTAGTCGACGGTGACCGTGGTGATGCCGGACCCGTCGGATTTGGAAGTGATTCCCATCGTGATTCCTTAGGTAGGTCGCCAAACCAAGCGATTGCTTGGTAAGTTAGCACACCTGCGGGTCGGGCCGGAGTTCGTCCCGAGGGGACGGATGCACCCCCGGCCCGCAGGAAATCCCTGACAGCGGAGGTACAGGTGGATCTAGGTCTGGACGGCAACGTGGTGCTGGTCACCGGCGGTGTGCGAGGGGTCGGTGCCGGCATCAGCCGCGCCTTCCTCGGGGCGGGCGCGACCGTGGTGACCTGCGCGCGACGGCCCGGCGACGAGCCGGTCGAGGTGGACGGACGGGCGGCGGAGTTCATCGCCTGCGACGTCCGAGACCCCGAACAGGTGCAGGCGATGATCGACTCGATCGTCGCCACCCACGGGCGCCTGGACACCGTCGTCAACAACGCGGGCGGTGCGCCCTTCGCGCTGGCAGCCGATGCCAGCCCGCGCTTCCACTCGAAGATCGTGGAGCTGAACCTGCTCTCGCCGTTGCTCGTCGCACAGACTGCGAACGCCGTCATGCAGCGACAGGAGACGGGCGGGTCGATCGTCAACATCTCCAGCGTCAGCGGCGCCCGGCCCTCGCCCGGCACCGCGGCCTACGGCGCCGCGAAGGCCGGGATCGACAGCCTGTCCACGAGCCTGGCGGTGGAGTGGGCGCCGCGGGTGCGGGTCAACTCGGTGGTCGTCGGACTGGTCGAGACCGAGCAGTCTCACCTGCACTACGGCGGGCCCGACGGCCTCGCCGCGGTCGGTGCGACAGTCCCGCTGGGTCGGATGGCGCGACCCGAGGACATCGGAAACTGTGCGACATTCCTGGCATCACCGTTGGCGTCCTACGTCAGCGGTTCGACACTGACCGTCCACGGCGGCGGCGAGCGCCCCGCCTTCCTGGCGGCGGCAGACACAGAGGAGAACAAGTGAGTGGATTGGTGGACGGTCGCGTCGTCATCGTGACGGGTGCGGGCCGGGGCATCGGCCGGGCGCACGCGCTGGCCTTCGCGGCCGAGGGCGCGAAGGTCGTCGTCAACGACATCGGCGCGGGCGCGGACGGCTCGGCGACGGGCGAGAGCCCGGCGGAGCAGGTCGTCGCGGAGATCATCGCGGCCGGCGGCCAGGCCGTCGTCAACGGTGACGACGTCGCGGACTGGGCGGGCGCGGAGAACCTCGTCAGGACGGCCATCGACACCTTCGGTGGGCTCGACGTGCTGGTCAACAACGCCGGCTTCCTGCGCGACCGCATGCTGGTCGGGATGAGCGAGCAGGAGTGGGACTCGGTGACCCGGGTGCACCTCAAGGGCCACTTCGCCCCGCTGCGCCACGCCGCCGCCTACTGGCGTGCGGAGTCCAAGGCCGGCCGTCCGGTGGACGCCCGGATCATCAACACCAGTTCGGGTGCGGGCCTGCAGGGCTCCATCGGCCAGGGCAACTACGCGGCGGCCAAGGCCGGCATCGCGGAGATGACCATCCAGGCCGCGGCCGAGCTGAAGAACTACGGCGTCTCGGTCAACGCGATCGCTCCCGCCGCCCGCACCCGGATGACCGTCGGCGCCGGCGGCGCGATGGCCGAGGCGATGGCGGCACCGGAGGAGGGCTTCGACGCGATGGCGCCGGAGAACATCTCCCCGCTGGTGGTCTGGCTCGCGAGCGCCGAGTCGAAGGACGTCACCGGCCGGGTGTTCGAGGTCGAGGGCGGCAAGATCACCGTCGCCGAGGGCTGGCGGCACGGCCCGAGCCAGGACAAGGGCGACCGCTGGGACCCCAAGGAGATCGGTCCCGTCGTCGCGGACCTGCTGGCCAAGGCCGAGGTGCCGACGCCGGTCTACGGCGCGTAGGCAGCACAACGACGCTGGGCGCGTCCGGATCCCGATGGGATACCGGACGCGCCCAGCGGCGTCTGTCGGGGTGGCGGCGCCTACGCGGGGGTGCGGACGACGACGATGCTGCCCGGGAAGAAGGCGGCCAGTTCGGAGCGGGACTGCTTGATCGCCGCGGTGCCGACGCCCTGCTTGCGCGCGTCGGGGGCGACCCACACCGCGAGTTCGACCTCGCTGCCGGTGAGTTCGCCGAAGACCAGGCCGACGCACTCGGCGTGGTCGCCCGCCTTTCGCTCGGCGACGAACCAGGCGGCCGACTCGTCGTCGACTCGGCGCAGGCCCGCGCGCCGCTCGGCTTCCACCCGGTCGGCGGGCCACGGCTGGCCGTCGTCGCCGAGCTGCTCGGCGGAGCGACGGCGGAACAGTTCGGCGTCCGAGTCGCTCTGGCTGAACGGCCGCAGGGACACGCCCTCGCCGGTGCTGAACGGCCGCTGCTCGGGCAGCCATTTGAGGGTCGCGTCGAGGTTCGAGAGTTCGTCCCGGATCTTGTCTCGCTCGAGCTTGGTCAGGCGCCCGAGCTGAAGGCCCAGCACCACATTCGCGTTCGTTTCGGTGGTGCCGAGCAGCTGGGCCACAGTGCTGACCGCCGCCGCGTGGTCGTCGCTGTCGACGATCGCGTCGAGGATCTCGTGGCGAAGGTCGAGTGCGCGCAGCAGCGCCGAGGCAATCTCCCGGCGGTCGATGATCTGGTCCTGGGGCCCTGCCGTCATGACAAATCTCCCTATCCGTCGAGTGTGCAACGTCCGGAGCGGGCGCGACGCGGTGTGTGCGCCGGCGCGGGCTCTCTCACGCATTCTCTGTCAGATGGGGCGTGATTGCTACGCACACACGACGACGGGAATCTTCCGCTCGACCCAGGACTGGTAGTCGTCGAACTCGGGGTACATCGCCACCAGCTTGGGCCACAGCTCCGCATGCTCGGCATCGTCCGCAACCTTCGCGACCAGATGGCGTACGTCGGAGCGGATCTGGACCTTCACGTTGGGGTCGGCCTTCAGGTTCAGGTACCAGAGCGGATTCTTGGGCTGGCCGCCCTGCGAGGCGACCAGCACGACCCGGTCGCCGTCTTCCAGGAACAGCAGCGGGCTCACCCGCGGCTCGCCGGACTTGCGGCCGGTGGTGGTGAGCAGGCAGATCGGCAGACCGCTCTTCGCGGCGCTGCCGACCCGCCACTTGCCTCCGATGCGCCCACCGGTGGCCCGGTACGCGATCACGTTCGACTTCGCCATCCACTTGATGATGGAGCGGGTGAAATTCGTATCGAGCAACGGTGGGCGCTTCATCGTCGGATCAGATCCGCTCGATGATGGTGCCGGTGGCCAGCGCGCCGCCGGCGCACATGGTGATCAGCGCGGTGGACTTGTCCGTCCGCTCGAGCTCGTGCAGCGCGGTGGTGATCAGCCGGGATCCGGTGCTGCCCACGGGGTGTCCGAGGGCCAGGGCGCCGCCGTTGACGTTGACCTTGTCCATGTCCGGGCCGTGCACCCGAGCCCAGGACAGCGCGACGGACGCGAAGGCCTCGTTGACCTCGAACAGGTCGAGGTCGCCGATCTTCATGCCGGCCTTCTCGAGCACCTTGGCGGTCGCCTGGACCGGGCCGTCGAGGTGGAACTCGGGCTCGGCGCCGACCAGAACCTGCGAGACGATCCGGGCGCGCGGCTTGAGGCCGAGGGCGAGGGCGCGGTCGGAGTCCATCAGCAGCACCGCGGCGGCGCCGTCGGAGATCTGCGAGGCGGTGCCGGCGGTGTGGATGCCGCCCTCGATGACCGGCTTGAGCTTGGCCAGCGACTCGAGCGTGGTGTCGCGCATGCCCTGGTCCCGGGAGACCAGCGTGGTCTCCGAGGTCGGCAGCTTGTCCTCGCCGATGACGGGGGCGGTCACGGGCAGCACCTCGCGGTCGAAGCGGCCCTCGGCCCAGGCCTGCTTGGCCAGCGCCTGCGAGCGGACGCCGAGTGCCTCGATGTCCGCACGGGTGATGCCGCGACGCTTCGCGATCCGCTCGGCGGCCTCGAACTGGTTGGGCATGTCGATGTCCCACGACGCGGGCCGACGCGGGCCGGCCTCGGTGCCGACATTGGCGCCGAGCGGGACCTGGCTCATCTGCTCGACGCCGCAGGCGACGCCGATGTCGATCGCGCCGGTGGCGATCAGCCCGGCGATCAGATGGTTGGCCTGCTGCGCGGAACCGCACTGGCAGTCGACGGTGGTGGCGCCCGTCTGCCACGGGAGGCCCGCAGCCAGCCAGGCCACCCGAGTGACGTTGTTGGACTGTGCACCCGCCTGGGTGACGCAGCCGCCGATGACCTGCTCGACGAGGGCGGGGTCGATGCCCGCGCGCTCGAGCAGTCCCACCTGCGCCGCGCCCAGGGTCTCCGCCGCGTGCAGGCCGGACAGCCAGCCGCCTCGCTTGCCGATCGGCGTCCGGACAGCCTCGACGATTACTGGTGTGCCCACAGCGGGCTCCTTTCCCTCAGTACACTGAAAGTAGAACAGGTTCTCCCCGAAGGGCAAGGGTATGACGTGCAGACCTTTCCCTTGTGAGGGCTCTGTGATTCAATGTTTATAGAACGTGTTCCACATCACTTGCGGCAACGATCGCGAGGGCAGGAGACAGCAGTGGCACAGCCCAACATTCCCGCGGGTTTCGACTTTACGGACCCCGACATCTACGCACATCGGATCCCCGTCGAGGAGCTCGCGGAGGTTCGCAAGGCCGAGCCGGTGTTCTGGGTCGAGCAGCCCGACGGCGTCGGCGGGTTCAACGACGGTGGCTACTGGTTGGTCACCCGGCACGAGGATATCCGCGACGTCTCGATGCGGAGCGAGGTGTTCTCCACTTGGGAGAACACCGCCATCCCGCGTTTCGCGGACGACATGCAGCGCGAGGCCATCGAGCTGCAGCGCTTCGTGCTGCTGAACAAGGACGCGCCGGAGCACACCAAGCTCCGCAAGCTGGTTTCCCGCGGCTTCACCCCCCGCGCGATCAACGGGCTCAAGGCCGAGCTCAAGGACCGGGCCGAGGCCATCGTCAAGGCCGCCGCTGCGGAGGGTAACGGCGACTTTGTCACCCAGGTCGCGGCGGAGCTGCCGCTGCAGGCCATCGCCGAGCTGATCGGTGTGCCGCAGGAGGATCGCGGCAAGGTCTTCGAGTGGTCCAACCAGATGACCTCGTACGACGACCCCGAGTTCGCCGACATCGACCCGGCTGCCGCGTCGATGGAGATCCTCGGATACGCGTACCAGCTGGCCGAGGCGCGCAAGCAGAACCCGGGCGACGACCTCGTCACCACGCTCATCGAGGCGGACGTCGACGGCGACGAGCTCAGCCCGGAGGAGTTCGGCTTCTTCGTGATCGTGCTCGCGGTGGCCGGTAACGAGACCACCCGCAACGCCACCACGCACGGCATGAAGGCCTTCATGGACAACCCCGAGCAGTGGGAGCTGTACAAGAAGGAGCGCCCGAAGACCACGGCGGACGAGATCATCCGCTGGGCCACCCCGGTTGCCTCCTTCCAGCGCACCGCGCTCGAAGACACCGAGATCGGCGGCGTCGCAATCAAGAAGGGCCAGCGCGTGGTGATGAGCTACGTGTCGGCGAACTTCGACGAGGAGGTGTTCGAGAACCCGGAGAAGTTCGACATCCTCCGGAACCCGAACCCGCACCTGTCCTTCGGTGGCACCGGCGCGCACTACTGCCTCGGCGCCAACCTGGCCCGCATGGAGATCGACCTGATCTTCAACGCGATCGCCGACATCCTCCCGGACATCACCCAGGTCGGCGAGACCCGCCGGCTGCGGTCCGGCTGGCTCAACGGCATCAAGGAGTACCAGGTCGACTACAAGACCGGCGGTTGCCCGGTGTCGCACTAGTCGCGACAGCAAGTCTCACCCCGGCAGCGCCGGCGCGGTCATCCCGCGTCGGCGCTGCCGTCTTCGTTCCGGTCCACGGTGGCCCCAGCGGTGCAGCCATTCGTCCCAGGCGGGTGCCACCAGTTCGAACAGCGCCGTGTAGCCGTCGGATCGCGGGTGGGCGCCGTCGCCGTCGCGCACCTGCCGGCGCCAGACGTCGTGCATCTCCAGGGTGGTGAACACGTCGACGAAGGTGCACGCGCATCGCAGATGTCGCGAAAATCATTGCTGAGCAAGAGAATCTGACGGTTGTGTTCCTCGTCGTGCACGGGCGGCGGGCCGACGAAGAGGACCGGCGCGTCCTCGGCGGCGCCCAGGCAGTCGATCAGATTCGCCCGAGAGGTCGCGGCCGGTCCAGCCGAGAGCGGTCTCGTCGCCGACACCCGCGACGAAAGAGTCTCCGATGAAACAGATCCGGAGATCGTCCGATTGCATGTGCACTGAATGTCGTCCTTCCGATCGCCTACGGTCGGACCCACCCTGCCGTGAAACGGAAGGGACCGCACCTCGATTACGAGGTGCGGTCCCTTCCGGCGTTCGTGCGTACTACAGCTTGACGAGCGTCTTCATCGCCCGGTCGACCTCCCAGAAGGCCCGAATCGACTGCAGCTTCCCCTCGGCGTTCACCCGGTAGACGAACACGCCTTCGGCGTCGATCTGGTTGCCCGCCACTACGGACCGGATGCTGCCGATGTAGACCATCTCGTCACCGCAGATCAGGGTGTCCGCGACGTTGAAGGTCAACGAGTCGGTGTTGGCGATCGTCATGTCGTAGAAGCGGGCGATCGCCTCCCGGCCGTGGTGCCCCTTGCCCTCGGGGTCGAAACCCGAAGGGCCGACCGGATCCTCGACCCAACCGTCCTCCGCGAAGAGGTCCAGCCACTCCGCCTTGCGCTTGCCGCTCGCTGCCGCCTGCGAGGCACGCGACGCGATGCGAGCCGGATGTTCGACGGTCGTCGTCATGGTGCTCCCTCGGTCCTAGTTGATGTTCTCGGCGGCGAACTTGCGCAGCGAGTCCTGCTTGGCTTCGAGCGGGCCGTCGAACGCGACGCCGTCGAAGAGCCACGGCACCACGATGGTGTCGGTGACGCCGGCCGCGGCGAGCTCCTGGTACCCGTCCTTGCCGAAGCGGTCGATGCACACAGCCTGAATCTCGAAAGGCTGGTCCGCACGGCCGTTTTCGGCGAGTAGATCGTCGAGCTTGCGCTTGGTCTCGACGAGATCCTTGAACTTCATCATTGCCGAGGTCCAGCCGTCACCCACCCGGGCCGCGCGGCGCAGAGCCACGTCGGTGTGTCCACCGACGTAGAACGGCACCGGCTTGGTGGGGGCGGGGCTGATCTGCAGCTTGTCGAAGTCGAAGAACTCGCCGTGGTACTCGACCATGCCGCCGGCCAGGGTCAACTTGATGACCTCGATCATTTCGTCGACCCGGGCGCCGCGGCGCTTGAACGGCACGCCGCACCACTCGAACTCTTCCGGCGCCCAGCCGATCCCGACGCCGAAGCCGAAGCGGTTGCCGGTCAGGTTGGCCACCGAGCCCACCTGCCGCGCGAGCAGCAGGGGGTTGCGCGAGCCCAGCTTGAGCACGTTCGTGTAGAAGCCGATGGTGGAGGTCGCGGCCCCCATCGCGGCCGCCGCGATCAACGGGTCCACCCACGGCGTCTCGGCGTTCCACATGCGGGAGCCGTCCGGGGTGTACGGGTAGTCGGCCGCGGCCGACTCCATGTAGAACAGCGAGTCGGGCAGTGCGATGTTGGCGAACCCGCACTCCTCCGCAGTCTGCGCGAGCGGAACCAACTGCTCGAGCGGACTCATCGCGATACCGACGGTGAACTTCACAGTGGGTGTCCCTTCTAGTTGGTCGGGCGGTCGGCGCCGACGACCCACATCGCAAAGTACTGCGAGCCACCGCCGTACGCATGACCGAAGGCCTTGCGGGCGCCGTCGACCTGATGGTCACCTGCGCGCTCCATCACCTGCATCGCCGATTCGGCGTACCGGATCATGCCGGACGCGCCGATCGGGTTCGACGAGAGCACGCCACCCGACGCGTTGACCGGCAACCGCCCGCCGAGAGCGGTCTCGCCGGCCTCGGTGAACTTCCAACCTTCGCCCTCCGGCACGAACCCGAGGTTCTCCAGCCACATCGGCTCGAACCACGAGAACGGCACGTAGATCTCGGCCGCGTCGATCTCGGTTGCCGGATCGGTGATGCCCGCGGCCTTCCAGAGAGCGGCAGCGGCGTCCCGGCCGGCCTGCGGGTTCGCGACGTTGCGGCCGGCGTACGACAGCGGCTCGGTGCGCATCGCGGTCGCATGGATCCACGCCACCTTGCGGCCGTCGGCCTCGACAGCCTTCGCAGCGTCCTCGTTGCCGATGACGATTGCACAGGCGCCGTCCGACGACGGGCAGGTCTCGTCGAAACGGATGGGGTCCCACAACATCTGGGAGGCCATCACGGATTCGATGGTGATGTCCGCCTGCTTGAGGTGCGCGTACGGGTTCAGCGCGCCGTTGCGGCGGTCCTTGACGGCGACCATCGCGCCGATGTGGTCCGGGGCGCCCGAGCGTCGGATGTACGAGCGCACATGCGGTGCAAAGAAGCCGCCCGCGCCCGCGCCGACCGGCATCGTGAACGGCACCGGGGTGGACAGTGCCCACATCGCGTTGGACTCGGACTGCTTCTCCCACGACACTGCGAGCACCCGCTTGTGCACGCCGGCCTGCACCAGGCTGGCCGCGACGTTGCCCGTCGAGGCACCGACCGATCCGGCGGTGTGCACGCGCAGCAGCGGTTTACCGTTGGCGCCCAACGCATCCGACATCGCGAGTTCCGGCATCATCGAACCCTCGAACAGGTCGGGGGCCTTGCCGATGACGATGGCGTCGATGTCGTCCCAGCCGACGTGGGCGTCGGCCATCGCGCGGTCGATCGCTTCGCGGATCATGCCGGCCATCGTGACGTCGTGGCGCTTGGCGACGTAGTAGGTCTGACCGGTGCCGAGGACTGCGGCATTCTGCTTTGCCATCAGTTGTTGCGTCCTTCCATGACTGCGACCAGGTTCTGCTGCAGCACAGGGCCGCTGGTGGCATGTGCGAGTGTGCGCTGCGCGTCGCCGCTCATGATCTTGCGCGCCGCGTAGCCGATGCGCTCGAGACCGCCGGCGAACATCGGGTTGCCGGTGAGCGGGCCGCCCGACGGGTTGATCGTGGTGGCGTCGGTCAGGCCGATCGCCTCACGAAGGATGATCTCCTGATGGGTGAACGGCGCGTGCAGTTCTGCGACGTCGATGTTCGAGACGTCGCCACCGGTGGCGGCACGCGCTGCGGCCGCGGTCGACGGCGAGATGGTCAGATCGCGCGACCCGAGGTTGGGGGAGTCGATCCGATGCTCGATGCCGGTGATCCAGGCCGGCCGCTCGCACAGCTCGCGGGCACGGTCGCCGCGGGCCAGGATGATCGCGGCCGCACCGTCGGTGATCGGCGCGCAGTCGTGCGTGCGCAGCGGGTCGGCGACGTATTCGGACGCCAGCAGTGTCTCGATGTCGACGTCGCCGGAGAACTGCGCGTTCGGGTTGTCCTTGGCCGCGGCGCGGCTGCGCTGGGCGATCTGCGCCATGTCCTCGGCCGTCCACTTGCCGGCGTCGAGTCCGAGCCGGGCCTGCAGGCCCGCCATCGAGACGGAGTCCGGCCACAACGGGGCAACCAGGTACGGGTCGGTCTGCATGGCCAGGATCTGTCGGAGGTTACCGGCGGACGACTTGCCGAAGCCGTACACGAGGGCGGTCTCGACCTCGCCGGTCATGAGCTTGACCCAGGCCTCGTACAGCGCCCAGGCGGCGTCCATCTCGACGTGCGACTCGTTGATCGGCGGCACGGCCCCGATCGAGTCGATCGCGGAGATGAACGAGAACGAGCGGCCGGCCAGGTAGTCGGACGATCCTGAGCACCAGAACCCGATGTCGGACTTGGTGATTCCGAGCTCCGCATACAACTGTTGGAAGCAGGGGACGAGCATCTCGACGCCGTTGGTGGTGCCGGTGGTCTCGCGCACATGGGGGGCCTGTGCGAAGCCGACGACTGCAATGTCTGTCATGGTCTTTCGGCTCCTAGAGGTGGTGCTTGTAGGTGTCGTAGTCCGCGTCCGGCTCACCGGAGGGACGGAAGTGGGAGACGTTCCGGAGCGAGTACACCCACTCCTCCTTGGGCCGCCAGACGGCCTCGACGCGCATGCCCATCCGCACGTCGGCCGGATCGACATCGAGGATCAGGTGCAGGAACGGGATGTCGGCGCCGTCGAGCAGGACGTAGGCCGCCACGTAGGGCGGCTTGATCGACTGGCCCAGGAACGGGACGTTGACGATGCAGAACGTGGTGATGGTGCCCTTGTCGGACACCTCGACCTGCTCCTTTGTGGGAACACCGTCGGTGGGGTTCGCGCCGCGCGGAGGGACGTACACCTTGCCGTTTGCATCGGTGCGGCCGCCGATGATCTTGCCCTCCATGAGGCCACGCAGGTAGTAGGTCTCCTCGAGCGACGCGGTGTGCTTGTAGTGCAGGTCGATCGGGGTCACGATGTCGGTGACCGGGTCACCGCCGGGCTGCGCCGGGGTGGACTCGCTCTCGCCGGGTTCGAAGCAGGCGATGTCCCGGATGTGGCCGGTTCGCTCGTCCGCCCAGCGCACCCGCACCCGCATCCCGGTGCTCATCGCGTCCGGCGTGCCGGCGTCGACGGCGTGCAGGATCGAGGTGTCGGCGCCATCGAGCTTCACCAGTGCCCACGCGAACGGGTGGCGGAGCGGCTGGCCCTCGATGGGTTCCGGCATCCACGTCCAGCTGACCACCGTGCCGGTGTCGGAGACCTCGACGAAGTCGGTCATCGGTTCGTGGGTGGCGGGATCGAACTCCGGCGGCGGCACGTGGACGCGACCGTCGGACCCGCGGACGCCCACGACCCGACGGTCGCGAAGACCGGTCACGAATGCTCCGATGGTCGGTCCGACGGACCGCGTGTAGTCGAATTTCAGATTTAGTGGTGCACTCAGCGGCTGCTCGGCCACTTGGGTCTTTTCAGGGGTCACAAGTTCGAGTAGAACAGGTTCTTATTACTGTGGCAAGGGTCACCGGCATGGTGCGGTGGAAATGGGAAAACACGGAGGCGCACACATGAAGCTGGGGTTGCAACTCGGGTACTGGGGCGCACAGCCGCCGGCCAACGCGGCTGAACTCGTTGCAGAAGCGGATCGGTCGGGGTTTGATGCCGTCTTTTCCGCCGAGTCGTGGGGCAACGACGCGTTCACCCCGCTCGCGTGGTGGGGTTCGAGCACCGAGCGGATCCGGCTCGGGACCTCGGTGGCGCAGCTGTCCGCGCGGACGCCGACCGGCGCCGCCATGCACGCGCTGACCCTCGACCACCTCTCCGGCGGTCGCGCGATCCTCGGTCTCGGTGTTTCCGGGCCGCAGGTCGTCGAGGGCTGGTACGGCCAGCCCTTCCCGAAGCCGCTCGCGCGCACCCGGGAGTACGTCTCGATCGTGCGGCAGGTGCTCGCGCGGGAGGCACCGGTGACCAACGCCGGCCCGCACTACCCGCTGCCGTACACCGGTGAGGGCTCGATGGGTCTGGGTAAGCCGCTCAAGCCGATCACCCACCCGCTGCGCGCGGACCTGCCGATCTGGCTCGGCGCGGAGGGCCCCAAGAACGTCGCCATGACCGCGGAGATCGCGGACGGCTGGCTGGCGATCTACTACACGCCGCGACTGGCACCGATGTACAACGAGTGGCTCGACGAGGGCTTCGCGCGCCCGAGCGCCCGGCGCAGCCGGGAGGACTTCGAGGTCGCGGCCACCTGCCAGGTCGTCATCACCGACGACCGGGCGTCGGCGATCGCGAAGCTCAAGCCGATCACGGCGCTCTACGTCGGCGGGATGGGTGCGGCCGAGGTGAACTTCCACGCCCAGGTGTACACCCGGATGGGCTACGGCGACGAGGTCAAGGAGATCCAGCGGCTCTTCCTGTCCGGCCGCAAGGAGGAGGCCGCCGCGATCGTGCCGGATGAGATGGTCACCGACACGATGATCCTCGGCAACGTCGACGAGGTCCGTGACCAGGTCAAGGTGTGGGAGGACTCGGGCGTCACCATGCTGCTGGTGACCTGCCGGGACGTCGCGCACATGCGTCAGCTGTCCGAGGCGATCAACCCCGCCTGACCGCGAAACGACAGTTCCCCAATGTCACATCGGTTCACTCGAGCTGAACCAATGTGACATTGGGGAACGGTGGGGCAGGGTCCCTGGAACTCAGCGGCCCTGGAACTTCGGGGCGCGCTTCTCGGCGAACGAGCGCGGGCCCTCCTTGGCATCGTCGCTCCTGAACACCTCGGCGCCGATCTCAGCCTCGAGCTTGAAGGCGTCTTCCTCGTGCATGCCCTCGGTGACGCGGATGGTCTTGAGGATCGCCTGCACGGCGATCGGGCCGTTCGCGGCGATTGCATCGGCGATCTCGAGTGCCTTGGACAAGGCCTGTCCGTCGGGGACGACGTGGCCGATCAGGCCGAGTTCCTTGGCCTCGGGCGCCGGGACGTTGCGGCCGGTGAGCAGGATCTCGGCGGCGACGGTGTACGGGATCTGGCGGACCAGGCGGACCGCGGAACCGCCGAGCGGGAACAGTCCCA
This sequence comes from Rhodococcus tukisamuensis NBRC 100609, assembly GCF_001894985.1. Lineage (GTDB taxonomy): Bacteria > Actinomycetota > Actinomycetes > Mycobacteriales > Mycobacteriaceae > Rhodococcus_G > Rhodococcus_G tukisamuensis. Next base: position 354,980 of record NZ_BCXG01000002.1, on the reverse strand, counting down.
GCCGGGCCTCGGAGACGCCGAACTTGGCGCTCTCGCCGGCCACGCGGATGTCGGTGCCCTGCAGGATCTCGGTGCCGCCGGCGATGGCCGCGCCCTCGACTGCGGCGATCAGCGGCTTGGTGAGCCGACGGCCCTTGAGTAGCGCCGGCAGCTTGGTCAGGTCCATGCCGCCCTTGACGAACTTGTCGCCGGGGGCGTTCTTGTTCATCGCCTTGAGGTCCATGCCGGCGCAGAACGTACCCCCGGCGCCGGTGAGGATCGCGACCCGGATGTCGGGATCGGCGTCGACCTGGTCCCAGGCCGCGGTCATGATCGCCATCATTTCGCTCGACAGGGCGTTGCGCGAGTCCGGTCGGTTCATCGTCACGATGAGGACGTGACCGCGCTTCTCGACGAGGCAGTGCGGCGACTGTTCCGAAATGTCGGAAACTTCGGCTGTGGTGGAGGACACTTAATTCGCTCCCGATCTCGTGTGAGGTGGGTCTCAAACTGACCCTTGCATGAAACGGTAACACGTTCTATTTTGTTGGACGTGGCCCTTAATATCGCAGACTTCGTCGAGCACTCCATCGACCTGAATCCCGAGCGGGTGGCGCTGCTGGACAGCGACCGCGAGATCACCTACGCGCAGCTGGAGGAGCGGACCAACCGTCTCGCCCACTACCTGCAGGATCACGGCATCAAGCCGGGTGACAAGGTGGGCATCTACAGCCGCAACACCATCGAGGCCATCGAGGCCATGGTGGCGGTGTTCAAGGCCCGTGCGGTGATGGTCAACGTCAACTACCGCTACGTCGAGAACGAGTTGCAGTACATCTTCGAGAACTCGGACATGGCTGCGCTCATCGTCGAGCGCCGGTACGTCGACAAGGTGGCCAACGTGTTGCCGAACACGCCGCTGGTCAAGTCCGTGATCGTCGTCGAGGACGGCACCGATCTGGACATCGCCTCGTTCGGCGGCGTCGAGTACGAGCAGGCCCTGTCCGAGGGACGGCCCGAGCGTGACTTCGGCGAGCGCAGCCCCGACGACATCTTCATGCTCTACACCGGCGGCACCACCGGCATGCCCAAGGGCGTCATGTGGCGTCACGAGGACTGGTGGCGGGTGCTCGGCGGTGGCACCAACTTCATCACCGGTGAGCGGGTTGAGGACGAGTGGGAGATCGCGAAGGTCGGCGCCGCCAACCCCGCGATGGTCCGCTTCCCGATCCCCCCGATGATCCACGGCGGCTCGCAGTCCGCGGTGTTCCACAGCCTCTTCGGCGGCGGCACCCTCGTGATGCACCCCGAGTTCGACGGCCACGAGGTGTGGCAGGTCATCGACAAGCACAAGGTCAACCTCATCTTCATCACGGGTGACGCGATGGCGCGCCCCATGGTCGACGCCCTCCTCGCCGGCAACCCGGAGACCGGTGAGCCGTACGACCTCTCGTCGCTGTACGTGATCGCGAGCAGCGCGGCCCTGTTCTCGCCGTCGCTCAAGGAGCAGTTCCTCGACCTGCTGCCCAACCGTCTGCTCACCGACTCGATCGGTTCGTCGGAGACCGGCTTCGGCGGCCTGGCGACCATCTCGAAGGGCTTCGAGCACACCGGCGGACCGCGGGTGAAGATCGACGCCTCCACCGTCGTCATCGACGACGACGGCAACCAGGTCGAGCCCGGTTCCGGTCAGGTCGGCCTGCTGGCCCGTCACGGGCACATCCCCCTCGGCTACTACAAGGACGAGGTGAAGACCGCGGCGACGTTCAAGACGTTCAACGGGGTTCGCTACTCGATCCCCGGCGACTACGCCACCGTCGAGGCGGACGGCACCGTCACCATGCTCGGTCGTGGTTCGGTGTCGATCAACAGCGGCGGCGAGAAGATCTACCCCGAGGAGGTCGAGGGCGCAGTCAAGTCGCATCCCGACGTCTTCGACACCCTCGTCGTCGGTGTTCCGGACGAGCGCTTCGGCCAGCGGGTCGCCGCGGTGGTCGCGCCGCGCGAAGGCACCCGTCCGAGCCTCAACGACATCGTCGACGCGGCTCGCAAGGAGATCGCCGGATACAAGGTGCCGCGCAGTCTCTGGATCGTCGACGCGATCAAGCGGTCCCCGGCCGGCAAGCCGGACTACCGCTGGGCCAAGGAGCAGACCGAGTTGCGCGAGGCCGACGACCACCTCACCAACGGGAACTCCTGATGCGTAACGCCCTGGCCGAGAAGTTCGGCATCGAGTACCCGATCTTCGCGTTCACCCCGTCCGAGCACGTGGCGGCGGCGGTGTCGCGGGCCGGCGGACTCGGTGTGCTCGGCTGCGTGCGGTTCAACGACCCCGAGGAGCTCGAGGCCGTCCTCACCTGGATGGACGAGAACACCGACGGCAAGCCGTACGGCGTCGACATCGTCATGCCGGCCAAGATCCCGACCGAGGGCGCGGCGGTCGACCTGGACAAGCTGATCCCGGCCGAGCACCGCGCGTTCGTCAACCGGACGCTCGACGAACTCGGCGTTCCGCAGCTGTCCGACGACGTCGAGCGGGCGACGGGAACCCTCGGCTGGCTGCACTCGGTGGCCCGCGCGCAGGTCGACGTCGCACTCCGGCACCGTCCGGCGCTGATCGCGAATGCGCTCGGTTCGCCGCCCAAGGACGTCATCGACGAGGCGCACGCGCACGGGGTGCCGGTCGCGGCCCTGGCCGGCGCGGTCGGTCACGCACTGAGCCACGTTGCCAACGGCGTCGACATCGTCATCGCCCAGGGCTACGAGGCGGGTGGCCACACGGGTGAGATCGCCTCGATGGTCCTCGTTCCCGAGATCGTCGACGCGGTGGGCGATTCCGCCACCGTGCTGGCCGCGGGTGGTATCGGCAGCGGCCGGCAGATCGCGGCGGCGATGAGCCTCGGCGCCTCCGGCGTGTGGATGGGGTCGTACTGGCTCACCGCCGCGGAGTACAAGCTGGGCAGCGCCGCCGACGGGACGTCGGCAACGCAGCGTGCGCTGCTCGCCGCGACCTCGAGTGACACCGTTCGCTCGCGGATCTACTCGGGCAAGCCGGCTCGCCTGCTCAAGACCAAGTGGACGGAGGCCTGGTCCAAGCCCGGCGCACCGGACGCGCTGCCGATGCCGCTGCAGAACCTGCTGGTGGCCGAGGCACACCAGCGGATCGTCGCCTCGGAGGATCCCGAGGTGGTCGCGATGCCGGCAGGACAGATCGTCGGGCGGATGAACGAGATCCGGCCGGTCGCCGAGTCGATCGCCGAACTGGTCGCCGAGTTCGACGCGACCGTCGCGCGACTGGAGAAGCTCAAGTAGGTTCCATCGCCCACGGGCGTGGACAGTGAAGGCCACACACCGAAGGCCGGGTACGAATCTCGTACCCGGCCTTCGGTGTCGGTGAACGAATCCGGCGGGACTCCTTCACCGTCGGATCAGATGTCTGCGCTCAGCGGTCGAGTTCGGCGTCGAGTTTGGCCGCGAGTTCGGCGGTGACGGGGACGAACGAGGTGGTCCCGGCGGCCCGGAACCAGGTGGGGTCGGGGGAGTTCCAGCGCTGTGCGCTCAATGAACGGCCGAGCACCTTGTAGGTCGCGGTCTTGGGCAGGTCTGCGCTCACTCGGATGACAGTCGGGACCTGCTTGGGTCCGAGATCGGGTTGGCTGGTGAGGAACTCGGCGAACTCGTCGACGTCGAAGCCGTCCGCGACCACCAGCGCCACCGCGACGCGGTCGCCGACCTGCGGATCCGGGACCGCGTAGGCCGCGGCCTCCACGACCTGCGGGTGGCGGGAGACGATGTTCTCGATCGGAGCGGTGCCGAGGTTCTCGCCGTCCACCCGCATCCACCCCGAGCTGCGGCCCGCGAAGTAGACGTAGCCGTCGGCGTCGACGTAGCCGAGATCGCCGCTCCAGTACTGGCCGTCGCGGACCCGCTCGGCCTCGGCCTCGGGGTTCTTGTAGTAGCCGGCGAAACTGCCGGTGCCGGCGGTGTTCACCAGTTCGCCGGTGGCCTTGTCGGCGTTGGTGATGTGCCCATTGTCGTCGAATTCTGCGATGGGGCAGGGTGTTCCGTCGTCTGGATCGAGGACGGCGATGCCGGCGGGCAGCGGGCCCAGCGCCCCGGGCGGGGTGCCCGGCGGCCGGGAGATCAACACCCCGCCCTCGGTGGAGCCGAAGCCGTCGACCACCCGGACGGCAAAGCGGCGCGCGAACTCGGCGATCGCAGACGCCGAGCCCTCGTTGCCGTAGACGACCTTCAGCGGGTTGTCCGCGTCGTCGGCCCGTTCGGGTGTGGCGAGCACGTAGGCGAGGGGCTTGCCCACGTAGTGCGCGAAGGTGGCGCCGAATCGGCGCACATCCGGCAGGAACCCGGACGCCGAGAACTTGCGTCGCAGGGCGAAGTTTCCGCCGACGGCCAGGGCGATGGCCCAGCACGCCATGACCGCGCCGGAGTGGAACAGGGGCATCGACGCGTAGGTGGTGTCGGCGGCGGACAGTTCGAAGCGGTCCGCCAGCATCCGTCCCGGACCGGCGACCATCTTGTGCGTGACCCGCACGGCCTTCGGGTTGCCGCTGGTGCCGGAGGTGAAGATCAGCATGAACAGGTCGTCGCCCGCCGCGACACGGTCCGGCACGGCGCTGCCGCGGTGGGCGGCAAGCAGATTCGTCCAGTCCGGGGAGTCGACGGTGAGGACGCGGACCCCGCCGAGGTCGAGGCCGTCCAGCAGTTCGACAGTCGAGGAGTCGGCGACGACCACCTGGCAGTCGGCCCGGGCGATGTCGCCGGCGAGGGCCTCGCCACGGCGGGTGGTGTTCAGTCCCACCACGACCGATCCGCCCAGTGCCGCGGCGCCGAGCAGGAGGGAGAACTCGGGCACGTTGTCCAGCAGCACCCCGACGTGTCGGGGTGCTGCCGGATCGAACAGGGTCGCCAGGCCCGCCGCCAGGTCGGCACTGAGTGCGACGTGCTCGGACCACGGAATCTTCTTGTCCTCGAACAGGATTCCGTGGTCGTCGTCGTCTCGAAGCCGGAGCAGCAGATCGGTGACAGTGGGCGTGGCGATCGTCATGGTGTGCAGCCTAGGTTCAGGCCGGCACGTCGGCCAGGATCTGTCCCAGTCGGCGCAACTGCTCGGTGGCCGAGCCGAGCGCGAACTCGTTGTGCTTGGCCGCCAGGAAGTAGCGGTGCACGGGGTGTTCGCGGTCGAGGCCGACACCGCCGTGGACGTGGATCACGGTGTGCGCCACCCGGTGACCGGCATCGGCTGCCCAGAACTTCGCGGTCCGGACCTCCTCCTCGGCCGGCAGGTTCTCGCTGAGCCGCCAGGCGGCCTGCCAGAGCGTCAGCCGGGCGCCCTTGACGTCGATGAAGGCGTCTGCGAGGCGCTGGGCCACGGCCTGGAAGCTGCCGATCGGACGGTCGAACTGGACCCGCTCGCGCGCGTACTCCGCGACCAGTTCCAGGGCTCGCTCCAGGGTGCCGAGCTGGGTCGCGCTCAGCGCGACGGCGGCGCGGGCCAGGATCCAGTCCATGATCTCGGCGCCGTTGTCGGTGCTGCCGAGCAGTCGGTCCGAACCGACCTTGGTGCCGGCGAACTCGACGATCGACTCCGCGCTGAAATCGGTGACACGCTGGCGTTCGACGGTGACCCCGGCGTCGGACGGCTGCACCAGGAACACCGCGACACCCTCGGGGGTGGTGGCGGGAACCAGGATCAGGTCCGCGAAAGTGGCTGCGGGCACGGTGATCTTGGTGCCGGTCAGCACCCAGTCGTCACCGCTGCGCACTGCCGTGGTCACCGGCTTGGCCGGGTTGTCGTTGAGCTCCTCGGCGAGGGCGACGGTGAGGACGACCTCGCCGGCGCCGGCGCGCTGCGCCCACTGCCGCTGGGCGTCGTCACCGAACTCGGCCAGTGCCGAGGCGGCGAGGACGATCGAGGACAGGTACGGCACCGGTGCGAGGGGCCGGCCGATCTCGCGCAGCACCGAGCACTGCTCGAGGATGCCGAAGCCGCCGCCGCCGACCGACTCCGGCAGCGCCGCGGCGAGCACGCCGGCGTCGGCAAGTGCCTTCCAGAGCTTGTCGTCGAAGCGATCCTGCGCGCCGTCGAGCTCCTTGAGTCGTTCCGGGGTGGTGAGCTTCTCGGCGATGCTCCGGGTGAGCTGTTCGAGGTCCTGCTGGGCCTCTGTGTGGGTGAAGTCCATGATGTTCCTTTGACTCGCGCGGTCAGCGCAGGATGGGGGCCGGGGTCAGCGCCGGGTGGGCGGTGGCAGTCACCGCTTGGCGGGCGGCTGGCCCAGTGCCGTCATGGCGAGGATGTCGCGCTGCACCTCGTTGGTTCCGCCGCCGAAGGTCAGGATCAGCGCGGACCGGTGCCACCGCTCGAGGCGGCCGCGCACGGCGACGCCCTTCGAGTCCTGGCGCAGGTACGCCAGCGGACCGAGGACCTCCATCAGCAGTCGGTATGCCTCGGTGGCGAACTCGGTGCCGAACACCTTGCAGGCCGACGCGTCGCCCTTGCTCGGGGCGTCCGCGGAGGAGACCTCCCAGTTCAGCAGCTTGAGGTACTCGACCTTGGCGTGTACGCGGGCGATGTTGATCTGCACCCATTCCTGGTCGATGACGCGACGACCGTCGGCCATCTTGGTGTTCTGCGCCCACTCGATCGTGTCGCGCAGCGCGCCCTGGATCTGTGCGGCGGAGACCAGCGCCACGCGTTCGTGGTTGAGCTGGTTGGTCATCAGGCCCCAGCCGCCGTTCTCCTCGCCGACCAGTGCGGACGACGGCACGCGCACGTCCTGGTAGTACGTGGCGCTGGTGTCCGGACCCGCCATGGTGTGCACGGGCGTGTACGAGAAGCCCTCGGCGGTGGTCGGCACGATGAGCATGCTGATGCCCTTGTGCTTCTTGGCGTTCTGGTCGGTGCGCACGGCGAGCCAGACGTAGTCCGCATACGCGATGAGGCTGGTCCACATCTTCTGGCCGTTGACGATGTAGTCGTCGCCGTCCTTGACCGCGGTGGTCCGCAGGCTGGCCAGGTCGGTGCCCGCGCTGGGCTCGGAGTACCCGATGGAGAAGTGCACCTCACCCGAGGAGATCTTGGGCAGGAAGAACTTCTTCTGCTCCTCGGAGCCGTAATGCATGATTGTCGGCGCGACGGAGTTGATGGTGAGGAACGGGACCGGGGCGCCGGCGATCGCGGCCTCGTCGGTGAAGATCAACTGGTCGATCGGCGAGCGTTCCTGTCCGCCGTACTCCTTGGGCCAGCCGAGAGTGAGCCAGCCGTCCTTGCCCATCTCGCGCACGACGTCGCGGTAGACGGTGCCCGATCCGTACTCGCCGGTCTGCGCGGAGAGCGCCTCTCGGCGTTCCGGAGTGATGAGCTTGGCGAAGTAAGCGCGGAGCTCTTCGCGCAACTTCTGTTGCTCCGCGCTGTAGTTGATGTGCATCGGTGCCTCTCCGGTCTCTGACACAGGTTCTAGTCTTGCGGAAGGCCGTCGCTCCGTCCCGGGATTTTGCCGGGCGCGGCGTGCTTTCGGCCCGTCGTCGGGGGTTTTTCGCATCATTGCACAGGAGTGGAACGGGTTCTAGTCTTATGCTGGATCCGCACGCGGTTCCAGCCCGTAGAACCGGCGTTGCAGGCGTCTGACTCGAATGAGAAGTGAGGATCATCAATGAAGGTCACGGTCGATTTTGATCTGTGTGAGGCCAACGGCGTGTGTGTCGGCATTGCGCCCGACGTCTTCGATCTCGATGACGACGAGCAGCTGCTGATCACCCAGCCGGAGGACACCCCCGAGGCGGCGGCGCTGATGAAGGAGGCCGTCTCGCAGTGCCCACGTGCGGCGCTGCGTCTCGAGGCCTGACAGTTCTTGCCGCAAACAGGAACACGTTCTAGAGTGACAGCCGTCACGAACGTGGCTGGAATCCGCGGAGCGCGCCGGTAATGCGCGGCGCGCGTCCGTCGGAGTCTTCATCAAATTCACGAAGGCAGTGGTGAGATTGGCTAGTCGCGAGGTAAGTCTGGACGGCAAGGTCGCGATCGTGACCGGTGGAGCGTCGGGCCTGGGCAAGGCTGAGGCCCTCGGTCTCGTTCGACAGGGTGCGAACGTCGTGATCAACGACCTGCGCGCCGACGAGAACGCGGACGCGGTACTGGCGGAGGTCGAGGCTCTCGGCGGCAAGGCGCTGTTCGTCGCCGGCGACATCGGGGAACGCGCGACGGCCGACGCACTGATGGCGGCCGCCACCGAGCAGTTCGGCGGCCTCGACATCGTGGTCAACAACGCCGGCATCGTCCGCGACAAGATGCTCTTCTCCATGTCCGACGAGGACTGGGACCTGGTGCTCAAGGTGCACCTGCGTGGCCACTTCCTGCTCTGCCGCAATGCCGCCGTGCACTGGCGCGCCGAGTCCAAGGCGGCGGGCGCGCCGGTCTACGGCCGTCTGATCAACACCTCCTCGGAGGCCGGTCTGCTCGGGCCCGCCGGGCAGCCGAACTACGGCGCCGCCAAGGCTGGCATCACCGCGCTCACGCTGTCGGCCGCACGTGGTCTCGAGCGCTACGGCGTCCGCGCCAACGCCATCTGCCCGCGGGCGCGCACGGCGATGACGGAGAACGTCTTCGGTGACGCGCCGGAGGACGGCATCGATCCGCTCTCGCCCGAGCACGTCGTCAACCTGGTGTCCTACCTGGCCTCGCCGGCCGCGGACTCGATCAACGGTCAGGTCTTCGTCGTGTACGGCCCGATGGTCGCGCTGATGGCGGCACCGGTCGTCGAGCAGCGGTTCGACGCCGACGACGCGCAGTTCAGTCCGGCTGCGCTCGCGGACAAGCTGGGCGGCTACTTCGACGATCGCGACCCGGGTCGGATGTTCGCCGCCACCGCGGCGGTCAAGTCCCTGGGCTGACGACGCCTCGTTAGTTGTGCGAGCAATCTCCCGATTCGGAACACGGGACCTTGCAACCTGGGACAAGATGGTGACCGGCGTGTGCTCGCATCGAGCCGAAACACGCTAGCACGTGTTCTAGAAGTTAGGCGCGTTTCGCCGGCGACGCGGGAGCGGAGTCCGGCCGGATCGCGAGGCACGTGGCTGCGGCGGGTGAGGAAGTGGGGAGTTGACTTCCTCACCCGCCGCGCCGTGTTCGAAGGCCTCCGCCACCGAGCGCTTCCTGCTCGAGTGGTGTTGGTGAATAATCAAGGGGGGCAACGTGGTAAGTCGCACAAGGCTGCGGCGGTCGCTTTCCAACCTGTGTGCGGTCCTGGGCCTCACTCCGGTGGACGAGGCGCCCCGTGCCCCCAGTTCTCTCCTGCTGAACGAAGTCCGGGTTGCCGCGGTGTCGGCCGGCCCGAAACCCGCAATGACCCGCCCGAATGGCTCGAAGGGTGACCGGCTTTGACACAAGAACACGTTCTAGTTAGTATGACCCGGATCACAGACTTTCGGGGGGAATTCTTGCGACCCCCGTCGAGTCTCGTGCACGAGAACTGACGAGGAGGACCGATGAACGACCTCCTCGAGGTGCCATTGCGCGCCGTGGGTGGATTCTTCGCGATGGCGGGGGAGACCTTCCGCGCGATGGGCCAACGCCCGTTCCAGCGCCAGGAATTCATCGACCAGTCCTGGTTCGTGGCCCGGGTCTCGATGGTGCCCACCGTCCTGGTGGCGATCCCGTTCACCGTTCTGGTGAGCTTCACCATCAACATCCTGCTCCGCGAGATCGGCGCCGCCGACCTCAGCGGTGCCGGTGCCGCGCTCGGTGCCGTGACCCAGGTCGGCCCGATCGTCACCGTGCTGATCGTCGCCGGTGCCGGTGCCACCGCCATCTGCGCGGACCTCGCTGCGAGAACCATTCGCGAGGAGATCGACGCGATGAAGGTGCTCGGGATCAACCCGATCCACCGACTTGTGGTGCCGCGGGTGCTGGCCTCGACCGTGGTGGCGCTGCTGCTCAACGGGCTGGTCTCCACCATCGGCATCGTCGGTGGCTTCCTGTTCTCGGTGTTCCTGCAGGACGTGAACCCGGGCGCCTTCGTCAACGGCATCACGCTGCTGACCGGCTTCGGTGAACTCCTGATCTCCCAGCTGAAGGCAGGCCTGTTCGGCATGATCGCCGGCCTCGTCGCCTGCTACCTGGGTCTCAACGTGAAAGGCGGGGCAAAGAGCGTGGGTGACGCCGTGAACCAGACCGTCGTCTTCGCCTTCATGGCGTTGTTCGTCGTCAACGTCCTCGTCACTGCCATCGGCATCAAGCTGACGGCGGGCTGACGGCATGGCACTAGCACTGACTGGACGGTTTCGGGGCACCCGACGAAGCGTCCGCAAGTTCTCCGGCGCCATCGATTCAATCGGTGACCAGGCGCTGTTCTACTGGCGCGCCGTCGCCTCGGCTCCGCGGGCCCTTGTGCACTACCGCAAGGAGACGATCCGGCTGATCGCCGAGATCGCCATGGGCACCGGTGCCCTCGCGGTCATCGGAGGAACCGTCGTCATCGTCGCCTTCCTGACGCTGTTCTCGGGCGGTGTGATCGCCGTCCAGGGCTTCAGCTCGCTGGGCAACATCGGCGTCGAGGCGCTGACCGGTTTCTTCGCCGCGTTCATCAACGTGCGCATCGCCGCGCCGGTCATCGCGGGCATCGGCCTCGCCGCGACGATCGGGGCCGGTTCGACCGCGCAGCTCGGCGCGATGCGGGTCTCCGAGGAGATCGACGCGCTCGAGTCGATGGCGATCCCGTCGATCCCGTACCTGGTCAGCACCCGGGTGATGGCCGGCATGATCGCGATCGTCCCGCTGTACTCGCTGGCCGTGATCGCCTCGTTCATCGCAAGCCGCTTCGCCACCGTGGTGATCAACGGCCAGTCGCCGGGCGTCTACGACCACTACTTCTCGACGTTCCTGATGCCCACGGACATCCTGTGGTCGTTCGCCCAGGCGATCGTGATGGGCCTGGCCGTCATGCTGATCCACACCTACTACGGCTTCACCGCCAGCGGCGGCCCGGTCGGCGTCGGCATCGCGGTGGGCAACGCGGTGCGCACCTCCCTGATCGCAGTGGTCACGGTGACCCTGCTCATCTCGCTCGCCATCTACGGCGGGTCCGGCAACTTCAACCTTTCGGGATAGCGGGATGGCTGATTCGAGTCTCAAGAAGAAGACCGCGGCACTGGTCCTGGTCGGCAGCCTGGTCGCCGCCGCCGTGGTCGCGCTGACCATGTTCTCCGGTGGCTTCACCTCCTCCGAGTCGGTGACTGTCACCGCCCCGCGCTCGGGTCTGGTGATGGACCCGGACGCCAAGGTGAAGTTGCGTGGCGTCCAGGTGGGCAAGGTCGCCTCGATCGAAGAGGACGACGGCCAGGCCCGTTTGGACCTGGCCATGGACCCGTCGACGATGCACCTGATCCCCTCCAACGCGAAGGTGGAGATCAAGTCCACCACCGTGTTCGGCGCCAAGTACGTCAACTTCGTGGTGCCCGAGAATCCGTCCTCGCAGTCGCTGTCCGCGGGCACGAACATCGAGGCCGACTCGGTGACGGTGGAGTTCAACACCCTCTTCCAGAACCTGTCGACTCTGCTGCAGCAGATCGAGCCGGAGAAGCTCAACGCCACCCTCGGCGCCATCTCGTCGGCGTTGAACGGCCGCGGCGAGCAGCTCGGCGAGCTGCTCGAGGAGACGGACCAGTACCTGAAGACGATGAACCCGGTGCTCCCGCAGCTGCAGCAGGACCTCGACAAGGCGGCGAAGGTGACCAACCTCTACGCCGACGTCACCCCGGACCTGATGCACCTGCTCGACAACGCGACCGCCACCAGCGGCACCATCGTCGAGGAGCAGGCGAACCTCGACCTGCTGCTGATGAACGTGACCGGGCTGGCGAACACCGCGACCGACGTCCTGACCGAGAACGAGGCCAACCTGACGAAGGCACTCGCGGACCTGCGTCCTACCACGGCGCTGCTGTCCGAGTACTCGCCGTCCATCGCCTGCCTGATCAGCGGGATGAACAAGGTCCTGCCGGACGCCGAGAAGGCCGTCGGCGGCCTGCAGCCGGGATTCGCCCTGAGCACCAACTTCCTGCCGGGAGCGAAGCCCTACACCTACCCGAAGGACCTGCCCAAGGTGAACGCCTCCGGCGGTCCGAACTGCTGGGGCCTGCCGGACTTCCACCCGAAGAAGGACGGTCACGCCAAGTTCGTCGTCGCGGACACCGGCAACGTGCCCTACCAGCCGTCCACCGAGACCGGCACGAATGTGCCGAAGCTGTTCCAGTGGCTTTACGCCGGCGTCCCCGTAGGAGGGCAGAAGTAATGCGGGCGACCACGGTCAAACTGCTCGTCTTCACCACGGTGATGGCGCTGATCTTCGCCGGCCTCGCCGTCGTGTTCAGTCAGGTCCGGTTCAGCAGCTCGGAGAGCTACCAGGCCGACTTCACCGACGCGTCGGGCATCAAGTCCGGCGACAAGGTGCGGATCGCCGGGGTGCCGGTGGGCGCGGTAGAGAGCGTGCGGGTCGGTGACGACAACCTCGCCGAGGTGAGTTTCAGTGTCGACACGAAGTACCCGCTGCTGCAGAGCACCAAGGCGACTGTGCGCTACGAGAACCTCGTCGGCGACCGCTACCTCGAGCTGCTCGAAGGCGCGGGCTCGACCGAGTCGCTGTCCGACGGCGACACCATTCCGGTGTCGCAGACCGCGCCGGCACTCGACCTCGACCTGCTGCTCGGCGGGTTCAAGCCGCTGCTGCGTGGTCTCGACCCGAACCAGGTCAACGACCTGACCGGGGCACTGCTGCAGGTGTTCCAGGGCCAGGGCGACACACTGGTCTCGCTGCTGGGCAGCACCAGTTCGTTCACCGCCACGTTGGCGGACCGGGACCAGCTGATCGGCGAGGTGATCACCAACCTCAACACCACGCTGACCACGATCAACGACAAGGGAGATCAGTTCTCGACCACCATCGACCAGCTGCAGCAGCTGGTCAGCGGACTGGCCCAGGACAGCGATCCGATCGGCAACGCGATCCCCAAGATCGCCACCGCCACCGGCGACCTGGCGAAGCTGCTCCAGGGCGCGCGGCCGGACCTGCAGAGCACCATCGCGGAGGCCAACCGCGTCGCGACCCAGGTCAACCTCGGTGAGGACCAGGTCGACTGGGTGCTCGAGCGACTGCCGGAGACCTACCGGAAACTGATTCGAACCGGCGCGTACGGCAGCTTCTTCCAGTTCTACACATGTGCTGTCAATTTCAAGTTCTCCGGTCCGGACGGTAAGGACCTCACCCTGCCGGCTCCGGTGGCCCCAGAGCAGACGACGGGAAGGTGCGAGCCGCTGTCATGAACAAGCCTCGTGAAAGAAACCCCGTACAGATCGGGATCATCGGACTTGTCGTCGCGGTCTCGCTGGTACTCGCCGGCCTGCAGTACGACAAGCTGCCCTTCCTCTCCGGCGGGGCGCGCTACCAGGCGCAGTTCGCGGACGCCGGCGGCCTGATGGTCGGCGACTTCGTCACCGTCGCCGGCGTCAATGTCGGCAAGGTGGAGAAGGTCGAGCTCGACAACACCAACGTCCTGGTGACCTTCACCGTGGACGACGGCGTGGTCCTCGGCGACTCCACCGGCGCCGACATCAAGACCAACACCATCCTCGGGCGAAAGTCCCTGCAGGTGGCGTCGGACGGCTCCGGCACGATGCACGTCGGGGACACCATCCCGCTGGCGCGCACCAACTCGCCGTACTCGCTCAACGACGCACTGGGCGACCTCTCGAGGACGGCCTCGGAGCTCGACACCGACCAGCTCAACAACTCGCTCAACGCGATGTCCGACGCGCTGGCGGACACCCCGCCCGAGCTGCGGACCGCGCTGGCCGGCGTCACCCGGCTCTCGCAGAGCATCAACACCCGTGACGAGAGCCTGCGTGACCTGCTCGCCAAGGCGGAGAGTGTCACCGGGATCCTGGGCGAGCGCAGCGGCCAGATCAACTCGCTGCTGGTCGACGGCAACCGCCTGCTCGCCGAGCTCGACCGTCGCCGCAACGCGATCAGCGAGCTCATCGTCAACGTCTCGGCGGTGTCCCGGCAGCTGACCGGGCTGGTCCAGGACAACGAGCAGCAGATGAAGCCGACCCTGGACCAGCTGAACCAGACGGTGGCGATCCTGCAGCGGAACAAGGACAACATCGGGCAGGCGCTCGACGGCCTCGGCCCGTACGCGACCACGCTCGGCGAGGCCGTCGGCAGCGGGCCCTTCTTCATGGCCTACGTGGCGAACTTCGGGGTCGGCCAGCTGACCCAGACCTTCACCGACTCGCTGCTCTGGCCCGAGAACGTGCCGAAGGACCTGCAGCAGTTCCCGGTGCCGAAGATTGAGCTGAAGGACCCCAACCGATGAGCGAGCCGATGGCCGACCGTAAGAAGTGGCTGCTGCGTGGCGGCGTGGCCGCCGTGGTGATCGCGGCGCTCGTCGCGGGGGCGCTCGTCCTGTTCCCCGGACTGGGGAAGAACACGATCACCGCGTACTTCCCGACCACCACAGGCATCTACGCCGGCGACGACGTGCGCGTCCTCGGTGTCACGGTCGGCAAGATCGAGAGCATCGACCCCTCCGGCGACAGCGCCAAGGTGGTGATGAACGTCGACCGCTCGGTGGAGATCCCCGCCGACGCGAAGGCGATCATCGTCGCGCCGAGCCTGGTGGCGGCGCGCTTCATCCAGCTCACCCCGGTGTTCGAGGGCGGCGAGGAGATGACCGACGGCGCCGAGATCCCGGTCGAGCGCACCGCGATCCCCGTGGAATGGGACGAGATCAAGACCGAACTGACCAAGCTGTCGACGGCGCTGGGCCCGCAGGGCAGCGCCGACCAGGGCTCGCTCGGCACCTTCATCGACACCGCCGCGGACAACCTCGACGGCAACGGCGACTCGTTGCGGGCCACGCTGCGTGAGCTCTCGGACACCATGAAGACGCTCTCCGACGGCCGCTCGGACCTGTTCTCCACCATCCGGAACCTGCAGACGTTCGTGACCGCGCTGTCGTCGAGCAACGAGCAGATCGTCCAGTTCGGCGGTCGTCTGGCCTCGGTGTCGTCACTGCTCGCGGAGAACTCCGACGAACTCGGGACGGCGCTCACCGACCTGGACGTTGCGATGGGCGACGTGCAGCGGTTCGTCTCCGAGAACAGCGAGGCCATCAGCGAGCAGGTGGGCCGGCTCGCCGATGCCACCCAGGTTCTTGCGCAGAAGCGGCCCGAGATCGAGAGGGTCCTGCACATCGCGCCCAACGCGCTCGCGAACTTCAACAACATCTACAACCCCGCACAGGGTTCACTCCAGGGTGCACTGGCAACGAACAACACGGCCAACCCGATCAACGCGGTCTGCGGCATGATCCGGGGACTCGAGAACAACAACTCGGATCGCAGCGCGGACCTGTGCACCGAGTTCTTCGGCCCGGTCCTCAACTCGGTTGCGGTGAACTACCCGGGATTCCTGACCAACCCGGCGCTCGGCGCCGGCGCCCTGCCGGGCCAGATCGTGTACAGCCCTCCCAGCCTCGAGGGTTCGGTGCCGGCCCGGACCGCGAAGCCGATCGCGGGACCGCTCGCGGGACTGCCGACCATTGACGTGCCCAAGGACCTCGAGGGCCTGCTGAAGCCGGGAGGCGGCCGATGACCCGCAGGACAAGCCGGCGCCGTACCGCGATCGCGGCGGTGGCGCTCGGACTGACGCTCACCCTCACCGGATGCGAGTGGAACGGGCTGAACTCGGTCCCGCTGCCGGGCACCGAGGGCGGCGAGGACGGCGCCTACACGGTCAAGATCGAGATGCCCAATGTGACTACGCTGTCGCAGAATTCGCCCGTCCGGGTGAACGACGTCACCGTCGGTACCATCTCGGGCATAGAGGTCGACGGATGGCACGCACTGGTGACGGTGTCGCTGAACCCGGACGTCGAGCTGCCCGCGAACGCGACCGCGAAGATCGGCCAGACCAGCCTGCTCGGCTCGCAGCATCTGGAGCTGGCGCCGCCGATCGGGATCGCGCCGCAGGGCACGCTGCAGGACGGGGACCTGATCCCGATCGAGCGGGCCGGAGCCTTCCCGACGACGGAACAGACGCTGTCCTCGCTGTCGGTGGTGCTCAACGGCGGCGGCCTGGCCCAGCTGAACGACATCACCACCGAACTCAATGCGGCCCTGTTGGGCCGGGAGGACTCGGTGCGGGACCTGCTGCCGCAGCTCGACCAGCTGGTCGGCAGCCTGGACAACCAGCGCACCCAGATCGTCTCCGCGATGGAGGGCATCGACCGGCTCTCGACCACGGTCAACCAGCAGAGCGACACTTTGACGGCGGCGCTCGAGGCCGTACCGCCGGCGCTGGAGGTGCTGGTCGGTCAGCGCCAGAACCTCACCAATGCGCTTGTCTCACTGGGTGAGTTCAGTGACGTCGCGACTCGGGTGATCGACCAGAGTGGGGACGACCTGAAGGCCAACCTGCATTCCCTGGCGCCGCTGCTCAATCAGCTCGCCGGTACTGGCAACGCGCTCACCAACGCGCTGTCCGTCTTGCTCACCTTCCCGTTCCCGATGAAGAACCTGGACCAGGTGGTCCGGGGCGACTACGCGAACCTGATGATGACCATCGACATGACCAACAAGCGGTTGGACTCGAGCTTCCTCACCGGCACCGCGCTCGGCGGCACCCTCGGCGGCGTCGAGGGCGCCCTCGGGAAGACGGCGGGCATTGCCGGGCAGGCGAGCAACCCGCTGGCCAGTCCGAAGCCGAAGCCGGCCGCACCCGCAGATGCCAAAGCAGAGCCGAAACCGACAGCAGCACCGTTGATTCCGGGCCTTTCGGACATCCCCGGGCTGTCCCAGATCCCCGGCCTGCAGCAGCTAGGAGCGACCACGCCATGATGCTCACGAAGTTCGTCCGCATCCAGCTGGCAATCTTCTCCGTCCTGACGGTGATCGGACTGGTGGTGATGTCCACCCAGTACGTGCGGCTGCCGGCCCTGTTCGGGATCGGGCAGATCGGGGTCACGGTGGAGCTGCCGTCCACCGGCGGCCTGTACCCGCACGCCAACGTCGCGTACCGCGGCACCAACGTCGGCACCGTCGAAGAGGTGGTGCTCACCGAGACCGGTGTGGACGCCAAGCTCACGATCAGCAGCAGCTACGACATTCCGGCAGACCTCGACGCGCAGGTGAAGAGCGTCTCGGCCATCGGTGAGCAGTACGTGGACCTGATCCCGCGGACCGACAGCGAGCCGTACCTCGACGACGGCGACGTGGTCCCGCTGGACCGGTCCTCGATTCCCCAGGAGATCGGCTCGATGCTCGACCAGGCGAACACGCTGGTCAAGAGCATCTCCGACACCAGGCTCAAGCTGGTGGTGGACGAGGCATTCAAGGCCTTCAACGGTGCCGGACCGGACCTGCAGCGGCTGATCGACTCGGCCCGCCTGTTCGTCCAGGAGGCCAACGCGAACGCGGACGCCACCAAGGTCCTGATCGATCAGGCCGGGCCGCTGCTCGACACCCAGGTGGTCAGCAGCGACGCCATCCGGTCCTGGACCAAGGACCTGGTGACGTTCTCGGACCAGTTGCGCGCAAGCGACCCGCAGCTGCGCAGCCTCCTGGAGAAGGGACCGGCGACCGCCGCCGAGGCGAACGAGCTCTTCCAGGAGCTCAAGCCGACGCTGCCGCTGCTGCTGGCCAACCTGGTCAGCGTCGGCGAGGTGGGCGTGATCTACCACAAGAGCATCGAGCAGGTCCTGGTGCTGTACCCGCCCCTCGCCACCGGGTTGATGACCTCGTTCTACGGGGCGCCGATCGACGAGGGCGCCCTGGTGAACTTCTACCTCCAGGTGAACGACCCGCCGGCCTGCACCACCGGGTTCCTCCCGGCGGACCAGTGGCGCGACCCCAGCCAGGTGGACACCCCGGACAGCCCGTCGGACATGTTCTGCAAGGTGGCGCCGGACGATCCGAGCGTGGTGCGCGGCGCCCGGAACTCGCCGTGCATGGAGTTCCCCGGCAGGCGGGCGGGCACGCCCGAGGAGTGCCGTAGCGAGGCCGGTTACGTTGCCCAGGGCAACAACCCGCCGAACGGGCCGGTCCAGGATCCGTCTGTACCCTCGTACACGACAGTTCCAAGTTCTTACGAGGGAACGTCGGGGGTGCCCGCCACGGCACGCCCGTACGACCCGACAACGGGCAAGTACACCGGCACTGACGGCCGCCTGTACGCCCAGCCGGCGCTCGCGACCGGGGGCAAGCCGAGAGAGGATTCGACGTGGCAGACGATGATGACACGTCAGCAGGGTTGACCCCCGAGGACAGCAGGCCGGCGCCGCGTAGGCGCGCCGGCCGGCCCGCGGGGCCGCCGAAGGACGTGCCCACGGGTGCGGCATCGGGTGAGAGTGGTTCGGCCGCCAAGGCCGATTCCACGAAGTCCGAGTCGAAGACGGTTGAATCGAAGGCAGTCGAGCCGGTGGCAGTCGAGTCGGCGGCGGTCGAGCCGGTGAAGCCCGAGCCGGCCAAGCCCGAGCCGACCAAGCCCGATCTGACGAAGGCTGAGCCGACGGTGGCCGAGCCGAAGACGAGCGCGGCCGAGACGGCCGTGGACGAGACCGTCGTGGACGAGACCGTCGCGGACGAGGAGACGCCGCCGGCCGCACAGGGCCGTCGGCGCCCGCGGCTCGCGGCGATCGTGGCCGGAGTCCTGGTGGCGGCGCTGGCCGTCGCCGCGGTGCTCCTGCTGATCGACCGGACCTCCGCGAACGAGCGCGATGCCCGGCGAAATGCGTTCGTGCAGACCGCGCGTCAGACCATGCTGAACCTGACCACGATCACGCCGGACACCGCGAAGGAGGACGTCGAGCGCATCCTGGCGGGTGCCAGCGGCGAGTTCAAGTCCGAGTTCGACGGCCGGCAGGATCCCTTCGTCAGCGTGGTCAAGGAGGCCTCGGTGACCACCGAGGGCTCGATCGTCGAGTCCGGTCTGGAGAGCGAGAGCGACGACGGGAAGTCCGCCACGGTGCTCGTCGCGGCGCGTGCGAACGTCACCATGCCGGACCAGTCCCAGGGCGGTCCGCGTGACTTCCGCATGCGGGTGACGGTGACGGACGACGGCGGGACCATGACGGCGTCGAAGGTGGAGTTTGTGCCATGAGCGAAGACGACAAGTCGGCCGAGCCCGTGACGGCGGCCGAGCCCGAGGCGACAGAACCTGCCAAGCCCGCCGGCGGCCGCGGTCCGCTGCGGATCGTGCTGGCGGCCGTGGCCGCGCTGCTGGTCCTGGCGCTCGCGGTCGGGGTGGGTGTCCTGTACTACCAGCACCGGCAGGACGTGGCGACCGAGCAGGCCCGGACGGATGCCGTCAAGGCCGCGGGTGAGCAGGCCGTCGCGATGCTCTCCTACGACTACAACAAGGTCGACGACCAGATGGCGGCCGCCGCGGACGGACTCACCGGATCCTTCCGGGAGGACTACGAGAAGCTGGCCGACGAGGTCATCGCGCCGGGCGCCAAGGAGAAGAAGCTCACCGTCCAGGTGAGCGTGCAGGGCGCGGCCCCGGTCTCGGCGAGCCCGGACGACGCGGTGGTGCTGCTGTACCTGAACCAGGTCACCACGAGCGCGGACGCTCCGGACGCGGCGACCACCGGCAGTCGGGTGCGGATGGAGATGCAGAAGGTCGACGGGCGCTGGCTCACGGAGCGACTGACCCCGATCTAGATCGACCGCAGTGACAGAACAACGGCGCCGGCCACGGGATCAATTCCCGTGGCCGGCGCCGTGTTTCGTCGTCTCTAGGCCTTGATCTCGTCGACCAGCAGCGCGGAGCCCGCCACCGAGTCCCGGGCCAGCGCGCTGAGGAACGACTTGGCCCAGCGGTCCACGTCGTGGGCGAGAACCTGACGGCGCAGCGCCCGCATCCGGCGTCGGCCCGCCTCGCGGTCCTGGGTCAGCGCCTCGACCATCGAGTCCTTCACACCGTCCAGGTCGTGCGGGTTGGTCAGGTAGGCCTGGCGCAGTTCCGCTGCGGCGCCGGTGAATTCACTGAGCAGCAGTGCCCCGCCGAGGTCGCTGCGGCAGGCGACGTACTCCTTCGCGACGAGGTTCATGCCGTCGCGCAGTGGCGTCACCAGCATCACGTCCGCGGCGACGAAGAAGGCGACCAGTTCCTCGCGGGGGATGGGGCGGTGCAGGTAGTGCACCACCGGCCGGCCAACCTGTCCGAACTCGCCGTTGATCCGGCCGACCTGCTGCTCGATGTCGCCGCGCATCTGGATGTAGCTCTCGACGCGTTCGCGGCTGGGGGTGGCGAGCTGCACCATGATGTTCTCGGCCGGATCGATCCGGCCCTCCTCGAGCAGCTCACGAATGGCGTTGAGCCGGACGTCGATTCCCTTGGTGTAGTCCAACCGGTCCACGCCCAGCATGATGCGCTTCGGGTTGCCGAGCTCCTTGCGGATCTGCTTGGCGCGGTCGCGGACCACTTTGCTGCGGGAGAGCTCGTCGAGCTTTCCGGAGTCGATCGAGATGGGGAAGGCGCCCACGCGCACGTTCCGGAAGCCCACCTGGACGACGCCGAGCTTGGACCTGACACCGACGTTGCCGCGTGAGGTCGGTTGCCCCGCCAGCCGCCGGGCCAGGTACAGGAAGTTCTGGGCGCCACCGGGCAGGTGGAACCCGATCAGGTCCGCGCCCAGCAGGCCCTCGACGATCTCGGTCCGCCAGGGCATCTGCATGAAGAGCTCGACCGGCGGGAACGGGATGTGCAGGAAGAACCCGATGGTCAGGTCCGGCCGCAGCATGCGCAGCATCTTCGGCACCAACTGCAGCTGGTAGTCCTGGATCCAGACCGTGGCGCCCTCGGCCGCGGCCTCCGAGGCGGCCTCGGCGAACCTGCGGTTGACCTCCACGTACGCGTTCCACCAGGACCGGTCGTAGACGGGCTTGACGATCACGTCGTGGTAGAGCGGCCAGAGGGTGGCGTTGGAGAAGCCCTCGTAGTAGTCCGCGACTTCCTGGGAGCTCAGCCGCACCGGGTGCAGCTCGATGCCGTCCTCGACGATCGGCCCGAGATCTGTGTCCGGCACGCCGGGCCAGCCGACCCAGGCGCCGCTCTTGCCGCGCAGGATCGGCTCGAGCGCGGTCACCAGGCCGCCTGGACTCCGTTTCCAACGCGTGCTGCCGTCGGGCAGGGTCTCCAGGTCGACGGGCAGGCGATTCGCGACAACGACAAACTCCGAGGCTCCAGCGCCCACAGTCTTCCTTCGTTCGAGAGCCGGAACCGCGTGCAGGTCAGCGCCGGCGATCTAGTCGTTCTTGGCCGAAGGGCCGATCCCGAGCATAGACAGCAGCATCCGGCATTCGTCGGCATCGGTCGCATATGCGGCGACGACGCGCTGAGCCTGCCGCGCGGTCTCGTCGGCTACGGGCTCGAGCTCCTCGTCCGCGATGTCGTTCTCGGTGGTCGGCTTGGTGGACATGCGCTTTGTTCCTCCCGGGCGAGCTGCGGGCTGCGCAGCGGGTCGTTCTTGCTGAGCGACTCTATGAGAACGGTGCTGTCCGGCGCTACTTCCGGGTCGTTTAGGGTTCACTAACATCAACCATGGATGGAGGCCCGATGGGGCGCATTCCCGACCGCGTCGGTGGCGCGGCGGTCCTACGTCGGACTCTGGCTCGTAACCGCGGCCGGCTCACGGTCGGCACCGCACTGCTGGTGGTGCACCAGGTCGCCGAGACGATGGTGCCGATCGCGATCGGCGTGATCGTGGGGCGGGCTATCTCCACCGGCGACACCGCGGCCATGATCTGGTCCGTCGTCGGCCTGGGCGCGCTGTTCCTGCTGCTCACGGCCGCGTGGCGCATCGGTGCCCGGCTCATCGTCTTCGCCATGCAGCGCGAGGCGCACCGGTTGCGGGTCGAGGTGGCCGGCCGGATCCTGCATCCGCAGGGAGTGCGGACCGACCTGCGGTCCGGCGAACTGCTCACGGTCGCGACCTCCGACGCCGAGCGTGAGGCGTGGATTCTCGACGCCGTCCCGCGGGCCGTCAGCGCGGTGGCCGCCGCCGTGGTCGCGGCCGTCGCACTGCTGGTGATCGACGTGACGCTTGGGCTGGCGGTCCTGATCGGCACGCCGGTGATCCTCGGGCTGCTGCAACTGGCGGCGCCGCTGATCACCCGCCGGGCGACGGACCAGCAGGCGGCCACCGCGCGGGTGTCGGGGATGGCGACCGACCTGGTGAGCGGGCTGCGGCCGTTGCGTGGACTGGGCGCGGAGACTGTCGCGGCGCGGCGCTACCGCGCGGCCAGCCAGGAGGCGCTCGGCGCGACGCTGCGGGCCGCCCGCACCACGGGCGTGTACATCGGGACGTCGGTGACGGTCAGCGCACTGCTCGCCGTCGCCGTGGCGGGTTTCGCGGGCCTGTTCGCGCTGCAGGGCCGGATCGGCATCGGCGAACTGATCACCGTCGTCGGGCTGTCCCAGTTCGTCATCGAACCGCTGGGCAGCCTTTCCCGGGTGCCTGGCGCGCTGGCGACCGCGCGGGCCTCGGCGGACCGCCTGGCGCTGGTACTCGACGCCGACGAGCTGGTGCCCGCCGGCTCCGGCCCGGCGCCGCAGGCCGCGGGCGTCGCCCTCGAGGACATTCGCTACCGGTCGCTGAGCGGGCTGACGCTGCACGCGCGACCGGGGGAGCTGCTCGCGGTGCTCGCACACCGGCCACAGGACGGTGAGGCGCTGGCGCAGCTGCTGTCCGGGCACGTGCCGCCGGAGGACTACGCCGGGACCCTCTCCGTCGGCGGCGCGGAACTGGCGGAGATGGATCTCGCGCACGCCCGCCGGGCACTGCTGGTGGAACCGCACCACACCGACCTGTTCGCGGGCACCCTGCGGTCCAACGTGGTCGCGGGCCGTCCCGACGCGGAGGCCGACGAGGTGCACCTTGCGCTGACGGCCTCGGCGTCCACCGACGTCGTGGACGCACATCCACAGGGACTCGACCTGGCCGTCACCGATCGCGGCGCCAGCCTGTCCGGCGGTCAACGGCAGCGGGTCGCGCTGGCGCGTGCCCTGGTCGCCCGGACCCCGGTCCTGGTGTTGCACGACCCGACCACCGCGGTCGACGCGATGACCGAGCAGGCCATCGCCGAGGGGATCTCGCGGCTGCGACACGGGGAGGCCGATCCGTTGCTGCACACGACCGTGCTGATCACCAGCAGCCCGGCGCTGTTGGCCGCCGCGAATCGGGTGCTGGTCCTCGGCGAGGGCCACGTGGTCGCCGAGGGCACCCACACCGGGCTCGTCGAGTCCGATGCCGACTACCGGAAGGCGGTCCTGCGGTGAGTGAGTCGCACCGGGAGTTGCTCCCGATTGCCACGGCCGCACAGAGCTGGGCATGGCTGCGCGCGGAGTTCGGCCGGCACCGGGGGCTGACCGCGCTGGCGCTGGGCGTCGCGCTCGTCGGCTCGGCGGTCTCGCTCGTGCCGATCTACGTCTTCGGCGTCCTGGTCGACCGGGTGCGCGAGCAGGCGCCGACCGAGATCATCGTCGGGGTGGTTGCGGTGATCACCGTCGCCGCGATCGTCGGCGGTGTGTTCGCCGGGTGGGCCTCGGTACTGATCAGCCGGCTCGGCGAAACCATGCTGGCGCGGCTGCGGGAGCGGACGGTCGGCCGCGCGCTCACCCTGCCGCTGTCGACCGTGGAGCGGGTGGGCAAGGGCGACCTGCTCTCCCGCGTCGGCGACGACGTCTCGGTGATCGGCAAGGCGGTGGCGGACGTGGTGCCCGGACTGGTCGCCGCCGTGCTGCTGGTCGGGCTGAGCCTGGGCACGATGCTCGGCATCGACTGGCGGCTCGGACTGGCGGGCGCGGTGGCACTGCCGATGTACGCGATCGGGCTGCACTGGTACCTGCCGCGGTCGGGGCCGATGTTCGCGGCCGAACGGGTGGCGATGGGCGACCGGTCGCAGGCGTTGGTGAGCAGCATGACGGGGGCGCGCACGGTGCGGGCCTACGGGCTAGAGGAAGTGCACCTCGCGGAGATCGACCGGGCGTCGGGGCGGGCCCGCGACCTGGCAACCGGGGTGTTCACCCTGTTCACCCGGTTTGCCGGGCGGGGCAACCGCGCCGAGTTCGTCGGCCTGTCGGCGATCCTGGTGGTCGGGTTCGTGCTGGTGAAGGGCGATCTGGTGACCGTCGGCGAGACCACCGCCGCGGCGCTGCTGTTCCACCGGCTGTTCAACCCGATCGGCATGCTGATGTTCACCTTCGGGGAGATCCAGTCCGCCGGGGCGAGCCTGGCGCGACTGGTCGGCGTGGTGAACATTCCGGAGGAGCGGCTCGGTGCGGGCGAGACGCCGTCGTCGGCGGAACTGCGGCTGACCGGCGTGCACCACAGCTACGACGAGGGCCGGGAGGTGTTGCGCGGCATCGACCTCCACCTCGAACCCGGACGCCGGGTCGCGCTGGTGGGGTCCACCGGCGCGGGCAAGACGACGGTGGCCGCGATCGCCGCCGGCTCGATCGAGCCGACCGGCGGGGTGGTCTCGATCGGCGGGGTTCCGTTGCGGGACCTGGGTGACGACCTGCGGCGGCAGGTCGTGATCGTCAGTCAGGAGGTGCACGTGTTCGCCGGCCCGCTCATCGAGGACCTGCGGCTGGCCCGGCCCGAGGCCACCCCCACGGAGGCGGAGGCGGCGCTGGCGACGGTCGGCGCGCTGGACTGGGTGCGCGCCCTGGACGACGGGCTGGACACGGTGGTCGGCGAGGGCGGGCATCTGGTGACGGCGGCGCAGGCGCAGCAGTTGGCGCTGGCCCGCCTGGTGCTGGCGGACCCCGCGGTCGCGATCCTGGACGAGGCGACCGCGGAGGCGGGCAGCGCCGGGGCCCGGGACCTGGAGGAGGCCGCGGCGGCCGCCACCCGGGGACGCACGACGCTGGTGGTGGCCCATCGGCTCACGCAGGCGGTCACCGCGGACCGGGTGCTGGTGCTCGAACAGGGGGCGGTGGTCGAGGACGGTCCGCACGCCGAGTTGGTCGCGGCCGGTGGGCGGTATGCGCAGTTGTGGGCGGCCTGGGAGGGGCGGTAGGGGACGACTCGCGTCGGTTCGGCGGTTGACCTTGACGTTGGGTCATGGTTGACACTGGGCCCATGAGAATCGGCCAGCTGGCGGATGCGGCGGGGACCACCACGAGGACGGTGCGGCACTACCATCGGCTCGGCCTGCTCGAGGAGCCGCGGCGTCGCTCCAACGGGTACCGCGAGTACGACGTCGGCGATGTCCTCCGGCTGATGAGGGTCAGGTGGCTCGCAGACAGCGGGGTTCCGCTGGCCGCGGTCGCGAGCATCCTGTCCGACGATGCCGCCGGCGAGGGCAGCAGCGACCCGGCGGCCGACCTGCGGGCCTTGATCGGCGCCCTGAACGGAGAGCGGGAACGCCTCGCTCGTCGGCAGACTCGCCTTGCCGCGATGCTTGCCGATGTCGAGTCGGGTCGTCCGCTTTCGGCACTCCCCGCCGAGGTTGTGGACGCGCTCGCGGCGGCGGTGGAGGGCGCCGAGTCGCCCGCCGTAGTCGCGGCCCTTCGCCGCGAGCGGGACCTGCTCGAGATGCTCGCGCTCTCCGGAAGCGTCCCAGAGAGCCATCTGTTCTCGTATGCGGCGACGGTGGCCGATGACGAGCGGCGTCCCCGATATCTTGCGATCCTCGCGGACTGGTCTGATCTCGAAGGGCGGGAGCCAGATTCGGCGGAAGCGGAGATCGACGCGCTCGCCAGGCGACTGGCCGACTACTTCGAGGACGAGAACGTGGCGGCGACGCCTCAGTCCGGGGTCGTCGACACTCGTGCCGCAGGGGAGATGGCGGTGGGCCTCGCGGAGGTCATCCCCGATCCGTCCCAGCGTGAGGTCGTTCTCCGGGCACAGCGAGCTCTCGCCGGATGCATGCCTGAAGATGGTCAGGTGCGATGAAGGTCCTGTGGAGAAGGCGCTTCCATTGGACGGCACAGTTGGTGGCTCTCGTCGCACTTACGGTCAACGGCTTGTTGCTTGCGACGGAGGCGATTTCGCCGCGTACCTCGGTGCTGCTCGTCTTGGTGGTGGAGCTTCCGCTCGTGGGCGTTGTGGTCATCGGCGTGCTGGCAGGAATCGCGGCGCGACGACACGGTGGCGCCGGTGCACGGGACTCGATCACGGTAGTGCTGGGTGATTCGCCATTCTGGCCACTCGTCCGCGCGGAGATCCTCGGGTACCGCTCGTTGTGGCTGTGGATGCGCGGCCGTACCGCGGGCGTGGATGGCGGGGCTGTTGCGTATGGCGCGAGCCGCGGATCAGTGGTGGTACCAGTCGCATTCGCGGCCGCCACCTTCGTCGAGGTGGGAGTGCTGCACCTCTTGCTGCCCTGGGCCTGGCTTCGGGTCGTCGTCGCAGTGCTCTCGATCTGGTCCCTGCTGGCATTGCTGGGCTTCCTTGCAGCTCAGCGTGTCCACCCGCATTACCTGACGGATACCCACCTGGTGCTCCGGCGGTCGGGCGCGGTGATCGCAGCCGTCGATCGTGCGGACGTGGTGTCGGCCGTCCGGCGCCTGCGGTTCTCGGAGACAGCACCGACCGTGGTCGACGGCAGACTGTATCTGCCCACTGCGGACGGGACGACCACTGACATCGAACTCGGCCGTCCCGTGCGCGCGAATCTGCCGGCGCTCCTGCCGAGTAGGCGCAAGGTCGAACTCGTGGACCGCATCAGCGTGTACGTCGACGAACCCGCTCGTCTCGTGTCTGCGCTGCGGGGAGATGTAGAGACGGTTCTGGGAGACACTCCCACGCGACACCAATGAGTACCTTTGGTCGCCAGAGCCACCAGAAACACGCACAGGCCACAGGCTGTTCACCAGGCGAAACATCATTGTTATCGAATGTGCGTGCGAGTAGAATTTGGTGTATGAAACTCGACGCCAGGCTCACCGACCCCGCCCGGGTCGAGGCATGGCGACTCGACGAAACCGAGATTCTGGCCGCGGTACCCGAGCTGGTTCAGGACATGCGCAGACGCGCCGCCCTCCTCGTCCGACTCGTCCACGAGGCCGACCAGAGATGCCTGCCCGAACACGCCGGCGCCGCCGACACCACCTCCTGGCTCGCCGGTGCCACCCGGATGCACCGTGCCCGCGCCGCCCAGATCGTCCGCCTCTCACGCGAACTGCCCCTGCATCCGCAGATGGCCGACGTGCTGGACGAGGGACGGATCGAACTCGCCCACGTCCAGGTGATCGTCAACTTCCTCGACAGACTCGCAAAGCTCACCAGAGACTTCGACATCGACCCGGCACCCGACGGCACGGACTGGGAGCACCCGGACCCGAACAGCGGTCGGGCCGACGACTGTGAGGCATACCTGCTCATCGCCGCCCAGGTCGAGGACCCCACACAGCTCCGCGCCCGGGCCCGTGAACTGGAGATCCTGTTCGAGCGCGACAGCGACCTGCCGTCCGACGCAGAGAACCGCGAACTCAACGAGTTTCACGCCAGCGCCACCCTGGGCGGTCGGGTGCTCGTGAAGGGCAGTTTCGACGCCGAGTCCGGCGAGGCCCTCCAGACCGCGCTGTCGGGACTGTCGAAGCCGCACCCGAGCGCCGACGACGACGGCCACCCAATCCGCGACCCCCGATCCGCCGCCAAGCGCCGCGCCGACGCCCTCGGACAGATCATCCGCGGCCACCTCGACAACGCACGTGGCCCGATGGAAGGTGGGGAACGACCCCATCTCACCGTGACCATCGACGTCGACGCACTACGGGATGCGGTGTCCGCGACAGCGAAGGTGCCCGTGACCGGGGCGTGGGTCGGAACAGGCTGGGCCTACCACTCCGACAACGCAACCGGACCCGTCGACGGGCGCGAAGGCTGCACCAGCCCCGCGGGATCGAGGCCACCCCGCCGCTACCGCCGCAGACGGCACGCCACCATGCCCTGGGCCGGCCCCGTCTCCGCCGCCGTCGCCGCCCGCATCTCCTGCGACGCCCAGGTCACCCCGATCTTCGTCGACCGAGAAGGAAACCCACTCGACGTCGGTCGCACCACCCGCGTCATCTCCCCGAAACTACGGAAAGCCCTGGTGGCGAGGGACTGCGGCTGCGCCTTCCCCGGCTGCGGCCGACCCGCCGCCTGGACCGACGCCCACCATATTTGGCATTGGTCCAAGGGCGGCCCGACCGCGCTGTCGAACCTGGTGCTGCTCTGCAAGAAGCACCACACGATCATCCACAGGAACCACTGGGCCGTGCAGATCGAATCAGACGGCCACCCGTGGTTCACACCACCCGCCTGGGTGGACCCGTTGCGAAGACCACGGCCGGCTCACAA
Organism: Rhodococcus tukisamuensis NBRC 100609; assembly: GCF_001894985.1. GTDB lineage: Bacteria > Actinomycetota > Actinomycetes > Mycobacteriales > Mycobacteriaceae > Rhodococcus_G > Rhodococcus_G tukisamuensis. The sequence continues at coordinate 326,636 of NZ_BCXG01000002.1, read as the reverse complement.
CCGGCGCGTGATCCACGGAGTCTGACCAGGCACAGGCCTGAACACTCACCCACAACCGGACCGGTTGCGGCCGAGACGCACTCGGCTGCAACCGGTCTGCGCGGTTTCGGGCGGTAGGGGAGACCTGTTCCGTCAGACCAGCAGCTTGGCGCGCAGCGCGTCGATCGTCGCCTGGTCCAGCCCGAGACCGTCCCGCACGTACCTGTCGAAGCTGCCGTAGATCCGGTTCATCTGGTCGAAAGCGGCGTTGAGCCAGGACAAGTCGACCGCGTCGTCGCGGCCGAGGTAGGTGTTCGACGCCATGAAGTCGGCGTTGACCATCTCGCGGGGAACGCCGAGCAGGGTCAGCAGCACCGCGGTGCTCCAGCCGGTTCGGTCCTTGCCCGCGCTGCAGTGGTAGACGGTGGCGCCGGTGTCGTTCTGCGCGATGGCCTTCAGCAGGTCGGCGAAGGCCACGTCCGAGCCGTGGTAGCTGACCATGAACGGGTATCCGATGGACTGCCCGATGTTCGAGGATCCGTTGACCGCGGCGTCGATCATCGCCCGGCCCAGGGTCAGCGGCACGAACTCGTGGAACCAGAACCCGCTGTCGATGCCGACGACATCGGCTACCTGGTACCGCACTCCCGGCGGAATCCGGTCCGGCGCCTCCGCGCGCTCGGACGCGTTGCGCAGGTCCACGTCGAGGGTGACGTTCGCGGCGGTCAGCTTGGCCTGGTCGGCGTCGCTGAGCGAGCTCAGCTTGTTCGAGCGGTAGACGAGTCCCTCGCGTACCTTCCGCCCGTCGGTGGTGGCGTAGCCGCCCACGTCGCGGAAGTTCCTCGCCTCGTCGAGTCGGACGGCAGTCGGGGACGGCGGCGGCAGCTCGGGCAGCGGCGCCGCCGGTCCGTTCGAGCCGAAGTGCGACGACCCGGACATCAGCGACCCTGTCGAGATGTCGGACGACTGCGCGGCGGCCGTCGCGGGCCCGGCGAGGGCGGGTGTCAGCGCGAGGAGGGTCGCGAACGCGAGACCCAGGGGCCGCGCCGATCGGCGTGCTGTCATCGTCGAACTCCCTTGAATGTCCGGTCGGGAGATCAGCCCCCCGCAAACCCGTGCGAGGTTACAAGCCCACGGCCGAGCCAGGGCGGCTTTCGGGCGACCGGGTCACACGCGTGCGACCGCGGGGTCGTCGGACTTGGTGGTGCGGGTGATCAGCCAGCCGAAGGCGGCGGCCACCGGGAACATCACCACGCCGTACACCGCGGCCGGCACCGCCAGTCGCACGCTGTCCAGCAGGCTGATCGCGATGGTGATGGCGAGGGTGCTGTTGTGGATTCCGATCTCCATCGAGCAGGCGACGGACTGGCGGTCGGTGATGCCCAGTCGGCGGGGCACCAGGTAACCGACGGTGAGGCTCAGGACGCAGAACGCGACGGCGATCAGGCCGACCTCCGCGGCGTAGTCCGCGATGTTCTCCCGCTCGGAGACCACGGTGCCGACGATGACGAGGGCCAGCACCACCGCAGACCCGATCCGCACGGGGCGGTCCGCCCGGTCGGCGAAGGCCGGCGACCGGCGTCGGACCAGGATGCCCAGCGCCACCGGCACCAGCACCACCGCGAAGACCTGCAGCACCTTGGTGAACTGCAGGCCGAGGGTGTCGCCGCCGCCGTCCGTGGGATCGAAGTAGACGAGCGCAAAGTTGGTGATGAGTGGCAGTGTCACCACCGCGATCACCGAATTGACCGCCGTCAGAGTGACATTGAGCGCGACGTCGCCGCGGAAGAGGTGGCTGAACAGGTTGGCGGTGGTGCCTCCGGGAGAGGCCGCCAGCAGCATCATGCCCACGGCCAGCAGGGGATCGAGGTCGAACGCCGTCACCAGGCCGAACGCGATCGCGGGCAGCAGCACGAGCTGGCAGACGAGGGCGATCGCCACCGCCTTGGGATGCCGTGCCACCCGGGCGAAGTCGTCGACGGTCAGGGACAGGCCCAGGCCGAACATGATGATCGCCAGCGCGGCTGGCAGTGCGACCGAGGTGAGTGCGGAATCCATGGTGGGCGGCTACTTCCGGGCTCGGCGGTGGGATGTCCGCCCGAAGCTACAGTGCAGCCCGATATGTCGGGGTCGTTTCGGTCAGGACCGCCCGGTGGTGTGCGGGGTCGTACCCGCACACCACCCGCACACCTAGACGCCCAGGTACCCGCCGCCGTGTGGGAAGAACTCCTTGCCCGTCATCTCGGTGCCGTCGTCGAGGCGCACCCGCTCGATGGACAGCCCGTGGTTGCGGCCGCTCCAGGCATCCGGCCCGGCGACGATCACCATGCCGTCGCCCTCGTGGATGAACACCCGGCCGGGGGTGCCGCCGTAGCAGCCCTTGGACACCGAGGACTCCAGCACGCGCACGCGCTGGCCCTTGAAGGTGGTGAACGCGTTGGGGTACGGGTCGGACTGCGCGCGCACCAGGCGCTCGAGCACCTCGGCGGGCCAGGTCCAGTCGATCCGGCTGTCCTCGGCGGCCCGCTTGTGGAAGAAGGTGGCCTGGGACCGGTCCTGCGGGGTCAACTCGGCACGGCCGGACTCGATCAGGTCGAGGGCGTCGACGGTGATCGGGCCGATCATGTCGACGGTGCGGTGGAACAGGTCGGTGACGGTGTCCTTGGGGCCGACGGCGGTCGCGCGCTGCAGCACGATGGCGCCGGCGTCGAGCTCCTCGTCCATCAGGTGCGCGGTCAGCCCGACCTCGGACTCGCCGTTGATGAGCGCCCAGATCAGCGGCGAGAAGCCGGTGTACTTCGGCAGCAGCGAGTCGTGGATGTTGAGCGTGCCGTACCGGGGCCGGTCGAAGACGTCCTTCGGCAGCCAGGTGCGCCAGTTGTTCGCGACGATGATGTCCGGGTCCGCATCCGCCAGCGCCGCTTTGAACCCCGCGTCGGGCTTGTTCGCGATGTGCACGGGCACCTGGTGCTCGGCTGCCAGGTCGGCGACGGAATCGGCCCACATCCGTTCGTATGCGTGCTCACTCTTGGGGTGTGTGACCGCGAGGACGACCTCGTGTCTGGAAGCGAGCAGAGCCTGCAGGGTACGGTGACCCCAGGTCTGGTATCCGAGCGTGGCGACTCTCAACGGGTTCCTCCTGGACGAGCGCGAGTGCTTGCCGCCGATGCGGATCGACGCAGGGCCAGCTTAGGCTAACCATATGCGTCGGTGACGGGCCGATCCCTCGTTCCCTGCTAGAAAGGCTCGTTCATGCCGCTCGCCACGATCAATGGGATTCAGCTGAATTACCAGGTCAAAGGCTCAGGCGATCTCGTCGTCCTGATCATGGGCACGGGCAGCCCGGGCCGGGTCTGGGACCTGCACCAGGTGCCCGCGCTCGTCGCGGCCGGCTACCGCGTCTGCACCTTCGACAACCGCGGCATCGCGCCGACGGACGAGTGCGCGGACGGCATCACGATCGAGGACCTGGTCGCGGACACCGCAGCCCTGATCGCCCACCTCGGCGGACCCGCCCACGTGGTCGGCACCTCGCTGGGTGCCCGGGTGGCGCAGGAGCTCGCGCTGGCCCGCCCCGACCTGGTTCGCAAGGCCGTGTTCCTGGCCGCCCACGGTCGCCGCGACACGCTGCAGAAGACGTTGTCGGAGGGTGAGCGGGAGCTGGACCGCAAGGGCATCACGCTGCCCACCGAGTACCGGGCCGCGATCACCGCGGTGCTGAACCTGTCCCCGGCGTCGATGGTCGACCCGATGGCTGCGCAGGACTGGCTGGACATCTTCGCGTTCTCCAAGGCGGATACCACGCCGGGCGTGCGGGCGCAGCGCAATCTCGACGACTTCGGGGACCGGCTCGCGGCGTACGGCCGGATCACCGTCCCGTGCCTGTCGGTCGGGTTCGCGGACGACCGTCTGGTGCCGGCGAACCTGGCCGCGGAGGTGGGCAAGGCGATTCCCGGAGCCGAGTACCTGGAGCTGCCGGACTGCGGTCACTACGGCTACCTCGAACGGCCGGAGGCGGTCAACGCGGCAATCCTGGACTTCCTGAAGAGGTAGGCCGCCTGCACCTAGGGCGGATAGCCTATCCTAATCTCCGATATCTGACGCAGCTTCACGGCGTCGCGCGACGATGATCGGACATCCATGGCATCCCTCCACGGCTCGACGGCACCCGCACAGGCGACCGGCAGTTGGCTGCCGGTCACGGCCGCCCAGTCGGAGGTGTGGGTCGCGCAGCAGTTGGCGCCCCAGAGCGCTGCCTACAACATCGCGCTCACCGTCGAGGTGAACGGTCCGCTCGACATCGCCCGCGCGATCGAGTCCCTGTACCTGACCATCCGCCGCGCAGAGGCGCTGCACGTGCGTTTCGCGGTCGGGCCGGACGACGTGCTCCGGCAGCAGCGCCTCGACCCGGAGGCCTGGACGCTGAAGGTCGTCGACCTGCGGGCGCTGCCGGACGCGGCGGCCGCGGCCCGCGACTGGGTCGAACGCGACATGCAGACCGTCGCGGAGCTGGAGAGCGACGAGGCGCTGTTCACCCAGGCGATCCTGCGGATCGACGACGAGGTGACGTGGTGGTACCAGCGTTACCACCACAGCATCGTCGACGGCTACGGCATCGTGCTGCTGGTCGACGAGGTCGTCGGCAGACAGGAGCACCCGGACCTGCTGTTCGACGAGCGGGACTGGTCCCTGCAGACGGCGATCGACGCGGACGTCGAGTACCGCGCGTCCCGCCGGTTCCAGGCGGACCGCGAGCACTGGCTGCAGTGGCTGGCCGATGCCCCCGAGCCCCCGGTGTTGCTGCCGCCCGCCCCGGACCCCGCCGCGCCGCCGATCAAGGCCAGCGTCGAACTCGACGCCGAGACCGTGGCGGACCTGTACCGGTTCGCCGACGCCCAGGGCATCCGGCGCACCCGGGTCCCGTTCGCGATGATCGCCGCCTACCTGCACCGGGTCAGCGGCCAGTCCGACCTGATGCTGTCGGTGCCGCTGACCGGTCGCACCGGGCGGGCGTTGCGGAACCTGCCGTCGATGGCCTCGACCATCCTGCCGATGCGGCTGCAGGTCGACGGGGACAGCACGCTGGCCGCGTTGACGGCCCACCTCGACCAGGCGCTGATCGGCCTGCTCCGGCACGGTCGGTACCGGGGCGAGGACCTCGCCAGGGAGATGCGCGCGCTGGATCCGTCCAGGCGACTGTTCGGTCCCGGCATCAACATCGTGTTGTTCGAGCACTCGATGACCTTCGGCGGCAGCCCCGCGTTCCCGCAGAACATGGTCACCGGCGCCATCGGTGAGCTCGACTTCACCGTCCAGCGAGGTCAGGGGGGCGAGTCGATCCGGATCGACCTGCGGGTGGGTGCGGGCCTCGAGGAGGACCTCGAGCGGCACCGCGCGCAGCTCGCCGAGTTCCTGGGCCAGCTCGTCGCCGAGCCGCAGGCGCCCTTCTCGCGGTTCGACGTGATGTCGGACGAGCAGCGGCGCCGGGTGGTCGTCGACTTCAACGACACCGCCCAGCCGCAGGACTCGCACACCGTCCCCGAACTCTTCGCCGCGCAGGTGGCCGCGACGCCCGACGCGGAGGCGCTGGTCGCGGGGGAGACCCGGCTGACGTACCGGCAGCTTGGTGCCCGAGTCAACCAGCTGGCACGGCACCTCCTGGAGCGCGGCCTGCGCCCGGAAGAGGTTGTCGCGGTCGGCGTTCCGCGCTCGGCCGAGATGGTCGTGGGGCTGCTGGCGGTCATGACCGCCGGCGGCGCCTTCGTCCCGCTGGATCCGGCCTGGCCGCTGGACCGTCGGACCCAGGTGCTGGCCGACGCCGGTGCGCGGCTGGTGCTCACCGGTCCGGGCGGGGTGGACGCGTCGGCGGACGCGGGGGTGCCGGTGGACCTGGCGGACTGGGCCCACGAGGGCCTCGCGTCCGGGCCGCTGGACGTCGCGATCGACGGGCGGTCGCTCGCCTACGTCATCTTCACCTCCGGCTCCACCGGGCGCCCCAAGGGGGCGATGATCCGGCACGAGGCGATCTGCGCGCGCCTGGGCTGGCAGGTGGCGGAGGTGCTCGGCTTCGGCGCCGACGACGCCTCCCTGTTCAAGGCTCCGCTGTCCTTCGACATCTCGGTCAACGAGGTGCTGCTGCCGCTGGTCTCCGGGGGCCGGCTGGTGGTCGCCGAGTCGGGCGGCGAACGCGACGCCCAGTACCTGCTGGACCTGATCGACCGCGAGCGCGTCACCTTCGTGTACCTGGTGTCCTCGATGCTCAGCGTGCTGCTGGACCTGGCCGAGGGCACGCCCGCACTGGACGGGCTCCGGCACGTCTGGTGCGGCGGCGAGGTGCTCACCCCGGAACTGTTCGACCGGTTCCGCCGGCAGCTCACCACCACGCTCTACCACGGGTACGGGCCCGCCGAGGCGACCATCGGTGTCTCCCATGTGATCTACCGGGACCGTGCCGAGCGGATCGCGTCGTCGATCGGCCGGCCCAACCCCAACACCGAGCTGTACGTGCTCGACGCCCGGCTTCGGCCCGTGCCGCCCGGCGTCGGCGGCGAGCTGTACGCGGCCGGGTACCTGCTCGGCCGCGGCTACGTCGGGGCGCCCGCGCTCACCTCCTCCCGGTTCGTCGCCAACCCGTTCTCCGTCAACGGGACCCGCCTCTACCGCACCGGCGACCTCGCCCGCTGGGCGGAGGACGGCACCCTCGACTTCATCGGCCGCGCCGACAACCAGGTGAAGATTCGCGGCATGCGCCTCGAACTCGAGGACGTCGAGGCCGCGCTGGCCACGCACCCCGCGGTCCGGCAGTGCGCGGTGCTGGTGCGCGAACAGGCCGGCGCCAAGTACCTCGCCGGCTACGTGGTGGCGGACGGCGGCGTCGAGCCGGACGCGCTGCGCGCCTGGGCCGCGGCCAAGCTGCCCGAGTACATGGTGCCGACCGCGGTGGTCGTGATGGACCGGTTCCCGCTCACCGCCAACGGCAAGCTGGACCGGCGAGCCCTCCCGGAACCCGATCTGCGCGCAGGCCTTTCGGGTCTCGCGCCGCGCACCGAGCTCGAGCGGCAGCTGGCCACGGTGGTCGCGGGCGTCCTCGGGCAGGAGACGGTGGGCGTCACCGACGACTTCTTCGCGCTCGGCGGCGACAGCATCGTCGCGATCCAGCTGGTCAACCAGGCCCGGGCCGCCGGGCTGCACTTCAGCGCCCGTGAGGTGTTCGCGCTGCGGACGGTGGAGGCGCTGGCCCGTGAGGTCGAGGGCCGGGCCGCGGCCGAGGTGGACGTCCTGGACGTGCCGACGGGCGAGGTCCCCGCGACCCCCATCGTCGCCCGCACCCAGGCACAGGGCGAGGCCGTCGCACGCTTCCACCAGGCGGTACAGGTTCGCACCCCGTCCGGGCTCACCGAGGACACGGTGCGCGCCGCATTGCAGGCGGTCCTGGACCGGCATCCCGCGCTGCGGGCACGCCTCGACCGCGGCGAGAACTGGGTGCTGAGGGTGCCCGAACCGGGAGTGCCCGACGCCGCGGAACTGGTGCGGACGGTCCCCGCCGCCGCACTCGGCGAGGCCGTAGCGCAGGAGGCGGCCGCGGCGCTCGGGAAGCTGGACCCGGACGCGGGCGTGATGCTGCAGGCGGTCTGGTTCGACGGCGGCGACCGGCCGGGCCGGCTGCTGCTGGTGGTCAATCACCTTGTGGTCGACGGTGTCTCGTGGCGGATCCTGCTCGAGGACCTGGCCCGCGCCGCGCTCGGCGCGCCCCTGGACCCGGTGTCCGGCACCTCGCTGCGGCGCTGGGCGCAACTGCTCGAGGAGCGGGCCCGCGGCGGAGCCTTCGACGACGAACTCGACTTCTGGCGGACGGTCACCGCGACCGCGGACCCGATGCTGGGGGCCCGGCACAGCGACCCGGCCCTCGACACCTGCGGCGCGGCCGAATCGCTGACCGTAGAGCTGAGGCCGGAACTGACCGCGCCGCTGCTCGGCGCCGTGCCCGCGGCGTTCGGCGGCCAGGTCAACGACGTGCTGCTGACCGCGCTGGCGGCCACGCTCGCATCCTGGCGTGCCGGTGATTCGTCCGGCGCGCAGGCGGATTCGTCGCGCGAGGGCAGCAACGAGGTACTGGTCGACCTCGAGGGGCACGGCCGCGAGGAGGACGCCGCCGGGCGCCGGGTGGACCTCGGGCGCACCGTCGGCTGGTTCACCAGCCTGTTCCCGGTGCGACTGGACGCGGGACCGCTCGCGGACCTGAGCGACCCGGCCGCGCTGGCCGGGGCTCTCAAGGCCGTCAAGGAGCAGCTGCGGGCGGTGCCCGGCAACGGGATCGGCTACGGGGCACTGCGATACCTCAGCGCCGCCGGCGCCGAGCTGGCCGCCGGCGCCGAGCCGCAGGTGCTGTTCAACTACCTCGGTCGGGTCACTGCCGGCGCGGACGCCGACTGGCTGCCGGTCGCGATGGACGGCGCCAACGACCCCGACGCGCCGATGGGGCATGCCATCGAGTTCAACGCGATCGCGGAGGACGGACCAGACGGGCCGACCCTGCGCACCACCATCACCTGGGCGCCGGGGTTGTTCCCCGCGGCGCGGATCACCGCCCTGTCCGAGGCCTGGACCGCGGTGCTGGGCACGCTCGCGGCGAGTGCCCCGTTCGGCGGACACACCCCCGCGGACTTCCCGCACGCGCGGCTGCGCCAGGCCGACGTCGACCAGCTCGAGGACACGGTCGCCGACCTGGTGGACGTGCTGCCGATGACCCCGCTGCAGGAGGGCATCTACTTCCACAGCGCGTTCGAGACCGAACACTCCGATCCCTATGTGGTGCAACAGGTCATCGAGCTGACCGGACCGGTGGACCCGCAGGCGCTGCACGCCGCGCTGCAGACGGTCGTGGACCGGCACGCGGCCCTGCGCGCCGGCCTGCACGCGGTGTCCGACGGACGGGTGGTGCAGGTGGTCTCCGGTGGGGCCCGGGTTCCGATGGACGCGGTGGACCTGCGCGGACTGGGCGCCGACGAGGTCGCGTCACGGGTCCGGCAGATCCTCGCCGACGAACGGGTGCGCGGGTTCGACCTCGAGCAGGCGCCGCTGCTGCGGTACGTGCTGGTGCAGCGCGACGGGGCGAGCGAAGCGACGGGGGAGGTGACAGCGGACGAGCACCTGCTGCTGCAGTCGATCCACCACATCGTCGCCGACGGCTGGTCGGTGCCGGTGATGCTGCGCGAGCTGATGGCGCTGTACGCCCCCGCGGGCTCCACTCCGGCGGCACTGCCCGCGCCGGAGCCGTACCGGAACTACCTGGGCTGGTTGGGATCCCGTGACCGTGATGCGTCGATCGAGGTGTGGCGCGCCGCGCTCGACGGGGTCGACGAGCCGACCGCGCTCGGCGGGGCCGAGCGCGGCACCGAGTTCGGTGTCCGCGAGATCAAGGTCAACCTGTCCGCGGCGCAGACCGCCGACCTCATCGCGTTCGGCCGTGCTCGTGGGCTGACGCTGAGCACCCTCGTGCACGGCGCCTGGGGTCTGCTGCTGGGCCGGCTCACCAAGCGCCGCGACGTGCTGTTCGGCTCGACGGTGTCCGGCCGCGGCGGAGACCTGCGCGGCATCGAGACCATGGTCGGGCTGTTCATCAACACCGTGCCGGCCCGATTGCGCTACCGCGCCGAGGAATCCGCCGCCGCGGCGCTGGCCCGTTGGCAGGACGAGCAGTCGGTGCTGCTCGAGCACCAGTACATCGGCCTGAGCGAGCTGCGCCGGCTCACGGGACTGCAGGAGCTCTTCGACACCCTGGTCGTGTTCGAGAACTACCCGATCGGCGAGGGCGCCGTCGCCGACGCCACCGGCAGTCTCGAGATCACCGGTATCACCTTCGAGGAGAACCCGCCGTACCCGGTGACGCTGATCGTCGCGCCCGGTGACGAGCTGCGGCTGGAGGTCAAGTACCAGGCCGCGGTGGTCGACTCGGCCACCGCCGGCCGGTTGGCCGACGGCATGGTGTCGTTCCTGAGCGAGTTGGTCCGCGACGGCGACCGGCCGGTCTCCGCGCTCGCGCTGGTGACCGAGGCCGAGCGGAACGAGCTGGAGGCAAGCTGGGTCGCATCCGGCGCCACCGCCGAGGCCCGCACCCTCACCGACCTGCTCGACGAGCAGGCCGCACGCACCCCGGACGCGATTGCCGTCGAGTTCGAGGGCGACACGCTCACCTATGCCGAGCTGCACGCACGGGCGAACCGCCTGGCGCACGAGCTCGTCGACCGCGGGGTGGGACCGGAGTCGCTCGTCGCCGTCGCGATCGGGCGTTCGCTCGAACTGATGGTCGCGCTGCTGGCGGTCGGGAAGGCGGGCGGCGCGTACCTTCCGCTCGACCTCGACTACCCGGCCGACCGGTTGTCGTACATGCTGGCCGACGCCGCGCCGGTGTGTGTGCTCACCGACGGCGATCCCTTCGACACCGGACTGCCGGTGCTGACGGTGGATCTGACCGAGGCCCTGGGGGATTCGGACGCGTTGCCGTCCGGGGCCCCCGCCATGGCCGGTCATCCCGCCTACGTCATCTACACCTCGGGCTCGACAGGCAGGCCGAAGGGTGTGCTGGTGGCGCACGAGGCCATCGTCAACCGGCTGCTCTGGATGCAGAACGAGAACCCGCTGACGGACGGGGACCGGGTGCTGCAGAAGACGCCGTCGAGTTTCGACGTCTCGGTGCCGGAGTTCTTCGGGCCGTTGATCGCCGGCGCCACCGTCGTGCTGGCCCGTCCGGGCGGACACAAGGATCCCGGCTACCTCGCGGGGCTGATCGCCGAACGGGGCATCAGCCGTGCGCATTTCGTTCCGTCCATGCTGGACCTCTTCCTGGCGGAGCCTGGCGCCGCGGCCTGCACCGCGCTTCGGGTCGTCGCCTGCTCGGGCGAGGCGCTGTCCGCCGCGGCGGCCCGGCGCTTCGCCGAGGTGCTGCCCGGGGTGCGGCTGGACAACCTCTACGGGCCCACCGAGGCCGCGGTCGAGGTGAGCTACTTCTTCGGGGCGCAGGCGGTCTCGTCGACGGCGCACGGCGTGCCGATCGGCGCGCCGGTCGCGAACACCCGGCTGTACGTGCTCGACCAGTACCTGAACCTGGTGCCGCCGGGAGCAGAGGGGGAGCTGTACCTGTCCGGCCCGCAGCTGGCCCGCGGCTACCTGGGCCGCGCCGCGTTGACCGCGGACCGGTTCGTCGCCGACCCGTTCGTGGCCGGGGCCCGGATGTACCGGACCGGCGACCTGGTGCGGTCCGTGGCCTGGGCGAGCGAAGCGACGGGGGATGTGACCGCGGAACTGGAGTACGTCGGCCGCGCCGACGACCAGGTGAAGCTGCGCGGGTTCCGGATCGAGCTCGGCGAGATCGAGGCCGCGCTGCTGGCCGATCCGTCGGTGGCCCACGCCGCCGTCCTGGTGCGTGAGGACCGCCCCGGCCAGCAGCGGCTGGTCGCCTACGTGGTGCCCGCCGGGCCCGTGCGCACTTCCGGTGCCCGGGGCGACCAGAGGTACGCACATGCGCTGGCCGCCTCGCTGCCGGAGTACATGGTGCCCAGTGCCTTCGTGGAGCTCGACTCGTTGCCGCTGAGCCCGAGCGGCAAGCTGGACCGCAAGGCCCTGCCCGCGCCGGACTTCTCGGCCGCGGTGTCGGAGTCCGCCCCCGGCACGGGGACGGAGGGACGCATCGCCGCCCAGTTCGCCGAGGTGCTAGGCCTGGACCGGGTGGGCACGGGCGACGACTTCTTCACCCTCGGTGGCGACAGCATCCTGGCGATCCGGCTGGTGAACCTGGCCCGCCGGGACGGCGTCACCCTCACCCCCCGCCAGATCTTCGAGCAGCGCACCCCGGCCGCGATCGCGCGGTTGGTCGGCGAGGCGGCTCCGGTCGCCGACGCGGCCGCGCCCGCCGCGGCCGTGGCGGACGGCATCGGCGAGGTCATCCCGCTGCCGGTGGTGCACCGGCTCTCCGAATGGTCCGGCGGCACCGACCGCTTCAACCAGGCCGTGTTGCTGCACACCCCGGCCGGCGCCGACGAGCGCGTGCTCCGCGACGCGCTGCAGGCCCTGCTCGACCACCACGACGGCCTGCGCGTCAGACTGACCCGGCACGCACCCGGCGTGTGGTCGACGGTGACCACCGAACCCGGTTCGGTGAGCGCTGCCTCGATCTTCACCGCCGTCGACGTCCGGGACCCGGAGTCGTTGCGCGGCATCGTCACCGCGCAGTCCGAGGCGGCGACCGACCGCCTCGACCCCGAGTCCGGTGTGATGCTGCAGGCGGTGTGGTTCGACGCCGGACCGGAGGTCACCGGCCGCCTGCTGATCGTCGCGCACCACCTCGTGGTGGACGGGGTGTCCTGGCGGATCCTGCTCGAGGACCTCGCGATGGCGAACGTGGCGGCGGCGTCCGGTCAGGATGCGGCGCTCGATCCCGTCGGCACCTCCCTGCGCGGGTTCGGCCGGATCGTCGCCGAGCAGGCCCAGGGCGCCGAGCGCCTCGCCGAGCTGGCGCACTGGACCGCTGTGACCGCGCCCGGAGCGGCGCTGGTGCCGGAGGTCAGCGGGCACGCGACCATCGGAACCGGCTCGCAGCACCGGGTTTCGCTGTCCGTGGACGACACCGCCGCCGCGTTGACGACCGTGCCCGCGCTGGCGCACGCCGACGTGACCGACGTGCTGCTCAGCGCGCTGCGGATCGCCGTCAGCCGCTGGCACCGCGACACCGGCCGCGCCGCGTCGGACCTCCTGGTCGACCTGGAGCGGCACGGCCGCGAGGAGCTGGCGCCAGGCGTGGACCTCTCCCGCACCGTCGGCTGGTTCACCAGCATCAGCCCGGTCCGGCTGCGGGCGGGCGACCGGCCGCTGGACGTGCTCAAGGACGTGAAGGAGCGGCTGCGGGACGCGCCCGACGGCGGCGTCGGCTTTGGCATGCTGCGGTACGCGAACGCCCGCACCGCCGGCCTGCTCGCCGCCCGCGCGGAGTCGCAGGTCCTGTTCAACTACCTGGGCAGGATGCCGTCGGCGGATCTCGGCATCGCGGTCCCGTGGGCCCCGGCTCCCGAGACCGGTTCGCTGTCAACCGATCCCGACGCCGACATGGGCGGCCCCTACCTGCTGATCGTCAACGCGATCTGTGAGGACACGGCAGACGGGCCGGTCCTGACGGCGAACTTCGGCCGCTCCGAGCTGGGGCTGACCGAGGCCGACGGTGAGGCGCTGAGCCAGGGCTGGGCGCAGGCGCTGCGCGAGCTCGTCGAGACCGCGGAGCGCCACGACGGACCCGGCGTCCTGACGCCGTCCGACGTGACACTGGTGACGCTGACCCAGGACGAGCTGGACCTGATCGCCGAGCGCAGCCCCGCCGGGGTCGACGCGGTGTGGCCGCTGTCCCCGCTGCAGGAGGGGCTGTACTTCCAGGCCACCTTCGACGAGGGCGCCGACATCTACACCGCCCAGTTCTCGCTCGACTTCGAGCACCGGCTCGACATCGAGCGGTTGGCCGCGGCGCTGCGCACCCTGCAGCGCCGGAACCCGACGCTGCGTGCGGGATTCCTCAGCGACGGCCTTACCACGCCGGTGCAGTTCGTCACCGCCGACCTCGACGTCCCGATCGTCGAGTTCGACCTGCGCGAGCTGACGGAGGCCGAGCGTGAGGCCCACGCCGCCGAGCTGTCGGCCACCGACCGGCTCACCCCCTTCGACCTGACGGCGCCGCCGCTGTGGCGGGCGATGGTGATCCGCCTCGGCGACGACCGCGACCGCCTGGTGGTCAACCGGCAGTTCCTCCTCTGGGACGGCTGGTCGAACGGCATCGTCGTCAGCCAGCTGCTCGCGCTCTACGAGGCCGCTGGCGATGACAGCGGGTTCCCCACCGCGACGGGCGGTTTCGACGACTACCTGGGCTGGCTGCGCGACCGCGACAGCGAGACCGGGCGGGCGGAATGGCGGCGCGCGCTGGCCGGTCTCGAGGAGCCGACGCTGCTCGGGTCGACCGTGGCCGGGGCGCCCGCGCTGCCCGGCCGCCGCGACACCGTGCTGACGGCCGAGCTCGGCGAGCGCCTGCGGGCCAGGGCGTCGGCGAGCGGGGTCACCTTCAACGCCGTCCTCAGCGGCGCGCTGGCGCTGGTGCTCGGCGCGGAGACCGGTCGCGACGATGTCGTGTTCGGCATCACCGTCGCCGGCCGGCCCCCGGAGGTCGAGGGACTGGACACGGTGGCCGGACTGTTCCTCAACACCGTCCCGGTCCGCACCACCCTGCGTCCGGCGGAGCGGGTGGAGGACCTGTTGCGGCGCAGCCAGTCCGAGCGCCTCTGCCTGATGCCACACGACTATCTCGGACTGGCCACCATCGGGCGCGAGTCCGATCACCGCCAGCTCTTCGACGTGCTCTACGTGCTGCAGAACTTCGTCGACGAGAACCAGGTGTCGGCGCTCAACAGCGCGCACGACATCAGCGGCGGCGACAGCGTCGACCACACCCATTACCCGCTGACGGTGGTGGTGACGCCCGGCAACCGGGTGAAGATCAAGTTCGAGTTCCGCCCCGAGGCGGTGGCCGAGACGACGGTCGAGTCGATGCTGGCCCGGTTCGTCGGGCTGCTCGAACTGTTCGCCGACGACGTGTCCGCACCGGTCGGGTCGCTGGACCTGTCGCTGCCCGGCGAACGCGCGGCGCTGGCGTCCCGCTCGGCCGAGCGGGAGCTGCCCGAATCCACCATCGCGGACCTGTTCGCGGAGGCGGCCGCGCGCACCCCGGACGAGGTCGCGCTGGTCTTCGGCTCGCAGTCGGTGACCTACCGAGACCTCGACGGCCGGATCAACGCCATGGCCCGGCTCCTGCTGGCGCACGGCGCCGGTCCGGAACGGATTGTGGCGCTTGGCCTGCCGCGGTCGGTGGAGATGGTCGTCGCGCTGTTCGCGGTGCTGCGCACCGGGTCCGCGTACCTGCCGCTCGAGCTGGACCACCCGGCGGACCGCCTGGTCGGGATGCTCGACGACGCCCGGCCGGTGGTCCTGGTGACCACCGTCGCGGTCGGCGAGACCCTCGCCGGTTTCGAGGGTGCGGCGATCGTGCTCGACGGTGTCACGAGCGAAGACCACGGCACCGGACCGTTGACGGATGCCGAGCTGGGCGGCTTCGCCCCCGGCACCCCAGGGCGGCTGGACCACCCGGCGTACGTCATCTACACCTCCGGCTCGACCGGCAAGCCCAAGGGCGTGGTCACCGGGTACCGCGGCCTGACCAACATGCAGTTCAACCACCGCGCCGAGATCTTCGACCCGACGATCGAGATGACCGGCGGCCGACGCCTCCGGATCGCGCACACCGTGTCGTTCGCCTTCGACATGTCCTGGGAGGAGCTGCTCTGGCTCGTCGAGGGACACGAGGTGCACATCTGCGACGAGAACCTGCGGCGCGACGCGGAATCGCTGGTGGCGTACTGCAACAGCCACCGCATCGACGTCGTCAACGTGACGCCCACCTATGCCCAGCACCTCTTCGAGGAGGGACTGCTCGACGACGGTCCGGGCGAGCACCGGCCGCCGCTGGTGCTGCTCGGCGGCGAGGCGGTGCCTGATTCGGTGTGGAGCCGGCTGCGGGACACGGACGGCACGTTCGGCTACAACCTGTACGGCCCCACCGAGTACACGATCAACACCCTCGGCGGCGGCACGTCGGACTCCGTGACCCCCACGGTCGGCAGGCCGATCTGGAACACCCGGGCCCACATCCTCGACTCGTGGCTGCGTCCCGTCGCGGACGGGGTGGCCGGCGAGCTGTACATCGCGGGCATCGGCCTGGCCCGCGGCTACCTGGACCGCTTCGGGCTGACCGCCGAGCGCTTCGTGGCCGACCCGTTCACGGCGGGCGGCCGGATGTACCGCACCGGCGACCTGGTGCGGCGGCGGGTCGACGATGCGAGCGGAGCGACGGGGGAATTCAGCGCAGTCATCGACTTCCTGGGCCGTACCGACGACCAGGTCAAGATCCGCGGTCACCGCGTCGAACTGGGTGAGATCGAGTCGGTCCTCGCCGGCCTCGACGGCGTGCGGCAGTGCGCCGTCATCGCGGCGCCCGGCCCCGGCGGCGTCAAGCGGCTCGTCGCCTACGTGGTGCCCTGCGGGCCCGTGGATGGTTTCGGTAGCCAGCACGGCCAGAAGTACGCACAGGCGCTGCGCGCCTGCCTGCCGGACTACATGGTTCCGGCGGCCTTCGTGCCGACCGACACCCTGCCGATGACGGTCAACGGCAAGCTCGACGTGCGGGCCCTGCCGCCGGTGCCGGACGCGGTCGGCTCGGGCTCACGCGGCGCGGAGGATCACATCGAGCAGGTGCTGTGCGAGCTGTTCGGCGAGGTGCTCGACGTCGCGGAACTCGGCGTCGAGGACAGCTTCTTCGACCTCGGCGGGCACTCGCTGCTGGCGACCCGGCTGATCAGCCGGGCCCGGTCGGCGCTGTCGACGGAGCTCACGATGCGGGACCTGTTCGAGGCCCCCTCCGTGGCCGAGCTCGCGGCGCGGGTCCGCGACCGAGGTGACGCGGTCCGCCCGGTGCTGGCCCCCGCGGTCAGGCCCGAGCACCTGCCGATGTCCTCTGCGCAGCAGCGACTCTGGCTGATGCAGCAGATCGAGGGGGGCTCGGTGTCGCCGGACGGCGTGCCCGCCGCGGCCGCCTACAACTTCCCGATCGTGTTGCGCCTGAAGGGCGAACTCGACGCCGGGCTGTTCGCGACCGCGCTCGCGGACGTGGTCGGCAGGCACGAGTCACTGCGCACGGTGTTCGGCGAGGTCGACGGCCGGCCCGTGCAGCGGGTCCTCGACGAGGCGACCCCGGAGCTGACGGTGTTGGACGGGACCGAGGCCGAGATCGCGGGCCTGGTGCGCGGCGCGGTGCTGCGGCCCTTCGACCTGACCCGTGAGATCCCGGTGCGCGGCACCGTGATCCGGCTGGACGCGCACGATCACGTCCTCGCGCTGGTGCTGCACCACATCGCCACCGACGAGTGGTCGGACCGGCCGTTCCTGCGCGACCTGATGCTCGCCTACGCCTCCCGGGCGCACGGCCAGGCCCCGCAGTGGGAGCCGCTGGCCGTGCAGTACGCGGACTACACGCTCTGGCAGCGTGAGTTGCTCGGCGATGCCGCAGACCCGGATTCGGTGCTGAGCAAGCAGCTCTCGTACTGGGAGCGGACGCTCTCCGGTGCGCCGGAGGAACTGACGCTGCCCACCGACCGGGCCCGGCCCGCGCGGCCGAGCTTCGCGGGCAGCGCGATCGAGCTGGACCTGGATCCGCGCACCACCGCGGCGCTGCGGGCGCTGGCCGCCGAGAGCGGGGCGAGCATGTTCATGGTGCTGCACGCCGCCGCCGCGGCGCTGCTGCACCGGATCGGCGCGGGCGACGACCTGCCGCTCGGCGCGCCCATCGCGGGCCGCACCGAGCAGGGTCTCGACGAGCTGGTCGGGTTCTTCGTCAACACGCTGGTGCTGCGCACCGACGTGAGCGGCAACCCGACGTTCGGCGAGCTGCTGGGCCGGGTCCGCGAGCTCGACCTCGCGGCGTTCACCCACGCCGACGTCCCGTTCGAATCCGTTGTCGAGCGCCTGAACCCGGCGCGCACGCTGGCCAGGAACCCGCTGTTCCAGGTGATGGTCGGCTACCACAGCCGGGCCGCCGACATCACGGGCAGTACTGAATTCCCCCGAGCCGGAGGCCGAGAAGGGGCCGGGCTGACGCTCGAACCCGTGCCCCTGCAGGAGCGGACCGCGAAGTTCGACCTGGTGTTCAACTTCACCGAATTCCTGGACGAGAATCGGATCGCGCTGCGCCTCGAGTTCGGCGCGGACCTGTTCGATGAGTCGACGGCCGACGCGATCGCCCGCCGCCAGTTGGCGCTGCTCGACGCCGTCGCGCAGGACCCGTCGACCCCGATCGGCGCGGTCGACGTGTTCCTGCCCGGCGAGCGTGACCTGGTGCTGGTGGAGTTCAACGACACCCGGCGGGAGGTGCCGGAGGAGACCCTCGATGCCTCGTTCGCGCGCTGGGTGGCGGCCACACCGGCCGCGACGGCCGCGCTGGACGAGCACGGCAGCATGACGTACGCCGAGCTCGACGAGCGGTCCGACAGGATCGCCGCGGTGCTCGCCGGCCGCGGGGTCGGCGCGGAATCGGTGGTGGGCCTTGCCGTCCCGCGTTCGGTGGACATGGTCGCCTCGGTGCTGGCGGTGCTCAAGCTCGGGGCCGCGTACCTGCCCCTGGACCTGAGCCACCCCGCCGACCGGATCTCCTACATGCTGGCCGACTCGAACGCCGGGGTGCTGCTGAGCACCGCCCAGGAGTCCGCGCGGATCGAGGAGGCGCCGGGCCTGGGCCGGGTGCTGCTCGACGAGCCGGGGACAGTCGCGGCACTCGCCGCGGCGGTCAAGCCTGCGACCACGGTGCCCGACGGCATCGACCACGCCGCCTACGTCATCTACACCTCCGGGTCCACCGGCAGGCCCAAGGGCGTGGTGGTCTCGCACGAGGGCATCTCCAGCCTGGTCGCCACCGCCGAGGACCGGATGAAACTGGTCCCGGGTTCGACTGTGCTGCAGTTCGCCTCGGTCGGATTCGACGTCGCGGTGTTCGAGCTGTCGATGGCGCTGTGCACCGGTTCGCGGCTGGTGATCGTGCCGGACCGCTCCCGGGTCGCGGGCCCGGAGCTCACCGACTTCATGCACGAGCACGAGGTGACGCACGCGATCATCCCGCCGTCGCTGATGGCCGCGTTGCCGCCGGGCGCCCTGGTGCCCGCCGGCTGCACGGTGCTGGTCGGCACCGAGACGGTGCCGCCGGACCTGATCGGACGGTGGGCGGAGCGGCTGAACCTGCTGGCCGCCTACGGCCTCACCGAGGCCACGGTGAACAACACGCTGTGGCAGGCGCAGCCGGGCTGGAACCAGGCCGTGCCGATCGGCATCCCGGACCCCAACGAGCAGGCGTTCGTCCTCGACGCGCGGCTGCGGCCGGTTCCGGTCGGGGTCGCGGGCGAGCTGTACATCGCCGGCCGCGGTCTGGCCCGCGGCTACCTCGGCAAGCCGGCGCTGACGGCGGGCCGCTTCGTCGCCAACCCGTTCGGCCCCGGCCGGATGTACCGGACCGGTGACCTGGCGCGCTGGCGAGCCGAGGGCAATATCGACTTCCTCGGCCGGGTCGACGACCAGGTGAAGATCCGGGGCTTCCGCATCGAGCTCGGCGAGATCATCGCCGCGCTCGCGGACAGCCCGGGCGTCAACCAGTCGGCCGTCGTCGCCGACCGGGACGGGGCGATCGCCCGGCTGATCGGGTACGTGGTGCCGCTGGAGGGTGCGGCCGTCGACCCGGCCGCGGTGCGCGCCCACGTGGCGTCGTCGCTGCCGGACTACATGGTGCCCAGCGTGGTCATCGTGCTGGACGGCCCGCTGCCGCTCACCCCGAACGGCAAGCTGGACCGCAAGGCGCTGCCCGCGCCGGACTGGGCGGAGCTGACCGGCGACGTCGCGCCGCGCACCGAGCGGGAGCGGGTGATCGCCGGCCTGTTCGCGGAGATCCTGCACCTGCCGTCGGTGGGCGTGCACGACAACTTCTTCGACCTCGGCGGGCACTCGATGGCCTCCATGCAGCTGGTCGGCCGGGTCCGCACCGAACTCGGTGCGCAGCTGAGCATCCGCGAGGTGTTCGACGCGCCGACCGTGGCCGAGCTGGCCGAGCTGACGGTCGTCGATGCCGGCGGTCGTCCGGCGC
The DNA here is from genome assembly GCF_001894985.1 of Rhodococcus tukisamuensis NBRC 100609. GTDB lineage: Bacteria > Actinomycetota > Actinomycetes > Mycobacteriales > Mycobacteriaceae > Rhodococcus_G > Rhodococcus_G tukisamuensis. The sequence continues at coordinate 306,895 of NZ_BCXG01000002.1, read as the reverse complement.
TGACGCCAGCCGCGTCGGCCACGGACGCGCTGGCACCGGTGCAGCGTCGGCAGTGGTCGGTGTACCGGGACACGGGCACGGCCAGTCACGCCCTCTCGCTGTACCCGCACCACCGCCTCGACGCGGACGCGCTGGCGCGCGCCCTCGAGCTGGTGGTGTCCCGGCACCAGCCGCTGCGGACGGCGTTCACCGCCGACGGCGTCGAGGTCCGCGGGGTGCCGGTGGCGGGGCCACGACTGGAGGTCCTCGACGCGGGGGACGGCGACCTGGCCGCCCTGGTCTTCGAGCTCGCCCAGCGGCCGACGGACCTGACCGAGCACGCCCCGCTGCGGGTCACGCTGGTCGAGACGGCGGACGGTCGCCAGGCGCTGCTGCTGGTGATGCAGTACCTGGCCGTCGACGAGTGGTCGGTCGTGCCGCTCCTCGGCGAGCTGTTGGCGGGCTACGTCTCGCTGGTCGCCGGGTCCGAGCCGGAGCTGCCCGCATTGCCGGTCGGCTACTCGGACTACGTTGCGTGGACGGACTCCGTGCTGGGCGATGCGGACGACGAGTCCAGCAGGTACACAACCCAGCTCGGCTACTGGCGAGAGCGACTGGCCGGCCTCCCCGAGCGGCTGAGCCTGCCGGGGGAGCGGCCGGCGCGACCGGCGGGCGGCGACCTGGTGGGCCTGCCGATCGACGAGGCCCTGCACGCCGACATCGACGCGCTGGCCCGCCGGACCGGGACGTCGATGTTCATGGTCCTGCAGGCGGCGCTGGCCGCGGTGCTCACCGAATTCGGTGTGGGCGAGGACCTTCCGATCGGATCGCTGGTCGCGGGACGGCCGGAGGAGGCGCTGTCCGGGCTGATCGGGTGCTTCTTCAACACCGTCGTGCTGCGCACCGACACCTCCGGGGATCCGACCTTCGCGGAACTGCTGGGCCGGGTGCGGGCGTCGAACCTGGCCGCGCTGGATCACCAGGACATCGGATTCGAGGACGTGGCAACGGCTCTCGGTGGCGAGGTGATGCGACCGCAGGTGATGATCGTGCACCACGAGCAGGCCAGCCTGGACGCCGTCGACGGTGTCTTCGGCCCGCTGCTGCCGGTCCCGGTGGGTGTGCCGGTCGCGGACCTGACGCTGAGCTTCTACGAGCCGGTGGGACGGGGTCCGGTGCACGCCTACCTGGGGTACCGGACCGACGTGCTCGACGCCGACGTGGTGGCGGAACTCGCCGACAGGTTGTCGGCACTGCTCCGGGCGGTGTGCGCGGACGAGGGGCACCAACTCGGGCAGATCGGGCGGCCGCAGGGCGTGGGCATGCAGATTTAGGGTAGGCTGCGCTACTATTCACCTCGGTTCGATCGCCTGGACCGCACGCACTTCCGCACGTACCGAAGCCGCCGGCCGTACCGGCGAGGATGGATGGCAGCCATGGAACCGACACACGCCGCGGACGGCCCGTCCCGGCCGCTCGACCTGGTCGGCGTCGGGTTCGGCCCGTCCAACCTGGCCCTGGCCATCGCCATCGAGGAGCACAACGCGACGTGCGCCCCCGGCGAGCGGGTGGAGGCCCGCTTCCTGGAGCGGCAGGACACCTTCCGCTGGCACCCCGGCATGCTGCTCGACGGCGCCACCATGCAGATCGCCTTCCCCAAGGACCTGGTGACGTTCCGGAACCCGGCGAGCACCTTCAGCTTCTTCTCCTACCTGTTCGACAAGGGCCGGCTGGTGGACTTCGTCAACCACCAGACCTTCTTCCCGACCCGGCACGAGTTCAACGACTACCTCCGGTGGGCGGCGGAGCGGGTGGACGCCGACGTGCACTACGGCGCCACGGTGACCCGGGTGGGCGGCGTACGGGGCGCCGACGGGGTCGTCGACGAGTTCGAGGTGGAGACCGCGGACGGCCGGACGGTGCGCACCCGCAACCTCGCGGTCGGCGCCGGGCTTCAGGAGCAGATCCCGGACTGGGCCACCCCGTCGCCGCGGTGCTTCCACAACCACCAGTTCCTGTTCCGGATCGAGGAGCTCCCGGAGCTGGTGCACCAGCGCTTCGTGGTGCTCGGCGCGGGCCAAAGCGCCGCCGAGGTGGTGCAGTACCTGCACCGGCACTACCCGCAGGCCGAGGTCCACAGCGTGTTCTCCCGCTACGGCTACAGCCCGGCGGACGACAGCCCGTACGCGAACCGGATCTTCGACCCGTCCACCGTCGACGAGCTGCACGGCGCCGAGCGTCAGGAACGCGAGCGGGTGCTCGAGCTGCACCGGAGCACCAACTACTCGGTGGTCGACATCGAGCTGATCAACGAGCTGTACACCACCGAGTACCAGGAACTGGTGCGCGGAAAGCGGCGCCTGTTCATGCGACGGGCCTCGGAGATCTCGCGTGTGGTGGACGGACCGGACGGCATCGAGGTCAGTGTCCGCAGCCGCCTCGACGACCTCACCGACACCCTGATGTGCGACGCGGTGGTGCTGGCGACCGGCTTTACGCCGACCCCGCTGAGCAGCGTGATCGGCGACCTGGCCCCGGCCGACGGCGTCGTGGCCGAGGTGGAGCGGGACTACCGGCTGGTGACCTCGCCGGACGTGCGCGGCGGCATCTACTTGCAGGGCGGGACCGAGAAGACACACGGGCTGACGGCGTCGCTGCTGTCCAACGTGGCAGTCCGTTCGGGAGAAATTCTCACTTCCCTGCTGCAAAATCGAACCGCTGGCCTCGATCTTGATAGTGTCGGGGTTTCCACGCTGGTGGATCATTCGAAGAACGAGTTTGCGACAAGCGAGGCCAGATGAGCACCAATCCCTTTGACGACGAAGACGGCCGTTTCTACGTCCTCGTGAACGACGAGGACCAGCATTCGCTGTGGCCGACCTTCTCTGACGTGCCGCAGGGGTGGCGTGTGGTGTTCGGCGAGGACAGCCGTCAGGCATGCGTCGAGTACGTCGAGAAGAACTGGACCGACATGCGGCCCAAGAGCCTGCGTGAGGCCATGGAGAAGGACAAGGCGGCCGGCAACAACTAGTCAGGCAGTTCGCTCCTGGCCGCCCGGCCTGCGGGGACGCAGCGTCGGGCGCCGGAGCGAGCCTGTCCGGCCGAGTATCCGCGGCCGCCGCAGCGTCCGGGCTCCCCATTCGCCGAGCGTGACGCCCGCGGCCAGCGCGACGCCGATTCCGAAGGCGGAGAGCAAAGCGCTCAGCCCCAGCAGCAGCTGGTTGTTCAGCAACGAGTACAGACCCCGGTAGAGCGAGAGGCCGGGAAGCAGCGGGGTGATCCCCGCGACCGCGATCACCTGCGGCGGTGTCAACGCCCGCCGCGCCATCAGGCCACCGACGAAGCCGACCACCGTCGCCGCGATCGCCGATCCGACCACCGTCCCGATGTCGATGGTCTGGCTCAGCGAGTACACCAGGATCCCCGCGGCGCCGCCGAGACCGGCCGCCGTCAGCGCCCGCCGCTCCGCGTAGCACGCCACCGCGAAGAACAGCGACGTGAAGGCGCCGGCGACCACCCGGATCGAGGCCTGCGCGAAGGCCGGCGTCTCCGGCGCGGTGGTCAGCGGCAGCGTCGAGCCCAGCGCGGCCGCCATCCGCAGCGACAGCGCGACACCGGCGATGATGCCGCCGGTCATCATCAACACCTCGAAGAAGCGGGCGACCGCGGTGATCGGGGCGCCGGTGATGGCGTCCTGGACCGACCCCACCAGGGACAACCCCGACAGCAGCACGATCACCCCGGCGGCGATGACCAGCGACGGACGGATGCTGATGCCCAGTTGCTCTCGGAAGGTGTAGAGCAGGCTGGCCGGCGCGGCGGCGATCAGCCCGCCGACCACGTGCTGGTAGAAGAACGGCAGCCCGATCCCGTTGAGCATCCGGTTGACCCGGTCGATGACCATCGTGGTGAGGAAGCTGACGATCGCGACCAGGACCCCGCCGCCGAGGAGGACGGACGCCGACGCCGCCATCGAGGCCCAGGCGAAGGTCGCCGTCCAGCGGTTGTAGGGGTGCGGGGCGTCGTTGATCGTGGTGAGCGCGTCGTGCGCCTCGCTGGGGCTCACCGCCTCGGTGCGCAGCCGGCGGGTGAGCGCGTCGACCGCGGCCAGGCGGGTGAAGTCGAGGGAGCGGTAGTGCACGATGCGCATGCTGGTGGCGGGCGGCATGGTCGGGCCGCGATAGGCGCTGATGCGGATCGAGTTGTAGGTGACGTCGACGTCGCAGCGGGCCAGGCCGTAGGTGGACGCCACGAACTGCACCTGCGCCGTGGTGTCGATCGCCGAGGTGCCCGACGCCAGCAGCACCTCGCCCGAGCGCACCGCGATGTCGAGCACCTCGGCCACCAGGGCGTCGTCGGTGAGGTCGACCGGCTGCAGCGGCGCGGGTGCGGCGGTGGGCGCGTCGACCACCGACCGTTCCTCGCCGATCAGCCGGTTCAGCCAGGCGAACACGTCCCTCGGGCGCAACGCCCGCACGTCAGGACACCGCGTCCTGCTCGCTGAGATCGGTTGCTGCGAAAGCGGATTCGAGGTCTACGTGGTGGAACATCGACGTCACCTGGTCGTGAACCACGCGGAAGGCGGCCGCCGAGGTCGATGTCTCGCCGGGATTGGAGGCGAGGGTTGCCTCCTCCTCGACGACCACCACGCCCTCGTGGACGAACATCCGCCCCGGGTTCAGGGTGAGTCCCGCGGTCGAAGCCCAGTCGCGCAGCGCGGACAGCCCCTGGCGGGCGCCCGTCGGATCGCCGATCTCCACGTCGTCACTGGACAGCGCGAGGAGGGTGTCGAGGTCGGAGTCGTTCAGCGCATCGTGCCACGCGAGGACCGTGGCGATCTCGGAGGTGCTCATGCCTGCCACGCTAGCCGTTTCCGAGGGTTGACGGTGGCTGCGGACCGCCCTCGCGCGTCGGACTCCGGCCGCGGTCGGATGACCTCCCGTCGATCGGGGATCTATGCTGCGAAGGCGACGACGCCCGTGCGCCGGCGTGTGCGGTGTTCGTCGAACGGAGTAGCGGCGATGGTCGCGAATCGTGGGAGACCGGTCACCGTCCTCGCATGCCTGTTCGCGGCGCTACTGGTCCTCGCGGGGTGCACCTCGGGCCCGGCGCCCCGGTCGGGCGGCAACGCCGGCGCCGGGGGCGCCCCGGTCGCGTACCGGGAGCCGGTCCGGCTGTCGAGCAGCGACGGCGTCCTCGAGGTGCGACTGTCGGCCCACCAGGGCACGGTCGCGCTCGACACCGCCGCGGCGCCGGTCTCGAACTTCCTGCTCTTCGGGTACGAGGTGATCAGGGGCACGGCGTCGGACGGCTCGACGAGGGGGGACGACATCTACCCCGCGCCGACGTTGCGGGTCGACCCGGGCGAGCGACTGATCATCCATTACGACAACGACCTGCAGGACCTGACGATCGAGGACTTCTACGACCCGGCCTTCACCCCCGCCGGCGGCGAGGTGCCGATCTACCCGCCGGCGCTGGCGTCCGCGCCGCTGAACCTGCACACCCACGGGCTGCACGTGAGCCCCGACGGCAACGCCGACAACGTCCTGCTCGACATCCCGGCCGGGATGGGCAACGTCTACGACTACGCGGTGCCGACGGACATGCCGAACGGCATGTACTGGTACCACAGTCACCGCCACACGCTCACCGCCCAGCAGACCTACCTGGGGCTCGCCGGCCTCCTCGAGATCGGGCGGCCCGACGGCAACCTGCCGCTGGTCACGCGGCGCGACATCCCGATCCGCGACATGGCGCTGCAGTACAACTTCGTCTTCGACCGCAAGGGCGGCGGCCACCAACTCAACGACCCGAACTGGCCGCAGTACGTGAGCACGTTGACACCGCCGACCGGCTCGCAGCTTGCCGACGGCAGCTACCGGCCGAGCCTGGCTCCGGTGAACTTCGCGGAGACGACGGAGGGCTCCCGATACGTCACCAACTGGTACAGCGGACCACTCTCGCCGGCCAACCACCGTGGGCAGAACCAGTTCGTGCCGGGCAACCTGCAGACCTTCACGAGTGATTCGACGACCATCCCGGCGGACCCGTCGCTGCCCGAGAACGAGCGCGACGTGCAGTACACGGTGAACGGACAGTTCCAGCCAGAGCTGAAACTCGATCCCGGCCAGACCGAGATCTGGGTGCTGGCGAACATCAGCGACTTCGCCTACATGCCACTGCGACTCACCGAGACGGCCACCGGTAACCACCCGACGTTCGCGGTCGTCGGGCAGGACGGCAATCCCTTCACCCGGGTGGAGCCGCCGGTCGGCGGGGACGGAACCCGGCTCGTCGTCCCGCCCGGGTCGAGGTTCGCGATCGCGGTGACGATGCCGAAGGTTGGCGACCTCGTCCTGGAAATACCGCCACTGGAAGGGGCCGAGCCCGTCACCAACCCGGGCGTGCTCTACACCAACAACGGCACCGACAACCCGCCCGCGGTGCTGGGCACGGTGACCGTGGACCCGTCGGTGATCAGCTACGCCGACGGCTTCTTCACCTTCCCCACCCAGACGCTGCTGCACGCGACCCCCGGCAGCGGCCAGGGGCAGACGACAGCGTTCGAGCCCGGCCAGAACCTCGACGCCTACACGTCTTTCGTCGACACCTCGGTGATGACGCCGGACGTGAAGCGCACGCTCACGGTCTCGGGCGGCTTCGGCAACGAGAAGGCCAGCAAGAGCGACCCGAAGGCCTTCACCTACGAGTTCGACGACAGCACCTTCCCGAACATCCCACTGATCCAGCCCCGGCTGAACTCGGTGGAGGAGTGGACTATCACCAACCTCAACAACGACGAACACCCGATGCACGTACACGTCAACGACTTTCAGGTGATGGAGGTCGTGGACCCGGTGGCGGGCACCAGGACCGGGGTGCAGCCGTGGGGCATGGACAACGTGAACGTGCCCGCGCCGGTGACCGACGAGAACGAGGCCGCGCTCGAGCCGGCCTCGGTGACGCTGCGCACCAAGTTCACCGAGTACACCGGCACCTTCGTGATCCACTGCCACCGCCTCAACCACGAGGACAACGGGCTGATGGCCCTCGTCAGCGTGATCCCGGAGGTGTCCACGTACGCGGTCGCGGTGCCGGGGTCGCCGGGCACCCCCGCGACGGTGCGGGTGCATGACGGCAACGGCGACAAGGTGATTGCCGCCGTGACGCCGTTCCCGTCCTTCGAGGGAACCCCGACGGTGGCGATGGCCGACGTCAACGGTGACATGGTGCTCGACCTCGTGGCCGGGACCGGTGCGGGCGTGGCCCCGGAGGTGGTGGTCTACGACGGCGCCGACCGCGCCGTCGGACCGTTCACCGCCGAGCTGGCGGGGTTCGCGCCGTTCGACGCCGACTTCCGTGGCGGGGTGACCGTGGCCGGCGCGGACATCGACGGAAACGCCCTGGCCGACAACGTCATCGTGGGTACCGGCCCGGGCGCCCCGTCGCTGGTGAAGGTGTTCTCCTCGACGCTGCCGGCGGAACGGGGAACGGCGCCGGAGGTGTTCGCGAGCTTCGCGCCCTACCCGGGATCCGAGGCCGGGGTCACGGTCGCCACCGGTCTGGTCGACACCGCCTCGGGACGGGCCAGCATCGTCACCGCGCCGGGGCCGGGGGAGGCGCCGTGGGTGAAGGCGTTCCGCTACGACCTGTTCCAGCCGACCGCCGCCGCGGCGGCGAGGGGCGGGCACGGCTCACACGGCGCCGCCGGCGTCGGCCCGGGCGAGCCGACGATGACGTCGGAGTTCCTGGCCTTCGACGAGGGGTACACCGGGGGTGTCTCGCTCGCGACGGGCTGGGTGGCCGGTGCCGAGGGCGGCGCGAAGAGCATCGTCACCGGCATGGCCGGCGGCGCGGGCACGGTGCGGGTGTGGTCGAGCGGGTCGCGCCTCGACGGCGAGCCGGGGATGTACACCGAGAGCCCGGACCATCACTCGGGCACCGTGGACTTCCGGCAGATCGCGTCCTTCGACCCGTTCGCGGGCGGCGGGGTGCAGGTGGCCGTCAGCAGCACCACCACCGGCGGGGACCTGTTGGTCAGCGGCATGGGTGCGGGTGGCGCCGAGGTGCGCAAGATCGGGCTGGGCCGGGCGGACCCGCAGGCGGGCACGGTGGTGCCGACGGTGGTCGGTGCGCTGCCCGCGCTGCCGGGAGTGTCGGGTCCGGTTCCGTTGGGCGGACGGTAGTTTCGGAAGTGTCGGACCTCGCGGCGATCCTCGGGGTTACGGCATTCGCCGACGGCCCGTCACTGTCCGCCGACATAGCGACCAGAGAGTTCCGCCCCGATCCGCGCCAGCTCGGCGCGCACGGCCTGCGGTTCGAGCACCTCGACCGCCCCGCCCCAGCCGGCGAGGTTGCGGGCGATGTCCAGGGCGGTGGGCGCGGCGAGGCGCACCCGGGCACGGCCGTCGGGGGACTCGCCGTCGCCGTGGCAGTGGCGGCCGAAGTGGTCGTGCAGGATCGGCACGAAACGAGGTTCTGTCAGCACCGTCGCCCAGGTGGCCGAGCGTCGTTCCTCCATCGTCCCGGTGACCTCCTCCCATGCCGTGGCCAGCTCGAAGTCGTCGGGCCGGTCGGCGGGCTGATCGGTGGTCTCGGCCTCGGCGATCCGGTCCACCCGGAAGGTGCGCCGACCGTTGTCGGTCCCGGCGATCAGGTACCAGGTGTCGTCCTTGTCGACCAGACCCCATGGCTCGACGAGCCGTTCGCTGCGTTCCCGGGCGCCGCTGACGTAGACCAGGCGGACCCTGCGCCTGCGGACCACGGCGGACTGCAGTTGGTCCACCATCTCGGGTCGACGGCGATCCCGCTCGCCCCATCGGGTCGGGTCGATCATGGTGGCGCCTGCGGCGGCCTCGGCCTCGGCCCGAAACGTCTGGGGCAGAGCACGTACGAGCTTGCGCAGTGCTGCCTTGGCCTCGCCCGACACCGCCGCGGCGGGGCCGACGAGCAGGAACAGGGCCTGCGCCTCGTTGGACGACAGGCCGGACAGGTCCGTGCGGGCGCCGCCGACGAGCGCCCAGCCGCCACCGCGACCGGGCTGCGGGTACACCGGGATGCCGGCGGTGGACAGCGCCTCCAGGTCGCGGCGCGCGGTGGCCACGGACACCTCGAGCTCGTCGGCGAGCTCGGCGGCCGTCACCCGGCCGCGGGACTGCATCAGCAGGAGGGTGGCGACGAGTCGGTCTGCGCGCATGTTTTTCAGTTTCCCCGTAAAAGTGCTCAATTGGTGCGCACTTTGGTCGGAAAGATGGTTCCTGTCACCAATCGAACGAGGAAAGGAACCACCGATGTTGCGAGGACTCACCACCGTCAGCTTCTTCGCCGACGACGTCGCGGCCGCCAAGGACTGGTACACCGAGGTGCTCGGCATCGAGCCGTACTTCGCCCGCGAGATCGACGGGCACACCGCGTACGTCGAGTTCCGGATCGGCGACTACCAGCACGAGCTCGGCATCGTCGACGCCCGGTTCGCGCCGCATGCCCGCTCGGAGCAGGCCGCCGGCCAGGTGACCTACTGGCACGTGGACGACGTCGACGCGAGCTTCGAGCGGCTGCTGTCGCTCGGCGCCACCGTCCACGACAAGCCCGTCGAACGCGGGCCTGGGTTCGTCACCGCGTCGGTCGTCGACCCGTTCGGCAACATCCTCGGCGTGATGTACAACCAGCACTACCTCGACATCCTCGGCTCGAAGGAGGCGTGAGATGAGTGCAACCGACATGAGCGCAACCGGCGTGAGCACCTTCGTTGCGAGCAGCGCCGCCGCCTGGCGCGATTGGCTGGAGCGAAACGGCCAGTCCGAGAAGGAGATCTGGCTGATCATCCATCACAAGGACAGCGCCACCTCGAGCCTGCGCTACCACGAAGCGATCGAGCACGCCCTCTGCTACGGCTGGATCGACGGGCTGCACCGCAAGCGGGACGCGGACAGCTCCCAACTCCGGTTCACTCCGCGAACCCCGCGCAGCACGTGGAGCCGGGTCAATCGGGAGCGCGCGGCGAAGATGATCGAGCTGGACCTGATGACCGGGCGTGGCCAGGCCCTGGTCGACCTCGCCAAGGAGAAGGGGACCTGGCAGGTCGTGCCCGACGATGCTGTCGCCTCCCTGCCCGACGACCTGCGGGATCCGCTGCACCGAAACGAGCCCGCCCGCACAAATTTCGAGAAGTTCCCGCCGTCGTCGAAACGGTTGATTCTGGAATGGATTGCCGCGGCCAAGAAGCCGGAGACCCGGCAGCGCCGGATCGATCGGACGGTCGCCCTCGCAGAGATGAATCTCCGGGCCAATCACCCAGGGGCGTTCGCCGCACACCGTTCCGCGGTTCGCGACGGTGTGACACGCTGATGTGATGCGCTTCGTCGGTGCTCTCCTCGCTGCCACGATGCTGCTCGCCGGGTGCAGCAGTTCGACCGAGACGACCGGCAGCGAGCCGCAGCCGGACCTTGCCCGGACATTCGACATCGGCGGCGGCCGGCAGATGTACATGGAGTGCCGGGGCACCGGATCTCCGACGGTGGTGCTCGTGCCCGGCGCCGTCGCTGCGGCCGACACCTGGCACGAGGTGACCGATTCGTCCGGTGCCGCCGCGCCGAGCGATTCCGCCGTCTATCCCGAGGTTGGCACCTTCACCCGGGTCTGCTCGTACGACCGCCCCGGAACCGCGCGCGCGAATGACGAGTTCACGCCCTCCACGCCGGTGCCGCAGCCGACCACTCCGGAGGGCGATGCGGCCGACCTGCATGCGCTGCTGGCGGCCGCCGAGGTGTCCGGTCCGTACGTCCTCGCCGGGTGGTCGTTCGGGGGACCGATCGCCAGGATCTATGCGAGCACCTACCCCCACGACGTGTCGGGTCTTGTCCTCGTCGACGGCACCTCGGAGTTCCTCCAGAGCGAGCTGACTCCCGACGAGTTCGCGGTGTTCCTCCAGCTGAGTGCGCGAGACAACGAATCGCGGACCGCCCAGTGGAAGGACGTCGAACAGTTCGACCCCGTCACCACATTCGACCAGCTCCGCGCTGCCGCTCCGGTGCCGGCAATGCCGGTCGTGGTGCTCAGCGGTGACACGTTCGACGCCGAGGCCTTCCGCACCCGGCTTCCAGAGGATGCGCCGGCCGACTACCCGGAGGTGTTCTGGCGGGCGCAACTCGCGTCGCAGGACCGCCTTGCTGCCGTGTTTCCCGGTGCGCGCCACGTCACGAACACCCACAGCGGCCACAACATCCACAACGAGTCACCACAACTGGTGATCGACGCGATTCGCGACGTGGTCGAGCAGGCCCCGAGCCGCTAGGGGACCTGAAGGGTGCCGAGCCCCGGGTTGACCTGAATCTTGTACCCCCACATGCCGTAGGGAACGACCGTGTCGACGGCGGCGGTCGCGGCGACCGTGCCGCCGCCGGTCACCGCCGTCGCGGGGGCGTATCGGCACCAGTCCTCAGGTCCGGGATTCCGGGTGTAGTCCCGCGCCACGATCCGGAGCGTGGTGGTGCCGGCGGCGCCGGTGGTGAGGTTTCGCCAGTTCACCGTCATGTCGGAGCAGTAGGCCCAGGGCGCTGCCCGCTGCGCCGCGAAGATCACCTCGCCGGGTACACCCGGCGTTGCCGTCGGCGTCACAGTCGTCTGTGTCGGCAGGGTCCAGCACGGGAACATGCTGCCCACGCATCCCGCGAGGAACCGCACCGGGACCTGGAACGCCGTCGTCGGCGGCCGCGGTGGGTTCGCCGTCGCCGCGGCGGACGCGCAGAGCGGGAGGGCGAGAGCCGCCACGGATGCCGCGACCCGGGCGACGAACGATCGACGAATTACTGTGCGGCACATGGCGTTAGCCTCCGGGAGATGTCGGGGTCGCATGGGTCTTGTCACTGCTCACCCTCCGTCGGCACCCGAGCCGTCGTGATGTGGGTCAGCATGCACAGCCAGCGGCCGTCGCGTCGGACGAACACGTCCGACGTCCATTCGTCGGCGTCGAACCGTTGGCCGCCGTAGTGCGCGGTGTTGGTCACCCTCGCCGTGAACACCGCGGCTCCGCCGTAGATCCGGATCCTCGCCCCACCGGCCCGGTCCATGGCGGAATGGGTCAGCTCGCCCGATCTGACGTAGTCCAGGAATTGCGACTTCGGTGAGATCCCCGACTCGGAGACGATCACCCAGTCGTCCGCCATGAAGGCGGTAATCCGGTCGGCATCGTTGGAGACGATCGCCGCGTACCAGTTGTCGCAGACGGTGACCAGGTCCGCCCTGGCGCCGTCGATCAGGTCGTGATCCATGGAGTGCTCCGTTCCGCTGGGTCGAGCCACGCGGCTCAGTCGGGTACCACGGCGCCGCTGGTGGCGTCGACGTCCACGTCGTAGTCCCAGCCCTGGGCGTTGCGAATGTGCACGTGCCACACGGTCTTTCCATCCTCCTGTTCGAGATTCGACTGGGCGACGGTGCCGCCGGGGACGGTGGCGACGGCGGTCTGTTCGGCCTGCTCCTTGGTGACCGTCACCCCGGCGTTCGGCGTGGCCGGAGGCGACGAGCCCTCGTCGTTCCGGTCGTCGTCGTCCGGTACCACGGCGCCGCTGGCGGCGTCCACGTCCACGTCGTAGTCCCAGCCCTGGGCGTTGAGGACGTGGACGTGCCACACCGTCCTGCCGTCGTCCTGCTCGAGTTGGGACGAGACGAGCGTGCCACCGGGCACGGTGGCGACCGCGGTCTGTTCGGCCTGTTCCTTGGTGACCGTGGGCGCCGCCGCCGTGCCGGTGCCGGTGCCGGCGCCCGGGGGCATGGACATTGACGCCATGGCGGTGCTTGTCGAGGCCGGGGGAGCCTCGTTGTCATTCGAGCTGCATCCCGCCAGCAGCAGTGCCGAGGCCGCGGCAATGGGGATCAGGCGCGCGTACTGCACAGTTCTCGTGGTCATCAGGGCTCCTCTGTTCGGTCGGTTACTCGGCTAACGTCGAACGTCCTGGTCCGTCCCTGACGCGAGGTCCTCGCACTGCACCCGGACGAGCAGCTCGCCCTGGCGTCCGAGGTACTCCCGGCCACCCTCGTCGCCGGCGGCGCTGTCGCGCAACGGCCCCCAGTGCGGCCGGGCCGCGACGACGGGATGGCCGGGGCGGTCGCCGAAGAATGCTCGGGCGAGCCCGCTCGGCGCCCGAGCCGCGGCCCCGATCACCCGTGCCACGACGCGACCGCCTACGTCGGGCAGGTCGACCAGGTGCATGGCCAGGTACCGCGCGTCGGGAACCCCGGCGGCGGCGGCCAGTCCGGCCCGCAGCGACTCGCCCACCCCGTCGGCCCAGCGCACCGCGTACACGGCCTCGGCGCCCTCGGGCAGCGGCACATCGGCGGCGCCGAGCACCACCAGGACCCGTCCGCAGCCGCCGCCGCGAAGCGCGTCGACGGCAAGCTGAAGCCAGAGTCCCTGGTGTGCAAGAACTTTGGGTGACCCGTACCGCCTGCCCGCGCCCGCGGCGAGGAGCAGGCCCAGCACCTCGCTCACGGTGCGCCTCGGCCGTGGATCGGGCCGGTCAGCCCGCCGAGCCGGCGCCCGGAGCCGCCCCGGCGCAGTGCGATGATCTCGGCGAGGATGGAGACGGCGGTCTCCTCCGGGGTCTGGGCGCCCAGGTCGAGGCCGATCGGTGCGGCCAGGCGGGCAAGTTCGGCGTCGGTGACACCGGCCGCGCGGAGTCGGTCCACCCGGTCGAGATGGCTGCGGCGACTGCCCATCGCGCCCACGTAGCCGGCACCGGACCGCAGCGCGATCGTGAGAACCGGCACGTCGAACCTCGGGTCGTGGGTGAGGACGCAGATCGCCGTCGAGGGGTCGATCGTCGCCTGCCCGAGGTACTGGTGTGGCCACATGACCACCACCTCGTCGGCGTCCGGGAACCGCTGCCTGGTCGCGAACACCGGGCGGGCGTCGCACAGGGTCACCGAGTACCCGAGTGTCTTCGCGGCCCGGGTGAGCGCGTGTGCGAAGTCCATGGCGCCGAAGACCAGCATCCGCGGCGGCGGGGTGACCGACGAGATCAGCACGGCCAGGCCGTTTTCCGTGCACTCGCCGTTCTCGCCCAGGCGCACGGTGGTGGGGGTGCCGGCGTCGAGATGGGTCCTGGCCCGGACCACCACCGCGGCGTCCAGGAGCGGATCGCCGCAGGACCCGGCGTAGGAGTCGGCGGTGACGACCACCGTCCCGCCCAGGCGGGGGCCGCGGGAGACGACCGTCCCGAATACGACGGGGCGCCCTGCCGCGACCGCGTCGGCCGCCAGCGCGAGACCCGGGAGGGCACCGGGCCCGGCCGGTTGCACCAGCACCGCCATCGATCCGCCGCACATCAGGTCCGCCCCGCCGAACTCGTCGTCGCCGACGGCGTACCGGCGGACGACGGGCCGTCCGGTGTCCGTCACCTCGATGGCGGTGTGGAACAGGTCGCTCTCGACGCAGCCGACGGAGATGCTCCCGGCCACCACGCCGCCCCGCGAGACCGCCATGACGGTGCCGACCGGGCGGGGGGTCGACCCCTCCGCGCAGACGATTGTCGCGAGGGCGCAGTCGGTTTCGGCTGCCTGCCAGGCGGCGACCTGCTGCAGGACCTCGCGCGTCGTCACGGCAGCGTCCAGAACTGCCTGGTCACCAGGTAGAACACGACCACCCAGAACGTGGTGGCCGCCGCGACGATCGCGATCCCGTGGAGGTTCGTCCTCGCCTCCGGCACGTCCGGGGGCGGCCGCAGCCAGCGCCTCAGCAGTCGGTTCACGTAGTACGGCATCGTCACGAAGGTCATGGCGAAGCTGGACAACAGGTTTCCGACGAGCAGCCCGAGCCAGAGCGGCATCTTCAGCGGCGACAGCGCGAGGGTGAGCAGCACGACGGTGGGGTAGAGGCCCACCCAGACGGCGACGGACGTCTTGGTGTCCGACGGCGGCGGTGCCTCGTTTCCCTTCTCGTCGAACGCGAACCAGCTGCCGAAGGAGTTGTCGACGGTGCGGGAGGAGAACTCGTGGAACCGCTCGCCCTCGGCCAGGAGCTGGCGCCGCTTGTCGGAGGTGAGCCACGTGAAGAGGTTCGACGCGTTGTCGTAGCGGTAGAGCGCGGTCCACTCGTCCTGGATCCCCTCGATGGGGCGGAACAGTTCGCTGCCGCGAAAGCCCTCGAACTTGCACTCCGCCAGCCGCATCCGGTTCTGCCAGTCGAGGAAGGCGTCGATGTTGTCGGGCGCCACGCGGTGGGTCACGACGACCGTCACCAGTTGATCCGTCGGCCGGGATCCGCCGGTGATCACCTGCTGCGTCGCGGGGCCGTCGAGGTACTGCTGCCCCCGGTCGAGCCAGGCCTGGCGGGTGGCACTGTTGATCCAGGCCTGCACGTTGGCGACGGAGTCGAAGCGGTAGACCACCACCCAGTCGGGTTGCACGGTGGTGGGCGCGGCGATCTGGGCACCGAGGAAGCCGGCGTAGTGCGACGCGGCGACGTTGATCTCCTCCTGCCAGGCCTTGAACTCCGACTCGAAGCCGGGGCGCACCCGCTGCCCGATGATCACCGTTGCGGTGTCGCGGACGCGTTCCTCGGCCGTCATCGACACTCCTACGGTTGCGCCGGCGGGTGGTGGGCCGGCGCCCCGGCCAGTCGGCCGTAGATGCGTTCGGGGGTGAGCGGCAGCGCCCGGTAGCGCACCCCGGTCGCGTTCTCGAGGGCGTTCGCGAGCGCCGGCGCGACCGGGTTGATGCAGCACTCAGCCATGCCCTTTGCGCGCATCGGCCCGACGGAGTCCGCCGACTCGACCAGCAGCACCTCGGTGCGGGGCACGTCGGCGTAGGTGGGGATGCGGTAGTTGCGCAGGTTCGGGTTGACCATGTTGCCGCCGCCGTCGACGTGGAAGTTCTCCGTCAGCGCGAACCCGATGCCCTGCGCGACGCCGCCCTCGACCTGGCCCCGCACCTGCGCCGGGTTGATCACGACCCCGGCGTCGGTGGCGTGGACGCTGCGCAGGATCCGGATCTCGCCCGTAACCCGGTGCACGGCGATGCGGAATCCGTGCGTGTTGGACACTACGCTGCGCGGCGACCCGTACGCCTTGCGCGCCGCGGTGAACCGGATGCCGCGCCTGCGGCCCGCATCCACCAGTTCGGCCAGCGACAGGCGGGTGCCGCCGCAGACGACGCCGTCGTCGTCCATCGCGCAGGCGGCGACGTCGACGCCGGCCCGCGCGGCCGCGAACGCGAGGATCTTCTCGCGCAGGGCGTCCGACGCCCGCAGCACGGCGTTGCCGGACACGAACAGGCCCGCGCTGGCGAAGGCGCCGGTGTCGAAACCCGTTCGGTCGGTGTCGGACTGGACCAGACGCACCCGCGACGGAGTGGTCCCGAGTTGGTTCGCCGCGATCTGCACGTGTGCGGTGGAGGTGCCCTCGCCGAACTCGACGGTGCCGACGGCGAGCTCGTAGACGCCGTCGTCGTCGAGGGTGGCCCAGGCCTCGGAGATGTGCTCGGTCGGGGGAGCGGTCTCGTGCAGCGAGCTCGCGGCCCCGGTCCCGACGAGCCAGTCGTCGCCGCCCGGTGGTTCAAGGCCGCCGGCCCGTAGCGCCTCGTCGACGAGATCGATGCACTTGCCTAGCCCGTCCTCCGCGAACACGACGTCGTCGGGCTCGTCCTCGAACGCGACGAGCGAATCGCCGGGGCGCACGATGTTGCGGCGGCGCAGCTCGAGCGGGTCCATGCCGAGCGCGACGGCCAGCTCGTGCATCGCGGACTCCACCGCGAACGCGGGCTGGGTCATGCCGTACCCGCGCAGCGCGCCGCTGGGCACGGTGTTCGTGTAGACGGAGTACGCGTCGTACTTCTTGTTGGGGCAGCGGTAGATGGAGACCGCCGCCCCGCCCGCGAACAGCGTCTCGCCGCCGTGGTTGCCGTAGGCGCCGGTGTTGGAGACGTTGCGGACCTGCAGCGCCGTGAGGGTGCCGTCGGCCTTCGCGCCGAGCCGGACGGTCAGCGTCATCGGGTGCCGTGGCGAGGCCGTCGTGAACTCCTCCTCCCGGGTGAACTCGAGGCAGACCGGGCGTCCGGTGTCCAGCGCGGCGAGGGCCACCAGGTCCTCGGAGATCACCTCCTGCTTGCCGCCGAACCCGCCGCCCACCCGCTGGCAGAACACCCGCAGCTGGTCGGGGCGCAGGGCGAACAGGTGGGCCAGCTTGACCTTCGCGATCGACGGCGACTGGGAGCTGGTCCGCACGTGCAGGCGGCCGTGTTCCATCCATGCGATGGACCCGTGCGTCTCCAGGTGCGCGTGCTGCACGCGCGGGGAGAAGTAGGTGCCCTCGTGGATCACGTCGGCCTCGGCGAACCCGGCCTCGACGTCGCCGATGTGCCCGTGGAGTTCGAGCAGGACGTTGTGCACGGGATCGCGGACGAACGGGTCGTGCGAGCCGTGCAGCGTGGGCGCGCCGTCGGCCATCGCCTGCTCGGGGTCGAACACCGCGGGCAGCACGTCGTACTCGACGACCACCCGGCGGCAGCCCTCCTCCGCGGCCGCGACGGTGTCGGCCAGCACCGCGGCCACCCGCTGCCCGACGAAGCGCACGGTGTGGTCGAGGATGTAGGTGTCGTCCGGGTCGACGAGGTGGTCGGTGTGGATCGCGGTGGTGAAGCGCTTCCGCGGTACGTCCTCCCAGGTGTAGACGCGGTGCACGCCGGGCACCGCGAGCGCCGCGGACTTGTCGATCGAGACGATCCGGGCGTGCGCGTGCGGCGAGTGCAGCACCTTCAGGTGCAGCAGGCCCTCGACCTCGGTGTCCATGGTGAACTCGGCGCGGCCGGTCACCACGTCGGTGGCGGCCGGGGCGCCGACGCTGGTGCCGACGGCGCGGCCGGGCTCCGCGACCTCGATCGCGGCGACCCCGTGCACGGCGTCCTCGATCGACCGGTAGCCGGTGCAGCGGCAGAGGTTGCCCTTGAGTGCGCGCGGCAGGTCCGCCTTCTGCGCGTCGGTGAGGCTCGCGCAGGTCATGATCATGCCGGCGGTGCAGAAGCCGCACTGGAAGCCCGGGGCGTCGCGGAACTGCCGTTGCATCGGATGCAGATTCTCGGGAGTGCCCAGGCCCTCGATCGTTGTCACCGCGCGGCCGTCCGCGCGGAACGCGGGGGTGATGCAGCTGTGCACCGGATCGCCGTCGAGCCACACCGTGCAGGCCCCGCAATCGCCTGCGTCGCAACCCTTCTTTACGCCGTAGTGGCCGAGCGCGCGCAGGAAGGTGCGCAGGCACTGCCCAGGCTCGGGCTGCTCGTCGAAGGTCCGGTCGTTCACCGTGTACGTCACGGCCGGTCTCCCGCGGCGAGCTCCACCCGGATCTGCTCGGCGAAGTGCGTGGTCAGGTGGTGGCGGTGGTCGGGGGAGCCGTTCGGGTCGTCGAACCACACGTCGTCGGGCACCGCGTCGATGCGCCGCCGCAGCTCCGCGGCGTCGGGCATCGCCTCGAACGCCAGCCGCAGCGGCCGGGTGGTGCCGGCGGTGACGGTGAGCCGCAGGTCGTCAGCGCCGGTCGCCCGGGTGCCGACGAGGAACACCGTCGAACGGCCCAGCCGGGTCAGGGTGAAGCGGCGATGCGCGTGCCGTGTCCGCAGGGTCGCCGCCGGAATGTCGATGCGCCGCAGGATCTCGCCGGGCTCGAGGACGTTCCGGTGGTCGCCGGTGACGAAGTCGGCCGCGTCGACGGTGCGCTCGGTGCCGTCGGCCGCCCACAGCGTGTACGTGGCCTCGAGTGCCACCGTCAACGTGATCATCGGGCCGGCGGGCAGCGACAGACAGATGTTGCCGCCCACCGTCGCCGCGTTCCAGACCTTGAACGAGGACAGGAACGCCTCGCAGCTCGTGGCGAGCAGCGGGGCCGTGGGCCAGTCACATTGCGGGGCAAACGCATACAGCTCGCGGATGGTGCATGTCGCACCGATCTCGAGGCCGGCGTCGGTGATAGTCAGGGCGTCCCAGCCGAGGGTGGTGAGATCGACGAGCCGGCGGCAGTCGGGCTGCGGGACGGAGAACAGCCATGTCCCGCCGGCCAGCCAGGTGTCCCCGCCCCGCCACTGCGAGCCGGGGCGATCGAACGGTCGCCGGACGACTTCGGTGATGCTGTTCAGGTCCATCGGAGCGCTCCCGTCGAGGGCATGCGTCGTGTAACGGTATCCGAGCCTGTCCGTCCCGCGTCGCTGATTGAGGCGACGACGCCCGGGCGGATCGGCGCCTATGGCCGTCGGTTAACCCGCCGTGGGGGCGGGCAGATATGATGGGCGCGCTTTGTCCGCCTCCTTAGCTCAGTGGTAGAGCACTCGCCTTGTAAGCGAAAGGTCGTCGGTTCAATCCCGACAGGAGGCTCCACCGGAAACGGGCGTCTGCCAGTAGAAATGCTGGGGCGCCCGTTTTCGTCGTTTCCGGTGGCCACGCGGCGGTCGAACGCGGCCGGGAGCGGGACGCCGGGCGGTCGATTCTTGGCCTCGCACCGGCGGGGCGGCGGAGTTAGTCTGAGGCCCCGGCGGGCCGCAGAGAGGGCTGGACCGGCCGGGGCTGCGCCGCCCGTGCAGGAGGCGGGCGGTGCAGTCGGTGACGATAGCGTAAATCGCTTTGACCAGCCACTATACGGACGTCCAACTATCCGGGGGTACCCGGGCGGCGGGTTCGGTGGGCGCCGTCGCCGGTCGGTGGTCGACACTCTCCGAGTCTGCACATTTGCCGAGAATCGGCCGTCGGGCATTTCCCGGCCCCGGTCTGTTGCATTCGGCAGGCGGGAGGACGAGCGTGGACAGTGCTCCACTCTTGCGGAGCAACCCGTCGAGGTCGTTCCGCATCTGTCCCGACGGTATCTCTGGAGGAATCATGCTGGGACTCGTGATCGGACTCGGCGGAGCCGCGGTCGGCATCGGACTCGGGCTTGCCGGCGCGGCGGTTGGTGTTGGAATCGGACTGCTCGGTGCCGGCGTCGGAATCCTGCTCAGTGACGTGAAGGCCAAGCATCACATTCGCCCGCTCGAACCCTGACCGGGTACGTGGTGACCGATGCGGCGATCCTCCCCGATCGTGGTGAGGACGCCGACCGAGATTCGGGTGCCGCCCTCGCGCGGCACCCGCTGGCCTGGCTGCACTCGCACCTGACCCACAGGCGCGGGGTCACGGGTGCCCGGCCCGTCCCCGTCGGCGCAAACGAGGTCCTCGAGCGGTTGGCGACCCTGCCCGTCAGCGTGTGGACCTACCGCTTCGACCACGACTCGGTACGGCACCTGGGCCCGATGGCGCAGGACTTCGCCGGCACGTTCGGGCTGGGGTCGAGCGACCGCACCATCGCGGTGGTCGATGCGAACGGCGTCTGCATGGCCAGCATCCAGGCGCTGCACCGGCGGCTCGTCGCGGTCGAGGCCGAACTCGCCGAGTTGCGTGCAGCGATGCCGGCGCCAGCCGACCGGGAAGGTTGATGCGCGGAAAGCGAATTTGGGAGCTAGTCTTTGTCGGACAACGTCTTTCGACGAAGGAGCGAGATCCGAGGCCTGTGATGCCTGAGGCGACGGTCGACGCGCCCGACGGGCCGATCGATGCCGTGCTCGAGGTGCCCGCCGGGCGCCGGTCCGTGGCCTGGAGTGGTGGTGGCGCGCGACGCGCTGGGCTGAGTCGCGGCATCAGGGGTATCGCCCGCCGGATCGCCGACAACAGTTACCGAGGTTCCCCCAGGATGGTGGATACCAAGACTAGCGGGACATGTGAAGCGCTCTGCAGCAACCGGATTGAGCGAATCAGGTCAACGTCACGCGGATCTGACCGTCGAGATCGTCGCGCGTCACCGCGACTCTGGAGGGGGCTACGGTTCGCCGCGGATCACTTGGGGCCCGCGAGCGACCGGTGATCAAGGGCGAGCGCTCGAAGAAGGCTCGACTGGACCGTCGACGACCACATGCGCACCGAACTGGTCACCTGTTGGAAGCCGGCCTCGTCGCCGGATTGCCCGACTCCGACACGTCCCGACACTAGCTGCGAATTCACTCGATTGATTGCGTTTATCGCAATCAATCTCCTTCCGCAACGATTGCTTTGCGCAAATTCCGCAACCTCCTTGTAGTTTATCTCGAATAGCTAACGTTTGCTGGGGCGCGGGCCATCGCTGAGAAGGTTCTTTGATCGTTGCTTACCATTCGCTGGTATGACGACTTCTTCGAAAGCAAAGCAGCGCATTGTTTTTCGTGATGTTCGGGTGTTCGACGGTGTCTCCGAGAAGCTCGTTGCAGGGGACCTTCTCATCGACGGGGACCGGGTGGTGGGAGTCTCGCCGTCCCCGGTAGGCGACGAACCTGGTCGGGAGACACAGGTGATCGACGGCGGCGGCCGGGTGCTCATGCCGGGTATGAGTGATGCGCATGTCCACCTCGTGGGCAACGCGAATTCCGTTGTCGACATGGTCGCGGGCTCGGCGACTCACATTGCGATCAATGGTCTTGCCGAGGCCAAGAACATGCTGCTGCGCGGTTTCACCGCGGTTCGCGACATGGCCGGCGACACGAGCGGCATCAAGTCCGCCATCGATCGAGGGCTCTTTCCCGGACCCCGGATCTACCCGTCCCAGGCCGCCATCTCGCAGACGAGTGGACACGGCGATTTCGGATTCGTCTACGAGACCCCGACGACGCTGGGCGGTGAGGAATCACGGGCCGAGCAGATCGGATTCATGCGGGTCGCGAACGGCGAAGCACAGGTGCTGGCCTCGGTCCGGGAACAGCTGAAGAAGGGCGCCTCGCAGATCAAGGTGATGGTCGGCGGCGGCGCCGCGTCGATGTACGACCCGCTGTACACGGTGCAGTTCACGGACGCGGAGTTGCGCGCCGCGGTGGACGCGGCCACGGACTACGGCACCTACGTCGCCACGCACGTCTACAACGTCACCGGCATCCACCGTGCAGTCGAGGCCGGCGTCAAGTCCATCGAGCACGGACACCTGGCCGACCAGCCGACCATCGCCATGCTTGCCGAGCGGGAGGTGTGGCTGTCCATGCAGCCGTTCGCGCTCGGCGACCATCACTATCCCGACGCCGACCGCGCCGGCAAGGACCGCGAGATCTGCACCGGGACCGACAATGTCTACGAGTGGGCGAAGAAGCACGGGGTGAAGGTTGCGTGGGGCACCGATCTGCTTCTCGAACCGCAGCTGGCGCCTCGGCAGAGCGAGATGGCGGCGCGGCTCGGTGATCACTACAGCAATCTCGACGCGCTACGGATGCTGACCGGGGGGAATGCGGAGTTGTTCCGGCTGTCCGGGGAGCGCGACCCCTACCGCGACGCGCAGTTCGGCGTCATCGCGAAGGGGGCGTGGGCGGACGTGCTGCTCGTCGACGGCAACCCGCTCGAGGACCTGAACCTGCTGGCGGACCCGGGAAAGAACCTGTCGGTCGTCGTGAAGAACGGCGAGGTCGTCAAGAACACCCTCTGACCAGGCTCTGCCGAGTCATCGAGATCGAACACGAACAGCACTGTCGAACGCGCGCCGCCGCCTCGTCGCACGGCGTCAGATGAGAGGTGTGAGTTGGTCGAAATCATCACGGCGGAACCGGAGAAGTTCTGGGAGCCGATACCCGGATCGCTCGTATCGGCGAGGGCGATCGAGCTCGACGGTCCGTGGGGGCACGTGTTCGGCCCCCTCGACCTGGACATCGACGAGGGCGGGGTGACGGTGATCGCCGCTCAGGCCGGTGCAGCACGAACCGCGCTCCTCATGACCCTGTGCGGCAGGATGCGCCTGTCCGGCGGGTCGTTGACCGTCCTCGGCCACACGGACCGGCCCACCAAGGTGTTCGCGCACTCGGCTATCGCGTGCCTGAACGAACTCGACGACGTCAGTCCGTCCGTGACTGTCCGTGATCTCGTCACCGAACAACTACGGTGGGAATCACCCTGGTACAAAATGGTGTCCAGAGTGCGTGACGATGGCGTGGAACGCATGTGCGGAGAGGTCTTCGGCGACGTTCCGCTCCCCGCTCTCAACGCATTCGTCGACGATCTACCGGAACTCCAGCAACTGCTGCTCCGGATCGCGGTGGCCAACACCCGTCGCCCGCCGCTACTCGTCGTCGGGCGGCTGGACAAGGTCGCCGATGACGACGAACGGCTCACTCTGCTCAAACGCCTTGTCGCACTGGGGGAGCGGCAGTCGGTGATCACGGCCGACGTCAACCCGCTACCGTCGGACACGGGCGTGCGGGCGGTGGTCGACCTGCACGGAGTGCTCGGGGCGGGCGACGTCGGCATCATGACCGAGGGGCGGTGACGTCGTGCTTGCAGGAGTGTCTCTCGGCAGTGATTCGAAGCGGTACTTCCGCGGCACCATGCCGCGGATCGCGATCATCACGATCATTCTCATGCCGCTGCTCTACGGTGCGATGTACCTGTGGGCGTTCTGGAATCCGTTCGGGGCGGTCGACAAGATTCCCGCGGCGATCGTCAACAACGACACCGGGCGCACTGCCACCGGGGAGCAACTCGACGCCGGCGAACAGGTCGTCAAGTCGCTCATCGCATCCGGCCAGCTGGACCTGGCGGAGGTCTCCGAGGAGGAGGCGGCCAAGGGGCTCTCGGACGGGAAGTACTACTACACCATCACCCTGCCCGAGAACTTCAGTGCCGCAGTCGAATCGCCGAACGGCGACAACCCGGAGAAGGCGGAGTTGATCTTCACCTTCAACGACGCCAACAACTACCTGGCGACGATCATCGGGCAGGATGCGTCGGAGCAGGTCATCAACCAGGTGAACTCGACGATCGGTGCGCAGGGGGTCGGGCAGGTCCTGACCGGCCTGCAGAGTGCGGGCTCCGGCCTCGAGAAGGCCGCAGACGGTGCGGACCAGCTCGCCTCGGGGATCGACACCGCGAAGAGCGGAGCGGACCAGCTCAGCTCGGGCGCCAATGAGCTGGCGACGAACATGGTCACTGCGGAATCGGGATCGGCGCAACTGGCCAGTGGCGCGGCCCAGCTCGCGACCGCAATCGACGGGGCCACCACGCCGCTGATCAACGCCCTCGGTAGTGGCGCCGTCCCGAACATCGGCGGCCAGGTGTCCGAGCTCCGGCAGTCACTCGAGGCCCTCGGGAGCCGGCTGCCCGAGCCTGCGCAGCCCGCACCCGCCACTGCGGTCTCGCAGGCGCTCGACATCCTCAGGCAGAGCTCGGATCCCCTCGTGCAGCGGGCGGTCGCGGCACTGTCGCCGCTCACCACCGCGCAGGCTCGCACCGACACCGCGGAGTTGCAGGCGGAGATCAATCGGCTCAGCGGTGACGCCCGCGCTGTCGAGTACCAGCTCACCGACCCCAACAGCCCCCTGCAGTCCGGTCTGGCGCTGCTGCAGAACGGCGGGATCGCGTCGGACCTGCGCCAGTTGCGCAGCGGCGCCGACGAGCTCAGCAGCGGTGCCGCCACCCTCAGCTCGGGAATGGTCCAGCTGACCGACGGCAGCAACCAGCTCGCCGGCGGCGCCGGTCAGCTGGCGTCCGGGATGGTCGAACTGCAGTCCGGTTCGAAGGAACTCGCCACCGCGCTGGGGGAGGGGGCCGGGCAGGTTCCGAGCTGGACGGACGAGCAGAAGACGGCGACGGCGGAGACGCTGTCGACCCCGGTCAAGCTCCAGCAGGACTACACGAACATCGCGCCCACCTTCGGCACCGGATTCGCGCCGTTCTTCCTGTCCCTGGCCCTGTTCGTCGGCGGCATCATCACCTGGATGCTGTTGACCCCCCTGCAGTCCCGGCCGACGGTTGGTGGAGTCGGCTTGTACCGAACGGTGCTGGCCTCGTACTGGCCGGCGCTGCTCGTGGGAATCCTGCAAGTCATCGTCATGTACACCGTCGTCCACTTCGGAGTCGGGCTCGACGTCAAGCACGTGCTCGGCACGATCGCGTTCCTGATGCTCATCTCCGCCACCTACCTGGCGATGATCCAGGCGTTCAACGCGCTGTTCGGGACAGCGGTCGGTCGGGTGGTGACCCTCGCCTTCCTGATGCTCCAGCTCGTCTCTGCCGGCGGAATCTACCCGGTGCCGACCACCACCAAGCCGTTCCAGTACATCCACCCATTCGACCCGATGACGTACACGGTCAACGGGCTGCGACAGCTCACCGTCGGTGAACACGTCGACTCGCGGCTGTGGATCGCCATCGCGGTGCTGGTGGGCATCCTGCTGGTGAGCCTGACCGTCAGCGCCCTCTCCGTCCGCCGCAACCGCCGGTACACCATGGAGCGGCTTTACCCACCACTGGAGGTGTGACCAGGAGAAATCCCTGTCGATCGCCTACACCGAGCAGGTCTCTTACACCGAGTATTGGAGAGAAGATGTCTGATTCCTTTGCCGCTCCGGCCGAAACTCTCGCCCCCGCCTACACCGGACGGCTCGGCACCGATGCGATTCCGGCGCTGCGGATGCCGAAGTCCGAAACCGATCCGGAAGCCGCCTACCGGTTCATCCACGACGAGCTGATGCTCGACGGCAGCTCACGGTTGAACCTGGCCACCTTCGTGACCACCTGGATGGACCCACAGGCCGACCGGCTGATGGCCGAGACCTTCGACAAGAACATGATCGACAAGGACGAGTACCCGCAGACTGCCGAGATCGAAACCCGGTGCGTGAACATGGTTGCGGCGCTGTTCAATGCGGTGGATCTCGACGAGTCCGATCCGGCGTCCGCGACCGGGGTGTCCACCGTCGGTTCTTCAGAGGCGGTGATGCTGGCCGGACTCGCGCTGAAGTGGCGATGGCGTGCGGCGCGGGAGGCGTCGGGCAAGGACACGGCGCGCCCGAACCTCATCATGGGCAGCAACGTCCAGGTGGTGTGGGAGAAGTTCTGTCGGTACTTCGACGTCGAACCGAAGTACCTCCCGATGGAGAAGGGGCGTTACGTCATCACGCCGGAACAGGTTCGGGAGGCAGTGGACGAGAACACCATCGGGGTCGTCGCGATCCTCGGTACCACCTTCACCGGTGAGCTCGAACCGGTCGCCGAGATCGCCAAGGTGCTGGACGAGATCGCCGCGAAGGGCGGCCCCGACGTGCCGCTGCACGTCGACGCGGCCAGCGGGGGCTTCGTGGTCCCCTTCCTGCATCCGGAACTGAAGTGGGACTTCCGCATTCCCCGTGTGGTGTCGATCAATGTCAGTGGCCACAAGTACGGCATGACGTATCCGGGCATCGGCTTCGTGGTGTGGCGATCGAAGGAACACCTGCCCGAGGATCTGGTCTTCCGGGTCAACTACCTCGGTGGTGACATGCCGACCTTCACGCTGAACTTCTCGCGGCCGGGCAACCAGGTGGTCGGGCAGTACTACAACTTCATCAGGCTGGGTGTCGCGGGGTACACCCAGATCATGGAGTCGCTGCGCGACACCGCCCTGATGATCTCGTCGGAACTGTCCGCCATGGACGACATGCACGTCATCACCGATGGCACCGCGATTCCCGTGCTGTCGTTCGAGGTCGTCGGTGATCCCGGGTTCACGGTGTTCGACATCTCGCACGAACTGCGAGCTCGCGGCTTCCAGGTGCCGGCCTACACCATGCCGGCCGACGCGGAGGACGTCGCGGTCCTGCGAATCGTGTTGCGGGAAGGGTTCAGTCGGGACATGGCATACAAGCTGGTGTTGGCGATGAAGGACGTGGTGGCACGGCTGAAGGCGGGTGCCGAGCACGCCGCCAAGGGGTTCGCGCACTGAGTTGAGCAGGGGAGGGTCGGCCGCCGCCGGCCCTCCCCGTGCGTTACGGGCCACCCGGCCGAGCTCCGGGTGCCGCGCCGGCGTTCGGACAGCATGCCCCGCGACACCATGCGGGCGACACAAGGGGAGTGGATATCGATGCACACTGTTCGCGACGTCACATTCGACCTGCTTCGCACGCTCGGGCTGACCACGGTGTTCGGAAACCCGGCTCGACCGAGGAGACCTTCCTGAAGGAGCTCCCGAGCGACTTCAGGTACATCTTGGCACTGCAGGAGGCTTCGGCGGTCGCCATCGCCGACGGCTACGCACAGGCCACCCGCTCGCCTGCGTTGGTCAACGTGCACACCTCCGCGGGCATCTCGAACACGATGAGCAACATCATGACCGCGGCGATGAACCACACCCCGCTCATCGTGACCGCGGGAAACCAGACACGCGACATGCTCCTGATGGAGCCGTGGCTGACCAACGTCGAGCCCGAAATGCTGACGAAGCCGTGGGCCAAGTGGAGCTATCAGCCCGTCCGGGCCGCGGACGTACCCGCGGCATTCATGCGCGCCTACGCGATCGCCGTGCAGCCACCGGCCGGGCCGGTCTTCCTCTCGATCCCGCTGGACGATTGGGAGCAACCTGCGGCGAGCACGCCCGTGCTTCGCTCGGTGGCGACGCAGATCGGGCCGGACCCCGAACGAATCGCCGACTTCGCCCGTCGCTTGTCCGGCGCGAAGAACCCGGTGCTCATCTACGGATCCTCGATCGCCCGCGGGGATGGCTGGGCACAGGCGGTGACCCTGGCGGAAAAACTCGGCGCACCCGTCTGGGCGGCGCCGTCCTCGGAGCGGCCGCCGTTCCCCGAGAACCACCCCCAGTACCGGGGTGGGCTGCCGTTCGCCATCGGCCCACTTGCGGATCGACTGGCGGGCCACGACGTCGGCATCGTCATCGGCGCGCCGGTGTTCCGCTACTACCCGTACGTCGCCGGGGAGTACCTGCCAGAGGGGATGGCGCTCCTCCATGTCACCGACGATCCGGCCGAGGCGGGGAAGGCCCCGGTCGGGGACAGTCTGCTGTGCGACGCGGTTCTTGCGCTCGAGGGTTTGATCGAGCGAGTCGTCGACCGCGCGCCGAGCAAGCCAGCCGAGGTGAATCCGCATCGCATGGCCCCTCATCCGGCACCGCTGGTCGGTGACCCGGGTGAGGTCATGACCGCACTCGAGCTGTTCGAGACCATCCGGTCGGTGGTGCCCGACGCCACGGTGCTGATGGAGGAATCGCCTTCGAACATCGCCGAGTTGCACACGGCGTGGCCGATCGAGGAGCCCGACTCCTTCTACACCGCGGCGAGCGGAAGCCTCGGCTGGACCCTGCCGGCCAGCGTGGGTGTCGCTCTGGCAGAACGCGATTCCGGCCGAAACCGCCCGGTGGTGGTGATGATCGGCGACGGATCGTTCCACTACGCGATCCAGGCGCTGGGGACCGCCGCGGCCCATCGACTCCCCATTCTCTACGTGGTTCCACGGAACGGGGAGTACGCGATTCTCAAGGCGTTTGCAGAGCTGGAAGACACGCCGGGCGTGCCGGGACTCGACCTCCCGTCCCTGGATTTCGTGGCACTCGGTGAGGGGTACGGATGCGCCGCCGAACGTGCGGAGACGGTGACCGAGGTCCAGGTTGCGGTGAAGGCCGCACTCGACCGCTCCGGCCCCACCGTGTTGGAGGTGCCGATCCTGCCGACCGTCCCGCCCCTGCTGTAGCCCGATTCCCATACCGTTCGGACTTCTGGTTCCGAACGCTCGATGACGAATGTCGTTTCTCTCGAACGCAACTCGAAATGCGACGGAAGGTGGAGCTATGTGTACAAGGGTGATGTGGCCGGACGCTGCCGGGGCCGTGCTGGTTGGGCGCAACATGGATTATCACCGAGACACCGGGACGAACCTGTGGTCGCTTCCCCGAGGGATCGAGCGTAACGACGGCGTCGGTGGTTCTCTCGCTTGGACCGCCGAGTACGGCAGTGTCGTGGCCGGTGCGTTCGACATGATGTCGGCGGACGGCATGAACGAGGTGGGCCTGGCGGGCCACATCCTGTGGCTCGCGGAATCCGACTACGGAACCCATGACAAGGCCCGGCCGGGCCTGAGCATGGCCATCTGGCTGCAGTACTTCCTGGACAACTTCCGTACGGTCGCCGAGGCGGCCGCGTGGATCGCGGAGTCCGAGGTTCAGGTCGTGCCACTCGGCGATCCGGCGACCGGCGAGGTGCCGGCGGTGCACCTCGCACTGGACGACGCGAACGGGGACTCTGCGATCATCGAGTACCTCGACGGCAAGGCCACCGTCTGGCACGACCGCGACTATCGCGTGATGACCAATTCCCCGACCTACGACAAGCAGATCGAATTGCTGAAGGAGGTCGACGGGTTCGGCGGCACCAAGCCCCTGCCCGGGACCACACTCGCGGCCGACCGGTTCGCTCGCGCCGCGTACTACGTGGGCCGGTTGCCGGAGCCCAAGACGAAGGTCGAGGCGGTCGCGGGAATGTTCAGTGTCATCCGCAATGCCGCTCAGCCCTTCCGCATCCCTGATCCCGACAAGCCGTATGCGTCGCAGACGATTTGGCAGACGGTCGCCGACCTGACCAACAAGCGGTACGTCTTCGACTCGACGACACGGCCCAACGTCGTGTGGGTTGACCTCGACAAGCTGGACTTCGGTGTGGGGGCACCGGCGGGCAAGCTCGACCTGATGGGCGACACGGCGCTCGAGGGTGGGCTCGCTGGCAACGTCACAGGCCGCTTCGAGGAAACGGCCCCGATGCAGTTCCTGACTCTGCCGTCCTGACCTTCAGGCTCGAACCCACCGCATGATCCCCGAGGGGTGCACATATGGATATCGCTGATCAGCAGCCTTCCGTTCGTGTGACAACTGAGAGCGCAGACGAGGCGCTCCTCAGAGCGAGCTGGTTGCCTTTGATGCTCGTGTGCTTCACCGGCCTCGTCTCGGTGTTCAACGCCTCGGTGCTGCCGATGGCAATCAGTGGGGTGGTCGAGGGCCTGGATACCACCATCTCGAACGTGCAGTTGGCCATCGTTGCGTACGGGGTGTTCGTTGCCGCCTTCACTGTCACGGGCGGCAAGATCAGCGGAGTCCTGGGCGCCAAGAACACCCAGTTGCTCGGCTTGACCGTGTACGCCGCCGGCATGCTGATCTGCGTCCTGGCCCGGGATGTCTCGGCGCTGATCGCCGGCGAGGCGGTTGCGGGACTCGGCGGCGCTCTTCTCGTTCCCAACGCGCTGGCGATTCTCGGTCAGGCCTATTCCGGTGCGCAGCGCACCGTTGCGGTGTCGATCCTGGCGGGCACGACCGGAATCGGTGCTGCGCTCGCGCTGTTGGTCGGTGGATTCCTCGTGCAGACCTGGGGCTGGCGGGCGCCCTTCGCCCTCCTACTCGTCATCATTGTCGGAACGCTCGTCATCGCTTCCCGAGTGGTTCTACCCCGGACTGCCTTCCGTGGCTCCATCGACAAGACGAGTATCGCGCTGTCGGCCGTCGGTGTGCTCCTGTTGGTCGCGGCGATCAATCAGATCGGTGCGTGGGGACTTCTTCTCGCCGCCGAGTCGGCGCCGGCGAATGTGCTCGGCATGTCACCCGTTCTGGCATTGCTGGTTCTCGGAGCGCTGGTGCTGCATGTGTTCGCCGCGCGGCAGCATTCGCTGGTCGACAGCGGACGGACGGCTCTGCTCGACCCCCAGGTGTTCGGGTCGGGGCTCAATCGTGCCTGCCTGAGTGGTCTGGTCGCGGTGAACCTGCTGATGGCGGGAGTGAGCTATCTGCTGCCGTTGTACACCCAGATGGTGTTGGGTAAGAGCCCCATGGGATCGGCGATGATGCTGGTGCCGATCTCCCTCGCCGCGCTCGTCTCGGCGGCTGTCACACCGGTTCTGATGCGATTGTTCGCGTGCCGCCCGTTGTTGACCGCCGCTCATGTGCTCGCTGCTGCGTCCGTGATGCTGCTGGCGTTGACCATTTCGAATCAGTGGTCGGGCGGGTGGACCGGGGTCAGCGAGGTGTGTCTGGGTCTGGGAATCGGTGTGGGATTGAGTGCGGGCAGCGCATTGCTCATGGAGACCAACCCGCCGTCGCTCTCCGGTGAGATCGGCAGCGCTCGGGGAATGGCGAACTTCCTCGGGCTGTGTACCGGAACCGCAGTCGCGGGAGCGGTGTTGATGTCCGTGCTCACTCAGTCCGCGTCGAGCCGGATCGCCGACGACCCGGACCTGCGGTCCGACAGCAGAATCGAAGTGACCACCAGTTCGGTCAGCTTCGTCGAGAACGACGATCTCCGCGGCCGACTCGCCGGACTGGACCTGACGTCGGAGCAACTCGACCGCGCGGTCACGATCAACATCGAATCCCGACTGGTCGCGCTGCGCGCGAGCCTCTTCGTGCTCGGGCTGGCGGTACTCCTGCCGATCGTGACGTTCCGGCACCTGCCGTCTCGCCGGGAACCGGACGCGTGATTTGTCCCGGGTTCCGTGCCGGCCCGGTGCGGGTCAGCTGGCGCCGGCCAACTCGCCGGCGGGCTCGTCGTCCTTGCCGAGGAACATCGCTGAGGCCGCGAAGAAGCACAGCGCACCGACGAACGTGCCACCGGTCGCGAGCACGTCGTCCATCACCGTGCCGTCCCGGGTGATGAACGCGCCGACCGCCGAGATCCCGAACGCAATCGATCCGAGCATGTTCAGCCACACGCTTTGCCAGTCCCTCGATCCGGGTTCCCAGATCTGGTTGACCCGCAGCAACATCAGGACGGCCAGGGCGCTACTCAGCAGGAAGGCGACCGACCCCTCGGCGTTCGGATTCCACACGAGATGCTCTTCGCCCTTGATGGTGTGAGCGTGCAGTGCGGCGCCCGTGCTGATGTTGAACAGCAGTGTCCCGAGGAGTTGGGTGGCTGCGGAGAGCCATTCCGCTCGGATGGCCGGCTTGCCCTGGTCGGTCGTGGTCGCCGGCCCGCTCAGTACCAGTTGCACGAAGGCGGCGGCGGTGAAGAACCAGGATCCGACGAAGAAGACGGTGTTGGCACTGGCGGTGCCCATCGCCGTGGAAATCCAGGGTGCGGATCCGAGTGCGAACAGCAGTGCCCCGATGGTGAATCCCCATGATTGCATCCGCAGCGTCGGGTGAATCAGCATGGGCCGCAGTCTAGTTGGCGTTGTATGTAAAATGTACGATTTGCTGTCAGCGCGTTGAATTGCCGAGTGGTAGTCCTCTGCCGTGCCCCGGGCTCAGACCAGCGGCCGCCTTGATCGCGATTGCACTCAACACCCAGGCCGGAACCAGGACCCTGACGGGACTCTCGACCGGCACACTCGACACCCTCACCCGGGCGGAGGCATCGAACCTGGTCACCAATGCGGTTGCCGCGGTGCAGAAGAGCGCCTCGAGATCCCGACTTGTTCGCATGGATCGAGGTCACGCGCGAGACGATCGAGCAGGACCCGGTGCACCTCCCTGATCCGCCGTGACATGCACTGGATCTGTCAGGAACGGCGTGTGTGCTCCGCGGACTGCAACAAAGCGCTCGAGCGCGGCAGGAAACGCGCCTGGTGATCTGGTGCGGGCTGTCAGCTGCGAGCGTTGCGGGGATGGGCCTTTGGTCACTGGTATCGATCCTGTCGCAGACCTTCCCGACCCTGCGGTGGCTCGAGGACCACGGCTGGACGACGAGCCCGGTGTCGGCGCGCTTGTCGCCGCGGGCGAGGACGGAACCGACGAGTCGGATCGATGCGGTGTGGTCGGGGAGGATCCCGACCACGTCGGTGCATCGGCGGATCTCCTTGTCGTTGGATCGGAGCTAGGTCAGCTCGGTCCCGTTGGCGCGGCCGCCCTTGAGCCACCGCCCGGGCAGTCGGCCGGCGAGGTCGCCCAGCGGCCCGACCGCGGAGCTGAGCACCCCGACCGTCTCGCGGAGCAGTTCGATGCTGTCGCCCATCTTCTCCAGGTTCGGGGCCAGGGCCGCCAGCGTCTCCGACAGCGACACGATCTGGTCCAGCGGGCCGCCCTCGGCGATGATGCGTTCGACGGCGCCGTCCTCGGCGAGCAGCGTCTCGAGGATGCCGCCCTCCTCGAGCGCGCGGTCGATGAGGCCGCCCTCCTTGGTGAGGGTCTCGAGCGGTCCGGCGCTGGCGGTGAGCCGTTCGAGCGGGCCGTCCTCCGCGGTGAGTCGGTCGAGCAGGCCGCCGGGGGCGAGCAGTCGCTCGACCGGGCCGTCCTCGTCGAGCAGTCGGTCGACCGGTCCGCCGGTGGCGAGCACCCGCTCGAGCGGCCCGCCGGGCTCGATGATTCGCTCGAGGGTGCCGCCGGGGGCGGTCAGCCGGTCCACCACGCCGCCCGGTTCGAGCAGCCGGTCCAGCGGACCGCCGGGCCGCATCGCCTGGCCCAGCGGTCGCTGGTCGGAGGCCAGTTCGGCGACCTGCTGCAGCAGCTTCAACGGGCCCGACGGGTTGGCAGAGGACGCCGCGCCGCCCGAGGACGCCGACAACATCAGCCGTGCGGCACTGAGCGCGGTCTCGGCAACACCGAGGGCCGAGTCGGCGAGCGAGAGACTCGCCCGGGCCGGCAGTGTGACGAGCGCCACCAGGTTCATGCGGTAACTGTAACCCGGTGCCGATGGACAATTCGGGCTCCGAGCGGCGCGGACGCAGGGCCTGTCAGTGCAGGACCTTGAGCCCGACCACGCAGCCGACGATGCCGAGGATCAGCAGGACCTTCACCACCGACGCGGACTCGCTGCCCGTGACCATGGCGTAGGCCACGGTGAGGCTGGCGCCGATGCCGACCCAGACCGCATACGCCGTGCCGATCGGCAGGGTGCGCATGGCGTAGGCCAGGCCGGCCATGCTGGCGACGATCGCGACGCCGAACACCGCAGTGGGTGCGAGACGGCTGAAGCCGTCGGACTTGCCGAGGGCGGTGGCCCAGACGGCTTCGAGGACACCGGAAATGACGAGAATGATCCATGCCATGGTGACTGATTCTCCCAAGGCACCGTCTTGTCGCTGTCCGGGTACGGTGCGCTCGTCCGGGGTGTCAGAGTGACGCCACCACCGTAGCAAGAGCTCACGGTCGAACCGAAGCCACTGTGAGCAATCTGTCCCGGCGGTCGCCGCGCGGCTCACAGGAAGTTCCCAGCGAACCATCAGCCGGCGGACAGGGCCCGCGGTGATGATGGGGAACGTGAGTGCCAACCGAACCGAAGCCCGGGTGCTGGTCGTCGACGACGAGCCGAACATCGTCGAACTGCTGTCCGTGAGCCTGCGCTTCCAGGGATTCGAGGTGGCGACCGCGTCCAACGGCGCGGAGGGACTCGACCGGGCGCGGGCGTTCCGGCCCGATGCCCTGATCCTCGACGTGATGATGCCCGGCATGGACGGCTTCGGCTTGCTGCGCCGGCTGCGCGCGGACGGCGTCGATGCGCCGGTGCTGTTCCTCACCGCGCGGGATGCCGTCGACGACAAGGTCACCGGGCTGACCCTCGGCGCGGACGACTACGTGACCAAACCGTTCAGCCTCGAGGAGGTGGTCGCGCGACTGCGGGTGATCCTGCGCCGCGCCTCCCGGGACGGCGACGTCGTCCCGCCGTCCCGAATCCGGTTCGCCGACATCGAACTCGACGACGACACCCACGAGGTGTGGAAGGCCGGCCAGCCGGTGGCGCTCTCGCCGACCGAGTTCACCCTGCTGCGGTACTTCATGGTCAACGCGGGCGTGGTGCTCAGCAAGCCGCGGATCCTGGATCACGTGTGGCACTACGACTTCGGCGGCGAGGTCGGTGTGGTCGAGTCCTACGTGTCGTACCTGCGGCGCAAGGTGGACACCGGGGACACCCGGCTGATCCACACGCTGCGTGGCGTCGGGTACGTCATGCGCGAGCCCAGGTAGGGGGCGTGATGCGCCCACTGCGCCGGATGCCGTTGCGGTTCACCCTGGTCGCCGCGCTGCTGGTGCTCGCCGGTCTCGGCCTGCTGGCGTCGGGGGTCGCGGTGACCTCGGCCCTGGAGAACTCCCTGATCGCCCGCACCGACGCGACGTTGCGCGACGCCGCGCACGGCTGGGCGAAGCCGCGGGGGGACCGGCCCCTGCCGCCGCCGGGCGAGGCCGGACCCGCCCGGCCGCCCACCCAGTTCTACGTGCGCACGGTGACGAACGACGGGACGGTGAACCCGCCGATCAACGACGGCAAGCTCGACCCGGACCTGCCGGCGGACCCCGGCCCGGACCCGGTGACGGTCGGCTCGATCGGGCACCCCGACCAGCACTGGCGGGCCCTGACCGCCGTCACCCCCGAGGGCGCCGTCACGGTCGCGATCCGGCTCGCCGACGTCGACCAGACCGTGGAACGGCTGGTCGGACTGCAGGTGGGGATCGGCGTCGTGGTGCTCAGTGTGCTCGGCGTCGCGGGCTACCTGGTGGTGCGCCGCAGCCTGCGTCCGCTGGTGGAGGTGGAGCACACGGCGGCGGCGATCGCGGCGGGCGACCTGCACCGCCGGGTCCCCGAGCGTGACGAGCGGACCGAGATCGGCCGACTGTCGGTGGCGCTCAACGGGATGCTCACCCAGATCCAGACCGCGTTCGCCGCAACCGAGGCGTCCGAGGAGTCGGCCCGGCGCTCCGAGGACCGGATGCGCCGGTTCGTCGCCGACGCCAGCCACGAACTTCGCACCCCGCTGACCACCATCCGCGGCTTCGCCGAGTTGTACCGGCAGGGCGCGACCACCGACACGGACATGCTGATGGCGCGGATCGAGGGGGAGGCGTCGCGGATGGGCCTGCTTGTCGAGGACCTGCTGATGCTCGCCCGGTTGGACGCGCAGCGACCGCTCGCGCAGGAGCACGTCGACCTGCTGACGGTGGCCTCCGACGCCGTCCACGACGCCCGCGCGATCGCCCCGGACCGGGAGATCGCGCTGGAGGTGGTGGACGGGCCGGGCTGCCCGCAGGTGCTCGGTGACGACGCGCGGCTACGGCAGGTGCTGACCAACCTGGTGAGCAACGCGCTCGGGCACACCCCGGACTCGGCCTCGGTCACCGTGCGCGTCGGCACCGTCGGGCCGCACGCGTTGCTCGAGGTCGCCGACACCGGTCCGGGCCTGGACGAGCAGGCCCGCGAGCGGGTCTTCGAGCGGTTCTACCGCGCGGACACCTCGCGCACCCGGGAGTCCGGGGGCAGCGGCCTGGGCCTGTCGATCGTGGCGGCCCTCGTCGCCGCGCACGGCGGCACCGTGACCGTGGACTCGCCCGCGGCGGGCGGCGCGGTGTTCCGGGTGCTGCTGCCGCGTGCCGATGGAGGCGCTGACGCCGACGTGGCGGCGTCGCCTTCGCGTACGGCCTCGTGGTCGGCAGACCCGGAGCTCAAGTGACCAGGCCCGCCCGGAACGCGGTGAGTGCCGCCTCGACTCGGTTGCGGGTGCCGAGCTTGGTGAAGATCGAGGATATGTGGGTTTTGACGGTGGTTTCGCTGAGGAACAGGGCGGCGGCGAGGTCGGCGTTCGATGCACCGGTTGCCAGGGCCCGTAGTACTTCACGTTCACGCTCGCTGAGCGTTCCCAGATTGGCCGGCGCCGCCGCATGAGTCGTGGGTGACGGTGGTGTCCTGCCGACGATGCGCCGCAGTGACTCCTGGCTGAACAGGGTGTTGCCGGCGGCCACCGCGCGCACCGACTGGTGGAAGGTCTCGGGGGCTTCGTCCTTCGAGAGGAAGCTGTGGGCTCCGGCGGTCACTGCCTGGATGACGAGGTCGTCGACGTCCATCGCGGTCATCGCGATCACACGAGGCGGATCCGGAAGGGTCATCAGGTGGCGGGTGGCCTCGAGACCACCGACGCGCCGCATCTTCAGATCCATCAGCACCACGCGGGGGCGGTGGGCCGAGACAGCGGCGGGGACCTGGTCCCCGTCATCGACGCCGGCGACGACGGTGATGTCGGCGGCGGCGGCGAAGATGTCGGCCACTCCACGACGCACGAACGGGTCGTCGTCGACGATGAGCACGGTGATGACGTCGGATGCAGTCATGGTGCCGTCAGGCTATTACCCGGCGGCACAGGCCGATCAGGAGGGCGGGTGCGTTCTGTTCAGGCGTACCAGGGGAGCCAGCAGTCAACGACGAACTCGGTGCCGAGTACTCCGGCGTTGAGGGTGCCGCCGATGTCGCGGGTCTGTTCGGAGAGCCCGCGCAGGCCAGACCCTGACCCGGGCGGGACTGTCGGGGGCTGTGCGCTCAGGGCGTTGCGGATGTCGATTCGGATGCCGAGCTCGGCGGCGCCGCTGATTGCGATGCGGATGGTCTGGTCGCTCGCGTACTTCTGGGCGTTGGTGAGCGATTCCTGCACCACGCGGTAGGTGACGTGGCCGGACACCGTCCCGACGTCGCCGGGTCGAAGGTCTGTGAACAGGGTGGCGTGCAGGCCCGCGGCGCGCGCGGATTGCACGAGCTCGGCGACGCTGTCGATGCCCTGGTGTCCGCTCGGCCGGGCGCCGGCCGACGCGGATCCACGGAGCACTCCGACGATGTGCTTGAGATCGTCGAGTGCGTCGTGAGCGGTGGAGCGGATCATCGAGGCGGTGTTGGCGACCTTCTCCGGGTTGTCGGCGCCGTTGACCTGGAGCGCGCCGGCGAACAGCGAGATGCGACTCAGGCTCGCGGCAAGGGTGTCGTGCATGTCCCGGGCGATCCGGGTGCGCTCCTCGGTCCGGATCACCTCATCGCGCATCACGGAGGTCTGCTCGGTCGCGACGTCGCGGCTGTGCTCGGCTTCGGCCAACTCGGATCGGGTGTGTTTGAGCATCGCCCCGCCGACCACGAGCGCGACCAGCACCGCGGCGACGAACCACGGAATCCACGGTGCGATATCCCATTCCGGTTTCGGTGCACCCACCTCCGGCCTGGTGGCGCCCATCGTCAGAACCGAGTTGTCGCGGGTGCGGTGGGCGTCGTAGGTCAGCGACACGGCGCACGCCAGGAACACCGCGATCGCCGCGGCGGCCAGTCGCTCGCCCCGCTCGGTCTTCGCGATCGCGTAGAGCACGATCAGCGCCGCCGTGGCGTCAGTCGAAAAGAACAGGGGCCCCGCCAGTGTCAGAGCGAGGACCAGCCAGGGGCGCTCATGACGCCACACCAGAGCTACGGCGGCACCAAGGTTCAGCATCAGGCCGAGGGCGAGGTTCAGGTCGTGGACGTTGCCCGAGTCGGCGGACAGCCCGAGGGCCATCAGGGTGCAGAAAACGCTCAGTGTCACTGCGCCCGTCGTCCAGGCGCGGCGACGGATGATCTCGGTTTTCGCAGTCACCGAATGGAGGCTACGCAATGACCACGGCGGTCCGGCAGGACCCGAAAGGTGGAGTTCCGGGACGAGGTCCGACCGAAAGGACGACCGGTTCCGCCCGATCGGACGAGGCGCCGCGGCCGCTGGTCGAGTGAGCTGTGAGCACTACCGAATCCGCCGCAAAGGAGCTCACCGATGACCGACCCGAATCAGCCCTACCCGCAGCAGCCGCCGGCGAAGAAGAAGCGCAAGATCTGGCCGTGGATCGTCATCGGGGTCCCGGTACTGCTCTTCGGCGGCTGCACGGTGGCGATGGTCTCCGCAGTCGGCGGCGACGAGAGCGCCACCGTCAGTTCGGGTTCGAGCGACGGTGGCGGCGCTCCCGCGGCGAACAGCGGCCCGGAATTCCCTGGCAAGCTCGCCAAGGACACGTCCGCGATGGCCGGCGACACGATTACCCGGGATGGTCTTGCGTACACCGTGACGCCGCTCGAGCAGGGGAGCAGCGTCGTCGGGGACTACATGTGCAGCAACGTCACCATCAAGAACGTCGGCGACAAACAGAACGACTTCAACGGCTACATCGACTGGAGCATGCAGGACGCGAACGGCGCGATCCGCGACGCCACCTACGCCCCCGATCACGAACTGCTGGAGTCCGGACAGCTGGCGCCGGGCGGGCAGGCATCGGGAAGCGTCTGCTTCGACGCCCGCCAAGGTGCCGCGTCCGGAACCTACGTCGTGCTGTTCAAGGACACCTTCTCGATGTCCTCCGACCGGGTCGCCTGGATCAACACGATCTAGGGCCGAGTCGGACGAGGCCGCCGCGCGAGGATCGCGGCGGCCTCGTCCGAAACCACGGACAGCCCGGCTCGTGGTCCTTCTGGCCCGCAGGGGGGACCAGAAGGACTCACGAGCGACGGAGTCGCCTCAGGTCAGGACGGACTCGTGCACCGCGCGGTCGAAGGTCGGCAGCGGGCCGCCGTTGCGCAGCGTCTCCGTGATCCGCGGGTCGGCCAGGTGCAGCCGGCCGATGGCGGCGAGGTCGAATTCGCCTGTCCCGATGCGGCGTTCGAGCTCGGCGATGTTGTCGACGCTCTCCACACTGCCGCCGGCCAGTCGCCCGTCACGCAGCGACTTGCCGAGGCCGACGCAGCCGACGCTCATGGTGATCGCCCCGGTGGTCTTCTTCGCCCAGCCGGCCAGCGACAGGTCGCTGCCCTCGAACGCGGGCGCGTCGAACCGGCGCGAGCTTGCGTCGAGGACGTCCGCGCCGGCGTCGACGATGGCGCCCAGGATCAGGCCGAGCTCCTCGGGGGTCTCCGCGATCCGGGCCGTGAAGTCCTGCTGCTTGTGCTGCGAGAACCGGTACACGATCGGCAGGTCGTCGCCGATGGCCTCCCGGATCGCGCGGACCACGGCGACGGGGAACGCGGTGCGGCGCTGCAGGTCTCCTCCCCAGGCGTCGTCGCGAAGGTTGGTCGAGGACCACAGGAACGAGTCCAGCAGGTAGCCGTGGCCGCCGTGGATCGCGATGCCGTCGAAGCCCAGCTCGACGGAGGTGCGGGCGGCGTCGGCGTAGGCGGCGATGACGGCGGCGATGTCGTCCTCGGTCATCGCGGCGGTCTCCGGCACGGCCCGGTCGACGTACTCCTGCGGGTACGAGGTGACGCCGGGTGTGCCCCACACGCCGGACGGGCGCATCGGTGCGATGTGCGGCATGTCGGTCATCGCGCCGAAGAGGGGCCCGACGTGCCAGAGCTGCGGGACGATCCGTCCACCGGCCTCGTGCACCTGGTCGACGACGCGGCGCCAGCCGTCGCGGGCCGCGGGGGTGTGCATGTTCGGTACGTCCGGGTGGTCGATCGCGCTGGGGTGGTCGATGCCGACGCCCTCGGTGACGATCAGCCCGGTGCCGCCCTCGGCGCGGCGGCGGTAGTACTGCGCGACGTCCTCGGTCGGCACCCCGCCGGGGGAGAAGGTGCGGGTCATCGGGGACATGGCGATGCGGTTGGGCAGCTCGAGCCCACGGATGCGCAGGGGCTGGTGGAGCGGGGATGCAGTGGTGGTCACGCTAACAACCAATCGCTCGGGCGGTGCGAATGCATGCCGAATCCCGGTTAGCGGGACCCGCGGCCGGTCGGACGTCGACGCGCGACCGACGCGTCGGCCCTCGCGAGGCTCGCCCCGCGGTGCTCACAGCTCCTCCACGAACGACCAGAATCCGGGCGTCTCGTCGACGCGCAGGCGGGTCAGCTTGCGGTAGCTGATCAGCCATTCGCCGTCGACCTTGCGGTAGGTCTCGTGGTAGTGGCCGTACCCGTGCAGGTGGTGCTCGGTGGTCTCGTCGGACCACCAGAGCTTGTCCTCCATGGACCAGATCCCGGTCGCGGTGGTCGGTGAGGTGAGGGTGATCTCCGGGCAGTGGGCGTGGTGGACGGTGGTCACGAAGACCGGGCCGTCGAGGAGCCGGCTGATGGCGCGGGTGAGCGCCTCGCCGCCGACCACCCGGTTGGCCTCGCCGTCGGTCCCGGGCTGCTTGTCCGCCGGCAGCCCGCCCCACGACTGGCTGACGATGTCGTCGGTGTGGAACGACGCGTAGCGGTCCCACTGCTTGGTGTCCATGCACCGCAGTCGGGCCGCGAAGAGTCGCTTGATGGCCTCGACATCGGCGAGTTGGCCGGCCAACTCGGTGGGATCGGGTCCGGTTTCGTTCACTGTTTCTCCTGGTCAGTAGCTATTTTTCTGGCTGCCGGCGGGTCTGGACCCGGGCGACCGGTTGATATGACGTAGATCATACGCTTAGATCGATCAAGCGCTTGATTGGTGATCGGCCAATCATTTGCTTGGGGTGCGTGAATCGGCCGAGTGGTCGCCAGGCGCGCCACGTCCAGTTGCCCTCCGGAGCCGGCCGTACCGCGGCCCCGGATACCAGGTAGGAGTCCGAAGTGAAGAAGTTGACAGTCTCGACGCTCGCCCTGATCGGGGTCGGTGCGCTGACCCTGGCCGGCTGTTCGAGCGGCGCCGACGCGGGCTCGAACGGTGAGTTCAATGTCTACGTGGCGGCCGCCATCAGCGGCCCGGACCAGCTGGCGAAGAACGCCAAGACCTCCGCACTGGCGGTCGAGGCCAGCGCCAAGATCGCCAACGAATCCGGCGGCGTCAACGGCAGGCAGATCAAGGTGACCGTCCTCGACGACGGCGGCGACCCGACCATCGCGGTCTCCAAGCTGCGGGAGATCGCCTCGGGCAAGACCAAGCCGGACCTCTACGTCAACACCGGTTCCTCGACCGTCGGCACCGCGACCGTCCCGATTCTGACCCAGAACAAGATCCTGTCGTTCACGATGAGCCCCACCGCATCCGGGGCCGATCCCAAGGTCGCGCCGTACAACTTCGACATCTCACCCAGTGCCGAGGTGTACGCCAAGGGCATTGCCGCCTTCATCGCCGGCAAGCAGTACCAGGACGTCGGCATCATCCACGGCAACAGCACCTACGGCGAGAACTTCGGCAACGCGATGGTCGCCGCGCTCGGCTCCGCCGGCGTCAAGGTCACCGAGAGCAAGGAGTACGACACCGCGGCGCTGGACATGACCGCGCAGCTGCAGTCGCTCAAGAACGCCGGCACCAAGGCCCTGGTCGTCGACGCCTACGGCGCACCCCTCGGCTACCTGATCCAGAGCCTCGAACGGCTCGGCTGGGACGTCCCGCTGATCGGCAACAACTCCGTCGCCGGCACTTCGTCGATCGCGACCCCGCCGCCCGGCGGCTTCCTCGGCGTCCCGCAGACCAAGGACATGGTCATGCAGATGTTCCACAGCACCGCGTACGACCCCGCGGACGAGCTGGTCAACACCGCGGTCGACACGATGGCCGGCATGGGGACCATCGCCTCGACGCTGATCGTCGCGGCCTCCTACGACGCCGTCCCGATGGTCGCCGCCGCCGCCGAGAGCGCAGGCAGCACCGACCTCGACAAGCTGGTCGACGCCATCGAGGACATCGAGGTGCAGAAGCAGGCGAAGACCGCGATGATCCCGGTCCCGAACTACAGCGCCGAGAGCCACAGCTCGAACCCCGACGCCTCGACCTTCACCTACATCGCACCCACGCCGCTGCTCAACGGGCAGTTCGCGAACCCGGCCGCCGGCGGGGCCTGACATCCGATGACACTTCTGTGGTCAGGACTCGCGCTCGGCGCGGTCTATGCGTTGGTGGCCATCGGCTACAACATCGTCTACATCTCCTCGAAGGCCTTCAACTTCGCGCACGCGCAGTTGATGATGCTCGGCACGTTCGTCGCCTACACGGGTCTGGTCACGCTGGACCTGCCGGTGGTGGTCGTGGTGATCATGGCCATGCTCGTCGTCACGGTGGTGGCCGGGCTCGAGGAGGTGTTGGCCATCCGGCCGGTCTCCGATCACCGCACCCTGTTGGTGACTACGCTCGGCGTCTCGATCCTGCTCGACGGGATCACCCAGCTGATCTGGGGCCGGGACCCGCTTTCCGTCCCGTTCACCGGCGGTAACAACGTCGTCGAGATCCTTGGTGGCCGTACCTATCCCGCGGAAATCGCACTGCTCGTCGTCGCCGTCGTGCTGGTGGTGGTGCTCAGCCGCTTCACCAAGATGAGCCGCTACGGTCTCGCGCTGGTCGGCATCTCCGAGGACGAGGAGGCCGCCAAGCTCAAGGGCATCAACGTGCGCGGCTTCATCTTTGCCGCGTTCCTGCTCTCCGGTGCCATCGCCGGCCTGCTCGGCGTCTTCGTCGGGCCGAAGACCTTCGCGGTCGCGACACTCGGAACGTCGTTGGCGCTCAAGGGCTTCGTGGCCCTGGCCATCGGTGGCTTCGGCTCGCTCTACGGAGCGCTGATCGGCGGACTGTCGGTCGGCGTCATCGAGGCCGTCGCGACCTATCAGCTCGGCGCGCAGTACAGCAACCTCACGGTCTTCATGGTGCTCATCGTGATCCTGATGATCCGGCCCGCCGGCCTGTTCGGCAAAGTCAAGGAAAGGGTGGTGTGACCATGTCCGCGTGGCTAGCCATTCGGCGAATTCCCAGCTGGGTCTTCCCGCTCGCGATCGGCGTACTGCTGATCTTCCTACCGGCCTTCGGGCTCGGGTACAGCACCACCCGGAACATGCAGCTGGCCTGCATCCTGGCGCTGGTGGTCAGCGGCCTGAACCTCAGCCTCGGCTATGCGGGTGAGCTGGCCCTCGGCCAGGCCGCGATGTACGCGGCCGGTGCCTACACCGCCGGACTGCTCTCCGTGCACGGCCACACCGACCTGATCGTCCAGATCGTCGCGGCCGGCGCGGTCGCACTGCTCGTCGGCCTGCTCACCGGCATCCCGGGCCTGCGCCTGGGCAGCTGGTCGTTGGCGATGACGTCGTTCTTCCTGGTGCTGCTGATCCCCGACATCCTGTCGATCTTCAGCGAGACCACGGGCGGCAAGAACGGCCTCAGCGGGATGGAGCAGGCCACCCTCTTCGGTTCCGTGATCGACTCCGACAGCTTCTACGTGGTCGTGGTCGTGGTGATGATCGCGTGGTTCGCGGTGCTGCGGAACCTGGTCCTCTCGCGGCACGGTGTGGCATTCCGGACGCTCAAGCAGAGTCCGGTTCTCGCTTCGGCGCAGGGCATCTCGGTCTACCGGATGAAGCTGACCGGCTACGCCATCGGTGCCATCCCGGCCGGCCTGGCCGGTGCGCTGTTCGCCAACACCGACCTCTACATCTCGCCGATGTCCTTCGGCTTCACCTTTGCGATGACCGTGCTGGCGGCGAGCATCCTCGGCGGCTCGGCCAGCATCTACGGCGCGCTGGCCGGCGCGCTGATCATGCAGTTCGGCCCCAACCAGTCCACCGAGTTCCAGGACTACGCGCTGATCTTCTACGGCATCTTCCTGATCATCGGCGGGGTGCTGCTCAGCGGCGGTCTGGCGAAGTTCGGCAAGCTGGCCATCGAGAAGCTCGACCGTCGCGCGGGGTACGTGCCGGCGACACCGGCGGTCGACCCGGCCGCGGCGGGCGCCGGCGGCGGGCGGATCGACGGTCAGCTCCTGGTGGTCGACGGGCTGGAGAAGGCCTTCGGCGGCAACAAGGCGCTGAACGGGGTGAACCTGACGGCCCGCCCCGGCGAGGTGACCGCGCTGATCGGGCCCAACGGATCCGGCAAGACCACGTTGATGAACATGATCGGCGGCTTCTACCGCTCCGACGCCGGCGTCATCGCGCTCGGCGACGGCGAGCTGCAGACCCTGACCTCCGACGCCGTCGCGCGTCGC
Source organism: Rhodococcus tukisamuensis NBRC 100609 (assembly GCF_001894985.1). Classification (GTDB taxonomy): domain Bacteria; phylum Actinomycetota; class Actinomycetes; order Mycobacteriales; family Mycobacteriaceae; genus Rhodococcus_G; species Rhodococcus_G tukisamuensis. The sequence continues at coordinate 262,586 of NZ_BCXG01000002.1, read as the reverse complement.
GGCGTGGCCCGCACCTTCCAGACCCCGAACATCCCCGAGGACATCACCGTCCTCGAGTCCGTGCAGACCGGGCGGTACAGCACCGACCGGGTCTCCATGGTCAGCGCGATCCTGCGACTACCCAAGTACCGCAGGGTCGTTCGCGACGACCGAGCCGAGGCCATGCGGGTGCTCGACCTCGTGGGTCTGGCCGACCAGGCCAACGAGAAGGCGTCGGACCTGCCGCTGGGCAACCGTCGTCTGCTCGAACTCGCCCGCGCGGTGGTGGCGCGGCCCGCGTTGTTGCTGCTCGACGAGATCGCGTCGGGACTCGACGAGGACGAGATCCTTCGCCTGGCCGAGCTGGTGCGCCAGATCCGGGCGTCCGGCGGCACGGTCGTGCTGGTCGAGCACAACTTCGACCTCGTGCTCAAGCTCGCGGACGTCATCTACGTCCTGGCCCGGGGCGAGGTCATTGCGCAGGGGCCCCCGGAAGAGATCGAGACCAACCCCCGGGTGCTCACCGAGTACCTCGGGATCAGCGTGGAGGAGGTGTCGTCCTGATGTCGGAACAGGGATTGACGGTCGAGCGGCTGGCCACCGGCTACGGGGACATCCGGGTGGTCACCGACGTGAGCCTGACGGTGCTCCCGGGGAAGATCACCGCGCTGCTGGGCCGCAACGGCGCAGGCAAGACGACCACGTTGCGGGCGATCACGGGGCTGAACAAGGCGAGCGCCGGCACGGTCCGGCTCGAGGGGAAGGACATCACCTCGATGCCCGCGCACAAGCGGGTCGGCGCCGGACTGGCCTACGTGCAGGAGGGCAAGAAGGTCTTCCGGGAGCAGACGGTGGACCAGAACCTGGTGCTCGGGGGCTTCTCCCGCGGGCTGGGGCGGCGCAAGCTGGCGAACTCGCTCGACGACGTCTACGACATGTTCCCGATGCTCGCCGAGCGGAAGAACCTGTTGGCCGGGGCCATGTCCGGCGGTCAGCAGCAGATGCTGGCGATCGGGCAGGCGCTGATGTCGCAGCCGAAGGTGCTGCTGCTCGACGAGCCGTCCGGCGGCCTGGCCCCGGTCATCGTCAAGGACGTGCTGCGCCAGGTCGAGGCGCTCAAGGCCCGCGGGCTGGCGGTGCTGCTGGTCGAGCAGGAGGTGGACACCGCGCTGTCGGTTGCCGACCACGTGACGGTGATCGACATGGGCAAGGTCGTCATGGACAAGCCGGTGGCGGCGATCACGAACCGGGACAGCCTGCGCGAGGCCTACCTCGGCCGCGCGGACATGTCGTCGGTGACCTGAGCGACCGGCCCCACGACGCACGCGACCCCGCCCGGCAGCAGCCGTGCGGGGTCGCGGTGTGTCGGGTGGGGGAACTCGGTCAGGCGGGGACGTGCGCGCCGTGGCCGGCCTCGCGCAACGCGGCCTTGATCTTCGCCTGCGCCTCGTCGAGGGACTCCGGGGACGGCGACGGGTCCGCCCCCGAGATGTTGAAGTCGTGGAGGGTGAACGCGGGGAACACGTGCAGGTGCAGGTGCGGCACCTCCATCCCGGCGATCAGCAGGCCGGCGCGCGGTGCGTCGAAGCCGGCGCGCACCGCCTGGCCGATCACCTGCGCGACCCGGGTGCACTTGGCCAGGACCTCGCCGTCGAGGTCCTGCCACTGGTCGATCTCCGCGCGGGGGACGACGAGCGTGTGCCCCTGGGTGATCGGGTTGATGGTGAGGAACGCGACGACCTCGTCGTCCTCCCAGACGAACCGGCCCGGGAGGTCGCCGGCGATGATCATGCTGAACACGGATGCCATGCCGCGATTATGCCGGGTGAGCCGTTTCGGCGGCGAGATGCACTCGGGCGTCGTCGTAGCCGGCGGAGCCCGCGGCTTCGGCGGAGGTGTAGATCAGGTGCAGCACCCCGGTGGTGAACGTCTGGGCGGAGATCAGGCGCAGCGGGATCGGCGTGCCCTCCTCGAACAGCCGCTTACCGCTGCGCAGTGCGATGGGGTGGACGAGCAGATGCAGCTCGTCGATCAGCCCTGCTGCCAGCAACTGCTGGACGATCGACGGGGAACCGCTCATGGCGATATCCGTCGCGCCCGGCTGTTGCTTGAGCTCGGTGACGGCGTCGACCAGATCGCCCTTCAGCTGTTCGGAGTTGCGCCAGGTGAATTCGAGATCCCGACGGGAGACGACGACCTTGCGGGCATCGCCGAGGGCCTTGGCCATGCCGGCGTCCTCGCCGCCCGCGGCTTCCCGCCCCGGCCAGGCTCCGGCGAAGCTGTCGTAGGTCTCGCGGCCGAGCAGCAGGGTGTCGGCGGACGCGAGCTGTGCGCCGACGGCCGCGCCCATCTCGTCGTTGAAGTAGGGGAAGTGCCAGTCCTGAGGTTCGCCGACGACGCCGTCGAGCGAAATGAACAGGCCTGCGGTGATTCTGCGCATGGGAGTACTCCTGGCGGTGTTGTCGGGTGTGGGTGTGGCCTGGATCAGATGGCGTATTTTGCTGTACCGGTGAGGAATTCGCCGGTGGGTGGGGTGAGGAGCGCGATGTTCGGGTTGTGGCTCAGCTTGGCCAGCTCCACGTGTTGGGCGTTGGGCAGTACCGCGGTGATCGCGCGAGCGGCGGTGCGCAGCAGATCACCGCTCTTTCCGCCGGAGATGACCAGGGTCGGCACGGTGATGTCGGACCAGTCCGCCGCGCGCAGCGGTTCGCCGCGCATGTAGTCGCCCATGACGGCCCAATCATGGGCCGTCGCAGGGGCGGTCGCCTTCAGGCTCTTCCAGAACGGCGTGAACCGCATGACGGCGACGAAGGGGCGGGGCATGCCCATGGCGTGGGTCATGTAGAACTTCACGACCTCGGCGCGGCGGTCCTCGGCGATCAGCTTGTGCAGCGTGACATGGAGATTCGCGGCGGGAACGAAGTTCTCGTGGTTGACGACGAACGGCGGCTCGAAGGCGATCACCTTGGTGATGCCGGGCACCCGGCCCGAGGCGGCCGCCAGCAGTGCGAGTCCCGCGCCGGAGGACCAGCCGAACAGTGCGGCGGCTCCACCCGTCGCCTCGACCAGTGCGGCGATGTCGTCGATCTCGTTCTCGACGTCGTACACGCCCGGCGAATCGGTGCTGTCGCCCCGGCCTCGACGGTCGTAATTGATGACGGTGAGACGGTATTCATCGGCCAGCTTCTGGGCCTGCTCCACCATTTTCGGGAAGGTGCGGTAGCTGAATGCACCACCGACGAGAATGACTGTTCCGGCATCGCCACCGACATAGCGGTCGAAGGCGAGCGTGATTCCGGCTGGTGTGGTGATGGATTCCATGATCTGAGTCCTTTCGTCGAACTCTGTTCTCACCGTGCGGTGGGTTCGGCAATAGAGACGGCGGTCGGCACCGGCACTCATCGCCACCGCCATGTGACGTAGGTCACATCCCGCGTCCGCAGGAAGTTGCCAGGCGCGGTCCAGGGACACCACAGGTTCGGCCGTGAGGGTGGGCCGCATGACGAACTCACTGGTCCGGGGCGAGACGGCACCGGAACCGCCACCGGACACCCGGACCGTGGCGCTCGACGTGGTGGTACCGGTCTACAACGAGGAACGCGACCTCGAACGCTGCGTGCGCAGGCTGCACGAGCACCTCGGCGCGCACGTCCCCTTCCCCAGCCGGATCACCGTCGCCGACAACGCGAGCACCGACGCGACGCTGGCCATCGCGCACCGGCTGGCGGCCGAGATCGACGCGGTGCGGGTGGTGCACCTCGACGAGAAGGGCCGCGGTCGCGCGTTGCGCACCGTGTGGGGTGCCTCGGACGCCACCGTCGTCGCCTACATGGACGTGGACCTGTCCACCGACCTCAACGCGCTGCTGCCACTGGTGGCGCCGTTGGTCTCCGGGCACTCCGACCTGGCGATCGGCTCCCGGCTGGCGCGGTCGTCGCGGGTGGTCCGCGGGCCCAGGCGGGAGGTGATATCCCGCTGCTACAACCTGATCCTGCGGGGCGCGCTGCGGGCGAAGTTCTCCGACGCGCAGTGCGGGTTCAAGGCGATCCGCACCGACGTGGCCCGGCAGCTGCTGCCGCTGGTGCAGGACACCGGCTGGTTCTTCGACACCGAACTGCTGGTGCTGGCCGAGCGGGTGGGCCTGCGGATCCACGAGGTGCCGGTGGACTGGGTCGACGACCCGGACTCCACCGTGGACGTCGTCGCCACCGCGACCGCCGACCTCAAGGGCGTGGTCCGCGTCGGGCGGGCGCTGGCCGCCGGGTCGCTGCCGGTCGCGGCGCTGCGCACCAGTCTGGGCCGCGAGCCGCTGGTGCCGGGGGTGCCACCCGGGATGGTCGGCCAGCTGGTCCGGTTCGGCGTGATCGGCGTGGTGTCCACGCTGGCCTACGCGGTGCTCTACCTGCTGGCGCACCCGCTCTTCGGCGCGCAGGCCGCGAACCTCCTCGCACTGCTCGTCACCGCCGTGTTCAACACCGCGGCGAACCGGGCCTTCACCTTCGGGATCCGCGGCCGGGAGGGGGCGGCCCGGCACCAGCTGCAGGGCCTGGCGGTGTTCGCGTTCGGCCTGCTGCTCACCAGCGGCTCGCTGCTGGTCCTGCACCGCGCCCTGCCCGACGCATCCCGGCACCTCGAACTCGCGGTGCTCGTCGTCGCCAATCTCGTTGCCACACTGACCCGTTTCGTCGCCCTTCGCCGGGTGTTCCGGAGCCACGACCAGGAAGCCACGCTGTGACCACGACCGAGATCGAACCCGACACCACCGTGCCAGACCGGACCGGCGGGTCGCCCGCTGCCGGAGACCCCACGCCGCGGCGGAGCTGGGAGTCGTGGGCGCCGGCGCTGCTGCTGCTCGGTACCGCCGTCGCCTACCTGTGGGGGCTGGGCGCCTCCGGCTGGGCCAACTCCTTCTACTCCGCCGCGGTGCAGGCCGGGTCGGTGTCCTGGAAGGCGTTCTTCTTCGGCTCGTCCGACGCGGCCAACTCGATCACCGTCGACAAGCCGCCCGCCTCGCTGTGGATCATGGCGCTCTCGGTTCGGGCGTTCGGGCTCGGCTCGTGGAGCATCCTGGTCCCGCAGGCGCTGATGGGCGTCGCCTCCGTCGGGCTGCTGTGGGCCACCGTCCGGCGGCACTTCGGCGCGGCGGCGGGCCTGCTCGCGGGCCTGGTGCTGGCGCTGACCCCGGTTGCGGTGCTGATGTTCCGGTTCAACAACCCGGACGCCCTGCTGGTGCTGCTGACCCTGGCCGCGGCCTGGGCGCTGCTGCGCGGCGTCGAGGACGGGCGCACCCGCTGGCTGGTGCTCGCCGGCGTGTTCGTCGGCCTCGGGTTCCTGACCAAGCAGCTGCAGGTGATGCTGGTGGTGCCGCCGCTCGCGCTGACCTACCTGCTGTTCGGGCCGCCGCGGCTCGGGCGACGGATCGCGCAGCTGTTCGCCGCGCTGGCGGCGACGGTGGTTGCCGCCGGCTGGTGGCTGCTGGCCGTGGAGCTGTGGCCGGCCTCGTCGCGCCCGTGGATCGGTGGCTCGCAGAACAATTCGATCCTGGAGCTGACCCTGGGCTACAACGGCCTGGGGCGGCTCAACGGCGACGAACGGGGCAGCGTCAATGGCGCCGCGGCGGGCCCGCCCGGGGGCGGCGGCGGAAGGTGGGGGAGCACCGGCCTGGCCCGGATGTTCGAACCCGCGCAGGGCGGGCAGATCGCCTGGCTGATCCCGGCGGCCCTGATCCTCGGGGTCCTCGGAATCGTCCTGCGGGGCAAGCTGACCCGGGTGGATGTGCCACGGGCGGCGCTGGTGCTGTTCGGTTCCTGGTTGCTCACCGCCGGCCTGGTGTTCAGCTTCATGGCCGGGATCTTCCACTCCTACTATACCGTGGCGCTGGCCCCGCAGATCGGCGCGCTCGTCGGCGGCGGAGCGGTGCTCGCGTGGCGCAGCCGCGGCGCGGCCTGGGTGCGGGTGGTCTCGGCGCTGACCATGCTGGCGACGGCGTGGTGGTCGTGGGAGCTGCTGGGGCGCAGCCCGTCGTTCCTGCCGTGGCTGCGCTGGGCGGTGCTGGTGGTCGGCGTGGTCGCGGCGGTCGCGCTGCTGGTGCCCCGGCTGACCGGTCGGCTGACGGCGGCGTCGGTCCTGGCGGTGGTGGTGGCGGCGCTGGCCGGCCCGACGGCCTACGCGCTCGACACGGTCGGGACCCCGCACGCCGGGGCGTTGAACACCGCGGGACCGGCGGTGGCCGGCGGCATGGGCGGGTTCGGCGGACACGGCGGACGGGGCGAGTTCCCCGGCGGCGGCATGTTCCCCGGCGGCGCCGGGCCGGGCGGACAGGTCCCGGGCGCCGCGCAGCTGGGCGAGATGTTCGCGGGCGGTCCTCCCGGGGCGGGCACTGACGGTCGGGGAGGCGGCGGTGCCGGCGGCGCGGCGGGCAACCTGCTGCGGGGCAGCGAGCCGGGACCGGAACTGACCGCGCTGCTCGAGTCCGGCGGGGACGGCTACACCTGGGTGGCGGCGACCGTCGGGTCCAACAGCGCCTCCGGCTACCAGTTGGCGACGCAGCTGCCGGTGATGCCGATCGGCGGGTTCAACGGCAGCGACCCGTCGCCGACCCTCGCCCAGTTCCAGCAGGATGTGGCGGCGGGACGGATCCACTACTTCATCGGCGGTGGCGGCACGACGGGCGGCCGGGGGGAGGGCGCCGGCTCGGCGATCGCCGAGTGGGTGACGCTGAACTTCACGCCCAGCACCGTCGACGGGGTCACGTTGTACGACCTGACCGCGCCCCAGGTGCAGGCAGGGCCGTAGTCTGAGGTCCGTGCGCGTACTCGTTATCGGCTCTGGTGCCCGTGAACATGCCCTGCTCCTCGCCCTCGGTCGCGACCCGTCCGTGACGGCGCTGATCTGTGCGCCCGGCAACGCCGGAACCGCGAAGATCGCGGAGCAGCATCCCGTCGACGTCGCCTCCGGCGAGGCCGTGGTGGCCCTCGCCCGGCAGGTCGACGCCGACCTGGTGGTGATCGGCCCCGAGGTGCCGCTGGTGCTCGGCGTCGCCGACGCCGTGCGGGCGGCTGGCATCGCCTGCTTCGGCCCCTCCGCCGACGCCGCCCGGATCGAGGGCTCCAAGGCCTTCGCCAAGGACGTGATGGCGGCCGCGGGTGTGCGGACCGCGCACAGCGAGATCGTCGACAACCCGGCGCACCTGGACGAGGCGCTGGACCGCTTCGGGCCCAACTGGGTGGTCAAGGACGACGGGCTGGCCGCGGGCAAGGGCGTCGTGGTCACCACCGACCGCGACGCGGCCCGGGCCCACGCCGCCGAGTTGCTCGAGTGCGGTCACCCGGTGCTGTTGGAGTCGTTCCTGGACGGCCCCGAGGTCTCGCTGTTCTGCCTGGTCGACGGAGAGACCGTGGTCCCGCTGCTGCCCGCGCAGGACCACAAGCGGGTCGGCGACGGTGACACCGGCCCGAACACCGGCGGCATGGGCGCCTACACGCCGCTGCCCTGGCTGCCCGACGGCGCCGTGCAGCAGATCGTCGACGACGTGGTCGCGCCGGTGGCCGCCGAGATGGCCCGTCGCGGCTGCCCGTTCAACGGCCTGTTGTACGCCGGCCTCGCGATGGGGGCCCAGGGCCCGGCGGTGGTCGAGTTCAACTGCCGCTTCGGTGACCCCGAGACCCAGGCCGTGCTGGCGCTGCTGGAGTCGCCGCTCGGCGAGGTCCTGGGCGCCACCGCCACCGGCACCCTCGCGGAAGCCGCGCCGCTGCGCTGGACCGAGGGCGCCGCCGTCACCGTGGTGCTGGCGGCCGAGAACTACCCCGGCACCCCGCGCACCGGGGACGCGATCTCCGGCGCCGACGCGGCGGGGGTGCTGCACGCCGGCACCGCGCTGCGCGAGGACGGCGCGGTGGTCTCCGCGGGCGGACGGGTACTCAGCGTGGTCGGCACCGGCACCGACCTGTCCGCGGCCCGCGCGGACGCGTACGCCCGGCTCGCGGATGTCCGGTTGCCGGGCGGTCATTTCCGCACCGACATCGGACTCGGCGCCGTCGAGGGACGAATCGGCATCTGACGGGGAATCCCACACCTTCCAACGCCCCCTCCGGCCATCGCCGGAGGGGGTGTTGTCATGTGGGGCAGTCGGCTCGTCTCGGTGCAGACCGCTGCGCCCGTTCGCATTTGGGTCGCCAGACATTACTGGCGCAGGTGACGAACCGGACAGAATTCGACGGATTCAATTCAGATTAATCATTCAATGGAATTACTCGCCGGTATTCGGCCGCGACGTCGGGTCACGACGGTATAACGAGCGCGTCAGCACGGCCGTGAACAGAGAGGTTCCGTTGAACGAATACCGGCAGTCACGAGTCAGGTCAGCGTCGATCAATCCCCCGCTCTCCCGTCGAAGGTTTATGGCGGCAACCGGTTTGGCGGCCGGTGCCATCGCCCTGTCGTCGGCCGGCGTCGCCGCGGCGGCGTCGCCGCGCCGCGCCCTCAACACCGGTGACCGGGTTCCCGCCCTGATCATCGGCAGTGGTTACGGCGGCGCCGTGACTGCGCTGCGACTGGCGCAGGCGGGCATCGACGCCCACATCGTCGAAATGGGCAAGGAGTGGTCCACGGCCGACTCCGGGGTCTTCACCTCCACCACCGCGCCGGACAAGCGCGGGTTCTGGCTGAGGAATCGCACGGCGCAGCCGGTCTCGCACTTCATGGGTGTCTCGATCGACAAGGACATCGAGAAGTACGTCGGAATCCTCGACTGCGAGAACATGGGTGGGATCAACGTCTACCAGGGTCGCGGTGTCGGCGGCGGCTCGCTGGTCAACGGCGGCATGGCAGTCACGCCCAGGCGCGGCTACTTCGAGGAACTTCTGCCCTCGGTCGACTCCACCGAGATGTACAACGTCTTCTTCCCCAGGGCGAACAGCGGGCTCGGAGTCAACAACATCGACCAGGCCTGGTTCGAGTCGACCGAGTGGTACAAGTTCGCGCGGACGGGCCGAAAGACCGCACAGCGCTCCGGTTTCAAGACGGTGTTCGTGCCCAACGTCTACGACATGAACTACATGAAGCAGGAGTCGGCCGGCGCCGTGCTCAAGTCCGCGCTGGCGGGCGAGGTCATCTTCGGCAACCACGCGGGCAAGAAGTCGCTGCCCAAGACGTACCTGGCGGAGGCCGCGGCGACCGGCAAGGTCACCATCACCACGCTGCACCGAGTGACCAAGGTCGTGCCCAGTGGCGCCGGCTACTCCGTTGAGATGGAGCAGATCGACGAGCAGGGCAACATCGTCGCGACCAAGACGGTCGCGGCGGACAAGGTGTTCTTCGCGGCGGGCAGCATCGGCACCAGCAAGCTGCTGGTGGCCATGAAGGCGCAGGGCCATCTGCCGAACCTGTCCGGTGAGGTCGGTCAGGGCTGGGGAAACAACGGCAACGTCATGGTCGGCCGGGCCAACCACCTCTGGGACGCGACGGGCGGCAAGCAGGCGTCGATCCCGACCATGGGCATCGACAACTGGGACGACGCCGGGGGACCCGCGTTCGCGGAGATCGCCCCCTTCCCCGCGGGCGCCGACCTGTTCATCAGCCTGTACCTGTCGATCACCAAGAACCCGGAACGCGCGCAGTTCCAGTACAACGCGTCGACCGGCAAGGTCGGGCTGTCCTGGCAGACCTCGCAGAACCAGCCCGCCATCAACATGGCGAAGCGGATCTTCGACAAGATCAACAGCAAGGAAGGCACGATCTACCGCACCGACATGTTCGGCGGGTACAAGACGTGGGGCGACAACCTCACGTACCACCCCCTCGGCGGCGCCATCCTGAACAAGGCCACCGACAACCACGGCCGGCTGCACGGGCACCCCGGCCTGTACGTGATGGACGGCGCGCTGGTGCCGGGCAACCTTGGCGTGAACCCGTTCGTCACCATCACCGCCCTGGCCGAACGCAACATCGCGAACATCGTCGCGAACGACCTGCACTAGACCCTCGGCCGAGCGGGGGTTCACGGCACGCAGTCGAGCCGTGAACCCCCGCTCGACCGGGAGCGATAGCCTGGACAGGTGCGAGCAGAGTCCCAGCGATCCCAGATCCCCGCCTTCCACGTCATGGACGTCTGGAGGGCCGCGACCGAGCGGGCCCGGACCCACGGCGACGTGCTGACCCTGGCGGCCGGGCAGCCGTCCACACCGGCGCCCGCGCCCGTGCTGCGGGCCACCCGGGAGGCCGTCGACACGCAGTTGCTGGGCTACACAGAGACTTTCGGGATCCTGCCGCTGCGCGAGGCGATTGCCGGATACCACTCGGCGCGCTCCGGCATCGCCGTCGACCCCGACGACGTGGTGGTGACCACCGGCTCGTCCGGGGCGTTCACGCTGCTGTTCCTGGCCGCGTTCGACCCAGGCGACACCGTGGTGGTGGCCCGGCCCGGCTACCCCGCCTACCGCAACACCCTCACCGCCCTCGGCTGCCGAGTGGTCGAACTCGACTGTGGGCCGGACACCCGGTACCAGCCGACCGTGGCGATGCTCGACGCGCTCGACGAGCCGCCGGCCGGGCTGGTGGTGGCGAGCCCCGCCAACCCCACCGGCACCGTCATCGACCCCGCCGAACTCGCGGCGCTGGCCCGCTGGTGCGAGGCGCACGACACCCTGCTGATCTCCGACGAGATCTACCACGGCATCGAGTTCGGCTCCGGCCAGTCGGCGACCGCGTGCGCCTGGGAGACCTCGACCGAGGCCGTGGTGGTCGGATCGGTGTCCAAGTACTTCTCGATGACCGGCTGGCGGTTGGGCTGGATGCTGGTGCCGGCCGCGCTGCGCCGCCCGCTGCAGCGGCTGGCGTCGAACATGACGGTGTGCCCGCCCGCGATCTCCCAGTACGCGGCGGTCGCGGCGTTCACGGACGAGTCCGTCGCCGAACTCGACGGCCACGTACGCCGGTACGCCCTCAACCGGGACGTTCTGCTGGCCGGCCTGCCGCGGCTCGGCATCACCGACCTGGCGCCGGCCGACGGCGCCTTCTACGTCTACGCGGACATCGGCCACCTCACCGGCGACTCCACGGCGTGGTGCGCGGACCTGCTCCGGGAGACCGGGGTGGCGGTGGCGCCGGGTATCGACTTCGACACCGTCCACGGCGACCGGACCATGCGGCTCTCGTTCGCGGGGGCCACCGCGGACATCGAGGAGGCGCTGGCGCGGATGGCCCGAAGTGCGTTGCTGGGTGGGTAGTTCGCGGTTCTGCGGTCCCAACGAGGGGACCGCTGGCAGGATGGCACGGTGACTGCAGCGGTGACGCCGAAGGGCGAGCGACGAAAGGTCGCGCTGGTCGAGGCCGCCGCGGACCTGTTGCTGGAGGGCGGCCTCGATGCCGTCCGGCACCGTGCGGTGGCCTCGCGCGCCGATCTTCCGCTCGCCTCGACCACCTACTACTTCGAGTCCCTCGACGACCTGGTCGCCGCGGCGGTGGAGACCTGCGGGAACCGAGAACTGGACATGATGCGGGCCCGGGTCGCCGAGGTGTCGCAGCGCAACCGTGGCGTCGACGCCACCGTCGAGCTGCTCGTGGACATGCTGATCGGGGTCTTCGAGTCCGCCGACGGTCGCCGCGAACAGCTCGTCAGCCGGTGCGAGCGTTTCGTCGCGTTCGCGCGGCACCCGGAGCTGCGTGAGACCCAGCTGCGACTGCGTTCGCAGCTCGAGGACCTGATCGTGGAGGTGCTGCGGCGGTCCGGCAGGGAGATCGGACCCGACGGACTGCGGCGGCTGGTGTGCGTGGTGGACGGCGCGGCAGTGGGGGCGCTGAGCGCGGCGGATCCGGACCCGATGGGCTTCGCCAGGGAGATGCTCGTGCAGGTCATCGACATCCTGGCGCCGATGGCCCCGAGGTAGCCGTAAACTGGCATCTCGTGACCCGCATCCCCAATGTCCTCGCCACCCGCTACGCCAGCCCCGATCTGACCGAACTGTGGTCGCCGGAGCACAAGATCGTGCTGGAACGTCAGCTGTGGCTGGCGGTCCTGCGGGCTCAGGCCGAGCTCGGCATCGACGTCCCCGCGGCCGCGCTCGACGACTACGAGCGGGTCCTCGACCAGGTGGACCTGGCCTCGATCGCCGACCGCGAGCGGGTGACCCGGCACGACGTCAAGGCACGTATCGAGGAGTTCAACGACCTCGCCGGGCACGAGCACGTGCACAAGGGCCTGACCAGCCGCGACCTCACCGAGAACGTCGAGCAGCTGCAGGTTCTGCGGTCGCTCGAGTACATCCACGGGCACGGCGTCGCGGTCGCGGCCCGGCTCGCCGAGCGGGCCGCCGAGTACTCGTCGCTGGTGATGGCCGGCCGCAGCCACAACGTCGCCGCGCAGGCCACCACCCTCGGCAAGCGGTTCGCGTCCGCCGCCGACGAGCTGCTGGTCGCCCTGACCCGGCTGCGTGAGCTGATCGACCGCTACCCGCTGCGCGGCATCAAGGGCCCGATGGGTACCGCGCAGGACATGCTGGACCTGCTCGACGGTGACACCGAGAAGCTCGAGTTCCTCGAGGCCAAGGTCGCCGAGCACCTCGGCTTCGCGCACGTGCTCACCAGCGTCGGCCAGGTGTACCCGCGCTCGCTCGACCACGACGTGCTCTCCGCGCTGGTGCAGCTGGGCGCGGGCCCGTCGTCGTTCGCGCACACCATCCGCCTGATGGCGGGCCACGAGCTGGTCACCGAGGGCTTCCAGCCCGGCCAGGTGGGCAGCTCGGCGATGCCGCACAAGATGAACACCCGTTCCTGCGAGCGTGTCAACGGCCTGCAGGTGATCCTGCGCGGCTACGCGTCGATGGCGGCTGAGCTGGCCGGCGCACAGTGGAACGAGGGTGACGTGTTCTGCTCGGTGGTGCGCCGCGTCGCGCTGCCGGACGCGTTCTTCGCGATCGACGGGCAGATCGAGACCTTCCTGACCGTGCTCGACGAGTTCGGGGCGTACCCGGCCGTCATCGAGAAGGAACTGACCCGCTACCTGCCGTTCCTGGCCACCACCAAGGTGCTGATGGCGGCGGTGCGCGCCGGCGTCGGACGCGAGACCGCGCACGAGGCCATCAAGGAGCACGCGGTGGCGGTCGCGCTGGCGATGCGCGAGGAGGGCAAGGAGCCGGACCTGCTGGACCGGTTGGCCGCCGACGACCGGCTGCCGCTGGACCGGGCCGGCCTCGACGCCGCGCTCGCCGACAAGTCCGCGTTCATCGGCGCCGCCGAGGCGCAGGTCGACGCCGTCGTGCGTCGGGTGGGGCTGCTGGTCGAGCAGTACCCCGAGGCGGCGAAGTACTCGCCGTCGCCGATCCTCTAGCGTCGCGCGGCATCGACCGGATTCGTCGAGATCGCGCCGACGAGGACCGGGCCACGCTGGTGCGTGGACCCGGTTCTCGTCGGCGCGGCCGGGGACCGCTCGAATCGGCGTCTAGTGCCAGTTGCTGATCTTGACGTCGTGCGGCGCGGGCTCGCCCTTGCCGGTTTCGACCAGCTTCTTGAGGCTCATCAGGAACGTCGCCCACTTGGTGCTGCAGTGGTACATGAACTCCACCGGCTCCCTCCAGCCCTCGTGTCGGAACAGCACGATCGTGAAGCCGTCCTCCTGTTTCAGGTCGAACCGAATCTGCGTGCCGAGCCACTCCTCGGGACCGTCGATGACCTCCCAGAGCACGCGCTCGGCGGGTTGAGCCTCCAGTACCTTCATGTCGAACCCGCCGGGCTCGAAGCGGAACCGGATGACTCCTCCGACATCGCCGTCCCCGTCCGTGCCTTCCGTCCACCAGCTCGCCAGCCCGTCGACCGTGGTCAGGGCCGCGTAGACAGCCTCGGGAGTCGATGTGACTCCGATCCGGTGCAGGATGTCCACCATCTCGATACCTCTTTCCAGTGCAGGCGTCCGCATTCGGGCGCGTTTCGTCGGCGCTGCCACGGACGTGACGACGTTCGTTTGTGGGGTGTCAGCTCTCCTGGCTGCGCTGGATCGCCTCGGCGATCCGTTTGATGCGTTGCAGGCGGGCGTCCCAGGTGGCCCCGACGGACGACAGCTGCGCGACCGCGCGGGCGAGCTGGGCCTGGTCGACCTGGTAGAGGCGCTCGCGCCCGGACGGGGTGACGTGGACCAGACCGACCCGGTCGAGGACGCCGAGATGTTTGGCGACCGCCTGCCGCGTGACCGGCAGTTGCTCGCTCAGCGTGGTCGCCGTCCCGCTGCCGCCGCTCAACAAGAGGTCGAGCATCCGTCGCCGGATAGGGTCCCCGACCGCCGACCAGAGGTCGTCGTCGATGGCGGCACTCACGGCGTCGACACCAGCCGAGCGACGTACGTGACCAGGCGGGGCAGGAAGTGGTCCCAGCCGGTGACGTGCTCGCGGTACGCCTCCTCGAGTACTGCTGCCTCCCAGCCTCTCTCACGGAACCCCGCCTCGGTGAACCGCAGCAGCGTGCCCGCACCCGACGGGACGAGATCGAAGGTCACCAGGAGCGAGTTGGTCGACGTGGCGGTCGCACCCTCGTCGTAGACCCAGCGGAAGGAGAACCGCCGGGGCGGGTCGGCTTCCATCACCGTGAGTGAGACGACCTTCGCATCCGGCGTGGTTCTGTCGCCGAACGAGATGACCCCGGTGGCGTCGGGCACCGGCTCGAGCTCTGCCTCGTCCGGCCACCACTCCCGCAGGTGTTCGGGCGCGCTGATGACCTCGTAGACCACCTCGGGCGCGGCTTCGACGTGGATCTCCCTCTCGATGCTGCCGTACTCCATTCCGTTCTCCCATCCTCTAGCAACCTTTGGTTGCATATGACGGTAGGGCATCCGCTGGGGATGCGCAACCAAAGGTTGCTGGACGTATTCGTCGGAGAGGAGTTGGTCGAGAAATGCGGTGCCCGTCTCGGTCGCCGACCGCGCATGGTCGTTTCCGGGTCCCGGATGAATCAGGCCTGCTGCAGTTTGTCGAGGATTCGGCGCAGTTCGGCCCGCTCGCGATCGTCGAGGCGGGCGAAGAAGTCGTCGGCGTCCGCGTCGCGTGCGGCGTCGAGCGTGGCAATGACGTGACGGCCCTCGTCGGTCAGCCGCGCACATACCGCGCGCCGGTCGCCGGCATCGGGTAGCCGTTCGGCCAGGCCGCGCTGCTCCAGTCGGTCCACCACCTCGGTCGCCGAGCGCGGTGCGATCCGCAGCTCCTTGGCGACGTCGCCGAGTCGCGGGGCCGCCGTCGCGTCGCGCCCGATCGCGCGGAGCGCGCGGTACTCGTGCGGCGACAGCTGCCACGGCTCGAGCGCGACGAGCCAGCGCCTGCGCAGCGCCCGGGCGGTCGACATCACAAGATCGCGGAGCGGGGCGGGCGGTCCCTCGGTCATGGTCGCGGAGCTTATCTGCACTCGCCTCATTGTGAGGAAACCCCAGCAAGAGTCGGACCCGGACGCGAACGGGACCTGGCATGAACTGGGTCACTCGGCTCGTCCGAGATCTTGACTGAATTTTCAGTCAGGATACGATCTGGTCGTACGGTGCAGGCAAGAGCAGGGAGAACAACGTAATGATGAGACGACGATTCCTGCAGGCGAGCCTGGCCGCGGTCGGCGGACTGCTCGCCGCGGGTTGCTCCGACCCCGACCTGTTCCGCGGCGGCGGCAGCGGTGGGGAGGATGATCCGCGCACATGGCACATGCCGGAAGAGGGGGATCCGCACCGGCGGACCTGGATGGCGTTCGGTGCGAGCGAGGCGGTCTGGGGCGCAGCCCTCCTGCCCGAGGTTCGCCGCGACCTGGCGACGATCGCGCAGGCGATCGCCCAGTTCGAGCCCGTCTCGATGCTGGTGCGTCCGGAGGAGCTCGACCTGGCACGCGGCCTGGTCGGCCCAACCGTCGAACTCGTCGAGGCCCCGCTCGACGACCTCTGGATGCGCGACACGGGCCCCGTGTTCGTCACGGGTAACGGCACCAAGGCCGGAGTCAACTTCAACTTCAACGGCTGGGGTGAGAAGCAGGACTTCGATCGGGACGCGGGGGTGGCGGACGTCGTCTGCGCCCGCGCCGGTGTCGAGTCGCTGCCCAGCGATCTGATTCTCGAGGGCGGCGGCATCGAGGTCGACGGCGACGGGACCGCGATCATCACCGAGAGTTGCGTGCTCAACGACAACCGCAATCCCGGATGGTCGAAGGCCGACGTCGAGGCCGAGCTGGGGGCGCTGCTGGGGCTCGAGAAGATCATCTGGCTGCCCGGGATCAAGGGCAAGGACATCACAGACGGTCACACCGACTTCTACGCACGGTTCGCGCGCCCGGGCGTGGTCGTCGCCGGGTTCGATCCCGATCTGGAGTCGTTCGACCACGACGTCACGGCCCGCCACCTCGAGATCCTCGAGCAGGCCACCGATGCGAAGGGCCGCCCGCTCGAGGTCGTGGTGCTCGACGCGCCGGGTTCGGTCAGGCCGGCGTTCGACTCGGACGACTTCGCGGCGGGTTACATCAACTTCTACGTCTGCAACGGCGCGGTGATCGCCCCCGAGTTCGGCGACCCCGAAACCGACCGAGCTGCCCAAAGGGAGCTCGAACGACTTTTCCCCGGCCGCCGCGTCGTGCAGATCAACATCGACGCCATCGCGGCGGGCGGCGGCGGCATCCACTGCACCACGCAGCAGGAACCCGCGTCCTAGGACCCGTCGTCCGGTAGTTCGGACGTCCGTAGAGTGAGGATTCGTGGCAGACCGTCAAACTCAGATCCTGGAAGCAGCCATTCGCGTCATTGCCCAGTCCGGCGTGCGCGGCCTTCGGGTCGAGAAGCTCGCCGCCGAGGCCGGCGTGTCGACTGCCCTTGTCTACTACCACTTCCGGGACCGGGCCGGCGTGCTCCGCCGCGCGCTCGAGCACGTCAACGAGCGGGCCGAACGCTATACCGAGGACGCCCTCGTGTCGGCAGACCCGCGGACGCAGCTCGAGCAGATGCTCCTGCTGGAGATCCAGAGCACCCCCACGGTCCGGGAGAACAGCATTGCCTGGGGCGAGCTCCGGGCCAGCGCCGTCTTCTCGGACGACCTCCGGGACTCGTTGCGCGCGACCACCCAGTCGTGGGTCGGTGACGTCGAGACCCTCGTCGGGCAGGCGCAGGCGGCGGGACTGGTGGACCCGGCCGTCGTGCCCGTCGACGCCGGCGAGCGACTGACCGCACTGGTGGAGGGTTTGAGTGAGCGCTGGCTCAGTGGGTCCATCACCGTGGAGCGGGCGCAACAACTCCTCGCCGGGGCGATCGCGGTCGAGCTCGGGCCCCGACCCTCCTTGACATAAACCTCATTGTGAGGAAACCTCAGTAAGTCATGCCCCGACGTACTGAGAGGGGTGGTTGATGACCAGCCCCCACTACGGCGGACCCGGATCGGGCCCCCGCCCACGCAAGGTCGATCCCGCGGACCGTGCCCAACTCGCAGAACAACCCGTCAGCCTGCGCCGGATCGGCGCACTGTTCGCGCCCTACCGCTGGCAGGTCGCCGTGGTCGTGGCGCTGATCGTGGCGTCCTCGCTGATCTCCCTGGCCAATCCGTTCCTCGTCCGCGCGGTGATCGACCGGGCGATTCCCGCGCAGGACGTCCCGCTGCTCGTGTGGACCGTCCTCGGCATGCTCGCCGTGACCGTCGCCGTCTCCGTGATCGGCGTGGTGCAGACGTGGATCTCCACCACCGTCGGCCAGCGCATCATGCACGGCCTGCGCACGGACGTCTTCGCGCACCTGCACCGGCAGTCGCTGGGCTTCTTCACCCGCACCCGGGGCGGCGAGATCCAGTCCCGGCTGACCAACGACATCGGCGGCATGCAGACGGTCGTCACCTCGACCGCCACCTCGATCGCGTCCAACCTCACCACCGTGGTGGGCACCGCGGTCGCGATGGCCGTGCTGAGCTGGCGGCTGTCGCTGCTCTCGTTGATCGTGCTCCCGCCCGCCATCTGGTTGACCCGCAAGGTCGCCCGGATGCGCCGCGCCATCACCGCCGAGCGTCAGCGGACCCTCGCCGACATGCAGTCCCAGATCGAGGAGTCGCTCTCCATCAGCGGAATTCAGCTGGGGAAGACGCTCGGCGCGGGTCCGGCCATGTCGCAACGGTTTTCGGAATCCTCGCTCGTCCTGACGGACCTCGAGGTCCGCTCGGACCTGTCCGGCCGCTGGCGGATGGCCACGATGAGCATCGTGTTCGCCGCGATCCCGGCCCTGCTCTACCTGGCCGCCGGCCTGCCCGCGACCTCCGGCGGCATGACCATCGGCACCCTGGTCGCGTTCACGGGACTGCAGGGCGCACTCTTCCGGCCGCTGATGAGCCTGCTGGACGTCGGTGTGTCCGTGACGAGTTCGCTGGCGCTGTTCAGCCGCATCTTCGAGTACCTGGACCTGCCGGTCGAGATCGACGACCCGCGGCACCCGGTCCCGATGCCCCGCGAGGACGTCGCCGGCGCGGTCCGCTTCGAGGGCGTCGTGTTCCGCTACGAGAACGCCGACCGCAACGCCCTCGACGGCGTCACGATCGACATGCCGGTCGGGTCCTCGTTGGCGCTGGTCGGCGAGACCGGTTCGGGCAAGACCACACTCGCGTCGCTGGTGCCGCGACTGCACGACCCCACCGCGGGCCGCGTGACGATCGACGGCGTCGACCTGCGCGACATCTCGCTCGCGGAGCTGTCCGAGCTGGTCGGTGTGGTCTCGCAGGAGACCTACCTGCTGCACGCGACCATCCGGGAGAACCTGCGGCACGCCCGCCCCGAGGCTAGCGACGCCGACATCGAGGCCGCCGCCCGGGCCGCGCAGGTGCACGAGCTGATCGAGTCCCTGCCCGACGGCTACGACACCGTGGTCGGTGCCCGCGGGCATCGCTTCTCGGGCGGCGAGAAGCAGCGCATCGCGATCGCGCGCACGCTGTTGCGCGATCCCCGGATCCTGGTGCTCGACGAGGCCACCAGCGCCCTCGACAACGAGACCGAGCGAGCCGTGCAGACCGCTCTCGACGCGGTGAGCCGCGGCCGGACCACGATCACGATCGCGCACCGGCTCTCGACGATCCGTGACGCCGACCAGATCGTGGTGCTCGACCGGGGACGGGCCGCCGAGCGCGGCAGCCACGAGGAACTGCGCGCACTCGGCGGTCGCTATGCCGCGCTACTCGCTCGCGGCGGCGACGCCCGCGCGGCGGCCGAAGAAGGTGCCGTCGCCGAGCGAGGTGCCGCTGATGTAGCCCCACGAGTGCAGGCCCGACGTCGCGCGCCCCGCGGCGAAGAGGCCGGGGATCGCGTCGCCGTCGAGGTCTAGGACGCGGCCGTCGACGGTGGTGTGCAGGCCGCCGATGGTGAAGACCTCCGCGCCGCCGCGGCCCGCCTCGCCGTACTCCGGCGGGGCGATGCCGCGCTGGACATCGATCGCGGCGAACGGGGACTTCAGCGGTCGCAGCCACGTCGCGGACTTGTGGAAGTACGGGTCCTCGCCCTCGGCGGCGTGCCGGTTGTACTCGCCGACGGTGGTGACCAGCGCGCCGGGCGGCATGCCGATCTGCTGTTCGAGTTCCTCGAGCGTCTCCGCCACGAAATGCGGCTGCACGCCCCAGCGTTCGTCGACCGGAACCTCCTCGTAGGCCTGCTCGTCGAGGATCACCCACACCTTCAGTCCGTGCTTGTACAACGCCGCCTGCCCGACCAGGCCGGGGTAGACGTCTTCGTTGATGAAGCGCTGGCCGACGCTGTTGACGATCATGCCGCGCACCATCATCCCCGGGACCAGCGAGATGCCGACCTGGCCGGCGGACATGTGCTTGACGGCGGCGCCGACGGCCTGGGCCATCACGATGCCGCGGCCGTCGTCCCCGCCGTCGCTGTTGACGCCGAGGCCCACGAGCTGCGGGGCGTGCTGCGCGACCATCTCCGCGTTGTCGGCGAACCCGCCGGTGGTGAGCACCACGCCGCGGCGCGCCCGGTAGGTGTACGTCTTGCCGTACTGGCGGGCGACGAGGCCGACCACCGCGCCGGCCTCCACGATCAACCGGGTGGCGTAGGTGTCGGTGTGCACCGCGACGTCGGTGGCCGCGACTGCCTCGGACAGCTTCTGCATCAGCACCTTGCCGCCGAACCCGTCCGAGGTGACGCGGTGCCCGCGGGGTGCCGGCTTCGCGAGTTCCGTGAAGGGGTAGGAGTTCTCGCCCATCCACATCAGTCCGTCGTCGGTCGGCGGCACCCAGGTGGGGGAGTTCCACAGCGAGGGCTTGAACGGCACCCCGTGATCGACCAGCCACTGGTAGTGCGCGACACTCTCGCGGCTGTAGAGGCTGACCTTCTCCTTGTCGGCGTCGGGTCCGAGGGCGGCCAGCAGGAACGCCTCCATGTCCTGCGCGGTGTCCTCGAATCCGCAGGCCTGCTGGATCTCGGTGCCGCCGCCCAGGTACATCTCGCCGCCGGACAGCGCCGACGACCCGCCGCCTCCGCTCGCCTTCTCCAGGACAATGACCTCGGCGCCCGCGGCCGTTGCCTCCAGGGTCGCGGCCGCGCCGGCACAGCCGTAACCGACGACGAGGACATCGGTCTCGTGGTCGAAGTGTTCGACGTCGCCCGCATCGAGGGGCGTCACCGGACTGTGTGCACTCATTCGCAACTCCCATCCACTGTCGGTGGGCACACTGTAGGACCGCCCCGCCGCCGCGGGTAGGGCCAATGTCCGTCCACCGGGAAGGCCGATGGGCCTATTATCAATCCCCATGAGCCACTGCATCTTCTGTGCCATCATCGCGCGCGAGGCGGAGGCGAGCCTCGTACACGAGGACGAGCACACCGTGGCGTTCATGGACATCCGCCCGTTCACTCCGGGGCACCTGCTGGTGGTCCCGAAGCGGCACGCCTCGGGACTGGCGCAGCTCGATCCCGAGGACGGCGGTCGGATTTTCGCGGTCGGTCAGAAGCTGGCGGCCGCGTTGCGGGACAACGGCGCCGACGGGGCGGGCCTGCCCGCCGACGGTCCGCGCGCCGACGGGGTGAACCTCTACCTCGCGGACGGCGCCGTCGCCGGCCAGGAGGTCTTCCACGTGCACCTGCACGTCGTCCCGCGCACCCCCGGCGACGGGTTCGGTCTCCGCGGCCGTCCCGTCTCCGCGCGTCGGCCCGACCTCGACTACCTGGCCGGTGCGCTCCGCCGTCGGCTCGGCTCGGTCTAGGCGACCGGATGGACCAGACGACCGCCCCCACGCTGCACCGCATGTTCCCCGAACTCGGGGCGACCACCCCGTACCGCAGGCTCGGCTCCGCCCCGACCCCGATCGTCCACCTCGACGGGCTGGGCGCCGGAAACCGGCTGTGGTGCAAGGACGAGGGCGCCTACGGCTCGGGCGGCTGGGGCGGCAACAAGGTTCGCAAGCTGGAGTGGATCCTCCCCGATGTCCTCGCGAGAGGTTCCCGGCAGATCCTCAGTGTCGGTGGGCAGGGCACCAACTGGGGCCTGGCCATCGCCCTCTACGCGCGCGAGCAGGGCATCGACACGGCGCTGGCGCTGATCGACCAGCCGATGGACGCGCACGTGCACGCCCAGGTGGACCGCCTGCGGCGCGCCGGCGCGACGTTGCACTTCACCCGGACCAAGGCGCGGACGATCGCGGCGGCGCCCTGGCTGTTCGCGCGGCACGTGCGCGGCCGGCACCTGCCCTACTACCTGCCCGCGGGCGGGTCCTCGCCGCTCGGGACCCTCGGGTACGTCGAGGTCGCCCTCGAGCTCGCCGCCCAGGTCGAGGCCGGCGTGATGCCGGAGCCGACGCACGTGGTGACGGCGGTGGGCTCGGGCGGCACCGCGGCGGGACTGCTGCTGGGGCTGCGGCTCGCGGGCCTGCGCACCCGGGTGGTCGGCGTCGTCGTGAACGACACGCTGCCGCTGGCCGAGCGGGACCTGGTCGGGCTCGCGCGCCGGACGCACCGGCTGCTGCGCGATCGCGGCGCCGCGATCGGGCCGGTCGAGTTCGAACCGGGCGCACTGGTGGTGACGGGGGAGTGGCTCGGGCCCGGATACGGGTACGCGACCCCCGAGGGCACCGCCGCGCAGCGGGTCGGGGCCGACCACGGGCTCACCCTCGACCCCGTCTACACGGCGAAGGCCTTCGCCGCGGTGCTGGAGATGGACGCCGACCAGCGGTTCGGCGAGGGGCCCGTCGTCATGCTTGACACCTACGGCCCGCGGCCGGACTGACGCCCGGCCGTCGTCGTCAGCCCGCGTACAACGCCTCGATCTCGCGGGCGTACTTGGCGTCGATGGGCTTGCGCCGCAGCTTCATCGTCGGGGTGAACTCGTCGCCGCCCGGCTCCCAGATCGCCGGCAGCAGGTTGAACTTCTTGACCTGCTCGACGCGGGAGAGTTTCGCGTTGGCGGCCGCGACGGCGCGGTCGATCTCCGCACGCACCAAGGGGTTCGACGCGAGGTCCCCGGGCGAGCCGTTGTGGATGCCGTTGCGGGTCGCGAAGGCGGCCGCGGCATCGGGGTCCAGCGTCAGCAGGGCGACGACGTAGGGGCGGTCGTTCCCGATCACCGCCGCGCCGCCGATCAGCGGGCTGGCCGCGCGGAGGGCGCCCTCGATGTTCGACGGCGACATGTTCTTGCCCGCGGCGTTGATGATCAGTTCCTTCTTGCGGTCCATGATCCGGACATAGCCGTCCGCGTCGACGGTCCCGATGTCGCCGGTGTGCAGCCAGCCGTCGGCGTCGATGGCCTCGGCGGTCTTGGCGGGGTCGCCCCGGTAGCCCTTCATCACCATCGGACCGGAGACCAGGAGCTCGCCGTCCTCGGCCAGCCTGAGCTTCGCACCGCGGACAACCTTCCCGACGCTGCCGATCCGGAAGGAATCCGGGGGGTTGATCGTCGCGGCGGCGCTCGTCTCGGTCATGCTCCAGACCTCGGAGCACGGGATGCCGAGACCCAGGACGAACTCCAGCACGTCCGGTGAGATCGGGGCCGCGCCCGTCACCGCGAATCGCACCTGATCGAGCCCCAGCTTCTTCCGGACCGCGCCGAGGACCAGTCGGTCCGCGAGCGAATGCTCGACCAGCAGCCGCCGCGGCAGGGGTGCGCCGTCGGATTCGAGACGTGCCTTCCGCTTCCCGATGTCGATCGCCCAGTGCGCGAGCTTCCTCTTGATCGGGCTCGACTCCTCTGCGAGCGCCAGTTCGATCGCGGCCTTGACCTTGTACCAGACCTGCGGCACGGCGAGGAAGATCGTCGGGCGGACCTCCGGCAGCACGGTGATCGCCTGCTTGATGTCCGCCAGGGTGGTGACCTGCGCCGCGACAAATGCGGCGAGGTAGTGCGCGATCGCCCGGTTCGCGATGTGCGCATCCGGAAGGTACGAGACGATCCGGTGATCCGGTCGGTCCGAGACGAACTCGATGACCGCATCCCGGGCAGCGAGCAGGTTTGCGTGTGTCAGTTCGACCCCCTTCGGTGGCCCCGTGGTGCCCGAGGTGTAGACGATGGTGAGCAGGTCGCCGGGATCCACTGCCCGCCAAGACGCCTCGAAGTCGAAGTCCGGGTCGCCGTTCGCCTCGAGATCCCGCAGGCTCGTCGTGCCCTCCGCGTCCGCGTCCACGCAGACGATGTGCTCGACCGCGGTGCCCTCGACCGCCTTGCGTATCACCGGCAGGAACTGCTCCTCGCAGACCATGATTCGGTTCCCGGCATTGCCCAGGACGTAGTTCAACTGCTCGGGGGCGAGCGTGTTGTACACGGAGAACGGGGTGGCGCCCGCGTGCAGGGCACCGGTGTCGACCAGGTGGAACTCGGGCCGGTTGGTCAGCATGATGCCGACGGTGTCGCCGTGGCGGACACCGAGTTTGGCCAGGCCCGCGGCTATGCGGCGGACCCTTTCGCCGTACTGGCGCCAGGTGATCACAACGGCGTCGCCGGGGGTGCGGAGGGCGACGGCGTCGGGTTTTCGAGCGACCGTGGCCTGAAAGGCCTCGCACAGGGTCCGGGGTGACGCGTTGCTGGTGGTCATCGTGAGCCTCCTCGGGGGGCGTCGGTCGCCTCAGGACCGGTACATCCGTCGGATCAGCTTGACCGCCCGGTCGGTGTAGGGCGGGTACGCGAACCGGGGATCGGGCTTGAACGGCTTGACTAGCACGGCCTTTCGGTGGCTGAGGGCCTCGAATCCCCACCTGCCATGGAATTGCCCCATGCCGCTGTTCCCGACACCGCCGAACGGGAGCTGCGGCACCAGATACTGCAAGGTCACGTGATTGACCACCGCTCCTCCGGAGCTGATCTCGGACAGCACCCGACGGCGAGTCCGCGCCGACCTCGTGAAGACGTAGGCGGCCAGGGGTTTCGGCCGCGCGTTGACGAACGCGATCGCCTCGTCCAGCGAGTCGACGGCGAGCACCGGCAGGATCGGCCCGAATATCTCCTCCCGCATCACCGCCTCGCCGGGATCAGGGTCCACCAGCACGGTGGGCTCGATCGTCAGCGAAGCCCGATCGGTGCCGCCCCCGAGCGCGACGGTGGCCTCGGTGCTCGCGAGGTACCCGGCCAACCTGTCGAACTGGCGCTCGTTGACAATGCGCACGCCCGGCTGAGTTTCGTCTGCCCGGAACTCGTTGAGACTGTGGACTATTCGCTCGACCAGCTCGTCCCGGACGGCACGCTCGGCCAGCACGTAGTCCGCCGCGATGCAGGCCTGGCCGGAGATGAGTACCTTCGTCCCCGCGATGCGGCGGGCGGTGACGGCGAGGTCCGCGTCCCGCATGACGATCGCCGGGCTCTTGCCACCGAGTTCGAGGGTCACCGGCGTCAGGTGGGGCGCGGCCCCGGCCAGGATCTTCCGGCCGATCTCGGTGCCGCCGGTGAAGAACACGTGGTCGAAGCCCTGGGCGAGCAGCGTCTGGGTGGTGTGCCCGTCGCCCTCGACCACGGTGACGGCGTCGGCGTCGAGGTACTCAGGGAGCAGTCGGGCCAGCAGGCGCGAGGTCGCGGGGGCCAGCTCCGACGGCTTGACGACTGCGCAGTTGCCCGCCGACACGGCGGCGACCAGCGGTCCCAGGGTGACCGTCAGTGGACCGTTCCAGGCCCCGATGACGAGCACCACCCCGAGCGGCTCGTACTGCACCCATCCCAGTGCGGGCATCTGGTGCAGCGGCAGCGGCCGTGGCCGGCTGCGCATCCACCGGCGCACCCGTTTGCGTGCGTACGCGGCCTCGAGCTTGGTGGAGAGGATGTCGGTCATCCAGGCCTCGAAGGCGTCGCGCCCGTGATCCTCGGCGAGGGCGTCGGCGATCTCGTCCTCTCGTTCGGCCAGCAGTCGCTCGATGCCGCGCAGTTGCTCGATCCGCCACGTCGCGGGTCTGGTGCGGCCCGAGGCGTACGTCGTGCGCAGCGACCCGACGATCTCGGGGATCGCGGCATCGGTGTCGACGGTGCCGGTGACGGTGCTCGGATTGGCGGTCATGGCGCACCTCGATCGTGTGGTGGCACGGCTCAAGTCATCGCATGTGAGGTGTTCGGGGCCGACCGTGAAGTGGCGGTGAGCCGTTCGGCGGCATCAGCGCCGCCGTTCCCCCCTAGCCGTCAACACTTGTCGCCTCCGCGGGCCCAGTCAAGGCCCGGGTGCCGGCGTGCAGACCAGGGTGTCAGCGCGACCGGTCCGCGTGCCCGAGGTCCCGGTCCGGCGCGACGGCGTCGCGTACCAGCCTCTTCAGCGCCACGATGTCCGGGAAACCGCCGTCGCGGGCCCGGTCCCACAGCAACTGCCCGTCGGCCTCGATCTGGAAGATGCCGCCGGTTCCGGGGACCAGCGCCACCTCGCCGAGCTCGGCCGCGAACGTCTGCAGCAGCTCCTGGGCCATCCAGCCGGCGCGGAGCAGCCAGTTGCACTGGGTGCAGTAGGTGATGGTGACGCGAGGGGAGCTCATCGCCTCAGCCTGCCAAACCCGGCCCGGCCAGGCTCGGCGAGTGTCTGGCTCAGCGACCGTCGGTTGTGGTGCGGCCCGGCATGAACGCCGCCGCGGCCAGCACCGCCGCCGCGGCCACCGTCACCGCCAGGAACACGGGATCCAGGGCCGAGGACAGCTCCGCGGCCGACGGATCCTGGGCCCCGCCGAGGCGGCCGTTGGCGAGGGCGCCGAAGATCGCGACCCCCACGGCGCTGCCCAGCGAGCGCGCGAACATGTTGGTGGCCGTCACCACGCCCCGCTGCTCCCAGTCCACGCTCGTCTGCGAGGCGATCAGGGTGGGGGCCGCGGCCAACCCCAGACCGGCGCCGGTCACGAAGCATGCGGCCGCCACGTGCCACACCTGCGACCCGGTCCCGAGTTGCGTGGTGGCCGCCGTGCCGATCAGGGTCAGGGCGCCGCCCACGAGCGCGGTGGAGCGGAAGCCCAGCCGCAGGTACAGCCGGCCGGCCAGCGCCGCGGAGACCGGCCAGCCGACGGTGAGGGCGGCCAGTGCGAACCCCCCGACGAGGGCGCCGGTGCCGAGCACACCCTGCGCGAACGCCGGCACGTAGGAGGCCAGTCCCATCACGATGGCGCCGATGCTCACCGCGACCAGGCTGCTCGCCACCAGCACCCGGCTGGTCAGCACCCACAGCGGCAGGACCGGATCCTTGGCGCGGGACTCGACCAGGACGAACAGTGCCAGCGAGACGGCGGCGACGGCGAACACCCCGAATCCGACCGGGGAGCCCCACGCCCAGGCTTGCCCGCCCTCGAGCAGGCCCAGGATCAGCAGCGCGGCGCCGACGCTGAGCAAGGTGGCGCCCAGGTAGTCGATGCGGGGCCGGTTCCGGGTCCGCGGCGGTTCGACGAAGTTGCGGATCAGCATCACCGCGGCCAGTGCGCACAGCGGCACGTTGACCCAGAAGATCCAGCGCCAGGAGAGGTACTCCGAGAACAGCCCGCCGAGGGTGGGGCCGACCACCGCGGACATTCCCCAGACGCTGGCCAGGTACGCCTGCGCCTTCGCCCGCTCGGCGAGCGTGTAGATGTCGCCGGCGATGGTCAGGCCCATCGGCTGCACCGCTCCCGCGCCGAGGCCCTGCACGGCGCGGAACGCGATCAGCGCCGGCATCGACCATGCGCTCGCGCACAGCACCGAGCCGACGCAGAAGACTCCGATGCCCCACAGCATGACCGGCTTGCGGCCGAACAGGTCGGCGAGCTTGCCGTAGATCGGCGTCGAGACGGCCTGCGCGAGCAGGTAGATCGAGAACAGCCACGGGAACGCGGTGAAGCCGCCGAGGTCGTCGACGATGGTGAGCACCGCGGTCGCGATGATGGTGGAGTCCAGCGCGACCAGGGCCGTGGTGAGCATCAGCGAGAGCAGGACCGGCCCGCGATCCGAGCGCAGTCCGATGCTGCGCCTGTCCACCACCTCGGTTGTCATCGCGTGCCCTTGTCCTCGGAAGGACTCGATTGTGTATCACGCTACGTCGCGGCGACTGGATGGCCCCGGCGTCGGCGTGGCGCGGGGCACATTCGGCCGCCGGTCCCGGGGCGGCGGGCGGCGGCACTGTCGGGTGGGTGGCACACCCGATAGGGTTACTCGACGTGCGCCCTTCACTTTCCGACTACGCCCACCTGGCCGGCGGCAAGGTCCGCGATCTCTACACGATCGACGACGAGCACCTGTTGCTCGTCGCGAGCGACCGGATCTCGGCCTACGACCACGTGCTCGACACGCCGATCCCGGACAAGGGGCGCGTGCTCACCGCGATGAGCGTGTTCTTCTTCAACGAGCTCGGCGGCTACAACCACCTGGCCGGACCCCCGGACGACGAGCGGATCCCGGCGGAGGTGCTCGGCCGCGCGCTGGTGGTGCGGAAGCTGGACATGGTGCCCGTCGAGTGCGTGGCCCGCGGCTACCTCACCGGCTCCGGACTGGCCGACTACCAGCGCACCGGCGCCGTGTGCGGCGTCCAGCTGCCCGACGGCCTCGTCGAGGCGAGCCAGTTGCCCGAGCCGATCTTCACCCCGGCCACCAAGGCCGTGATGGGTGAGCACGACGAGAACGTGGACTTCGCGACCGTCGTCGAGCAGCTCGGGCAGGACCTCGCCGTCAAGCTTCGCGAGGACACCCTCGAGATCTACTTCCGGGCCGCCAGCTTCGCCGCCGACCGCGGAATCATCTTGGCCGACACCAAGTTCGAGTTCGGTCTCGACGCCGACGGAAACCTGGTCCTCGCCGACGAGGTGCTCACCCCGGACTCGTCGCGGTACTGGCCGGCCGAGGGCTACGAGCCGGGCCGGGTGCAGCCGAGCTTCGACAAGCAGTTCGTCCGCAACTGGCTGACCAGCGCCGAGTCTGGATGGGACCGGGCGGGCGACACGCCGCCGCCCCCGCTGCCGGACGAGATCGTCGAGGCCACCCGGGCGCGCTACATCGAGGCCTACGAGCGGATCTCCGGGCTGTCCTTCGCCGACTGGGTCTGACTCACGTCGTGGCGCCCACCGCATAGGGTGGGCGCCATGACTTCGTCCGTCTCCCCGGTCACCGCTCCGGTGGCCAAGAAGGTTCCCCTCGAACGCACCCACCACGGCGAGACCTTCGTCGACAACTACGAGTGGCTGCGGGACAAGGAGTCCCCGGAGGTCCTCGCGTACCTGGAGGCGGAGAACGCCTACACCGACGCGCACACAGAGCACCTGGCGCCGCTGCGGGACGCGATCTTCCAGGAGATCAAGTCCCGCACCCAGGAGACCGACCTGTCGGTGCCGTCCCGGATGGGGCAGTGGTGGTACTACTCGCGCAGCTTCGAGGGCAAGCAGTACGGCGTGCAGTGCCGGTGCCCGATCACCGGGCCGGACGACTGGACCCCGCCGGTGCTGTCCGCCGACACCGACATCCCGGGTGAGCAGGTCCTCCTCGACGGCAACGTGCTGGCCGAGGGGCACGCGTTCTTCTCCCTGGGTGCCTTCTCCGTAACCCTCGACGGCAACCTGCTCGCCTACTCCGTCGACACCGCGGGCGACGAGCGGTACACGCTGCGGTTCAAGGACCTGCGCACCGGCGAGCTGCTGGTCGACGAGATCCCCGGGACCGCGCCGGGAGTGACCTGGTCGGTGGACGACCAGCACGTCTTCTACCTCACCGTCGACGACGCGTGGCGCCCCGACACCGTGTGGCGGCACCGGCTCGGCACCGCGCCTGCCGACGACGTCAAGGTCTTCCACGAGCCGGACGAGCGGTTCTGGGTGGGCTGCGGCTCCACCCGCAGCGAGAAGTACCTGATGATCTGGGTCGGCTCCAAGATCACCTCGGAGATCCTGTGCCTGGAGTCGGCGACGCCCGAGGGCGAATTCCGGGTGGTGCTGCCCCGCGAGGACGGCGTCGAGTACAGCGTCGAGCATGCCGTCGTGGCCGGCCAGGACCGCTTCCTGATCCTGCACAACGGCGTCGTGGACGGGGTGAAGGCGGAGAACTTCACCCTGGTCGACGCGCCGGTGGCCGATCCCACGGACCAGCGGACGTTGCTCCCGCACGACGAGGACGTCCGGCTCGAGGAGGTCGAGGCGTTCGCCGGGCACCTGGTACTCAGCTACCGGCGCGAGGCCCTGACCCGGCTGGCGGTGTGGCCGCTCGCGGCCGACGGCTACGGCGATCGGCACGAGCTGGAGTTCGACGAGGAGCTCTACTCCGTGGGCGCGGGCTCCAACCCGGAGTGGACCGGACCCCTGCTGCGGCTCGGCTACACCTCCTTCCTCACCCCCAGCCGCGTCTACGACTACGACGTGGCCACCGGTGAGCTGATGCTGCGCAAGTCGCAGCCGGTCCTGGGCGGGTACGACCCCGCGGACTACGAACAGCACCGGGACTGGGCGGAGGCGGCCGACGGCACCCAGATCCCGATCTCGATCGTGCAGCGCAAGCGCGGCGAGGCGGACGGGGCGAGCGCAGCGACGGGGGATCGGGACGCCGCCGGGCCCGCGCCGCTGCTGCTCTACGGCTACGGCTCCTACGAGGCCAGCATGGACCCCGGCTTCTCGGTGGCGCGGCTCTCGCTGCTCGACCGCGGCGTGGTGTTCGTCGTCGCGCACGTGCGCGGCGGCGGCGAGATGGGCCGGCACTGGTACGAGAACGGCAAGATGCTGACGAAGAAGAACACCTTTACCGACTTCGTCGACTGCGCGCGGCACCTGATCGACACCGGCCGCACCACCCCCGCGCAGCTGGTGGCGGACGGCGGCAGCGCGGGCGGGCTGTTGATGGGCGCGGTGGCGAACCTGGCGCCGGAACTGTTCGCCGGGATCCTCGCGAACGTGCCGTTCGTGGACCCGCTCACTTCGATCCTCGACCCGTCCCTGCCACTGACGGTGATCGAATGGGACGAGTGGGGAAACCCGTTGGCGGACAAGGAAGTTTACGAGTACATGCGCTCGTACTCGCCGTACGAGAACGTCACCGCGCAGGACTACCCGGCGATCCTCGCGATCACCAGCATCAACGACACCCGGGTGCTCTACGTCGAGCCCGCCAAGTGGGTTGCGGCGCTGCGGGCCACCAAGACCGGCGACGCGCCGCTGCTGCTGAAGACCGAGATGAGCGCCGGTCACGGCGGCGTCAGTGGCCGCTACGAGAAGTGGAAAGAGGTCGCGTTCGAGTACGCCTGGGTGCTCGACACCTGCGGCGCCGCGTAGCCCTCGGCTTCGGCCTCGGTCACGGCCCTCACCCCTCGTCGGGTGAGGGCCGTGCCCGTTTAACGCCGCCTGAGGGCTGTGCCCGTTCCACGCCACCGAGCAGGATGTCCGGCATCCGGGCGACGACGCCGGCGGCGTCCTCGTCGGCCATCATCAGGCGCAGCACCATGGCGCCGCCGACGATGAACAGCATGGTGGCCTGTGCGTCCAGGGTCGCGTCTTCGCCCTCGCCCTCGTGTCGCTTCTCGTCCGCGCGGAGGACGTCGGCCAGCATCCCGACGCCCGGGCCGCCGAAGTCGGTCCACAGCGTGGTCAGCAGGTCCGCGCGGTCCCGGAACGCCGCCAGCAGCCCGGGGAGTGCGGCCTTCACCTCGGGGCGGCCGAAGAGTTCGAGGGAGTACGCGCAGGAGCGTCGGATCCAGTCCGCGGCGTCCGTCGCGTCGGCGACGGGGGTGGCCTCGTCGACCCATCCGAAGACCGCCTCGAACACCAGGTGCGTCTTGGACGGCCAGCGCCGGTAGAGGGCGGGCTTGCCGACTCCGGCGCGATCGGCGATCGCCACCATGGTGGTCTGGTCCCAGCCGACCTCGGCCAGCAGTTCGCGCGCAGCGGCCAGCGCGGCGTCGTCGATCGCCGCGCTCCGCGGGCGCCCGCGCCTGCGCTCGGCGGCCGTCCCTGTCGTCTCTTCGCCGGAAGTCATTGTCAATAGCGTAACGCGGTGTTACGTTGCAAAAATTCGTAACTCGACGTTACGTAATGATCTGCATCACACCGGAGGAAGCTGGACATGGCGGAGCTGTTGGATGGCAAGACGGTCGTTGTCTCGGGGGTCGGCAACGGACTCGGGCGGGAGATCGCGCTGGCCGCGTACCGGGACGGCGCGAACGTCGTGCTCGGCGCGCGGACCGAGGCGAACCTGAAGTCGGTGGCCGATGAGATCGACCCCACCGGGGAGCGGGTCGCGTACGCGGTCACCGACATCCTCGACAAACAGGCCTGCGCGGGGCTGATCGGCACGGCTGCCGACCGCTTCGGGTCGGTGGACGCCCTGGTGAACGTTGCCGCGAAGGAGGACGTCTTCGGTGGGCTCGAGGGAGCCGACCTCGACGCCTGGAAGGCGATGCTCGACGCCAACGTGATCGGCACGCTCACCCTGACGCAGGCCGCGCTGCCGGAGCTGAAGAAGCGGGGCGGGTCTGTGGTGCTGATCGGCTCGCAGGCGATGTTCCACCCGCAGCTGCCGCAGTCCGCATACGCCACGTCGAAGGGAGCGTTGCACGCGGCGATGTGGTCACTGGCAAAGGAGCTCGGACCGCACAAGATCCGGGTGAACACCGTCGTCCCGACGTGGATGTGGGGCCCGCCGATCGAGCTGTACGTCGCGCTGTCCGCCAAGCAGCGCGACGTCCCCGAGGAGACCGTGATCGGCGAGATCACCAAGAACATGCCGCTCGGCGAGATTCCCGCCGACGACGACGTGGCCAACTCGGTGGTCTTCTTCGCCTCCGACCGGGCCCGGATGCTCACCGGCCAGACGCTATTCGTGAACGCGGGCGAGTACTTCCGCTGAAGTTCGGAACCTGTTGACGCACAACAATTCTTGAAAGGCAGTAGGCATGAAGCACAAGGTCATCGTCTGGGGCACCGGCGTCGTCGGCAAGCTCGTCATCCGTGAGCTCCTCGACCACCCGGAGTTCGAGCTCGTGGGCGTCATCGTGCACGACCCGGAGAAGGACGGCGTCGACGTCGGCACCCTGATCGGCGCCGAGCCGGCCGGGCTCGCCGCCACCACGGACTGGGAGGCGGTCCTTCGGCTGGACGCCGACGCGGTCGCGTACTACGGCCCGACCGCCGAGTACGCGGTGCAGAACATCGACAACATGACCGCCGCCCTGCGGTCCGGCAAGCACGTGGTGTCCACCTCGATGACGCCGCTGGTCTACCCCGAGCCGTGCCCGCCGGAGATGAAGGTCGCGCTCGAGCAGGCCTGCGAGGAGAGCGGAAAGTCCTGCTTCACCACCGGGATCGACCCCGGGTTCGCCAACGACCTGTTCCCGATGACCCTGATGGGCGTGTGCGGGCGGGTGGACAGCGTGCGGGTGCAGGAACTGCTGGACTACGCCACCTACGAGGGTGACTACGGCCCGACCATGGGAATCGGCGCGCCGATCGAGCAGGCGGCGGTGCTCGAGATCCCGGAGGTGCTGATCTTCGCGTGGGGTCACACCATTCCGATGATCGCCGATGCGGTGGGGGTGAAGCTGGACCGGATCGACACCGTCTACGAGAAGTGGGCGGCCACCGAGCCGATCGAGTACAAGTTCGGCGTCATCGAACCCGGCCAGTGCGCCGCGGTGCGATTCGAGATCCGCGGCTGGGTGGGCGACGAGGCGAAGATCGTCATCGAGCACGTCAACCGGATCACCAACGACGCGGCCACGCACTGGCCGCGGGCCACCTCGGTGGAGAACGACGTGTACCGGGTGATCATCAAGGGCAGCCCGAACATCACCCAGGAGACCGTCTTCCGCGGTGAACTCGACGACAACCCGATCACCGGCGGGTGCCTGGCCACCGGGATGCGCGCGATCAACGCGATCCCGTACCTCGGCGACGCCAAGCCCGGACTGCTGTCCGCGCTCGACCTGCCGGTGATCCCGGGCCGGGGCACCATCCGGTCGTAGACGGACGACGCTCAGCGCCAGGCGTACCGCACCTGGGGCCGGCCGGCGCGCCCGTACTCGGTGCGCCGGTCGACCAGCCCGTCCTCGGCCATCCGCTCCAGGTAGCGCCACGCGGTCACCCGGGACACCCCGACTGCGGCCGCGACCTCGGCGGCGGTCAGCGCCCGGTCGGCGTCGCGGACGCAGGAGGCGACGTGGTCGAGGGTCTGCCGCGCAACGCCTTTCGGGGTCACGGGGCGTTCGCTGGAGCCGCGCAATGCGGCCATGGCCCGGTCGATCTCGTGCTGTCCGGCGGCGGACCGGCCTGCGGGCAGGGCGTTGCGGAATTCGAGGTACCGCTCGAGCTTGTCGCGGAATGCGGCGAAGGTGAACGGCTTGAGCAGGTACACGGCGATGCCCCGGGCGACTGCGGTGCGCACCACCTCGAGGTCGCGCGCGGAGGTGACCGCGATGACGTCCGGTCGCGGGCGCAGGCCGGACAGCGCGGCGGCGACGTCGAGGCCGCCGGCGTCGGGCAGACCGAAGTCGAGCAGGACGAGGTCCACCGGGTCGTCGGTGTCGCCCGCCGCGACCACGGCGCGCACGGCGGCATTGCCGGTGTGCACCACGCCGTGCACCGAGAACCCCGGCACCCGTTCGACATACGAGCGGTGCGCCTGCGCGATCAGCGGCTCGTCCTCGACGATCAGGACCCGGATCACGACCCGCCCCCTGGCGGCAGCGGGATCTCGACGACGAGCATCGAACCCAGCGACGGCTCGGCACGCAGGACGCCGCGGTGGCGGCCGACCACCTGGGAGACCAACGCCAGCCCCAGTCCCCGGGAACCCGACTTGGTCGAGTACCCGCGGGTGGTCGCGTTCGCCAACGAGTCCGGGGACAGGCCGGGTCCGCTGTCGGCGACCCGGATCACCAGCATCGAGTCCTCTTGCCGGACCGAGACTTCCACCCACGGGTCGTCGGTGTCGCGGGCGGCGTCGACGGCGTTGTCGACGAGGTTGCCGACCAGCGTCACCAGCTCCCGGGCCCGCAGCGTCGGCACCGGACCGAGCGCGGTGTCCTCGGTGACGGTCAGCGTCACGCCCCGCTCGGCCGCCTCTCCGACCTTGCCCAGCAGCAGCGCCGCCAGGGCCGGCTCCTCGACCGTGGCCATCAGCCGGTCGATGAGCTGCTGGGAGAGCCGCAGCTCGTCGGTGGCGAAGGCGACGGCCTCGTCGTAGCGGCCGAGCTCGACCATGGTGACGATCGTGTGCAGCCGGTTCGCCGACTCGTGGGCCTGCGATCGCAGGGTCTCGGCGAACCCGCGCACCGAGTCGAGCTCACCGAGCACGTCCTGGAGTTCGGTGTGGTCCCGGATGGTCAGCACCGTGCCGATCCGGCGGCCCTCCCAGTTGACCGGATGCCGGTTTACCACGAGCACCCGGTTCATGGTCAGGTGCACCTCGTCGCCCGCATCGGTGGCGTCGGAGAGGTCGAGGCGGCGCAACGACGCCGGCAGCGACGCCAGCCGCACCGGACCGTCGGGCAGCTCGAGCAGTCGTCGGGCCTCGTCGTTGACCAGTTCCGCCACCTCCTCGTCGCGGCCGAACACGACCAGACCCTCGCCGATGGAGTGCAGCACGGCGTCGTGGTGCTCGTAGAGCCGGCGCAGCTCGTCCGGGGCCAGTCCCAGCGTCTGGCGGCGCAGCCGTCGGCTGAGCAGCAGGGCGCCGAGGGTCGACGCGACCAGGCCCGCACCGGCGAGCGTGAAGAGCAGGGGCAGGCTGGCCGCGACCTCCGCGCCCACCCGGGCACGGGTGATGCCGACCGCGACCAACCCGACCAGGGTGCCGTCGTCGTAGACCGGCGTCACGGCCCGGACGGACGGGCCCAGCGAGCCGGCGTAGGTCTCGGTGAACGTCTCGCCGGTGAGGGCGCGGTCGATGTTCCCGCCGAAGGGCTGCCCGATCAGGGCCGGGTTGGTGTGGGTGTACCGGGTGCGGTCGGGCGCCATCACCACGATGAAGTCGACGCCGGTGGCCTGCCGGATGCGTTCGGTCTCCGGCTGCAGCAGCGCGGTCGGGTCGGGGGAGCGCAGTGCGGCGGCGGTCGAGTCCGACAATGCCAGGGTCTCGGCGACCGCCGTCACCTCGCGCCGGTTGGCGTCGTCGCTGTCGCGGAGCTGGTCGACGATGCCCAGCGCCGTGCCCGCGGCGATGACCAGCGCCAGCACCGCGACCTGCAGCAGCAGGAGTTGGCGGGCGAGGCTCATCGGCCGTCGGGGCGATCGGCGGGCCACCGCGCTCCTCTCGTGAACGTAATGAACACAATCTTCATCGGTTTCGGGCGCGCCCGCAGAATTCTCCGTGACTCGACGTGAGTGCCGTCACTTCGTTGCCATTCGATCAGAGGAACACCGATGAGTGCGACCATCCAGGACCAGGCCCCAGAGGCGACGGTCAGCAAGCGTGACCGCACCCACTGGCTGTACATCGGTGTCGTGATCGCCGTGATCGGCGGCATCCTCGTCGGCTGGCTGGCGCCGGACGTCGGCAAGTCCTTCGGCGTGCTCGGGACGCTGTTCGTCTCGCTGATCAAGATGATGATCAGCCCCGTCATCTTCTGCACCATCGTGCTGGGCATCGGGTCGGTGAAGGCCGCGGCCAAGGTCGGCCGGGTCGGCGGGCTCGCGTTGGCCTACTTCATCGGCATGTCGACCGTGGCTCTCGGCATCGGTCTGGTCGTCGGCAACCTGCTGGAACCGGGCAGCGGCCTCGACATCTCCGCGGCGACCGCCGGTCAGGGTGCGGCACTGGCCGACCAGGCGCACGGCGCCGGCGGGACGATGGACTTCATCGCCTCGATCATCCCGACGTCGCTGCTGTCGGCGCTGACCGCCGGCAGTGTCCTGCAGACGCTGTTCGTGGCGCTGCTGGTCGGCTTCGGCGTGCAGGCCCTGGGCAAGCAGGGCGAGCCGATCCTCAAGGGCGTCGGACACCTCCAGAAGCTGGTCTTCAAGATCCTGTCGATGATCCTGTGGCTCGCGCCGATCGGCGCCTTCGGCGCGATGGCCAACGTGGTCGGGCAGACCGGCCTCGGCGCGGTCGTGCAGCTGGGCACCCTGATGATCGGTTTCTACCTGACCTGCCTGATCTTCGTCTTCGGCGTGCTCGGCAGCCTGCTGCGCCTGGCCACCGGATTCTCGATCTTCAAGCTGGTGAAGTACCTGGCCCGCGAGTACCTGCTGATCTTCGCGACCTCGTCGTCCGAGTCGGCGCTGCCGCGCCTGATCGCGAAGATGGAGCACGTCGGCGTCGAGCGCAGCACCGTCGGCGTCGTCGTCCCGACCGGATACTCGTTCAACCTCGACGGCACCGCGATCTACCTGACCATGGCGTCGATCTTCATCGCCGACGCGATGGGGCAGCCGCTCTCGCTGACCGAGCAGCTCTCGCTGCTGGTGTTCATGATCATCGCCTCCAAGGGCGCGGCCGGCGTCACCGGAGCCGGGCTGGCCACCCTGGCGGGCGGCCTGCAGAGCCACCGCCCCGATCTGCTCGACGGCGTCGGCGTGATCGTCGGCATCGACCGGTTCATGTCCGAGGCCCGCGCGGTCACGAACTTCTCCGGCAATGCCGTCGCGACGCTGCTGATCGGCGCCTGGACCAAGACCGTCGACCGGGACCGGGTCAACGCGGTGCTGGCCGGCGAGCTGCCCTTCGACGAGGCCACCATGCTCGACGAGGACCGGTCCGAGGATCAGGGCCGGGATCGGGACCGGGATCAGGCGCCGGCACGGGTCGCCGAGCCCGCGCGACCGCTCGTCCACAGCTGACTCCGGCTCGGTGCTGCGCCGGGGGATCGCCGTGGCTACGTTGGTGCCCATGACAACTCCCGTACAGAACATCGGTATCAACACGCTCGGCGGCGTACCCACCTCGCTCGGCGACTACGACGGCCGCGCGGTCCTCGTGGTGAACGTCGCCTCCAAGTGCGGCCTGACCCCGCAGTACACAGCGCTGGAGAAGCTGGCCACCGAGTACGCGGACCGCGGCCTCACCGTCGTCGGCGTGCCGTGCAACCAGTTCATGGGCCAGGAGCCGGGCACCGCCGACGAGATCGCCGAGTTCTGCTCGGCCACCTACGGCGTCACCTTCCCGCTGCTGGAGAAGATCGAGGTCAACGGGGAGGGTCGGCACCCGCTGTACGCGGAGCTGACCACGGCGGCCGACGCGGACGGCGCGGCAGGCGACATCCAGTGGAACTTCGAGAAGTTCCTGATCGCGCCCGACGGCACCGTGGTGAACCGGTTCCGTCCGCGCACCGAGCCGGACGCGCCGGAGGTCGTCGCGGCCATCGAGGCCGTCCTGCCGCGCTAGTCGCTGGCCACAGGCCGAACGGGAGTTCAGGGTCGGGTTCGAGGTCGGATCCGACCCGGAACTCCCGTTCGATCGTTTCGGCGGGTTTCAGCGTCCGTTAACCTTCGGGGTTCATGCTGAGGGCATGACCGGGCAACTGATCGTGTCGGTATCCGGAATCCGCGTCGAGACCACCGAACTGGTGGCCGGGTTCGCGTCGGAGATGGACAGTCGCGGGGTGTCGCTGTCGCTGCTCGTCGCGCCGCGGCTCAAGGACAAGTACCGGCTGGCCAAGGACGAGCCGACCCAGCAGTGGCTGCGGGAGCGGCAGGAGCACGGCGACGCCATCGTGCTGCACGGCTACGACCAGGCCGCCACCAAGAAGCGCCGCGCCGAGTTCGCCGCGCTGCGTGAGCACGAGGCGACGCTACGGCTGACGGCAGCGGACCGGGTGATGGAACAGACCGGCCTGCGGACCCGGGCGTTCGCGCCGCCGCGGTGGATCGCCTCGCCCGGCGCGGTGTCCGCGTTGGTGCCCACCGGTTTCCGCCTGCTGGCCGGCCTGACAGCCGTGCACGACCTCGGCCGCGGCACGGTGGAGCGCGGTCGGGTGTTCGGCATCGGCGAGGGGTTCCGGGCGGAGCCATGGTGGTGCCGGGCCCTGGTGCTCGGGGCCGGCCGGACCGCCCGACGCGGTGCCCTGGTGCGGCTGGCGATCTCCGCGAGGCAACTGGCCTCGCCCGGCCCACGGCAGGCCGTCCTCGACGCCGTCGACCTCGCGCTGCACCACGAGGCCCGCCCGGCCGCCTACCGCTGGGAGGGCGGGCCGGGTATCCGGGTGGCCTGAGTTCAGGCGACCTCGGTGGCGTCCTCCGCCGGGAGCACCCGGAACTCGGTGCCGTCGGGTGCCATCTCGGTGAGCCGACCGTAGTAGATGCGGGTCCCCGGGTCGTTGATGATGCCCTGGTGGATCGGCACGGCCACCCGCGGCGCGACGGCCCGCAGGTAGTCGACGGTCTCGGAGATCTTCATCCACGGCGCGACCGCCGGGACGGCGAGCACGTCGACCGGCTGCTCGGGCACGAACAGCGAGTCGCCGGGGTGCATCAGCTGGGCCGGCCGGTCCGCGCTGCCCAGCAGGAACGCGGTGTTGTCGATCACCGGGAGGTCAGGGTGGATCACCGCGTGCCGCCCGCCAGCCCCGGTCACCAGCACGTCGCGGACGTTGAAGGTGTCGCCCGCGTGCACGCCGGTCCAGGACCCGCCGAGCTGCGCCGCGGTCTGCGGGTCCGAGTACAGCGCCGCACCGGGGTTCGCCTCGAGCAGGGCGGGCAGCCGGTTCACGTCGACGTGGTCGGGGTGCTGGTGGGTGATCAGGATGGCGTCCAGGCCGGTGATGCCCTCGAAGCCGTGCGAGAAGCTGCCGGGGTCGAACAGGACGGTCGCGCCGCCCAGCTCGACGAGCACGCAGGAGTGTCCGAAGTGGGTCAGTCGCATGCAGACGAGTATGCGCGGCGGCGAATGTGCGCGCATCACACCGATTGTCGCGACCGAACGAACGGACAGCTCAGTCGGTGCAGAGAGCGGCGGGGCGGACCGGTAAACTGCCTGTTGCCCGGTGGTCTGTGCCGGGCGGTACCGGAGCACCTAGCGAGGAGCAGCACGTGGCCCGTGTCGTTGTCGATGTCATGCCCAAGACCGAGATTCTCGATCCGCAAGGCCAGGCCATTGTCGGCGCTCTCGGCCGCCTCGGGCACGCCGGCGTCGCCGACGTGCGACAGGGCAAGCGTTTCGAACTCGAGGTCGACGACAGCGTCACCGACGCCGAGCTTTCGGAGATCGCCGAGTCGCTGCTGGCGAACACGGTGATCGAGGACTGGAAGGTCACCCGAGTCCAGTGAGCACCCGCATCGGAGTCATCACCTTCCCCGGCACCCTCGACGACGTCGACGCGGTGCGCGCGGTCAACCTCGCCGGTGGCGAGGCCGTCAACCTCTGGCACGGCGACGCCGACCTCAAGGGTGTCGACGCGGTGATCGTGCCCGGCGGCTTCTCCTACGGCGACTACCTGCGCTGCGGCGCCATCGCCCGGTTCGCCCCGGTGATGGGCGAGGTCGTCAAGGCCGCGCAGGGCGGCATGCCCGTCCTGGGCATCTGCAACGGCTTCCAGGTGCTGTGCGAGGCGGGCCTGCTCCCCGGCGCGCTCACCCGCAACGAGGGACTGCACTTCATCTGCCGCGACCAGTGGCTCAAGGTGGAGTCCACCTCGACAGCCTGGTCCTCGCGGTACGAGTCCGGCGCCGAGATCCTGGTGCCGCTCAAGTCCGGTGAGGGCCGCTACCAGGCGTCCGAGCGGGTCCTCGACGAGCTCGAGGGTGAGGGCCGCGTGGTCTTCCGCTACGCGGGCGACAACCCGAACGGCTCCAAGCGTGGCATCGCCGGCATCGCCTCCGAGAACGGTCGCGTGGTCGGACTGATGCCGCACCCCGAGCACGCCACCGAGGCCCTCACCGGTCCCAGTGACGACGGCCTCGGCCTGTTCTACTCGGCTCTGGACGCGGTGCTCACCGCCTGAGTCCAGCAGCGCAAGACAAGAAGGACGGACCGGTCACCCCCGGTCCGTCCTTTTTCTTTGCCTCGCAGGGGTCTTCGTGGCCGGAACGGCCACGAGAACGTATTCCAACTCGGTAGCCTCCCGCCCATGATCTCAACGGTTGTCTGGGGTACCGGAAATGTCGGACGCGCGGCCATCCGCGCCGTCGAGGCGCACCCGCTGCTCGAGCTCACGAACGTGCTCGTGAACAACCCCGACAAGGTCGGCCGCGACGCCGGCGACCTGTCCGGGCTCGGCTGCAACCTGGGGGTCGCCGCGACCGACGACATCGACGCGGTGCTGGCCGCCGGCCCCGCGGCCGTGGTGTACGCGGCGTCCGGCGACATCCGGCCCGACGACGCGCTGGCCGACATCTGCCGCGCGATCCGCGCCGGCGCCGTCGTCGTCAGTCCCGCGCTGTACCCGCTCTACGACCCGACCAACGCCCCGCCCGAGCTGCGGGATCCGGTGCTCGCCGCGATCGCGGAGGGCGGCGGCTCGCTGTTCGCGTCCGGCGTCGACCCCGGCTGGGGCAACGACGTGCTGCCGCTGCTGCTCAGCGGGCTCGGCAGCACCGTCGACGTGATCCGCTGCCAGGAGATCTTCGACTACTCCACCTACGACCAGCCGGACTCGGTGCGCTACCTGGTCGGCATGGGCCAGCCGATGGACTACCTGCCGCCGATGATCGCGCCGACGATCCCGACGATGGTGTGGGGCGGACAGATCCGGATGATGGCGCGGGCGCTGGGTGTCGAACTCGACGAGATCCGCGAGACCCTGGACCGGCGCGCGCTCGACGAGACCGTCACCACCACCACGATGGGCGACTTCGAGGCCGGCACCCAGGGCGCGGTGCGGTTCGAGGTACAGGGCATCGTCGACGGCGAGCCCCGGATCGTCGTCGAGCACGTCACCCGCATCCATCCGACCTGTGCCACCGACTGGCCGATGCCGCCGGACGGCGACGGCGCCCACCGGGTGATCATCGAGGGCCGCCCGCGCATCGAGGTGTCCGTCGAGTGCACCGACGAGGACGGCAGCCGGTCCGCCGGCGGAAACGCCACGGCGGTCGGTCGACTGGTGAGCGCCATCGACTGGCTGGTGGACGCCGAACCCGGACTCTACGACGCGCTCGACGTCCCGTTGCGCCCTGCCGTCGGCAAACTCGTCAAGACAGTGAACTCGAAAGGACGCGCATGAACATCGACATTCCAGAGGGCAAGGATCCGATCGGCTACGTGTGGGGCGAGATGGTCCCCGGCATCGGGATCGCGGCCTCGAAGTTCTCCCTGTCGGTCTACGAGCACTCGACCATCGACCTGCGTGCCTTCGAGGCGGCGCGGCTGCGGATCGCACAGATCAACGGGTGCATCTTCTGCCAGGACTGGCGGACCGAACGTGACGGCCAGAAGGTCGAGGCCGGCTTCGACGAGGCCGTCGAGCAGTGGCGCACCACCGATGTCTTCGACGACCGCACCCGGCTGGCCGCCGAGTACGCCGACCGTTACGCCCTCGACCACCACGGCCTCGACGACGAGTTCTGGGAGCGGATGGGCGCGCACTACAGCCAGACCGAGATCGTGGAACTGAGCATGAGCATCGGCGCCTGGCTGGCCTTCGGCAGGCTCAACCACGTCCTCGGCCTCGACACCGTCTGCGTACTCCCCGGGAACTGAGCTGCGTACTCCCGAGAACTGAGGGCCGCCCCGCCGCGCGTCAGACGGCGGCCGGGGCGGCGGGCAGCGCGTCGAGGAAGTCCGCGCTCGGTGCGAAGAACAGCGAACCGGTGACGGCGGTCGAGAAGTCCAGCAGCCGGTCGTGGTTGCCGCGCGGGCTGCCGAGGAACATGTTCTCGAGCATCCGCTCGGTGATCGCGGGCGTGCGGCAGTACCCGATGAAGTAGGTGCCCATCTCGCCGCCGGCCTGGCCGTACGGCATGTTGGCGCGCAGGATCTCGAGTGACCGGCCTTCCTCGT
This sequence comes from Rhodococcus tukisamuensis NBRC 100609, assembly GCF_001894985.1. GTDB lineage: Bacteria > Actinomycetota > Actinomycetes > Mycobacteriales > Mycobacteriaceae > Rhodococcus_G > Rhodococcus_G tukisamuensis. The sequence continues at coordinate 220,390 of NZ_BCXG01000002.1, read as the reverse complement.
CCTTGATCGCGTTCAGCGCGACGTGCGAGTTGGCGGGCTTGACGTCGGCTGTCATCTCGACGTCGTCGGGCTTGCTGCGCCCGATGACCCGCTCCTGCTCGGGGACTTCCAGCGCCTCCCATGACGTCATGTCGTGCACGTACCGCTGCACGTGCACGTAGGACCCGCCCGCGAACCCGGGGTCCTCGTCGCCGACCGTGACGGCGGCGACGGCCTGGGCGCCCACCGGGTTCTCGGTGCCGTCGACGAACCCGATCAGGTCCCGGTTCTCGAAGTACTGGAAACCGTGCACCTCCTCGACGACGGTGGCCGCGCCCGCCAGCCGCTTGGTGATCTGGTGGGCCAGTTCGAAGCACGCGTCCGTGCTCATCGCGCGAATGTGGAAGAGCAGGTCGCCCGGGGTGGACGGCGCGCGGTGGGTCTCGCCCCGCAGCTCGGTGAACTCGTGCAGGTCGGCGGGCCGAGGTCCGCCGAACAGCCGGTCCCACGCCGACGAACCGACGCCGGTGACCAGTTCCAGGCCCGAGCCGGGCATCCGCAGCCCGGTCGCGCGGCGCAGGCCCGCGGTGGCGGCGAGCAACCCGCGGGCGGTGGCCTCGCCGCCCACGTCGATCGTCACGACCAGGAACAGTGCCGCGGGGGTCAGCGGCGTCGCCACCGTCTGGGACTCGGGCATCTTCTCGAAACTCCAATCATGGGGCGGTACATCGACATCGGCGGTTGTCCGCCGATGTCCGGTTCACCCTAGTTGGGGCCACCGACGCCGCCTCGGCCGCGGGATGTCGGTGCCCGGCGGTAGCGTGCCGACATGACATTGACCCTGGGCATGATCACAGTCGACAGCGCCGACCCCGGACCGCTCGCCACCTGGTGGGCGGAGCAGGTCGGCGGCCGGATCGAGCAGGAGAACGAGGGCTGGTTCTTCCTGGTCGGGGTGCCGGGCGCGCCGTACAAGCTGGCCTTCCAGAAGGTGGAGGACCCGACGCCCGGCAAGAACCGGGTGCACCTGGACCTGTCCGCGCCGGACCTGGACGCGGAGGTCGCGCGGCTGACCGCGGCCGGCGCCACCGAGTACGAGCGGCACGACATGGACGGCTTCCGCTGGGTGACGCTGACCGATCCGGACGGCAACCGCTTCTGTGTCGCCGGCGGCGAGCACTGAGCGAACACCGATCGCCGGGCCCGGGGCGGTGTCGGCGGTCCTAGGATCGTGGGCATGCCCACGATGACCGACGCCACCGCCTCCGGACTCTGTGCCTTCGTCGACGCCTCCCCGTCCCCGTTCCACGTGTGCGAGACGGTCGCGGCCGAGCTGACGGAGGCCGGCTTCGTCGAGTTGCGCGAAACGGACGGCTGGCCGACCGCGCCCGGCCGGTACTACCTGGTGCGGGGCGGCTCGTTGGTGGCGTGGAGCACCGAGGAGTCCGGCCACGGCGAGTCGCCGTTCCGGATCGTCGGCGGCCACACCGACAGCCCGAACCTGCGGGTCAAGCAGCACCCCGACCTGCGGTCCGCCGGATGGCAGTTGGTGGGCCTGGAACCGTACGGCGGCGCCTGGCTGAACTCGTGGCTCGACCGCGACCTCGGGATCTCCGGTCGGATCAGTGTGCGGGTGGGAAACACGCTGCAGCAGAAGCTGATCCGGGTGGACCGGCCGATCCTGCGGGTGCCGCAGCTGGCGATCCACCTGTCCGAGGAACGTAAGGGCGTTCAGCTCGACCCGCAGCGGCATGTCAACGCGATCTGGGGTGTCGGCAACTCGCCGACCTCGTTCCTCGGCTACCTGGCCGGGCAGGCGGGGGTCGCCGAGGACGCGGTGCTCGGCTGGGAGCTGATGACCCACGACCTCGCGCCGAGCGCGGTGGTCGGGCTGCACGACGAGTTGGTCAGCGCGCCGCGACTGGACAACCAGGGCACCTGCTACGCGGGAACCAGGGCATTGCTTGCGGCGGTCGAGGAGCCGGGCGAGGCCATCCCCGTGCTGGCGCTGTTCGACCACGAGGAGGTCGGCAGCATGTCCGATCGTGGCGCCTTCTCAGACCTGCTGAACTCGGTCCTCGAGCGGATCGTGCTGGCCCGCGGCGGCGGCCGGGAAGACTTCCTGCGGGCGCTGGCCGGCTCGGTGTGCGCGTCCGGCGACATGGCCCACGCCACCCACCCGAACTACCCGGACCGGCACGAGCCGGCGCACCGCATCGAGGTCAACGGGGGACCGGTGCTCAAGGTGAACCAGAACCTGCGGTACGCCACCGACGCTGCCGGCGCGGGTGCGTTCGCGCTGGCCTGCGACCAGGCGGGGGTGCCGTTGCAGCGGTACGTGCACCGTGCGGACCTGCCGTGCGGCTCGACGATCGGGCCCATCACGGCCTCGCGTACGGGCCTGTCCACCGTGGATGTCGGTGCCCCGCAACTGGCGATGCACTCGGCTCGGGAGCTGATGGGCGCCGCCGACGTCGCGTACTACGCGGACGCGCTCGCGGCCTTCCTGACGCCGGTCGAGTGACATGCGTACCCGGCCCGGCACGGTCGACGCTGTCGGCTGAAACGACGACTGTGCAGAATTCAAGCGCCGCATAACGATTTCCCAAACAGTTCGCAACGGTCCGGTCGCCGGGGCCTTGGTTGCCGCGCGCCCGCGATTAGCCCGTGGTGTGCTGTCGCAGACGAAGCGGCGGGATCCGGTCGACGCGGCCGGGCCCCGCCGTCCGCTCGGCTGAAGGGGATTGCCAGTGCACTCGAAGAGACGTACATGGCCTGCGGCGATGTCCGCCGCGGCGGTCACCGTGTCGCTGTCGGTGGTGATGGCCCCGCCGGCCGCCGCGGCCAATGGTGGGCCCTGCGGGCAGGGTGGGAGCAGCTCCGGCAGTGCCACGGGTTCGCTGGGCAAGGCACTGCCGTGGATCACCGGTTCGCCGGACGGCGCGCTGCCGCAGCTGACCGGCCGTACCAAGGCGATCGAGATGGTGACCGGCCCCGGCAGCCCCAACGACACCATCAACAGGTTCAACGTCTCCGGCACGGATCTCGGCATCATGTGGGACAACGGCCTGGCCGGCGCGGACCACGACACGCTGGTCGCGTTCGGCGACACGGTCGGCAAGTGCGGCTCCGAGGGCGACGACTGGCGCAGCAACGTGCTCTTCCGCAGCGCCGACACGAACCTGGCCGACGGCATGCGGATCGACAGCTCGCCCCTGGACGCACCGAACCACTCGAAGGAGATCATCCCCGGCTTCGCGATTCCCGGCGAGTTCACGACCATTCCGACCGGTGCGGTGGCCTACAACGGAGTCCAGTACATCCGCTTCATGTCGGTGCGGTCCTGGGACACCCCGGGCAACTGGACCACCAACTACTCGGCGATCGCCTACTCCACCGACAACGGTGAGAACTGGTCGCTGGACCCGGCCACCGTGCGGGCCAACACCGAGGGGATCGGCATCGAGGACATCCCGGCCATCGCGCCGGGCAACAAGAACTGGCAGCAGAGCGCGTTCCTGACGGGCCGCGGCGACGGCTACATCTACGAGTACGGGACGCCGTCGGGCCGATTCGGCGATGCCCTGCTGGCCCGGGTGCACGGCGACCAGCTTCGCAACCTGACCGCCTACGAGTACTGGGACGGCACCGGCTGGACGGCCGACGCCGAGGCGGCCAAGGCCGTGATGCCCGCGCCGGTCAGCGAGCTGTCGGTGCAGTGGAACGACTACCTGGGCAAGTACGTCGCCATGTACACCGACCTGGACGGTCTGGTCATCCGGCAGGCCGACAACCCGCAGGGCCCCTGGAGCGGCACCCAGACCATCATCAGCGGCTTGCTGTTGCCCTCGGTGTACGGCGGATTCATGCACCCGTGGGCCAGCGGGCGGTACCTCGAGTCCGTGGTCACCACCTGGGACCGGTACAACGTCATCTACATGCGCACCGACCTCCAGGGCCTGCAGATGGCCGCCACCGACCAGGTCGACCGGCCGGACCCGGCGACCACCGGTGAGGCGCAGCGGATCGGGACGGAGTACCCCGCGGGTGTGCCCGAGGAGACCCCCGCGGAAACACCCGCGGACAAGTGACGGACCGGCCGAGCTGACGCGCGCGGCCCGCCCCCGGCCGAGGGGCGGGTCGTGGTCGGCTCTGCCAGTGCGTCGGACGTCGGTGCGCCCGGCTAGACTTTGCCCAGGCAGCGCCCCGCCGGTCTGCCGATCTGACTCCTTCAGGGAAGGGACCCCACTTCCAGTGTCTTCGCAGGTCGATACCGTCACCAACGCCGCAGCGACCCCGGATGTCGCCCAGCCCCACCGGGAACTGGGCCTCAAGGACGACGAGTACACCCGCATTCGGGAAATCCTCGGTCGTCGCCCCACGGACGCCGAGCTCGCGATGTACTCGGTGATGTGGAGCGAGCACTGCTCCTACAAGTCCTCCAAGGTGCACCTGAAGTACTTCGGTGAGACCACCACCGACGAGATGCGCTCCTCCATGCTGGCAGGCATCGGCGAGAACGCCGGCGTCGTCGACATCGGCGACGGCTGGGCGGTCACCTTCAAGGTCGAGTCGCACAACCACCCGTCCTACATCGAGCCCTACCAGGGTGCGGCCACCGGCGTCGGCGGCATCGTCCGCGACATCATGGCCATGGGCGCCCGCCCGATCGCGGTCATGGACCAGCTGCGCTTCGGCGCGGCGGACGCTCCCGACACCAGGCGCGTCGTCGACGGCGTCGTCCGCGGCGTCGGCGGCTACGGCAACTCCCTCGGCCTGCCCAACGTCGGCGGCGAGACGGTCTTCGACGCGTCCTACGCGGGCAACCCGCTGGTCAACGCGCTGTGCGCCGGCGTGATGCGGGTCGAGGACCTGCACCTGGCATTCGCGTCCGGCGCCGGCAACAAGATCATCCTGTTCGGCGCCCGCACCGGCCTCGACGGCATCGGCGGCGTCTCGGTGCTGGCATCGGAGACCTTCGACGAGTCGTCGGGCGGCCGTCCCAAGAAGCTGCCCGCCGTGCAGGTCGGCGACCCGTTCACCGAGAAGGTGCTCATCGAGTGCTGCCTCGACCTGTACGCCGCCGGACTCGTGGTCGGCATCCAGGACCTCGGCGGCGCCGGGCTGTCCTGCGCGACCTCGGAGCTGGCCGCGGCCGGCGACGGCGGCATGCACATCAACCTGGACGCGGTGCCGATGCGCGCCACCGGCATGACCGCGGCGGAGGTGCTCTCCAGCGAGTCGCAGGAGCGCATGTGCGCCGTGGTGACCCCCGAGAACGTGGACGCGTTCATGGAGGTCTGCCGCAAGTGGGACGTGCTCGCCACCGTCATCGGTGAGGTCACCGACGGCGACCGGCTGGTCATCGACTGGCACGGCGAGACCGTCGTCGACGTGCCGCCGCGCACCGTCGCGCACGAGGGCCCGGTCTACGAGCGCCCCGTGCAGCGCCCCGAGGCGCAGGACGCGTTGATCGCGAACACCACTGCCGGGCTCGAGCGCCCGGAGACCGCGGCCGAGCTGCAGGCCACCCTGCTCAAGATGATCTCCTCGCCGCAGCTGTGCAGCCGCAAGTGGATCACCGAGCAGTACGACCGGTACGTCCGCGGCAACACGGTGCTCGCCGAGCAGGCCGACGCCGGCGTGATCCGGGTCGACGAGAAGACCGGCCGTGGCATCGCCCTGGCCACCGACGCCTCCGGCCGTTACACGGCGCTGGACCCGTACGCCGGCGCCCAGCTGGCCCTGGCCGAGGCGTTCCGCAACGTCGCGGTCACCGGTGCCACCCCGCAGGCCGTGAGCAACTGCCTCAACTTCGGTTCCCCGGAGGATCCGGGCGTGATGTGGCAGTTCCAGCAGGCCGTGCGCGGCCTGGCGGACGGCTGCGCCACCCTCGGCATCCCGGTCACCGGCGGCAACGTCAGCTTCTACAACCAGACCGGTTCCACGGCGATCCTGCCGACCCCGGTGGTGGCTGTGCTCGGCGTCATCGACGACGTGCAGCGTCGCATCCCGACCGGTCTGGGCCTCGAGCCCGGCGAGACGCTGATCCTGCTCGGCGAGACCCACGACGAGCTGGACGGCTCGATCTGGGCCCAGGTCGAACACGACCATCTCGGCGGCGTGCCGCCGAAGGTCGACCTGGCCCGTGAGCAGCTGCTCGCGGACATCCTGCTGGCCAGCTCCCGCGACGGACTCGTCTCCGCCGCGCACGACCTGTCCGAGGGTGGCCTCGCGCAGGCCGTCGTCGAGGCGGCGCTGGCCGGCGAGACCGGCTGCCGGATCCTGCTGCCCGAGGGTGCGGACCCGTTCGTGACGCTGTTCTCCGAGTCCGCCGGCCGGGTGCTGGTCGCGGTGCCGCGCACCGAGGAGACCCGCTTCACCGGCATGTGCACCGCCCGCGGCCTGCCGTGGGTGCGGATCGGCGTCGTCGACGAGGGCTCCGACTCCGTCGAGGTGCAGGGCCAGTTCTCCGTCACCCTCGAGGAGCTGCGCGCGGCGCACGAGGGCACCCTGCCGGCGCTGTTCGGGTAGCTATTGACCGACGTCGACGAGACCCAGGACCCCGGGACCGCGCAGCCTGACGCTGCGCAGCCCGGGGTCTGGTCACGTACCGACGAGCTCGTCGCCCGCCACCCGTTCGTGGTCTGGGCATGGGGACTGCTCCGCCTCGACTTCACCGGCATCGCGTTCGCGGCACTGTTCTTCTGCTGGTCGCTGACCCCGTCGCTGCTGCCACGCGACTGGCTCTTCCAGGGTCTGATCGGTGGAATCAACGCCGCGATCGGCTACGGGGTGGGCGCCGCCGTCGGCTGGGCGGTGTACCGCTATCTGCTGGCGGGGCGGTCCTGGTGGCCGCTGCCGCCCCGGGTCGTGCAGGTGCTCGAGATCGTGGTCGTCGCCGGCTCGATCGTCGCGGCCGTGGTGATGCTGGTGTACTCCGCGGGCTGGCAACGGGAGCTGGCGGCACTGATGGACGCCGAGGGCACCACGACCTCCGGTTACATCCGCACCGGCGGGCTGAGCCTGCTCGTGGCCGCCGCGGCGATCTCGCTGTGGCGGGTGCTGCGCGACCTGGTCCGGCTGGTGGCCCGCTATCTCAACCGCTGGCTGAAGGTGCCGCGGCAGGCCGCGTTCCCGCTCGGCGTCGTGCTGGTGGCGTTCCTGGCCTACACCCTGGTCACCGGCGTGCTGCTGAACGGGCTGTACTCCATCGCCAACTCCGCGTTCAGCCTGCAGAACAACAGCACCCGCGACGGCGTCACCGAGCCCCTCAACCCGGAGCGGTCGGGCAGCCCGGAGTCGTTGGCGCCCTGGGACACCCTCGGCTTCGAGGGGCGCAACTTCGTCTCCCGCGGGTTGGACGCCGCGCAGCTGTCCGCCGCCAACGGCGCCCCGGCCATGGAGCCGATCCGGGTCTACGCCGGCCTCGAGACCGCCGCGACCACCGAGGCGCGGATGGACGTGGTGGTCGACGAGCTGGAACGGACCGGAGCCTTCGACCGCAACGTCCTGGTGGTCATTCCCACCACCGGCACCGGCTGGGTGAACCCGACCGCCGCCGAGGCCATCGAGCTGGTGCACAACGGGGACACCGCCCTGGTCGCGGCCCAGTACTCGTACCTGCCCAGCTGGATCTCCTTCATCGCGGACCGGCAGAAGGCCGCCGACGCGGGGAAGGCGTTGGTGGACAAGGTGCACGAACGCTGGCTGACCAAGCCGCCGGAGACCCGGCCCAAGCTGTACGTGTACGGCGAGAGCCTCGGCACGCAGTCCGGCGAGGGTGCGTTCGACAGCCTCGGGGCCATCCGCGAAACCGTCGACGGGGTGTTGTGGGTCGGTCCGCCCAATGCCAACGTGCTGTGGCACCAGCTGGTCACCCGCCGAGACCCCGGCACCCCGGAGGTGGCCCCGGTGTACGCCGACGGCCTGGTGGTCCGGTTCGCCGACAGCGCCGCCGACATCTCGCAGCCACCGTCGCCGTGGCTCCACCCGCGGGTGCTCTACATCCAGCACCCGTCCGACCCCGTGGTGTGGTGGTCGCCGGACCTGCTGTTCCAGCGACCGGACTGGCTCTCGGAGCCGCCCGGATACGACCGGCTCCCGCAGATGCGGTGGTTCCCGGTGGTGACGTTCTGGCAGGTGTCGGCGGACCTGGCCAATGCCGCGGGGGTTCCGGACGGGCACGGGCACAACTACGGCACGACCGTGCTCGACGGCTGGCTGGCGATCGCCGCGCCCGACGGCTGGACGCAGGCCGACACCGACCGGGTGCGGGGCGTGCTGGAATCCGTCGTGGGCACCCAGGGCCCGGAGAAGTGACCGGTCCCGACGAGTGACAGGCCGGACTCGGTGAACGTGCCCGCCCGCGCGGCCGGGTGCGCGCTCGCCCTGGTCGGTTGGAGCAACTGGCTGCTGCCCGCGCTGCGTCTGGGGCCGGACGGTCGCGCGGCCGCGAACACGGCCCTGGCGGTCGGGTTCACCGGCCTGGCGCTGGGATCCGGAGCGAGCGTGGCCGAGCTCGGGCTCGAGCTGCGGCGCGGGTTGCCGCGCGCCGCCGCGGTCGCCGCGGTGCCTGCCCTGGCGTACGCGGCGGCGCTGGCCGTCCCGTCGTTGACGGCACCGCTGCTGGCGCCGCGCATCGGTGAGCCCCCGATCCGCGGGCGGGCCGAGTTCGCCCGCTGGGTGGGCGTGCAGATCCCGTTCGGCACGGTGCTCGCCGAGGAACTGCTGTTCCGTTCCGTGCTGCACGCGCAGGTGCGGCGGGCCTGGCCGCGCGCCGGGGGAGCGGTCGGAGCGCTCGCGTTCGGGCTCTGGCACGTGCGGCCGGCACGGGTGGCGGGTGATCCGGTTGCCGCGACCGTCGCCGTCACCGCCGCGTCCGGCCTGCTCTTCGACCGGCTCCGACGCGACGGCGGCGTACTGGCGCCCATGTTGCTGCACCTGTCGGTGAACGTCGGCGGCGCGCTGGCCGCCCGTTGGGCTGCCGGTAGGTTGGCGCGGTGACCGCACGCCGCAAGATCGACCCCGCGCAGCTGCGGGACGCACTGCTGACCGTCCGGGACTGGGTCGGCGCCCCCGACACGGACGACGCCTCAGCGGCTGCCGCCCCCGCCCGCGCCGAGCTGGCCGCCGCGGTTCGCCTCAGCGCCCGGACCCTGGAGAACGTCGCGCCGGGTTCGTCGGTGGAGGTCCGCGTCCCGCCGTTCGTCGCGGTCCAGTGCATCGCGGGCCCGCGGCACACCCGCGGCACGCCGCCCAATGTCGTGGAGACCGACCCGCGCACCTGGCTGAAGCTGGTCACCGGGGGGCTGACCTTCGAGGCGGCCGCGGCCGCGGGCGCGCTCACCGCGTCGGGCACCCGAGCGGGGGAGATCGCACACTGGCTCCCACTGCTGCGCCTGTGACCGACGCTCGCCTGTGACCGACGCTACAGCCCGGCACTGTAGAGATACCGGTGGTAGGAGCACCCCTGCGAGGGCCGTAGACTGAACTTGCCCCCCACACCCATCCCCTAGGGAGCAACCCCGGTGACTCCAGCCGAATTGTCGGTCAACAGTCCGAATCTCCTCGCCGCCGTGCCCCCACCGGGCATGTCCGATCAGGACGAGCAACCACCCCGCGAGGAGTGTGGCGTCTTCGGCGTCTGGGCTCCCGGCGAGGATGTGGCGAAGCTCACTTACTACGGGCTGTATGCACTGCAGCACCGCGGCCAGGAGGCGGCCGGCATCGCCGTCGCCGACGGCGCGCAGGTGCTGGTGTTCAAGGACCTCGGCCTGGTCAGTCAGGTGTTCGACGAGCAGACGCTCGGTGCGATGTCGGGCCATGTCGCCGTCGGGCACTGTCGGTACTCCACCACCGGCTCGACCACGTGGGAGAACGCGCAGCCGATCTTCCGGACCACCGCGGCGGGCACTGGCATCGCTCTCGGTCACAACGGCAACCTGGTCAACACGGCCGAGCTCGCTGCCCGGGCCCGCGAGGCCGGACTGGTCAACGACAAGCGTCCCGGCGGCGCCACCTCGGACTCCGACATCGTCGGCGCGCTGCTCGCGCACGCGGCCGCGGACCGGACCGTCGAGCAGGCCGCGATGGAACTGCTGCCCACCCTGCGTGGCGCGTTCTGCCTGACCTTCATGGACGAGCACACCCTGTACGCGGCGCGTGACCCGCACGGTGTCCGCCCGCTCTGCCTCGGTCGGCTCGACCGTGGCTGGGTGGTCGCCAGCGAGACCGCCGCCCTCGACATCGTCGGCGCGTCCTTCGTGCGCGACATCGAGCCCGGCGAGCTGCTCGCGATCGACGCCGACGGCGTCCGCTCCTCGCGTTTCGCGAACCCCACGCCCAAGGGCTGTGTCTTCGAGTACGTCTACCTCGCCCGTCCGGACAGCGTCATCGGCGGACGATCGGTGCACTCGACCCGAGTCGAGATCGGCCGTCGGCTGGCCAAGGAACACCCGATCGACGGCGACCTGGTCATCCCGGTCCCCGAGTCGGGTACGCCCGCCGCGGTCGGCTACGCGCAGGGCTCGGGAATTCCGTACGGCCAGGGTCTGATGAAGAACGCCTACGTGGGCCGTACCTTCATCCAGCCGTCGCAGACGATTCGTCAGCTCGGCATCCGGCTCAAGCTGAACCCGCTCAAGGAGGTCATCCGCGGCAAGCGGCTGATCGTGGTGGACGACTCCATCGTCCGCGGCAACACCCAGCGGGCACTGATCCGGATGCTCCGCGAGGCCGGTGCGCTGGAGATCCACGTGCGGATCGCGTCGCCGCCGGTGAAGTGGCCGTGCTTCTACGGCATCGACTTCGCCTCCCCGGCGGAGCTGATCGCCAACGGTGCGGGCGTGAGCGAGGCCGACGGCAGCGCCACCAGCATGGACGAGATGCTCGAAGGTGTGCGCCGGTCGATCGGCGCCGACACCCTCGGGTACGTCTCGATCGAGGGCATGATCGCCGCGACGGAACAGCCGGCCTCCCGGCTGTGCTCCGCGTGCTTCGACGGTCACTACCCGATCGCGTTGCCCAAGGAGACCTCGATGGGCAAGAACGTGCTCGAGGGGATGCTCGACGTCACCGCGGGCGCCCCGACGAAGCCGGACAACGACAACGCGAGTGCGCTGAGTCGGCCCTAGCCCCGCGCCGAGACCGCATAATGCGAGTCGTACCGGCACGCACACCACCCGGGTCGTCCACGTCCTGGGACCAACCACAGTGCTCTGACGGCACTGTCGAGAACACAGCTGGAGTCAGAACGCGATGACCGAGGACCAGAACCCCCGCCCCACCGGCGCCTCCTACGCGGCGGCGGGTGTCGACATCGCCGCCGGCGACCGGGCCGTCGAGCTTTTTGCGCCGCTCGCGAAGAAGGCCAGTCGCCCGGAGGTGCTCGGCGGCCTCGGCGGCTTCGCCGGTCTGTTCGCCCTCAAGGGCGGTTACCGGGAGCCGCTGTTGGCGGCCTCCACCGACGGGGTCGGGACCAAGATCGCGGTCGCGCAGGCGATGGACAAGCACGACACGCTGGGCCTGGACCTGGTGGCGATGGTCGTCGACGACCTCGTGGTGTGCGGCGCCGAGCCGCTGTTCCTGCAGGACTACATCGCGGTCGGCCGGGTCGTGCCCGAGCGGGTCGCGGAACTGGTCAAGGGCATCGCCGACGGCTGCATCATCGCCGGCTGCGCGCTGCTCGGCGGCGAGACCGCGGAGCACCCCGGCCTGATGGCCGACGGTGACTACGACCTCTCGGCCACCGGCGTCGGTGTCGTCGAGGCGGATTCCGTGCTCGGCCCCGACCGGGTCCGTCCGGGCGACGTGGTGATCGGCATGGGCTCCTCGGGCCTGCACTCCAACGGCTACTCGCTGGCCCGCAAGGTGCTGCTCGAGATCGACCGGATGCCGCTGACCGGCCACGTCGAGGAGTTCGGCCGCACGCTCGGCGAGGAACTGCTCGAGCCGACCAAGATCTACGCCAAGGACTGCCTGGCTCTGGCCGCCGAGACCGACGTGCGCACGTTCTGCCACGTCACCGGCGGCGGACTGGCGAACAACCTGGCCCGGGTCATGCCCAAGGGCCTGGTCGCGGAGCTGGACCGCGGCAGCTGGAGCCCGGCACCGGTGTTCGCGATGATCGCCCAGCGCGGCCGCGTCGAGCGCGCCGAGATGGAGCAGACGTTCAACATGGGCGTCGGCATGGTCGCGATCGTGGCGCCGGAGGACGTGGACCGCGCGCTGGCCGTGCTCACCGCCCGGCACATCGACTGCTGGACCATGGGTACCGTCTCGAAGGCGTCGGACAAGCAGGACGGCTCCGGCCAGGCGCACCTGGTGGGCGACCACCCGCGCTTCTAGGCAACGACAAACGGTCCGGACACCCCGTATTCCCATCGGGGTGTCCGGACCGTTGTCGTATCCGGGGATAAATTGGGCGCCGCTGAGCGCGCGCTGCCGCAGATGCGGAAATGAGGGGAGCCTGTGGGCTCCCCTCACTTGTCAGCTGCGTTGGTCAGCGGCGCCAGTCGTCGGAGTCGTCGTCGTCCCAGCGCGAACGACCATCCGAGTCGGACCGCTGGTCGGTGCCGACCCCGGTCCGATGCGAGCTGGACGAGCTTCCCGACAGTTCTTGCTGAAGGCTAGAGAAGTCCGTGGACGGCGAGCTGTACTTGAGCTCACGCGCAACCTTGGTCTGCTTTGCCTTAGCCCGGCCGCGGCCCATGGCTAACCCCCTCGCGCTTTCGCGGGGCGGCCTGGGGAATTTGGCGGCCCCGTTTGAGTGTGTGTTTCTTCCTGACCCACACTCTAGCCTGAGAAAGGATTTGCCGCTCCTTCCCCTGGCAGTCCGGGGTGTCTGAATTATCTCAACGCGCCCGGAACAGCCCGAATGGTGCCGACTCGCACGCCTCCGCCGAGGACTGGCGGCGACGCCAGCCCCGCGAGGTCCTCGGTCCACTCGACGCCGAGGCGGTGCAGCAGCGCCGCGGCGAGGGGCAGCCGGGCCCGCTCGTGGCCGTCGTCGATCTTGAGGGCGAAGGCGGTGCCGTCGGGCAGCGCGCCCGCGTGCACACCGTCGGCCCCGGCCTTGCAGACCAGGCCCGGCACCGCGGCCATCAGCTGCGCATCGTCCGCGCCGGTGCCCGAGATCAGCCAGGGATGGTCGCGGATCGCGTCCGCGACCGCCCGTTCCGGGCTCCCCGGCGGCGCGGTGACGAGGCGGGAGAAGGCGTGGGCGAGGGCCGTCAACGCCAACGGAATGGTCGGCAGCCCACAGCCGTCGATGCCGTGGTCGGACTCGATCTCGCCGGCCAGGTCGGAGACGGTGTCGAGCACGGCCTGCTGCAGCGGATGGGCCGGGTCGAGGTAGCTGTCGAGGGGCCAGCCGCGGGCCACGCACACCGCGAGCATCGCCGCATGCTTGCCGGAGCAGTTCATGAAGATTCGTCGACGCAGACCACCTGAGGCGAGCACCCGGGCCCGGGCCACCTCGTCGGACGGCAGGTCCGGCGGGCACTGCAAGCGGTTCTCGTCGACTTCGGTGCGCTGCAGCAGCCCGTGGACCACCGCGACGTGCTCCGGTTCACCGTGGTGCGAGGCGGTGGCCAGGGCCAGTTCGCGGCTGTCGGCGGGGACGAACCCGCTGCGCAGCATTCCGACCGCCTGCATGGGCTTGCTGGACGAACGGGGGTAGGTCGGGGTGTGCACCTCACCGATGGCGAGCAGGACCTCGCCGTGCGGGTCCAGCAGCACTGCGGAACCCCGGTGCACGCACTCGCGGAGACCGGACCGGACCACCTCGACAAGTTCGACGCTCAATACTCCACCTGCACCTTCAGCCCGGTGATCCGTCGGCGTGCCTTGTCCTCGACACTAGGCGACAGGTCGGGTTGTTGCGCGAGCAACAGCGCCAGCCGTTCCGGGTCGCGGCCGGTGAACAGGTCGCGGACCGTGACGCCGTGCGCCGGGACGTGCACGCGTTCGATCGCGTCGCCGGCCACGACCCGTCCGCCGCGGACCACCCGAAGGTAGGCGCCGGTGTCGGCGCGCTCGGCGAACCGTTTGACCCAGCCGGGCTCCGCTGCCCAGACGCCGAAGGTGCCGCACGGGGTTCGTGGGCCCGTCACCTCGAGTTCCGGCGCGTCGTCGCGGTCGCCGAGCCGCCAGCGCTCGCCGATGACCGCGTCGCTGGTGGGGAGCCCGCTCACGCGCAGGTTCTCCCCGAACCAGCCGGCGGGCAGGTCGCGGCCCAGTTCCGCCGCCCACCGCCTGGCCTCGTCCTCCTGGTAGGCGTAGACCGCCTTGAAGGCGCCGCCGTGGTGCTCGGTGTCGCACACCCGGTCGCCGTCGAGCCCGGCCGCATGGACGCCCACCGGGCCGGCCACAGGGCGCTTGTCGATCGCGGTGCGCGGCACCCGCCGGGTGCCGCTGTCGCGCTCGGCGAACAGCACGCAGACCGCTTCGACGCGGCCCGCCGCCGGTGCGAGCCCGGTCACCGTCCGCGGAGCCGGTCGACGGCGGCACGGCCCGCCTGGACGGCGTCGTAGCTGGGGACGGAGTCCGCGTCGATGGCCGCGGCGGTGCCGCCGACGACGAGCGGGGTCTCGGCCGGCACGGTCCGCTTGACCAGGGCCAGCGCGATGGGGCCGAGCTCGTGGTGGTCCACGACGGTGCCGACCGTGCCCACGGCGCGACCGTCCGCGGTGACGGCGTCACCCGGCTGCGGCAGGGTGTCCGCCGAGCCGTCGAGGTGTAGCAGCACCAGGTGCCGCGGCGGCTTGCCCAGGTTGTGCACCCGAGCCACTGTCTCCTGGCCGCGGTAGCAGCCCTTGTCGAGGTGGACCGCGCCGTGCTCGGTGACTCCGCCGATCCAACGGACCTCGTGCGGGATCGTGCGTTCGTCGGTGTCGAGGCCGATCCGGGGGCGCAGTGCGGCCACCCGCAGCGCCTCGAACGCCCAGCTGCCCGCGGGAGCGGCGCCGGCCCCGGTCAGGGCCGCCCACCAGTGGCCGAGCCGGTCGCGGGGGACCACGAGGTCCCAGGCGTGCTCGCCGGGCCACGGCATGGTGCGGAGGAAGCCGCCGCCGGCCACGGCGACGGCGCCGTAGACACCGGGCAGCTCGCCGACGCCGAGCGCCTCGAGGATCCGGGGCCGTCGGATGTCGGGGCCGAGCAGGGTGAGCACCGCCATGTCGGGTGCCGGCTTGGGCTCGGCCTTCGCCCAGAACACCATCTTCTGCAGGAACCCGAGCAGGTCGGGGCCGTACTTCGGTTCGGTGTCGATCCACGTCACCTCGTCGAGATCGGTGAGCACGAAGTGGTGTTCGATGCGACCGTTGAGGTCGAGGCTGAGGTTCTCCGCCGACGCGCCGTCGGGCAGGTTCGCGACGTGCTGGCTGGAGATCGTGTGCAGCCAGCTGAGACGTTCGGCGCCGGCAATGGAGAGGACGTACCGGTTCGATCGGTCGACGATCGCGGCGGTGGTCTCGGCCGATCGCTGCTCGCGCAACGGATCCCCGTAGTGCCAGGCGACACCCGCGTCGAGGGAATCGTCGGGGGCCGGCACGGCGCCGGGGAGGGTGAGCAGGGGACTCGTGGTGATGCTCGGTGACTCGGACACACCTCCATACTAGGAGCGCGGTGCACAGCGGTGCCGCGCCGAAGGGCGCGCCGATAGGCTTGGGGCATGGCTGATCAGGTGCTGGTGACCCTGGACGGCGTCGTGCACGATCCCGACGCCCCCCTGCTGCATGCGGACGACCTGGGTGCGGTGCGCGGCGACGGCGTCTTCGAGACGGTGCTGGTGCGCGACGGGGCGCCGTGCACCATCGAGCTGCACCTGGCGCGGCTGCGGAGGTCCGCGGCGGCGTTGGACCTGCCGGAGCCGGACCTCGACGACTGGCGGATCGCGGTCGGGCTGGCGCTCGACGAGTGGGGCGCCGACCGCGAGGGCATCATGCGCCTGGTGCTCAGCCGCGGGCGTGAGTCCGGCGGCGGGCCCACCGGGTACCTCACGGTCGGCCCGGTCGCGGACCGGGTCGAGGCCGCCCGCCGGGACGGGGTGTCGGTGCTCACGCTCGCCCGCGGGTACTCGGTCGACATGGCCGCGACGGCGCCGTGGCAGCTGCTGGGGGCCAAGACCCTGTCGTATGCGACCAACATGGCGGCGCTGCGGCACGCGCACGCGCGCGGCGCCGACGACGTGATCTTCACGAGCAGCGAGGGCATGGTGCTGGAGGGACCGAGGTCGACGGTGCTGATCTCGCGCGGACGGACGCTGATCACCCCGCCGATCGAGCACGGGATCCTGCCCGGGACCACCCAGCAGGCCTTGTTCGAGGTGGCCGGAGCGCACCGGTTCCGGTGCGAGGTCGATGCTTTGAGGCCCGCGGATCTCATTCTGGCGGACGGACTCTGGCTGCTGTCGAGTGTGACTCTCGCCGCACGGGTGCACACCCTGGACGGGCTGAGCCTGCCGGCCCCGGAGATCGCGGACGAGGTGTCGTCGCTGGTGGGCCTGGCCGCGGAGACGGTAGGGGTCGAGCTCGACGCGGCCTGATGCCCGGACAGGTCGCCTTGACATTGGTACTACGACTAGTAGTAGATAAAGACCTGCGGCATACCGCCGCGGGAGATACCTTTTGATGCGGGACTGAGGCGTCAGCCCACGACCTCGGTTCCGGCATGCCTGTCCAACGGGCCCTGTCTGGGAGTTGTCAATGGACGCACTGGATGTTTCGCGCTGGCAGTTCGGAATCACAACCGTCTACCACTTCATTCTCGTCCCCCTGACGATCGGGCTCGCCCCGCTGATCGCCGTGATGCAGACAATGTGGGTGATCACCAAGAAGGATCACTGGTACCGGCTCACCAAGTTCTTCGGCAAGTTCTTCCTCATCAACTTTGCGCTCGGCGTCGCCACCGGCATCGTGCAGGAGTTCCAGTTCGGCATGAACTGGAGCGAGTACAGCCGCTTCGTCGGCGACGTGTTCGGCGCACCCCTGGCGCTCGAGGGACTGGTGGCCTTCTTCCTCGAGTCGACGTTCCTCGGACTGTGGATCTTCGGCTGGGGCCGGCTGCCGAAACTCGTTCACCTGGCCACGATTTGGCTGGTCGCGATCGGCGTCAACGCGTCCGCGTTCTTCATCATCGCCGCAAACTCGTTCATGCAGCACCCGGTCGGTGCGGTGTACAACGAGGAACGCGGTCGGGCCGAGCTCACCAGTATCTGGGAGCTGCTGACGAACAACACTGCGCTGGCGGCTTTCCCGCACGTGGTGGCGGGTGCGTTCCTCACCGCGGGCACCTTCATCGCCGGTATCGGCGGCTGGTGGATGGTGCGCAACATGCGCAGGGCCAAGGCGGCCACGGACCCCGTGGTCGCGGCCGCCAACGAGAACACCGCCAGGACCATGTTCCGCCCGGTCACGATCTTCGCCATGTGGGTGATGGTGGCCTCGGGCGTCGGCCTCGCGATCACCGGTGACATCCAGGCCAAGCTGATGTTCGAGCAGCAGCCGATGAAGATGGCCTCCGCGGAATCGTTGTGCCACACCGAGACCGGCGCAGATTTCTCGATCCTGACGGTCGGCACGCAGAACAACTGCGAGAACATCACCCAGCTCATCAGCATCCCGGGGCTCACCTCGTTCCTGGCGAACGGCGACCCCAACTCCACCCTGATGGGCGTCACCGAGCTGCAGGCCCAGTACGAGGAGCAGTTCGGGCCGGGCAACTACAAGCCCAACCTGTTCGTCACCTATTGGACGTTCCGCGCGATGATCGGGTGGGCGGCCGGCTCGGCCATCCTCGCCGTGGTCGGGCTGTGGATGACCCGCGGCGGCCGGGTGCCGGACCAGAAGTGGTTCGGCTGGCTGTCCCTCCTCGCCATCCCCACGCCGTTCCTCGGCAACAGCGCCGGCTGGGTGTTCACCGAGATGGGCCGCCAGCCCTGGGTGGTGCATCCGAATCCGACCGGGGTGGACCAGATCCGGCTGCTGGTCGATCAGGGTGTCTCCGATCATCCGACCGCTCTCGTGTTCGCCTCGCTGATCACCTTCACGCTGGTCTACGCCGCGCTCGGTGTCGTCTGGTTCATGCTGATCCGCCGGTACGCGATTGCAGGTCCCTCGGACCACGACATGCGTCCGCCGGGCGACGAAGTGCCGCCGGACGACTCGGGTGAACCCAAACAACTGTCGTTCGCGTACTGAGGCGGGAGAAGATCATGGGACTTCAAGAATTCTGGTTCATTCTCGTCGCGGTTCTCTTCGTCGGGTACTTCGTGCTCGAGGGCTTCGACTTCGGTGTCGGCATGCTGTTCCCGGTGCTCGGTCGTACCGACACCCGGCGTCGGGTGATGCTCAACACCATCGGTCCGGTGTGGGACGGCAACGAGGTCTGGCTGATCACCGCGGGCGGCGCGATGTTCGCGGCCTTCCCGGACTGGTACGCGACCCTGTTCTCGGGGTTCTACCTGCCGCTGCTGTTGATCCTCGTCGCGCTCATCCTGCGTATCTGCGCGATCGAGTGGCGCGGCAAGATCGACGACCCGACCTGGCGGGCGCGTTGTGACGTCGGCATCATGATCGGCTCCTGGGTGCCCGCGGTCCTCTGGGGCGTCGCCTTCGCGAACATCGTGCGGGGCGTGGCAATCGACGAGAACAAGAAGGTCGTCTCCGGGTTCTTCGAGTTGCTCAACCCGTACGCGCTGCTCGGCGGCGCGACGACGGCCATCGTGTTCGCGCTGCACGGCGCGGTGTTCCTCGCCCTCAAGACCTCCGGTGAGGTCCGCGAGGATTCGGTGAAACTCGCTGCACGACTGTCGATCCCGACGGTCGTGGTGGCCGGGGCGTTTGTGCTGTGGACACAGCTGGCCTACGGCAAGGGCTGGACGTGGATCCTGGTCGCGGTGGCGGCTGCCGCCCTGGTCGGGGTGGTCGCGCTGACGGCCGTCGCGCGGGAGGGCTGGGCGTTCGTGCTCACCACGGTCGCGGTGATCGCCACGGTGGTCCTGTTGTTCGGCTCGCTCTACCCGAACCTGATGCCGTCCACCATCGACGAGGCGTACAACCTGACGATCTACAACGCCTCGTCGAGCCCGTACACGCTCAAGGTGATGACTTGGGCGGCCGTGTTCGTGACGCCGGTGGTCATCGGATACCAGGCCTGGACGTACTGGGTGTTCCGCCAGCGGATCTCGACCGCACAGATCCCGCCGTCGATCGGTCTTCCCGCGAAGTCGCGTTAGATGCCGACCGAGACCGAGGCCGCGCCCGTGTCACCCACCCGCGGGCGCGGCCCGGTGGACCCGCGCCTGTGGCGCTACTCGCGGTCCGCCCGCGGCTACCTGCTCCTGACGGTGGCGCTCGCGCTGGTCACCGCGGTGACGGTCATCGTCTCCGCGGTGATGATCGGAACCGTGCTGGCCGGGGTGATCACCGACCCCGCGACCCGCAGCGTCGGCGCCTGGCGCACCGAACTGGCCGTCCTGGCCGGCGCGATCCTGGTGCGCACCGTGTCCACCTGGGCGCACGCGCGTTTCGCGCACCGGTCGGCGTCGCGGGTGATCGGTGAGCTGCGGGGCGAGTTGCTCACCGCGGCCACCGAGCTGTCGCCGCGCGAGCTCGACCCCCGCCGCGACGAGGTGGCGACGGTCCTCACCCGCGGGATCGAGGGCCTGCGTGCGTATCTCACCGGGTACCTGCCCGCCCTGCTGCTCGCGGTCACCGTCACCCCGCTGGCGCTGCTGGTCATCGCGCTCACCGACGTCACGTCAGCCGTGATCGTGGTGGTGACGCTGCCCCTGATCCCGGTGTTCATGATCCTGATCGGGCTGCTCACCCGGGGCAAGGCCGAGGCCTCGCTGGCCACCATGACCAGCCTGTCCGGGCAGCTTCTGGACCTGCTGGCGGGCCTGCCGACACTGCGGGCACTCGGCCGCGAGCGCGGACCGGCGGACCGGGTTCGCGAGCTCGGTGATGCGCACCGGCGCACCACCATGGCCTCGCTTCGGGTGGCGTTCCTGTCCTCGATGGTGCTCGAGTTGCTGGCCACGCTCAGCGTCGCCCTGATCGCGGTGAGCATCGGGCTCCGCCTGGTGTTCGGAAACATGGGTCTTCGGGACGGGGTGGTCGCGCTGATCCTGGCTCCGGAGGTGTACCTGCCGCTGCGGATGGTCGGGGCCCAGTTCCATGCCGCAGAGGACGGAAAGGCCGCCGCGGACAAGGCCTTCGACATTCTCGACGGTCGCGGGACCGGCCCGCTCGGGGGCGGCGAGGTGGCGGACTCGGCCACGGTGACGTTGCGCGGGGTGGGTGTGCGTTCGCGCGGGGGCTGGGCGCCGCGGCGCCTGGACGTGACCGCGGAGCCGGGACGGGTCACCGTTCTCGCCGGCGCCAACGGCTCCGGCAAGTCCACTGCGCTGCAACTGATCCTGGGTCTCGCGAACCCGGACGAGGGGGAGGTGCTGGCCGGCGGGACGCCGGTGCACCGGCTGGACACCACTCGGTGGTGGCACGAGGTGGCCTGGCTGCCGCAGCATCCGGTGCTGGTCCCGGGCACGCTGCGCGAGAACCTCGAGCTCACCGGTCCGGTGGACGCCGACGATTTGGACATCGAGAAAGCTTGTGCGGCAACCGGCTTCGATACGGTGCTCGCCGAACTGCCGGATCGCTGGGACACCACGGTCGGCGTCGGTGGTCTGGGGCTCTCGGTGGGGCAGCGCCAACGCCTCGCACTGACCCGGGTGCTGCTCTCGCCCGCGCCGGTCCTGTTGCTCGACGAGCCGACCGCGCACCTGGACGCCGACACGGAGGCGACGGTGCTCGCCTCGCTGCGCCGACTGGCCGCGGCCGGTCGGACCGTGCTGCTGGTGGGACATCGTCCGTCGGTGCTGGCCGCCGGCGACACCGTGGTGACCGCGCAGTCCGAGGCAGTGCCCTCCGGAACCGGGGAGGCGGCGGCATGAGCGATCCGTTGCTCCGCGCACTGCGCCTGCTCGACTTGAGCCCGCGACGGGTGGCCTACGCGGTGGTCGCCGGGGTGGCGACGCTCGGCAGCGCGCTGGCGCTGGCCGCGCTGTCCGCGTGGCTGATCACCCGGGCCTGGCAGATGCCGCCGGTGCTCGACCTGACAGTCGCCGTGGTGGCGGTGCGGGCGCTGGGCATCTCCCGCGGCATCTTCCGCTACCTCGAGCGGTTGGCCACCCACGACGCCGCCCTGCGGGGCACGGTGTCGGCGCGGGAGCGGATCTACCGGCGGCTGTCGGAGGGCGATCCGGCCGCGCCCGCCGGCCTGCGGCGCGGTGACCTGCTGGCCCGCACCGGGGCGGACGTCGACGCGCTCGGCGACGTGGTGGTACGGGCGCTGGTCCCGATCGCGGTCGCGGTGGTTCTCGCCCTCGTCGCGGTCGGTGGTCTGGCGTTGATCTCGCCCGCCGGTGCGCTGGTACTGGCCGTCGCACTGGCGGTTTCGGGGATCGCGGCGCCGATGCTCTCGGCGCGGGCTGCTCGAATGGCAGAGGCGGACGGTGCGCTCGCGGCGGCGCGGTTCAGCGAGTCCGCGGTCCTGGCCCTCGACCATGCCGCGGAACTGCGGGTGGCCGGCCGCCTGGACGAGATGCGCCGCCGGGCGCAGGCCTGGGAGCGTCAGGAGATCCGGGCGACGGATCGGGCGGCGGTACCCGCCGGGTTCGCCGCGGCCGCGACCCCGCTCGCCGTCGGTGCGAGCGTGTTCGGTGCCCTGCTGATCGGCATCGCGGCGTACGGCGTCGACGGGGGCACACCCGGCGCGATGACCCCGATGTCGCTGGCGATCCTGGTGCTGCTCCCGCTCGCCTCGTTCGAGGCGACGGCCGTGCTGCCGGCCGCCGCGGTCGCGCTGACCCGGGCCCGGATCGCGTCCGCCCGCATCATGGAACTGCTGGACCGGGCGGGGGAGGCGCCCGCGCCGAGCACGGCTCCGGTGACGGAACCGGTGCACGTGCGGGCCCGACAGTTGCGGTGCGGCTGGCCCGGCGGCACCGAAACCGACCCGATGGACCTGGACCTGCCGCCCGGTTCGCGGACCGCGGTGGTGGGACCGAGCGGCGCCGGCAAGACGGCGCTGCTGATGACCCTCGCGGGTCTGCTCGGCCCGGCTGCCGGCGACGTCACCGTGAACGGGGCGGCGGTCGGGGACCTGGACCCGGCCCAGGTGCGTCGCGAGGTCGGGTTCTTCGCCGAGGATGCGCACCTGTTCGAGACGTCACTGCTGGAGAACCTGCGGGTGGCCCGCGGCGACCTCGACCAGGCCGAGGCGTCGGCGACGTTGGAATCGGTGGGTCTGGGCGAGTGGCTCGCCGGACTGCCGGACGGCGTGCACACCTCTCTCGCGTCGGGAGGCCGGTCGCTGTCCGGGGGTCAGCGTCGCCGGCTCCTGCTCGCCAGGGCGCTGGTCTCGCCCGCGCAGGTGCTGCTGCTCGACGAGCCGACGGAACACCTCGACGCCGAGGAGGGCGCGGCGCTGCTTCGCGCGCTCCTCGACCGCTCCGGCAACCTGGTGGACCCGGGCCGAACGGTGGTCGTGGTGACGCATCAACTGCCGAGCGGCAGTGCCGTGGATCGGGTGCTCGAGGTGGGAGCCGACTGTAATGAGGCGAGCGGTCGGAGTGATCGAATCGTGACCGAACGGCCCGCTGTCGAGACCAAGCAGTGACACGAAACCCGATGGGCCGTCCGAGACCCCTGGCATAGTCACCGACGGAATGCTCGATCGAACGTCCTGACGACTGGGGAGTGGTCCATGGGAGCGTTGATTCGAAGTCTGGTAGGCGGCGTCGTGGTCGGGTTGGCGTCGGTCCTGGTAGCGGCGACGGCGGGGGCCGGCAGTGCGGCCGCGCTTCCGGTCTACCCGGTGGCCGACCCGGATCCCTTCTTCAGCGCGCCGCCGGACCTGGCCGCGCATGCTCCCGGCGAGGTGCTCAAGCTCCGGCAGATGCCGCCCAACCTCTACTTTCCCGGGAGCCAGGTGTGGGAGGTGCTCTTCAGCACGAAGGACTCCCAGGGGCATCCGATGGCGGCGAACACCACCTTCCTGCTGCCGCCGAACCGCGTCCCGGACGGTCCGCTGGTGTCGTACCAGCACATCATCAACGCGCTCGGGAACAAGTGCAAGATCGCGACCGAGCTCTACACGACCGACCCGTTCACCCAGATCCGGGAGGCGCCCGGCCTGAACATCGCGCTCGCGCGGGGGTGGGCGGTGACACTTCCCGACCATCTCGGGCCGAGGATGGCGTACGGCGCCGCGAAACTCGGCGGGCAGATCACCCTCGACGGGCTCAAGGCCGTGCGGAAGATTCCCGAGTTCCAGGCGGCGAACAGCCCGATCGGTCTGGCCGGCTACTCCGGGGGCGGGATGGCGACCGGATGGGCCGCCGCGATGGCACCCACCTACGCGCCCGAACTGAACATCGTCGGCGCGGCCCAGGGCGGCGTCCCGATGAACCTGGGGAAGATGGCCCAGGCGCTCGGCGCGAACCCGCATCCGGCCTTCGGCCTCGCGATGGCGGCCGCGCTGGGGCTCGAACGCGAGTACCCGGACCGGATCAACGTGTCGGGCCAGCTCAACGACCAGGGCCGCTGGCTCCAGGACATGATCAAGAACGGCTGTACCAACGAGATCATGTTCTGGGGCATCGGGCGCAGCGCGGCGCAGGTGACGGACAACAAGGACTTCATGAACTATCCGGCCGCCTGGGAGGTGATGGACGAGAACAGCCTCGAGCTGTACCCGGGCGTCCCGGACTTCCCGATCTTCGAATGGCACAGCCCCACCGACGGATTGATCCCGGTCGACTCCATCGACAACACCCTGCGGCGTTACTGCGGGGCGGGCACTCCGGTGGAGTCGCTCCTGACGCCCACCCCGGACCATCTCTCCGCCGCGGTCCTGGGTCTGCCGCGGGCGCTCGACTGGATGGAGGACAGGTTCCGCGGGGACGCCGCGCCGTCCACCTGCTGACCTGCGCACGGACCGGAAAATAATCCGTTGCACACCCTCGTGGCCGGGCGTACCTTCGTCCGTACACGAGGAAGGAGGTGGTCTGAAGTTGAAGAACTACAGGACGCGTGAGGTGGCTGTCAGCTAGCCGCGCCAGCGGAATTCACTGACCGCGTGTGCGGCTGGCGAATCCCCGACAGTCACCCGGCCCCCGAGCCCCCGGTCAGTCCCGACCGGGACTGTGCGACGACAAGCGTCCGTCGGCGGTACGGCTCGGGGGCCGTTCGGCGTCGACGGACAGCGATCAGACGGAGGGGCAGCGATCAGACGGGAGTGCTACCCGATGTAGCGGGACAGCCTCGCGGACAGGTGCGGCTTCAGCGGACCGTCGGCGAGGATGCGCTCCTCGACGTAGGCGAGGTCACCGCCCTCGACGATGCCGTAGAGGCGCTTGGCGCCGCCGACCAACGCCCCGTGCTTGCTGCGGATGACGACGTCGGTCGCCAGTTCCCAGCTGGACTGGGTGAGCGCCTGGCCGTAGTACAGCTCGACGACGCCGGAGGCGTGCGTGAGCAGCAGTTCGACGGTCTCCTCGTCGACGCTGCCGGGGATGCCGTCGCCGCTGACCCGCCAGAACCCGCTCTCGCGCAGGTCCGGTCCGGTGTACTGACCGTCGACGTCCAGGCGCCAGGACCGTGACTCCCAGGACAGGAAGTTGCCGCCGTCGTGGCTGACGACCACCTGCTGGCCGAACCGGTACTCGCCCTCGAGGTCGTGTCCCTCGCCCTCGCCGCGCCAGACGCCGACGAGCGGCAGCAGCGCGAGCAGGCCGGGATGCAGGTCGGGGCCGAGGCGCAGGTTCGCGGTCTCCTCGGGCAGCGGAAGTCCGGACAGCACCGGGATGTTGCGCCCGGCAGTGTCTTTGGACCGCTCGATCGCGTCGGCCACGGCCTTGTCGCCGGAGCCGCGTTGCACGGCCGGCTGGTCGGGGGACTGATCGTCCTCGGGGACCCCGGTCGGACTCACGGCTGGTCGGTGACCAAGCGGTACACGACGTAGAGCGAGAACCAGGTAATCAGAATGGCTGCGAGAACCAGCAGCACCTCGAAGAAAATGACCACGGCG
This sequence comes from Rhodococcus tukisamuensis NBRC 100609, assembly GCF_001894985.1. GTDB lineage: Bacteria > Actinomycetota > Actinomycetes > Mycobacteriales > Mycobacteriaceae > Rhodococcus_G > Rhodococcus_G tukisamuensis. Next base: position 195,316 of record NZ_BCXG01000002.1, on the reverse strand, counting down.
TCATTCTAGACCGGGCCGCCGGATCCGGCCGCCTCGGGTGGCGCAGGTGCGTGGGGTGGCGTCCGGACCTGGGTCCGGACGCACGACGGCCCCGTCCCGGGCGAACCGGGAGCGGGGCCGTGACGCGACGCGTCCTACTTGCTGACGGTGATGTCCACGTTGTGGATGCCGCTGCCCTCGGGTGAGAGGGTGGTGTCGCCGTTGCCGGTGCTGGACAGTGCACGCACGGTCCAGGTGCCCGGGGCGGCGAAGAAGCGGAAGTCGCCGGTGCCGGACGCGACGACCTCGGCGGTGAACTCGCCGGTGCCGTCGAGCAGGCGGACGAACGCGCCGCCGACGGGCTGGCCGTCAGCGCTCAGCACGCGACCGGTGATGACGGTTTCCTTCTCGACGTTGACGCCGGACGGCAGGGTCTGACCCTGAACAGGTGCTCCGCACATGATTTATGCTCCCAATTCGATCGGTGCGCCGACGAGAGAGCCGTACTCGACCCAGCTGCCGTCGTAGTTCTTGACATTGCTCTTGCCCAGGATCTCCTGCAGCACGAACCAGGTGTGGCTCGACCGCTCGCCGATACGGCAGTACGCGATGGTCTCGCGGCTGTCGTCGAAGCCCTTCGCGGCGTACAGCTTCTCCAGGTCGTCGTCCGACTTGAAGGTGCCGTCCTCGTTGGCGGTGGTGCTCCACGGGATGTTGATGGCGCCGGGGACGTGGCCCCGCTGCTGCGCCTGCTCCTGCGGGAGGTGCGCCGGCGCGAGGATCTTGCCGGAGAACTCGTCGGGCGAGCGCACGTCGACGAGGTTCTTGCTTCCGATGGCGTTGATGACCTCGTCGCGGAACGCGCGGATGGAGGTGTCCGGCTCGGCGGCCTTGTAGTCGGTGACCGGGCGGGTGACCTCGGCTGCCGACAGCGGGCGGCCGTCGAGCTCCCACTTCTTGCGGCCACCGTCGATCAGCTTGATGTCCTGGTGGCCGTACAGCTTGAAGTACCAGTACGCGTACGCCGCGAACCAGTTGTTGTTGCCGCCGTAGAGCACGACGGTGTCGTCGTTGGAGATGCCCTTGGCGGACAGCAGCTCGGAGAACTGCTCCCGGTTGAGGAAGTCCCGGCGGACGGCGTCCTGCAGGTCCTTTCGCCAGTCGAGCTTGACTGCGCCCTCGATGTGGCCGCCGTCGTATGCCGAGGCATCTTCGTCGACCTCGACGAAGACCGTCTTCGGGGCGGAGAGATTCTGCTCTGCCCAGTCGGCTGAGACCAGGACGTCGGAGCGAGCCATGGGTTTCCTTTCGTTCTTACTGCTTGGGTCTGGGTGGGAGGCGCGGACTACGTCGCAAGCCGCGTCGGACCGCGGAAGCGGGCCACGAGTGGGTAGATCTGACATCCGAGGCAGATGCCGAACGCCGCATTGAGCAGGGCGGCGAAGAGGGCGAAGCCGGTGGCGACCGCGCCGAGCACGGCCAGGCCGGTGAGGAACCCGGCGACGCCGACGACGGCGAACGCCAGGCCGACGAGCTGCGCGAACTTCAGCGGCGCGGCCGGTTCGCGTTCGCTGGTCGGTGCCAGTCGCGGCGCCACGAACAGGGCGAAGACCTGCCCGTACGGGCTGCGACGCGGGCCGAGGGCGGCGCCGATCGCGAACACCACGGCCTGCACGGCAAGCAGCAGGCCGGCCGCGACCGCGGAGACGGTGGACAACGCGAGGACGGCGACGAGGACCGCGGTGGTGATCCAGGCAGCGAAGCGTGGTCCGCGGACGTCGACCTGTGCCGGCGTCGAACTGGTTACGGATTGGGGCGTGAAGGTAGGCATCGGGATGTGCTCCTGCGCTCGAACGAGTGCCTCGTGAGTACGTGAAGACCGTGGTTACGTGAAGAGGGCGCGTGTTCCGATCGGCACGGCGCGGGGCTCAGGCGGGAATGCCGGAAATGAGCCTGAAAGCGGTCAGCCGTGCGATCAGCAGCAGAGACAGCAACAACCACCGAGGCGGCACAGGTCAACTGTGCGGCGACGGGTGAGCATGAGCTCTTGGCTGGGGTGCACGTCGGCGAGCTTACCCGTTTTTTCCCGGAACAGAGTTGCCGGGTCCGCACAGTGGGAGCAGCGCGGCTTCGAGGTCCGCGGCGGCGGGGACCCCGGAAATCCGGTGCCGCTGCACCAGCGCGGCGTCGAAGATGAAGGTGGTGGGCAGCGACAGTACGCCCAGTTCTTTTGCCAGGTCGGGGTTTTCGTCGATGTCCAGCTCTACCTCGACGGTGCGGGCCGCGTCGGGGCCGAGCCTGGTGTCGAGGTTCCCGAGGACCTGGTGGATCACCCGTCGCACCGCAGCGCAGGGCCCGCACCAGTCCGCGGAGAAGTGCAGGACAGTGGGCCCCGCGGTGTTCACCCCGGCCTCGGTGAGCAGCTCGCGCAGGGCTTCGTCGACCACGGGCCCGGACTCGGTGGCCCGGACCGTGCCTGAGCGCGCGCGCAGCAACGCCCCGGCCGCGAGAGCGGCCACCAGCACGACGGCGAGGACGACGAGCGCGGTCACGGCGTCTGGAGATCGTCGAGGTTGATCACCACGTTGTCGCCCGCGCCCTCGATCACCAGCTGGGATCCCTCCGCGTAGACCTTGCTGGGGACCACGCCGAACGGCAACTGCTGCGCGTCGATGGTCCTGGTGAACAGCCCGAGCACGGTCGGCTTCAGGATCTCCGGGACGGTGAAGTCGGCACGGCCCTCGGGCCCGAAGTAGAGGTCGGTGGCGATGACCTTGACGTTCTCGCCGTCGAGGACCAGGTCGGCCTGCACACTGACACTCGCCCGCAGCGGCCCGACCGGGACGGTGCCGGTGAGCACGACGCCGCCCGAGGTGGCCGTCCCGGAGCCGCCGGAGCCGCCGGTCCCGTCGGACTTGTCGGCCGGCGGCGCGGAAACCTGCAGGTCGGGGATGCCGAGGAAGGTGCCGAGCTCGGTGGCGTCGATCAGCACGCGGCCGTCGATGTGGTCGACGGGGACCGTCTTCACCGTGCCGTTGACCAGGTCGGACGCCGGGATGCTGACGCCGTGCAGGTTCGCCTCCACGGTCACCTCGCCCACGACGTTGCTGTTCACGCCCTGGGCGCGGATCTCGACGTTCGAGTACTTCCCGGCGGCGGCCTGAGTGAGGAAGGGGAAGCCGGTGATGGTCACGTCGGGGTCGGCGGTGAGCTCACCGCCGGCGCGCAGGCCTCGTGAGACCCGGTACTCGGAGTAGGCGGCCGCACCGAAGTCGACGACGACGACAAGCGCCAGCAGGCACACCAGGGCGAGTATCAGTTTGCGCACCGCACCATTGTGACCGAACGCGCCGGGACTGGTCGGTCCGGCTGTCGAAGGCGGCAAGCTAGTCTGTTTCGAGGTATCGCGTCACCGTCGCCGCGTGTTCAGGCACATCACCGTGTTCAGGCACACCACCGTGCTCGACATGGACGACGAGAGGGGAAGGCCCGCGTGGAGCTGCTCCTGCTGACCTCGGACCCGCACCCGGAGGCAGTGTTGCCTTCACTCGCGCTGTTGGCGCACACCCTCAGGCCGGCGCCCACGGAAGTGTCGTCGCTGCTCGAGGCCGGGTCCGCGGACGTGGCACTGGTCGACGCCCGCACCGACCTCGCGGCCGCGCGCGGACTGTGCCGGCTGCTCGGCAGCACCGGTTCGGCGGTTCCCGTGGTCGCGGTCGTGACCGAGGGCGGACTGGTCGCGGTGAACTCCGAATGGGGTCTCGACGACATCCTGCTGCCCGGCACCGGCCCCGCCGAACTCGACGCGCGGCTGCGGCTGCTGGTCGGGCGCAGCGGCGGGCTGGCCAGTCCGGAGGCGTCCGGCAAGATCACCCTCGGTGAGCTGACGATCGACGAGGGCACCTACACCGCGCGGTTGCGCGGGCGCCCCCTCGACCTCACCTACAAGGAGTTCGAGCTGCTCAAGTACCTCGCGCAGCACTCCGGCCGGGTCTTCACCCGGGCCCAGCTGCTGCAGGAGGTCTGGGGCTACGACTTCTTCGGCGGCACCCGCACGGTCGACGTTCACGTGCGACGGCTGCGGGCCAAGCTCGGCCCCGAGCACGAGTCCCTGATCGGGACCGTCCGCAACGTCGGCTACAAGGCCGTCCGGCCCAGCCGCAAGTCCGTGGGCGGGCAGGCGGACGCGGAGATCGTCGCCGACGACGACACCGGCGAGGCGGCCGACGCGACTCTGACCACGACCAACGGGACCGCGCAGTAGATGGAGACGGTGTAGTAGATGGACGAGTTCGACCTGAGCCGGCCGACGCGGCTCGACGCCGGGCAGCAGGCGCAGGTACGCGCCGTGCTGGACCGGGCCACCACGGTGGACGGCACCGCGCCGGTTTCTGAGCAGGCCGTGCACAACCTGGCCGCCGATGCCGGACACCTGCTGGCCACCTACGACGGCGTGGTCGTCGGCTACGCCGGGGTCGAACCCGCGCACGGCGAGCACCCGGCCATGGCGGAGGTCGCCGTCGATCCCGACCGGCGCGGCCGGGGGATCGGCCGCGCGCTGGTCGCCGATGCACTGGCCGCGGGCGGAGCCGGCACCCGGGTCTGGGCGCACGGCGACCTGCCGGCCGCCCGTGCCGTCGCCGCGCACCTGGGGCTGCGGCCGGCCCGCGAACTGCTGCAGCTGCGACGTCGGCTGGACACCCCGGAGCTGCCCGAGGTCCCGGTGCCGGCCGACGTCACCCTGCGCACCTACGCGGGGGCCGCGGACGACGCCGAGCTGCTGCGGGTGAATGCCGCCGCGTTCGACTGGCACCCCGAGCAGGGCTCCTGGACCCAGCACGAGATCGACGAGCGGGTGGCGGAGCCCTGGTTCGACCCGGCCGGACTGTTCGTCGCGGCCGACGTCGCGACCGGTGCGGTGCTGGGCTTCCACTGGACCAAGGTGCACCCGGCCACCGCGGACGGACCCGCGATCGGGGAGGTGTACGTGGTCGCGATCGACCCGGCCGCGCAGGGCCGTGGACTGGGCCGACTCCTGACCGTTGCCGGCCTCCGGTACCTTCGCGACCGGGGACTCGGTTCGGTGCTGCTGTACACCGAAGCGGACAACACCGCGGCGCTGCACACCTACGACCGGCTCGGATTCGGTCGCTTCCACGTGGACGTCGCATACACCGGGGTCGAAGGGGCGTAGATGTTCTACTGGCTGTTGAAGTACGCGTTCGTCGGACCGTTGATCGCTCTGATCAACCGTCCGAAAGTTGAAGGGGTGGAGAACATCCCGACCCACGGTCCCGCGATCCTGGCCGGCAACCACCTGTCCGTCGCGGACTGGCTGTTCGCGCCCCTGGCGTCGCCGCGCCGGATCACGTACCTGGCCAAGAGCGAGTACTTCACCACGCCCGGGTTCAAGGGCACGCTGCAGCGCTGGTTCTACAGCGGCGCCGGCCAGGTGCCGATCGACCGCAGCGGAGCGGACGCCGCGCAGTCGGCGCTCGCGACCGCCACCCGCCTGCTCGACGAGGGCAAGCTGGTGGGTCTGTTCCCCGAGGGCACCCGCTCGCCGGACGGCCGGCTGTACAAGGGCAAGACCGGGATGGCGCGGGTGGCGCTGGCCACCGGTATCCCGGTGATCCCGGTCGCGGTCATCGGTACCGGCGAGGTGTGCCCGCCCGGTCCGTTCCGCTGGCGTCGTCGCCGGGTGCAGGTGAAGTTCGGCGCACCGATCGACTTCTCCCGCTTCGACGGCATGAGCGGCAATCGCTGGGTGGAGCGGGCCATCACCGACGAGGTGATGTACGCGCTCATGCAGATGTCGGGCCAGGAGTACGTCGACGTCTACGCGTCCACCCTGAAGAACCCGCGGCCCCAGGATCTCGAGGCGGCGCGCCCGACGGCGGCGTGATCCTCGACACTGCTGTGAATGAGTTCACCTTCCGTTCACCGTTCCGGGACCGTCTGTCCACCACCTGCCCTTAGCTTTCTTGGTGGGCGGCGATGCGCTGCCCGGTGCATCGGACCCCGAACTGCGCCTCGCAATGTCGCCCGACTCGGGCGAAATGGTTGAGCCTCCCGGAGGAATTAGCGTGAACTTCAAGCGCAGTGGTGCAGTGCTCGGTGCAATGGCCGTCGGGGCCATGGCCCTGACCGCCTGCGGCAGCGACAACAACTCCGCCGCCAACACCACCACGGTGAACAGCGCGGCCTCGAACGCCACCTGTGAGGGCAAGAGCACGCTCTCCGCCGCGGGTTCCTCGGCGCAGAAGAACGCGATGGATGCCTTCGCCTCCACCTACATCGCGGTGTGCGCGGACAAGAGCAAGGACGTCAAGGTCGCGTACAACCCCAGCGGTTCCGGCGACGGGCGCACCCAGTTCATCGCCAAGCAGGTCGACTTCGCCGGTTCGGACTCCGCCATCAAGGGCGACCAGGCCGCGGCGGCCAAGGAGCGTTGCGCCGGCAACGACGCCTGGAACCTCCCGCTGGTGTTCGGCCCCGTCGCGATCGCCTACAACCTCGACGGCATCGAGGACCTCACGCTCAACGGCGAGACGCTCGCCAAGATCTTCAGCGGCGCGATCACCAAGTGGAACGACCCCGCGATCGCCGCACTCAACAGCGGCGTGAGCCTGCCCGACGAGGCGATCGTCCCGATCGTCCGCTCGGACTCCTCGGGCACCACCGACAACTTCCAGCAGTACCTGACCACCGCCTCCAACGGCGCGTGGACCAAGGGTGCCGGTTCCGACTTCGTCGGCGGCGTCGGCGAGGGCGCCAAGGGCTCCGCCGGTGTGTCGCAGGCCGTGGCCGGTGCGCCCGGGTCGATCACCTACGTCGAGAAGTCCTTCGCGGACCAGAACAAGCTGGCGATGGCGCGGATCGACACCGGCACGGGCCCGGTCGAGCTGACCGAGGAGACCGCGGGCAAGGCGATCAGCAGCGCCAAGTTCAAGAACGAGGGCACCGGCGACCTGTCGCTGGACCTGAACTCGATCTTCGGCACCTCCGAGCCGGGCGCGTACCCGCTGGTGCTGGCGACCTACGAGATCGTCTGCTCGAAGGGCTACGACGCCGACACCTCGGCGGCCGTGAAGTCGTTCCTGACCAGTGCCGCCAGCGAGGGGCAGGCCGACCTCGCCGCGCAGGGCTACGTTCCGCTGCCCGCCACGGTGCAGGACAAGCTGACCGCGTCCATCGCCGCCATCGGCTGAGTTTTCCCGAACCGGACTCCGCTCTATATTCACACCAGGAAGATTGCGAGCGCAGATGAGCGACGCGCCAGCCCAATCGGCACCCCTCACCTCCGGCCCCGATGACACCGGGGCGGGGGTGGGTGGTCCACCAGGAACACCGGAGGCTCCGATCACTTCGTCACCCAAGGCCCCCGCAAAGACGGTGACCCGTCCGGGCGACCGGATCTTCACCACGCTTGCGTCGGGGTCGGCGGTGTTCATCACGGTGCTGATCGGCGCGATCGGGGCGTTCCTGGTCTGGCGAGCGGTGCCGGCGCTCTCGCGCAACGAGGCGAACTTCCTCACCAGCAGCGTCTGGAACACCGACGACATCACCAACATGGCGTTCGGCATCCTGGACCTGCTCCAGGTCACCGTGCTGGTGTCGCTGTTCGCGTTGGTGCTGGCGATGCCGGTGGCGCTGGGCATCGCGATCTTCCTGACGCAGTACTCGCCCAAGCGGCTGGCCCGGCCGCTGGCCTACGTGATCGACCTGCTGGCGGCGGTGCCGTCCATCGTCTACGGCCTGTGGGGCATGTTGATCTTCGCGCCCGCGATCCGGCCGCTGGCGGTGTGGCTCAACGAGAACCTCTCCTGGATCCCGCTGTTCGCGACGGGCTCCGGCTCGGTGCGCGGCGGTGGCACCATCTTCACCGCGGGCATCGTGCTGGCGGTGATGATCCTGCCGATCATCACCGCGGTCACCCGCGAGGTGTTCACCCAGACCCCGACCGCGCACATCGAGGCGGCACTGGCGCTGGGCGCGACCAAGTGGGAGGTCGTCAAGACCACGGTGATCCCGTTCGGCAAGTCCGGCTACGTCAGCGGGTCGATGCTCGGACTGGGCCGCGCGCTCGGAGAGACGATGGCGCTGTACATGATCCTGCGCACCACCACGAAGGAGTTCGGCTGGTCGCTGTTCGACACCGGCTCCACCCTCGCCTCGAAGATCGCCCTCGGCTACGCGGAGTTCAACAACAACATCCAGGCCGGCGCCTACATCGCGGCGGGTCTGGTGCTGTTCGTGCTGACCTTCCTGGTCAACGCCGCGGCCCGCGCCGCCATCGCCGGAAAGAAGGACTGACATGACGGCGACTCTGGACCGTCCGGTCAAGAAGCCCACCTTCCAGGGGGTCAGCGGTCGGCGACGCTTCACCGACGTGATGGCCCGCGTGCTGGTCACCGGCTCGGTGCTGCTGGCGTTGGTGCCCCTGGTGTGGGTGCTGGTGACGGTGATCGCCAAGGGCCTGCCGGCGCTCATGAGTGCCACCTGGTTCACCAACTCCCTCAACGGGTTGTCGGCGTCGGCCGAGGGCGGCGGCATCTACCACGCGCTGATCGGCACCATCCTCCAGGGACTGGTGTGCGCCGCGCTCTCGATCCCGGTGGGCCTGTTCGTCGCGGTGTACCTGGTGGAGTACGCGAACGGTTCGCGGCTGGGCCGGCTGACCACCTTCATGGTCGACATCCTCAGCGGTGTCCCGTCGATCGTGGCGGCGCTGTTCATCTACGCGCTGTGGATCGCGACGTTCGGGTTCCCGAAGTCCGCGTTCGCGGTGTCGCTGGCGCTGGTGCTGCTGATGGTGCCGGTCGTCATCCGCAGCACCGAGGAGATGCTCCGGATCGTCCCGCAGGACCTGCGTGAGGCGTCGTACGCGTTGGGTGTGCCGAAGTGGAAGACGATCATGCGGATCGTGATCCCGACCGCGCTGCCCGGCATCATCACCGGCGTCATGCTGGCGCTGGCCCGGGTGCTCGGCGAGACCGCGCCGCTGCTGATCCTGGTCGGCTACGCGCCGTTCATCAACTTCGACATGTTCAACGGCGAGATGGGTTCGCTGCCCGGCGTGATGGTCGCCGAGATGAACAACCCGACGGCCGCGGGCGCCAACCGGATCTGGGGCGCCGCGCTGACTCTCATCCTGCTCATCGCGGTGCTCAACATCGCGGCCAAGGCGATCGGGCACCTGTCCCGCGTGCGGAGCAAGTGACCCAATGACCTTCTCGATCACCGAATACCGAGGGAGCCACCATGGCCAAGCGTCTTGACCTCAAGGACGTCAACATCTTCTACGGCAAGTTCCACGCCGTCGCGGACGTCGGCCTGTCCGTTCCCCCGCGCAACGTGACCGCGTTCATCGGCCCGTCCGGCTGTGGCAAGTCCACGGTGCTGCGCTCGCTCAACCGCATGCACGAGGTCACCCCGGGTGCCCGCGTCGAGGGCGCCATCATGCTCGACGGCGAGGACATCTACGGCTCCCAGGTGGACCCGGTGGGCGTGCGACGCACCATCGGCATGGTCTTCCAGCGACCCAACCCGTTCCCCACCATGTCCATTCGCGACAACGTGGTGGCCGGCCTGAAGCTGCAGGGGGTGCGCAACAAGACCGAGCTCGACGAGATCGCCGAGCAGTCGCTGCGCGGCGCCAACCTGTGGAACGAGGTCAAGGACCGACTCGACAAGCCCGGCGGCGGGCTCTCCGGCGGTCAGCAGCAGCGTCTGTGCATCGCCCGGGCCATCGCGGTCTCGCCGGACGTGCTCCTGATGGACGAGCCCTGCTCCGCCCTGGACCCGATCTCGACACTGGCGATCGAGGACCTGATCACCGAACTCAAGCAGGAGTTCACCATCGTGATCGTCACGCACAACATGCAGCAGGCCGCCCGGGTCAGCGACCAGACCGCGTTCTTCAACCTCGAGGCCACCGGCAAGCCCGGCCGGCTGGTGGAGATCGACGACACCGAGAAGATCTTCTCCAACCCGACGCAGAAGGCCACCGAGGACTACATCTCGGGCCGCTTCGGGTAGGCACTGCCAACTGTTCAGTCGAACGGGCGGTTGTCGGGGCACCCTCTCGGGCGATGCTCCGGTAACCGCCCGTTCGTCGTCATCCGCACCCGAGCAGGGCCGCGCGCGGTGGGGGATAGGTTGGATCGATGACGAACGCCGACCGGCCCCGACCCGACAAGCACAGCCCCGAGACCCTCGGTGCGATGACCCAGAGTGTGCACGCCGGGAACCAGATCGACCCGGGTACCGGCGCGGTCCGGACCCCGCTGGTGCTGGCGAACTCGTATGCGCTGCCCGAGGACCCGTCGCAGATGAACTGGTCGGCCACCGACGTGCTCTTCTACACGCGCAACGGCGGGGTCAACCAGGTCGCGCTGCAGCGCAAACTGGCGGCGCTCGAACGGGCCGAGGACGCGGTCGTCCTGGCCAGCGGGGTGGCGGCACTGCACGCGGTGTTCTTCACCTTCCTCAAGACGGGCGACCACGTCGTCGTCGCCGACGTCACGTACGAGGCCGTGTTCCGGATGTTCACGGAACTGCTGCCCACCAAGTACGGCATCGACGTGACCTTCGTCGACACCAGCGACCTGGACGCCGTGCGCGCCGCGCTGCGACCGGAGACCGCGCTGGTGCACATCGAGACACCCGCCAACCCCACCACCCGGATCGCCGACGTGACCGCCGTCGCCGAGTTGGCGCACGGCGTCGGCGCGCTGCTGTCGGTCGACGCCACCTTCGCGACGCCGCTGCTGCTGCGGCCGCTGGAACTCGGAGCCGACCTGTCGGTGCATTCCCTCACCAAGTACGTCAACGGCCACGGCGACGCGATGGGCGGGTCGGTCGCCGGTTCGCGGGCGCTGGTCGACCGGATCAAGACCGAGGCGATGGTGGACGTCGGCGGCGTGATGAGCCCGTTCAACGCCTGGCTGATCAACCGCGGGGCGATCACCCTGCCGCTGCGGATGCGCCAGCACAACGCCAGCGCGCAGGCCGTGGCGGAGTTCCTCGAATCCGATCCGCGGGTGGCCTTCGTGGCCTACCCGGGGTTGCCCTCACATCCCCAGCACGAGTTGGCGGCGCGGCAGATGCACGGCGGTTTCGGCGGCATGATGGCGTTCGCGCTGGAGGGCGATCCCGACACCCACAACCGCTTCGTCTCGAACCTGCGCGTGATCACCTCCGCGGTGTCCCTGGGGCACGACGAATCCCTGATCGTGCACGTGTCGAGCACGGGCCCGCGGGTGGCGGCCTATCCCGAGGCGTTCCGGACCTGGGGGCATCTGCGTTTCTCGGTGGGGCTCGAGGAGACCGAGGACATCATCGGCGACCTCCGGGCCGCGCTGGACGCGACCTTCTGACGACGGAGAGTCGGCGAGACGACTACGCCCCGACCGGTGGAATCCGGCCGGGGCGTGTCAGGTTTCGGTGCGCGTAGGTCAGGACTCGATTTCCGTGGTCTCGTCGGGGTCGACCGGCATCTTGCCGGTGACCAGGAAGATCACCCGGCGGGCGACCTCGACGGCGTGGTCGGCGAAACGCTCGTAGAACCGTCCGAGCAGCGTGACGTCGACGGCCGCGGCCACGCCGTGCTTCCACTCCCGGTCCATCAGCACGCTGAACAGGTGCCGGTGCAGGTCGTCCATCGCGTCGTCTTCTTCGCGCAATTGCGCGGCACGCTCGGGATCGCGGGTCTCGAGGACCTCCTTGGCGCCGGCACCGAGGGTGACGGCGAGCCGGCCCATCTCGGCGAAGTAGCCGTTGACCTCCTCGGGGAGGACGTGGTTCGGGTGCCGGCGGCGGGCGATCTTCGCCACGTGCAGCGCCAGCGCGCCCATCCGGTCGATGTCGGCGACGATCTGGATTCCGCTGACCACCGAGCGGAGGTCACCGGCGACCGGCGCCTGCAGCGCGAGCAGGGCGAAGGCACGCTCCTCGCAGGCGACGCTCAGCTCGGTGATCTTGTCGTGATCGCTGATGACCTGCTCGGCGAGCGAGAGGTCTGCCTGCAGCAGCGACTGGGTCGCCACCTCCATCGCCGTCCCGGCGAGGCCGGCCATCTCGCCGAGCATGTCGGCGAGCCCGGTCATCTGTTCGTTGTAAGCCACGCGCATGATGCCACAGCCTACGGCCTGGTAGGGACCAAGTCACGAGCAGCGGGTGAACGTTGCGTGAACCGGCAGTGCACGTCAGCGCGGTACGGGCGACCAGGTCAGTGGGGAGGTCGGACGCCTCACGCGCAGGTGTCGTCCGCCGCGTTGGTGAACGACAGGTCCGCGGGCAACTCCTCGATCGTGGTGCCGGAGATGACGGTGCTCTTCGGCGCCATCTGCGGCTGCAGCGCGGTGTCCGCCGGCTTCGCGGGGTTGACTGCGCCGGTGAAGTTCGAGCCGAGCACCACGTCGATCAGGCCGCCGAGGTCCGCCGTGGAGGTCTCCTGGAGCAGGGCGCCGGGGATGGAGGCGGCCACGGTGGCGGCCTCCTCGGCCTGGCCGGGGGCGTAGCGGATCAGGGTGTTCGTGCTGGTGCCGCTGTAATTGCCGACGCTGTAGATCTGGAAGCCCTCCGCGCCGAGCTTCTCGGCGGCGCCGGCGGCGATACCGGTCACGCCTGACGCGTTCGACACCTGGAGGGACACCTCGCTCGGGTCCACCGAGAGCAGTTGCGGCTCCGGGGCCGGCGTGGTGGCGGTCGCGGGTGCGGCGGCGGCCGACTTGTCGGGCTCGGGTGCCTTGCGCTCCTCGCCGGGCAGCGGTTCGTCGTCGATGATCGCCTGGAAGATCGCCTTGATGTCGTCCAGTCGCGGGATCTCGTTGCCCAGCTCGTTGGTGCCCGCGGTCGGGACGGTCAGGAAGGTGACCGCGCCGGCGTCCACCTTCTGCAGCGACCGGCCCAGCGTCACCAGCGACTTGGTGTCGACGTTCTGCACGAACGTCTCCCGGGTGAACGCGGTGATGAATCCGTTGAGCTTGCCCGGGTCGAAGAGGACCTTGTTCGACAGTGCCGACCGCAACAGCGAGGACAGGAAGATCTGCTGACGCTTGATCCTGCCGTAGTCGCCGTTGCCCTCGGCCTCCACCTTGCGGGCCCGCACGTAGTTCAGTGCGGTGGCGCCGTCCACGGTCTGGCGGCCCGCGTTCGGCAGCACGGCACCGAGTTCGTCGTCGATCAGGGGGGTGGACGTGCACACCTCCACCCCACCGATCTGGTTGACCATCGACTCGAATCCGGAGAAGTCCATCCCGATGAAGTGGCCGATCTTCAGGCCCGACATCTTCTGGACGACCTTGACCAGGCATTTCGGCCCGCCGTACGCGTACGCGGAGTTCAGCTTGTCGTTGTCGGCGCCTGGGTTGATCTCGTTGGTGTACTGGCCCTTGTCGTTGTCCCAGGCCTGGCAGCTGGGGCGCACGATGTCGAGGTCCCGGGGGAAGGAGACCGCGACCACCCGGCTGCGGTCGGCCGGGATGTTCACCAGGATGACGGTGTCCGCGCGGGTGCCCTCGGCGTCGGCGACCGAGCCCGCGCCGATCTCGCCGTTGGCGCCCGCGCGGGTGTCGGTGCCGACGATCAGGTAGGTCTCGTCGCCGTACTGGCCGCCGGGGTCGACGACGTCGGTGCTGTCCGGGTCCAGCGCGGCGACCTGGAGGAAGCCGTTGTCGGTGGCACGCAGGTAGCCCCACGCGACGCCGGTCACCGTGAGCGAGGCCACCGCGACGAGTGCAACGGCGCTGCGGCCGAGCACCCGGATGCGCTTCTGCTTACGCCGCTTGCTTGCCGCCAGCCGGGTGCCGGCGGCGACGGCCTCCGCGGCGGGTCCCTCCGGGACGATCGGCGTGGGCTCGGCGCGGCCCGGCCAACCGGTGGCCGCCTCCGGGGTCTCCGGGGTCTGCGCCACGGCGGGGTCGTCGTCCTGGCCGACCCTGTCCATCAGCTCCGAGACGGACAGCCGCTCGCTCGGGTCGCCGCTGCGCCCGCGGATCCGGCCCGACGGGGTGCGGTCGGCGTCGGCCGGCGGGACGGGGAGAGGGGTGTGGCGAGGACTGAGCTGCGGATCGCTGACGTGGGAGATCGGTCTCTCCCAGGGGGCACGACCCTCGGGCATGTGGCCCGGACTCTGCTCGTCACCCACCTATGGATCCTTGCCTCTCGCACGAACTTCGACGTCGACCCGTGATGGGTTCCAACATGATACTTATCCAGCCCGAGGGTTCCACCCCGGTTGGAAGACGACTGGTCAGCCGCCCGAATGCATGAGATCGGCGCCGGCCGGGACGAGGCAGTCCTCGGGATCGTCGAGCCAGCCCTCAGGCAGGGAGACCTTGCCGGGCGAACCCTGTCGTCCGCGCGGGCCCTCGGCGTCCTTGGGGAACGGGACATCCGTGGGGAGCTGGACGAGGAGCCCGTCGAGTTCGTCGAGCGTCGACACCATGGCCATGGCCACCCGCATGTCCGAGCCGGCCGGGAAGCCACGCAGGTACCAGGCGACATGCTTGCGCAGTTCGCGCAGGCCCTTGCCCTCACCGTGGTGGTCCGCGAGCAGTTCGGCGTGCCTGCGGATGATGGTGGCCACCTCGCCGAGGGTCGGTGGTGTGGGCTCGGGGGTGCCGTTCAGGGCCGCACTGAGCTCGGCGAACAGCCAGGGCCTGCCGAGGCAGCCGCGGCCGACGACGACGCCGTCGCAGCCGGTCTCGGCCATCATCCGCACGGCGTCCTCGGCGGCGAAGATGTCGCCGTTGCCGAGCACGGGGACGTCGGTGACGTGCTCCTTGAGGCGGGCGATCTCGCCCCAGTCTGCCGTGCCGGAGTACCGCTGGGCGGCGGTCCGGGCGTGCAGCGCCACGGCCGCGGCGCCCTCCCCGGCGGCGATCCGGCCGGCGTCGAGGTGGGTGTGGTGCTCGTCGTCGATGCCGACGCGGAACTTCACCGTGACCGGGATGTCGGTTCCCTCGGTGGCCTTGACCGCGGCCGCGACGATCCTGCCGAACAGGGTCCGCTTGTAGGGCAGTGCGGCACCGCCGCCCTTGCTGGTGACCTTCGGGACCGGGCAGCCGAAGTTCATGTCGATGTGGTCGGCCATGTTCTCGTCGACGATCATCTTCGCGGCGGCGTACGTGGTGTCCGGGTCCACCGTGTACAGCTGCAGGGACCGCGGCGACTCGGTGGGGCCGAAGGTGGTCATGTGCAGGGTGGCCGGCTGCCGTTCGACCAGGGCCCGCGCGGTCACCATCTCGCACACGTACAGGCCGGAGGTGCTGCCGGCGCGGGCGGTCTCCAGCTCCCGGCAGAGGGTGCGGAATGCGACGTTCGTGATGCCTGCCATGGGGGCGAGCACGACGGGGCTGCGCAGCTCCAGCGAGCCGATCTTGAGTGAAGACATGTGTACCTCGGTAGGAAAATGACTGTGCCCGGCACCGAGTTCGGTACCGGGCACAGGATAGCTGGGTCGGTCAGGAGGCCTGCTGTTCGCGCTTGGCGGCCTCGCGGGCGAGCATCCGGTCGCGCTGCTCCTCGAACTTGGTGGCGTTCGATCCGAGCGTCTCGAGGAACGCGGCCAGCGTGTCGCGGGCGCGCTCACCGGCGTCGGAGAAGTCGTTGCGCTCGAAGATCTGCCACTTGCGCAGGACCGGCATGACCACCTCGTCGAGGTGCTGGCGGAGGTCGTAGATGCCGTGCTTCGCCATCAGGACGCCGTTGCGGCGGAAGTTGGGCATGCCTGCGCCGGGCATCTCGAAGTGCGTGACGACGTCGGTGATGGCGGCCATCGCCTGGTCGGGGGAGACGTCGAGGGCTGCGCCGCAGATGTTGCGGTAGAAGATCATGTGCAGGTTCTCGTCGGCGGCGATGCGGGCGAGCATCTTGTCGGCGATGTCGTCGTTGCAGGCCCGGCCGGTGTTGCGGTGCGAGACGCGGGTGGCCAGCTCCTGGAAGGTCACGTACGCGACCGAGTGCAGCAGGCCCTCGGTGTCGCCGGGGGAGGAGTAGCCGTTGGTCATGTGGATCATCCGGGCCTCTTCGAGGGCGACCGGGTCCACGCTGCGCGTCACGACGAGGTAGTCACGCATCACGATTCCGTGGCGGTTCTCCTCGGCGGTCCAGCGGCCCACCCAGGTGCCCCAGGCGCCGTCCCGGGAGAAGTTCTCGGCGATCTCGCGGTGGTACGAGGGCAGGTTGTCCTCGGTGAGGAGGTTGGTGATCATCGCGGCCTTGGCGACCTCGTCCAGGCGGGACTGCTCCGGATCCCAGTCGTCACCACCCAGGAAGGCGAAGTTCCGGCCCTCGTCCCACGGGACATAGTCGTGGGGGTGCCAGTCCTTCGCCATGGACAGGTGTCGGTTGAGATTGGCTTCGGCTTCGGGCTGCAGCTCCGTGAGCAGCTCGAGCTGGGTCAAATCTCTGGCCATTTAACTTGCCTCCATGTATCCGTGGAAATCGGCTCGGAGCGCCAGCCTACGGCACCGTAACCTTGCGGTGTTGTGGTTTGCAGTGCCCACAGCCTGGGCCGTTACCGCCAGGAGCTGGACTGTTCCCGTTGTGGCATCGCGGGCGGCGCTCAAATCGTTACCGATATGAGTCGTGGTCGGGAGGGCCGGAACGCGCGAACGGCGGCCCCGAAGATGGGTGCCGCCGTTCGCGCAGAAGTTGCTGGCCTACTTGCGGCCACCACCGAGCAGTCCGCCCAGCAGGTCGCCGATTCCGCCGGCCGCGCCGCCGATTCCGCCGGCCGCGCCGCCGCTGCCGCCGAGCAGTCCGCCCAGTACGTTGCCGAGTCCGCCCGCCGACTGGCCGCCGCCGAGCAGTCCGCCGAGCAGGTCGCCGAGTCCACCACCCGACTGTGCCTGCGCGGGAGCCGTCGCACCGCCGCCGCCGAACTGCTTGGCGACGTACGCCAGGACGATCGGCGCGAGGATCGGGAGCAGCTTGCTCACCAGCGAGCTGTCACCCGCGCCGCCGACCCCGCCGAGGGCACTGACAACCTGGTTGGTGTTGTCGCCGAAGACGTTGCTGACGATCTTCTCGCCGTCCGCCGCGTCGACCTGGTCGATGTCGATGCCGCCTTCGAGCAGGCCGTCGTCGGCATGCTTCTGCAATGCGCTCTCCAGCGAGGCCGCGCCCGCGGGGTCCTGTGAGTTGGCCTCGAGTCCGCCGACGAGCGTCGGGATCGCCGAGCGGACCGCGGTCTCCGCGGTGGCCTCGTCGACGCCGAGCTTCGCGGCGATCTGACCGATCGGGATCTGAGACAGAAGGTCGTCAATGGAAGCCATGTATGCCCCGCCTTGTAGTGGGCGTCCATCCCCGAACGCCCGGTTCGCTGACATTAGCGGACGGCAGTCCCGACATGGTTCGACCTGGCTGGCGTGTTGTCGGGCGAAAGTAGTGCAGCTACCGCAGGATTCACGCCGCGGGCGGGCCCGCCCGCGGCGAGTGTGGGGCGGATCAGGCGGGCTGGTGCTGCAACTTGTCGGCGGAGGTCGGCTCGTGCCGGTTCACCCGCATCAGGCCGAGCGCGCCCACGCCGGCGATGATCGCGCCGGCCGCCACGGAGACGGCCGCCGCGGTGGTGGTGCCGGGCGGGTAGTTCATCGCCAGCGGGGCGGCGAGCAGGAAGAGTCCGAGTGCCACCAGGCCCCAGTGGCTCGAACGCGACTCGGTGGTCATCGCCCACAGGCCGGCGGAGTACGCGAGCATCCCGAGAATGAGGATCGAACCTGTGATCTGCTCGTCGCCCTGCACTGGTAGCCACAGGCTGAGCAGGATGAGGGCCACACCGGTGACCACTACCAGGATGTCTCGTCTGACCTCGCGGGCGTGTTCCGAATCCAACATGACGGCCTCCCTCGCGCCGGATCCACTGTGACCCCATTCTGATCCCAGTTCGGGTCCGGTGTCGACCCGTGCGCGCGGGCGGCCTCTCGGCTAACGCTGGGCGGTGTTGCGAAGCCGAGTCAAGGTGCGCGCCGCGGCGTCTCGTGAACGCCGGGCGCCGGGACGGCTGCGGACCGCGTCGAGGTACGCGCGGGAGAGGTCCTCGACACTGTCGAACCCGTCGGGCAGCCCGGCATGGCTGTTCACGATCTTCCGGACGAGTCGTCCCAGGCCGGCCGCGTCGTCGTCGTCCAGGGGGGATGCGTCGAGACCCTCGAGCGTGCGGAGGGTGATGTGACCCAGTTCGGTGTCGGTGGCGCGGGTCCTGGCCGAGTCGGCGACTCGGGGTCCCGGGCAGTCTTGCTGGAATGATGCCGCGCGCCTGGGGGTGAGGGTGGGGTGGAGCCTGACGTCGGAGGGGCTCATGGCCACGCACCGCCTTTCCGGTTCCTAATTGGGCGTTCGTCCAGTTCCTATTTTCGAATCATGTTGACCGATAATCGAAATGGCCGTTCCATGCCGTGTTCTGCCTCTAAGTGGTATCAGAGCAGCGGCCCGCAGGGAACTGTGCCGCTCGGGCGCGACGTCCCGTTGCGGGCAGGTTGGTCGGGTTTTCGTCCCGTGCGACCGGGGGTGAAGGGTGCTCTGCCGTGGCGTAATTGCGGCCAATTTCGCTTTGCTGCAACGGTTTACGGATTTCGATGGGGATTCGTACCGGGTCGGGCGGCGCCGGTTGAATCGTGTCCGGAATGTGACCATTCGCACATGGGCGGGGGCGGCGACGGGTTACCTCGGGCGCTTGATGCACTCCGTCCCGCCAGGCGGGGCCTGGCGGGACGGTGGTGCCCCCTCTCGGGCTCGAACCGAGGACCTGCGGATTAAAAGTCCGTAGCTCTACCAACTGAGCTAAAGGGGCCGGCGCAGCAGGAGTCTAGTGGGCGCGCGGGAGGCATGGTTCGACCGGGCGTCCACGAGACGTGAACGGCTCGGGTGCGCACCCCCTGCGGCGCACCCGAGCCAATTCAAAGCATACCACCTGGTGTGTTCTTGCGGAAAGCTTTCTTACTTCTGAGTAGGGTCGGCGCAGTTGGTTGACGCAATTGTGGTGCGTCCGGGCTAGGGTGACCACGGGGTCCTGGTGGGCCCGGCGGGGGCGAGTACGGGGGCAGCACGTTTCGGAGGCGGACAAGCTCACATGGCACGTCAACAGGAACGCGCGCGTCGGACCCGAGCCGCGATTGTCGAGGCAGCGGCGGTGGAGTTCGCCCGTCGTGGTTACGCGGCAGCGTCGGTGAACGCGATTCTCGAGGGTTCGCACGCCACCAAGGGAGCGATGTACTTCCACTTCGAGTCCAAGGAAGAGCTGGCGCGGGCCGTGCTGGCGGTCGCACTCGACCGGTACACCGACTCGACGGACCGCTGGAAGCGGGTCGACGCCGACCCGTTCCAGGTGCTGCACGGCATCATCGTCGAACTCGCCGAACGATTCGCCTCCGATGTCATCGTCCAGGCGGAGTTCCGTCTGATCGTGGAGCCGGAGTTCTACGAGGAGGTGCGCTCGGGCGGCAGTCAGGTCTGGGGGCACACGGCGCACGAACTGGTGCTGCGGGCGGAGGCCGAGGGGTTGTTGCGTGAGGGCGCCAACCCCGAGTCGTTCACCCGGGTGCTCGGCGCGGCTCTCGCCGGCCAGCGCTACATGCTCGACCTCACCACCGACACCACCGAACTCGGCGAACGGTTCGAGGAGGCTCTGGAGGTGGTGCTGGCGGCCATGGCGTCGCCGAGTTGGCTCGAGCAGTGGCGGCGGGACGGTTGGCTGGACCTGCGCGAGGCAGCGGGGCGCCCGGCCAGCGAAAATGGCCCAAAAACCGACCCTGACCAGCCGATTTGAGTTTCTCCGCTGATGTGTCCTAAGCTATCCCAGCTCCCAACGGAACGCCGTTGAGGGTACTTGCCGGAGAGATCCGGCGGCGCCCCCTTCGTCTAGCGGCCTAGGACGCCGCCCTTTCAAGGCGGTAGCGCGGGTTCGAATCCCGTAGGGGGTACGGATTAACAAGTTAGACGCTCCACCTGATACATTCTCTACCGGTTACACCGAGTGCTTCTGACACAAGCACTCCAGCAAGGCCCTGTGGCGCAGTTGGTTAGCGCGCCGCCCTGTCACGGCGGAGGTCGCGGGTTCGAGTCCCGTCAGGGTCGCAAAGCATTGTTCTCAGTCAATTGGCTGAGAACAATGCAGTGCGACAGAATTTTAGTGCGATAGGCATTCGGTTCGGGTGCCGTCCGGCCAGGTAGCTCAGTTGGTACGAGCGTCCGCCTGAAAAGCGGAAGGTCGCCGGTTCGATCCCGGCCCTGGCCACCAAGATCGAGAACAGGCCCGAGGTTCAGGAAACTGAATCTCGGGTTTTTTTGTGTCCGGGGAAGGTTTCGCGCCCGGATCGGCCGGTATGGCGTACCTCACAGGCCCCCCTTGGGTGCTCCCAGCGCGGCTCGCGCAGATGGCGTCGAAGGCCGTTCGCGACCCCGAAAGGGCCCCCGATGCCGAACATGTGTCGACTGTCACTGTCATGTCACGGCAACGACTGAGAGGTGCTCCCGTCCGGAGTTTCGACTGCCCCGGCTTCCGTGGGGGTGCCCTGTGCGCGAACCGGTTCGTCGGCCGATGTGCCGAACGACTGCCCCACGTAACGGCGTGTCCGCCCGGGCCGACAAGGCATGCGAGGGTGACGCAACGCGAGGAGCGGCCATGGCGGAGCGAGCGATCCACCGGAGCGCGGCAGTTCTCGGCCTGTTGGCCGCGCCGATCTTGCTGGGCGCGGGTACCGCCAGCGCATCGAGTTGGCAGGTCGGCCCGTTCTTCCGGGCCGAGTACTCGGGCGAGGCGGGGCAGTACCTCTGCGGCAAGGCCAGCGCCCTCGAGCCGGGCTGGCGCATGACGATACTCGTGCCGTGTACCTACGACCCCGAGGCAAATGCCTGGTACAACGTCGTTTTCGACCCCGCCAAGCTGGCTCCGTGGACCTGGAGTTCGTGACGGTCGCCGCGCGGGGCCCCGACTCGGGTGAGCCGGGGCCCGGTGGCGGGTGGTCAGGCGTTGGCGGACCAACTGTCCGGCCCGAACACCTCGTAGTGGATCGCGTCTGCGGGCACGTCACGCGCGAGCAGCGAGTCGCGAACCGCGAGCATGAACGGCAGGGGCCCGCACAGGTACACCTTGGTGCCCGCCTCGATCTCGATCGTGGACAGGTCCGCCCGACCGCTGTGCGTGGTGCCGCCCGGCAGTCGGGCGCCGAGGTCCTCGTACCAGCGGTGCATCGTCGCAAACGGGACGCGCTGCACCAGTTCGGTCAGCTCGGCCCGATGGGCATGGTGGGCCGGTGAACGGTCCGCGTGCAGGACGGACACCGTGCGCCGGTCGTCGGTGTCGGCGAGATGGTTGAGCATGCCGATCATCGGGGTGCAGCCGATCCCGGCAGACACCAGCAACAGGGGCGCGTCGTCCTGCTCGAGTACCAGGTCGCCGAACGGGTGCGAAACCGACAGGCTGTCACCCTCGAAGACGTTGTGGTACAGGAAGTTCGACACCTCGCCGGCCGGCTTCTCGGTACCGTCCGGCGCGACACCGCCGGGGACGGCCTTGACGCTGATCTGCCACTCGGTCGCCGACGGCGCCCCGACCAGGCTGTACTGGCGGATCTGGTGCGCGCCGTCGGGGAGCGGCACACTCACCGAGATGTACTGCCCGGGAAGGTAGTTCGGCAACGGTGTGCCGTCGGTGGAGGTGAGGACGAAGGAGACTGTGTCCGCGGACTGCAGGACTCGCCTGCCGACGGTGACGGTCCGCCAGACCTGGCCGGCGGGGACCCCTGCCTCTGCGTAGAGGTCGGCCTCGATCCTGATCAGGGTGTTGGCCATCAGCCAGTAGACCTCGTCCCAGGCCGCGGCGACCTCGGGCGTGACCGCCGCGCCGAGCACCTCGACGATGGCCTCGAAGAGGTACTTGTGGACGATCTCGTACTGGTCGGCGGTGATGCCGAGCGAGGCGTGCTTGTGGGCGATCCGCGACATGATCACGTCGGTGCGGTCGGCGTCGGGGCTGACCTGCAGTGCGGCGAACGCGGCAATGGCGCCGGCGAGGGCCTTCTGCTGCTCGCCCTGCTTCTGGTTGCCGCGGTTGAACAGGTCGCGTTCAAGTTCGGGGTGGGCCGCGAACATCTTCGAGTAGAAGAGCGTGGTGATCTCTTCGATGGCCGCGCCGACGGCCGGAAGGGTCGCGCGGATGACTTCGGTGGACGCTGCGGAGAGGCTCATGACCAGAACGTATTTAATTGGCATCTGAGAGTCTAGTTAATGTGACGCAGTCCACTACCGCCTGTAGTAGTTGTGGGGTGCCGGTCCGGGAGGCGCAGGTGGCGGGGTCAGTGCCAGCCGGTCAGGCGGCGCCGGCTGGTGAATGTTCGCGACTCCCCGCTGTACGGGTCCTCGAAGGTCAGGGACCTGGCCAGCAGTTGCAGCGGGTTCGAGTAGTCGTCCGGTGCGACGTCGAGCAGCCGCGGGTAGAAGTCGTCGCCGACGATCGGGATGCCGAGCGAGCTCAGGTGCACGCGCAGCTGGTGCATCTTCCCGGTGTGGGGGAGCAGTCGGTACCGCGCCCGCTCGCCGCGTACCTCGAGCAGTTCGACCCGGGTCTCGGCGTTCGGTTCGCCGGGCACTTCCTCGGCCTGGATTGTCCCGCGCTGCTTGATGATTCGGCTGCTGATCGTCAGTGGCAGGGTGATTGACGGGTCGTATCCGGCGATTGCCTCGTACTCCTTGCGTACCCTGCGCTGGTCGAACAGGGACTGGTAGGCCCCCCGCGCCTGTGGTCGGACGGTGAAGACCAGCACGCCCGCGGTGACCCGGTCCAGTCGATGCGCCGGGGTCAGTTCCGGCAGGTCCAGGTCGCGGCGCAGTCGTACCAGTGCCGACTCCGCGACGTACCGGCCGCGCGGTGTGCTCGCGAGAAAGTGCGGTTTGTCCACCACCAGGAGGTTCTCGTCGCGGTGCAGCAGTTCCACCTCGAACGGGACCCGGGCCTCGGTGGGCGGGTCGCGGTACAGGAAGACGAAGGTGTGTGGCCGGTAGGCGGTGGTGGCGGTGACCGGGCGCCCCTCACCGTCCACCACCTCGGCGGCGGACACCTTCTCGAGCAGGCGTGCGGTGTCGTCGGGGAACCGGGCGAGCAGGTACTCGAGGACGGTCGGCCACCCGCCGTCGCCGGGCAGCCTCAGCCGGGTGGGGTTTAGTCCGTTGCGGACGGGGAGCGGGATGGCGGGCACACCGTAACGGTATGCCTGAGCTGTGACGTCCCGTCGTGGGCCGCGACCAATTCCGATCGTGGCTGCACATAATCCGCAGAACCCGGGAATTCGCGCTGTGCCCCGGCTATGTTGACGTCGCTGTCCGGGGCGACAGCTGCGCCGGACAGTGTGTGGCGCATTCACTCGATTGGCAGGAGTTCGAATGAAACGACGACTGGGTACCGCCGTCCTTCTGGCCTCGGTAGCTGCACTGACGCTGCCCGCCGGGGCATCGGCGGATGTCGTCAGTACCTGGGGGACGATGACCTTCACCGGTGGTTCGCAGGCATACACGGGCACCCTGACGCTCGGCGACGGCTTCCCGACGGCCACCATCGCAAGCGACTCCAGGGCCGCGGCCGGCGTCCAGACCGGTGCCAGCACCTTCCTCAACGCGGCGACGCCTGTGGGTGCGAAGTACGGCACGAGCAAGGACCGTCAGTACCTCAACCTGCGTCCCAAGGTCGATGCGAACACGCCGTCGATCACGACCTACACCTTCAGCTCGCCGACCCCGGCCAGCGGCTGGACGTTCGTGCTCGGCGACATCGACGCCGACAAGGTCGTCGTCTCGGCGACCAATGCCGCGGGAGCGGCGGTGCCGGCGTCGGCGCTCGGCTTCAAGTCGACGTTCAACTACTGCGGTGGAACCCCGTCGCCGTGCGTCGCCAACGCCGACCTGCCCAGTTGGGACGGCAACGGCACTCTGACCGGCAATGCGGCGGCCGGCGACACCGATGGTGCCGCAGCCTGGTTCGAGCCGACGGTGCCGCTCAAGACGCTCACCTTCACCTACAGCCAGCGCAACGGCCAGCCCACCTACCAGACCTGGTTCGCGTCACAGAAGCAGACGGATCCGGGTACTCCGGGTGTCGGCGCGGGGTCGACCGACGACCTGTTCGGTTCGCTCGGTGGTCTGTTCGACGCACTCCCGACGGGCAGCTCAACCTCGGGCGGCATCACCAGCGGCCAGAACTGACCGCTCGTGACGGCTGAGCGGTAGCCGTACCGAACGACGTCGGCGCGGTCCCCCGGTGGGGCCGCGCCGACGTCGTTTCGCCTCAGGTCAGGTCGCTCAGCCGGACCGACCGGCCCTGCGTCGCCGAGAGTCGGATCGCGTCGAGTACGGCCTGGCCGGCGACGCCGTCTGCGAAGGTGGCGGGTCGGGGTTCGTCCGCGCCGATCGTCTCACCGAGGATCTGCCGCCGGAAGGCGTCGGCCAGCCTGGTGTACGGGGCACGGTCGAGGCCGGTGGCGTGCATCCAGTCGTACGTCGTCTCGAACAGGTCGTGCGGCGGCGGCACCGGCGCCGGGTTCACCAGGTCCGCCGGCACCGGAACCTCCCGGTCGCCGTCGGCGTCGGCCTGCCGAAGCGTGCGGCCGTCGATCCAGAGCGTGCCCGTCGTGCCGGAGACCCTGGTCGTCATCAGCATCGGCCCCCAGGCGCCGACGGTGCTCTGCAGTACCCCGTCCACCCCGGAAACGGTCCGGAAGTGCACCGTGAAGCTGTCCTCGGCGCCGCGTCCCTCCGCGTCCGCTCCCCGGTCGGCCACCACCGGCAGCCCGGCGCTGACCATCTCGAATTCACCCAGGGTGCTTCGGATCTGGTCGATCATGTGGGTGCCCTGCGCGCCGAGCCAGCCACCGCCGCTGGCAGCGTCGGTCCACCAGTCCGGGGCTTGGCTGGACGGGTCCGCGAACATCGGCAGGTGCATCAGGAACGTCGCCAGTCGGGGTGTGCCGATGGCGCCTGCGGCCACCTGGCGGCGCAGCAGCGCCTGCTCCGTCGCGTACCGGAACTCGGTGCCGATCTGGTGCACGACGCCGGCCCTCTCCACGGCCTCGAGCATTGCGCTGGCCTCGGCGAGGTTCGCCGCGAACGGCTTCTCGCACACCACATGCAGGCCGCGCTCGGCCGCCTCGATGGCCAGCGCGGCGTGCGTGTGTGGGGGAGTGGCGATGGTGACGGCGTCGATGTCGGCGGCCCCGAGCGCTTCGTCGAGGGAGGTGACCGCGTGCTCGATGTCCATCCGCCGGGCCCGTTCGGCGGTACGCGCGCGGTCGCGTCCGATCAGCGCGCGCACCTCGAAGCCCGCGTCGCGGAACGCGGGCACGTGTGTGATGCAACCGAACCCGGTGCCGATCACGGCCAGCCCCAGCGATTTGTCCGTCATGTCTCTTCCTGACTGAATTGAGTAGTTGTCGGGCGCGACCGACGGGAGGTTCTTCGACCGGCCTTTTCGTGCAGGTGGACCGCAGCGCACTCCGTAGTGTACGACACTTAAAATTGCTGCGGCGTAATGGTATTCGCAAAGTTGTCATGCGTCATTCGACGCTCATGTAGCGTCCGGTCGCATCGAGAGCCGGGGCCGCAGGAGGCGCCGGATACGAGTGATTTGGAGTCAGATTGAAGCGACGTATCGTTGCGAGCCTCATGTTCGCAACCGCAGGAATCCTGCTGGCGCCCGCAGCCGCACACGCCGCCCCCGGGCAGGTGATCTGCCCGCCGGGTCAGAGCCACACCGAGGGGGGACTGGCCTGCGACTCCTCCCCGCTCGGTTCATCCACCCAAGCCACGCCGATCACGCGGCCCCATGCCGCCGACAACGGTTCCAGCAACTTCGACTTCGACGACCTCGAAGACCTGATCAGGTCCCTCTCGGGCGGGATCCGGAGCGGCCAGCAGTAGCCGGCATACGGACGGGTGCGGGCGCTGATCGATTGGATCGGCGCCCGCACTCGTATGCTGGACGGATGACGAAGTGGACCACTGAGGACATCGTCGACCAGCGCGGACGCACCTTCGTGGTGACCGGTGCGAACAGCGGGCTGGGGGAGGTGACCGCGCGGGCGCTCGCCGCGTCCGGCGCGCATGTCGTGCTGGCCTGCCGAGACGTCGCGAAGGGCCAGCGGGTCGCGGCCGAAATCGGCGACAACGCCGAGGTTCGCAGGCTGGACCTCGCGGACCTGGCCTCGGTCCGGGATTTCGCCTCCGGGATCGAGAAGGTCGACGTCCTGGTGAACAACGCCGGCGTCATGGCGGTTCCCCGGCGCAGCACCGCAGACGGTTTCGAGATGCAGATCGGCACCAACCACCTGGGGCACTTCGCGCTCACCGGCCTGCTGCTCGACCGGGTCACCGACCGGGTGGTCACCATGTCCAGCCTGGCGCACAAGCTCGGCACGGTCGACCTGGCCGACCTGAACTGGGAGCGCCGTCGGTACCGCCGATGGTCGGCGTACGGGCAGTCCAAGCTCGCCAATCTGCTGTTCACCTACGAGTTGCAGCGGCGGCTTACCGCCGCCGGATCCAAGGTGAAATCCGTTGCCGCGCATCCCGGCTACGCGTCGACGAACCTGCAGTCGCACACCGAGTCGGTGTGGGACCGCCTGATGGGCATCGGTGACCTGTTCGCGCAGAGCGCCGAGATGGGTGCGCTGCCCGAGTTGTACGCGGCCACGGCGCCCGACGTCTCCGGTGGCACCTTCATCGGGCCCGACGGCCCGTTCGAGCAGCGCGGCTACCCGAAGGTGGTGGTGTCCAACCGCAAGTCGCGCGACGAGTCGATTGCCAGAGGCCTGTGGGCGCAGTCCGAGCGCCTCACCGGCGTCCACTACTCGTTCGGGAGTTGAGTTCGTACACATGGCGATTCGCAGACTGAACCATGCCGTCCTGTTTGTCTCCGACCTCGAGCGCAGCCTCGCGTTCTACGTCGACGTGCTCAGCTTCCGTCCGCTGCCGGGCGGATTCCCGGGCGCGGCCTTCCTGCAGGCCGCGAACTCGGCCAACGACCACGACCTCGGCCTGTTCCAGAGTCCGAGCGGGCCGAGTCGGGCGCGTCAGGGCGACGTCGGCCTCTACCACCTGGCGTGGGAGGTGGACACCCTGACCGACCTCGCCGAGATGCGCGAAAGGCTCTCCGCGGCAGGGGCCCTGGTGGGTGCGAGCAACCACGGATCCACCAAGGCGCTGTACGCGAAGGACCCCGACGGCATCGACTTCGAGGTCTGCTGGCTGGTGCCGGACGCCCGCATCGAGGAGGAGTTGGTGCCCGGGATGCCGCCGACCCGCCCGCTCGACATCGTGGCCGAGATCGCCCGGTACGGCGCGGACACCCCGAGCGGGCCGCGCACCGACCATGCGGTGTGGGCGCGGCTGTTCGCCGGTCGCTAGCGCGCGGCTGGTCAGCTCGGCGTCGGCGAGTAGTGCTGCGGCAGGTCCCGGCGCTCGGCCGGTGGCAGGTTGCGCGCCGGCGTCTGCACCAGCGGGGCGGTGGCCGGTAGCTCGCCGCGGGAGCGCTGCCAGGCGGACCGGGCCCGCGGGTGGAAGCGCCGGTCGAAGGGCAGCAGCTTCCAGGACCACGCCACCGCCCGCCCGAGCGCCACCAGGGCAAGTTCGTCCGCGCGGGACCACTTGTACCCCAGCCGTTTACGCACCGGGTCCGGGTACATCCCGACGGTGAGCCACACGTATCCGCGGGCAACCGGGATGCGGGCCAGACGCCACAACGGCGCGGGCAGCCAGGACATGAACGGCGGCCGCTCCAGCCGGCCGATGTCGAGCACGTCGCGGGTGGCCTTGTTGTCCTCGAGTACGTTGACGCACATGTCGTTCCAGTACTCCTGGAACGACTTCCAGTCCGGCGGGACGTTGCGCATGGTCATTCCGTACAGCCGGTACCACTGGATGCTCTCGGCGTAGAGCCGTTCCTTGTCCGACTCGGTGAGCCGGTCGCCGAAGTACTTGTTGACCGCGATCGGGCCCATCGCGAAGGTGGCGTGCGCCCAGTAGAACGTCTCGGGGTTGAGGGCGCTGTACGGTCGGCCCTTCTTGTCGATGCCCTTGATGGTGCGGTGGTAGCCGCGGATCTCCACGGCCGTCTGCTCGGCCCGTTCACCGTCGTAGACGACGCCGTAGATCGGGTAGAGCGAGCGGTAGAGCCGCTCCCAGCGCTCGTCGAAGAAGAGCGAGTGCTCCTCGACGCCCGCCCCCAGTTGAGGGTGCATGTTCTGCATCGACCCGGCCCACAGTCCGAGCAGGATGCCCCGCCAGTCGCCGAAGTACTTCCAGGTCAGCGATGTTTCGTCCAGCGGTACCGCGACCTCGTGCGCCATCGACACTCCCATGTTCAGCCCACCCTCGATGGGGTCGACGCTAGGAGTGACAACGCACGTTGTCAACAGTGGGCGGGGCATCCTGCGGCCGGTCAGGTCAGAGGGTGACGACCATCTTCCCGGTGTTCTCTCCGCGCATGAGTCCGATGAACGCGGTCGGCGCGTTCTCGAGGCCGTGCACGGCGGTCTCGTCGAACTGGATCCGGCCGTCGGCCAGCCACCGCGTCATGTGGTCGCGGAACTCCGGGGCGAGGTGCTGCTGGGAGCCGACCAGGAAGCCGCGCAGGGTGATCGCCTGTCCGATCACCGCGGCGAGGTTGCGCGGCGCCGCCGGCGGTTCGGTGCTGTTGTACTGGGCGATCGCGCCGCACAGGGCGATGCGTCCGCCGTGGTTCATCGCGCCGATGGCCGCCTCGAGGTGCTCGCCGCCGACGTTGTCGAAGTAGACGTCGATTCCGTCCGGTGCCGCCGCCGAGAGCTGGTCGGAGACCGGGCCGTCGTGGTAGTCGAAGGCGGCGTCGAAGCCCAGGTCGAGCAGCCGCGCCACCTTGGCGGGGGAGCCGGCGCTGCCGACCACGCGGTCGGCGCCGAGGAGCTTGGCCATCTGGCCGACGAGGGAGCCGACCGCGCCGGCGGCGCCGGAGACGAAGACGGTGTCGCCCTCGCGGAACTGAGCGATCGAGGTCAGTCCGGCGTACGCGGTCAGGCCGGTCATGCCGAGCGCGCCGAGGTAGGCGGAGGCGGGCGCCACGGTGACGTCCACCGGACGTGCGGACGCGGCGGGGACCACCGCCAGCTCCCGCCAGCCCAGACCGTGGACGACGGTGCTGCCGACCGGGTGCGACGGCGTGCGGGAGGCGATCACCTCGCCGACCGCGCCGCCGTCGAGCGGGGCGTCGAGCGCGAAGGGCGGCAGGTAGGACTTGACGTCGTTCATCCGCCCGCGCATGTACGGGTCGACGGACATCACGATGTTGCGGACCAGGAGCTGGCCGTCCTCGAGCTCGGGGACGGGCACCTCCGCGAGCCGGAAGTTCTCCGGCGTCGGCCAGCCGTCGGGCCGGGAGGCGAGCTGGATCTCCTTGCCGGTGACGCTCATTCGCCGGCCTCGGCGATCACGAGGGCGACGTCGATGTTGCCGCGGGTGGCGTTCGAGTACGGGCAGACCTGGTGGGCCTTCGCCGTCAGCTCCTCGGCCTCGGCGCGAGCGAGGTGCGGCAGGGACACCTCGAGGGTGACCTCGAGGCCGAATCCGCCGCCCTCGAGCGAGCCGATGCCCACCCGGGCGCCGACCGCGGAGTCGGCGACGTTCGCCTTGGCCTGGCGGGCGACCACCTGCAGCGCGGAGTGGAAGCAGGCCGCGTAGCCGGCCGCGAACAACTGCTCGGGGTTGGTGCCTTCGCCGGTGCCGCCCATCGCGACCGGGATCGCGAGGTCGAAGTCGAGCCGGCCGTCGGACGAGCGGGCGTGCCCGTTGCGGCCGTCGCCGGTGGCGAGCGCCTCCGCGGTGTAGAGAGCCTTCATGGTGTGTCTCCTTGGTAGGGGAATCGGTGTCGGTAGGGGATCTGTGCCGGCCGGCGATCAGGAGGTGGAGCCGTGCAGGGCCGCGACGACCCGGAGCAGTGCCTGCCGGAGCGCCAACAGCTCCTCCTCCGACATCCCGGTGGCCGCCGCGAGCTTGCGGGGAATGTCTGCGGCGCGCTCGCGCAGGGCGGTGCCGGCGTCGGTGAGGTGGATCTCGACGCGTCGCTCGTCGCTGATCAGGCGCCGACGCTCGACCAGGCCGAGGCCCTCGAGTCGTTTCAGCAGCGGCGAGAGGGTGCCGGTGTCGAGGCCCAGCTCGTCGCAGATCTCGCGCACCCCGCGGCCGTCGCGCTCCCAGAGGACCAGGAGCACCAGGTACTGGGGGTAGGTGACGCCCAGCTCGTCGAGCAGCGGCCGGTACGCCGCGGTGGCCGCTCGGGACGCCGAGTAGAGGGCGAAGCACACCTGCCGGTCGAGGGCGAGATCGTCGGTCACGACAAGAACGGTAGTGCACGTTTCAGTTGTGCACAACCTATGTGTGCGGCCGCACACTCGCCCACCCCGCGGGGCCGCGGTGGGATCCGCGCGACCCAGGCAGTCCCGTTGACGACCCAAGCGCCGAGCGCCGCCGCTACTGCTTGGCGGCGCTCGGCGCTTGGGTCGGAGTCCGCGGGACGACCCGACGAGCCTCACGACTGTGCGGCATCACTCCCGCATGATCATCAGGGTGGCTTCCCGCTCGAGATCGAGGTACGGCTCACCGCTCACGTCGACGGCGACCCGATCGATCGTGCCGCCGGTGAAGTGGTGGGGTGATGCGCCCGGGTAGTCCTCGGTGATCGCCTCGCCGGGGTGCCGGCCGACGTAGAGCCCGGCGCCGGCGATCGCGAACGCCCCCAACTGGGTCTTGATGCGGCCTTCGCCGACCTTCCGGCCGGCGTGGAAGAGGGACAGGATTCCCGTGGTGAAAGTGGGCTCCTGCCCGTCCTTTTCGAACGAGGCAGACAGAATCAGGTCCGTGCCGGTGGGGATGTCCTCGGAGCCGACGACAACCTGTTCTTCGCTGCCCACGAAGTTGTTGACGTAGTGCAGCCGGCCGTCCTTCACGTACAGCGCGTGGCCGCCGAAGCGGGAGCCGATCGCGAAGAGCACGCCCTCGGCTCCCGGTGCCGGGATGTCGACGAGCGCGCCGATCACGAACGACCTGCCGCGGGTGCTGACCGCCTGCCACTCCGAGACCGCGGCGACGTCCGGGTAGTACACGTACCGATCGCGCACCGCGGAGAGCTGGGGTCGGGCCGTGTTCAGGATCTCGACTGCTGATCGATCGTCCAGCGGGAAGGCCCCGTTCGCGCCGGCTTCCGCGAACCAGACGTTGACCAACTCCCGGAGCTTCTCGGGGTGCTCCGCAGCCAGGTTGTTGACCTCCGCGCGATCGACGTCGGTGTGGTAGAGCTCCCATTCGTCGTCGTTGAAGTGCCCCCAGCCCGCGAGGGTCGGATGGGTCGTGACGGCCTTCCATCCCTCGTGCCAGATCGAACGCGAGCCGAGCATCGCGTAGAACTGGGTCTTCCGGGTCGACGGTGCGGACTTGTCGTCGATGCTGCTCCGCATGCTGACGCCGTCGAACGGGCTCTGGACATGACCCTTGATCGTCTCGGGGGCGTCGACACCGAGGATGTCCAGGATCGTCGGCACGAGGTCGATCGCGTGGTGGTACTGATCGCGGATCTCGTTTCGGGCCTTGGTGCCCGCCGGCCACGAGATGATGCACGGGTCGGCGGTTCCGCCATTGAACTCGTAGCGCTTCCACATCTTGAACGGGGTGTTGAACGCCATCGCCCAGCCGTTGGCGTAGTGGTTGTACGTCTTGGGGCTTCCGAGATCGTCGAGCTGCGCGAGGTTCTCCGCGAGGTCGTCCGGGACGCCGTTGGCGAACTTCATCTCGTTGACGGAGCCGTTCGGGCCGCCCTCACCGCTCGCGCCGTTGTCCGAGACGACGACCACCACGGTGTTTTCCATCTGATCGGTCTGCTCCAGATGATCGAGCAACCGCCCGATGTGATGGTCGGCGTGGGCCAGGAAGCCGGCGTAGACCTCGGCCATGCGCGCGAAGAGGCGTTTTTCGTCGTCGCCCAGAGAGTCCCAGGGCCGGGTGTAGTCGAGTTCCGGGAACGGTTGGCCCTCCGGGCCGGATCGGGTCTCGGGGGTGCCGATCGGGTTGACCGGCGGAAGTTCGGTGTCCGCCGAGACGATGCCCAGTTCCTTCTGCCGGGCGAGGGTCTGTTCTCGGAGCGTGTCGTAGCCCATGTCGAACTTGCCCTTGAACTTGTCGATCCACTCCTTCGGAGCGTGGTGTGGGGCGTGACATGCACCGGGTGCGTAGTAGAGGAAGAACGGCTTGTCCGGCGCGATCGCCTTGGCATCCTTGATGAACTCGATTGCCTTGTCGGTGATGTCCTCGGTGAGGTGGTATCCCTCCTCCGGGGAACGAGGTTGGTCGACCGGGTGGTTGTCGTAGACCAGGTCCGGGTACCACTGGTTGGTCTCCGCGCCGAGGAACCCGTACCACCGCTCGAAACCTCGCCCGCTCGGCCAGTTTCGGCGGGTGGCGGCCAGGTTCATCTCATCGGTCGGGCACAGGTGCCACTTGCCCACCATGTAGGTGTTCCAACCCTGTTCGCCGAGGATTTCCGAGAGCATCCCGTTCTCCGGCGGAATGGTTCCGCTCGCGTTCGGGAATCCGCTCGCCGCCTCGGTGATGCAAGCCATGCTGTTGCGCGTGTGGTTGCGTCCTGTCAGCAGACAGGAACGCGTGGGCGAGCACAGTGCCGTCGTGTGCCACTGGGTGTACCGGACGCCCTTGGCGGCGATCCGATCGATGTTCGGTGTTTCGATCGGTCCGCCGTAGCAGCCCATTGCGGAGAATCCGACGTCGTCGAGGACGACGTAGACGACGTTGGGCGCCCCGGCGGGGGCCCTGGGTGGTTCGAACGGGGACCAGTCGGGAACGGAGTCACGGATGTCCACGTTGGCGACACCCCGGAATGGTTTGGCCATTGCATCTCTCCTCGCGTGTACCCCCGAACCCCCGAATACAACCCTCGGCAACCGGGTGGCCGTGCGCTTCACCTGACGCGGGTGATCATCGGAGCGCCGCGCGGGAGCAGGTGCGTCGGCAGGCCCGCGGGCGCCCTCGAGTCAGCTCCCGAGGGAGTGCTCGGCAGCTGGGGGACAGTCCGAGGAGGAAGCCCAGCCACCGCCTTGACCTGCACCGGATGCACCAGGCCCGAGCGCGACGGTACCCCTGGCTGTTTGGGCGGAGGTAGGATGGCGAGATTCCGTGCAGTTGCGCCAATTGCGCCAGTCACGCGGCGGGAGCGGGTGCGGTCGAGAGCAATCCCTCTCACGTGGGTTACGCGCATCCGAACAGCGGCGCCGTCACGAAATGGCCGGTTGCCCCATCGTGTTCGCAGGGCCCTCGCCGGTCCCGAAGCAATGCGCCGACGGAAGGAATTGAGCATGAAGATCGTCGTCATCGGCGGCACCGGGCTGATCGGCTCGACGCTCGTCGCTCGTCTGAGTGAGGCTGGCCACCAAGCGGTTCCGGCCGCACCCAGCACGGGCGTGAACACGCTCACCGGTGAGGGAGTGGGGGAGGTGCTCCAGGATGCGAACGTGGTGGTCGATGTCTCCAATTCGCCGTCGTTCGCCGACGACGACGTCATGAACTTCTTCCGGACCTCCACCACGAACCTGCTCGCGGCCGCCGCCGCGGCCGGCGTCGGACACTACGTCGCCTTGTCGGTGGTCGGTGCGGATCGGTTGCCGGAGTCCGGGTACCTGCGGGCGAAGGCGGCGCAGGAGGAACTGATTGAGGGATCGGGCCTGCCCTACTCGCTGGTGCACGCGACGCAGTTTTTCGAATTTGCCGGGGGCATAGCCGATTCCGCGACTGTCGACGGCGAGGTTCGGCTCCCGGGCGCAGGTGTGCAACCCATTGCCGCGGACGAGGTGTCATCGGTCGTGGGCCGCACGGCGGTGGGCACTCCGCTGAACGGCACCGTCGAGGCAGCGGGTCCGGAAGTGTTCGGCATGGACCAGTGGATCGGCACAGTACTGGCCGCGCGTTCCGATCCGCGCACGGTGGTCACCGATCCCCGGGCGCGGTACTTCGGGGCGGTGCTCGGGCCCGAGAGCCTGCTGCCCGGCCGTGATGCAGAGCTGGCGCAGACGCGACTGTCGGAGTGGCTGGCGCGCCAGTGACATCGGTGCGCTGACTGCCGGCACCGGCACACGGCATTTGCGGCGACTGCGCCGGTCTCGAGTTTCACCTGGCAAATTGCCAACCACGCGGCCGGTTACCGGCCGTTGTGAATCGCGAAGTTGTCATTGCCCGAAGCTCTGACTTGCGATGTGACAACTCGGGCGGCGACTCTGCAGCTCGATCGTGGCCGGTCTCGAACTCGATGACGAACCGCTGCTTCGAGGAAAGCTGACGACGCAGTTCGAAGTCCACGCCATAGCCCGAGAAGTGACGGCGTCGTTCCTCACCAGAGCAGGTCTTCCCAATTCCGACAAACGGGTCGAGGAGTTGATCTCCCTCACGGATTCCCCGGCGCCGGGCCGCTCCAGATTCACATCACTCCAGGGGACTCACCCCGGCGGTGCGTTGGATGGCGTGATCGTGATCTGGCATCGGACCGCTCAGGACGCGGGGATTGTCCGCGAGCGCAGGTGCTCGGCGAATGTACGCGCTGCCCGCAGATCGTTGGTGTCTGGCCGTCCCTTTCTGATGCCGCCGACGAGCTTGAACGGCAGGTAGGTGTCGAACGCCCGGCAGGAGAACGTGTCGACCACCTCGAGCCCCTTCTGCTCGAGTAGTCGTTCGAGAGAACGGTTGTAGCGCCGCAGCGGAGGTTCGGGAAGGCCGCTGGTGGAGAACAGGAACGCCGCGGTTGCAGGCTGCGGCGGGAGGGCCCTGACGAAGTCTCGGAGCTGTGGGTGGAACGACATCTGGAAGATCCCGGACCCGAATCCCACCAGGTCGTAGCCTGCCAACGCGGCTGGATCGACCTGCTCGGGAGCCACGACCGGCGCCGACAGCACTCCGCCCATGACTTCGGCGATCTTTCTGGTGTTGCCGTGCGAGACGGATGTGCACACGATCAGTGCCTTCACGATGATTCTCCTGCCGATGTCGTATCCATGTCGTGTCCTGCCATTCGTGTGAGCGGATGCAAGTCCTGCTGTGGCCATGCGTCATCGCCACAACCTCCCCGCCCTCTCGCCGACCTCGATCACACACACGTAGAGACACCGACCGTGACGGAAATGTGACACCCGGCCCGATTCGATCGGTCCCGCCCGGTCTTTGCGCCACTTCCGTTGCCGATGGTCCACGGAAGAACAGCTGGCTACGCCGGGAAAGAGGCTGGGTATGGATGCCCCCGGCGCCGCTCGTGGCGGGAGGTCGCATTTCGCGGGGTGGTTCGAGGAGCGAACTGCGCGAGGGTTGGAGAGCCGGGTGCCGGCCACGGGGGGCACTCCAAAATTCGATCTCGGCAACCCGTAGCGAAGAGAGCTTCCTGTGAGGTTGGGGGTCTGGTCGGCGTTCGAGACCCCCGACATAGCCGCCGTGATGGGCGAGACGTCCTGCGGCCGGGCGTGATGCCCGGTTCGTCGATGATCTTCGGGGTACGTCCCGCCTACGCCATGCCTCGCAGATGGCCCGAAGGGCTGTAGTCGATCTTCCAGTCCGTGTACACGCCGAGCATCCCGTCTCGCAGACACCGCAGCCCGATGCTCACCCAGCGCACGTCGTCGCTCCCGTCGCCGACCGGGGCGAAGCCGACGGCGATGGCGAACTCCTCGCCGCCGCAAGGGCATTCGCACTGGACCGGTTCGGCCTCAGGCCAGTGGTCCACGCTGTCGGCGATCAGGACGGCGTCGCCGCAGCCCACACATAGCCGTTCGGCGCACCCCGCCTCGTCGTCCACGCCTATCTCGAAGGCTCGTCCGCCGCATTTCGCGCACACCGACTCGGTGACGGTGTCGACGTCGTAGCCGCCGGCGCGGAAGTCCTTCACATGCGCGGCGAGGGTGGCGAAATCCTCGCCGCGCCCCGGTCCCTGAGTTTCTTCCAACGTCACTCGCGCCATTGTGCACGGCGAGCGGGCGCCCTCGGGCCCGGTTCGCGCGGCTGTGTGTCAGCTCCCGAACACCCGCGATCCGGGCGAGTCCGGTGGCTGGGGAGTCTCGATTGCGATCACCGACACGGTCCCATGGGTGTTCACCAATGGCGTTCGTCTGGCTGCATGCGGATTGGACAGGTTGACCGGTCGTGCAGCAGACCCGTTGCGAGGGAACGGGGCATGGGGACACCGAGCAGTGTGGATCCGACGTCGCGAGCCGACTCGATCTTCGCGATGGTCGGGCGCAGCGACGACGATGTCCTGAGGCAGACCGAGGACTGGGTCCGGATGGCGCCGTAGCGTCGTCGCGCTGGCGCCGGGGGAGCCGTGGCCACCCTGGTCGACTGGCGAGGTCTTGGGCCGGACTGCTTCTCGACGGCGCCGCGCCTCGCAGAACTCGGCTACACCGCGGACGTGGCATACGACCGCTTGCGGTGTCGACCTGCAGCCGCCGTTGCGGCCACCGGCGGCCGGTTCGCCGAACTGCGCGAACGGTTGGTTTCCCACATCGGCACCGCAGGTGCAGATTGCACCCCTCGTCGCTCCACCTCCTGCGCCGGCACCTCATGTCAGCGCTGTCGTTCCTCCATCACCCGGTGATACGGCCCTGCCGAAGCGCTGACACCTGACCTCTCAGAAGGTACCGAGGTGCCGTTGCCGAGGCGCAGACTTACCCGCCGCCGACCCGCGTCGATCGCCTGGGCAAGGTTGACCCCGTCTGGGGACGAAGTCAGGTCGTGGTGGCCTGCCCGGGTGCGTCGGCGGGCGCGATGATCTTCGTTTCGTCGCTGGCGCCTGGAGTGATCTCGATGCGCCTGGGCTTGGCCTTCTCCACCACAGGGAGGGTGACGGTGAGCACCCCGTTCTGATAGGTCGCGGCGATGTGCTCGGAGTCAATTCCGTCGCCGAGAGACAGCTGGCGCATGTAACCCCCTGTGAAGCGTTCTGAGGCCAACCACTGCACATCGTGTTCGGTGCGCTCGCTGCGCTGGGCCTTCACGGTGAGGATGCCGCCATCGACACTGACCTCGACGGAACCGGGATCCACGCCGGGAAGGTCGGCGTGCAGGACGTAGTGATCGCCGGACCGGTAGAGGTCCATCGGCATGAACCGTGGGGCCCGGGCGGATCCGGCTGCCGCCCCGAGCATCTGCTCGCTGAGCCGGTCGAAATCGCGGAATGGATCGAATCGAAGTGGCACAGCAACCACCTCCTACAGGTTGGTGGGCCGCACCCCGCCACCGTGGTGGGATATCGGCTCGGCTGTGCTCCTCTCGGTTTAGCACTTCGCAGGCACTAGTGCCAGTGCAGCGCAACCGGGCGTGCA
This sequence comes from Rhodococcus tukisamuensis NBRC 100609, assembly GCF_001894985.1. GTDB lineage: Bacteria > Actinomycetota > Actinomycetes > Mycobacteriales > Mycobacteriaceae > Rhodococcus_G > Rhodococcus_G tukisamuensis. The sequence continues at coordinate 157,952 of NZ_BCXG01000002.1, read as the reverse complement.
TGGCATCGCACCGTGCAGGCGTCCGGTAGAGACACTCGGGCCACGATCGCCCCCCATGCCCTGCACCGTCCTTGCGCTCGACATCGGCACCCACACAGTCACCGCGGCCGTCCGCAGCCGCGACGGCCAAGTCACCAATGTGCGCGTGGACCACACCGGCACCCCATCGGCCACCCTGGTTGTCGATCAAGCCGGACAACCGCGGGCGCCGCGCGCAAGCGACCCCCAGAAACCTCGACCAGGTTCGCGCCGGACAGGTCCGCGCCGCGCAGGTCCGCGCCGACCAGGCACACGTCACGCAGGTCCGCCGTATAGAGAACGAGCGCACCATCTGGCCAGCGCCTTTCAAGGCTCGCTGTCTTCCTTGTGCGGCTCCGGATGACAGTGATGATCGCAGCGCGGACTTCCAGTTCCTGGGGCCCGGTCTCTGTGATTGTTGCGGGTTGGGCGTCAGCCGTAGGGACTTTCGGCCCGCTACCGCCCGTGGGAAATCGGGCTCGGTCCAGGTGTGGTGGGAGCGCTGGACGGAGTGCGGCCCGTCCGCCGGTGTGAATCGTCATCGTAGTTGTCATATCCCGGCACTCTGACCTGCGGTGTGACAACTAGGTTGACGACGACACGGCGCGATCTTCGTCATCCAAGTTGGCAATTGTTCGCTGCTGTTCGTTGGTCAAACCATGTTGTCGCCTTTGGCGGTTCTCGTCGCGGCCTCCCCGTTGTGAGAGCCCGTTCCAGAGGGCATCCGTGGGGCTCCTGGTCGTAACGGCTCCGTGCGGGATCGACTGTCGGCATACCGAACCCTCCGGGGAGCCCAGTGATGTGTGACTCGCGGCGATGGATGGCGGTGTTCGCGGCCGGCCGCGGGCGCGCGCGGCGGCCAGGCCGGCGGAGGTGCGTTCACGGATGAGGTCATGTTCGAAGCTTCCTGGTGACATCCAACGTCTCCCGCAAGACCATCTACCGGCCACCTCGACCCGGGCAACCTCACCGAATGACCAGCGATTACGGCATTCGGGTGAACCACGTTTTGGTGCGTAGTCGTCGGAGGATCGTTCGTATGCTGGCGTCATGAACGATATGGCGTTTTTCCTTGCGGCGGCTGAGCGGGGGTTCGTGTTCGACGTGGACGATTTGGTGGATTCCTTGATCCGGGAGGGGGTTCTCTTGCCGGTCGACTGGTCTGGTGAGGACCAGCCCGGACAGGTAGCGCAGTTCGTGGCGGGTCGGGTGGCGGCCTTTGGGAAGGCGGACCGCGCGGTTGTCGCTGCGGTCGAGTCCGCAGCCAGGGAAGCAGCCGGGGCTGACTTGGAGCGCGGTGAGCACGTGCCAGCGATCCTGCGCGCAGTGGATGATGCCCTGGCGGGTATGGGATTGGCGCTTGGCGAACTGCGTTCTGGAGACGACACGTACCGTGTTGGCGTCATGCGTCGCACGAGGGCGTCGAGTCGGGCGTGGGGTCTGGATCGGCCTTCTCCTGAGGTGCTTTACACCATTGTCTGTCCGTGTGGTGGCATGAACGTGTGGCAGCTACCCAAGACGGAAGCGAAGCCTGTTGACGGCGAGTGCGACTCATGCGGTCTGAACTTGTTCGATCCTGCGGGTACCCCGATAGTGTCCATGGTGGTGGAGAACGCCAGGTAGCAGGTCCGAGCGAGTCGGACCCGGCGTCTCGCATCAGATCCGGCCAGCGGATCCAGCTGCTGTGGGACACCGGCATGGCAGCTGTGAATCGTCACCGTAGTTGGCATTTCCCGGCGCTCTGACCTGCGGTGTGACAACTAGCGTGACGACGGCAGCGCGCGATCGTCGTCATCGAAGTTGGCAATTGTTCGCAACCGTTCGTTGGCCAAATCATGTCGCCCGAGTGCCGGAGAAGATTGGCCATGCAACTTTGCTGGTGCATCGATCTGGTCCAGCTGGCCCTTCATGCGCTCAGTCGCCCTGAACGGCTCCATGTGGGAACGACGCCCTCGTCAGCGTACGAACCCCCATTGGAGCCCAGTAATGCGCTCACGAGCTCGGGTGTCCCAAAACTCTTCGACGTGAACTGGTTTCGAGACACATCCAATGGGACGCGTACGCGGCCTTCGCACCGCCGGACTGCTGGCAGAGGTCGGCCCCGACCGTGACCCTGCAGTCGGGCTGTTGCACGAGCCTCGGTTTTCGGCGGCATCGATCACCGTGGAATCGAGACGTAAGGTAGGTAGGTAGATAGGTAGGTCACGGTCAGCAAACCGCCTAGGGGGCTCGACGTGCCAGTCCGATGCCGACGAGCGGTCAACGGTCCTTCGCGGGATCCGACCGGCGGCGGGCTCCACGAGGGCGACATGGGGCTGGCATCGGTAGCTGGTGGCTCTCGGGGAACGGCATCATGATCATGCCCCCGGTTCCCCGGCCGGGTAGTGGTCCGTCCCAGCAGAGATTGACCCGCTGTGGCTGGTGTGCAGCCGACCCGCCGCTACGGCCGGTGTTGTTTGTCAACCCAAGATCGGGAGATGGTGCGGCGGGCAGGGCAAGGGTTGCTGAACGGGCACGGGATCGCGGGATCGAGGTGGTCGTCCTCGATCCGGGCCAGAGCCTCATGGAGTGCGTCGACGAGGCGGTGAAGCAGGGCGCGGATGCGCTGGGGATGGCTGGTGGCGACGGGTCCCTGGCGGTCGTGGCAGCCGCCGCAGCCGCGCAGGGGGTGCCGTTCATCTGCGTCCCGGCCGGGACACGAAACCACTTCGCGCTCGACCTCGGAGTGGACCGGCAGGACGTGGCGGGCGCGCTCGACGCGTTCACCGATGGGGTAGAGCGGCGGATCGACCTGGCAGAAGTGAACGGCCGCGCATTTGTGAACAACGTCTCTCTCGGGATCTACGGTGAGGCGGTCCGCCATCCGGCCTATCGCGACGCCAAGGTGCGCATCCTCGTGGAGACTGCCGATCGGGTCGTCGGCCCCGGTGCAAGGACTCCGGCGCTGCGCCTCGTCGACGACGTAGGGCGCCAGCACGCTCAACTCGCCGTTGTGCTGGTATCGAACAACCCCTACGCGTTGGACCCTCTTGCCCTCGGCAGTCGCCGCTCGCTTGGTGACGGCCTTCTGGGCATCGTCATTCTCGACGCACCGGACAGTGGGCGGCATCCTCCAGGGCGCGCCTGGAGCGCAACGGACTTTGAGGTCTTCGCCCCCGCGCCCGTGCACGCGGGTATCGACGGTGAATCAGTGGTGCTGAGTCCACCGCTCAGGTTCGCCATTCGCCCGGTAGTCCTTCGCGTGCGCATCTCGTCCCGACATCCTGGCGCCTCGCCCTCCGCCCGCCTCCGACCTCCAAGGTCACCGAGGAGCGCTTCACCGGTCGTCCGCCAGGAGGAGCCCGAGTAGTCGGCCGGATACGACGCCTTCCTCCCGCCCTGGCGGCCGATTCCTACGGTCGCGTGCGCCCGCCACCATGGCCGACGTTCCGGCTCCGAGGACGGAGCCGAGCACCACGTCACCGGGGTAGTGCACAACGGTGTGCACTCTCGAATAGGCCACCCCACTGGCGAGCAACCGGATCGGCACTGCCAACGCCGGGTAGTGTCGGCCCACCGTATAGGCGAACGCAAAAGCCGAGGCGGCGTGACCGGATGGGAAGGACGCGGACTCCGGCATGGGAACAAGAAGGGCTTCGAACCGACCCGGATCAGGTCGCTCCGGACGCTGCGCTCGGTGCGCTGATCGCGCAGTTTCTCCCGAATCCCACGGGCCGCCTCTGGGCGGTCGGGGACCGCTAGGATTTTGCCAGATGATACAGGTTATCTAGGAAGCGGACTATCGGCGGAATGGGACCGGGCGACTCGCTACGAATGGCCAACTACGGTGACCGTTCACAGTGCGGTCCGGGGGCGCTGCTACAGTGGCGGCCATGCAGCGCGCATATTTCTGGTTTAGCAGGCCGGCCCCGGGTGGGCCGGTCAGCGTAGACCTGCGCTGACTTCTTCCACCCCGAGCCGGACCTCACCGGCTCGCGAGTGTGCACGCATCCTCAGTGGGTCGGTCCTCACCGAACAGGACACTCACATGACGATCACCATCGAATCCGACGTCCGCGATCTCGACGACCAGCGGACGATCTCCATCAGCCCCCTGGCGCCGCCGTCAGAGGTGCGTGCCGAGCACCCGGTCGACGCCGCGGTGTCGGAGACCGTGCGCGACGGCCGCGCCGCGACTGTCGGCATCCTCGACGGCAGCGACGACCGCCTGCTCGTCGTCGTCGGCCCGTGCTCGGTGCACGACACCGAGGCCGCGCTGGACTACGCCCGCCGGCTGGCGCAGAAGGCGGAGCAGCACCGCGACGCGCTGCACGTGGTCATGCGCGTCTACTTCGAGAAGCCGCGCACCACGCTGGGCTGGAAGGGTCTGGTCAACGACCCGCACCTGGACGGCAGCTTCGACGTCAACACCGGCCTGCGGGTGGGACGCAAACTGCTGCTCGACATCTCCGCGCTGGGCCTGCCGGTGGGCTGCGAGTTCCTGGACCCGATCACCCCGCAGTACATCGCGGACCTGGTGAGCTACGGCTCGATCGGCGCCCGCACGGCGGCCAGCCAGGTGCACCGCCAGCTGTGCAGCGCGCTGTCCATGCCGGTCGGCATCAAGAACTCCACCGAGGGCGACGTGCAGGTCGCGGTCGACGGCACCCGCGCCGCCGGCGCCAGCCACGTCTTCCCCGGAACCGACCTCAGCGGCCGGTCCGCGCTGATCCGGACCGCGGGCAACCCGGACTGCCACGTCATCCTGCGCGGCAGCGCCGCCGGTCCGAACTACGACCGGGAGTCGGTCGCGGACGCCCTTGCACGCCTTGCGAAGTCGGGTCTGCCGGAGCGGGTCGTCATCGACGCCAGCCACGGCAACAGCCAGAAGAACCACGAGCGTCAGGTCGACGTGGCGACCGACATCGCGGCCCGGATCGCGGGCGGTGAGAAGGGCGTCGTCGGCATCATGCTGGAGAGCTTCATCGAGGCCGGCCGTCAGGACCTGACCCTCGGCAAGGCGGACGAGCTCACCTACGGGCAGTCCATCACCGACGCGTGCCTGGACTGGGACACCACCGCCGAGCAGCTCGACCGGCTCGCCGGCGCGGTGCTCACCGCACGCCGCGGGTCCGGAACTGCACGCTGACCCGGGGGCCGGTGGGGCGGGAGCTCTTGGGGACGGCGTGCTCCCAGGAGCGCTGGCAGGACCCGCCCATCACCAGCAGGTCGCCGTGGCCGAGCGAGAACCGCACGGAGTCGCCGCCACCGCGCGGCCGCAGCGCGAGGGTCCGGGCGGCGCCGAGCGAGAGGATCGCCACCATGGTGTCCTCGGTGGCGCTGCGGCCGATGGTGTCGCCGTGCCAGGCGACGCTGTCGGTGCCGTCCCGGTAGTAGCAGAGCCCGGCGGAGACGAACGGTTCGCCCAGCTCCGGCAGGTAGTACCCGCTCAGCGCCGCCATTGCGTCGGCGAGCAGCGGGTCCGGCAGCGCGGCGCCGACGTCGTAGAAGGCGACCAGGCGGGGGACCGCCACGACGCGGTCGTACATCCGCCGGCTCTCGGCCCGCCACGCCACCGTGCGCTCCGCCAGGTCGGCGAACAGCCGATCCGACCCGGACATCCAGCCGGGGCGCACGTCCACCCAGGCGCCGGCCGTCAACGTGCGCCTGCGCACCGAGCCGTCGAGCGGCCCGAGCCGCGCGCCCCCGGTCGGGTCGTCGAACAGCGACGCCTGCACCGCGATGTCCACGAGGGTGAGCCTACCCCCATGCGAACAGATGTTCCCATGGGTCGGGTCAGCGGGCGGTCACCGAGTAGGCGCCGTCGGTGACCGCGGTCAGACGCCAGCCGCCGTCCACCTGCGTCAGGACCGGGCCCGAGACGTTGGCGGTGTCCAGGGCCGGCCGGTCGGCGCCGGGGTACCACGCCTCCAGACGTCCGGATCCCATGCCCGTGAAGCCGGCCGCGGTGATCTCGGTCAGCGCTCCCGGGGCAGCGCGCGGGTAGGCCCGGGAGAGCGGCTTCGCAAAGCCCTCGACCAGGCCCAACTGTTCGCCGGACGGGCAGTCGATGCGGTTGAGGTTGCCCATCGGCTCGTCGGTGTGGCCGTCCCGGACGGCGTGCGGATCGCCGCACGCCTGGGACCACGACCACCAGGCGCCGCCCATCCTGTGGGCGTCCATCGCGTCCATGAACCGCTCGACCTGGTCGGCGTCGTCCTCGGGTTCGCCGAACCAGGCCCATTCGCCGGTCCACAGCGGCGCGTCGTAGACCGCGGCCGCGCGCTTCGCCAGGTCGAAGCCCTCCTCGAGGGACGGGAGGTCGCTGCTGACGGTGATCGACCCGGCGTAGAGGTGCGGCGAGAACACCACCAGTGGGTCGGCCAGGTAGTGGCGCGGCGGCAGGGCGTCGACGCCGAAGGCCGACCACACCGCGCTCGGCTCGAAGAACACCAGATGCGGGAAGCCGCCCTGCTCGGCGCCGCGGATCGCGTTGACGGTCCGCTGGTAGAAGCGGCCGATCTGATCGGCGGCGGTGACCGGGTCGCGCAGGCCCGGGTTGGGCTCGTTGAGCAGGTCGTAGCCGGCGACCGCGGGTTCGTCCTTGAACTCGGCGGCCAGTCGCGCCCAGGTGTCGACGAGGTGTCCCTGGATGCCCTGGACGTCGTCGTAGAAGTTCTGGAACGCGGCGGCGACCGCCGGTGCGGTCTCCCGGACGCCGGCGATGTTGCAGGTGGTCCAGCCGTTCGTGAGGGTGGCCCAGGCGGGGGCGCCGTCCCAGCCGACACCCGCGCGCATCGGCGCGGGGCAGGTCTCGCCGGCGGGGGTGCCGACGGCCTTGCCCCAGGCGTCCTGATGCATGTCCAGCACGGTGTAGATGCCGTGGTCCTTCGCGTCCTGGACGGCCTCGCGGATCCGGGCCACGTAGGCCTGGTCGAAGGCGCCCGGGGTGGGCTCGAGGGCGGACCACGCGACGGTGAGCCGCACGACGTTGAAGCCGAGCGTTGCCATCCGGGTGAAGTCGGTGCGGTCGAGGGGCGCCGTGGCCGGGATCGCGGGGTCGTTCTGCGCGTAGTCGTTGAGCTGGTTGATGTTTGCGCCGCGCAGCAGCACCGTCCGGCCCGTCACGTCCGTGATCGCGCGATCGTCGACCGTGAGCCGCGGCAGCGTCCATCCGTCCGTTGTCGCCGCCGGTTCGGCGGTCGGTGCCGCGGTCGCGGTCGGCGCGACCTGCAGGGCCAGTGCGAGCAACGGGATCAGTAGAAGGAGCTTGCGCAAGACGCGGCCTCTCATTTGAACGTTGGTCCAGGATGCCGTTCGGGTCGAGATCCGTCTGGCGTTCGACGGATCTGCTTGCGCGGCTGAGCTGTCCGAACCTGTCGGTGGCCGGTTGTACCGTCCGGACATGGGATACGAATTTCAGGTGACTGTCGATTCGAACGATCCGCACACGCTGGCCAAGTGGTGGGCCGCGGCACTCGGCTGGGAGGTGGAGCCGAGCGACGAGGACTTCATCCGCGGGCTGGTCGCCGCCGGCCAGGCCAGCGAGCAGGACACCACGCTGTTCGAGGGGGTGTTGGTCTGGAAGGCCGGGGCCGCGATCTCGGACCCCGAGCACCCGGACCGGCCACGGGTGCTGTTCCAGACGGTGCCGGAACCGAAGACGGTGAAGAACCGGATGCACCTGGACCTGCGGGTCGGCGACGACAGGCAGGCCGTCGCGGACCGGCTCGTCGCGGCCGGGGCGACGGAGTTGCACCGCGGGCAGCAGGGGCCGTACCGGTGGATCACCATGGCGGACCCGGAGGGCAACGAGTTCTGCCTGTGCTGAGCCCGGGCCCTACCGGTAGGCGCCGGGGGTCTCGCCGGTCCAGCGCTTGAACGCCCGGCGGAAGGCGCTGGGCTCGGAGAACCCGAGCCGGGCGGACAGCTCGTCGACGGACTCGCCGCGGCCGAGGCCGGAGATCGCGGCGTCGCGCAGCACCTCCTCGCGCAGCTGGTTGAGCGACGTGCCCTCCTGCCGGAGCAGTCGTCGCAGGTGCGGGACGCTGATCGAGAGCATCTCCGCGATGTCGTCGGCGGTCGAGGTGCGTCCCCGGACCCCGGCTTCGAGAACCTTGCGCACCTGCGTCGCCGCGGAGCTGTCGTAGTCGCGCTCGGAGAAGATCAGGTTCGGGGACTCGCGGAGGTAGGCGAGCAGCGTCTCCTCCGTCTGGACGATGGGGGCCCGTAGCAGCGCGCTGTCGAACTCCAGCGCGGCGATGTCCGCGCCGAAGACGACGGGCACCCCGAAAATGGCGTCGTAGTTCTTTGCGAGTGCTGGATCCGGTGTGGGATAAGGCAATTCCATCGAGACGAGCTTCATTCTCCTGCCCACCAACCAGGCCGCGAACCGGTGCAGCACCATCATCACGAAGTCGATGAGCAGTCGGTCGGCGGCGAGCGCGGAGGCCGGCGGCAGTGCCCGCGCGCGCTCGGGGACCTGCACCAGCAGTCGGGTGGTGGCCGCGCCGGTCTCCAGCCGCATCGGCGGCATGCCGGGCAGGGCGCGGGTCACGTCGGTGATCCGCTCGAGGGCGCTGCCGAGGTCGGGGGTGTGGATCAGGGCCAGACTGACCAGCTTGAAGGTGCCCCGCGGCACGGGCGCCGCGCCCAGGCCGAACAGTTCGTCGTCGGTGAGCTGCCACGCCGCCTGGGTGAACCGCGACAACTGGTCCGGGGTGATGCGGGCGGTGGCGTCGCGCAGCACCGCCGCGGACACCCCTGCCGCGTCCAGCGGGAAGCCCAGGTCGAAGCCGCCGCCGGCCGCGATCTCGGCTGCCCGGCGAACGAAGTCGGCGGGCACCGTGCGGGGGGCGCTCATCGTGCGGTCACCACCGCCCCGCCAGCGAGGCGAGCCGCTCGGCGGCCTCCGTCAGCACCTCGTCGCGTTTGCAGAACGCGAAGCGCACCACGTGATCCCACGCCGCCTTGTCGTCGGCGAACGCGCTCACCGGGACCGCGGCCACCCCGATCCGCTCGGGCAGCGCCCGGCAGAAGGCCGCACCGTCGGTGGTGCCGAACGGGGTGATGTCCGCACACACGAAGTAGGTGCCGCCGCTGGCGTGCACCCCGAACCCCGCCGTGCGCAACGCGTCGCTGAGGGTGTCCCGCTTGCGCTGCAAGGCATCTCGCTGCTCGGCGACCCACCCCTGCTCGTGCCGCAACGCGTACGCGACGGCCGGCTGGAACGGGCCACCAGCGACGAAGGTGAGGAACTGCTTGGCGGTGCGGACCGCGTCCACCAGTTCCGCGGGCCCGCACACCCAGCCCGTCTTCCAGCCCGTCACCGCGAAGGTCTTCGCGGCGCTCGACACGGTGACGGTGCGCTCGGCCATCCCCGGCAGCGAGGCCAGCGGGGTGTGGGCGGCGCCGTCGAACACCAGGTGTTCGTAGACCTCGTCGCTGAGCACCAGCAGGTCCCGCTCGACGGCGAGCGCGGCGATCCCGGCCAGGTCCGCGGCGCCGAGCACGGTGCCGGTCGGGTTGTGCGGGGTGTTGACCACCAGCATCGCGGTGTTCGGCCCGACCGCCGCACGCAACGCGTCGAGGTCCAGCGCGAAGCCCGCGCCGTCCGGCACCAGCGGCACCGTCCGGCGCACCCCGCCGGCCAGCGCGACGGCGGCGGCGTAGGAGTCGTAGTACGGCTCGATCAGCACCACCTCCTGGCCCGGTTCGACCAGCCCGAGCAGGGTGGCGCTGATCGCCTCGGTGGCGCCGACGGTCACCAGCACCTCGGTGTCCGGGTCGTAGGAGATCCCGTACCTGGCGGCCTGGTCCGCGGCGATGGCCTCGCGCAGCACCGGCATGCCCGGGCCGGGCGGGTACTGGTTCAACCCGTCGGCGATCGCGGCGCGGGCGACGTCCAGCATGGCGCGCGGACCGTCGGTGTCCGGGAACCCCTGACCGAGGTTGATCGCGCCCGTCGCGGTGGCGAGCGCCGTCATCTCCGCGAAGATCGTCGAGGCGAAGGGCCGCAGGCGAGCGACCGTCTGCGAATGGCGTGCTGCGGGCATTGTCACAGCTTAGGCGGGGGTGCATCGGGCCGGGAAACGCCTACTGTCACGTTTGGCTGGGCCGTCTCGTCCAGGGAGTAGACGGCCGCACACGGGCCGTCGATACCGCGAACAGGAGAGTGTCATGACTCGAATTCCCCCGGTTCCGCCGCAGGAGGCAGGCCCGCTGGTCAAGCTCGCATACCGGATCGCCGGACGCCGGTTCGGCGCGGTGCCGGAGCCCTTCGCCGTGCTCGCACACCACCGCAAGCTGTTCCTGGCCTCGGCCGGGCACGAGATGGCCGTGGAGAAGGCGTCGACCGTGCTGCCGGCAAACGTCCGCGAAATCGCGGTCTACCGGGTGGCCTGGACGGTCGGCTGCTCCTGGTGCGTGGACTTCGGCACCATGCTCACCCGTCTGGACGGCCTGGACGTCGAGCGGCTCCAGCAGATCGGCGACTACGAGAACTCGTCGCGGTACAGCGACGACGAGCGGGCCGCGATCGCCTATGCGGACGCCATGACCGCCACGCCCACCGCCGTCACCGACGAGCAGGTCGCGGACCTCGAACGCCGGTTCGGCCGCGACGGTGTGGTGGAGCTGACCTACCAGATCGCACTGGAGAACCAGCGCTCGCGGATGTACTCGGCGCTCGGGATCGTGGACCAGGGGTTCAGTTCCGGCGACGCGTGCCGGGTTCCGTGGGCGGCGGCGGATCAGGCCGGTGCCAGCCGGGAATCCGGACGCACGTGAGCTTGGCCGGGTTCGCGATGTCGTAGGCCGCGCAGACCTTGCCGTCGCGCACGGTGAACCCGCCGACGCGGCCGGGGAAGGCCGGGTGTGTCTCGTCGCCGGGTGAGCCGTGCGAGAGGAAGCCGAGCTGGCCGTTGACCAGGGCCGGTTCGATGGCCAGGAGGGCCCGCGGGCCGTAGCGCTTCGCCAGGCCGAGGCAGAACCGGGCGAAGTGGTCGGCGCCGTGCAGCACGTTGACGGCGGTGCGGGTGGTGCCGCCCGCGTCCCCGATCACCAGGGCGTCCGGGTGCAGGGCGTCGAGCACCTGCTGGAGGTCGCCGCTGGCCATCGCCGCGAGCAGCGCGCCCACCGCCTCGGCGTGTTCGGGATCCGGCGTCGGAGAGTCCACGCCCGCGACCGCCCGCCGCGCCCGGGACGCGAGCTGACGCGCCGCCGGGGCGGAGGTGTCGAGCAGTGCGGCGATCTCGTCGAACGGCACGCCGAACCCGTCGTGCAGCACGAAGGCGGTCCGCTGGTCCGGGCCGAGGGTGTCGAGCACGATCATCGCCGCGAGCCGGGTGTCCTCGTCCCGGACCACCGCGTCCAACGGGTCCGGTGGGCTGTGTCCCCCGAGCGGGCTCACGATCGGCTCCGGAAGCCATTGCCCCACATAGCTTTCCCGCCGGACTGCCGCGCTGCGCAGGTGGTCCAGGCAGATTCGCCCGACCACCGTAGTCAGCCACGCCCGCAGGTCGCGGATGTCGTCGGCGTCGCGTTCACTCAGCCGCAGCCAGGCCTCCTGGACGGCGTCCTCGGCGTCGGCGACGCTGCCGGTCATCCGGTAGCCCACGGCGAGCAGGTGCTGGCGGTGCGATTCGAATGTCTCGGCCAGCGCGGTAACGGCCATGCGGTCGAGTCTACGAGGCCGGTGCCTACGAGACCCGGGTCTACGCGTCCGGTGCCGTGTCCAGCGAGAGCCCGACCCGCAGCGCGCCGACGGCCTCACGCAGCGCGTCGCTGCCGGCGCGGCCGTAGCCGGTCATGTTGACGAAGGCATGCACCAGGTCGTGGTGGGTGCGCAGCGTCGTGGTGACGCCGGCCTCGCGCAGCCGCGTCGCGTACGCCTGCCCCTCGTCGCGCAGCACGTCGAAGCCGGCGACCGCGATGTACGCCGGCGGCAGCCCGGCCAGGTCGTCGGCCAGCAACGGTGACGCCTGCGGGTCGGTGCGGGCGCCGCGGTCGGGCAGGTACTGCTCGGTGTACCAGTCCATCTGGGCCTCGGTGAGGAAGTACCCGTCCGTGAACAGCTGGTACGACCGGTGTCTGGTCGACATGTCGACCCAGGGGAAGAAGAGCAGCTGGAACGCCGGCCGTGGTCCGCCGGCGGCCGCGGTCACCTGGGCGAGCACCGCGGCGAGGTTGCCGCCGGCACTGTCCCCGGCGACGGCGATGCGGCGGGGGTCGATGCCCAGCTCGTCCGCGTTCAGGGCGACATGGCGGAAGGCGGCCAGCCCGTCCTCGACGGCCGCGGGGTACGGGTGCTCGGGGGCCAGCCGGTAGTCGACGGCCAGCACCGCCACCTCGGCATGTGCGGCGAGGAAGCGGCAGACGCTGTCGTGACTGTCCAGGCTGCCCAGGGCGAACCCGCCGCCGTGGAAGTAGACCACCGCCGGGGCCTGCGCCGGCAGGCCCTTCGGCCGGTAGAGCCGAACCGGGATCAAGCCGGCCGGGCCCGGCACGGTGAGGTCCCGGACCGCTTCCATCGGGATCGGGGCGCCGGCCACCAACCGCGCCTCCAAGTCGATCTGCGCCCGCGACGTCGCGACCGGTTGTGCCGCGTAGTCGGAGTCCGGCAGCAGCGTCAGCATGCGCAGCAGCAGCTGGATCTCGAGGTTGAGTTCGTTGCCGTCGACTCGGACCGGCCGGCCGGCGAGCAGGCGCTGCACGGGGCGGGGGAGGGCGCCGGCGGCCACGACGGCGGCGCGGGTCGCACGTTCGAGTGCGGTGTCGATCAGCGTGCTCTGCATGACGGGGGTCCTCTTCCGCTGGGCCGGGTCGTCCTCTTGCCGTGCATCTTCCATCACGCCGCGGGCCTCCGGGTGAGTTTGTCTGCCGGACCCGGCGCCGACCGTCGTAGGCTCGACCGATGCGATTCGGGATGTTCGTACCTCAGGGCTGGCGGCTGGACCTGGCGGGCATCGAGCCCGCCGACCACTGGCAGGTGATGAAGGGGCTGACCCTGCGCGCGGAGGCGGGACCGTGGGAGTCGGCGTGGGTGTACGACCACTTCCACACGGTGCCCGCACCCACCGAGGAGGCCACCCACGAGGCGTGGTCGCTGATGTCGGCGCTGGCCGCGGTGACCTCGCAGATCCGCCTCGGGCAGATGTGCACGGCGATGAGCTACCGCAACCCGGCCTACCTCGCGAAGGTCGCCGCGACCGCGGACCTCATCTCCGGCGGCCGCATCGAGATGGGCATCGGCGCCGGCTGGTACGAGCACGAGTGGCGCGCCTACGGCTACGGCTTCCCGCGGGCCGGCGAGCGGCTGGCCCGCCTCGACGAGGGTGTGCAGATCCTGCAGCAGGCGTGGCGCACGGGGTCGGCGACGTTCGACGGCAGGCACTACCAGGTGGACGGCGCGATCTGCCGGCCGCTGCCGCTGCAGGACGGCGGACCGCCGCTGTGGATCGCCGGAGGCGGGGAGAAGGTCACGCTGAAGATCGCGGCGAAGTACGCGCAGTACACCAACTTCGACGGCACCCCGGAGGGCTTCGCGCACAAGTCCGCGGTGCTGCGCGAGCACTGCGCGGCCGTCGGCACCGACTTCGGCGCGATCGTGCGTTCCGCCAACTACAACGTCGCGATCGGTGCGACGCAGGCCGACGTCGACGACCGGCTCGCGCAGACGAAGGACCGGATGGCCCGCTACGTGGGCGAGGACCTGGCGGAGGCGTCGATGGCCGCGTTCACCGGCATGCCCGCGGTCGGGACACCCGAGCAGATCGTCGAGAACCTCACCGCGCTGCGGGCGCAGGGGCTCGACTACGCCATCTGCTACTTCCCGGAGGCGGCGTACGACACGTCCGGGATCGAACTGTTCGAACGCGAGGTCATCCCCGCGCTCGCCTAACGCAGGTAGTCGGGCAGGTCCGCGGTCGCGACGGGCAGCTGCTGGTTGTCCGCCCGGCGCACCTGCTCGGCGAGCGGGATGCTCTTGGCGAGCAGCTTCCACTCCTCGCCGCCGATCGCATCCGCCGCGCGTCGCAGCACGCGCGCGTCCCGGGTGCCCCACGCGATCGGCATCGGGCTGACCATCTGCCAGGTGTCGCCCTTGGCCCGGGTGTTGCGGTCCGAGAGCACCGAGATCGACGGCACCCGCTCGCCCACGTGGTTGAGCGTGTGGCCGGGCAGGGACTGCACGTTGCGGGTGACGAGCACGTAGTGCGGGCCGTCCGCGGTTGGCTTGGCGACGTCGATCAGCGCGAGCAGGGTGGCGCCGCGCGGCCGGGTCTCGGCCACCACCGCCGGCACCAGCGCGCCCTTGGCGTACAGGTCCTCGATGGACCCGACCTTGCGCGGGGCCCAGAATGCGACCCACAACGAGGTCGCCCCGACCAGGGCCAGCACCACACCGAGGATGTACGACCACGGGTGCGCGAGGGTGAACAACCACACCGCGAGCGCGACGAACAGGACGGCGGTGATGATCGACGAGACCCTCAGTCGGCGGACGTCGCCGACCGTCTCGTTCACGGACCGGGCATGGGCATTGTCGACGGGGAACTCGAAGCGGCGCACGGACCTATTCCTACCCGATCGCCGGTCCGAGCAGGTCGTCCGCGTCGGTGATCCGGTACGCGTAGCCCTGCTCGGCGAGGAATCGCTGCCGGTGCGCGGCGTACTCCGCGTCGAGTGTGTCCCGAGACACCACCGAGTAGAAGTGCGCCTGGCCGCCGTCGTGTTTGGGCCGCAGCAGGCGCCCGAGCCGCTGGGCCTCCTCCTGCCTCGACCCGAAGGTGCCCGAGACCTGCACCGCGACCGACGCCTCCGGCAGGTCGATCGAGAAGTTGGCGACCTTGCTCACCACCAGCGTCTGGATCTCGCCGTTGCGGAACCGGTCGAAGAGGATCTCGCGTTCCTTGGTCTTGGTCGAGCCCTTGATGACCGGCGCATCCAACGCCTCGCCCAGCTCGTCGAGTTGGTCGATGTAAGCGCCGATGACCAGGGTGGGGGAGTCCGGGTGCTTGGCCAGGATCGACTTCACCACCGCGATCTTGGTGTGCGCCGTCGAGCAGAGCTTGTAGCGCTCCTCCGGCTCGGCAGTCGCGTACGCCATCCGCTCCGCGTCGGTCATCGTCACCCGGACCTCGACGCAGTCCGCCGGCGCGATCCAGCCCTGGGCCTCGATGTCCTTCCATGGCGCGTCGTAGCGCTTCGGACCGATCAGGGAGAACACGTCGCCCTCACGGCCGTCCTCACGGACCAGCGTCGCGGTCAGGCCGAGCCGACGTCTCGACTGCAGGTCCGCGGTCATCCGGAACACCGGCGCGGGCAGCAGGTGCACCTCGTCGTAGATCACCAGGCCCCAGTCGCGGGAGTCGAACAGCTCCAGGTGCTTGTACTCGCCCTTGGTGCGGCGGGTGATCACCTGGTAGGTGGCGATGGTGACGGGCCGGATCTCCTTGCGCTCGCCCGAGTACTCGCCGATCTCGTCCTCGGTCAGGGAGGTCCGGGCGATCAGTTCCCGCTTCCACTGCCGGCCGGCGACGGTGTTGGTCACCAGGATCAGGGTGGTGGCCTTGGCCTTGGCCATCGCGGCCGCACCGACCATGGTCTTGCCGGCGCCGCAGGGGAGCACCACCACGCCGGACCCGCCGGCCCAGAACGACTCGGCCGCCATCTCCTGGTAGTCGCGAAGCTGCCAGTGGCCCTCCTCGAAGGCCAGGTCGATCGGGTGCGCCTCGCCGTCCACGTACCCGGCCAGGTCCTCGGCCGGCCAGCCGATCTTGAGCAGCATCTGCTTGAGGTGCCCGCGCTCGGACGGGTGCACCACGACGGTGTCCTCGTCGACCATGGCGCCGAGCATCGGGGCGATCTTCTTGTGCCGCATCACCTCGGTGAGCACGGCGCGGTCCAGGCTGACCAGGGTCAGCCCGTGCGCGGGGTTCTTCACCAGCTGCAGCCGGCCGTAGCGGGCCATGGTGTCGACGACGTCGACCAGCAGCGGTTGCGGGACCGCGAATCGCGAGTAGGTCACGAGGGCGTCGACCACCTGCTCGGCGTCGTGCCCGGCCGCGCGCGCGTTCCACAGCGCCAGCGGGGTGACCCGGTAGGTGTGCACGTGCTCGGGGGCGCGTTCGAGTTCGGCGAACGGGGCGATGGCCTGCCTGGCCTGGCCGGCCAGCTCGTGGTCGACCTCCAGGAGCAGGGTCTTGTCGGACTGGACGATCAAGGGTCCGTCGGTCACGCGTCCTCCTTTTGACGGTCGTAGCCCCACCATTGTCCACGTTGTCCGGGTGGGCGGCCGCCGCCGAGGCCGCACGCGAGAAAAGGAAGGGTTCGGCGGAAACGCCGAATCCCTTCCTTTGTAACCGTTTTTCGCCGCGCGAATTTCTAGCGTTGCGCGGTGAGTGAATTTCTCGTGTCCATCACCTGGACCAGTGCCTCGGAAATTCCGGAGCGATACCCGGACTGGCGTTCACCGTTTCCGGTGGCGGCGTCCAGTTCGTTCTCCAGCCTTTCCTTGATCTGGTCCAGTGCGAGCAGTGTCCGTTTCACAGTGACGGTCCTTCCGTGTCCTGTCGGGTGTAGCACCGGGAGGCCGGACTGTTTGGCCTGCTCGTCCAGTACGAAGATCCTGGCGGTGGCGTTGCCGCTGTTCGAGAACTGTTCGTACAGTGCATCGAGGGCGCCGGCATACGGGGGCATGGAGTCAGCTGCGTTTCCGCTTCCGGATGAACTCCGTGGACTCGACTGACTTCTCCCGTTTTTCCGCCCGCTTTTCCTTGATGGACTGGGCGGGCTTTTTCAGGGTTTTACCAGAGTTTCGATCGGCCATTGTCTCTCCTGAATACGAAGTGGCAATCACTTGACCGAGACCATACGTCATTCCGCAGGAAAAGCCAGTCGCGCTGATCAGGAGCTTTTCGGGGCCCGCGAATTCCGGTCAGTCGACCAGGTTCACCGAGGTGATCCGGTGCAATGTGAACCGGCGCACTGCGCCCGCCGCCGGGTCGAAGGCGTCGAGCTGACCGCCGCCGACGCTGACCGGGTCCACGATCCGCTCCGTGGCCACGCCCTGCGCGTCCACGTACCCGATCGACACGCTGCGGTGCACCCGGGCGGCCAGCTGCAGCAGCGCGACGGTGGCGGCGCCGCTGGCCCGGCTGCCATCCGAGCGGACGCCGTCGCCGCGAGTCGCCGATGCGGCCCGCTGGCCGGCCCGGAGCTGGCGGACCAGCGTCTCGAGCTGCTCGGCGGTGGGGACGGCCGGCATCCGCGGCGCCGGCCGGGCCCGGCGCCGCATCACCCGGGACCCGCGCGGGCGGAGGTCCACGATGGCGCCGGACGAGTCCTCGCCCGCGGGCACGAAACCGGCGGTGCGCAGTTGGTCGAGCACCTCGGCCAGCGGTGCCTGGGAGATCGCGACGGTGGGGGCGAGAGCCCGCAGGGCCAGTGGTTCGGCCACCGGTGACGCGAGTACCTCCGCGAGCAGCGCAGGGTCCTCGCATCGGACGAACGACGCGGCCACGCCCGCCCGGAGCCGGCCGTGGCGCCGGGCCACGTCGTCGATCAGGTAGGTCAGTGACTGCGGGACCGGTGTCCGGGAGCGGGTGGCGAAGAGCGTGTGCAGTTCGGACGCGCTCAGGCCGGCGTCGAGGGCGCGGCGCACGCTGGACTCGCCGATCCGGTAGGTGGTGGCGGCCCCGGCGGACTCGAGGTCCGCCACGAGCGCGATCTGTTCCTGCAGTTCCGGGGTCAGTGGCCCGGGTGCGACAACCGTGAGGTCCGCCTGCAGCAGGACGTAGTCGATCGGCGCGGGCAGGCTCGCGGCCATCTCGGCGACGGCGGACTCGGCGGGGGCGTCGTGCAGCAGGCTGCGGCCGGGGGAGCTGAGGGCGCCGCGGCCGACCAGTCCGAGGGTCGCGGCCTCGGCCAGGGTGTGCCGGACCGCGTCGGCGCCGAAGCGGGCCGACCACCGGGGCCGGCGCCAGGCCACCGTGGCGGCCACCTCGGACGCGGTCGCGCCCTGCCCGGTGCCCAGCTCGGCGAGCAGCCCCAGCACGAACCGGCGGTCCCGGGGGGCGCCGGTGGCGCGCACCTCCTCCGACAGAGCCGCGATCGGCTTGCCGTGCTCGTCGCGCATGCCGACCACCCACGGCCGCCGCGGCAGGTCGAGCCAGGCCTGCGCGAGTACGTGCCAGCGCTGTGCGGGCGTGGTGGTCTGCCACGAGTCCACCGCCACCGTCGGCGCCCAGTAGTCGTCGCCGGTGTCGGCGGCGGGCAGCGGGTCCGGTGTCCCGCGGCCGATCAGGTCGGCCGCGGCGAGGACCTCGGCGAGCAGGCCCAGCCGGGCCTCGTCGACGCCGACGGCCTTCGCCAGCCGCTTGGTCTCCCGGACCCCCAGCCCGCCCGCCTTGAGGGTCGCGGCCGGCTGTGCGCCGAGGGCGGCAATCAGGTCCTCGCAGTGCCGGACCAGTTCGAGCACCTCACCGCCCGCGGCGGCGTTGACGTCGGCGACCTTCAACTTGGTCGCCCGGATCGGCGGCGGGGTCAGTGCGGCGGGGTCGCTGACCGTTTCCCCGCGCAGGGCCTGGCCCACCTGGTACGGCAGCTCCACGGTCTGCTCGTCGATCCAGTTCAGCAGGCGCCGGGCCAGCAGCCGCTGCACGGGCCGCTCCGGGTCGGTGCCGGGCGCGGCGTCGCGGGTGCGGCCGATCGGCGAACTGGTGGCCAGCGTGGTCAGCAGCCGGCGTTCGGTGTCGCTGAGTTCGGCGAGGGCGGACTCGATCTCCGCGGCCGTCAGCGCGTCCCGCGGGGCGTCGACCCGCCAGGTGACGGCGTCCTGCGCGGCGGGAGTCACCCGCAGCACCTTCGCCCCCCACACCAGGGCTCGATCGCGGAGCGCCTTCAGTGCCTTGTCGACGGAGCGCACCGGCGCCCGGCCCGCGACTGCCGCGGTGAGCGCCGCCCGGGGCACGCCGCGCTCACGACCCCCCTCCTGCGAGAGGATCCCGATCACCGTGAGCTCGAGCACGGTCAGCTCGTCGGCGGCGCGCAGCACCGACGCCCGCTGCTCGGCGCGGGCGGCGAGCACCGCGAGGTGGGCCGGCGGCGGGACTGCGAGGTCGGGACGCAGACGCAGCAACTCGGCCAGCTCGGCGTCGGTTCTCGCGGTCAGCCAGGCGGCCAGGCTCTCGGTTTCGGCGGCCGGGTCAACGCCTTCGGTGTCGGTCATCGCGTATCAGATTAGATACCTGGGCTGTACGGCGACGCGACCTCCTGCCAAAATGACCCCGTGGCTAACAAATCGAGCAAGCGATACGTTGATCCAGGCTGGCCGTCGGCGGAGATCCAGGACGGCGACTACGCCGTGACGGAGCTTTCGTCGACGCGTTCCGGGGGGCTTTCCCCCTTCGGGGAGGAGATCGAGTTCCCGCTCCCCGTCTCGGAGCTGCCGTACACCCATCCGCACACCGTCGTGAACCGCTGACGACCGCGCCGAACGAAGAAGGGCCCCACACCGTGAGGTGTGGGGCCCTTCTTCGTAAGTGCGGGGTGTTACTTCGCCAGCATTGCCGCGCCGGACTCGAGGAGCTGGGCGATCTGCGGGTCGACGCCGAGGCCCTTGGCCTTCGCGTCCTGGAAGATGGACTCGACCTGCGGGTCGAGGACGACGCCGCTGGCCTTGACCGCGCTGAGGATGCTGTCGAGCGACTCGAAGACGTCGGCGGTGCCCTCGGTGGTCGGGACGCTGGTGACGGACGGCAGGACCTCCGCCGCGGGGGCCGCCTGCGCGGGGGCCGGCGTGCTGCGCGGGGTGGAGCCGCTGGTCAGGCCGAGGCTCGAGGAGCAAGACGGCCATGCGCCCCAGCCCTGGTTTGCGAGCACCTTCTCGGCGACCGCGATCTGCTCTTCACGGGTGGCCTGGTTCGCGGTCGCGGCGTACTCGCCGCCGCCGTGTGCGGTCCAGGTGCTGGGCGAGAACTGGAGTCCGCCCTGGTAGCCGTTGCCGGTGTTGATTCCCCAGTTACCGCCGGCCTCGCACTGCGCGAGACGGTCCCAGTCGGAATCGGGCGCTGCACCGGCGGGGGCCGCGAAGGCCGCGCTCGCCGCTCCGAGGACTGCGCCGGTCACGACGACCTTGGCGGCAGTGCGGCGGGTGGTAGTCGGTTTGCGATGGCGTCCAGCACTCATTGAAGCATTCCTCTCCACACGCGCCTGCGAGGTCAGCTGTCGGGTTCGGGCTGAGAGGTCGCCCGGCCTCGCCGCTCCTGGATTGGTGCGGGTCTGGCTTCACCCCAAGGAGGTCGCTTTCGCATCCTCCGGTGTCCACTGGGGACATTGGGTCCCCCGTCCTTGTCCCTGGGTAATCCGTTGGAATCTGGTCCGCGGGACAAGGTTTGGCGCGGCGGACCGGATCTGGCCGAACTTCCGGCCGCTGATGACCGTACGTGGATCGGGACTGTGCGTCATCTGTTACCCAAATTGTGGAATATTCGGCGTTTCGCCTGGAAGTGCGCAAGTTTCCGCAGGTAGAAGCGCCCAGTCGGTTCCGAGACCGCCCTGTTATCTCACCGTTATGTGAGGCAGATCACAGAAGTTCTCGGAGCTGACCAGGGGGTTCGGTGGCGGGGGAGCGGCGCAGTGCGACCACGACCGTGGTGGCGATCGCGACGAACGTCAACGGGTAGACCGCGGCGAAGATGGGGGCCAGGTAGGTCGTGGTCGGGATCATGAACAGCCCGATCGCGTACACCCCGTCGGGGAACCGGTGGCTCCAGATCAGCAGTGGCAGGGCGAGCGCCGCCGGCACCAGCCAGGCGGTTGCGCGACCGTTGCGCAGCGCCCAGTCCGCCGCGAGGACCAGCATCGGCACGAACCACACCCAGTGGTGCCCCCAGGAGAAGGGGGAGACGGCGCCCGTTGTCAGGCCGCACACGGTCACCGACAGCAGCGCGTGCCCGTGGCGGTGGGCCAGGTAGGACGCGCCCATGCCCAGTGCAGTGAGGGCGCCGGCGACCGCCAGCCACAGCAGCCGCGGCGGCTCCGCGACGTCCAGCCACCGGGCCAGCACCCCGGAGGCCGACTGGTTGGCCGGCCAGGCCGTCTCGCCGATCCGCGTGGAGTGCACGATCACGCCGGTCCAGTAATCCTTGGAGTCGGAGAAGATCACCACGAATCCGACGGCCACGGTCGCCAGCAGTGTGGTGGCCGCGACGACGGCCGCGCGCCACTGCCGGGTGATCAGCAGTTGCACGAGGAACAGCCCCGGCGTCAGCTTGATCCCGGTGGCGACACCGACGCCGAACCCGCGCAGGCGGCTGCCTTCCGGCCGCCCGAGGTCCCAGATCACCAGCAGCATCAGCACCAGGTTGACCTGCCCGAGCCACACGGTGGTGCGGACCGGCTCGAGCGCGCTGAAGATCACCGTGAGCAGGGCGCTGACGATGTAGAGGTGCCGGCCGGCCCGATAGCCGAGCTGTCGCCAGCACAGCAGCACCACCAGGTAGAGGGTGACGAAGTTGGCGAGGTAGCCGAGCAGGCCGGCCATGTCGGCGCCGACCAGGTTCAGCGGCGCGAACAGCACCGCCGAGAACGGCGGATAGGTGAACCACATGCCGCCGTACAGGGCGTGGTCGTAGAGGCCCGCGGAGCTGAGGACGGTGGCACCGCCGCTGCGGTACACCAGCAGGTCGAGGCCGTTGCTGAACAGGCCCCACAGCGGGTGACCGAGCGGGACCGCCCGGTCGTGCGCGACGACCACCGCCACGGCGAGGGTGGCCAGCGCGCCGGTGAAGAAGGGGGAGGACGGCAGCGAGCGCCCCTCCGCCGTGACTGGACAGGTGTCCGGCGCGGGGCCGGGAGCACGGACGGGAGGGGGCAGCAGGCTCATCCCTGGGCGCCCCCTGGGTAGGCGGGTACCGCGTCGACGTCGACGATGTCCTTGCCCAGCGGCATCAACGAGATCGGCACCATCTTCAGGTTCGCGACAGCGAGCGGGATGCCGATGATCGTGATGGCCATCGCGATCGCGCTGACCACGTGTCCGATGGCCAGCCAGATGCCGGCCAGCACCAGCCAGATCACGTTGCCGATCAGTGAGCCCAGCCCGGAGGTGGGCTTGTTGACGACCGTCTTGCCGAACGGCCACAGCGCGTACACGCCGATCCGGAACGCCGCGATGCCGAACGGGATGGTGATGATGAGGATGCACATGACCACGCCGGCCAGGAAGTAGCCGAGCGCCAGCCAGAGGCCGCCGAAGATCAGCCAGATGATGTTCAGGACGATTCTCATTGTTGTGTCCCTCCCCGGACGCGGCGCCCGGACCTCAGTGCGAAGACGATTGCCAGCAGGAAGCCGACGGGGCAGGCGCCTGCCAGCAGGTACAGGGCGAGCGGGGGTTCATGCCCGAGCGCGAAGACCACGAAGGCCGCGATGATCGCGAGCACGCCGACGGAGAAGCAGACGAGCGCGACACGCAAGAGCGCGGTGCCGCGGGGGGACTGTTGACTTGCCACCGTCCAACGGTATCGCCTCAAACCGTGGGCCGGTCCGGCGGCGCGCGGGGGTAGACTGCGGGCGTCGCGTCCCGCATCCGTGGGGCGCGTTCCTTTATATGTGGATGAGCAGGTGAACGCAGTGCCTACCGGCAAGGTGAAGTGGTACGACGCGGAAAAGGGCTTCGGCTTCCTTTCCCAGGAGTCGGGCGAGGACGTCTACGTCCGGTCCGCCGCGCTGCCCGCGGGTGTCGAGGCACTGAAGCCGGGCCAGCGTGTGGAGTTCGGGATGGCCGCCGGCCGTCGTGGCCCGCAGGCCCTGAGCGTGACCGTGCTCGAACCGACCCCGACCATCCGGCAGGGCGGCGGCGCCCGCAAGGACGACGCCGCCCGTAAGCACACCCCCGACGAGCTGCACGGGATGGTCGAGGACATGATCACCCTGCTCGAGGCCAAGGTGCAGCCGGACCTGCGCCGGGGCAAGTACCCCGACCGCAAGACCGCGCAGCGGATCTCCGAGGTCGTGCGCGCCGTCGCCCGGGAGCTCGACAGCTAGGACATGTCTCCCAATCCCCGTTTCGGCGCCACCGGCGCTCAATCGCCGCCCCGCGGCGTTGTCGTCGGCTCCGATACAACCCCGGTATCGGCTTCTCCTCCGCACAAGAGCGGAGCCCGCGGAGCGACTCCTCCGCCTTGCCGGACGACGATTGTTTCGCCGGGTGCATCCGAGTGGGATTAGGAGACACGTCCTAGTAGGTCTGGATCGCCCACACCGGTGCGAGGCCGCCATTGGCGGGCAGCTGGATGATCACGCCGAGGAGCTGCTCGTTCTCGCCGGACGGCACCGTCACGGCGGACGCCTCGCCCGGTGTGTAGTCGCGGTACCCGTTGAACACCTCGCCGGTCTTGGGGTTGCCGATCTGCACGTTCAGCCGCCAGTCGGAGCTCGATACGTCCTTGGGCAGCGACAACTGCAGCGGCTGACCCGCCGGAACGCTCAGGTTCGCGACCTCGAGCCCCGCGCACGCGAGGTCGGCGTCGCACACACCGGCGTGTGCGTCGACGGTCTTGTAGTGCGCGTACGCGGTGACCGTCGGCAGGGTCTCCGGGGCGTTCTGGACGAGCACGGTGACCACGGCGGCGAGGCCGCCGGCGGCCACCAGCGCGACCACCGAGAGGGCCGCAATGGTCTTCTTCGTCCGGGCTTGCAGAGTCATTGGGTTCCGTTTCTAGTTGGGCGTCAGTCGGCGGTCGAGATCGGCTTGGTGATCTCCTGGTTTGCCACATCGGGGCGTTTGCCGCCGAGCCCGGGGAGCAGTGACGACCCCCGGTAGCTGAGGACGGTCTGCACGAGACCGAAGGTGAGCAGCACCGACACCACCGAGAACCCGATCCAGTACTGCGTCGGCAGCAGCACTCCGAGCGCGCCGCCGATCACCCAGCTCAGCTGCAGCACCGTCTCGGAGCGGCCGAAGCCGGACGCGATGGATTCCTCGGGCAGGTCGTCCTGCAGCGAGGCGTCCAGCGAGACCTTCGCCAGGGCGCTCGCGCCGGACGCGACGAGGGCAGCCAGTGCCGCGGTGAGGAGGCTGTCGGTGAGGGCGACGAGGATCGCGACCGCCGTCACGGCGGCGGTGCACCGGAGCACCACCACGGTGGGTCTGCCGAGCTTGATCCGGGCGCCCGCCGCGTTGCCCGCGAAGTTTCCGATGCCGGCGGCGGCACCGACCAGGCCGAGCATCGCGGCCTGCTCCAGGGGTTCGTGCCCGGTCCGGGACTTGGCGACGAACGCGATGTAGAGGGTGAGGAAGCCGGTCATCACGCGGATGGTGCTGTTGCCCCAGAGCCCCGTGATGACTGTGCGGCCCAGCGGTTGTCGCCGCTTGCTGGCCTTGACCGTCTCCTTGCGGTCCGCCCCGATCACCTCGGTGTGGGCGTCGTTGCCGTGGTAGGTCAGGGTCGCGGGCACCTCGCCCTCGGTGACCTCCACCCACGCCGGGATCCGCATGCTCAGGTAGGCACCCAGGGTGGTGAGGAGCGCGGCGAACCAGAGCACCCCGGTGGAGCCGGTCGCGAAGGCGATGATGCCGGCCACCGCGCCTGCACCGATGGTGCCGCCGATCAGGCCGAACACGGTCAGTCGCGAGTTGACCCGCACCAGGTCGATCTCGGGTGGCAGCACCCGCGGCGTCACCGCGCTCTTGAGCACCGAGAACGACTTGCTCAGCACCATCATGCCCAGTGCGGCCGGGTACAGCGCCCAGCTGTCGAAGTTGAAGACCAGCAGCACCGCCAGCACCGTCCGCAGGGCGAACGACGACGCCAGTGCGAGCCGGCGGCCGTGCTGCAACCGGTCCAGCATCGGACCGATCAGCGGCGCGATCACCGCGAACGGCGCGATGGTGATCAGCAGGTACAGCGCGACCTTGGTCTTGTCCTCGCCCGTCGCCGCGGAGAAGAACAGCGTGTTGGCCAGGGCGACGGCGATCGCGGCGTCGGTGGCGAAGTTCGCCATCACCGCATAGGTGAGTGCGGTGAGGCCGGACTTGTCGGCGCCGTCGGCCTTGGCGGCCCGGTGGAAGGTGGCGATGCCCTTGTTGGTCAGCTCGCGACTGCGCATCGCGGCGACCCGGGTGACGGTGAGCTTGCGGGGGATCGGCGGCGGCTTCGGTGCGCCGGGGCCGGGCTGCCGGATCTCCTCGGTGGGTCCGCTGTCGACGGGGTGCAACGGCGGCAGGGGCTGCCGACGACCGCCCACCCGCCGCGTGGTCGGCGGATAGTTCGCGAATCCGGGGTGGTTCTCGTGCCGTGGGTGGTCGCCGGTCGACCGACCCCGGTCGGGGTCGTGGGGCTCGCGGGGTCCGGTCACTCCCCAATTCTGTCCTAGATCGCCGACAGTGGGCCACGCACCCTAGGGCTCCGCGCGTCACGGCACGAACCGCACCTCGAACAGGTGTGGGTAGTACTTGCCGGTGATCAGGAATCGGTCGGTCCCGGGTACCTGCGCGATCCCGTTGAGGACGTCCACGGACCGTCGTTCGTCATGGGTGAGCAGGCCCGACGCGTCGACCACCGCGGTGACGTCGCCGGTGCCCGGATCGATCCGGAGGATGACGTCGGACTGCCAGACGTTGGCGTAGACGCTTCCGTCGCTTGCGCATTCGAGTTCGTTCAGCTGGGACTGCGGCTTGCCGTCGAGGGTGACCACCACCGTGCCGAGCCGGTCGAAGGTGGCCGGGTCGCGGAACGTGAGCGTGTCGGAGCCGTCGCTCGTCACCAGGCGACCGTCCTGCGCGCACACCCCCCAGCCCTCGCCCTCGTAGTTCACCCGACGGAGCTCGGTGAGCGTGTCCCGGTCGTACGCGACTGCCACGCCGTCGCGCCAGGTGAGTTGCCATACGGTGTCGCCCGCGACCGTGACGCCCTCGCCGAACAGCGGGTCCGCCAGCGGCACCCGGACCCGCTCCTTGCCGGTGCCGAGGTCCCGCGCGCTCAGGTACGACCGGCCGCTGAGCCCGGTGCCCTCGAGCAGTTCGCCGTCGGAGATCTCGAGTCCCTGGGTGAAGGCGGTGGGGTCGTGCGGTCGGGTGTCGAGCACCTCGACGCGGAGCCGTTCGACGGCCGGGGACCTGTCCGACGAGGCATCTGGCGCACAGCCGGAGAGGGCCAGTGCGGCCGCCGCGACGGCAGTCGTGAGGAGTGGGCGCCAGGTCATTACGACAGCATGACAGCCCGTCCTGCCACGGATTTGCTGCGATACGGCAAAATGGACCGCGTGAGTCCCCAGCCTGCCTCCGAGCTTGCCCCCGTGCGCCCCGTTCTGGCCGATGCGGTCGACCTGGCGCGTCAGGCGTTGGTAGACCTCGGCGAGGGTGAGGTCGGGGAACATCTCGGCGTCACGTTCGAGGACGAGAGCGCCGCCACCCACCGGTTCACGGCCCAGCTGCCGGGGTATCGAGGCTGGCAGTGGGCGGTGGTCCTGGCCGCCGCACCGGACTCCGACCACGTCACCGTGAGCGAGTTGGTCCTGCTCCCCGGCCCGGACGCGCTGACCGCTCCGGACTGGCTGCCGTGGGACGAGCGCGTCCGCGCAGGCGATCTCACGCCCGGCGGGCTGCTGCCGCCTCGGGCGGGAGACCCCCGGCTGGTGCCGGGTTACGTGGCGACGGGCGACCCGGTCGTCGACGACCTGGCCTTCGAGGTCGGCCTCGGCCGCAAGCAGGTGATGAGCCTGGAGGGTCGGCTCGACGCGGCCGAGCGCTGGCGCGAAGGCGAGTACGGGCCGGACACCGAGATGGCCAAGGCCGCGCCGTCCACCTGTGAGCTGTGCGGCTTCTACCTCCCGCTGGCCGGGTCGCTGCGGGTGGCGTTCGGGGTGTGCGGCAACGAGATGGCGGCCGACGGTCGGGTGGTCTACGCCGAGTACGGCTGCGGCGCGCACTCTGACACCGAGTTGCCCACCGGCGCCGGCAGCCCGCAGTTCGACGCCTACGACGACGGTGCCGTGGAGATCGTCGCGAACCCCGTGCCCGCACCGGTGGACGCCGCCGAGGGCTCCGAGAACGCCGAAGCCTCCGAGAACGCCGAGGGCTCCGAGAACGCCGAAGCCTCCGAGAAGACCGCGAACACCGAAGAAGAAGACGCGGCATCGACGAACTGACGGTGGCCGACCCCCTCGGCGCGAACGCGCTGAGGGAGTCCACGCTGTTGGCGTGGACCTCCTCGCCGACCAGGCTCCGCGAGGACGCGACCACCGAGGCCGACCTGGTCCACGCGGGGTACCGCGACCGGCTGCTGACCGAACTCGCGCAGAACGCCGCCGACGCCGCGGCCCGGGCCGGGGTGCCCGGTCGGCTGCGGGTCAAGCTCGACGGCATGATGCTGCGGGTCGCGAATGTCGGCACCGCACTGGATCCGACGGGCCTGCAGGCGCTCTCGGCGTTGCGTGTGTCGGGCAAGACCGACCCGGCCGTCGGCGTCGGCCGGTTCGGCGTCGGCTTCACCGCGGTCCTCGCCGTGAGCGAGGAGATCGAGCTGCGCTCGACCACCGGGTCGGTGCTGTTCTCCGCCGCCCGTACCCGCGCCGAACTGGCCGTGGCGGGTCTCGAAGCGCCGGCCGCCGGCGTGCCGGTGCTGCGCCTGCCGTGGCCGACCGCGGCCGAGCCGGCAGACGGCTACGACACCGAGGTGGTGCTGGCGCTGCGCCCTGGCGTCGACGGTGCCGCGCTGGTGCAGCGGCTGGCCGGCGAAGCCGCCGATCTTCTGCTGGAACTGCCTGCGCTGCAGTCGATTCAGGTCGACGGACGCGAGTTCGCGCGCGCCGAGCGCGTCCTCGACGGCGGGCTGGTCGAGGTGACCGTCGGCGAGCGCTGCTGGTGGCAGTTCGAAACCGCGGCCGCGCGCTGGCTGGTGCCGGTCACCGGCGGTCGCGTCCGCCCGGTCGGCGAGGACGTGCTGCGCGCCCCGACCCGATCCGACGAGGAGCTGTCACTGCCCGCGATCCTGATCGCCCAGACGGCGCTGCAGCCGGACCGGCGCCGGCTGATGCCCGGCGTCGCGCTCGCGCACCTGGCCGACGGTTATGCGGATTTCGTTGCGGCGCTTCCTGTTTCGCAACGGTTGGCGATGGTCCCGGTGCCCGGTTTCGCGCGTGGCGAGGTGGACGCGATGCTGCGCGAGTCGGTGCTGCGCGAGCTGACCACCCGGCCGTGGCTGCCCGGCGTCGCGGGGGACCAGCTGACGCCGACGTCCGCGACGGTGCTGCCCGGGCTGAGCGCGGAGCTGGCCGAGTTGCTCGGCGACGCCGTCCCCGGACTGGTCGTCCCGGAACTGTCCGCTGCCGCCGGCGCGCCGGCGCTGTCCGCGGTGGGCGCGCACCGGATCGGGCTGGCTCGGCTGGCCGAGCTGCTCTCCGGGCTGCACCGCGAACCCGGGTGGTGGGGAAGGCTGTACGCGGCGCTCGATCCCCTCGTCGTGGACACCGTCGCCGTCGAGGAGCTGGCGGCGATCCCCGTGCCGCTCGCCGACGGGCGCACGGTGACGGGCCCGCGGACGGTCGTCCTCGGCCACGACCTCGGGTCCGACCTGGGCGGCGTCGACTGGATCCGGCTGGTGCACCCGGCGGCCGCCGATCCGCTGCTGGCCCGGCTGGGGGCAGGCTCGGCGGGCGTGTTCGAGATCCTGGCCGATCCGGCGCTGCGTGCGGAGATCCAGGACACGGACTTCGACGACGTGCCGGCGGCAACGGAACTCGCGGACACGGTGCTGTCGCTGGCGGCGGCCGCGGCCGGCCGTGGCGAGCTGCCTGGGTGGCTCGGGCAGTTGCTGCTGCCGGACTCGGACGGCGACCTGCGAGGTGCGGACGAGATGCTGCTGCCCGGCGCCCCGCTGGCCGCCGTGCTCGCCGGGGATGCACCGTTCGGGGTGGTCGCCGCGGACCTGGTGGAGCGCCACGGCGCGGACGCGCTGCGGGCGGTCGGTGTCGGCTGGGGATTCTCGGTGCTGCGCACGGAGTTGCCGACCGGACCCGAACAGGACCTCGACGACGAGGGGTCGTGGTGGGCCACGCTCCCCGAGGACCCGGAGGAACTGGTCGCGGTGCGCGACCTGGACCTGGTGGACGAGGCGGCGTGGCCCGCCGCGCTGAGCCTGCTGGCCGCGGAGCCGGACACCCGGGTGCTGCTGGCGGACCGGGACGGGTACACGGCCTGGTGGCTGCGCCGTCACGCCCGGGTCGGGGGAGTGCGGCTCGGCTCGCTGCGCGCGCCCGACGACCGCACCTACGAGGGCCTGCTGGACGTGCTCGACCACCCGGACGTCGCCGCGCTCACCGGTGCGCTGGCCGCCGACCGGGTGGACTCGGTGGCGACGGCCGAACTGCTTATCGACCGGCTGGCCGACCCGGGACGGGCGCCCGGCCCGGCCGTGGTGGTGCGGGCGCACCGGCTGCTTGCCGCGGCGACCGCAGCCGGGACTCTGGACCTGGACGAACTCTCGCCGCCCGAGCGGGTCCGGGCAATGTCCGGCGCAGCCGTCGATCCGGCCGCGGCGGTGGTGCTGGACCGGCCCTGGTTCGCGGCCGCGATCCCCGCCGACCGGCTGGTGGTCGGCGACCTCGCCGGCGCCGCCGCGCTGGCCGAACTGCTGGACCTACCGCTCGCCTCCGAGGCGGTGCACGCCGAGGTGCTCGGCACGGGCCGCGTCAGCACCTGGGATCGGGAGCCCGGCGCTGTGCTGGCACACGTGGCCTCCGGTCGGGAGCTGCCCGAGGGCACGGTGGTGGTGCACGAGGGTCTGACCGTCCGGCTCAGCGGCGCGGTCGAGGCCGACGTCGCGGTGCCCCGGTGGGTCGACGAGCAGGGCACCGCGCACTGGGACAGCAGGCAGTAGCGGCGGCGGTTGCCCTTCGGGCCGAGTCCCGGCAGCTGCCGACCAGGTCGGATCAGCAGTAGTGCTGCTCCGCGGTGACGACGTACGCCTCGGCGACCTGCCCTGGGGAGAGCGGGGTGAACTTCGAGTACGCCTGGCCGACGGCGTCGAACTCGCGCAGCAGCTCGGCGCGGGAGGTGCCCTCGGCGCGCGCCCGGCACAGCCCCTGGGCGTAGAGGATCTCCTGCGCGTCCATGCCTGCCGGCGGGATCCCGGCGCCGCGCAGGGCGCGGAGGTAGCGCTGCCCCTTGTCGCCGGACTCGGCGACCACCTGCTCCGGTGACCGGGCGTCGACTGGATCCGATACGGCCGCAACGGGTTCCGGTGTGGCTGGCTCGGAGGCCTGGATCCCCGCCGGCGGCATCGGGGGAGACTCGGCGCTGGTCGGAACGGGCGCGGCGACCGGCGTCGGCTCGACCGCTGGCGCCTCCGTTGCCGAGCCGACCTGACTGCTGGTGCTGGGCGCCACTGCGCTGCTGCCGCCGTCACCGTTGCCGGTCGACTCCCCGCCGCACGCCGTGAGGGCGCAGCACGCAACCACGGCTGCGGACACGGAGATCGTTCGCCAAAGCGTCATGGCGCGAAGTGTGGCACAGCTCCCGCGGGCCCCGGGGGGACCGTTGCCTATTCAAACTAGTTTTCTCGAATGTCCGTTTCGATGGCTGTATCCATGATATTTATTCACAGTTATCACCCAATGTGATGCGGGCACAAGCACTCTGATCGGCTCGGCCGTTCCTGGGGCCGGGTCGGACCATTCAGGAGGACCCATGGCCAACCGAACCACCAGTCGTCGACATCGTTGGTCCCGACGCGCGGTTGTCGGCCTCGCGCTGGGCGCGACCGCGGTGATGACCGCGCCGACCGCGGCGGCCACGACGCTCGACAACATCCCCGGCGCCGAGCACTGCGACACCGAGGGCGACCCGCAGGGCGCCTGCGTCGGCGTCGCCATCAACGGTGGGACCTTTGACAACAACGGCTTCCAGTTGCCCGTCAAGGCGGGCGACATGGTGCTCAGCGTCGGCTTCCCGGCCGACGGCTCCGGCTTCACGAGCACCGACACCGAGAACTTCGGCGTCTACGCCAAGCCCATGACGGTGCCGGGCGGCGTGCTGGGCGTGGACCTGCCGTTCGACAACCTCTTCGGCCTCGCCGCGGTGACCGCGGAGGTCCAGGCGGTCGAGGTGCCGGTCATGCACGACGAGATCTTCGACTTCAACATCGACATGCCGGTCCGGATGAAGCTCGACAACGCATTCCTCGGAGACAACTGCTACCTCGGATCCGCCGAGAGCCCGGTGGTGTTCGAGCTCCGTGGCGTGCGAGGCGGGGACCTCGACCCTGTGTACGGCGTGGTCGGCGGGCCGGACTACCCGGAGGGCACCCTGCAGGTCACCAACGTGCACACGGCGGCGAAGGACTTCGCGCTGCCCGGCGCCACCGGGTGCGGGCCGTTCGGTGCGCTCAACCCGATCGTGAACTGGCGTGCCAAGACGCCGGCGACCACGGGCACCTCGCTGGCGGTGCAGGCGACCGCCTACATGTACGCGC
Organism: Rhodococcus tukisamuensis NBRC 100609; assembly: GCF_001894985.1. GTDB lineage: Bacteria > Actinomycetota > Actinomycetes > Mycobacteriales > Mycobacteriaceae > Rhodococcus_G > Rhodococcus_G tukisamuensis. Next base: position 126,480 of record NZ_BCXG01000002.1, on the reverse strand, counting down.
CGGGCGACCTCGTCGCGACGCCGTCGCCGGAGGAGCCGGGCGGCTCTGGCAGTGCCGGCAGTTCGGGGAGTTCGGGCAGCTCGGGCAGCTGACGCCCGGTTCGGTCGGTGTTCGTGGCGGCGACGATGATCGTGACATGAACATCGACCGGAACGTGCTCGACTGGATGCTGGAGGTTCGGACGCCCTGGCTCACCGACGTCGTCACGGTGATCACCAATCTCGGCGGCACCGCCGCCTCCTGGGCCATCGCCGCCGCGATCACAATCGCGCTGGTGGTGCGCAGGCACCGGGTCGAGGCGGTCATGGTGGCCGGCGCGATGTTCACCGGGCTGTTCGTGATGTCCGGGCTCAAGCTGGTGTTCCGGCGGGACAGGCCGCCGTTCCCGGAGCGGCTGGTCGACGAGGCGACGCATTCGTTCCCGTCCGGGCACGCGATGATGTCCGCGATCCTGGTCTGTGTGGTCGCCGCGGTGATCGTGCGGCTGGCCGCGCCCCGGTGGCGCGCGCCGTGGGTGTTCGCGCTGCTCGCGTGCTGGACACTGCTGATCGGGCTCTCACGCGTGTATCTGGGCGCCCACTGGCTCACCGACGTCCTCGCCGGCTGGCTCTTCGGGGCGGCCTGGGCGGCGTTGTGGATCTGGGGCGTTGTCTGGTTCGAGCGAAAACGGCAACAGGTGGGCCAGACTTCTCTATCCTGACCAACTTGGACGCGTGTCCAGCAGGATTGAGGGAAAGGGCCCCCACATGGAGCCAGGATCCACAGCCGTCGAGTCTGGTGTGTCGCCACGTCGGACGCATCTGATCCGGACGGCCCTGGCCGTATTGGTCATCGCGCCGTTGGCGCTGATGGGCTTCTACATGTGGGCGCTGTGGGATCCGGGCGACACCGTTTCCCAGATGCCGGTCGCCATCGTGAACAGCGACGCGGGAGCGGACCTGGACGGCACCCGCCTGGACGCGGGCACCGAGGTGGCGACGGCGCTGCTCGACGGCGGCGACGTGAACTGGCAGGAGGTCACCCTCGACGAGGCCAAGGCGGGTGTCGAGGACGGCCGCTACTACTTCTCCGTGGTGATCCCGGAGGACTTCAGCAAGAACATCGCCAGCGCGGCCAGCGGTAACGGCAGCAAGGCGACGCTCGACGTGGTCTACAACGACCACAACAGCCTGGTGGCCGGCCCGGTCGGGGAGAGCGTCATGGCGCAGGTGCGCTCGGCGGTCTCGGAGAGTATCGGCGAGCAGTCCGTCGACCAGGTTCTCGTCGGACTCGGCGACGTGGGCAAGGGTCTCGACGAGGCGGCCGCCGGTGCGCGTCAGCTCTCGGACGGCACGGGCGAGGCCCTGGACGGCGTCACCCAGCTCTCCGACGGCAGCGTCGAGCTCTCCGCGGGCCTGCACGAGGCCTACGCGGGCAGCGGCGAGCTGGCCTCCGGCACCGGCCAGTTGGCCGCCGGCGCAGACGAGGCCAAGGCGGGGTCCGGCGAACTCGCCGCCGGCCTGTCTCAGCTGCAGGACGGTACCGACCAGCTCGGCGCCGGGGCGACGCAGATCAGCGAGGTCATCGACACGGTGGTCACGCCGCTGCTCGAGGCCGCGGTCGCCGCGGGGCTGCCCACCGGCGCGGAGGACATCGCCGGTCAGCTGCAGCAGCTGCGCGACGGCGCCCGGCAGCTGGCCCACGAGCTGTCCGACCCGACCGCCGAGTACCGCGGCGGCATCGCCTCGGCGGCCTCCGGCGCGGCGGAACTGAACTCGGGCCTCGGTGAACTGGCGGCGGGCGCGCACGAGCTCGACGCCGGCGCCAACGAACTCAACACCGGTCTCGGCCAGCTCGACGCGGGCGGTACCGAGCTCAGCGCCGGTCTCGGTCAGCTCAAGGACGGCGTCGGCCAGCTCGACGCCGGCAGCAACGAACTGGCGACCGGTCTGGCAGACGGCGCCAAGCAGGTCCCGCACTTCACGGAGGCGGAGCGGGAGTCCACGGCCGGCCTGCTCTCGTCGCCGGTGGCGGTCAGCGAGCGCAACCTGAACGTGGCGGCGGGCTTCGGTCCCGGCGCCGTGCCCGTGGTGATGTCGGTGCTGCTGTTCCTCTGCGGGATCCTGACGTGGTTCGTGCTGCGGCCGCGAGGCGGTCGACGGGACGACGAGGACCCGGACGAGGGCGTGGTGCGGGGCGGACTGCGCCGGTACCGCGCGCCCGCCGCGATCACCCTCGTCGCGGCCCTGGTGCTCTCGGTGGTCACGTTGACGGTCGCGAAGGCGGACCCGCCGAGCGTGCTGGCGATGGTCGCCGTGATGATCCTGATCGGTGCGGCCGGGGTGGCGCTGGGCCGGGTGTTCACCGTGGTGTTCGGGGCGGTCAACGGCACGTTCATCGCGCTGGGCGCCCTGATGATCCAGATCTTCGCGTTCGGCGGCGTGTACCCGATCGAGCAGATGCCCGCCCCGATCCGCCTGCTGCACGACCTGATGCCGCTGACCTACGCACGCAACGCCCTGCGGATGGTCCTGGTCGGGTACGACGGCCCGCGGTTCTGGCTGGCGATCGCGGTACTGGCCGGAATCGTGGTCGTCTCCGTCGCGGTGACCATCTGGTGGCGCCGCCGTCAGCGGGCGGCCGAGGTCACCCCTGCCGACGAGAACCACGGCGACGAGAATCCCGACGACGTCTACATCGGTGACACGGACGGGCGGGACGGCGACACCGAGGTGCTGCACCCGGTCCCGGTGCGCTGATCGGGACCGGCCGGACCGGGAACTACACCTAGCCCAGGCCGCGCTGCGCGACTTTGCTGCCGCGCCGCGCGGCCGCGCGCTGGGCCAGGAACAACGTGAAACCGAGCACACCGACGGCGAGGCCCGCGTAGCAGATCGGCAGGGCCTCGCGCCACGGTTCGCCGGCGAGTAACACTGTCGCAGTTGCGACGAACCACGCGAGGACGCCGATCGCGACCACCGGCCGGGGGTCGGTGAGCCGGGTCGGGACGAGCGGATCGTTGCGTTTGGCGGTCACCGAAATAACGCTACCTGCCTGGTGGTGCCTTAACCTCCCAGGTGCGACGCGCATCTTCGGCGATTTAGACAGGGACGACATGGCTGGGACCTCGAGGCTCCTCGACAACTACTTCAAGATCACGGAACGCGGTTCCACGGTCAGCAACGAGGTCCGTGGCGGCCTCGTCACCTTCGTGGCAATGGCCTACATCGTGGTCCTCAATCCGCTGATCCTCGGCAGCTTCTCCGCCGACGACGCGGCAGCCAAGACGGACGTGCTCGGGAACATCCTGCCGATCTCGCAGGTCGCGGCGGTCACCGCCCTGGTGGCCGGCGTGATGAGCATCGCGTTCGGCATCATCGCGAACTATCCGTTCGGCATCGCGGCGGGCCTGGGCATCAACGCCCTGCTGGCCGTGACGATCGCCCCCCAGGTCACCTGGCCGGAGGCCATGGGCCTGGTGGTGATCGACGGCATCATCATTGTGGTGCTGGCGATCTCGGGCTTCCGGACCGCCGTGTTCAACGCGGTGCCCGACGAGCTCAAGTCCGCGATCGTCGCGGGCATCGGCATGTTCATCGCGTTCATCGGCTTCGTCGACGCCGGCTTCGTGCGCCGGATCCCCGACGAGGCGGGCACCTCGGTTCCGGTGGGCCTGGGCATCGGCGGCTCCATCTCCTCGTGGCCGACGGTCATCTTCGCCTTCGGTGTGCTGCTGATGGGAATCCTGGTGGCGCGCAAGGTTCGTGGCGGCCTGCTCATCGGCATCGTGGTCACCACGGTGCTGGCCGCGATCATCGAGGCGATCTGGCATGTCGGCCCCTCCAAGGGCGTGAACCCCAGCGGATGGAACCTCAGCGTGCCCGCCATGCCCGACGTGCTCGCGCAGCTTCCGGACCTCAGCCTGGTCGGCGACGTCAACCTGTTCGGCGCCTTCACCCGGATCGGTGTCCTGGCCGCCAGCCTCCTGGTGTTCACCCTGGTGCTGGCCAACTTCTTCGACGCCATGGGCACGATGACCGGCCTCGGCAAGGAGGCCGGGCTCGCCGACGAGCACGGCAACCTGCCGGGTATCGGCAAGGCCTTCGTCGTGGAGGGCGCGGGCGCGATCGTGGGCGGCGGCGCGTCCGCGTCGTCCAACACGGTGTTCGTGGAGTCGGCGTCGGGGATCGCCGAGGGCGCCCGCACCGGCCTGGCCAACGTGGTCACCGGACTGCTGTTCCTCGCCGCGATGTTCCTGACCCCGCTGTACGAGGTGGTGCCGATCGAGGCCGCCGCGCCCGCGCTGGTGGTGGTCGGCGCGATGATGATCGGTCAGGTCCGCGACATCGACTTCAGCAAGTTCCAGGTGGCCCTGCCGGCGTTCCTCACGATCGTCGTGATGCCCTTCACGTACTCGATCGCGAACGGCATCGGTGTCGGCTTCATCGCGTGGGTCGTGATCGGCGCTTCGAGCGGTCGGGCCAAGCAGATTCACCCGTTGTTGTGGATGGTTGCGGCCCTGTTCGTGGCCTATTTTGCGGTGGGCCCCATCACTGAGGCAATTACCTGAACCTGTGTCACAAGGTGCCGTATCCTCCGAAGGTGACCATGGATACTCGGGCCCTCGCCGGTGACTTGTCCCTGGCGGTCGTACGACTCGCCCGCCATCTGCGCGGTCGGCGCTCTGACTCCCAGGTTTCGTTGACTCAGCTCTCCGCGATGTCGAGCCTGTACGAGCACGGCCCGATGACACCCGGTGGACTGGCGGCGCGGGAACGGGTGCAGCCGCCGTCGATGACGCGGGTGATCGCCTCGCTTGCCGACGCCGGACTGGTCGTGCGGGCGCCGCACCCGACCGACGGCCGCCAGATCATCGTCTCGCTCACCGACGCGGGCCGCGCGCTGCTCGCCGACGAGACCAGCGCCCGGGAGAAGTGGATGACGGATCGACTGGCGGCGCTGGACCCGGAACAGCGGGACCTGCTCCGGCGGTCCGTCGACATCATCGGCGGCATGGTCAACACCACGGAGTAGCGCTCGGCCGGCGTGCGGCAAGATGGTCCGAGTGGTTCACGTTATCGACATCGACGACCCGGCCGATCCCAGGCTGGACGACTTCCGCGACCTCAACTCCTCGGACCGGCGTCCGGACCTGCCGGAGGGCAAGGGCCTGGTGATCGCCGAGGGGGTCCTCGTCGCGCAGCGGTTGCTCTCGTCGCGCTTCCCCCCGATCAGTCTGCTGGGGGTGGACCGGCGACTCGACGAGCTGTCCGCGGACCTCGAGCGTGTGGACGTGCCCTTCTACCGGACCTCGGCAGAGGTGATGGCGGAGGTGGTCGGCTTCCACCTCAACCGCGGCGTGCTCGCCGCCGCGCATCGTCCGCCCGAACTCGACCTCGACGAGGTGCTGGCCGGTGCCCGCACCGTCGCGGTTCTCGAGGGCGTCAACGACCACGAGAACATCGGGTCGATGTTCCGCAACGCCGCCGGCCTCGGCGTGGACGCGGTGCTGTTCGGGGATCGCTGCGCAGACCCGCTGTACCGGCGCTCGGTGCGGGTGTCGATGGGCCACGTGCTGCGGGTGCCGTTTGCCCGGGTCCCGGAATGGCCGAGGGGCCTTCAGAGGCTGCGGGACAAGGGTTTTCAGATCATTTCACTTACCCCGAATCCGGCGGCCGTGACGCTGGCGGAGGCCATGACCGGCGAGCGGGTGGCGCTGCTGCTCGGCGCCGAGGGGCCGGGCCTGTCCGAGTACGCGATGCGCAACACCGACGTCCGGGCCCGCATCCCGATGGCGCCCGGAACCGATTCGCTGAACGTGGCGACGGCGGCCGCGATGGCGTTCTACGAACGGGTGAGGACCCAGGGGTGACCGACCCCGTGGGATCCGGGACGCCGTGGGGGACGGGCCTGGTGGTCGCGGGCTTCGCGGCCCTGGTCGCCGTGGTCGCGGTGATCGCGTGCGGCGCGGCGATGATCGAGGTGCACCCGCTGCTGGCAGTGGTGGTCAACCTGGTGGTCGCCGCGGGGGTGGCGCCGACTCTGTGGCAGTGGCGCGCCACACCGGTGTGGCGTTGGCTGGTGTACGGCACGGTGGCCGGCGTGGCGGCCGGCTGGTTGGCGTTAGCGCTCGGCGCCCGCTGAGTCGCGGCGGCCGAACCAGCGCCGCAGTCCTCGGGACAGTGGCCCGGGCCCGGCGGCGCGGGTGCTGGCCAGCACTACGGGCGGTTCCTCGCCGTCCCGGTAGACGGCGAACCCGCACAGCCCGACGGTGGCCGGATCGAGTTCGCCGTCGCGGACCGGCGGGGTGTACCGGTAGCCGAGCCACTCCGCGTTGGCCGCCTCTGCGAACTCGCTGGGGTGGAACGGGAGTGACTGCGGGTCGGGGAACACCCCCGGTGGGAACGGCAGCGGGTGCTCGCCCGCCCAGAACGGCCGCTCCCAGAGCAGCGGCAGGCCGAGGTTCTCGTGGATCTCGACCGGGGTGGCGCTGAACGAGCGCCGCAGCTCCCCGCGTTCCCAGTAGGCGAACGAGCCCCACGCGGCGCCGGGGTCGGTGCACACCAGGTAGGTCTGCTCGGAAGCCAGTGGCCGAGTCCAGGATTCGTCGATCGTGGAAGGTTTGCGGAGGTTGAGGTTGGTGCCGCACACCACGGTCAGGCCGGGATAGCTGCCCACGTACACCTCGCCCGGTGCCACGCCGGTCGAGTCGGCCAGCGTGCCGGATCCGAGCGGGAAGACGTTCATCTCGGGAAACAGCTCGCCGACCAGGGCGCGGGCCGCCTCCGCGTCGGGCTCCGGGTTCTCGCGTAGCACGTTTGCCGGGTCTGGGGCGTCGACATACCAGATGGTTGATGCTTTCGCCCCCACGTCAGGTACCTGCCTCTCAGTCCCTTTCCTAGCAGGGTACGACCTCGGTGCGGATAAGCGCGGTGGCGCACCGGGGCGCGCAGCATCTTCCCGGCCGGTCAGCCGACGAGAGCCGGTTCCGCGAGAAAATCGTCGAGGTATGCCCAGGTGGTGGCGGCTGCGTCGGGTCCTGCGATCAGCCCGAGGTGACTTCCGGTGGTGGTCTCGAAGCGGACGCTCGGCGCGCCGGTCGCCGCGGTGGTGATCGCCCGTGCCGAGGCGGCCGGTGCGATGACGTCGGTGGTGCTGCCGACCGCGAGCACCGGGACGGACACCCCCGACAGCCCGACGGCGCGCCCACCGATCCGCAATTCCCCTGTGGCCAAGGCATTTCCGAGGATCAGCTGCGAACAGACCTGATGGAAGAACCGGGCAGGGTAGCCGGGCATGGCGGACATGAACCGGTCGACGGTCTGCATCCGGGCCATGGCCTCGGTGTCGTGCAGGTTCCGCGCGATGAACCAGGGCCTGAGCAGTTCCCGGCGCGGGGCGGTCACCCGGTAGCTGGCCTGCACCACGGCGGCGGGCAGTCCGCCGAGGGCCCAGGTGGCAGCGGTCAGCGGACGTTCGGTGGTGATCCGCCCGACCGCGCGCAGCGGCGCGATGGCGGGGATCGACGTGTAGTCGACGGGGGTGCCGACGGCGGTCACGGACCGGATCGGAAGGTCGGGGTGGGCGGCCGCCGTCAGCAGGGAGAGGGTGCCGCCGAGGCTCCATCCGACGACGTCGACGTCGGCGCCGTCGTGCTCCTCCGACACCCGGCGGATCGCGCCCGGGACGATGTCGTCGACCCAGGCCTCGAAGCCCAGGCCACGGTCGGCGGCCGTCATGGCGCCGTAGTCCACCAGGTACGGGGTGTGTCCGCGGCCGAGCAGGTGCGCGGCAAGCGACTGTCCGGGGCGGAGGTCGTAGCAGTTGGCGGGCACGGCGAGCGGCGGCACCAGCAGTACGGGCCGAGTGTCGGGGGCCGGCGACGGGCCGTACCGGTGCAGGTCGCGGTGGTGGCCGGCGTGCAGCTGCTCCGACGGCGTGGGCTCGGCGGCCTGGACGCCGTCGCCGAAGGTCAGCCCCCAGGCGTTGCGGGTGACGGTGTTCAGCCGCGGACGCCAGTCGAGATCCAGCACGCTCGTTCTCCCTGCAGTTCGGTGCTCCGGACGACAGCCACGAAAGTAACTGTTACGGGAGGTTACCGTAAGAAGCGGGGTGTGGACCCGGGCCTGTCAGCCGCGGCCGCTGCTCCTGATTCCGAGCAGTACGTCGTCCCAGGACGGCAGCGCCGGTCGGCCCTTCTTGTCCCGTCCGCTCTGGTGCTGCGGCGCCACCTTGGGCAGCGGTTCCGGCGCCGAGGTCTCGGCGGCGGGTGAGCTCGGTTCGTCGCCGAGGGGCTGGTCGTCGGTCGGTTCGGCCGTGGGGCCGAGGTCGGCGCCGGCTTCGGCCTCGTCGAAGTCGTCCGGGTCGTCGAATGCGTCGAACGAGTCGAACTCGTCGTCGCGGGCGATCTCGGTCACCGGCGCCAGTCCGCGCAGCGGCCGCCCGAAGTCGGGGTCGAGCAGGTCGGTCGCGGCCGCGTCCAGGGCGACGACCGTGCCGCCGTGCGCGTCGTACTGGAAGTGCCAGTGCGCGGCATTGGTGGTGCGTCCGGCCTGCCACTGCAGCTGGGCGACCCAGTGTCCGTCCTCGCCTCGCCAGGCGTCCCAGTCCGCGTCCTCGAGGTTGTGGCCGCGGGCCCGGAAGGCCAGCGAGACGATTTCCTCGAGCGTCTGCAGGGCCGGGCCGTTCTCGCGGACGGGGTGACCGCCCTGTGCCTTCTGGGCGGCCAGTGCACGTTCGAGGAGGACGGGGTGAGCGAAGCGCTCGACCTTCTTCATGGAGACGCCGGCCTCGGCGGCCACCTGCTCGATGGTCGCGCCAGCGCGGATCCGGGCCTGGATGTCCTTGGGGCGCAGCTGGCTCTCGGTCTCGATCTCTATCTGTCCGAACCGCGCGATGTCGCCGCGCGCGGCCGCACGCAGCTTGTCGTCGGCGGGGAGGCGGAAGCGTTCGCCGCTCTCGGTGTCGGCGCACACGACATGCGTGCCCCCGGGCTCGAGTCCGATCACTCGAAGCTCTCGCACCATGACCTCCTCATCGCACCACTCGCGATACTCCGCGGAGGGACTGTAACCGACCCGTGATCGGTGGGACGGGATGACACGCCACATCCGGCTGTGGTCTTTGATTTGCGGCGCGCTACTCTCTCTGGTTCCCAACTCGCACCCGGTCCGCGAGAATGGATCCGACGGGCATTTCGGGCGAGGCGACAGTGGTCGAGGCGAACTGAGGAGGATCGTCGAGATGTCGGATCGAGGCAGCATTGACAGGGTCGACCGGGCACACCTGAGGCGGGCGATCGAGCTGGCGGTCGAGACGGGCGATGCCGGGAACCGCCCCTTCGGCGCGGTGGTCGTGGGAGCGGACGGCACGGTCGTGGCCGAGGGCGCCAATTCCGTGACCACGTCGGGTGACGTCACCGAGCACGCCGAACTCGACGCCGTCACCACCGCATGCGGCGAGGGCAATGCCGGCCAACTCGTCGGGGCCACGGTCTACGCGAGCGGAGAGCCCTGTCCGATGTGTGCGGCGGCCATGGTGTGGGCGGGGGTGCGCCGGGTGGTGTTCGGTGCCGCGGCCGCACAGTTCGGCGGAATCCTCAGCGGCGGACCGCGGTTCACGCTGGGCTGCGCGGAGGTGATCGCGTCGGCGAACCAGGGGACGGTGGTCAGCGGGCCGCATCTCGGGGACGAGGCGCTCGCGCCCTTCCATCGGTTCGTGGCGGAGAACCAGACGTTGCCTGCGGAGGCGGTGGGGGAGCCCTGACAGAATCTCCCCATGTCGAATCGAAACAACATCTCGTCCGGCTCCGACTGGGAGTCGAAGATCGGTTACTCGCGGGCCGTCCGCATCGGCCAGCAGGTGTCGGTGTCCGGAACCACCGCGTCGGGCCCCGACGGCCCGGTCGGCGGCGACAGCCTCGCCGAGCAGACCCGTGAGGCCGTCAGCCGGGTCGTCGCGGCCCTCGCGGAGGCGGGCGCGAAGCCCGAGGACGTGATCCGCACCCGGATCTACCTCACCGACATGAGCCGGTGGGAGGAGGCCGGGCTCGCGCACGGTGAGGTCTTCGGCGACATCCGTCCCGCGACGACGATCCTCGAGGTCAGCGCGCTCATCGACCCCGCGCTGCTGGTCGAGATCGAGGCCGACGCCCTGATCGTCGAGTAGCACCGCCTCGGCAGCGAGTCAGCCCCCGGCATCACGTGCCGGGGGCTGACCTGTCTGAGTCGCCCCGCGTTGTGCCGGCCATCACATGAGTTGACTTCGAGTGTGGAATCTCATTAACTTTAGCCTGCCCTAACGTAGGGCAGGCTAAACATATGTGCGGTTCGTCCTCCGGGATCGGACGCAGACCGAAGGGACAACTCTCGTGGCTACCTCCATGAAGCGGCACCTGGCCGCCGTCGGCGCCGTTGCCGGCCTCTCCGTGCTCGGCCTCGTCGCCAACCCGGCCATCGGCTCCGCCGCCGTCACCAGCGCCGCGACCGTCACCGCCGACGAGGGCAAGGGCACCATCTCCATCGCGATGACCGGCCTGAACACCACCAAGGCGTTCGTCAAGTGCGAGGGCACCGTCTACCAGCCCGACGCCACCGTCCTCGACAAGACCACGAAGGTCGGCGAGAGCTTCCTCATCGAGGGCGAGAAGATGGTTGCCGGCCAGATCCTGGTCGACGCGTCGGGCACCGGCACCTCGGCGACCTTCGAGGACGGCGAGTACCAGGTCCGCACCAAGTGCAAGGAAGACGGCGACACCGACTACCAGGACCCGATCCCCGTGTCCAAGGTCACCGTGACCGGCGGTAAGGGCACGGCCCCCGCCGGCGGCTCCGCAGAAGACCCGCTGGGCGCTATCGCGGGCCTGATCAACGGCGTGCTGAGCACCTTCGGCAGCTGACACCCGGCCGAGACGAGAGCAGCCCCCGACCTCGAGGTCGGGGGCTGCTCTCGTGTGCAGTGGTCAGAGCTGGCCGACAACCCAGTCGATGCTCTTGGTCAGCTGCGTGATGTCCTCGGGGTCGATGGCCGGGAACATGCCGACGCGCAGCTGGTTGCGGCCCAGCTTGCGGTACGGCTCGGTGTCGACGATCCCGTTGGCGCGCAGGATCTTTGCGACCTCGGCGGCGTCCACCTTGTCGTCGAAGTCGATGGTGCCGACCACCTGCGACCGGTGCGCCGGATCCGCGACGAACGGTGTCGCGTACTCGCTGGCCTCGGCCCAGTTGTACAGGCGCGAGGAGGAGTCGGCGGTGCGCTTGGTGGTCCAGTCCAGGCCGCCGTTGCCGTTCATCCACTCGATCTGGTCGGCGAACATCAGCAGGGTGGCCAGGGCCGGGGTGTTGTAGGTCTGGTCCTTGGAGCTGTTGTCCACCGCGATGGGCAGCGACAGGAACTCGGGGGTCCAGCGGCCGGACGCCTTGATCTCGGCGACGCGCTCGAGCGCGGCCGGGCTCATCAGCGCCACCCAGAGGCCGCCGTCGGCCGCGAAGCACTTCTGCGGCGCGAAGTAGTAGACGTCCGCGTCGGCCATGTTCACGGGCAGGCCGCCGGCGCCGGAGGTGGCGTCGATGGCGATGAGGGCGTTCTCCGAACCCGCGGGGCGGGAGACGGGGATCGCGACACCGGTCGAGGTCTCGTTGTGGGCCCAGCCGATGAGGTCGACGGACGGATCGGAGACCGGCACCGGCGCGCTGCCCGGCTCGGACGAGACGACGATCGGGTCGCCGATGAACGGGTTGCCCTTCGCCACCGAGGCGAACTTGGAGCTGAACTCGCCGTTGGTCAGGTGCAGCGACTTCTCGCGGATCAGGCCGAATGCGGCCGCGTCCCAGAACGCGGTGGTGCCGCCGTTGCCGAGGACGACCTCGTAGCCCTCGGGCAGCGAGAACAGGTCGGCCAGGCCGGACCGGACGCGGGCCACGACGTTCTTGACCGGCTTCTGGCGGTGGCTGGTGCCGAACACCGACGCCCCGACGTCCACCAGCGACTGGAGCTGTTCGGGGCGGACCTTCGAGGGCCCGCAACCGAAACGGCCGTCAACGGGCTTGAGGTCGGCGGGGATGATCGGTGTAGTTGCGTCAGCCATTGGTCAATGTGTCCTAAGCGTTGATGGGCCCTGTGTACGGGTAGTTTAGACGCCCACGTGGAACGGCCGGGCGGCTCGGTGTGAGCTCGCCCGGCCGTTCGCTGTGGTGCGGTGTAGCAGCGGAGCCTGTGAACTAGACCTTGCCGACCAGGTCCCAGCCGGCGACGGTGTCCGGGGTGCGGGGCTCGGGGCCGGTGTAGATGGCGGCCGGGCGGACCAGCTTGCCCAGGCGCTTCTGCTCCATGATGTGCGCACACCAGCCGGCGGTACGGCCGCAGGTGAACATCGCGGGCATCATGTGCGCGGGCACCTCGGCGAAGTCCAGGATGACCGCGGCCCAGAACTCGACGTTGGTCTCGATGGCGCGGTCCGGGCGACGCTCGCGCAGCTCGGCGAGCGCGGCCTGCTCCAGCGCGGCGGCCGCCTCGAAGCGCGGCGCGGCCAGGCGCTTGGCGGTGGCGCGGAGCACGCGGGCCCGGGGGTCCTCCGCGCGGTACACGCGGTGCCCGAAGCCCATCAGCTTCTCCTTGCGGTCGAGGATGCCCTTGACCAGCGCGCGGGCGTCGCCCGTCCGCTCGGTCTCCTCGATCATCGGCAGCACGCGGGCCGGGGCGCCGCCGTGCAGCGGGCCGGACATCGCGCCGATGGCGCCGGACAGCGAGGCCGCGACGTCGGCGCCGGTGGAGGCGATGACGCGGGCGGTGAAGGTGGACGCGTTCATGCCGTGCTCGGCGGCGGACACCCAGTAGGCGTCGATGGCCTCGGTGTGCCGCGGGTCCGGGTCACCCTTCCAGCGGGTCATGAAACGTGCAGTGACGGTGGAGCACTCGTCGATGACCTTCTGCGGCACGGCGGGCTGGTAGATGCCGCGGGCCGACTGGGCGACGTAGGACAGCGCCATGACGGAGGCGCGGGCCAGCTGGTCGCGGGCCGTCTCGTCGTCGATGTCGAGCAGCGGCTGGTAGCCCCAGATCGGTGCCAGCATGGCCAGGCCGGCCTGTACGTCGACGCGGACGTCGCCGGTGTGGATCGGGAGCGGGAACGGCTCGGCGGGCGGCAGGCCCTGGCCGAACTGGCCGTCCACGAGCAGGGCCCACACATCGCCGAAGGTGACACCGCGACCGACCAGGTCCTCGATGTCGACGCCGCGGTAGCGGAGCGCGCCACCGTCCTTGTCAGGCTCGGCAATGTCGGTGGTGAAGGCGACGACGCCCTCGAGTCCACTCACAAAATCCTCGGGTACTACCGCGCTCGCTGCCATGCTCGTGGACTCTCCTCATCTTCAGTGCCGCCGGTCCGGGCTGCACCACTGACTTAAGCTTCGACCGTCTTGCGGGCGCATGCATGGTTCACAGGCACGAGCCGCCGCGCAAACTGCTGACCCTGCCGGGTGCGAATCGCGGGTGCGAATCCCCATTCGGCGGGTCCGGTTGTCTCGAAACTCTATCCCCTAACACGCGCCGGTCGGGGAGTGCGTACCCGGTAGTAACGTGTTCACCCGTGTCACCCGATTCCGACAACCTGCCCGCGGTACCCGCCGACCTGGCCGCGATGCGCGTGGGATACGCGGCTCAGGCGATGAATTCGCCTGCCCCGGAATCGAACCTGGATGTCGCGGCCCTCGAAGACGGCTGGTTGCCGCTGCTGCGCCGGTGGCTCGACCAGGCCCGTTCCGCCGGCGTGGTCGAGCCGAATGCGATGGTGCTGGCGACCGTCGACGAGGCGGGTCGGCCGGCCTCGCGCACGGTCCTGTGCAAGGGGTTGTCCGAGGAAGGGCTGGTTTTCTACACCAACTACGGCTCCACCAAGGCCAGGCAACTCGCGGCCGTCCCGTACGCCTCGGCGACCTTCGCCTGGACCGCGTTCGCACACCAGGTCACGGTCCGCGGCCCGGTCGAACGGGTGGCCCCCGAGGTCACCGCCGCCTACTGGCACACCCGCCCGCGGGGTTCGCAGCTCGGCGCCTGGGCCTCGCAGCAGTCGCAGCCGATCGAGTCCCGGAGCGCCCTCGACGCGAGGCTCGCGGAGGTCACCGCGCGGTTCGCAGACACGGAACAGGTTCCGGTGCTGCCGGACTGGGGCGGACTCCTGCTCCGGCCGGAGACCGTCGAGTTCTGGCAGGGCCGCGCCAACCGCATGCACAACCGGGTGCTCGTCACCCGAGCCGAGGGCGGCTGGACCGCGACGCGACTGCAACCGTGACCGGGAAACCCCGTCGGCGGCTGCTGGCCGACACCACCCCGCTGCGCGAGCCGCACTACCGGCGGTTGTGGGTGTCGGGCGTCGTCACCGTCATCGGTGCGCAGCTCAGCGTGGTCGCGGTGCCGCAGCAGGTCTACGAGATCACCCAGAGTTCGGCCTACGTCGGGCTGACGGGGGTGTTCGCGCTGGTCCCGCTGGTGCTTTTCGGCCTGTGGGGCGGCGCGCTCGCCGACGTGATGGACCGGCGGCGGCTGATGACGATCACCACGATCGGGCTGTCGGTGACCTCGCTGCTGTTCTGGGCGCAGGCCGCGGCCGGCATGGCCAACGTCTGGGTGGTACTCGGGTTGTTCTCGGTGCAGCAGGCGTTCTTCGCGGTCAACCAGCCGACCCGCGCCGCGATCATCCCGAGGCTGATCCCCGGCGACCAGTTGCCGGCGGCCAACTCCCTGAACATGACGGTCGTGCAGTTCGGCGCGATCGCCGGGCCGCTGCTGGCCGGCGTGCTGATCCCGACGATCGGGCTGGCCAGCCTGTACCTGATCGACACGGTGCTGCTGATGGCGACGCTGTGGGCGGTGCTGGCTCTGCCCGCGCTGCCGCCGACCGGGCACACCACGAAGGCCGGGCTGCGTGCCGTGCTGGACGGGTTCCGGTACCTGTCGACGCAGAAGGTGCTGCTGGCCTCGTTCGTGGTGGACATCGTCGCGATGGTGTTCGGCATGCCGCGGGCGCTGTTCCCGCAGATCGCCAACGAGACGTTCGGGGACCCGGTGACCGGCGGCGTCGCGCTGGGCCTGCTGTTCGCGGCGATGTCCGCGGGCGCGGTGCTCGGCGGCGTCTTCTCCGGCTGGTTGCCGGGGGTGCGGTACCAAGGCCGTGCGGTGGTGGCGTGCATCGTGCTCTGGGGGCTGGCGATGGTGGGCTTCGGCGTCACGGTCGGGCTGGCCAGCCCCGGTGACAGCGCGATCTTCCTCTGGGTGGCGCTGGGGTTCCTGGCGTTCGGCGGCGCGGTCGACATGGTCTCCGCGGCGTTCCGCAGCACCATGCTCCAGCAGGTGGCGACCGACGAGATGCGCGGCCGACTGCAGGGCGTGTTCATCGTGGTGGTCGCGGGCGGCCCCCGGATGGGCGACGTGCTGCACGGGGCGGCCGCCGCATCGGTCGGCACCGCGGTCGCCGCGGCCGGCGGCGGCATCCTGGTGGTGGTCGGGGTGGCCCTCGCCTGCCTGGCGTTCCCGATGTTCCTCCGATACCGCGTCGGGGAGGGCCGAGCGTCGGATTCGGTGGCAAGGTGAGGCGATTCGTGGACACTGGGATCCATGCCTGAGTCCGTGTCCCGCGTGATCGAGTCCGCCGGCGTGCGCGCCTACCCGCTCAGCTTCGGTGGTTACCGCGCCGAGGTGGTCTCCCGCGGCGCCGCGTTGCGACTGCTCGAGTGCGACGGCCGGGCCCTCACCGAGACGTGGTCCGCACAGGAGCGGCCGCCGCTGTCGGCGGGACTGGTGCTGGCGCCGTGGCCCAACCGGCTCCGGGACGGGCACTTCGTTTTCGACGGCGTCGAGCATCAGTTGTCGATCACCGAACCGGACCGGCACAACGCCATCCACGGCCTCGTGCGACGGGACGAGTGGCAGCTCGTCGAACGTACCGAGAGCAGTGTCGAGCAGACGATCCGGGTGGGCCTGCACAAGGGCTGGCCGTACCCGCTGCAGGTCGGGGTGCGTCACGAGCTGGGCCCGGACGGTCTCACCGTCACCCACACCGCCACCAACATCGGCGCGATGCCGGCCCCGTTCGGGCTCGGCGTGCACACCTACGTCCGCGTCGGGGACACCCCGCTCGACGACTGCACGCTGCAGCTGACCGCGGGCACCCGGCTGCCTCTCGACCCGGACCGGATGCTGCCCGAGGGCAACTCGCAGTCCGTCTACGGCACCGAGTTCGACTTCACCTCGCCACGCGACCTCGCGGGCGTGCGGTTGGACACCCCGTTCAGCTCGATCGTGCCGGACCCCGACGGCCGGGCCCGGCACGTGCTGCGCGCACCGGACGGCGCCGGCACGGTGTTGTGGACGGACCGCCGGTTCGGCTGGATCCAGGTGTTCACCGCGGATCCCGAGACCGGGAAGGGCTACCCGGGCCGCGGCCGGGCGCTGGCCGTCGAGCCGATGACCTGCCCGCCGGACGCCTTCAACTCGGGCATCGACCAACTTGTTCTCGCGCCCGGGCAAACTTGGAGCGGAAGCTGGGGGCTGGGCATATGCTGATCGGATAACCACAGCTCACGGCACTTTGACTGTGGCGCACAGAGCGCCACAGCGACCCTCGCTGGGCAGCCGAAGCTGACTGCGACTAGGTTCTACTCGACTGATATTGCTACTCGCAAGGTTCGAGTTTGAGAGGGGTCATCCGTGCCCGCTGCCGAAGAAACCAAGCCCACGCTCAGCTACCCCGGTGGCGAACATGCGATGACAATCGCGAGGGCCACCGAGGGTAATGACGGGATCGAGCTCGGCAAGCTCCTGTCCGCGACGGGGTACACCACCCTCGATCCGGGCTTCGTCAACACCGCATCCACCAAGTCTGCGATCACCTACATCGACGGCGACGCGGGCATCCTCCGCTACCGCGGGTACCCGATCGAGGAGCTGGCGGAGCGTTCGAGCTTCCTCGAGGTCAGCTACCTGCTGATCTACGGCGAGCTGCCCTCGGCCGACGAGCTGGCGGCCTTCGCCACCCGCATCCAGCGCCACACGATGCTGCACGAGGACCTCAAGCGGTTCTTCGACGGCTTCCCGCGCAACGCGCACCCGATGCCGGTGCTCTCCTCCGCGGTGAACGCGCTGTCCGCGTACTACCAGGACTCGCTGGACCCCGACGACCCGGAGCAGGTCGAGCTGTCGACCACCCGCCTGCTGGCGAAGATGCCGACCATCGCGGCCTACGCGTACAAGAAGTCCGTCGGGCAGCCGTTCCTGTACCCGGACAACTCGCTCTCCCTGGTCGAGAACTTCCTCCGGATGACGTTCGGTTTCCCGGCCGAGCCGTACGCGGTCGATCCCGAGGTCGCCAAGGCGCTCGACATGCTGCTGATCCTGCACGCCGACCACGAGCAGAACTGCTCGACGTCGACGGTGCGGATGGTCGGTTCCTCCGACGCCAACCTGTTCACCTCGGTCTCGGCCGGCATCAATGCACTGTGGGGCCCGCTGCACGGCGGCGCCAACCAGGCCGTGCTCGAGATGCTCGACGAGATCAAGGCCAGCGGCGGCGACGTCAAGGAGTTCGTCCGCAAGGTCAAGAACAAGGAAGACGGCGTGAAGCTCATGGGCTTCGGGCACCGCGTCTACCGCAACTACGACCCGCGCGCGGCGATCGCCAAGAAGGCCGCGGACACCATCCTGGCCAAGCTCGGCGGCGACGACGAGCTGCTCCAGATCGCGAAGGCGCTCGAGGAGGCCGCGCTCACCGACGAGTACTTCATCGAGCGCAAGCTGTACCCGAACGTCGACTTCTACACCGGTCTCATCTACCGCGCGATGGGCTTCCCGACGCGGATGTTCACCGTGCTGTTCGCGATGGGCCGGCTGCCCGGCTGGATCGCGCACTGGCGCGAGATGCACGAGGACCCGGCCACCAAGATCGGCCGCCCGCGTCAGATCTACACCGGCTACACCGAACGCAACTACACCGACCTGGAAAGCAGGTGACCCGCATGAGCAACGAGCCGGTAATCGAGTTTCAGGAGGGCCCCCCGCCCACCGAGCTCGTGATCAAGGACATCACCGTCGGTGACGGCGCCGAGGCCACTCCCGGCGCCAAGGTCGAGGTCCACTACCTCGGAGTCGAGTTCGAGTCCGGCGAGGAGTTCGACTCCTCCTGGAGCCGCGGCGAGTCCATCAAGTTCCCGCTCGCGGGCCTGATCGCCGGCTGGCAGGAGGGCATCCCCGGCATGAAGGTCGGGGGACGCCGTCAGCTGACCATCCCGCCGGAGCTGGCCTACGGCCCGGCCGGCGGTGGGCACCAGCTCTCCGGCAAGACGCTGGTCTTCGTGATCGACCTGCTCGACGTCGTGGTTCCGCCGGCGGCGCCGGTGATCGAGCCGGCCACCGGCCCGGCACCCGCAGAGCTCGTGATCGAGGACATCGAGGTCGGTGACGGCGCGGAGGCGCAGCCCGGCGCCGTCGTCGACGTCCACTACCACGGCGTCGAGTTCGACACCAACGAGGTGTTCGACTCCTCGTTCCTGCGTGGCGATTCCGTGAAGTTCCCTCTCGCCCAGCTGATTCCGGGCTGGCAGAAGGGTATCCCCGGCATGAAGGTCGGCGGCCGCCGCAAGCTCACGGTTCCGCCGGAGCTGGCCTACGGTCCGGCCGGTGGTGGGCACCAGCTCTCCGGCAAGACGCTGGTCTTCGTGATCGACCTGCTCGGCACGAGGTAGTCACACAGCCAAGACGCATCGCAGACAGGGCCCCGCATCGACACCGATGCGGGGCCCTGTTTCCGATCCGGGTCCGAAGGTCGGTCTGGGTGGGGTCGGAGGGCGACACCACCGGCACCTAGCCTCGCGGCTGGTTTCGCGGCGCCGCGAACTCGAGCACCAGGCGGGCGCCGCCCAGTTCGCTGTCCTCGAAGTAGGCCCGGCCGCCGTGCAACTGGGCCTGCTGTGCCACCAGCGCCAGGCCCAGTCCCGACCCGCCACGCGCGGCACCGGAGCCTCGGACGAAGCGCTCGAACACCGCTTCACGCTCGGTCACCGGCACGCCGGTGCCGTTGTCGTCGACGGTGACCGTCACCGCCTCCGGCCCGCTGCGCCGGGCCGTCAGCACCACCGTCGACCCCCCGCCGTGCCGGACCGCGTTGGCGATCGCGTTGTCCAGCGCGAGTCGCAGGCCGGCGGGCAGGCCGTTGATGACCAGTGAGGGGTCGGACTCCACCCGCACCGCGAGGCCGGGCAGTTGGCGCATGGCCTCCTGGGCGGCGATGTCACACAGCTCGGCCAGGTCGGTGGGCACGTGGTCGCGTTCGCTGGACAGCTCGCCCGACGCGAGCCGTTCGAGCGCGGACAGGGTGGCCTCGACGCGGCCCTGGGTGCGTGCCAGGTCTCCGAGGATCTCGGCGCGTTGGGCGTCGTCGAGTTGGAGGGTGCTGAGGACCTCGATGTCGGTGCGCATCGCGGTCAGCGGGGTCCGCAGTTCGTGCGCCGACGCGGCGGCGAAGTCGCGGGCGGTGTCCAGAGACGCCGCGGACTGCGCCTGCGCCTCGGCGATCCGCGCGAGCATCAGTTCCAGCTCGTCCGCCAGCTCCTCGGCCTCCCGGACGCCGGAGACCTTCGGCGGCGGGCCGGGCTGCGGCGTGCCGGCACCGATGTGCCGCGTCAACGCGGTGATCGGCCGGACCGCCCGGCCCCCGAAGATCCAGCCGAGACCGCCGGCGGCGGCGATCGCGAGCACACCGGAGACCGCCACCCAGCGTTGCTGTTCTGCGGTGACGTCACGGGCCTCCGCCGCGGGTACGGCAAGCGAGATCAGGCTGTCGCTGTCGGCGATTCGGCTGGTGTTCACCCGGTAGGCGGTGCCGTCCACGTGCACGGTCGCGGCGCCGGGGTCGAGTTCGGGAAGCCGGGTGGGGGTGCTCACGATGACGTCGGTTCCCGCCCGGATGGTCACGGCGAACGCGCCACCGTCGCCGAAGGTGGGCAGGAACGACGCGGCGGTCGCGGCGTTCGCGATCAGGACCCGCGTCGCCGTCTCCAACCGCCGGTCCAGTTGGTTCATGTTGTTGCGTGAGATCGCGAACGCGACAAAGACTCCCAGCAGGGCGACGATGACGGTGGCGCCGAGCGCGGTGGCTGCGGCGACGCGGGCGCGTAGCGAATAGGAGCGGCGAGGGCTCACTGCGCGTCCCGCAGCACGAACCCCACCCCGCGCACGGTCTGCAGGATGCGGGGGCGGCCGTCTGCCTCGAGCTTGCGGCGCAGGTAGCCGACGAACACGTCGACGACGTTGGTGTCGGCGACGAAGTCGTACCCCCAGACGAGTTCGAGCAGCCGTTCACGGCTCAGGACCACGCCGCTGTTGCGCGTCAGGACGGCGAGCAGCTCGAATTCCCTTTTGGTGAGCTCGATCTCGTGGCCGCCGACGACAGCGCGCCGACCGAGCAGGTCGACGGTCAGCGCGCCGACGGTCAGCGCGCCCTGCGGTGCGGGCGCCGGCGGCGGTGTCGCGCGCCGGCGCAGCATGGCGCGGATGCGAGCGACGAGCTCGGCCAGGACGAACGGTTTGACGAGGTAGTCGTCCGCGCCCGCCTCGAGTCCCGCCACCCGGTCATCCACCGAGGAACGGGCACTCAGCACGCAGATCGGGATGTCGTTGCCCATCGCGCGCAGCGCGGTCACCACGCTGGCGCCGTCGAGGACGGGCATGTTCATGTCCAGGACGATTGCGTCGGGGTTCCGGTCCGCGACCACCCTCAGGGCCTCCGCGCCGTTGGCCGCGGTGAGGATGGTGAATCCGGACAGCTGCAGGCCGCGGCGCAGGGAGAGCAGGACGTCCTGGTCGTCGTCGACGACCAGGACCGTGGCGGCGGCGGGTTCGGTCACCCCTGCATTGTGCCCGCACCCGCCGGGCGGGTGTAGAAAGACGGGCATGCCCGCCTCTGTCATGTGGTTTCGCCGGGACCTGCGCACCGGGGACCTGCCGGCGCTGTCCGCGGCGGCCGAGGCCGGCGCCGCGGGGGTGCTCGGGCTCTTCGTCCTGGACGAGTCGATTCTCGGGCCGTCCGGTGCGGTCCGGCGGGACCACCTGTTCCGCAGCCTGTCCGCACTCGACGAGCAGCTGGGCGGCCGCCTGTGCGTCGTGCGGGGCGATCCTGTGTCGGTCGTCCCCGCGGTCGCGGCGGCGGTCGGCGCGAGCGAGGTCCACGTCAGCGCGGACTACGGGCCGTACGGGCGTCGGCGCGACGAGGCGGTCGCCGAGCGGGTGCAGCTGGTGCGGACGGGCTCGCCCTATGCCGTCGCGCCTGGGCGGGTGACGAAGGCCGACGGCGGTCCCTACCGGGTGTTCACGCCGTACTTCCGACGGTGGCTCGACCACGGCTGGCGCGCACCCGCAGCCGGCTCGGGTGTCGCGGTGGACTGGCTCGATCCGGAACTTCCTGCGCGGGTGCCGGTCCCGCGACCCGCAACATCGGACGGGCCCGCGGCGGGGGAGCGCGCCGGGCTCGAGCGGTGGGCGCGGTTCCGTGACGGCGACCTCGCCGACTACCACAGGATTCGGGATCGGCCCGACCTCGACGGGACCAGCCGACTGTCGGTGGATCTCAAGTACGGGTCCGTCCACCCGCGCACCGTGCTCGCGGATCTCGCCGGTCTGCGCGGTGCTGGGCCGGAGGCCTTCCTGCGCCAGCTGGCGTGGCGTGAGTTCTACGCCGACGTGCTCTACCACCGCCCGGACAGTGCCCGGCACAACTACGACAGCCGGTTCGACGCGATCCGGTACGACACCGGCCCGGACGCCGAGTTGTCCTGGGCCGCATGGTGCGAAGGGCGAACGGGGTTCCCGATTGTCGACGCCGGGATGCGTCAGCTGCTCGCCGAGGGCTGGATGCACAACCGGGTCAGGATGATCGTCGCGTCCTTCCTGGTGAAGGACCTGCACCTGCCCTGGTGGCGTGGGGCCAGGTACTTCATGTCCCACCTGCTCGACGGCGACCTGGCCTCGAACCAGCACGGCTGGCAGTGGACCGCGGGCTGCGGAACCGATGCGGCGCCGTACTTTCGGGTGTTCAACCCGACGACTCAGGGCGAGAAGTTCGACCCGGACGGCGACTACGTGCGCCGCTGGGTACCGGAGTTGCGCGGGGTCCCGGGCGGCGCCGTGCACGCGCTGAAGGCCGGCCGCCCGTCCGGATACCCGGACCCCGTCGTCGACCACGCCATCGAGCGTCGAGAGTCGTTGGCGCGTCTCGGCGAACTCGGGCGCTGAGGCAGGGCTATCGTCGAGTGATGGGCGACCTGCGCGTGCTGGTCACGGGTGCGACTGGCTACATCGGTGGCCGGGTGACACCACGACTGCTCGCAGCCGCGTACTCGGTTCGGGTACTGGTGCGTTCCCCGGACAAGCTCCGGGACGTGCCGTGGGCGCATGACGTCGAGATCTTCCGCGGCGACCTGGACGACACCGACTCGCTGACAGCGGCGTTCGGGGACATCGACGTCGTCTACTACCTCGTCCACTCCATGGGCGGCGGCGAGGCGTTCACCGACGCCGAGCGCCGTGGCGCACAGCACGTGGTGGCCGCGGCGCGGTCCGCGGGCGTGTCGCGCATCGTCTACCTGGGTGGGCTGCACCCGGCGGGGGTGGAACTGTCTGCGCACCTGCGTTCCCGCACCCAGGTCGGGCGGATCCTGATCGACTCGGGAATCCCGACCATGGCGTTGCAGGCAGGGGTGGTCATCGGATCCGGTTCGGCATCGTTCGAGATGATCCGGCACCTGACCAATCGGCTGCCGGTGATGACGACGCCGCGGTGGGTGAACAACCGGATCCAACCGATCGCGGTCCGGGACGTCCTGCACTACCTGGTTGCCGCGGCGGAGGCCCCGTTGCCGCGCAGTCGTACCTACGACATCGGTGGACCGGACGTGATGGGCTACGGCGACATGATGAGGACCTACGCGCAGGTCGCGGGTCTGGCCAACCGTCGCATCCTGGTCCTCCCGGTGCTGACGCCGCGGCTGGCCGGCCTGTGGATCGGGCTGGTGACCCCGATCCCGTCTCGTCTGGGGCGGGCGCTGATCGAGTCGTTGCAGAACGACGCGGTGATGACCGAACACGGCATCGACGACGTCATTGCGCCGCCTGCGGGCGGACTCACCCCGTACCGGGAGGCGGTGCGGTTGGCCCTGGGCCGCATCGAGCGGGGCGAGGTGGAGACGACGTGGGCGAACGCCGCACCGGTTGGAGCGCCCTCGGACCCGCTCCCGTCTGACCCGGTCTGGGCCGGCGAGGTGGTGTTCACCGACGAACGCAGCAAGACCTGTGAGGCGGACGCGCAGACGCTGTGGCAGGTGGTCGAGAGCATCGGCGGCGAGAACGGCTGGTACTCCTTCCCGCTGGCGTGGGCGGTCCGCGGCTGGCTGGACCGGCTGGTCGGCGGGGTGGGCCTCAGTCGCGGCCGTCGTGATGCGCGACGGCTCCAGACCGGGGACGCGCTCGACTTCTGGCGGGTGGAGAAGATCGAACGCGGCGCCCTACTGCGACTGCGGGCGGAGATGCGCGCGCCGGGTGGCGCCTGGCTCGAGTGGCGGGTCCGCGCCGCGGCGCGCGGTTCTCGCCTCGACCAGCGGGCAATCTTCTTCCCACGCGGAATCGCCGGCCGCGCCTACTGGTACGCGCTCCTGCCGTTCCACGGGGTCATCTTCAAGGGCATGGTCAACAACATCACCGGAACCGCTGCCCGTCGGCATCAGAGCGCATCCTGAAGCCGTCAGAGCGTGCAGAGCGGACGGATGTCGTCGCGTCCGCCGGAGGTAGGCGTGGTGAGAAGCAGGCACGAGTTGTACCCGCGTGACTCGACCACCGCACGGATCTGCCGCCACTGCTCGGCGGTGACGGCCGGGACCCGCGACAGCACGAAGCCGGAGAAACGGGCCGGGTCCCCGACCAACGCCCACGAGTAGTCCTCGGCGAGGTAGGTCACGACGTAGTTGGTCGGTCCGTCCGGCGAGTCCTGGGACCGCACGCCGGGGAAGCTCACGTGCAACTGCGCGTTCGTGACCGGGTCGTTGACTCGTGCATTGCCGACGATCTCGTTGCGGCTCCCGGACCAGGTCTCGCAGCTGTTCTGGACCCGGACGTTCCGGGCGTCTACCAGCGAGTACGTCGCACGGGTGTCGCGCGCGCAGTCGAGGCTGAACGGTTGTGGCACCGCGGCGAGCTGCAGCCAGGTCCCGGTGTACCGCCCGATGTCGACGGCGGCCACCGGCGCCAACGGTGCAGGCTGGGCCTGGGCAGGGACCGCAAGGAGAAGGGCGGATCCCGCGGCGAGCAGTGCTCCGACGGCGTTTCTCACAATCAACCTCCGCTGCCTGGTGTTCGTGTCAGTGGTGATTCGGCGCCGCGCGCCGGGCGGATTGGTCTACCGGTGTCTTCGATTGTCCGCCTAGGCTGCCTGGATGACCTCGCAAGCCGCGAACAAGTCAGACCTGATCGGGCGACTGCAGGTGCTGCGTGAATCGGTCCTGTGGAAGCTGGAGGGTCTCTCGGAGTACGACCTCCGCCGTCCTTTGACGCCGACCGGTACCAACCTTCTCGGTCTCGTCAAACACCTGGCCGCGTGCGAATTCGGCTACTTCGGAGATGTCTTCGGACGGCCCGCCCCCATGGAGTTGCCCTGGGACCGGCCCGGCGCCGCCGAGAACGTCGACCTGTGGGCGACCCCGGAGGAGTCGACGGAGTTCATTGTGGACGGTCTCTACCGACGTTCGTGGGAGCACGCGGGTGAGACGTTCGGCGCCCTCGATCTCGACTCTCCCGGATGCGCGCCGGGGTGGCCCGACGAGAATGTCACCCTGCACCAGATCCTGCTGCACATGAACATCGAGACGGCACGCCACGCCGGGCACGCCGACATCGGTCGGGAGCTGATCGACGGCGTCGCGGGAATGACGAAGGGTAACGACAACCTGCCCTACACAGACGCCGACCGTCGTTTCGCGCACTACCGACGCGTCCAGGCCGCAGCCGACGCCGTTCGCTGAGGGCCGGTCGCGGACGGCCGGTATTTACCCCTGACCGGCGGTGATCGGTGGATTTGGTCGGTTGTCGGACCCCCGGCGTAGCGTCGCATCCATGTTCGAAACCAGGGGTGGTGGAGCGAACTCGAGGGTCGAGGCGGAGACCTCGGCGGCGCTGGCCGAAGCGATCGACCTGACCGAGGCGACCGAGACGGCGCGCGGTGAGAACACGTGCGCGGCACTCAAGGTGCTCGCGGCGGGCCGGTTCTGGGAATCGTGGATCGAGCGGGACGTGCGGCTGGGGTCGGGGGACATCACCGACTGCGGCAACAATGCGATCGCGGAGTTGGCAGTGCACTGGGGATGTTCCCGGACGGTCGCGCAGGGTCACGCGGAGTTGGGGATGGATCTGCGGCTGCGGTTGCCCAGGGTGCGGGCGGCCTTCGAGGCGGGCGATCTCGACTTCGCACGGGTGCGGGTGATTGCGCGGGACACGGCCGGATTGCGGCCCGAGACGGTGGCGTCGCTGGAAACGGAGATCGTTGCTGCCGCACGGCAGTTGACGCCGGGACCGTTGGCGGGGGAGATCTTTCGCTTGATCTGCGAGTACTCGCCGCAGGAGGCGGCCGAGCAGCGGGAGTTCGAGCGGCGCGGTCGGCGGGTGGTGCGGCGGTCGAGGGGGAGTTCGTCGGTGATCGAGGTGACGGTGTCGCCCGAGGAGGGCGCGCAGTTCATGCAACTGGTCGCGGAGATGGCGTCGACGGTGTGTCGGCACGACCTGCGGGGTGCCCAGCAGCGGATGGCCGATGCGGTGATGGCGATCATGCACGGTGAGCCGCACCTGGCGTGCCTGTGCGAGCGGGAGGACTGTACTGCGTCGGGGAGGGCGTCGCTGCCGGGCCGGCGGGCGCCGTTGACGCAGATCACGGTCGACGTCGCGACCCTGGTCGGGTTGTTGTCGCAGCCGGCATACCTGCACGGGCACGGCTTCATCGATCCGGAGCTGGCGAGGCGGTTAGCTGCGGACGGGACCTGGCAGGTGCTGTTGGCGGAGGCACTGGACATTGCGGAGAAGCAAGGCTTGGTCACCGATGTAGGCGATGTTGCCGAGGCGGTGACCGCCGATGTCGGAGCCGATGCTGCTGCAGTCGACGGTGCCGCGACCGATGCTGCTGCAACCACCGACGCTCCATCTACGGCCGGCGTAGCCGATCTCGAGACGCAACCCGTTGCGCGGGGCACCGCTTCGGTGGGTGGGCAGGCACTCGTGGCTGAGGCAGCCTGCGCGTCATCGAACGATCCACCCGCAGGCTCGGATCCCGAGGCGCCGCCGGCGCTACGGTCGCGGTACCGAGTGCGTTCGTTCCTTGCCCGCGGTGGTCGCCGCAGGGCCGGATACGTGCCCGACTACGGACCGCGACCACCCGGCAAACCGTGCTCGGCAGCCTCGGTGCGGTCTGCGAGGTCGGGTGCCCGAGCAGGCAAGCGGACCCGGGGTGAGCCCCCGATGCGACCGGTACCGCTCAGTCTCGGCACGGTCGCCGATGCGATCCTTGCCGCGGTGCGGGCCGATCCGACTCTCGCGCTGGGGCAGTACCCGAACGGGCACGGGGGATTGCCGGCGCCGCCGGACGGTGCGCTGACCTACCGCCCGGACGCGGCAACGGTGGCGATGGTCCGTGCCCGGGACGGGCACTGCCGGTTCCCGGGCTGCGCCCGTCCTGCCGACGCATGCCAGGTCGACCACATCGTCGAGTTCCGAATATGGGACCCCGCCGCGGGTGGGTGGACGATTGTCTCCAACCTGGAGTGCCTGTGTGCCTTTCATCATCAGCTCAAGACGTTGCGGCTGTGGAACGTGGTCGCGCTGCGCGGTCACGCCCTGTTGTGGACTTCGAGTCTCGGTACGAGCGAGGTGACGCTGCCGGCGGGTGCGCAGGGCAGCGACTCGCTGGCGGTACCCGGCCCGCGGATCGTCGGCAGTCGCGGCCACCACAGATCGGCGAATCCCGAGGAACCGCCGTCGTTTTGAGTGTCCGACTCGTCGGTGACGGCCGCGACCGGGAGGGCCGCGGCCTCACCGAACTGTGGTCGCGGCGGTCAGGCGCCGGGACCGAGCAGCTTGGCCAATGCGTCGAGCACCGCCGGATCCTCGATCGTGGACGGCACCGTGTACTCGTCGTGGTCGGCGATCTGACGCATCGTCTTGCGCAGAATCTTGCCGGACCGGGTCTTCGGCAGGGCCTGCACCACGGTCACGTCACGGAAGGTCGCGACGGCACCGATCTGGTCGCGGACCATCGCGACCAGGTCCTTGCGCAGCTGCTCGGGATCGATCTCGGAACCGGACTTGAGCACCACGTAGCCGCTGGGCCGCTGGCCCTTGAGCTCGTCCCGGATCCCGATCACCGCGCACTCGGCGACCTCGGGGTGCTCGGCCACCACGGCCTCCATGCTGCCGGTCGAGAGCCGGTGCCCGGCAACGTTGATCACGTCGTCGCTGCGGCCGAGCACGAACACGTACCCGTCCTCGTCGATGTACCCGGAGTCGCCGGTCAGGTAGTAGCCGTCGAAGGTGGACAGGTACGACCTGACGTACCGGTCCTCGTCGCGCCAGAGCCCGGCGAGCGTGCCGGGCGGCATCGGCAGGGCGATGACGATGTTGCCCTCGGTGCCCGCCTCGACCGGCGCACCCTCGCCGTCCAGGATCTCGACGCGGTAGCCCGGCACCGGGACGGTGGGGGATCCGGCCTTGATCGGCATCGGCTCGAGGCCCCGCAGGTTCGCGCAGATCGCCCAACCGGTCTCGGTCTGCCACCAGTGGTCGACGACCGGCACGCCGAGCACCCTGCCCGCCCACTCGTAGGTGTCGGGGTCGAGCCGCTCGCCCGCGGCGAAGAGTGTCGTCAGCGACGAGATGTCGTAGTTGGCAAGTTCTTTCGCATCCGGATCCTCTTTGCGGATCGCGCGGATCGCGGTCGGTGCGGTGAACAGCGCCCGCACCTGGTGGTCCTGAACCACCCGCCAGAATGCGCCGGCGTCGGGCGTGCCCACCGGCTTGCCCTCGTACATCACGGTGGTGGCGCCGGCGAGCAGTGGGCCGTACACGATGTACGAGTGCCCGACCACCCAGCCGACGTCGGAGGCCGTCCACATCACCTGTCCGGCGCCGATGTCGTAGAGGTTGCGCATCGACCAGGTCAACGCCACCGCGTGCCCGCCGTTGTCGCGGACCACACCCTTCGGCTTCCCGGTGGTGCCCGAGGTGTACAGGATGTAGAGCGGATCGGTCGCGGCCACGGACACGCAGTCCGCGGGGGCGGCCGCGGCGACCTCGGCGTCCCAGTCCAGCCAGCCCGCGACGTCGGCAGCGGTGCCGGGGATGCTCGGACGGTCCTTGACGATCACGACGGCGGGCGCCTTGTCGGTCAGCCCGAGCGCCCGCTCGACCATCGGCAGGTACTCGATGGTGCGGCCCGGCTCGAGTCCGCCGGACGCGGTCACCAGCGCCTTCGGCTCCGCGTCGTCGATACGGGCGGCCAGCTCGGCGGCGGCGAACCCGCCGAACACCACCGAGTGCACCGCGCCGATGCGCGCGCAGGCGAGCATTGCGACGGCCGCCTCCGGGATCATCGGCATGTACACGATGACGCGGTCGCCGGCCGAGATGCCCTGCGCGGTCAGCACTCCGGCGAACCGGGACACCTCGTCGAGCAGCTGCGCGTAGCTGTAGGTGCGGGTGGTGCCGAGCATGGCGGAGTCGTAGATCAGCGCGGCCTGTTCACCCCGGCCCGCCGCCACGTGCCGGTCGAGCGCGTTGCGGCAGGTGTTCATCGTCGCGTCCGGGTACCAGCGGTACATCGGGGCGGATGACGAGTCCAGCGCACGAGTCGGGGCGACGTCCCAGTCGACGGCTTCCGCGGCCTCGAGCCAGAACTGTTCCGGCTGCTCGACGCTCTGACGGAAGGCCTCGGCGTATGAGCCCGTGGCCCGCTCGACTGCACTCATCGGCTGTCCTCTCCCAGTACTTGTGTGCTTGTGACGTGCACTGAACACTAGGGGACACCGGCGTGCACACAGCGCGAATACGAGGTCGGCAACACCAGTCCGTCGGTGGTTGGCGCCGAACTGTCGGCGAACGGTCGTCACCGCCGCCCGGGGTGGCCGCCGACGGGGTCGTCCTCGGGCCGCGCACTCGAACAGGGCACCTCGAAACTTGACTCTCGATTGGTAGCGTTTTGTACTTGCGGCATGGCACGAGCGAGCGGAACCCGCGCTGACGAGAAGCTCGGCTTCCCGGGACCCGCCGGGGTGGCCGCGTGATCGGACTCGGTGACCTCGAGACCGCGGTGATGGACGTGCTGTGGAGCGTGGACGAACCGGTCCGCGTGCGAGACGTGATGGATCGACTGCAACCCCCGCGGCCGCTTGCGTACACGACCGTGATGACGGTCCTCGACAATCTGCACACCAAGGGCATGGTGTCCCGGCAACGCGTCGGACGGGCCTATCGGTACCGAGCCACACGCAGCCGGGAGGAGACCGCGGCCGATCTGCTTCGTCAGGTGCTCCGCTCGAGCGGGGACGCCGAACAGGTCATGCTGCACTTCGCGAACTCGGCCTCGGAGGACGAGTCGAGGATCCTGCGTCGGGCCGCACGTCGTACGCAGACGCGCCGACGCGGCGGTCTCGGGTGATCGCCGCGATCGGCCTGCTCGCCGCCACGGTGGTTCTCGGGTTCGCGGCGCCGCACTGGCTCGGCCTGCTCGCGGCGCCGCACCGGCACCCGCGGGTGGCCCTCGCGGCCTGGCTGACGTCGCAGGCACTGTTCGTCGGTGCGGTGGCGGCCGTGCCACTCGTCCTGTGGGTGCGGCCGGGAGATCGCTGGCACCTCCTGCCCTCGTCGACGCTCTCGTGTGTCAGCTCCCTGCGCCAGAACGGCACTGTTCCTTGGTTTCTCGCAGTCGAGGCGACGCTATGGGCTGTCGGCTTGCTGTTGGTCGGAAGGATCGCGCTGGTCGTCTCGCGGGGTCTGCTCCGCCATCGCCGGGTCACCGAGGAGCACGCGTCGGTGCTGCGCCTGGTGGGACGGCGGAACTCGACCGACGGCGACGTCTTCCACGTCGTCGGGCCGGGGGTCGCGGCGTACAGCATCGGCGGCCGCTCCCCGGCGATCGTGCTGGGAACGGGTGTGATGGATCTCGAGCCGCCGGCCAGGGAGGCGATCCTGGCCCACGAACGCGCCCACCTGAGAGGCCGCCATCACCTGTTGGTGGCGTGGGCCGACGCATTGAGCGCCGCCGTCCCGGTGGTCCCGCTGGCGCGGGTGGGCGCGACGTGGGTTCGGGTGCTGGTGGAGTTGTCCGCGGACCGTCAGGCCGCCGCGTCGTGTGGTCCTTCAGCGGTGTGCGCGGCGCTGGAGCGATGGCACGACGAACCGCGGGACTCCCGGCCGGCGGCGATGTCGGCCGCGGGCTTCGTCGAGGATCGCGTGGTGTGGCTGTCGGGGCAGTGCGCGTCGCGCCGTGGGGCGCAGGTCCTGCACTATCCGCTCGCGCTCACCCTGTCGGCCCTGCCGGTGCTGGCGACGGTCTCTGTCGTGGTCACGGCGCTCGCGGCCTACTGCGCGATGCTCGGCTCCTGAGCCGCGGCGGTGCGCTCGGCGGGGCCGGCGCAGTCGGGACCGCACAGGCTCTGACGACGGCGCAGCACGACGGCGATGGTCAGCATCGCGAGCGAGATGACCGCGAGCACCACCCCGGCCATCGCGCCGGTCGGTCGGCGTTCCTGGGCGCCGGGGCGGATGCCGAACCACAGGGCCGTCAGGGTCGCGGTGGCCACGTGGACCGGGTGCTCCCACCCGCGCGCGGGCACCTCGCGTCCGAAGAACCGGGTGTCGATGATGTCCGTCGGAACGCCCACCGCGATCACGGTCACGAGACCCGCCGCGAGTGCGCGCACCAAATACATTCCACTGCCGGTGTTTTCGGTCACAGTGAGTGGAGTCCTTCGTCGGCGCAAGCCTGAAGAACTACTAAGGAGGATAGTAGGTCCAGGTACTATCTCCGATAGTAGTTGTGGGTCGGTGTGCTGGATCGAACGGAGGACGGATGGCGTCGCGGAGCAAGCTGCTCGGGATCGGGCGGGACGTGTGGCTGCTCGGAGCGCTCGGCGTCGTCGCTCTTGTGCTGGCGGGGCTTCTCGTGGTGGACCGGGTGGGCGCCGCGGACGAGGCGTCGGTGTCGGCGACGGCCACCGCAGACCTGGATCCCGGCATCGGGCCGGTCGGGGACATGGCCCGCCGGACGGAGGGCGACCCCCTGGCGCGGGGACCGGTCGACGCACCCGTGGTCGTGGTCGTGTACTCGGACTACCGCTGCCCGTTCTGCGCGAAGTTCAGTCGCGACACCGAGCCCCAGCTCGTAGACAAGTACGTCGAGGCGGGGAAGCTGCGGATCGAGTGGCGGGACCTGCCGATCTTCGGGGAAGAGTCGATGGTCGCCGCGCGAGCCGGTCGGGCGGCGGCCGCACAGGGCAGGTTCTGGGAGTTCAACTCGGCTCTGTACGCCGCGGCGCCGGATCGCGGACACCCGACCTTCGACCAGGTCGCGCTGCGGGGATTCGCGCAACAGGCCGGCGTGCCGGACCTGGATCGCTTCGCTCGTGACGCCGCAGACACCTCGGTGGACTCGGACATCGCCGCAGATGCACTGGAGGCCAATATGATCGGAGTGGCGAGCACGCCGTCGTTCGTGATCGACGGCTATCCCGTGCTCGGCGCCCAGCCGCTGTCGGCCTTCGAGCAGTTGATCGAGAAGACCGGTGGGCGACTGCCGTGACCGACGTCGGACTGCTCGGTGCGCTGTTGGGTGGTCTGCTCTCACTGGTCAGTCCCTGTTCGGCATTGCTGCTGCCGTCCTTCTTCGCATACGCCTTCGACGGTGTCGGGCGTCTCGCCGCCCGGACCGCGGTGTTCTACCTCGGCCTCGCGGTGGTGCTCGTGCCGCTCGGCGCCGGTCTCGGTGCGATGGGATCGCTGCTGACCCAGCATCGTGAGACGGTGACGACGGTCAGTGGTCTGGTGCTGATCGGACTCGGTGTCATGACGGTGTTCGGCCGGGGATTCGCGTTCGCCCCCGCACAACGCGCGGCCGGGTCGGTCCGTATCTCCGGCACCGTGTCGGTGTTCGCGCTCGGAGGCGTGTACGGGTTCGCCGGGTTCTGTTCGGGGCCTCTGCTCGGCAGCGTCCTCACGATCGCGGTGGCCGGCGGCGGTGCCGGCTACGGCGGACTGCTGATGGCCGTCTACGCGTTGGGGATGACCGTCCCGCTCTTCGTGCTGGCGTTGCTCTGGGACCGATTCGATCTGGGACGGCGGCCGTGGTTGCGGGGCAGGACGATCGCGCTCGGGCCGGTGCGCACGCACACGACGTCGCTGGTGTCGGGTCTGCTGTTCGTGGCGCTCGGAGCCCTCTTTCTCGCCACCGACGGGACCGCGAACCTCGGCGGCGTGATGGGGGTGGACGACCAGTTCTCGCTCCAGGTGACAGTGAGTGACTGGGCACAGCGGGTTTCCGATGCTGGGATCCTGCTGGCGGTCGTGCTGGTGCTGTTCGCGCTGGTGGCGGTGCGGGCCGTGCGCCGGCGGCGAGCAGAGTCCGCGGCGTCGGAGCCGACGCCGGGCAACGACCGCTGAACACCGTCGAACAGCTCCACTGGTCGGTCCGCCGTACGGTGGGGTCATGACGCTGCTCGCCGAAGACCTGTTGCTGCTGCTCCTGGACGACGAGACCGGAAAGCCCGTCGTGGACGGCGCCAAGCTGCCGCGCGTGCTGGCCGGTGCCGTGCTGCTCGAACTGGCCCTCGACGGCGTGGTCGAGCCGGCCGGGGAGGGCGAGGAAGTGCGCAGGGGGCGTTTGGTGCTGCGCCACGAGTCCACTCCGGACGACGAGATCCTCGCGCGGGCGGTCGCCCGGTTGCGGGAGTCCAAGCCGATGAGGCCGGAGCGGGCCATCGAGAAGCTCGACAAGGGCCTGCGCGAGGCGGTGCTCGAACGGATCGTGGCGAAGGGCTGGGTGCGCGAGGCCAAGGCGAAGCTGCTCGGCATCTTCCCGACCACGGTGTGGCCCGCCGTCGACGACACCCACGAAAGTCGGCTCCGCGCCGAGCTGCGCGACGCGGTGATCGGCGGCGCCGACCCGTCGCCCCGGACCTCCGCGCTGGTCTCGCTGCTCGCCGCGGTGGACGCGACGCCGAAGGTGTTTCCGGACGGCGACCGGCGCGCTGTCAACAAGCGCGCCAAGGAGATCGCCGAAGGGGAGTGGGCGGGCGCCGCGGTACGCAAGGCGGTCGAGGCCGTCAATGCGGCGGTTATGGTCGCGGTCATCGTGCCGTCGATCGCGGCGGGCGGTACGTCCTAGGCCGGGGTGTCCGCGGTGCTCGCCGAGGACTCCGGCGCTACGGCGGACACGGCGCCCTCCTCGGTTCGGATGGCAGTGCGCAGGACGGCGAGCAGGAACAGCGAGAGGGCGAACCCGGTCAGCGCGCCGAGCTGGTTCTCGGCGAACAGGAACACCTGCGTCACCAGCAGGTTGACCACGATGGACGCCCGCAGCAGCCGCAGGGACCGCAGGTAGGGGCCACGGAACAGGAACCACACGCCGGCCACGATCAGGACGACGGTCACCGCGCTCGACAACTGCACCATCAGGTCGGCCACGTCGTCGGTCTCGTAGGTGCTGTCGACGACCAGCGAGACGACCACCCCGACGACGGACGCCGCCGCCTGTAACACGAACAGCGCCAGGACCGTTCGGCGAACCAGCCAGTGCGACAGCACCGCCGTCGAACGTCGGGTGAGCGCGTCGCGTGCGTGAGTGATCCTCGATTCGAGCCCCCGCGTCGGCGGAGTCTGCGAGGTCAGCCCGGCGTGGACGAGGCCCGCGAGGTCCGTGAACTTCGGGTCCCGCACCCCGTCGACGACGCGCAGCGCGGACCGGTACCGGACCTCGTCGAGCTGGCCGAGCGCGAGATCGGAGAGGGCGCCGAAGCCGACCGCCAGGCGTTTGCGGTCGGTCAGCGGCCGCCGCAGCAGCAGTTCCCGCACCACCAGGTAGAACAGCACGAAGACGACGTACATGATGGCGATGGCGGGCTGGAAGAAGTAGTCGACGTCGGCGGTGACGAACTTGCCGATCTCGTCGATGAACAGGCCGAAACCGATGCCGCCGACCAGGGCGGCGCGGACCCGGGCCCGGCTGCCCTGGCTGATCTGCACCCCGACGAGCGCCCCGGCCATCAACAGCCCGCCCCACAGCACGTGCGCGATGTGCAGGGCGCCGCCGCCGATCTGCGGGTAGCCGGTGGCCGCGAGGTACGCGCGGGTGATCAGCACGGTGGCCACCGCCGCGAACAGGAACAGCTCGAACCGGGCCAGCGCGGCGTGGTCGTAGTCGTGCTCGCT
The DNA here is from genome assembly GCF_001894985.1 of Rhodococcus tukisamuensis NBRC 100609. GTDB lineage: Bacteria > Actinomycetota > Actinomycetes > Mycobacteriales > Mycobacteriaceae > Rhodococcus_G > Rhodococcus_G tukisamuensis. The sequence continues at coordinate 92,010 of NZ_BCXG01000002.1, read as the reverse complement.
CGCGGCGGGACTCATCGGGGCAGCCCGAGGCTGCGGTAGCGCGCGATGCGGGAGGTGTGACGGTCCGCGGCGGGTTCGGCGGCGAGCGTGACCAGTTCCCGGGCGATCGCCGCGCCCACCCGTTTGGAGAACTCGACCGGTTCGTCGGCGGCGTCCGGCAGTTCGGGGATGATCGCGTCGACGATGCCGTCGCGGAGCAGGTCCAGCGACCGGATGCCCTGGGCGGCCGCCATCCGGGGGGCGTGCGTGGTGTCGCGGTGCACGATGGCGCTGGCGCCTTCCGGGGGCAGCGGGGCCAGCCACCCGTTCTGCGCGGTGAGCACCCGGTCCGCGGGTAGCAGGGCCAGCGCGCCGCCGCCGGTGCCCTGGCCGAGCAGCACCGAGACCGTCGGGGTGTCGAGGGTGACCAGGTCGGCGAGGCAGCGCGCGATCTCCGGGGCGAGTCCGCGTTCCTCCGCCTCCTTCGACAGCGACGCACCGAGGGTGTCGATGACGAGCACCAACGGGATCCGCAGCTCCTCGGCCAGCTTCATCGCCCGACGCGCCTCGCGGAGGGCACCGGGGCCCATGGTGTGCTGCGCGGACTGGCCGCTGCGGTCCTGTCCGAACAGCACGCAGGGGGCGCCGCGGAACCGGGCCAGCGAGACCAGCACCGTCTTGTCGGCCTCACCCTGCCCGGTGCCGCTGAGCGGCACCTGCTCGGTGGCGGCGTACCGCAGCAGCGCCCGGATGCCGGGCCGGTCGGCCCGCCGCGAGAGCATCACCGACTGCCAGGCCGGCACGTCCGGGATGTGTGCGGGCTCGGGCAGCGGGTCCATTACCGCGTCGGACTCGCCGGTCAGCACCCGGAGCGCACGGATCACGAGGTGCCGCAGCCATTTCGGCGGCACCACACCGTCGATCACGCCGTTGCGGTAGAGGTTCTCGGCGGTCTGCACGCCCTCGGGGAACTTCTCGCCGTACAGCGCCTGGTACACCCGCGGCCCGAGGAATCCGACCAGCGCGCCCGGCTCCGCGACGGTCACGTGCCCGAGCGAACCCCACGACGCGAACACCCCGCCGGTGGTGGGGTTGCGCAGGTACACCAGGTAGGGCAGGTGCGCGGCCTTGTGCACGGTGATGGCCGCGGCGATCTTCACCATCTGCACGAACGCGAGGGTGCCCTCCTGCATGCGGGTGCCGCCGGAGGTCGGCGAGGCCAGCAGCGGCAGCGACTGCGCGGTCGCGCGTTCGACGGCGGCGACGATCCGCTCGGCCGCCGCGACGCCGATCGACCCGGCGAGGAAGCCGAACTCGCAGGCGATCACGGCCACCCGCCGGCCGTGGACGGTGCCCTCGCCGGTGATCACGGACTCGTCCAGGCCGGTCTTCGCGGCCGCCGCGTCGAGGTCGGCGCGGTAGGACTCGTCGGTGTCGACCGCGATCGGGGCGGTGTCCCAGGACACGAAGCTGCCGGCGTCGAGCACCAGGTCGAGGATCTCGTGGGCGGACAGGCGCTGACTCATGGCCAGACCATAACCCCGCTCAGCGGCCGAACGCCTCCCGCCAGGACACGGTCTTGCCCACCCGCAGCACCGAACGCTGGTAGATCTTTGCCGCGCCCACCGACAGCGCCGCGGTGACCGCGAGCATGATCGCGACGGTGCCGACCACCTGCGTTGTGCTCGCCACCCCGGCCGCGATCCGCAGCGGCATCAGGATCGCGGAGAACGGCGGGATCCAGCTCAGCACGTTGCTCAGCGTGCCGTCCGGGTCGCTCACCACCGAGAACGCGGTGAAGAACATCGCCATGATCAGTACCGTCAGCGGCATCGCGGTGGAGTTGACGTCCTCCTGGCGCGAGACCATCGACCCGGCCGCCGCGTAGAGCACCGCGAAGAAGGTGAAACCGAGCACGAACCAGCCGAGGGTGCCCGCGAACACGCCGAGGGCGGTGCCGGTGACGGTGAGGACACCCGTCGCCAGGCCCGCGCCGAGGCCGGCCACGCCGTACGCGGCCAGCTGCGCCAACCCCACCGCGCCGATGCCGATGACCTTGCCCCACAACAACTGCAGCGGCCGCAGCGTCGAGAGCAGCAACTCGACCACCCGGCTCGACTTCTCCTCGACGACGCCCATCGCGACGTACATGCCGAACATCAGGATCTGCATGTACAGCAGGGCCACCGCGGCGATCGACAGGGTGAGGCGTTGGCCCCGTTCGGGATCCGGTGCGTCCAGGGTGTCGACGGTGACCACCGCGCGGCCGGTCGCCGCGGTCAGCGCGTCGGTGTCGACGCCCTGTGCGCTCAGCTCGGTCGCGCGGGCCTGCTCGGCGACCGCCACGTCCAGGACCATGCGAAGGCCGGCGTCGATGTCTGATTCCGTTACAGCTGTGACGGATCCGTCCGCGGCGGGGATCACGGCCACCTCGATGTCGCCGGCCTCGACGCCGTCGCGGGCCTGTGCTTCGTCGCCGAACTCGCGGACCTCGACCGGCGTCCCCGCGGCGTCGCCGACGGACACGAGTACTGCGGTCAACGACTGGTCACCGACCAGCCCGACGGTGGTGCGGCTGGGCTCGCTGGTGCCGGAGAACAGCGCATACGCGGCGATGCCGCCGACGATCGCGATCAGGATGATCAGGTTGCTGATCAGGAAGCTCTTCTTGCGGACCTGGGTGAGGAACTCGCGGCGGGCGACCAGGCCGACGGCGCGGGCCGGGCTCAGCGCGGGTGACGTCGGGGCGCTCATGCGGCGACAACCTCTCGGAACAGTTCGGTCAGGGAGGGACGTTGCAACGAGAACTCGTGTACCGGGCCGGTTCTCAGGGCGGCGGCGAGGACGGTCTGGTCGTCGGCACCCGGGTCGAGGGCGAGCACGGTGCGACCGTCCTGGTGGCTCAGTGTCCGCACGCCGTCGATCGGGTCGGCCCAGCCGTCATGGGCGGACGGGGCGTGCACCACCAGTTGGGTCTGGCCGGCGCCGCGCAACTCCTCGACCGTGCCGACGGCGCGCATCCGGCCCGCGGCGATGATGCCGACCCGGTGGCACAGGCGCTGTACCAGGTCGAGCTGGTGACTCGAGAAGATCACCGGCACACCGGCGTCCGCCTTCTCGACCAGCACCTCGCTCATCACGTCCACCGCGACCGGGTCGAGTCCGGAGAACGGCTCGTCGAGCACCAGCACCGCGGGGTCGTGCACCAGTGCGGCCGCCAACTGCACCCGCTGCTGGTTGCCGAGGCTGAGCGCGTCGACGGTGTCGTCGACGCGGGTGTCGATGCCGAGGCGTTCGGTCCAGCGGGCCACCGCGCTGCGGGCATCGCGGCGCGAGAGGCCGTGCAGCTCAGCGAGATACGCGAGCTGTGCGCCGACCTTCATCTTCGGGTACAGACCGCGTTCCTCCGGCATGTAGCCGATGGTGCGGCGCACGTCGAGGTCGACTGGCCGCCCGCCGAGGCGGACCTCGCCCGAGTCGGCGGACAGCACGCCGAGGGTGATCCGCATGGTGGTCGTCTTGCCCGCGCCGTTGCTGCCGACGAAGCCGAAGATCTCGCCGGGGCGCACCTCGAAGCTGAGGTCGTCGAGCGCCACGACGTCGCCGTAGCGTTTGGAGATCCGGTCGATGGTCAGGGTGTTGCCGGCGTGCATGCCGCCTCCTCTGGGTGGTCCGCAACGGGGTCGGGGTCGGGGTCGGGCTGGCTCCAGGCCAGGATCATCGTGGGCAGGCAGCCGCCGACCATCAGCATGGTGAGGGTGAGCAGTCCGCCGGTGTAGGCCATGGTGGTGTGGGAGCCGCCGGTGTTGACGCTGCCGATGATCAGGTACGCCACCGGGATCATCATCAGCCACTGGGTGATGCTCAGGGCGATCGAGCGGGCGCTGTTCTGCTGCTGGACCTCCCACTCGTCGAGGGCCTCGGTCGGTGCGTCGCCCTGGCGGCCCGAGACGACGGCGAGCGAGGTCCAGATGGGCAGGAACAGCACGCACACCGGCAGCCACAGCAGCGGTGCCCACTCGGAGAAGTGGCACGCCACCGCCACCGCGAGCATCAGCGCGAACGTGACCGCCAGGCCCGTCACCAGTGCCCGTCGCCGTCGCTGGGTGCGCCAACCGGGAAGCATGTCGCGCCACTTCTCGGAGTTCGCCAGGAACCGGCGCACCCGGTACGCCTGGTAGCGCTCGACGAGATTCGGTTCAGACATCGGCGGCGTCGCCTTCCTGGTGGTCGTGTGCGTGGGTGTCGGTGCGGTCCGGCCGCCGGTAGACCACGTCCGAGAGCGGCGTGAACTCGGTCCGGGAGAACACGGCCTCGACGGGCAGGCCGAACACCTCGCAGATCCGCATCGCCAGGTCGAGGCTCGGGTAGTGGTCGCCGCGCTCGAGCGCGCCCACCGTCTGGGGGTTGACCTCGATCAGCTCGGCCAGTCGGGCCCGGCTGAGCGACCGTTCGGCGCGCAGCACGCCGATGCGGTTGTGGATGGGGCGGGCCTCCCCGCGCCGTACCGGACTCATGCATCAAAGTGTTGGGAAAACCCAACGGTCTGTCAAGTTTGTCGGCATTCGGCTCCGGGGCCGGGGCGGCTGCGGCCGAGGGGTACGACGAGGTGTAGTACGGTTCGGTCATGCGTGTCGGCCCAGGTGAGAAGCTCTCTCGCCGAGTGCGTGACACCGCCGTCGGCGGTGTCACCGTCGCCATGGCGGTCGCCGCGCACGGGATCGCCGGCGGCGGACTCCCGTCCGGCTCCACATTGGTGCTGCTCGCCGGATTCGCCGCGGTTGTGGTCGGCGTGAGCGCCGCGATCCCCGCGCTCCGCTCCGGCAGGCCCGCGCTCGTCGCGGTTCTCGCGGCCGGACAGGTCGGGGCGCACCTGACTCTCGGCGTGGGCGGCCACCATTCGGGCGCGTCTGCCTCGGCAGTGCCCAGCCCCGGCATGATCGTCGCCCACGTGCTCGCGATCGGGGTCTGTGCGGCCGCGATCGCCGCGGCCGAGCGGATCGGTCCGCGCACGGAGGCGGCCCTGCGTGCCGTCGTCGCCGCGCTCTTCGCCGCGATCCCCGTCGCCGAACAGGCCCGTACCTGGCGTCCCGTCGTGGACGTCCACCCGATCGTCTCCGCGCTGTGCCGCGCTGCCACGCCCCGGCGTGGGCCACCCGTTCTCGTCTGATCACACCTCACCCCCGCGCACCCTCGGCCGAGCAGGCCGGTGCGCGGCTTTCGCGGATCCCACACCGGTCGGGTCCGCGCCTACGAGGGTGCCGCCGTGCCTGTACGCCGTGCGGACCCTCGCCCTGTCTGATCGACGAGAGCGACTTCATGACTGTCATCGAGAGCACTGGCGTGCGCGAACACTCGCCGCCACCCCGAAACTCCCGACCGCTGCGCGCACTGGTGCTGCGGCTGCACTTCTACGCCGGCGTCTTCGTCGGACCCTTCCTGCTGATCGCCGCGCTGACGGGCTTCGTCTACGCGTTCGCCCCGACCCTCGAGAGCTGGGTGTACGGGAGCTACCTGCGGGCACCCGTCGCCGAGCAACCCGTCGCCGAGTCCGCCGCGGTGCAGGCCGCACTGGACGGTCGCGAGGCGTCCGCGCTGCAGTCGGTGCAGACCGCCGACCCGGGCGGCACCACCCGCGTCCTCTTCGCCGACCCCGACGTCGGATCCGGGCAGACGAGCGTGTTCGTCGACCCGGGCACCGGGACGGTGCTCGGCGCGCTGGAGACCGATTCCGGTGACCTGCCGTTGCGGGCCTGGTTGTCCGCGCTGCACAAGAACCTGCACCTCGGCGACGTCGGCAACCTCTACACCGAACTGGCGGCGTCGTGGCTGTTCGTCATCGTCCTCGGCGGCCTGTACCTGTGGTGGAACAGGGCGCGCGCGGACCGGGCCCGAGGGAAGGAGGCCCGACTGCTGACCGTCGACCGCTCGGTCACGGGCCGCCGCCGGACGCTCAACTGGCACGGTGCGGTCGGTGCCTGGGCGGCGCTCGGCCTGCTGTTCCTCTCGGCCACCGGCCTGTCCTGGTCCGACTACGCCGGCGCGAACATCAAGACCGTCCGCAGCGAGATGAGCTGGAATGCCCCGGCATTGAACACCTCGCTCGACGGCGCCCAGGCGGCCGGCGGGGGAGAGCACGACGGGCACGGCGCCCCGGCAGCGGGCGGCGAGCACGCCGGTCACGCGGCGTCCGGGGCCGATCCGGTGGACGTCACCGCGGTCGACGGGGTGTTGCACGTGGCCCGCGCCCAGGGGCTGACCGGCCAACTGTCGGTCGGGATCCCCGCCGACGTCTCCACCGCGTGGACGGTGAAGGAAACGGCGAAGTCCGGCGGCGACTCGATCGCCGTCGACGGGTACACGCTGCGGGTCGTCGACCGGGTGGACTTCGCCGACGGCCCGATCGCGGCCAAGCTCACCTCCTGGGGCATCGCACTGCACATGGGCACCCTCTTCGGCCTCGCCAACCAGGTGGTGCTCGCGGCCCTCGCGGTCGCGCTGATCACCCTCGTCGTGCGCGGCTACCTGATGTGGTGGCAGCGCCGGCCCACCCGGGCGGCCGGCATCGAATTCGGTGCCCCGCCGCGCCGCGGAGCGCTGCGCCGTCAGCGCCTGCCGGTGGTCGCGGTAGTGGCCGTCGTCGCGGTGGCCGTCGGCCTGTTCGTTCCCCTGCTCGGCCTGTCCCTCGCGGCCTTCCTGGTCGTCGACGTGCTCCTCGGGCTCGTCGCATCCACACGCTCGAAGACACCTGCTCAGTCAAAGACGCTCGCAAACAAGGAGATCCAGTCATGATCACGTTCACTCGTTCCCGTCTTGCGATCGCCGGCATCGCGACCATCGGACTCGCCGTCGCCGGCTGCTCGGGCGACCCGGGTTCGGCGCCGCAGGCGGACTCGGCCGCGACGTCGGTCACGTTCGACGAGCAGTGGGTGAAGGCCGCGGACTCGGGGATGACCGCACTGTTCGGCACCCTGGTGAACAACTCGGATTCCGAGCTGCTGCTCACTGAGGTGAGCAGCCCGGCCGCGCCGCGCGTCGAACTCCACGAGATGGCCGACAGCGGCGGTGCGATGGTGATGCGCCGCAAGCAGGGCGGCATCGTGGTGCCCCCGCACGGTTCGTACGCCCTCGAACCCGGCGCCGACCACGTGATGCTCTTCGACCTGCCCGCGCCGATCCAGGCGGGCACCGAGGTGCCGTTCACCTTCCGGTTCGCCGACGCCGGCGACGTCGAGTTCACCGCGCAGGTGCGAGATTTCGCGGGCGCGCGGGAGTCCTACGACGAAGGGGCGCACGGTGGCTGAGCTGAGCCGGCGGCGTCTGTTCGGCGCGGGTGCGGTCGCCGTCGGCGGCGCCGCACTCGGCTGGGGCGCCGGGGCGGTCACCGGGAACCGGGAGGCGGAGGCGGCCCCGTCCGTGGTGCCGTTCCGTGGCGCGCGCCAGGCCGGCGTCGCGACCGCGCCGCAGGCGCACACCACGTTCGTCGGGCTGGACCTGCGACCGGGGGTGGACCGGGCCGGACTGGTGCGGCTGCTGAAGGTGTGGACGTCCGACGCGGAACGGCTCACCGCCGGCCGCGGCGCACTGGCCGACACCGAACCGGACCTGGCCACCCGGCCGGCGAGGCTCACCGTCACGGTGGGCTTCGGCCCCGGCGTGTTCCGCGCGGCCGGCTTGGAGGAACGACGGCCGTCCTGGCTGAAGCCGTTGCCGCCCTTCGCGATCGACCGACTCGAGGAGCGCTGGAACGACGGCGACCTGCTGCTGCAGGTCGGCTCCGACGACCAGGTCACCGTGGCGCACACGTTGCGGGTGCTGCTCAAGGGCGCCCGAACCGTCGCGACCGTCCGCTGGACGCAACGCGGGTTCCGTCGGGCCCAGGGCACCGAGCCGGAGGGCACCACCATGCGCAACCTGATGGGGCAGGTGGACGGCACGGTCAACCCGCGCGCGGGCACCGGGGACTTCGACACGCTGGTCTTCAGCGACGGCGCGCAGCAGCCGTGGCTGGCGGACGGCACCTCGGTGGTGATTCGGCGGATCCGCCTCGACCTCGACGGCTGGGACGAACTGGACCGTCCCGGCCGTGAGGTGGTGATGGGCCGGCGGATGTCCGACGGGGCGCCGCTGACCGGCGACGCCGAGCACGACGAGCCGGACTTCGATGCGGTGGACGCGGGCGGGATCACCGTGATCGCGCCGAACTCGCACATCGCACTGGCCCGCTCCGCCGATCCCGGGCAGCGGTTCCACCGGCGGGCCTACAACTACGACGAGGCCCCCGCCGGGGAGGCGGTGTCCGACTCCGGCCTGATCTTCGTCACCTACCAGGCGGATCCGCAGGCCCAGTTCGTGCCGGTGCAGCAACGACTCTCGGACGCGGACCTGTTCAACACCTGGTCGACGCCGATCGGCTCGGCGGTGTTCGCGATACCCCCCGGCTGCGCGCCGGGCGGGTACCTGGGGGAGCAGCTGCTGGGCGGGTGATCAGGATTCGGTGAGCCGGCCGCCGTCCATCCGCCACCGCCGGGTGCTGCGCATCGTGTCCAGCATCCGGCGGTCGTGGGTGACGAGCAGCAGGGTGCCCTCGTACTCGTCCATCGCCCGCTCGAGCTGCTCGATGGCGGGCAGGTCCAGGTGGTTGGTGGGCTCGTCGAGCACCAGCAGGTTCACCCCGCGCGCCTGCAGCAGGGCCAGCGCGGCCCGGGTGCGTTCGCCGGGGGACAGGGAGCTCGCCGGCCGCAGCACGTGCGCGCCGCGCAGGCCGAACTTGGCGAGCAGCGTCCGCACGTCCGCGTCCGGCCAGTCGGGGACCGCCGCGCCGAACGCCTCGGTGAGCAGTTCGTCGCCGACGAAGAGCCCGCGCGCCTGGTCCACCTCGCCGATCGCGACGCCGCTGCCGAGGGTGGCGCTGCCCTCGTCCGGGGTGAGCGTGCCGAGCAGCAGTCGCAGCAGGGTGGTCTTGCCGGAACCGTTCGGCCCGGTGACGAGAACCCGGTCGCCCCACTCGATCTGGGCGGTGATCGGGCCGAGGGCGAATGTTTCACGTCGAACAACCGCGCCGCTGAGGGTGGCCACGACGGTGCCGCTGCGCGGGGCGCTGGCGATCTCCATCCGCAGCTCCCACTCCTTGCGGGGCTCCTCCACCACCTCGAGCCGTTCGATGCGGCGCTGCGTCTGCCGGGCCTTCGCGGCCTGCTTCTCGGTGGACTCCGCGCGAGCCTTGCGGCCCATCTTGTCCCCGTCCGCGCCCTTGGCCTTGCGGCGGGCGTTCCGGACGCCGTGCTCGAGCCAGTTGCGTTGCATCTGAGCACGATCCTCGAGGCCGCTCTTGGTGTCCGCGTACTCCTCGTAGCGTTCGCGGGCGTGCTGGCGGGCGATCTCCCGCTCGGCGAGGTACGACTCGTACCCGCCGTCGTACACCGCGATCTGCTGCTGCGCGAGGTCGAGTTCGACGATCCCGGTGACGGTGCGCGCCAGGAACTCCCGGTCGTGGCTGACCACCACGATGCCGGTGCGGGCCTCGTCGACGAAGCGCTCGAGCCGGTCCAGGCCGTCGAGGTCGAGGTCGTTGGTGGGCTCGTCGAGCAGCAGCAGGTCGTAACGCGAGAGCAGCAGCGAGGCCAGTCCGGCCCGGGCGGCCTGCCCGCCGGAGAGGGCGGTCATCTCGGCCTGCAACCCGACGTCGAGCCCGAGGTCGTCGAGCACCTTCTCGGCCCGCTCGGGGAGGTCGGCGCCGCCGAGGCCGAGCCAGCGCTCGAGGGCGTGCGAGTAACGGTCGTCGCCGCCCGGCTCGCCGAGGGCCTCGGCGGCCGCGTTCATCTCTGCCTCGGACTCCGTGACACCGGTGCGGCGGCCGAGGAATCCCTCGACGGTCTCGCCGGGCAGGCGTTCGGGTTCCTGGGCGAGGTAGCCGACCGTCGCGTGCGGCGGACTCAACGTGACGGTGCCCTCGACGTCGGCGGTGGTGTGGCCGGAGAGGATGGAGAGCAGGGTGGACTTGCCCGCCCCGTTCGCGCCCACCAGGCCGATCACGTCGCCGGGGGTGACGACGAGGTCGAGACCGGAGAACAGGGTGCGGTCGCCGCGGGACGCGGAGAGGTCGTCGGCGTGCAGGGTGGCGCTCATGAGTCGATTGTCTCAGTAGCGGGGGAACATCCTCCCGGCGCGAGCGGTTGTTCTGTTCCATGACCTCTCTGAGCTCAGTACCGAACGTGTCCCTCACCGACGGCAACACCGTCCCGCAGCTCGGATTCGGCGTGTGGCAGGTGCCCGACGACGAGAGCTACACCGCGGTGACCAGCGCGTTGACCGTCGGATACCGGAGCATCGACACCGCCGCCATCTACGGCAACGAGGTCGGCACCGGTCGCGCGATCAAGCACTCCGGCATTGCGCGGGAGGACCTGTTCGTCACCACCAAGCTGTGGAACGGCGCCGCGGAGACGTGGACGCGGGACAACGTGCTGCGCGAGTTCGACGCCTCGCTCGACCGGCTCGGGCTCGACTACCTGGACCTGTACCTGATCCACTGGCCGCGCGCGATGCGCGAGGACTACGTCGCCATCTGGCGGGCCTTCGCGGAGATCAAGGAGAGCGGCAGGGCCAAGTCGGTGGGCGTGTCGAACTTCCAGCCCGCCCAGTTGCAGCGGCTCATCGACGAGACCGGGGTGGTGCCCGTGATCAACCAGGTGGAGGTGCACCCGGACTTCGCGCAGCCGGAGCTGCGGGCCTTCCACGCCGAGCACGGCATCGTCACCGAGGCGTGGTCGCCGCTGGGGCAGGGACGCGGACTGCTCGACGACCCGGTCCTCTCCCGCATCGCGAACAAGCACGGCCGGTCGGCCGCGCAGGTGACGCTGCGCTGGCACCTGCAGGTGGGCAACGTGGTGATTCCGAAGTCCGTGACGCCGTACCGGATCAGGCAGAACTTCGAGGTGTTCGACTTCGAACTCGACGCCGACGACCTGGCGGCCATCGCCGGACTCGACGTCGGGAACCGGCTGGGGCCGGACCCCGACGAGTTCGACATGGGGTAGGTAGCCGCTCGCCTAGCGGGTGGCGCTGCGCTTGACGTCGGCGGCGTAGCGGTCGACGTACTCCTGGTCGGAGTGGCCGTGAAGCACGCTCATCAGTTCGTCGGTGGCGGCGCGGACGATCGGTCGGCTGTCCCGCAGATCGTGATAGCGCGAGAGGTTCAGCGGTTCGGCAATGGTGATGTGTACCTTGCCGAACCGCCACCGGCGACTGCCCGGCGGATTGACCGTGTCGGTACCGCGCATCACGACGGGGACGACCGGCGCTCCTGAATCGAGAGCTACCCGCATGACCCCGGTCTTGCCCTTGTACAGGCGCCCGTCGGGCGAGCGGGTGCCTTCCGGGTAGATGCCCCAGACGCCGCCGCGGTCGAGGATCCCTCGTGCAGCGGCGAGAGCGCCGCGCGCCGCATCGGCTCCGGCGCGGTCGATCGGCACCTGGCCCGATGCGGAGTAGAACCACCGCGTCAGCCGGCCTTTCACCCCGGAACCGGTGAAGTACTCGTTCTTGGCTACGAAGGTGATTCGTCGTCGAACCACGAGCACGAGAAAGAACGAGTCGGCGACGGTCAGGTGGTTGCTTGCGAGGATCACCGGACCGGTCCGAGGAAGGTTTTCGGTGCCCGTGACGTCGGGGCGTCCGAACAGCCACAGCAGCGGTCCGATCAGCAGGTATTTGAAAATCCAGTACCACATGGTGGCCCCCTCGGTCGTGCTTCGAAGTTGAGTAGACAGTGTCTACTCGGTCGATGGTAGACAATGTCTACGTGACTGGTGACGAGCCGCTTCAATTGCGATTGGTCAGTGCGGGTGTCGACCTGCTCGAAGAGGAGGGGCTGGGTGGGCTCACTCTGCGTGCGATCACCCGCCGGACGGGTGTTTCGCACGGGGCCCCGCGCAGGTACTTCGCCACGCACAATGCACTGCTTGCCGCGATTGCAGCCTCAGGCCTGTCCGATCTGGCCGCCGGGATCCGACCGGTTCTCGGTGCGGTCGATGTGCAGGCCGAGGAGCGGCTGATTCGACTCGGGCTCGAGTACGTGCAGTTTGCCGAGCGTCGCCCGGCCATGTTCGAGTTGATGTTTCGACATGACCTTCTCGACGGTGCCGGCGCAAACCTTCGCGAGACGACCTTGCCGCTGTTCGACTCGCTCGTGCGACTGGTGGCGGAGGCTTCCCCTGCGTGCGAGGACCCGAAGGCGAGCGCGATCGGGGTGTGGACCAACCTCCACGGAATTGCGGTCCTCACCGCGAATCGCAGCCTGGAGTTGGTAGGAGCGCCGCACGATCTGACGACGGTTGTCGCCCAGGTGGTGCGCAGGCACCTCTCCTGACCTGGTTCCCGCGCTGGTTCATGTCGAAAGTTCCAGCACCCCGACCCCCGGCCGGATCCGGCTAGGGTTGGCGACCGATGAGTGCTCCAGTCCCCACCACCGAGTCCGCATCGCCGTCGACGGCCCCGGCCGACGGCGGCGCCGCTCCCTGGTGGCGCCCGACCGGCACCCGGGTCCTGCAGGTCGCCGCCGCGCTGGTGGCGCTGCAACTGCTGGTCCGCGGGGTGGTGGCGGCCCGTGGCTACTACTACTGGGACGACCTGATCCTCACCGGGCGCGCCGGCGCGATGTCGCTGCTGTCGCCGGAGTTCCTGCTCTACGACCACGACGGGCACTTCATGCCGGCGGCGTTCCTGGTCGCCGGGATCGCGAACACCCTCGCCCCGTACCAGTGGGCGCTGCCCGCGCTGATCCTGGTGATCCTGCAGGCCCTCGCGTCGCTGGCGGTCCTGCGCCTGCTCGTTGTGCTGCTCGGCCGTCGGCCGACCCTGCTGATTCCGTTTGCGCTCTACCTGTTCTCGCCGTTGACGCTGCCCGCGTTCGCCTGGTGGGCGGCGGGACTGAACGCGCTGCCCATGCAGATCGGCCTGGCCGCGGTGGCGGCCGACGCGGTGCTGCTGTGCCGCACCGGCCGGGCCCGCTACGCCTGGTCTTCGCTCGCGGTATTCGTCGCGTCGCTGCTGTTCTTCGAGAAGGCCGTGCTGGTGCCGTTGGTGGCCTTTGCCGTCGTCGCGCTGATGTACCGGGTGGACGGACACCGGAAACCGTTGCGTGCCGCGTTGGCCCGGGGTCGGCGGCTGTGGGCCTGGTCCGCCGTCGTGATCGCGGGATGGGCGGTGGTGTACGCCCTCGTCGTCACCCCGAGTCCCGGCGAGCGCACCCCGGAGATGACCGTCGAGCTGGTGCGTCACTCGAACTACCGGGGGCTGTTCCCGACGCTGCTCGGCGGGCCGTGGCGGTGGGACCGCTGGCCGCCGAGCCCGCCCTGGGCGGTGCCGCCGGAGGCCCTCGTCGTGGTGGCTGCCCTGGCCGTCCTCGCCTGTGTGGCGGGAACACTCGCCTGGAAGCGCCGCGTCGGCTGGGTGTGGATCGCGACCGCCGCGTACGTCCTCGCCTCCGAGACGGCGATGGTGATCGCCCGGTCCTCGCCCGACACCACCTACGAGCTCGGTCAGACGCTGCGCTACCTGACGGACAGCGCGGTGGTCGTCGCGATCGCGCTGGCCCTGGTGCTGCGCGCCCCCACCCGGGACCGCTGGTCGGGCCGCCGGTCAGGTCCGCGCTCGGTACTGGTGGTGTCGGTGCTGGTGGTGGCGTTCGTCGCGAGCAGCCTGTGGTCCACGGCGACCTTCGTCGCGCGGTGGGAGGACAACCCGACCGTGGACTACCTGGCCCGGGCGAAGGCCTCGCTCGTCGCGAACGCCGATGCGCCGATGCTCGACCAGCCGGTGTCGATCTGGGTGCTGCTGCCGGTGGCCTACCCGTACAACATGGCAAGCTCCGTCTTCGCCGCGCTGCCCGATCGGCCGGAGTTCGCGTCGTCGACGCCGGTGCTGCGCAAGATGGACGACTCCGGGGACATCGTCGACGCCGAGGTGACCTGGGTACGCGCGATCGGGGAGGGCCCGGTTCCGGGCTGCGGCTACCACGTCACCGACGCCCCGACGGCGCTGCCGCTTAGCGGTCCGCTGGCCGGTTGGGAGTGGGCGGTTCAGCTGAACTACCTGGCCAGCCGCGACGGCGAGATCGAGGTGGGTCTCGCGGAAGGCGAGCCGGTGACCGTGCCGGTGCGGGCCGGGTTGAACACCGTCTACGTCAACCTCGACGGCGGCGGGCCGGACGTGCGGGTGCGCACGCTGGACCCGGAGCTGTCGCTGTGCGTCGGGGTCGGGCCGGTCGGTGCGGTGGTGCCCAAGCCCTGAACTGCCGCGGGCTCTCGCCGGTCCATGCGCGCTGCAAGATTTCCCCAAGGACCGCCCGGCATTCTGCGTGGAAACCGCCCGCAGACATCCAGGAGCACGACATGAGCACTGCCCTCGCAACCCGCCCGGACACCCAGGACATGGTGGTCATCCACAACGTGTTCCGCCGCAATTTCGCCGCGCTGCCGACGGCGGTGCGCTCGGTGCCGGACGGTGACACCGAGCGGGCGGCCCGCGTCGTCGCCTTCGTCGACGAGATGACCACGGCCCTGCACCACCACCACAGCGGCGAGGACGAGTTGATGTGGCCCCGGCTGCTGGACCGGACGCCCACCGATCGTGCGCTGGTGCTGCGGATGGAGGAGCAGCACGAGCGGATCGGGGAACTGGTCACACGGGTCGAATCGCAGGCAAGGGGATTCGCCGCGGTCGCGTCGCCGGAGTCCGGTGTGCACCTGGCCGAGACGTTGACCGCGCTGACCGGTGCGCTGGACGAGCACCTCGCCGAGGAGGAGGCACGGATCCTGCCGCTGGTCGAGCAGGTGATGTCGGCCGCGGAGTGGGCCGAGCTGGGGGACCGGGGCCGGGCGTCGATCCCGGAAGAGCGCCGACTGGTGTTCCTCGGTTTCATGCTGCACGGCGCGACCGATCAGCAGCGCCGCGCGATCCTGTCGGAGGTGCCGTTGCCCGGACGTCTCGCCTGGCGGCTGCTCGGTCGGCGGGCGTTCGCCCGGGAGTACCGGGGGATCTACGGGGTCGACCCCGCGTGAGATCTCAGGTGCGCGATCAGCTCCGACGCCGCCGCCCGGCCGCCGCGGTTCGCGCCGATGGTGCTGGCCGACGGTCCGTACCCGAGCAGGTGGATCCGCGGGTCCGCGGCCACCCGCGTCGCCAGCCGACCATCCATGGTGATGCCGCCGCCCGGTCCGCGCAGTCGCAGCGGCGCCAGATGGTCGAGGGCACTGCGGAACCCGGTGCACCACAGGATCACGTCCGCCCGCTGGGCGGTGCCGTCGGCCCAGCGGACGCCGTCGGCGGTGATTTCGTCGAACATCGGAAGGCGCTGCAGCACACCGCGTTCGCGGGCCGCCCGTAGCGCGCGAGTGAGCGGCAGTCCTGTCACCGATACCACCGAGCCCGGCGGCAGCCCGCGTCGCACCCGGTCCTCGACGACCGCCACCGCGGCCCGTCCTTCCTCCCCGGTGAACGGTTCGTCGCGGAACTGCGGTTCGCGGCGGGTGACCCAGGTGGTGGTGGTGACGCGGGAGATCTCGTCGAGCAGTTGCACCGCCGAGATGCCGCCGCCGACCACCACTACGTGCCGGCCGGCGAACTCGTCCGCCGTCCGGTAGTCGCGGGTGTGCAGCTGGCGGCCGGCGAACAGTTCGGCGCCCCGGTACCGCGGGACGAAGGGGCGCTCCCAGGTGCCGGTGGCGTTGACGATCCCGCGGGCGGTGAGCGCGCCCGTGCTGGTCTCGAGGGTCAGCAGGCCGCCGGCGTCGTGGTCGCACACCACCCGGGTGTGCACAGGTCGGCGCACCGGCAGCGCGAATCGGCGTTCGTACTCGGCGAAGTAGCGCGGCACCGCGTCCGCTGCCAGCACCTGGTCCGGCGCCTCGGCGCCGAGGACGTCGGTGAACGCCATGCCGGGCAGGTCGTGGACCCGGTTGACGGTGCTCAGGGTCAGCGACGGCCAGCGGAACTGCCAGGCGCCACCCGGTCCGGGTGCGTGGTCGAGCACGACGAACCGCAGTCCCGCGTCCGCCCCGAGGCGTTGCAGGTAGTACCCGGCGGACAGCCCGGCCTGACCGGCGCCGATCACCGCGACGTCGACGTGAGAATCCATGTTGGCGACCTCCCCGGGACAAACGGTACGGTCACAACCATGATCGGGACCAGCCGGGACGGCGACGTGGTGACAATCGAACTGCAGCGCGAGGACCGGCGCAACGCGCTCAACACCGAACTCTGCGTGCTGTTGCGCGACGCGATCGACGAGGCCGTGGGCCAGGGCGCCCGGGTGATCGTGCTGACCGGTTCGGGCTCCGCGTTCTGCGCGGGCGCGGACCTGTCCGGCGACGTGTACGCCGACGGCTTCCTCGACACCCTGCTCGAGATGCTGCGCACCATCGACTCGGCGCCGGTGCCGGTGATCGCGGCGGTCAACGGTCCGGCGATCGGCGCGGGCACCCAGCTGACCCTCGCCTCGGACCTGCGCGTGGTGGCGCCCGACGCCTACTTCGCAGTTCCCGCAGCCAAACTCGGTATCTCGGTGGACAACTGGACCGTCAAGCGACTGGTGGCCCTGGCCGGTGGCGGCCCGGCCCGCACGGTGCTGCTCGGCGCCGAGCGGCTGACCGCGGACGCCGCCCTCACCGCCGGGCTGGCCAACAAGATCGGCGACCTGGCCGCCGCGCAGGAATGGGCGCAGCAGATCGCCGCCCTGGCGCCGCTGTCTCTGCGCCACCTCAAGCTCGTGCTCAACGACGACGGCACCCGCGCGGACGCCACCGAGGACCAGCGCGAGGCGCTGGTCGCGGCCTGGAGCAGCGAGGACATGGACGAGGCGCGGATGGCCCGCTTGGAGAAGCGCCGGCCGATGTTCCAGGGCAAGTAGCGGGACAGGGCGGCGGAATGGGAACGAAGAGCGCGTTCGCGGCGGGTGTCGCGCTGGCCGGCGTAGCGGCGTTGGTCCGGGCGGGCTGGGGTGTGCGGTCCCAGATCGGCGCGTCGACCTCGGCGATCGCCCCGCACGCGATGGGCTCGGCGCGGTACCGCGACCGGCGCTTCCACAACACCGAACCCAGCCGCCAGGTGGTCGGTGGCTCCGACTCGAGCATCGTCTCGGCGCTGCTGACCCGTGGCCGGCTGGGCCGGCCCCGCCAGGCCATCCCGCTGGCCACGCCGCTGGCCCCCGCGGCCGCCGCCGACCTGGCCGTCACCTGGTACGGGCACGCCAGCGCGCTCATCGAGGTCGACGGGTACCGGGTGCTCACCGACCCGGTGTGGAGCGACCGGGTCTCGCCGTCCCGGCTGGTCGGGCCGCTGCGCCTGCACCCGACGCCGGTCGGGATCGAGGACCTGCCGCGAGTGGACGCCGTCGTCGTCTCCCACGACCACTACGACCACCTGGACAAGTCGACCGTCGAGGCACTGCTGCGCACCCAGACCGCACCGTTCGTGGTGCCGACCGGGATCGGCGCGCACCTGCGCAGCTGGCGGGTCCCCGAGGACCGGATCGTCGAACTGGACTGGGACGAGGAGGTCGTGCTCGGCGAGCTCACCGTCACCTGCACCGAGGCCCGGCACTTCTCCGGCCGCGGACTGGCCCGCAACACGACGCTGTGGTCGTCGTGGGTGATCCGCGGGCCGCGGCACCGCGCGTTCTTCGGCGGTGACACCGGGTACACCCCGCGGTTCGTCGAGATCGGGCAGCGGCACGGACCCTTCGACCTGACGCTGCTGCCGGTCGGTGCCTACGACGAGCACTGGCCCGACATCCACATGAACCCGGAGGAGGCGGTCCGGATGCATGCCGACCTCAACGCGGGCGACGACGCGGCCGGCGTGCTGGTCCCGGTGCACTGGGCCACCTTCAACCTGGCCTTCCACCCCTGGGCCGAGCCGGTTACGCGACTGCTGACGGCGGCCCGCGAGTCCGGCACCCGGGTCAGCGTGCCGATGCCCGGTCAGCGGATCGACGTGCTGCGGCCTGGCGTGCAGCGGCACTGGTGGCTCCGGCTGGCATAACCTGGCGTTCATGGCCAACGAGGACCTCCCAGGTGCATCCGTCGTGACCGCGCCCCTGCACGCCGACGTCGACCCGTCGGTGGGGCTGACCGCGGACCAGGTGGCCCGCCGCCGGGCCGACGGGCGGACCAACGACGTGCCCGGTCGGGCGAGCCGCTCGGTGCGGGACATCGTCCGTGCCAACGTCTTCACCCGGATCAACGCCATCCTCGGGGTGCTGTTGATCATCGTGCTCGCCACCGGGTCCGTCATCGACGGCATGTTCGGACTGCTGATCGTCGCGAACAGCGCCATCGGCATCATCCAGGAGGTCCGGGCCAAACAGACCCTGGACAAACTCGCGATCGTCGGCCAGGCCAGGCCGCAGGTCCGCCGCGACGGACAGCCGGTCACGGTGGCACCGAACGAGGTGGTGCTCGACGAGATCATCGAACTCGGCGCGGGCGACCAGATCGTCGTCGACGGGGCACTGGTCGAGGGCGAGGCGCTCGAGGTCGACGAGTCGCTGCTCACCGGCGAGGCCGACCCGGTGCACAAGACGCCCGGGGCGCAGATCCTCTCGGGCAGCTTCGTGGTGTCCGGCAGCGGCGCCTACCAGGCCACCAAGGTCGGCAAGGACGCCTACGCGGCGCGGCTGGCGGAGGAGGCCAGCAAGTTCACGCTGGTGCACTCGGAACTGCGCAGCGGCGTCGACAAGATCCTCCGGTTCATCACCTACCTGATGATTCCGGCGGGCCTGATGATCGTCTACAACCAGCTCTTCGTCAGCAAGCAGGCACTGCCCGACGCGCTCAACGGCATGGTGGCCGCGCTGGTCCCGATGGTGCCCGAGGGCCTGGTGCTGATGACCTCCCTCGCGTTCGCGGTCGGCGTCGTCCGCCTCGGCCGGCGGCAGTGTCTGGTGCAGGAACTGCCCGCGATCGAGGGCCTGGCCCGGGTCGACGTGGTGTGCGCAGACAAGACCGGCACCCTCACCGAGAACGGGATGCGACTGTCGGAGCTGCGGGTCCTCGGCGACGGGGGAGAGGCGGTGGTGCGTGACGCGCTGGCCGCCCTCGCCGGGGACGACCCGCGTCCCAACGCCAGCATGCTGGCGATCGCCGAGTCGATCGACCACGACCCGGGCTGGACCTCGACCGGGATCGCCCCCTTCACGTCCGCCAAGAAGTGGAGCGGAATCTCTTACGGCGACAACGGGAACTGGGTGCTCGGCGCGCCCGACGTGCTGCTCGACCCGGCCAGCGACCCCGCCCGTCAGGCGGAGGAGGCCGGCGCGCGGGGGCTGCGGGTGCTGCTGCTGGGCAGCAGCGACCTGCCGGTGGACGCCGCCGCCGCGCCCGGCCGGGTGACTCCGCGGGCGCTGGTGATCCTCGAGCAGCGGGTGCGGCCCGACGCCGCCGAGACCCTGGAGTACTTCGCCGAGCAGCACGTGTCCGTCAAGGTCATCTCCGGCGACAACGCGGTCTCGGTCGGTGCCGTCGCCAGCTCGCTGGGCCTGCCCGGCGGCGACCGTCCCGTCGATGCCCGCGAGTTGCCATCCGGGCGAGAGGAACTCGCGGACGCGCTCGACGAGGCGACCACCTTCGGCCGGGTCCGGCCGGACCAGAAGCGGGAGATGGTCGGTGCGCTGCAGTCGCGCGGCCACACCGTCGCGATGACCGGCGACGGCGTCAACGACGTGCTCGCGCTCAAGGACGCGGACATCGGGGTGGCGATGGGCTCGGGCAGCGCGGCCACCCGCGCGGTGGCGCAGATCGTGCTGCTGGACAACAAGTTCGCCACCCTGCCCTACGTGGTGGGCGAGGGCCGCCGGGTGATCGGCAACATCGAGCGCGTCTCCAATCTGTTCCTCACCAAGACCGTCTACTCGGTGCTACTGGCCCTGTTGATCGGGCTGTCCGGCCTCCTGTCCCAGGTGCTGCACTTCGACCCGCTGCCGTACCCGTTCCTGCCTCGGCACGTCACCATCGCGGCCTGGTTCACCATCGGCATCCCGGCGTTCATCCTGTCGCTGGCGCCGAACAACGAGCGCGCTCGCACCGGCTTCGTCTCGCGGGTGATGCGGTTCGCGGTGCCGTCGGGCGTGGTGATCGGGGTGGCGTCGTTCGTGTCCTACGTGCTGGTCTACGCCGGTCCCGAGTCCACGCCGACCCAGCAGGTCCAGGCCAGCACCACGGCGCTGATCACCCTGATCATGATCGCGCTGTGGGTGCTGGCCATCGTCGCTCGGCCGTACGTGTGGTGGAAGATCGTGCTGATCGCGGGGTCGGTGGGCGGCTACCTGGTGCTCTTCGCGCTCCCGTTCACCCGCGAGTTCTTCAAGCTGGACCCGTCCAACATCGCCGCCACCACCACCGCGATCGTCTGCGGCGGCGTGGGGATCGTGTTGGTGGAGCTGGGCTGGTGGGTGTCCGGTCTGCTGTCCGGCGACAAGCGCCGTGTGTTCTCGCTTCCTGAGTCTCCGGCGGGCTGACCAGCACGCTCCACCTGTGGCGTGCGTCCGGCAAAGCTGTGAGACTGGGGCTGAGCGGGGGGACCGCCCCTCGACGACAGGCGCCCGGTCCGGGCGTCGGAGGAGGAACCACGATGGGCTTCATGGATACGCTGAAGGGCCTCTTCGGCAAGGGACAGCAGCTCGCCTCTGAGCACTCGGACAAGATCGAGGGCGCGATCGACAAGGCCGGCGACATCGTCGACCAGAAGACCGGCGGCAAGTACGCCCAGCACGTCGACAAGGCGCAGGACGCAGCCAAGAAGGTCATCCCGCCGAAGCAGTAGTCCGCGAGAAGCCGGCCACACTCAGGAGCCGCAATGCCCGTCAGACTGCCCTCCGCCGGATACACCGTGGAGCTGCTCTTCGACCGGGACTGCGGCTTCTGTGTGTACTGCGCCGGGTGGCTGCGGCGACTGGACCGCCGCGGCCGGGTCACGGCGACGGCGCTGCAGCAGCCCGGCGCGACGGAGCGTTTCGGCGTGAGCAAGGACGAGGCGCTCGAGCGGGCCTGGGCGGTGGACTCCCGCGGCGACCGGTACGCGGGCGCCGGCGCTGTCAACGCGGCGCTGTCCGGGGTGATCGGCAGCCGAATGCCTTTGTACATCTATCGAATTCCCGGGATCCGGCAGGTACAGGACCTGGCCTACCGGATGGTCGCCGCCAACCGGCACCGACTGCCCGGCAGGGGCGGCAGCTGCGCGGTCGGCTGACGGATGGACATCACCAGCCTGTTCTTCGTGGTCATCGCGGCCATCGTCGTCGCCGGGTTCGCCAAGCGCCTCGACTTCCAGGTTCCCCTGGTGCTCGTCACGATCGGCGCGGCGGCGTCCTTCGTGCCCGGCGTTCCGTCACTGGAGATCGCGCCCGAACTGATGCTCGGGGTGGTGCTGCCCCCGCTGCTGTACTCGGCGGCCCTCGACTTCTCCTTCAACACCTTCCGCCGCAACCTCGGGTCGATCCTGCGGCTCGGCATCGGCATGGTGCTGGTGACCACCCTGGCGGTGGGGTTCTTCGCCGACTGGCTGGTGCCGGAGTTCACCCTCGGCGCCGCGCTGGTGCTCGGCGCGGTGGTGGCCCCGCCCGACGCGGTCGCCGCGGTCGCGGTCGGCCGGCGGCTCGGCCTGCCGACCCGGATCATGGCCATCCTCAAGGGCGAGAGCCTGGTCAACGACGCCACGGCGCTGACCCTGTTCGCGCTGACCACGGCCGCGGTGACGGGCCGGGAGATCGCCATCGACTCGCCGGTCGTGTTCTTCCTCTACGAGACCGCGGGCGGGGTGCTGGTCGGGCTGGCCTTCGCGGTGGCGGTCCGGTTGGTGCGGTCCCGGATCGAGGACTCGCCGATGGAGACCGTGCTGGGGGTGGTCCTGCCGTTCACCGCGTACTTCGCGGCCGAGGAGATCCACGCCTCCGGGGTGCTCGCCGTCGTCACCGCCGGGTTCGTGATGGGGCGCAGCGCCGGCGACGAGTCGGTGTCGACGCGGGTCCAGGAACGGTCGGTGTGGCCGACCGTCGACCTGGTCCTCGAGACGTTCGTCTTCGCGTACATGGGCCTGCAACTGAAGTCGGTGGTCGAGGACGTGCGCGCCGACGGGCTGCCGGTGCTGCACGTGTTCGGGTACGGGCTGGTGGTGCTGGCGCTGGTCATGTTGGTCCGCCCGGCCTGGATCTTCCTGAACTGGGGTCGGCGCCAGGCGGCCCGCTCGATCGTCCGCCGGCGCGGCGGCGACCGGCCGGGCGACCCGTTGAACTGGCGGCAGAACCTGGTGGTGTCGTGGGCCGGGATGCGCGGCGTGGTCACCCTCGCCGCGGCGTCCGGTGTGCCGCTGGTGACGGTGGCCGGCGACCCGTTCCCCGGCCGCGGGGTCATCCAGGCGGTCGCGTTCACCGTCGCCGTCGGGACCCTGCTGATCCAGGGGTCGACGCTGCCGCTGCTGATCCGCAAGCTCGACGTCGCCGACCCGGACGAGGAGCGTCGCACCGAGAAGCAGGTCGCCTACGCGCGCAAGGTCGCCCTCGAGGCCGCCGAGCAGTCGCTGCGGGACGTGCTCCACGATCCGCCGACGGGCATCGCGAGCAAGGAGATGCTGGAGGTCGTGGAGCGGCTCCGGCTCGCGGCCGAGGCCCGGATGGCGGCGGACCTGGTGGAGGACGTCGGCGAGCACGAGGTCAAGGCGATGCAGGCGGGCGCGCTGTTCAACCGGCTGCGCAGTCGGGTGCTCAAGGACCAGCGCCGGGCCCTGATCGCGGCCCGGGACTCCGGTGACCTCGACGACGAGGTGCTCCGCCGGGTGCTGGAGACACTCGACATGGAGGAGGCGGTGGCGGAGTCCCGGGTGCAGCGACAGCGCTGGTGACGGCGCGTGGTCGCGGTGGGCGGGCCGCCGCTGTCGTAGCGTCGTAGTCATGACCGCGACCACTCCGCTCGATCGCCTGCGGGCGCTGTGCCTGGCCCTGCCGGAGGCGACGGAACGGGTCAGCCACGGCGAACCCGCCTGGTTCGTCCGCCGGGCACCGCAGTTCGCGAGCCTCGCCGACCACCATCACGACGACCGCCTCGCCTTCTGGGCCGCGGCACCGGCCGGGGCGCAGCAGGACTGGGTCGAACGCGATCCCCAGCGGTACTTCCGTCCGCGCTACGTGGGGACCCGCGGATGGGTTGGGGTGTACCTCGACGTGAGCGTGGACTGGGACGAGGTGGCGGACATCGTCGAGGACGCGTACCGCACAGTGGCGCCGCGCACCCTGACGGCCAGGCTCGACGCGGACACCCCGTGAGCACAACGGTTCTCGCCCTGCTGGGGGTGGTCGCGGTGGCCCTCGTGGTCGGCGTCGTGGTGGTGTGGCTGCGCACCCGGCAGGCGCTCACCACCCCCGCGGAGCGCGCGGTCCACGACACCCTGCACACCGCGTCCCTGGCCGCCCGACCGCTTCGCCGCGGACTGGACGCGACCTCGGCGGCCGAGGCCGCCCCGTACCTGCGCCAGCTCACCGGTGGCGCGGCCCTGGCGATCGCTGACGCCGAGGGTCGGCTGCTGGTCTGGCACGGACCGCACCAACAGCTCGCCGAGGCGTTCGGGGTGGCGGCGGCCCGAGCGGTCGAGGGAGAACGGCAGGTCCTGGTCGAGCAGGCCGAACTCGGCGCCGCCGCGGCCCGGGCGTTGATCGCGCAGCCGCTCCTGGTCGAGGACGCCGGGGTGATCGGGGTGCTCGGCGTGGTCGCCACCACGGATCCGGGGCCGGGGGTGCTCGGCGCCGTCACCGAGGTGGCCCGGTACGCGAGCAGCCAGATCGAGCTGGCCGAACTCGACGCCTCGCGCGCCAGGCTGGACCGGGCGGAGGTCCGGGCGCTGCGGGCGCAGATCAGCCCCCACTTCATCTACAACGCGCTCAACACGGTGGCGTCGTTCGTGCGGACCGACCCGGCCCGCGCCCGGGAGCTGATCCTCGAGTTCGCCGACTTCACCCGGTACTCGTTCCGGTCCGCGGGGGAGTACACGCTCCTCGCCGACGAGCTGCGCAACATCGACCGCTACCTCACCCTCGAACGTGCCCGGTTCGGCAGCGCGCTCGAGGTGCGGCTGCAGGTGGCACCCGAGGTGCTCAACGTGGTGCTGCCGTTCCTGGCATTGCAGCCGCTGGTGGAAAACGCTGTCCGGCACGGTCTCTCCGGCCAGCAGCACGGCGGCACGGTCACCATCGTCGCGGCGGACGAGGGCGCCGACTGCGTGATCAGCGTGGAGGACGACGGCGTCGGGATGGATCCGGACGTGCTGCGCTCGGGATCTCTGGACGCCGTCGAGTCCGGTCCCGGCCGGCCCAGCGCGAAGGAGTCTGCACACGTCGGCCTGGCCAACGTCGACGACCGGTTGCGGGCGGCGTTCGGCAACGACTACGGCCTGGTGGTGGAGACCGCGCCGGGGGCGGGCACCAAGGTCAGCATGCGGGTGCCCAAGTTCCGCGCCGGAATCCGGGCATGACCGGCGGGCATGGCACGATGGATTCGTTGTGACGCAGAATGCCGAGGGGACCCGAGAGGCCCCACTGACGGTGCTGGCCGTGGACGACGAGCGACCCGCTCTCGACGAGCTGGCCTACCTGCTGCGCGCGCAGGACGGCGTGGGGGAGATCCTCACCGCGGGCGAGGCGACGACGGCGCTGCGGGTGATCAAGGACCGGCTCGGGCACGCCGCCCCCATCGACGCGGTGTTCCTCGACATCAACATGCCCGGTCTGGACGGCCTCGAGCTGGCCGGGGTGCTCGCCGCGTTCGTGCGCCCGCCGGTGGTGGTGTTCGTGACCGCCCACGACGACCGCGCGGTCGACGCCTTCGACCTCGGCGCCGTGGACTACCTGCTCAAGCCGCTGCGCGAGGAGCGGCTGGCGGAGTCGGTGCGCCGGATCCTCGCGCAGCGTCAGCAGCGCGGACCGCAGGTCGAGGCGGCCGGCGCCGAGCCCGACGCCGACGAGGTCATCCCCGTGGAGCTGGGTGGTGTCACCACCCTGGTGCGCCGCTCGGCGGTGGCATGGGTGGAGGCGGACGGCGACTACACGCGGCTGCACACCGCGTCCGGCTCGCACCTGGTGCGAATCCCCATCTCCGCGTTGGAGTCCCGGTGGCAGCCGGCCGGCTTCCTGCGGGTGCACCGCTCCTACCTCGTGGCGCTGCCGCTGGTCACCGGAATCCGCACCGCGGGCACCGGCATCGTGGTGTGCCTGCGCGCCACCGCCGACGGCCCGACGGTGGAACTGCCGGTGAGCCGTCGCCACACCCGCGAACTCAAGGACCGGCTGGTGCGGGCGCCCCGGCAGAGTTGGTCTCCCCGGTGAGCGGCGCCGACGGCCCGCCGCGGGCCCGGCAGCGGGTGGTCCTCGCGGACCGGCACGGGGCCCGCGTGGTGCGGACCCGGGTGGAGGTCCAGGAACAGACCGAGGTCGGCGAGGTGATGGTCCGGGCGTTGGTGCGCGCGCAACTCGGACTGGCACTGCGGATCGCGGTGCTCGCCGCGGCGCTGCTGGGCCTGATCCCGCTGCTGGTGCTCGCGTTCCCGGCGCTGAGCGGCGTCGCGGTCTTCGGGATCCGGCTGCCGTGGCTGGTGCTCGGGGTGGCGGTGTACCCGATGCTCTACGGCGTCGCCCGCCTCTACTGCCGGCTGGCCGAACGCACCGAGCAGGAATTCGTCGACCTGGCCGACGACTGAGCGGGTCGCCATGTCCGGTCAGCCGCTCCCTGTCGTCACACTTCTGGTCCTGGTGGTCGCCGCCGTCGCGACCGTCGTCATCGGGTTGTACGGAGTCCGGTTGGCGCGCACCACCTCCGACTTCCTGGTGGCCTCGCGCAGCGTCGGCCCACGCCTGAACGCCGCCGCCATCTCCGGCGAGTACCTGTCGGCCGCGTCGTTCCTGGGCGTCGCTGGGCTGATCGCCAAGTACGGCGCGGACGCGCTGTGGTATCCGGTCGGGTTCACCGCCGGCTACCTCGGGCTGCTGCTGTTCGTGTCGGCGCCGCTGCGCCGTTCGGGGGCCTACACCGTGCCGGACTTCGCCGAGTTCCGGCTCGGCTCGGTGCGGGTGCGCCGGCTGGCCATGCTGGTGGTGGTGGTGATCTGCATCCTCTACATGGTGCCGCAGTTCCAGGGCGCCGGGCTGACGCTGGGCATCCTGCTCGGGATCCCGGCGTGGGTGGGCGCGCTGGTGGTCGGGCTGATCGTGATCGGGAACGTGGTCGGCGGCGGGATGCGGTCGGTCACCTTCGTGCAGGCCTTCCAGTACTGGCTCAAGCTCACCGCGGTCGCGGTGCCGGCCGTGGTGCTGTCGGTGCACTTCTTCGGCGGCGCCTACGATCTGGGGTCACCCGCGCCGCCGACCGTCGGCGCGCGCACCACCGTCGACATCACCACCGACGTCGTCGTGCAGGTCTCGGAGGCGCTGCACGCGCAGGTGAGCGGGAGCGTCGACGACGCGCCGGTCGAGGGCCCGGTCTCGCTCGGCCCGGGCGAACACGAACTCGGCGCCGGCACGGTGCTGGTGCTCGACGCGGGCGCGCCGGTGCCGGTGGTGGCGGGCGCCCCCGCCACCGAGGCGCAGTGGCTCGAGCCCGGCTGGGGGTTCGGCGGGTCCCACCCGATCTACCAGGTCTACTCCCTGATGATCGGGATCTTCCTGGGCACCATGGGATTACCGCACGTGCTGGTCCGCTTCTACACCAACCCGGACGGCCGGACGGCCCGCGCCACCTCGCTCGCGGTGATCGGCCTGCTCGGGGTGTTCTACCTGTTCCCGACGCTGCTGGGCGCCTTTGCCCGGCTGTGGGTGCCGCAACTGCTCATCACCGGGGCCTCCGACGCCGCGGTGCTGCTGCTGCCGGGATCGGTGTTCTCCGGTCTCGGCGGCCAGTTGCTGGCGGCGCTGGTCGCGGCGGGCGCGCTCGCGGCGTTCCTGTCCACCTCCTCGGGCCTGCTGGTCAGCGTCGCGGGCGTGCTGAGCACCGACGTGCTGCGCGGGCGGGTGCGCGACTTCCGGCTGGCGGCGGTACTGGCCGGGGCGATCCCGCTGGCGCTGGCGGTCGGGGTGGTCTCGCTGGACCTCTCGCGCACCGTCGGTCTGGTGTTCGCGGTGGCGGCGTCGACGCTGTGCCCGCTGCTGGTGCTGGGCATCTGGTGGCGCGGGCTGACCGCAGCCGGGGCGGCGGCCGGGATGGTGGTCGGCGGCCTGGTGTCGGGGTTGGCCGCGGCGGTGACGGTCGCGGGCGGCGTCGACGGCGGACTGTGGGGCGGCTGGCCCGCCGCGCTGGTCGGCTACCCGGCCGCGGTGAGCGTGCCGCTGGCGTTCGCGGTGATGGTGCTCGTCAGCCGGGCGACGCGCGGCCGGGTGCCAGCCGGAGTGGGGCTGATCTTCACCCGGATGCACGCGCCGGAGCGGCTCGACGTGGGCTCGGACCGGGCGACGGAGCTGCGGTCCCGCTAAGCCGTTCGTCGCGCTCGGCAGACCGCCTGGCGCGCACCTCGACCCCTCGACGTGTGACCGCCGCCACAGGCTGCGGCTGTGACCCGTATCTCACTAGCGTCATCGGTCAACCGCTCCATCCACGTACCCCGCTCGAGGAGTTCGCAGTGACCACAGCCGATGTGATTCCGGAAGGCTCGCCCGAACGGGCGGCACCGGACGAGCAGGCCTTCATCGACATGCAGGCGAGCCCGGAGTTCCAGGACCTCCGACGCCGGCTGCGGAACTTCGTGTTCCCGATGACGGCCTTCTTCCTGCTCTGGTACGCCGTCTACGTGCTGCTGGCGACGTACGCCAGCGACTTCATGGCCACCAAGGTCATCGGGAACGTCAACCTCGGCCTGATCCTCGGGCTCGGTCAGTTCGTGACGACGTTCGTGATCACCGGCCTCTACGTGCGGTTCGCGAACCGTGAACTCGATCCGCGGTCCTCGGCGATCCGCGAAGAACTGGAAGGCCCGCAGCTGTGAACACCATCCTCGCGGCATCGTCGGCCGATGTCGGCAACCCGATGCTCAACATCGCCATCTTCGTGGCCTTCGTCGTCATCACCATGACCATCGTGATCCGCGCCAGCCGCACCACCACCAAGGCATCGGACTTCTACACCGGCGGCGCCCAGTTCTCCGGCCCGCAGAACGGGTTCGCGATCGCGGGCGACTACCTTTCGGCGGCGTCCTTCCTCGGCATCGCCGGCGCCATCGCGGTCTACGGCTACGACGGCTTCCTCTACTCGATCGGATTCCTGGTCGCCTGGCTGGTGGCCCTGCTGCTGGTGGCGGAGTTGTTGCGCAACACGGGCCGGTTCACCATGGCGGACGTGCTGAGCTTCCGGCTCAAGCAGCGGCCGGTGCGGATGGCCGCGGCGCTGTCCACCCTGGTGGTCTCGCTGTTCTACCTGCTCGCCCAGATGGCAGGCGCCGGCGGACTCGTCGCGCTCCTGCTCGACATCCACGACAAGGTCGGCCAGGCGATCGTGGTGACCGTGGTCGGCCTGCTCATGATCGTCTACGTGCTGATCGGCGGCATGAAGGGCACCACCTACGTGCAGATGGTCAAGGCCGTGCTGCTGATCCTCGGCGCGGGCATCATGTTCGTGCTGGTCCTGTTCGCGGTGAAGGGCAACTTCTCGCAGCTGCTCGCCGACGCGCAGGCCATGGTCAACAGCTCCACCAACGAGGCGGTCGCGGGCCGGGACGTGCTGGCGCCGGGCGCCAAGTACGGCCTCAGCTCGATGACGCGACTCGACTTCATCTCCCTCGGCCTCGCGCTGGTCCTCGGCACCGCCGGCCTGCCGCACGTGCTGATGCGCTTCTACACCGTGCCCACCGCGAAGGAGGCCCGTCGCTCGGTCACCTGGGCCATCGGCCTCATCGGCGCCTTCTACCTGTTCACCCTGGTGCTCGGCTACGGCGCCGCGAAGCTGGTCGGACCCGACGCCATCCTGGCCGCGCCCGGCAAGGAGAACTCGGCGGCGCCACTGCTGGCCTTCGAGCTCGGCGGCACGGTCTTCCTGGCGATCATCTCCGCGGTCGCGTTCGCCACCATCCTGGCCGTGGTCGCGGGCCTGGCGATCACCGCGTCGGCGTCCTTCGCCCACGACATCTACGCCAGTGTCATCAAGCGCGGCAACGCATCCGAGGAGGAGCAGGTCCGGGTCTCGCGGATCACCGTGGTGGTCATCGGCCTGGTGTCGATCGTGCTCGGCATCCTGGCGATGGGGCAGAACATCGCCTTCCTGGTGGCGCTGGCCTTCGCGGTCGCGGCGTCGGCGAACCTGCCGACCCTGCTGTACTCCCTGTTCTGGAAGGGTTTCAACACCACCGGCGCGCTGTTCAGCATCTACGGTGGCCTGCTCAGCTGCCTGACGTTGATCGTCTTCTCGCCGGCCGTCTCCGGCACTCCGACCTCGATGTTCCCCGACGCCGACTTCGCCTGGTTCCCGCTGGCGAACCCCGGCATCGTGTCCATCCCGCTGGCCTTCGTGCTGGGCATCGTCGGCACCTACGTGGGCCGTGGGAAGCTCGAGGACGCGGGCAAGCAGGCCGAGATGGAGGTGCGCTCCCTGACCGGCGTCGGCGTGGAGAAGGCGGTCGCGCACTGACGCGACCGGATCGTCCCTGCGGACGCGAAACGTGCCCCGCACCTGGTACCCCCTGTACCCAGGTGCGGGGTGCTTCGTTTCCCCGTTGGCTACCATGCGTCAATGGCAAAGCTGAAGGTCTCGGTCGACGTTCCCCTCGCGCCCGAGGTGGCGTGGGAAAAGGCAAGTGCCCTGACCGAATTCGATCGGTGGCTGAAGATCCACGACGGCTGGCGCAGCCAGATTCCCGAGCACCTCGCGACGGGCACCACCGCGGAGTCGGTGGTCTCGGTCAAGGGGCTCCGCAACCGGGTCAAGTGGGTCCTGACCGGCTACACACCGCCGCGCAACCTGGTGCTCGCGGGTGACGGCAAGGGCGGCGTCAAGATCAAGATGACCCTGTCGGTGCGGTCCAAGGGGGCCGGCTCGGAGGTGGAACTCGACATCGACCTCGGCGGCGCCCCGCTGTTCGGCCCTATCGGATCCGGCGTGGCGCGGGCGCTCAAGGGCGACATCGAGGCTTCGCTGCGCACCTTCGTCTCGCTGTATTCGTAAGCCGTTCGAGGACAGGGTTACTCGAGAACGGGGGCGTCGCCGGTGTCGATGAGCCAGGTCTGCGCGAGCCGGTCCAGGGTCCCGTCCGCGTAGAGCGAGTCCACCGCGGCCGACGCGCACGGGGTCATCGGGCTGTTCTTCTCCAACACCAGGCCAAAGAACTCGGTGACGGAGTTCGGTCGTGGGAACTGGCCTACCAGAGCGCTGTTCGGCAGTTCCCACTTGGTGATCTGAAATCCGGTGGGGATGTCCACCACGAGAGCGTCGATGGTCCCGGCGGTGAGCGCGGCCTTCGCGGCGTCGGTGGTGTCGAACTCGACGGGCGGCTGCCCGGGGCGGATGGTCCCGGTGATCGCGGCCAGGCTGGTGGAGCCGCGCTGAGCGCCGAGCCGGTAGGGGGCGAGGTCGTTCAGGTTGCGGGCGGCGGCGGCAGGGGTACCGCTCATCGCGACGATCGACTGCGCCACCGCGTAGTACGGCGACGAGAAGTCGACGGCGTCGCGGCGCTCGCCGACGATGGTGAACTGGTTGATGTCGAAGTCGAAGTCCTTGGGGCCGGGCGCCATTGCCTCGTCCCACGGCACCCGGACGAATTCCACCTGCCCGGCCTGGTAGCCGAGTTTCTCGGCGACCGCCTTCGCGACCGCGCCCTCGAATCCCGTGCCGTTGGCGGGGTTGTCGCCGACGAACCACGGCTCGTAGGCCGGCGAGTCCGTCGCGATGGTGAGCGTGCCCTTCTTGACGGTGGCCGCGCTGCTCGGTCCGCAGGTGGTGACCGCGGCGGTCGACGGAATCTTGGTGAAGGCGATCGGGTGTTCGTCCGAGGTGACGCCGGCATCGATGTCCGCACTGGTGGTGGCGGTCGAACATCCGCTCAGTGCAAGCGCGGAAACCGCGAGGAGGGTGAGCATGACGGGGCGATGTCCGATTCGGCGCACCCGGACATAGTGCATGGGCGGTGTGTCCGGGGCAACAGCGGGTCGGCGGTCGCGCCGCCCCGCTGTTGCCCGTCGTCGCCGTGTGGAGATCCGTTGGCTAGCTGGATTCTTCGATCTCGCCGGGTTGCCAGCACTTGTCGAACCACGGCTGGAGCGGGCCGTACAGGCGGAGCATCGGGAACCAGCTCTTGCCCGGGACGGTCTGGATCCAGTTCGATTCCTTCCCCGCCGGCGCGGTCGGTCCGAACCACAGCACGATCGACCCGTCCCGTTCCTCCTGGACGGTGCCGCTGAGGCTCATCAGGCTCGGATACGGGTTGTCCGTCTGCAGCAGCGACCGGGTCTGGGTGTCGTAGACGTCGACCGACCAGAAGTTCTTTGCCGGCGGGTTCGGGGGGAGGGTGAGCCGGTAGGTCTTGGCGCCGTCGAGCAGGTGCCCCCGCGAGTCCTCCGCCGTGTAGGCGTATGCAGAGCCGGCTCCCACCTGCGCGTGGGCCATGGCGGGCGTGATCACTGTGGCGAAGTAGTGGAACTGGGTTCGGGCGTCGAGCAGCCGGGCCTGCCCACGCAGGAATTCGTAGCTGCCCCCGACGAACCCCTCCTTCCAGGACGCGCCGTCGAACACGAAGGCCTCCGCATCGCGGGGGAAGTACACGAGTGCGCGGCTCATGCCTGCGGCCGTTTTCGCCGCCGAGTCGAGGATTGCGGTCAGACGCTCGTCCGGCGAGAAGGGGCGCCCGTGCTCGATGCCGATTGCGGCGAGCTGGCCCGCCCGTTCGGCGTCGAGCGAGCCGGGCGGTTCCTCCTGGATCAGTTCGTCGATCTCGCCGAAGAAGGAGACGTCGTTGGCGTGGACGGTGTTGAACGTCTCCTCCGCCACGTTGACGAACGTCATCTCGGGCGGAGCGCCGGCCTCGGCGAGCCGGTAGACGCGGGTCTTTTTGACCGCCTCGATCCCGTCCAGGGCCCGAAAGACCACCCAGTTGGTGAAAGTGGGTGTGCGACAGACGAAGTAGCCGGCGGGCTCGTCGCCGGTGTAGTCGGGCGGGAGGAACAGGTACTTTCCGCCCTGTCCCTTGTCCGGTCCGGCGATGCCCATGTCCGTGACGTACCGGAACCAGAAGTCGTCGACGACGCACAGGGAGTTCGTCGGCGGCTCGATGACCACGGGCCCGTCGCGCAGGTCGATGAACATCGTCCCGTAGGCGGTCTCGGTGTTCGGGGTCAGGAAGTAGCTTCCCGAATTGGCCCGGGGATCGGTGACGGCGAGGACATTGAGCCCGTCGACACCGACACCGCGAAAGCCGCGCCGCATCGCCACCAGAGACGCTCCAGGCACGGCGTTGAGGAAGGCGTCGATGCCTCGCACGAAGTCCAGGCCGTCGTACAGCGCGCGGGTCGAGTCGGGCTGCGGTACGCCGTCGAAGAACTCGAACGTGCCGAGCGGGGTCTCCACCCGGTCCGGAACGCCGATCCTGTTCAAATCCGCAGTCAGATCCTTTGCATTGCCCATGCCTCGCCGCTCCTGAGTTCAGACCAGTGGAGCCCCCAGCATCCCGGCGAACCTGCCTCCCGGGCCTCATCCCGAGGGGGTGAAAGTGGAGGAATGGCGCTCGGTACGGCGCGGCCTGCCCGGCAGGCGCTCGCCCTACCGGCAGATGTGGTGCCCTCGGCAGGATTCGAACCTGCGACCTACCCTTTAGGAGAGGGTTGCTCTATCCCCTGAGCTACGAAGGCGTTGTGTGTGTACACACCGCAGCGGAGTCTATCCGACTCCCCGTCACGGCGTCGTCGGCGCCTGCTCCTGGCCGGGTGCCGCCGTCCCGCGGTGGAAACCCTTCACGTCGTAGAGCCGGGTCACCACCAGGCCGAGCAGGAGCCCGACCAGCAGCCCCACTCCGGTCATTCCGACCGCGTGGGTGAGGTCCGCGCCGCCGTCGAAGTAGAGCAGCGCCCGGGCGCCGAGGAACACCTGGTGCATGGGCTCGAAGTTCGCCAGCCAGCCGAACAGCGGCGGTGTCGCCTCGATCGGGATGGTGGCGCCGGAGGAGGGCAGGCCGAGGATCACGAACAGGATGAGGTTGACCAGCAGCCCCGCGGTGCCGAAGGCGGCCAGCACCGACAGCGCGGTGACGCCCACCGCGGTGATGGCGAACGCGCCGTACAGCCACAGCCCGAGGCCGTGCGGGACCGGCATGCCCAGTGCCCGGCCGATCCCGACGTAGAGCCCGGACACCAGCGGGGCCAGCACCAGCATCACCCCCCACTTGACCAGCAGGGTGTGCAGCCGGGAGATCTCGACGGCGGGGTTGTGCACGTACCGGGGGCCGAACTCGGTCGGCGCGAAGCCCAGCGCGGCGTCGACCAGGGAGTGCACGATCATGCCGCCGGTGAAGCCGGCCAGCAGGAGCAGCAGCGCGTAGTAGAAGGCGGACAGCCCGCTGCCGGTGCCCGCGGGCAGCGGGTGGAACGGCGTGGTGACCACGTTGATCGGGGTGGCCAGGGTCAGCCGGGCGGCGCCGGCGACCTGCGGGGCGCCCGCCATGCCCGCCAGCTGGGCGTTGACCTGCTCGGTGAGCTGCTGCCCGACCGTCGCGTTCACCTCGTCGAGAGCGCGCTGCGTGACGCCGGTGACGAGTCCCGCGCTGTACGTCCCGGCGCGGGGGTTGGTGTAGACGGTGATGATCGGCTTCTCGACGTCGCCGGGCACCACGCTGGCCTCGGCCAGGATGAGCAGGCGCTTGCTGAAGTCGCTGGGGATCACGATTGCGCCGTAGACGTCGCCGTCGGCGAGCCGCTGCTGCGCCTGTGCGATGCCGATCCGCTGCAGTTCGATCTTGTCGGCGGGGACTTTCGCGACCAGTCCGTCGGTGATCTGGTTGCCGAAGTTCACCGGCTCCGCGCCCGGCGTGGAGGGGGTGTCGCCCTCGTCCTGGTTGACGAGCGCGATCGGGAAGTCGTGCAGTTCCTCCTGCGCGTCGAGGACGCCGCCCAGGTAGAGCCCGGCGAGCAGCGACATCAGGGCACTGACCACCACCAGCGGCGCCAACCAGAACCGGGCCGTGCGCAGTACGGATTCGGTCGATGCCACTGGTCGTCGCCTTCCGCCGAGGGACTCGAGACTGGTGCCCGAAACGATTCTGGCACCGCACCCGCACCAGGAGGTGCGGACACGGTGCCAGATCTGCGGTGATTGTCCGGGAGCGGCTAGCGCGCGGCAACCGCCTCCGGCTCGGACGGCGCGGGTGTCTCGAGGTCGCGCTCGAGCTTCGCGCCCTCGATGTCCACGTTCGGCAGGACCCGTTCCAGCCACTTCGGCAGCCACCAGGCCTTGTCGCCGAGCAGGGCCATCACCGCGGGGATGATCACCATGCGGACGACGAAGGCGTCGAAGAACACGGCCGCGGCGAGAGCGAAGCCGACCGACTTGATGAACGAGTCCGGCTCGGCGATGAAGGCGGCGAAGACCGAGATCATGATCAGCGCCGCCGCGGTGACTACCCGGCCGCCGTGGCTGAACCCGGCGATCACGGCGTCCTTGGCGGACGCGCCGTGCACGTACTCCTCACGCATCCGGGTCACCAGGAACACCTGGTAGTCCATCGCCAGCCCGAAGACCACACCGATCAGGAAGATCGGCATGAAGCTGACCAGCGGCTGCGGGTTCGCGATCAACCCGCCCCAGCCGTTCTGGAAGATCGCCACGGTCGCACCGAAGGTCGCCATGACGGAGAGCAGGAAGCCCAGGGTCGCGGTCAGCGGCACCAGGATCGAGCGGAACACCAGCATCAGCAGCAGGAACGCCAGCCCGACGACCACCGCGAGGTACGGGATCAGGGCGGACTGCAGCCGGTCCGAGACGTCCGTCTCGAGCGCGGTCATTCCGGTGACTCCGTAGTTGACACCGATCTGCTCGTGCAGACCGGCCTCGCCGTCTCGGAGGGACTTCATCAGCTCGACGGTCCGCGGGTCGCTAGGCCCGCTCGCCGGGGTCACCAGGATCTGCGCGGTGTCACCCTCCGGGTTGACCCCGACGACCTGGGCGTTGGTGACGTCCGGCTGGGCCTCGATGTGCGCGACGACGTCGCCGAAGGCCTGGTCTGCCGACACCGTTGCGTCCTGCGCGTCGACGACCACCACCAGCGGCCCGTTGCGGCCCGGGCCGAAGCCCTTGTCGATCAGGTCGTATGCCTGCCGCGCGCTGGTCGCGGGGTCGGCGGTGGCCTGGCTGGGCAGGGCCAGTCGCAGGCCGGTCGCGGGCAGGGCGAGCACCGCAAGCAGCAGCACGCCGCCGATCAACGGGACGAGGGGAACGCGCGTGATCGCGTGGGCGTATCGGGTGCCGATCCCCGGCTTCCCCTCGTCGGACTCGGGGTCCTTGGACGTGAGGAACGGGATCTTGCCGGCGAACGCCTTCCG
Organism: Rhodococcus tukisamuensis NBRC 100609; assembly: GCF_001894985.1. GTDB lineage: Bacteria > Actinomycetota > Actinomycetes > Mycobacteriales > Mycobacteriaceae > Rhodococcus_G > Rhodococcus_G tukisamuensis. The sequence continues at coordinate 56,495 of NZ_BCXG01000002.1, read as the reverse complement.
GCCGAACAGGCCGAGCATCGCCGGCAGGAAGGTCAGCGCGATGAGTACCGCGACGAACACCGCGAACGCGGCGGCCGAGCCCATGTCGGTGAGGAACTTGATTCCGACGACCCGCAGCGCGACCAGCGCGATGATGACGGTCAGGCCCGCGAACACCACCGCGGACCCGGCGGTGCCGACGGCCCGTCCGGCGGCTTCCTCCCGGTCGTCGGTCACCGAGATCTCGTGGCGGAACCGGGAGACGATGAACAGCGAGTAGTCGATGGCCACCGCCAGGCCGATCATGATCGCCAGGGTGGGGGTCATCGATCCGAGCGTGGTGAATCCCGTGGCGATGGTGATGCCCAGGCTGCCGATGGCCACGCCGATGATCGCCGAGATGAGCGGCAGCCCTGCGGCCACCAGGGACCCGAAGGTGATCATCAGGACCACCGCGGCGACTCCCATGCCGATCAGTTCGGTGGAGCCGCCCGGCATGTCGACGGTCTGGGCGGCGCTGCCACTGACCTGCACGGTCAGCCCGGCGTCACGCCCGGCCTGCGCGGCCGCGTCGATCTGGTCGGTGAGGGCCTTGGTGACGTCCTCGTGGCCGCCGCTGAACGGGACGTCGACGTAGCCGACGGTCCGGTCGGGGCTCAGGGCGGACAGGGCCTGCGCGTTGGCAAGGGCCTGGTCGACCGGCTTGCCCTGCTCCTCGGCGTTCGCCGTGACCTGGTCGAGTAACCCCGTATGGGCGACAACGGGATTCACCAGAGCGGCACTGTGGGTTCCCTCAGCGACGGGGGTGCCCGGGTCGGCCTTTGCGGCCGGCTCGACCAAATCGATGCCGCGGACCTTGGCCAGCACGGCGTCCATCGCCGCTTCGTTCACCGGGGTGTCCAGCGTCTGGCCCGTCGGCGCGGCGAAGACGAATCGTGCGCTCAGCGCGTTGAACGGGTCCTTGCCCGCTGCCGGGAAGCGTTCGGCCATCAGGTCCTGGGCCTGCTGCGCCGGTGTCCCGGGGATCGTGACCGAGTCGTTGGTCGGCCCGGAGAGGGTGGCGGCGCCCACCCCCATGAGAACGAGGATCGCGAGCCAGAGCGCCAGGACCATGCCTTTTCGCCGATAGGCGAACTTGCCGATCCGGTACAGATAGGTGGCCAATGGAGGACCCTTCGGTGTCGAGAACTGTCAGGACTGGGGTGTGGCGGGGTTCGGCTGCGGCAGACCGGCACGGATCTGCCGAAATGCCTGGGAGACAAGCTCTCCCGGGTCCGCGGCGGTGGAGGTGTCGCGCAGCCACAGTTCGATCGCGGCCTTGCAGGCGGCGCCGGCGGCCATCTGCAGCAGGTTGGGGTAGAGGTCGGTGTCGATGTCGGTGCCGGTGCGCTCGGCGATGGCCTCGCCGAGGATCCGGGTGACGCGTCCGCGCATCTCCACCTTCCGTGCCATCAGCGCGGGAGAGTCCTCGACCAGTGCCATCACGGCAACGGTCTCGTCGAGGCGTCTGGCCGGGTCGGTGACCAGGTCGACGGACAGCCGTTCCAGGGAGTCCCAGATCGGTTCGTCGGCGGGCCGGGCCCGCAGCAGGTGCATCCACACCGTCGCCTCGGTCTCGAAGCGGTACAGGATCGCTTCTTCCTTGGACGAGAAGTAGTTGTGGAAGGTGCGGGTGGACACGCCGGCTTCGGCGGCGATGGCGTCAGCAGTCACGGCGTCTACGCCGACGGCGCGGGCAAGTGAGACCGCGGCGTCGCTCAGGGCCGTGCGGGTGGCGGCCTTCTTGCGGTCGCGCAGACAGGATTTGCTGGTCACCTCCTCGAAGGTACCTTTGTTGCAGAGTTCTGCAATCTTGCGCAGGTCTGCAGAATTGTCGACTTGGCCACAGTGCGGCAACGGAAGTGGTGTGGGTCACATTCGTCGTGGGTGGCGACTACGCTGATCGGGAGTCCCGTCGGGAGGCCCCCACCATGAGTCCGTCGTCGTCGGAGTCCGGCACCGCCGCACCGCGACACTCGCCGGCGACGGTGGTCGTGACGCAACGCGTCCGCCCGGGCCGGCGCGCCGACTTCCGGCGCTGGCAGGACGAGGTGGACCGCGCCGCCGCGGCGTTCGCCGGGTTCCTCGGCGCCGAGGTCACCGGGCCCACCGGCGCCGGGTCTCAGTGGTCGGTGGTCTACCGGTTCGACGGCACCGCGAACCTGAAACGGTGGCTCGACAGCGACACCCGGCGCGAGCTGACGGTCCGCGGCGCCGACCTCTTCGAGGCGCCCCCGATCCAGCACGTGCTCGTCGACGAGGCCGACGACGACGTCGTGACGGTGGTGGTCTCGCACCCGCACGTGCCCGGCCGGGAGGACGAGTTCGTGGCCTGGCAGCAGCGGGTCATCGAGGCGGAGAAGGGGTTTCCGGGATTCCGGGGCTCTCGGCTGCACCGGCCGGTGCCCGGGATCCAGGACAGCTGGGCGATCGTCTTCAGCTTCGACACCGCGGAACACCTCGACGCGTGGCTGGGCTCGCCCGAACGTGCCGCGCTGCTTGCGGAGGGGCGCGACTTCAAGGAGTACGAGGTGCACCAGATCGCGAACCCCTACGGGTCGTGGTTCCCGGCGCCCGGGCCCGGGGCCGGCGCCACCGCGTCGTGGAAGACGGCGCTCTCGGTGCTGGTCGGCCTGTACCCGACCGTCGTGATCCTCACCGTCGCGCTCACCGAGATCTGGCCGGGCGCGGAGCTGTGGGCGACCCTGCTGGTCGGCAACATCGCCTCGGTCAGCCTCCTGACCTGGGTCGTCATGCCATTGGTCACCCGCATGCTGGGCTTCTGGCTGGAGCCGGGCCGGCGCCCGGGCCGGCGCACCGACACGCTGGGGCTGGTGACCTCGGTGGGATTCCTGACCGCGGCTGCCGTCGTCTTCTGGCTCGCCACCACGGTGGTGTGGACGCTGCCCTAACCCGGTGTGCCCAGGGACCGGCGGATGGTGCGCGCCAGGAACGGGCGCAGCAGCGGTTCGGCGATCCCGCCGGCGCGGACCAGGACGCGGGTCAGCGGGTCCACCGAGATGTGGTGGCGGCCCTGTTCGATCCCCTTCAGCACCGCGGCCGCGACCTTGTCGGCGGAGACCGGCGCGACTGCGCCGGACACAGCCACGGTCTCCGGCGGCTTGCGGGTGTTCTCGACGGCCAAGCCGGGGGTGTCGGTGTCCGGCGGGTACAGCACCGCGACCGTGACCCCGGCCGGCTGCACCTCGTAGCGCAGGCAGTGCGCGAGTTCGTGCACGGCGGCCTTGGTGGGTGCGTACCCGCTGTAGCCGACCACCCCGATCAGTCCGGCGGTCGAACTGGTCAGCACCACGGTGCCGCGGCCTCGGGCGACCATCCCCGGCAGCACCGCCCGCGCCGCATGCACCGCGCCCAGGTAGTTCAGCCGCATCTGCGACTCGAACTCCTCGACCGGCACCTCGAGGAACCGCCCCGGCAGGGCGGTGCCCACGCACGCGACCAGCACGTCGCAGGGACCGGACCGGGCCTCGAGTTGCTCGACCGCCCGCGACAGTCCCGCCGGGTCGGTGACGTCGGCGACCGCCCAGTTCGCGCCCATCGGCTCGGCCGTCGCGCGCAGCAGTTCCTCGCCGCGGGCGAGGATCGAGACCGTCGCACCCCGGGCCGCGGCGGCGCGGGCCACCGCGGCGCCGATGCCCTGGGAGCCGCCGGTCACCAGCACGTGCGCGTGCGGCCAGTCGATCCGTCTCTTTCGTCTCACGGCGCGATCGTAGGGTCACTCGGTCACGGAAGACGGTCACTTCTGTCATACGTTTACCGCGCCGCGCTGCGTAGGGTGCGAGGCAACGTCCAACGAACAGATTCGAGGTGCCCGGTGCAGATCGGAATGCAGATCACCTACAGCGGCGGTTTCGCCGAGACGGTCGCGGAGGTCGGGGACCTCGAACGCGCGGGTCTCGACATCGCTTTCGTCGCCGAGGCGTACTCCTTCGACGCGGTGAGCCAGCTCGGCTTCCTCGCCGCGAAGACGAAGACGGTCAAGCTCGCGTCCGGCATCTTCCAGATCTACACCCGCACCCCGTCGTTGATGGCGATGACCGCGGCGGGTCTGGACTTCGTCTCGGACGGGCGCTTCGTGCTCGGCATCGGCGCCTCCGGCCCGCAGGTCATCGAGGGCTTCCACGGCGTGCCGTACGACGCACCGCTCGGACGCACCCGCGAGATCGTCGACATCTGCCGTCAGGTGTGGCGCCGCGAGAAGGTCAACTACCAGGGCAAGTACTACCAGGTCCCGCTGCCCGCCGAGAAGGGCACCGGCCTGGGCAAGCCCCTCAAGCTGATCAACCATCCTGTGCGCGAGCGCATCCCGATCGTGATCGCCTCGCTGGGGCCGAAGAACGTCGCGCTGACCGCCGAGATCGCCGAGGGCTGGGAGCCGATCTTCTTCCACCCCGAGCGCGCCGACGACGTGTGGGGCGAGTCGCTCGCCAAGGGCAAGGCCAAGCGCGACCCGAGCCTCGGCGAGCTGGAGGTCTACGCCGGGCCGGCCCTCGCGATCGGCGAGGACGTCGACCACATGCTCGAGTGGATCAAGCCCAATCTGGCCCTCTACATCGGCGGCATGGGCGCCAAGGGCAAGAACTTCTACAACGACCTGGCCTGCCGCTACGGCTACGAGGTCGAGGCCGCGACCATCCAGGAGCTCTACCTCTCCGGCAAGAAGGAAGAGGCCGCGGCCGCCGTGCCGGACGAGCTGGTGCGGGCGATCTCGCTGATCGGTCCCGCCGGCTACGTCAAGGAGCGGGTCGCCGCGTTCGCGGAGGCCGGGGTCACCACGCTGAACGTCGCGCCGCTGGCCGCGGACTCGGCGGGCCGGGTCAAGCTGATCGAGCAGCTGCGCAAGATCGTCGACTAGAGCGCGGGGGATCGGCGGAGCCGGGCCAGCATCGGGGCGAACGCCTCGGCCAGCTCGCCCGGCACCGTCACCTCCGTGATGCCCAGACGCTCCTCGCGCTGGCGTAGGAGGTCGAAGGCCAGGCCGGGGTCCGCGGGCAGCAGGCCCGCCGACCCCAGCCGCCGGAGTTCGTCGAGGGTGGGTCCGCCGGTCCGGGCGAACCACGACGGCAACGCCTCGCCGACGCCCACCGTCGACTGGGTGAACACCATTGCCGGGCCGCATTTTTCGCGCGCGGCCTCGACGGTTGTCTCCAGATCTGCCTCGGTTGCGGTGGGGCCGAGGGCGAGCGCGATGCGATCCGCCACCCGCCCCGCCGCGGCCGTCATCTTGGGCCCCGCCGCCGAGACGATCACCTCCGGCGCCGGGTCTACGCCCGCCCGCACCGCGGCCACCGATTCCTCCACCGCGGCGATCCGGTCCGGCGCGGCGGGCCAGGACGCCCCGAGCCGGCGTGCCTCCTCCTCTGCATCCGGGCGTCCCGGCCCGATGCCCAGATCGAACCGTCCGTCCGAGAGTTCTTGCAGGGCGGCGCATTCCCGCGTCAGCGCGGCCGGGGTGCGCAGCGGCGCCGCGGTCACCCAGGTCCGCAGCCTGAGCGTGGTCGTCACCGCCGCCGCGGCCGCCAACGCGGGGAAGGGCGAGGTGGTCCACAGGGTGTCCGGCACCAGCAGTGAGTCGAACCCCTGCTCCTCGAGATGCCGGACCCGCCGGATCCAGTCGGCGCCGGACCGGGCGGGGGCCTCCACCACCGCGACCCTCATCGCCGGGTCTCCCGCAGCACCGCCAACCGGGCGCGGTACTCGGCCTCGGTGATCTCGCCGCGGGCGAAGACGTCGCGCAGCGTGGACTCGCCGTGGTGCCCGCGCCAGCGGCGACGGGCGAGGACGACCAGCACGATCACGGTCACCCAGAAGGCGATGGGGACGAGGACGAACCACGGGCCCGGCCCCCAGCCGGGTCCGTAGCGGCCGTCGAAGTGGTCGGCCAGGATCAGGGACGTCTGTGCGCTGAGAGTGTTCATGTCCCGAGCCTGGCCGCTCGCGGTGCTCCGGCGCATCGGCCGCCGCGCGGCATCTCGGGTACGCGTCGGGACGTACCTCAGTCCCGCCAGCCGGGCCGGACCAGGCCGGACTCGTAGGCGAGCACCACCAGTTGGGTGCGGTCCCGCGCACCCAGCTTGAACAGGATCCGGCTGACGTGGGTGCGCGCGGTGGCGGGGCTGAGGAACAGCCGTTCCCCGATCTCGGCGTTGGTCAGGCCCTCCGCCACCAGGGTCATCACCTCGCGTTCGCGGTCGGTGAGCTCGGTCAGCTGGGCGGCGTCGGGGGCGGGCTTGGCGCGGGCCGCGAACTCGGCGAGCAGCCGCCGGGTGACGCCGGGGGAGAGCAGCGCCTCGCCGTCCGCGACCACCCGCACCGCGCGCACCAGGTCGGCCGGTTCGGTGTGCTTGACCAGGAACCCGGCGGCACCGGCGCGGATCGCCTCGAAGACGTACTCGTCCAGCTCGAAGGTGGTCAGCACCACCACCCGGACCCCGGACAGTGCCGGCCTGGCCGCGATCCGGCGGGTGGCCTCGAGCCCGTCGAGCACCGGCATCCGGATGTCCATCAACACGACGTCGGGCACCAGCTCCGTAGCCAGCCGCAGTGCCTCCGCGCCGTCCTGGGCCTGGCCGACCACCTCGATGTCGTCCTGGGCGTCGAGCAGGGCGGCGAACCCGGCCCGCACCAGCGCCTGGTCATCGGCGACCAGGACCCGGATCGCGGGCGGCGTCACGTTGGCTCACCGCCGCCGATGTCGTTGCCGGGCAGGGGCAGTCGCGCGTGTACCCGGAAGCCGTGCGGGGACCGGGGACCGGCGCTGAGGGTGCCGCCGAGGGCGTGGGCGCGTTCGGTCATCCCCGCGATGCCGGCGCCGTGCGGGGCCGCACGACGGCCGTCGCCCACGCCGTCGTCGTCCACCTCCAGTTCCAGCAGGCCGGGCAGGTAACGCACCGACACCCGCGCCGCGGTCTGGCCGGAGTGCCGCGCGACGTTGGTCAGCGCCTCCTGCACGATCCGGGCCGCCGCCAGGTCCACCGCCGCCGGAAGGGGCTGCGCCGCACCGGTTGTGGTGGTCTGCACCCGGATCCCGGCGGCGCGGGCCCGTTCCACCAGGGCGTCGAGGTCCGCGACCGTGGGGGCCGGCGCGAGCGGTGCCAGTTCGGCGCCGCCGCGGCGCAGCGTCCGCAGCATGGAGTGCACCTCGAGCAGGGCGTCGCGGCTGGCGGTCTTGATGGAGGCCAGTGCGATGCCCGCCTGTTCGGGCCGGCTCTCGAGCAGCTCGAGGGCCACGCCGGACTGGACGTTGATCATCGAAAGGCTGTGCGCCAGTACGTCGTGCAGCTCGCGCGCGATGTCGAGCCGCTCCTCGGTGGCGCGACGCAGGCGCTCCTCCTCGGCGCTGCGGGCGGCCGCCCGGGCCCGTTGGCGGCGTGCCCGGGCCGCGTCGCGTCGCTGCCGGATCAGCTCGGCCACCGCCAGCAGGGTGAGCAGCCAGGCGGCCAGCCCCACCATTGCGGCGGCCGGCGGGATGGCGCGGCCGGTGACCCACGGGACGCCCCACACGAACACCACGTAGCCGACCGCGGGTACCGCGTACATCGGCCAGCGCCGGGTCGTCGGGGCGGCGGTGAGGAACGCGACGACCATGGACAGGAAGACGGGACCCTCCCCGTACCCGAGCAGCAGGTAGGCCAGTGCCGCCGCCACGGTCACCGCGAGCACCGCGACGGGCGCGGTCCGCCGCCACAGCAGTGCGACCGGACCCACCACGAGCAGGACGAAGGCCGCCGCGTCGAGCGGTTGCGTGCCCGGTTGGTGCCGGGCCGCGGCCACCGAACCGACGCAGGAGACGACGCCGACCGCCGTCGCGAGTGCGACGTCGAAGGGCCTCGGCACCCGGGCATGCATGGCTTCAACCTAGCGCCGGACGGCGGCCGCGGCATCGGTCTGAAGGCGTAACGCGGAGTCCGCCGCGCGGCGCAGTCGGAGACCGGGACCGGGATCGGTTGTGGTGCCGTTTCTCACACCGCGTCTCGGCCCGCCTCGGACTTCGGGTGCCCGGGCGGCGGGGTGCGCCCCGCGCGACGGGTCTGGAGGGCACAATCGGTGAAAACCGGACAGCTGGAGGACAAGGCATGAGCGCAGGCAAGCCCGTCGTAGTCGGAGTGGACGGATCTGAATCGGCGTCGACCGCGGTGGTGTGGGCCGCGCGGACGGCGGCCGGCCGCAAGGTTCCGCTGGTGCTCGTCTCGGTGGTCCACGTGCCCCCGTACTACTACTCCGAGCCCTACCTGGCCCGCGGCTACAGCGACGACCTGAAGAACGAGGGCCGCGCGCACCTCGACAGCGCCGAGGTGCTGGCCCGCTCGGTCGCCGAGGACCTCGGCCCGCTCGAGGTGGAGACCAAGCTGCACGAGGGCCGGATCGCAGACATCCTGCTGCAGTACTCGGCCGACGCCACCATGATCGTGCTCGGCAGCCGGGGGCTCGGCGAGTTCACCGGGGCGCTGCTCGGCTCGGTGACCCGCGCGGTGGCCTCGCACTCGACCGCCCCGGTCGCGGTGGTGCGCGGCCGCACCCTCGACGGCCGCCCGCCCGCCCAGGGCCCGGTCGTGGTCGGTGTCGACGGGTCCGAGGTGAGCGAGGCCGCGGTGGCCGTGGCGTTCGCGGAGGCGTCCGCCCGGGGCGCCTCGCTGGTGGCGGTGAACGTCTGGAGCGACGTGTCCGTCCAGCCCTCGCTCGGGGCCACCGCCTCGGACCCGCACTGGAGCGGGATCCAGGCCGCGGAGGAGGCGGTGCTCTCGGAGCGGCTGGCCGGCTGGCTCGAGCGGTACCCGGACGTGAACGTGCAGCGTGTGGTGAGCCGCGACCGCCCGGTCCGGGTGCTGAGCGAGTACTCCGAGCAGGCCCAGCTGCTGGTGGTCGGCAGCCACGGCCGCGGCGGGTTCAAGGGGATGGTGCTCGGCTCGACGAGCAACGCGCTGATGAACACCGCCGACTGCCCCGTCCTGATCGTGCGGCCGCCGGCACGGGACTGATCGGGCGGCCGGGGCAGGGCTGATCGGACGGCAGGGGCCGGGCCGAATCGGGCTGCGCAGTAACGGAACCAGACCGGAAACGATGTTTTGAGTAGCTGACCCATCGTCGAAGGAGGCTCCATGAAGCAGCGTTTCACGTTCGGGCGTCGACTGGCCACCGTCCTGACCACCGCGGCAGCGGCGACGGCCCTGCTCGCCGGCACCGCGGTCGCGGCGCCGACCCCGCAGCCCACCGCCGACCTCGCGGCGGCCGAGGCGGGCCTGCGGTCCGCGGCGGCAGGCGACCCGGCGGCCGCGGCCGCCGTCGAGCGGCTCGTCGCCGCACCCAAGGACGTGAAGGGCGCGGTGACGCCGGTCTTCACGCTGCCGGGCCAGATCTTCCCGGTCCCCGCCTACTCCGACACCGGGCAGGGCGGCGAGGTCCTCGGCCAGCTGTACGGGTCCGGGGTAGCCACCAACATGAACAAGGAGTTCCGGTTCGGGTTCTTCGGTGGGCCCGGCACCATCGCCGACGACCAGACCGGCGCCGAGCTGAACGTGGTCTGGTACAGCCTGGCCAACGGGACCAGCGGCATCACCAGGCTGGACCAGAACAACAAGGTGGTCCCGACCGTCATCTCCTCCGCCCCGCTGAACGTGGGCAGCGGCATGGTTGTCGGCGCCGTCTACGGCAACCTCAAGCACAAGGTGGGGCCGAAGGCCGAGGACGTCGTCACGAGCACCATCTGGTGGCCGAGCATGGGCATCGTGACGGCCTGACCGGGCACGGCTAGCCGCAGTCGCAGCTGCCCGCGCTCTCGCGGGTGTCCCACCAGCTGCCCCAGCGGTCCGCGAGGGCCGCGAACTCCTCGGCGCCCTGGCCGTAGGTGCTCACGATGACCTGAGCGCCTCCGCCGGGGCGCTGTGGGTTGCCGGGCAGGACGCCGAGCATGAGCAGTCCCGGTCCCCACGCGTCCACGGTCAGTCCGAGTTGGGTGGGGGAGCGGAACCACACCGTGCCGCTCAGGGTGTCGCCGGTCGCGACCGGCGCCGAGAACCCGGAACCGGGGTCGCCCACGACGGTGTCCACTCCGAGCAGGTGCGCGGCGGTGACCCCGCCGGTCGGCCCGTCCAGGTGCAGGGTGCGGCGCTCGGCGAGGCCGTGCCGCTCGAGGCCGAAGCGCAGCTGTTGCAGGAAGGTGGCCCAGCCCTCGGTGATGTCCTCGTACCAGTCGTCCCACTCCGGGTTTCCGCCCTTGGGTGCCCGGGTGATCCGCACCGTGGTGGTGCCGTCGCACGGGGAGAGGGTGAACCGGTCACCGCCCTGGAGGGTCAGGGTCCGCGCCGGCGCGTCCTCGCTCACGCCGTCGAAGTAGATCTGCGTGATCTCCTCGTCCAGGCCGTCCTCGCCGTCGTACTCCCAGCCGTGCCAGCGCCTGATCAGGGCCGGGTCGCGCAGGGCCTGCCAGACGAGGTCGGGCGCCGCGGCGACGGTGGCCTCGATCACGGGCTGCGGGGCAGTGGTCATCGCGGGTCCTCCGGGTCTGTCGTGGGCAGGGCGAAGGCCTCCGCGGCGGCGGCCACCGCGCGCGGGACCGCGTCGCTGCGATCCGGGGCCAGGTCGTGCCCCTTGCCGTCGACCAGGACCAGCGTCGTCGGTGCGGTGACCAGTTCGAGGGCGGCGCGCAGCTCGTCCGGCGTGCCGAAGGAGTCGCGGGTGCCGTGCACGAACACGCAGGGGCAGCACAGGTCGGGAAGATGTGCGGTCCTTGCCTTCTCGGGCTTTCCAGGCGGGTGCAGCGGGTAGGAGAACAGCAGCAGGCCGTCGCAGGCCTGCGGGCGTTCCGCCGCGAGCATCGACGACTGCCGGCCGCCGTAGGAGTGCCCGCCGAGCAGCAAAGGTCCCGGCGCCAGTTCGCAGACCGCGTCGGCGGCCGCCGCGATCCCGGCCCGGTCCGCCTCGGCCCCGGACGGGTGCGGGGGACCCTTCGGCCGTCGTTGCCGGAACGGCAGGTCGTACCGCAGCACCAGCAGGCCCCGCGCCGCGAACTCGTCGCCTGCGCGTCGGAGCAGGGGAGCCTCGCAGTTGCCGCCGGCGCCGTGCGCCAGCAGCAGCGCGGCCACCGGCTCGCCGTCCGGGCGGTGCAGGTGACCGTGTACGCCGTCGCGCTCGAACAACTCGCTCATGGCGCCCAAACCTACGCCGTCACCGCGATGACGGCTGCGTGCTACTTGGCGACGGTGAGCAGGAACGCGACGTCCTCGAGCGCCTCGACGCTGTGCCGGGCCTGCGGGATGACCAGGAGGTCGCCCGCCGAACCCTTCCAGGAGTTCTCGCCGACGACGAGGGACAGCGTCCCGCTCAGGACCAGCAGTGTGGCGTCTCCGGCGTTGTCGTGCTCGGCCAGGCCCTCGCCGGCGCGCAGCGCGACCACGGTCTGCCGGAGTGCGCGTGAATGGCCCCCGACGAGCGTCTGCGAACTGCGGCCGCTCGAGGCGGCGGCGGCGAGCTTGAGCTGTTGCCGCGCAACGGCGGTCAGCGACTTCTTGTCCATCTCGTGCCTCTCGAGGGTGGGTCTGTCACCTGCACCAGCAGTATGACCCACGTCACGCAAAAGGGGGCCACAGGAGGGTAACGACTCAGCGTCGGACGTACGTGCGGAACCGGAAGCGGACGCCGTCCCGGCTGGAGGTCTGCCAGTCCCCGGTGTGATCGGGCGCCCACTCCGGGCCGATCGGCGGGGCGTAGGCGTCGCCCTCGACGTCCAGGTCGACCTCCGTCACCGCCAGTCGGTCGGCGAGTGGCAGTGCGGCGGAGTAGATCTGGCCGCCGCCGATGACCCAGGTCTCGCCGTTGCCGGCCAGGGCCAGCGCGTCGGGCACCGAGTGTGCGGCCTCGGCGCCGTCGGCCGCCCACCGCGGGTCGCGGGTGACCACGATGTTGCGCCGGTCGCTGAACGGCCGGAACCGGGGCGGGATCGAGTCCCAGGTCTTGCGGCCCATCACCACCGGGTGGCCGGTGGTGACGTCCTTGAAGTAGGCCATGTCCTCGGGGATGCGCCACGGGATCGCGCCGTCGCGGCCGATCACCCCGGCCCGGTCCTGCGCCCAGATCAGACCCAGCACTAGACGGCCACCGGGGCCTTGATGGCCGGGTGGTGCCGGTAGCCGACGATCTCGACGTCCTCGAACTCGTAGTCGAAGATCGAGTCCCGCTTGCGCAGCTTCAGCGTCGGGTACTCGTAGGGCTCGCGGCTGAGCTGCTCGGCGACCTGCTCGGTGTGGTTGTCGTAGATGTGGCAGTCGCCGCCGGTCCAGATGAACTCGCCCACCTCGAGCCCGGCCTGCTGGGCCACCATGTGGGTGAGCAGCGCGTAGCTGGCGATGTTGAACGGCACCCCGAGGAACAGGTCGGCGCTGCGCTGGTAGAGCTGGCAGGAGAGCTTGCCGTCGGCGACGTAGAACTGGAAGAAGGCGTGGCAGGGCTGCAGAGCCATCGCATCGAGGTCGGCGACGTTCCAGGCCGAGACGATGATGCGCCTCGAGTCCGGGTTGGTCCGCAGCGTCTCGAGCACCTTGCTGATCTGGTCGATGTGCTCGCCGTCCGGCGTCGGCCAGGACCGCCACTGCACGCCGTAGACCGGACCCAGCTCGCCCTCGGGAGAGGCCCACTCGTCCCAGATGGTGACGCCGTGCTCGCGCAGCCACTCGACGTTGGACTCGCCGCGCAGGAACCACAGCAGCTCGTAGACGATGGACTTGAGGTGCACCTTCTTGGTGGTGATCAGCGGGAAGCCGTCGCGCAGGTCGAAGCGCATCTGGTGGCCGAACAGGCTGCGGGTGCCGGTCCCGGTGCGGTCGGCTTTCGGCGTGCCGGTTTCCATGACCAGCCGCAGCAGGTCCTCGTACGGGGTGGCAACGGGGGCGGGCTGGGCAGTCACGCGCGCAAGCCTAATCGCCGCACATGGCGGCTGCGCCGCCCGTGCGCCCTTCCGGTAGCTGGTACCACCGGAAGGGCGCACGGGCGATAGCCTCGCCCTATGCGTGAGCTCCTCGTGATCGGCATCGGCGCCGGCGACCCCGACCAGGTGACGATCCAGGCCGTCAAGGCCATGAACAGGGCCGACGTCTTCTTTGTCATCGGCAAGGGTGACGAGAAGCAGGACCTGGTGGACCTGCGGATGGGCATCCTCGACGAGCACATGCGCGGGACCTACCGGGTGGTGGACATCACCGACCCGCCGCGGGACCGCACGCCGTCGGACTACCAGGGCGTCGTCGACGACTGGCACGACCGCCGGGCCGCGGTGTTCGAGGCCGAGTTCGCCGCCGTCGACGGGGTCGGCGCGATCCTGGTCTGGGGCGACCCCTCGCTCTACGACAGCACCCTGCGGATCGTCGAGCGGGTGCTCGCGCGCGGTGTGGTCGACTTCGACTACTCGGTGATCCCCGGCGTCACCAGCGTGCAGTCGCTGGCCGCGCAGCACCGGATCGTGCTCAACCGGATCGGCCGTCCCGTCCACATCACCACCGGGCGCCGGCTGCGCGAGGGCCTGCCCGACGGCGTGGACGACGCCGTGGTGATGCTCGACGCCGACTGCACCTTCACCCAGGTCCCGGGCGAGGACGCCGAGATCTGGTGGGGGGCCTACCTCGGGACCGAGGACGAGGTGCTGATCTCCGGGAACCTGCGGCAGGTGGAGGACGAGATCGTCCGCGTGCGCGCGGAGCTGCGGGAGCGCAAGGGCTGGATCATGGACACCTATCTGATCCGGCGCTGACGCCTTACGCTTGATCGCATGCCCGAACTGCCCGAGGTAGAGGCCCTGGCACAGTTCCTCCGCACCCATGCGGTGGGTGCGGTGATCGGGAGGGTGGACGTCGCGGCCCTGAGCGTGCTCAAGACCTTCGACCCGCCGATCTCCACGCTGCCGGGCCGCGACGTGAGCGGCGCCGCCCGGTTCGGCAAGCACCTCGGCATCCGGTGTGGCGAGGAGGACGGGCTGTGGCTGATCACGCACCTGTCCCGCGCCGGCTGGCTGCGCTGGACCGATCACCCCAGCGAGACGCCGCCGAAGCCCGGCAAGGGGCCGCTGGCACTGCGGATGCACTTCTTCGCCCCCGACGGCGGGACCCCGGCGTTCGACCTCACCGAGGCGGGCACCAAGAAGCGGCTCGCGGTGTGGCTGGTCCGGACGCCGGCCGAGGTGCCGACCATCGCCAAGCTGGGACCCGACGCCCTCGACGTCACCGAACCGGCGTTCGCGCAGCTGCTGTCGAAGACCGGCCAGCGGATCAAGTCCGCGCTCACCGACCAGAGCGTGCTCGCCGGGATCGGCAACGCCTACTCCGACGAGATCCTGCACGTGGCGCAGCTGTCGCCGTTCGCCACGGCCAGCAAGCTCACCGACGAGCAGGTCGCCGCGCTGCACACCGCGATGCGGTCGGTGCTGACCGACGCGGTCACGCGCTCGGTGGGCCAGGACGCGGCGCGGCTCAAGGGGGAGAAACGCTCCGGCATGCGGGTGCACGCCCGGACCGGCCTGCCCTGCCCGGTGTGCGGGGACACGGTGCGCGAGGTGTCGTACGCGGAGCGTTCGTTCCAGTACTGCCCGACCTGTCAGACCGGCGGCAAGGTGCTGGCGGACCGGCGGATGTCCAGACTGCTCAAGTGATTGCGCGCCGCTGACCGCTCAACGCCGGTGCCGGTAGCCGATCCAGGCCCGACGCCGCTCCGCGTCCGGGTCGTACTCCACGCGGGCGACGGTGTCGACGACCAGCGTTTCGCGTCGCTCGGCGGTGTAGCGCGGCCACGTCGGCCGGGGCTCGCCGTGCCGGGCGAAGTTCAGCCAGTGCGACTGCATGATCGAGGCGACCGCGCGCAACCCCTTCCGGCCGCCGAGGACGGTCGCCCCGCGTCCGAGCGGCAGGTCGGCGGCGTCGAACACCGCGAGCAGTTCGGTGCCGTGGGTGGCGCCGAACCCGGTGGCCCGCAGCAGGCGTGGCGCGAAGTCGTAGCGGTAGTCGTAGGTGGGCGCCACCTCTGCGTGGGCCTGGGCCACCAGCACGGACGGCTCCCAGAAGGTGACGTCGCCGCCGAGCTGCACGGCGGCCGCGCGGTCCGGGTAGCCGGGATAGGCGGCCAGGATCCGGGCCTTCAGCACCGGGTCGGTCTCGGCGAACATCTTCTCGATCCGAACCGGGTCGGTCGGGATGATGTCGAGGAACCGCGGAAACATCGTGCCCTCACGGGCATTGGTGCCGATGATCAGCGGCACCCGATGCTGGTGTCCGTCGGCGAAGGCGTCGAGCGGGTGCCGCGGCAGGAACTCGCCGTCGACCAGCGGGGCGAACGCGCGGGTGCCGGGCGCCTCGTCCGCACCGCGGGCGGCCAGGGCGTCGCCCGCCCGGGTCAGGGTCTCGGCGCTCGCGGTGGTCAGCGCGGTGACCGGGTCGTCGGAACCGCCGAGCAGCTCCAGGAACTCCGCCGCCCAGAGTCTCGATCGGTCGGGGCCGTACGCGGACGCGGCGGGCGGGCTCTGCGCGATCGCCCGGGCGAACAGTCCGCGGGCGGCGGGCGTGCACATCAGGGTGGTGACGGCGTTGGCGCCGGACGACTCCCCGAACACGGTGACGGCGTCGGGGTCGCCGCCGAACGCGGCGATGTTGCGCTGCACCCACTCCAGCGCGGCCACCTGGTCGCGCAGGCCCAGGTTCGAGTCGAAAGTGCGCTCCGGCGTGGAGTACTCGCCGAAGTCGAGGTAGCCCAGCGCGCCGAGCCGGTAGTTCAGGGACACGTACACGACGTGCCCGTTGCGGACCAGGCGCTCGCCGCGGTACAGCCGGGAGGAGGCCGACCCGCCGCTGTACGCGCCGCCGTGGATGAACACCATCACCGGCCTGGGGTTGATGCTGCGGGCGGACGGCGCCAGCACGTTCAGGGTCAGGCAGTCCTCGTCGGTGCCACCGTCGTGACGGCCGAACCGACCCGACTGCGGTGCGGCGGAACCGAACTCGAACGCCTCCAGTGCCTCCGGCCAGGGTGTCACCGGTTGCGGTGCCCGCAGTCGCAGCGCGCCGACCGGCGGCGCGGCGTAGGGGATCGCGCGCCAGGAGCGGAGCCCGCCCTGCTCGCGTCCGAGGACGTCGCCGGCGTCCGTCCGGACCAGCAGCGGGTCAGTCACGCCTGGCCTCGAGCAGCCGGAGCCACACCTCGCTGACGGTCGGGTAGGACGGGACGGCATGCCAGAGCGTGTCCATCGGCACGGCGCCCACCACGGCCACGGTCGCCGCGTGCACCAACTCCGCGACCTCGGTGCCGGCGAAGGTGGCGCCCACCAGGGTGTCGGTGGCCCGGTCGATGACCAACTTGGCGCGACCCGTGAAATCGTCTCGGGCCAAAGATGATCCGGCCACCGCGATCGGCACCTCGACGGTCTCCACGTCGAGTCCGTCGGCGCGGGCACGGCGTTCGGTGCGTCCGACGGAGGCCACCTCGGGGTCGGTGAAGACCACCTGCGGAACCTGGTCGTGGTCGGCGTGCGCGGTGAAGCGCGGGCCGTCCAGGCTGCGGCCGTCCGCGCGGGCCGCGATCACGTCCCCGCACACGCGGGCCTGATACTTGCCCATGTGGGTGAGCGGCGCCCGGCCGTTGACGTCGCCGACCGCGTAGAGCCACGCTCCCGCAGCGCCTTCCACGGTCAGATGCTCGTCGGTGGTGACATGTCCGGCGCCGGTGGCCACCACACCCGCCTCGGAGAGCCCCAACGACGCGGTCGCGGGAACACGGCCGGCCGCGACGATCACCTCGTCCACGACCAGCGGCTCGCCGTTGGCGACCAGGGTGACCGGGCCGCCATGGATGCGTCCGATGCCGGTGTCCTCCGGGTCCTCGCGCTCGACTGACTGCAGCCGTGCCCCGAACCGCACGCTGGCCCCGGCCTCTCGCAACGACCGCGTGACCAGTTCGCCGGCAAAGGGTTCCGCGGATGCGAGCAGCGTGTCGCCGCGGACGAGGAGCGTCAGTTCGCGCACCCCGAGGGCGAGCATCCAGTTCGCGCACTCGGTGGCCACCACGCCGCCGCCGATGATCGCGACCCGGGCGGGCACCTCCCGCAGGTTGGTGGCGTCGCGGGAGGTCCACGGTAGCGCCTCCGCGAGGCCGGGGACCGGCGGCACCGCGGCCGTGGTCCCGGTGGCCAGCACCACCGCGGAGCGGGCCCGCAACGTGCGGGTAGGCCGGTCCGGCCGCGAGACGAGCACGGTCCGCTCGCCGGTGAGCGAGCCCGCCCCGCGGATCACGTCGATTCCCGCGGACTCAGCCCAGGACACCTGGCCGGAGTCGTCGTGATTGTTGGTGACGGCGTCGCGCCTGCGCAGCACCGCGGGCACGTCGAGCCGGCCGATGCCGACCAGGCCGCGGACCCCCGGCATGGCGCGGGCGGAGCCGAGCACCTCCGCGGGCCGGAGCAGTGCCTTGCTGGGCATGCACGCCCAGTACGAGCACTCGCCGCCGACCAGTTCGTGCTCGACGATTGCCGCGGTGCGAGATGATCCGGCGATGGCGTAGGCGGCCGCGTTCTCCCCGGCGGGCCCCCCGCCGATCACGATGACGTCGTATTCGTCTGTCGTGGTGGTCATGGGTTCCACCGTAATGGCAGGGTGGGCACCCGTGAGCGCAACGCGGCAGACCCGCACCCGCATCCTGATCAGTGGCGCGAGCTCGGGGCTCGGCGCCGAGATGGCCCGGCAGTTCGCCGCGCAGGGCCGCGACCTGGCGCTTTGTGCCCGGCGGGTGGACGCGCTCGAGGCGCTGCGGGCGCAGTTGCTGGCCGCGCACCCGTCGGTCACCGTCGCGGTCCGCGCCCTGGACGTCAACGACCACGCCGCGGTCCGCCGGGTCTTCGGCGAACTGGACGACGAGCTCGGCGGGATCGACAGGTTCGTGGTCAACGCGGGTCTCGGCAAGGGCGCGGTGATCGGCTCGGGCCGGCCGGAGGCGAATCTCGAGACCGCGCAGACCAATTTCCTCGGCGCGCTGGCGCAGACGGAGTCGGCGATGGAACTGCTGCGGGCCCGCGGCGCCGGGCACCTGGTGCTGGTGTCGTCGATGAGCGCGGTGCGCGGGATGCCCAAGGCGCAGACCGCGTACTCGGCGAGCAAGGCGGCGGTCGCCGCGATGGGCGAGGGCCTGGCGACCGAACTGGCGGGCAGCGACATCGTGGTCACCACGATCCTGCCCGGTTACATCCGCACGCCGATCAACGAGAAGGTCGCCAAGACGCCGCTGATGGCGGACACCGTCGCGGGGGTGCGGTCGATGGTGGCCGCGATCGAGCGGGAACCGCGTCGCGCGGTGGTGCCCGGTTGGCCGTGGCGGCCGATCGAGCTACTGCTGCGGGTGCTGCCAGCCCGGCTGACCGGGCGGTTCATGTAGCGGCGGGTGGGCTCAGCCGAAGCTCCCGTGCCGGCCCGCGCCGGAGGCGAAGCGGGCCGCGCCGGAGAGCGCGTCGGCCTGCAGCGAGACCAGCCCCCGCTCGAACTCAGAGCGCAGGGCCGCGTCCTCGTCGAGTCCCTCCTGCTCGAGCAGCGACAACCGGTCCTGGCGCAGGCAGGTCTGCGGGAACGCGGCCAGTTCGGCGGCCAGTTTCTCCGCCTCGGCCCGGGCCTGGCCGACCGGGACCACCCGGTTCACCAGGCCCATCGACAGGGCCTCCTGCGCGTCGACCGGACGGCCGGTGAGTACCAGGTCCATGGCCCGGCCGGCGCCGATCAACCGCGGCAGGCGCACGGTGCCGCCGTCGATCAACGGGATGCCCCATCGCCGGCAGAACACCCCGAGGACCGCGTCCTCCTCGGCGATGCGCAGGTCGCACCACAGCGCCAGTTCGAGCCCGCCGGCCACCGCGTGCCCGGCGATCGCCGCGATCACCGGCTTGCCCAGTCGCATCCGGGTCGGACCCATCGGGCCGTCGCCCTCCCGGTCCAGCCGGTTGGAGTCCGGCGTGCCGAGGGCCTTGAGGTCGGCTCCGGCACAGAAGGTTCCGCCGTCGCCGTGCAGCACCCCCACCGACGTGTCGGTGTCGGTGTCGAAGGCGGTGAAGGCGTCCACCAGTGCGGCGGCGGTGGGGCCGTCGACTGCGTTGCGGGCCGCGGGACGGTTCAGGACGACGGTGGTGACGGCGCCGCGGCGCTCGACGCGCACTCCGGCAGGCTCACTGAGCGCACTCATGTCCCGACGTTACGCCCGCTCGTGGAGTTGCACAGTCGAATCTCAGGATACTGGCGCATACTGGAAGTTCAGTACCGCTGTCTCGCGGGGCAGCGCCAATTTTCCGTGTGGAGCACGCCATGGTTCCGAGCACGCAGTGGAGTACCTGGGGAAGTGAGATCGAGGTGCGCGTCACCGAGGGGGCGGCCCTCGGATGCGCCGCGGACATCGTGTCCGCCGCCTTGGCGGACGTCCGTGCGGCCTGTGACCTCACGCGAGGCGACGCCGAGATCCACGCGGTCAACATGGCGCAGGGCGTGCCGGTCCAGGCCAGCAGGCGCCTGCTCGCACTGATTCGCTCGGCGCTGTGGGCTGCGAGGATGACCGGCGGCGCGGTCTCGCCACTCTCGCGCGAGCCGGTGGACCCGGCTCGGGTGCCGTCCATTCACCTGGAGCCGACCTTCGCCGACGTCCGGGTCACCGGGGACACCGTCTTCGCCCCGTTCGGGGTCTGCCTGGACATCACCGGCACCGCCAAGGCCGGGACGGCACACGAGGCCGCCCGGGTGGCGGCCGCCTCGCTCGAGTGCGGGGTGCTGGTCCGGGTCGGCGACGTCGTCGCCACGGCCGGGCACTGTCCGATCGGGGGCTGGCAGGTCGATATCGGGGCGAGCACAGCGCCGGGGAATTTCACCACCGCCGGAACCTGCGTCGAGGTACTCACCGGAACCGCGCTGGCCCGCGCCCGTGCGGCGGTGCCGGGGCCGGACGTCGCGGACGCCGGCCTCGAGACGGTCACGGTGATCGCGGAGGACGGGCTGTGGGCCTACGCCGCCGCGGCGGCCGCGCTGGGCCGGGGCGTGGCGGCACTGAGGTGGCTGGCCGAGAACGACCTCGCGGGCCGGGTGGCGTACCGGCGGGGGAGCGTGCGCACCACCGAGGCCTGGACGCACCTGTCCCCGCACGGCCACGTCGCCTGACCGAGCGGCGTCAGACGAGTCGGCCGCGCCGGCCCCGGTACCAGCTGATCAACGTGTCGGTCGACGAATCGCCCTGTGAGGTAGGCGCTTCGGCGTCGGTGAGCAGTGGCTCGAGTTCGAGCGCCTGGGTCTTGCCGAGCTCGACGCCCCACTGGTCGAAGGAGTCGATGCCGAACACGACGCCCTCTACGAACACCTGGTGCTCGTAGAGGGCGATCAGCTGACCGAGCACCGACGGCGTCACCTTCGGCGCGAGAATGGTGGTCGACGGCCGGTTTCCGGGCATCACCTTGTGCGGCACCAGTTCCGGTGCGGTGCCCTCGGCCGCGATCTCCTCGGCGGTCTTGCCGAACGCCAGCACCTTGGTCTGCGCGAAGAGGTTGCTCATCAGGATGTCGTGCATGCTGCCGGTGCCGTCGAGCGTCGGCAGGTCGTCGGTGGGCTCGGCGAACCCGATGAAGTCCGCGGGCGAGAGCCGGGTGCCCTGGTGCAGCAGTTGGTAGAAGGCGTGCTGGCCGTTGGTGCCCGGCTCGCCCCAGAAGATCTCGCCCGTCGGGGTGCTCACCGGGGACCCGTCGCAGCGGACCGACTTGCCGTTCGACTCCATGGTGAGCTGCTGCAGGTACGCCGCGAACCGGCCGAGGTCGTTCGAATAGGGCAGCACCGCACGGGAATCCGCGTCGAAGAAGCTCGAGTACCAGACGCCGATCAGGCCGAGCAGGGCCGGTGCGTTCCGCTCCAGCGGCGTCTCGGCGAAGTGCCGGTCGATGGTGTGGAAGCCGGAGAGGAACTCGCCGAACGCCTCCTTGCCGACGACGGCCATCAGCGAGAGCCCGATCGCCGAGTCCACCGAGTACCGCCCGCCGACCCAGTCCCAGAAGCCGAACATGTTGGCGGTGTCGATGCCGAAGTCGGCCACCCGCTGCTCGTGGGTGGACACCGCGACGAAGTGCTTGGCGACGGCGTCGTCGCCGAGGGCGGCGGTCAGCCAGCGGCGGGCCGCGGTCGCGTTGGTGAGCGTCTCGAGGGTGGAGAAGGTCTTCGAGGCGACGATGAACAGCGTCGTCGCCGGGTCGAGGCCGGCCAGCTTGCTGACCAGGTCGGCGGGGTCGATGTTGGAGACGAAGCGGGCGGCGATGCCGGCGTTCGCGTAGTGGCGCAGCGCGCGGTACGCCATCACCGGGCCGAGGTCGGAGCCGCCGATGCCGATGTTGACCACGGTGGTGATCCGCTCGCCGGTGGCGCCGCGCCACTCGCCGGACCGGAGCCGGTCGGTGAACTCGCCCATCCGGACGAGCACCGCGTGCACGTCGGCGACCACGTCCTGGCCGTCGACCGTCAGCGTCGCGTCCGCGGGCAGTCGCAGGGCGGTGTGCAGCACCGCCCGGTCCTCGGAGGAGTTGACGTGGTCGCCGCGCAGCATCGCGTCCCGGCGTTCCTCGACCCCGGCCGCGCGGGCCAGTTCGACCAACAGCCGCAGCGTCTCCCGGTTGACCCGGTGCTTGCTGTAGTCGATGTAGAGGTCTCCCGCGGTCAGGGTGAGCTCGCGACCGCGCACCGGGTCCTCGGCGAAGAACTCGCGCAGGTGGGTGGACGCGACCAGGTCGTGGTGCGCGCGCAACTCCTGCCAGGCGGCCGTACCGGTGATGTCGAGGCTCATGCAGCGAGCCTAGTGGGGCGGGGCAGGGTACGCCGACCTACTTCCGACTGTCGAGACCCCTTGATCGATCGTGTGACGTAGTGCCGCTTCGGTTTCGCCGAGTGTGCAGTTGCCGAGGCGTCGGTCCGGGAGCCGCGACGGGAGGTGCACACTCGGCGGGCCGTACGGCCTGACGCGGCGGCCCCGGGGCGGGCAGTATGGAGGCCATGGACGAGCGAGCACTGATCGATTCGGTCCCCACCAAGCTCTGGATCGGCGGCAAGCAGGTCGACGCGGAGGACGGTGCCACGTTCACCGTGCGCAACCCCGCGACCGGCGAGCCGCTGGCCACCGTCGCGGACGCCTCCCCGGCCGACGGGATGCGGGCGCTCGACGCCGCGGTCGAGGCCCAGGCGGCGTGGGCCGCCACCCCCGCGCGGCAGCGGGCCGAGGTGCTGCGCGCGCTGTTCGAGGCCGTCACCTCCCGCGCCGACGACCTCGCCCTCCTGATGACCCTGGAGATGGGCAAGGTGCTCGCCGAGAGCCGCGGCGAGGTGGCGTACGGCGCCGAGTTCTTCCGGTGGTTCAGCGAGGAGGCGGTGCGCATCGGCGGCCGGTACACGCCCGCACCCGCCGGCACCGGCCGGATCCTGGTCGACAAGATGCCGGTCGGGCCGTGCCTGGCGATCACCCCGTGGAACTTCCCGCTGGCCATGGGCACCCGCAAGATCGGTCCGGCGCTGGCCGCCGGCTGCACGATGATCGTCAAGCCCGCCGCCGAGACCCCGCTGACGATGCTGCTGCTCGGTCAGCTGTGCGCCGACGCCGGCGTTCCCGACGGCGTGCTCGCGGTGCTGCCGACCTCCCGGGCGGGCGCGCTGACCGCGCCGCTGCTCGCGGACCCGAGGCTGCGCAAGCTCACCTTCACCGGGTCGACCGGCGTCGGAAAGGCGCTGCTCGGGCAGTCCGCGACCGGGCTTCTGCGGACCTCGATGGAACTCGGCGGCAACGCCCCGTTCGTGGTGTTCGACGACGCCGACCTGGACGCGGCGGTGGACGGCGCCATGCTCGCGAAGCTGCGCAACGGGGGCGAGGCCTGCACCGCGGCCAACCGCTTCCACGTGCAGAACTCGGTGCGTGAGGAGTTCGGTGCCCGGCTCACCGAGCGGATGCGGGCGATGACGCTCGGGCCGGGCACCGACCCGGACGCCAAGCTCGGCCCGCTGATCAACCCCGACCAGGTGGCGACGGTGCGCGAGCTGGTCGGCGACGCCGTCGACCGGGGCGCGGTGCTGCGCCTCGGCGGGGTCGAACCCGCCGGTCCCGGCTACTTCTACCCGGCGACGGTGCTCACCGAGGTGCCGGCCGACGCCCGGATCCTGCGCGAGGAGGTGTTCGGCCCGGTCGCCGCGATCCACGGCTTCGAGACCGAGGCCGACGGCATCGCCGCTGCCAACGACACCGAGTACGGCCTGGCCGCGTACATCTACACCCGGGACCTGGACCGGGCCCTGCGGGTGGCGTCGGCGCTCGAGGCCGGGATGGTCGGGGTGAACCGGGGCGTGATCTCCGACGCCGCCGCGCCGTTCGGCGGGGTCAAGTCCTCCGGCTTCGGCCGGGAGGGCGGCATCGAGGGGATCGACGAGTACCTGGAGACCAAGTACATCGCGCTGCAGTAGCGCGCCGCGGGCCCGGACGGCCCGCGGCGGCGTTGTGGCTAGTGGCCGAGGCGCCCGCGACCGAGGCGCAGCAGCAGCATCGCGAGGGTGTGACCCTCCTGACCGAGTTCGTTGAACCGCTCGAGCACCTTCATCTCGCGGCTGTGCACCAGCCGCGGGCCGCCGGACGCCATCCGGGTGCGACCGATGATCTGGGAGACCTCGCTGCGCCGCTTGATGGCCGCGAGGATCTCGGCGTCGAGCCGGTCGATCTCCTTGCGCAGTTCGTCGATCTCCGCCTCGCTGGTGGGCAGGTCGGCGTCGGACGCGTCGGCGGAAACTGGGGTGCCCATGTGATGTTCTCCTCGTGTCGGCCACATTTTCTCACGCGGAGATGCCGGTGGCCACGACCGGCCCCCATCCGGGCACCTCCTTGTCGGTCCACGCCGGTAGCGTTGAGAGGCGATGAACACTTTCTCTGCAGCAGGTCAGGCGGACACCCGCACCTCCACGACGGCGCTCCTCGAGGGGCTCAACGCGCAGCAGCGTGAGGCCGTGGTGCACGCGGGTTCCCCGCTGCTCATCGTGGCCGGCGCCGGCTCGGGGAAGACCGCGGTGCTGACCAGGCGGATCGCCTACCTGCTGGCCGAACGGGACGTCTCGCCCGGGCAGGTGCTGGCGATCACGTTCACCAACAAGGCGGCCGCGGAGATGCGTGAGCGGGTGGCGCAGCTGGTCGGGCCGCGGGCCCGGAACATGTGGGTCTCCACCTTCCACTCCAGCTGCGTGCGGATCCTGCGGATGCAGGCGGCGTTGCTGCCCGGGCTCAACTCGAACTTCACCATCTACGACGCGGACGACTCGCGCCGGCTGCTGACGATGATCTCCAAGGACCTGGAGATCGACACCAAGCGGTACTCGGCGCGGCTGCTGGCCACCCACATCTCGAACCTCAAGAACGAGCTGATCGGCCCGGAGCGTGCGGCCGCCGACGCGGACAAGGACCCCAACGAGCTGGTCCGTCTGGTCGCCACGGTGTACGGCCACTACCAGGCCCGGCTGCGCTCGGCCAACGCCATGGACTTCGACGACCTGATCGGCGAGGCGGTCGCGCTGCTGCAGAACTACCCGCAGGTCGCCGAGTACTACCGGCGCCGGTTCCGGCACGTGCTGGTGGACGAGTACCAGGACACCAACCACGCCCAGTACGTGCTGGTGCGCGAACTGGTCGGGGCGGCCGGGGAGTCGGCGGACCCGACGGTGGAGCCGGCCGAGCTGTGCGTGGTGGGCGACGCGGACCAGTCGATCTACGCCTTCCGGGGCGCCACCATCCGCAACATCGAGGAGTTCGAGCGGGACTACCCCGACGCCCGGACCATCCTGCTCGAGCAGAACTACCGGTCGACGCAGAACATCCTGTCCGCGGCCAACGCGGTGATCTCGCGCAACACCGGCCGCCGGGACAAGCGGCTGTGGACCGACTCCGGCGAGGGCGAGCTGATCACCGGGTACGTCGCCGACAACGAGCACGACGAGGCGTCGTTCGTGGCGTCGGAGATCGACAGGCTGGTCGACGCCGGCGAGGCGAAGTTCGGCGACGTCGCGGTATTCTACCGCACCAACAACTCGTCCCGGGCTTTGGAGGAGATCTTCATCCGGCTCGGGCTGCCGTACAAGGTGGTCGGCGGCGTGCGCTTCTACGAGCGCAAGGAGGTCCGCGACATCGTCGCGTACCTGCGGGTGCTGGCGAACCCGGACGACACCGTCAGCCTGCGCCGCATCCTCAACACCCCGCGCCGCGGGATCGGCGACCGCGCCGAGGCCTGTGTCGCGGTGCACTCGGAGCAGCGCGGCATCGGTTTCGCCCGGGCCCTGCAGGACGCGGTCGACGGCACCGTCCCGCTGCTGAACACCCGATCGCAGAAGGCCATTGCCGCGTTCGCCGAGATGATGGACGGCATCCGCGAGTCCATGACGCTGGACGAGAACGGCCTGATCGACATCGGCGAGGTGGTCGAGGCGGTGCTCGACCGCACCGGCTACCGCGCCGAACTCGAGGCCAGCAGCGACCCTCAGGACGGTGCCCGTCTAGACAACCTCAACGAACTGGTCAGCGTGGCAAGGGAATTCAGTTCCGACGCGCGCAACGCTGCCGGGCTGGAGCCGGAGCCGGAGGTCGACGAGTCGCTCGAGGGCGCCGCGGCGGCCGCCGAGGTCGACGACCTCAACCCCGGCGAGGGCGAACCCGATCCGGGGTCGCTGGCCGCGTTCCTCGAGCGGGTGTCGCTGGTCGCGGACTCGGACCAGTTGCCGGACAACGGCGACGGCGTGGTCACCCTGATGACCCTGCACACCGCCAAGGGCCTCGAGTTCCCGGTGGTGTTCGTGACCGGCTGGGAGGACGGCCAGTTCCCGCACATGCGGGCCCTCGGCGACCCCGCCGAGCTGTCGGAGGAGCGCCGACTGGCGTACGTCGGCATCACCCGGGCGCGCCAGCGGCTGTACCTGACCCGCGCGGTGATGCGGTCGGCGTGGGGCCAGCCGATCACCAACCCGGAGTCACGGTTCCTGCAGGAGATCCCGACGGACCTGCTGCACTGGCGTCGCGAGGATCCGGGACCCGGGGGCGGGGCCATCGGCGGCGGACGTCCGCGTGGCGGCCAGGGCTACGGCGGCAGCTACGGAAGCGGCGGGTACGGGTCCGGGTCCGGGTACGGCGGCAGCCGCTCGGAGAACGCCACCCCCAGCTTCGGTGCCCCCCGCGGGCGCAACAACCACCTGGTGCTGGCGGTCGGGGACCGGGTCAGCCACGACAAGTACGGCCTGGGCACGGTGCTCGAGGTCAAGGGCGCCGGGCCGACCGCGACGGTGACCGTGGACTTCGGGTCCGCGGGCAAGGTGCGGCTGATGCTCATCGGTGGCGTCCCGATGGTCAAGCTGTAGTCACTCCCAGCGCCGCACCCGGCGGTACCGGGGGTTCCAGCGGTGCCGGTACATGAACCGCAGCGGCGGGGGCAGCACGTCGAGCATGATGCGAACCCGCGCCTCCGGCGCCTCCTCGAGCAGGTAGGGCACCCCGTCGGCCTTCTCCCGGTACGTCATGTCATGCAGCGCATTCTTCGACACCCCGCGCCATTCCCGTGCCGTGATCGTGGCCCGGATCATCGGCACGGCCTCGCGTTCCTCGTGCGCCAGATGTGCGTGCAGGATCCCGACCAGGTCGTCGACGCGGTCGGCCAGCCGCTCGTGCCCGTGGTCCGGGTCGTCGAACGCCGATTCGACCTCCGCCAGCGCCGGGTCGATCAGCGCGTGTTCCGCCTCCATCGCGTCGAGCACTGCGACCGCGTCCGGGTGACCGGCGAGCTTGCTGCGCATGAGCGGCCAGACGTAGGTGTCCTCGACGGTGTGGTGGTGTTGCAGTTCGTGGCTGAACCCGTGCCAGCCGACCAGGAGGGCCGCGTGCGCGGCCGGATCCTCGCTGCCGTAGCGCTGCGCCGCGCGGGCGAGGCGGGCCGCGTCCCGGCGGAACGCGTCGTGCAGGATGCCCATGATCTCGATGTCGGTGTCGGACATCATCTCGGTGGATTGCGTGGTCGTCATGTCGCCACCTCACTTCTCGAACCTCGCACTTCGAGCGTGGGTCCGGCCGCGCGGATTCTCAATCCCACGAACGAGGGGGATACTCGACTCATGACCCCGGTGCAGACCGGGGCCCGGCTCTCGACGGTCGTGCGCGACGCGGCGTCCGCCGCCGAGTCCGACTCCGAGTTCCGCGAGGTAGTCCTGGACGCGATCTGCGACCGTGTCCCCTCCGACGGTGCCATCCTGTGCTCGGTGGACCCGGCCGTCCTGGTGCCCACTGCGGTGGCCGCGGCCGGCTATGACGACGTAGAGGTAGTGCGTGGCGCCGAACTCGCGACGGCGCTCGAATACGGGGAGGTCCCCGCCGTCAACAGCTTCGCATCGCTGCTGAGGCGGACCAGGGGAATCCGGACGATCGGTGAGGCGACAGGCGGGAAGATCCGCGAGAGCCGGCCCTATCGCGAACTGCTCGCGCCTCTCGGGATGCGCGATCACGTCCGGATGGTTCTGCGTGCCCGCGACGGTGTGTGCTGGGGCATCTGCGACCTGGCCCGGTCCGGGGCACCGGGATTCGACGACGCGGAGGTCGAATCGCTTGCCCGCGTGCTCCGCACGATCGGCGACGGCCTCCGCACGTCCCTCCTGAGGGGGGCATCACGAGTGGCGCCCGAGACCCCGGACGGACCGGCCGTCGTCGTCATCGGGGCGGACAACGAGGTGGAAACGATGACGCCCGCGGCCGCGGACTACGTGGAGAGACTCGGCTGGGGGCGACCGGATCAGGGGGTGCCGGTGCCGGTGCGGGCCGCGGCGCTGCGGGCCCGCACCGCCGACGGCGGGTCGGTGGTCCTGCGGGCCCACACCGGCGCCGGAGAATGGGTCCTGCTGCGGGCGGGCCGGATCGGACAGGGCCGGATCGTGCTGACGCTCGAACAGGCCCGGCTCCCCGAGATCGTGTCCCTCGTCGTTGCCGCGTACGGCCTGACCCCGCGCGAGGCCGAGGTTCTCGAGCAGGTCCTCGCCGGACGTACCCGCGACGAGATCGGGCGACGACTGTTCATCAGTCCGTACACCGCCGCGGACCACCTGAAGAGCATCTTCGCCAAGACCGGTGTGCACAGCCGCAGGAGTCTGGTCGCCCACCTGGTACACACCGAGTACCTGCCACGACTTGGTCAGGAACTGAGACCCGACGGCTGGTTCGCGGGGCTGCGCTAGTCCCGGTCAGTCGCGCTCGACGCCGAGGCTGATGCCGCGAGCGGCCAGCCAGGGCAGCGGGTCGATCTTGTTCTCGCCGGCCAGGTGCACCTCGAAGTGCAGGTGCGGGCCGGTGGAGAAGCCGCGGTTGCCCATCCGGGCGATCTGGTCGCCGGCCATGACGTGCTGGCCGATCGACACGTTGGACGAGTCGATGTGGCCGTAGACGGTGATGGTTCCGTCGGCGTGCAGCAGGCGCACCCACATGCCGAAGCCCTGTGCGGGGCCGGAGTCGATGACCTCGCCGTCGGCGACCGCGTAGATCGGGGTGCCGATGGCGTTCGCGATGTCGACGCCGGCGTGCAGCGTGCCCCAGCGGGCACCGAAGTTCGAGGTGAAGGAGCCGACGGCGGGCAGGGCGAAGAGCGGGCGACGGGCGGCTGCCTCGCGGGCGGCGCGTTCCTCGGTGAACCGCTGGCCCTTGGCGAGCAGGTTCGAGAACTGGCCGAGGTCTGCCGGGTCGGCGACGTTGAGCACCTGCGGTGCCTGCGACGGGGCGGCGGCGTCGGTGATGCCGGCGGCGGCGGTGCCGCCGAACTGGGCGGCCTGCGGCTCGGCGGTGGCGCCGATGTTCGACTCGCTGTCCGCGGCGAGCGCGACCTGGGCGTTCTGGCCCGGGGCGTCGGTGAGAGCGGACTGGCCGGCGACCGCGACGGCGCCGGCGGCGACTGCGAGCACCGCGGCGCGGCCCTTGAGGGCGGAGGGGGGAGTGGGGATCCGGTGCGCTCCACCGCTTCGAGCGGGAGCTGCGAGATCCGAGGAGAAGGCGTCGAACTGGTCGGGCGGGGTGGGGAGGTGACTCGTCGCGGCGGCGATCTCGACATTCGAGAGCCCGGTGTAACGCTGTGCCGAATTCTGCGAATACGGGTAAGCGGGTAGGTCTTCCGGCTCCGGCTGGGCGACAAACCGATTCGTGGAGGAAGTGCGGTGTTTAGACAAAACCTGCGACCTTCCTCGTTCGTGACCTGCCTGTGACTTTGACCGAAGCGACGGTAACGAAACGGTCGCAGTGGTCGCAACTCTTCGGCCCCCTCCCGGCCCATATGTGACATCTGTCACAGAATGGTCACGGTGGCCTATCGGCGTGATTCGGCGCCCTCCGGCACTACCGTCGGACCCCGTGTCGTCCTCACTTCAGGCCAGGCCTTCCGTCCCGGTCGCTCCCCGGCGGTCCACGGCGTCCGCTGCAGTCGCCGTCGGGCTGATCGGCGCCGTCTTCCTCGCTGTCGCCCCAGTGCTCGTGGTGGCGGGTCCGTCCGCCGGGGAGGCGGTGACGGCCGCCGCGATCGTGGCCGCGGTATGCGCCGCCGCCGCGCCCGTACTGGCGCTGCTGGCGCTGCTCCGCCGACGCCCCGCCGCCGCGGGCGCGCTGCTGGCCGGTGCCGGAGCGGTGGCCCTCGGGCTCGCCGTCATGGACCTGCAGTTGTGGGAGTCGCCGATCGACGCGAACCGGCTCGAACTCTTCCGCCCACTCACCGCCGCTCGTCTCGATGCGGGCCCGGGCGCCGTCGCGGTGCTGCTGGGACACGGGCTCGCGGTCCTCGCGGGCGTGCTCGGCATGGTGACGGTCGCGCGGGCCGCCGAGGCGGACGGCTACGGCCGCAGCGACTTCCCGGATCACGACGGCGCCGCGGTCGGCCGTCGCATCGGGGCCCCGCTTTCTGCGGCCGCGGCGACTGCCGCGCTGATCCTGGCGGCCGCGCTCTGCGCCGCGCCCCTGCACTCCGCCGACCCGGTGCTGCTGATGCGCCCGCTGCTGGGTTCGCCCGCCGCCACCGCGATCGGCACCGCGCTGGTGGCGGTCGCGGTGCTGGTGGTGGTCGCGGCAGCGCTGGTGTCCGTCTCGCCCGCGGTCGCGTCGGGCGCGCTGCTCGGCGCCGCCACCGCCGCGCTGGGGCTGGTCGGGTCGAGGTTGGTGGCGGGCCTGGTGGCCGACGGGGTGTCGGCCGGGCCGGGGCCGGTGGCCGGGACGCTCGCAGCCCTGGCGCTCGTCGCCGTCGCGGCGGCGGTGCCCGTGGTCGCCCCCGCGCGCGCCCGGCGCGGCCTGGACCGGCTGCTCTCGGGACCGGCGCGGCGATCCGGCGATCCGGTCCTCGGCCGGAAGGCCGCGGAGAGCGCCGCCCGGGCCCGGCTCGACCGGCGGCACGCGGTCGCAGGCGTCGCCACCGTGGCGGCCGGGGTGCTCGCCGTGGTCGGCGCGCTGCTGCCGCTGCTCGCGTTGCCTGCCGGCGTGCCCGAGCCCCGTCTGCTGGTCACCAGGCTCGCCCTGGTCGCCGGTGCCACCTTGGTGGTGGCGGGCGCGTGGTTGCTGCTCTCGGAGTTCGCAGCGCTGGTGCGGCCCGCCGTCGGTGTGCTCTGGGCGGCGCAGGTGATGGCGGTGGCCGCCGCGCTGCAGGCCGTGGTCGTCGCGTCGGACCTGCCCGGCGCCGGCCCGGGGCTCGGCGCAGTAGTGCTCGGGCTGTCCGCCGTGGCCGCGACGGTGGCGGGGATCGCGGTCGCGATTGCCGGTTCGGTGGAGCGCGATGGCATCGACACCTCCGCGCCCCCCGAGCCGCGGACGGCGGTGCTGGCGATCGGCGTGCCCGCGGCGCTGGCGTCCGTCGCCGGGTTGGCACTGCCGCTCTACCGCGGCACCGACTTCGGCCCCGCCTCCGTCGCCCAGTGGCCGTGGGGGTGGGACCTGTGGGGACGGGCGCTGCTCGCCGTGGTGGTCGCGACCGCGGTGTGGGTGGCGGCCCGGTCGCGGCCGGCGCGGGCGGCGTCGCTGCTGGTCGGGTCGGCAGTGGGTATGGGCATATACCTGATCGGTTGGCCACTGACCAGTGCCCGGGTAGCCGAGCCGGTCGCAGGTCTCGGGGCGGTGGGTGCGATCCTTGGTGTGGTGCTGCTGGGCGCGGCCGCTGTCGTGGCGGTTCGACCCCGGCGGTAGTGAGCTGCCGCGCACGGGGCTGATCTGGTGAGATATGCCACATACCACCGACGCGGCGGTTGGACCAATGATTCAACTAGATAAAGTCCGAACGGACCCGCTCTTACCCCTCGAGCGGGCGTCAAGCAGACGAGACGGTGAGCAGATGGATCTCTTCGAATACCAGGCGAAGGAACTCTTCGCCAAGCACGGTGTACCGACTTCGGCCGGGCGTGTTACCGACACGGTCGCCGGGGCGCGCGAGATTGCCGAGGAAATCGGCAAGCCGGTGATGGTCAAGGCGCAGGTCAAGGTCGGCGGCCGCGGCAAGGCCGGCGGCGTGAAGTACTCGCCCGACGTTGATGCCGCAGTGGCCAACGCCGAGGCAATCCTGGGCCTGGACATCAAGGGTCACGTCGTCAAGAAGCTGCTGGTCGCCGAGGCCAGTGACATCGCCGAGGAGTACTACATCTCCTTCCTGCTCGACCGCACCAACCGCACCTACCTGGCCATGTGCTCGGTGGAGGGTGGCGTCGAGATCGAGGTCACCGCCGAGGAGAACCCCGACGCCCTCGCCAAGATCGCCGTCGACGCCGTCAAGGGTGTCGACCTGGCGTTCGCGCGTCAGATCGCCGAGGCCGGCAAGCTGCCCGCCGAGGTGCTCGACGCCGCCGCGATCACCATCCAGAAGCTGTGGGAGGTCTTCATCAACGAAGACGCCCTCCTCGTCGAGGTCAACCCCCTCGTCCGCACGCCCGACGACCAGATCCTGGCCCTCGACGGCAAGGTCACCCTGGACGAGAACGCCGCGTTCCGTCAGCCCGGCCACGAGGCCTTCGAGGACCGGGACGCCACCGATCCCCTCGAGCTCAAGGCCAAGGAGAACGACCTCAACTACGTCAAGCTCGACGGCGAGGTCGGCATCATCGGCAACGGCGCGGGTCTGGTCATGTCGACCCTCGACGTCGTCGCGTACGCCGGTGAGAACCACGGCGGCGTCAAGCCCGCCAACTTCCTCGACATCGGCGGCGGCGCCTCGGCAGCGGTCATGGCCGCCGGCCTGGACGTCATCCTGAACGATGCGCAGGTCAAGAGCGTGTTCGTGAACGTCTTCGGCGGCATCACCGCCTGTGACGCGGTCGCCAACGGCATCGTCGGCGCCCTGCAGACCCTGGGTGACGAGGCCAACAAGCCGCTCGTCGTGCGCCTGGACGGAAACAACGTCGAAGAGGGTCGCCGCATCCTCGCCGAGGCCAACCACCCGCTGGTGACGGTCGTCGCAACCATGGACGAGGCCGCCGACAAGGCCGCCGAGCTCGCTCACGCAGCGAAGTAAGGGACTCACAGAACAATGGCAATCTTCCTCACCAAGGACTCCAAGGTCATCGTCCAGGGCATCACCGGCGGCGAGGGCACCAAGCACACCGCACTGATGCTCAAGGCCGGCACCCAGGTCGTAGGCGGCGTCAACGCCCGCAAGGCCGGCACCACGGTCTCGCACACGGACAAGGACGGCAACGCCGTCGAGCTGCCCGTCTTCGCCACCGTCGAAGAGGCAATGAAGGAGACCGGCGCGGACGTTTCCATCGCGTTCGTCCCCCCGGCCTTCTCGAAGGACGCCATCGTCGAGGCCATCGACGCGGAGATCCCGCTCCTCGTGGTCATCACCGAGGGCATCCCGGTCCAGGACTCCGCATACGCATGGGCGTACAACGAGTCCAAGGGCAAGAAGACCCGCATCATCGGCCCGAACTGCCCCGGCATCATCACGCCGGGCGAGGCCCTGGTCGGCATCACGCCCGCCAACATCGCGGGCACCGGCCCCATCGGCCTGGTCTCCAAGTCGGGCACCCTGACCTACCAGATGATGTACGAGCTGCGTGACTTCGGCTTCTCCACCGCCATCGGCATCGGCGGCGACCCGGTCATCGGCACCACGCACATCGACGCCATCGAGGCGTTCGAGAACGACCCCGACACCAAGGTCATCGTGATGATCGGTGAGATCGGTGGCGACGCCGAGGAGCGGGCGGCCGACTACATCAAGGCCAACGTGACCAAGCCGGTCGTCGGCTACGTCGCGGGCTTCACGGCTCCCGAGGGCAAGACCATGGGCCACGCCGGCGCCATCGTCTCCGGCTCCTCGGGCACCGCGCAGGCCAAGCAGGAGGCCCTCGAGGCCGCCGGCGTGAAGGTCGGCAAGACGCCGTCCGCCACCGCCGCCCTCGCGCGCGAGATCCTGCAGAGCCTGTCCGCCTAGGCTGCTCTGCCCGCCGCCGGCTCTGCCTGCGGCTTGAACACCACCGAAGGGCACCCGAACTCGCGTTTCGCGAATTCGGGTGCCCTTCGGCGTGCTCGGTGACCGAGGCGTCGCGCCCGGATGCGCTAGCGTTCAAGGGGAATCGATTCCGCGTGCGCCCACCCCAAGGAGCCGACATGAGTTTCAACCCACCCGGGCCGGGTTACGGCCCGCCCGCTCAGCCGTCCGGCGGCCTGGGCTCGAAGGGAATGCCGCACCTGCTGACCCTCGGCGTGCTGGTGCTCGGAGTCGTGATCTTCCTGATCGGATTCGCCCCGTTCGCGAAGGTCAGCACCTTCGCGGACGCCACCCTGTCGCAGACGTCCTTCGAGGGCGGATACCCGGTGGTCGGGCTCGCGATGCTGCTGCTCGGCGGGCTGCTCGCGGGCCTGTCGCTGCTGCCCGAGCACTCCTACGAGGCGCTCGCCGCGGCCACGTCGCTGGTGGGCTTCGCGGTCTCGCTGTGCTTCCTGTTCTCGCTGTCCGAAGGTGTGTCGCTGGCCTGGGGCGGCATCGTCATCCTGGTCCTCGGCTTCGTGCAGCTCGTGCTGGCGGTCACGGTGGTGCTGTTCGCGCTCGGCCTCCTCAAGGCGCCCGCGCCGCGACCGGTCGGCTACGCCCCGCAGGGCTACGGGCAGCCGCAGGGTTACGGCGAGCAGCAGTACCCGGCCGGCTACGGCCAGCCGCAGGCGTACGGCCAGCAGCCGCCCGGATACCCGCAGCAGCAGTACCCCGGCGGCTACGCCCCCCAGGGTTACGGCCAGCCGCAGGCGCCGCAGGGTTACGGCCAGCCGCAGGGTTACGGACAGCCGCAGGCCCAGGCGCCGCAGGCCTACGGTGCGGGCTACGGCCAGCAGGCCAACCCCTACGCGCCCACCCCGGCCTCCCCGCCGGCCGCCGGCCAGCAGCAGCCCGGCGGACAGCCGCAGCAGGCCCCACCCGCCGAGCAGTCCGGTGCCGACAAGCCCGCCGAGACTCCCGGCACCGACCAGCCGGCAGGCGGCGCACCGGGGGCGCCGACGCAGGTGTTCGGCGCCGCCACCAAGCCCACCGACGACTGACCCCGACGTCGGGCGCCCCCCGGGTGAACCTGGGGGGCGCCGTCGTGTCGGGCGCCGGAGCGTCGGCGCGCCTGGCCGACGGCCGCCGACCCAGATGCCACCCTCGAGGAGATGAGTTCCTTGCTGAGCCGCGACACCGCCCGGAATCCGACCCGGGGGAGGGTGGCCGCACCCCGGCCGACCCCCACCCCGGAACAGGTCCGGGCCCTGCTCGGGGTCGCATTCCGGCCGACCGTGCTGGCGCTCGTGATCATCGCGACCTGCGTGCTGGTCACGCTGGTCGCGTCGAACAGTGAGCTGAACGGGACCAGCGGTGCGATCGCGGCGAGCTGGCTGGCCGTGCACCAGGTCCAGCTGACCGTCAGCGGCGTCTCCCTCGGGGTGCTGCCGCTGCTGCCGACCCTGCTGATGGTCTGGGCCTGCGCCAAGGCCTGCGTGCGGACGGTCACCGAGGACAGTCCGTCGTACGAACGCTGGTGGGTGCTCGGTGCGGCACTGTCCGGGCCCCTGCTGGTCACCGCGATCGCGTTGGCCGTGGTGCAGGACGCATCCGAGGTGATCCCGCTGGCCTCGCCGAATGTCCTGGCCGCGTTCGGCTGGGTGCTGGCGGTGCACCTGACCGCCGCCGGGATCGGGATGGGCAGCCGGTTGTGGCGCCCGCTGACCGCACAGCTGCCGGTGCCGGCGTGGGTGTTCGCGGCCGCGCAGCCCGCGCTGCGGGCCGCGATGGCGTTGCTCGCCTCCGGCGCCGCGCTCACCGCCGTCGCGCTGGTCTCGTCCTGGGACACCGTCGGGGCGCTGGTTGCGGCGGGCAACGGCTTCGTCGGAGGACTCGGCCTGACCGTGCTCTCGATCCTGTACCTGCCGAATGTCGTGCTGGGCGCGGTCGCGGTGCTCGTCGGTGCGACCGCACACGTGGGTACCGCCGCCGTCAGCCTGCTGGAGGTGAGCGGGGGACCGGTGCCGGCGTTGCCATTGCTGGGCGCGCTGCCGGCCGGGGGTGGCGGGGGCGCGGCGCTCGCGCTGCTGACGGTCCCCGCGGCGATCGGGGTGATGCTCGGCCGCGACTGCGCGCGTGGCGTGTCCTCCTCGCTCGAGGCGGCGCAACGGGCGACGGTCGCTGCCGTGGCGGTGGCGACCGGGCTGGGACTGCTCGCCTTCGCCGGGGGCGGCGACCTCGGTTCCTTCGGGACGGTCGGGGTGGACCTGCCGGCCTTCGTCGGCCTCGTGTTCGCCTGGCTCGGACTGCTGGGCGGGGCGGTCGCGGCGCTGTCGCGGCTGCGCGGGCGCAGGCCGGAACCGGCCGCGACGCAGCCGAGAAGCGCGCCTGCACGGCCGGCCCCCGAGCCGATCGCGCTGTCGGTGGCCGAGACGCCGGTGGCGTCCGGCACCGTGATCGAGGCCGAGGTGGTCGGCGAGCCGGTGGCGACCGAGCCCGCGGCGAAGTCCGTCCCCGCCGCGGCCGTGGTCGAGGCGGAGGTGGTCGAGGCCGGGCTGTTCGACGGCGAGGTGCTCGAGGGCGAGGTCGTCGAGGTGGCGCAGGTCACGGCGCCCGAGGGCGAGCAGGACCTGCCCGGAGGTGCCCGGCCGGGCAGCGACTAGCATTCACTGCGGCCGGTCACTTCCGGCCGATGGTCCGCACACAGGAGTAGAGCGCTGACAGCCTCGCGTGAGTACTTCCGGCCCGGCGCTTCCACGCCGGCCCGGGTCGTGGTCCTCGCTTCCGGTACCGGAAGCCTGCTGCAGTCGCTGGTCGCGGCCGCGGTCGACGACTACCCAGCCCGCATCGTGGCCGTCGGCGTCGACCGGGACTGTGACGCCGCGCTCCACGCGCGCGCCGCCGGCATCGCCGACTTCCGCGTCGCGCTGCGCGAGCACGCCGACCGTGCCGCCTGGGACCACGCGCTCACCGAGGCCGTAGATGCCCACGCCCCGGACCTGATCGTCTCCGCCGGGTTCATGAAGATCCTCGGGCCCGAGTTCCTCGCTCGCTTCGGTGGCCGGATCGTCAACACCCACCCCGCGCTGCTGCCGTCGTTTCCCGGCGCGCACGCGGTGCCCGACGCCCTGGCGTACGGGGTGAAGGTCACCGGGTCGACCGTGCACCTGGTCGACGCCGGCGTCGACACCGGACCCGTGCTGGCGCAGGAAGCGGTGCCGGTCCTCGACGACGACGACGAGGCCTCGCTGCACGAGCGAATCAAGACTGTGGAACGCCGGCTGCTGGTCGAGGTGCTCGCCGCGGTCGCCACCCGAGGTGTTATTTCCGATGGACGAAAGGCCGTGATCCCGAAGTGACCGAACGTAAGGCTGTGCGCCGCGCACTTGTCAGCGTCTACGACAAGACGGGCCTCGTTGAACTGGCCACCGGGCTGCACCAGGCCGGGGTCGAACTGGTCTCGACCGGCTCCACCGCGGCGAAGATCGCCGACGCGGGCATCCCCGTCACGCCGGTCGAGTCGCTCACCGGGTTCCCCGAGTGCCTCGAGGGGCGGGTCAAGACCCTGCACCCGCGCGTGCACGCCGGCATCCTCGCCGACACCCGCAAGGAAGACCACCTCGCGCAGCTCGCGGACCTCGGCATCGAGGCCTTCCAGCTGGTGGTGGTGAACCTCTACCCGTTCACCGCGACCGTCGCGTCCGGTGCGACGCCCGACGAGTGCGTCGAGCAGATCGACATCGGCGGACCGTCGATGGTGCGCGCCGCCGCGAAGAACCACCCCTCGGTGGGCGTCGTCGTCGACCCGGCCCGCTACGAGGACGTCCTCGCCGCGGTCGCGGCCGGCGGATTCACCCTGCAGGAGCGCACCGCCCTTGCGGCGCAGGCGTTCCAGCACACGGCGTCCTACGACGTCGCGGTCGCCAGCTGGATGACCTCGACCCTCGTCGCGTCCGACTCCGACACCCAGTTCCCGGAGTGGGCCGGTGCGAGCTGGAACCGCACCGCGGTCCTGCGTTACGGCGAGAACCCGCACCAGGCCGCCGCGCTGTACGAGGACCCGGCGGCCGCCGCGGGACTCGCGCAGGCGAAGCAGTTGCACGGCAAGGAGATGTCGTACAACAACTACACCGACGGTGACGCCGCCTGGCGCGCCGCCTTCGACCACGCCGAGCCCGCGGTCGCGATCATCAAGCACGCCAACCCCTGTGGCATCGCCGTCGGCGCCGACATCGCCGAGGCGCACCGCAAGGCGCACGCCTGCGATCCGGTCAGTGCGTTCGGTGGCGTCATCGCGGCGAACCGCGAGGTGACCGTGGAGATGGCCGAGCAGGTCGCCGACATCTTCACCGAGGTTGTCATCGCGCCGTCCTACGCCCCCGGCGCCGTCGAGGTGCTGGCCCGCAAGAAGAACGTGCGGGTGCTCGAGGCCGCGGTTCCGAACGCGACCGGCGTGGAGCTGCGCCCGATCTCCGGTGGCGCGCTGCTGCAGGAGCGGGACGTGCTCGACGCCGAGGGCGACGACTCGGCCAACTGGACCCTCGTCACCGGTGACGCGGCCGACGCCGCAACCCTGAGGGATCTCGAATTCGCTTGGCGCGCATGCCGTGCCGTGAAGTCCAACGCGATCCTGCTCGCCCACGACGGCGCCTCGGTGGGCGTCGGCATGGGCCAGGTCAACCGTGTCGACTCGGCGCACCTGGCCGTGCAGCGCGCGGGGGACCGGGTCGCCGGTTCGGTGGGCGCCTCGGACGCGTTCTTCCCCTTCCCGGACGGCTTCCAGGTGCTCGCGACCGCGGGCGTCAAGGCGGTCGTGCAGCCGGGTGGTTCGGTTCGTGACAACGAGGTCATCGAGGCCGCCCGCGAGGCCGGCGTCACGATGTACCTGACCGGGGCCCGGCACTTCGCCCACTGACCTGACCGTCAGTCCAAATCGTTCGCCGAGAGGTGCGCGCTCGATTCCGTCGAGTGTGCGCCTCTCGGCGTTTCTCCTGGTCCGACGCCCCGGAAGGTGCACACTCGCGCGGACTGAGGTCAGGCGGCCGACCCGGAGATCACGATGCGGGCGGCGCCGCGGTCGAGCAGTTCGCGGGCCAGGTCGGTGGCCGCGGCCCGCTGGTGGGTGTCGGTGTGCGACAGGTCGAGGGTGATGACCTGGCCGGAGAGGTCGGCGGGCAGGTCGGCCAGCGGCGGGACCGCGGCCAGGGTGTGGATACGAAGCTTCATGTGGATCTCCTTGTTGTGCAGTTTCGAGAGTGCTTTCGGTAGCGACGATCTCGAGAAGTTTGGGGTAGCTAGAAGAACGGCACCCGGGGCGATTGCCCGGGTGCCGAGAACAGTTCCGTTACGTCAGGAGTGTTCTCGGGGTCCACGCATTGCCTGGGAGTGGCAGAGCCACATGGGTACGGCGCCGCTGCGTGCAACGTAGAAATGTGCAACGCAAGAATGCGCAAACTGCTTCACTGTGGGCCGTCCCTTTCCTCTAGGCATCGGTGGTTAGGCGAGAACGCTACAGCACGGTAGCGACATCCGCACTTCGGTATCGTTCCGCGGCGCGTCGGCCCGAGTGTGCAGGTACGGGCACCGTCGTACTCGACGAGCACCTTCCGCGTGCCCAGCCCACGTCCGAGCGGGCGAAGATCCGTCCGGGCCGGTCCCGGATCTCGACCTGTGTCTGCGGCCGCGGCAGTCCGTCGTCGACCAGTTCGAGGACCTGGCGGAGCTGCACGATTCCCCTTGTGTCACGGTGCTTCTCGGGCACGGCCGCGATCGGGGAGGGCGTCGTGCCGGTGGCGTTGCAGAGCGCGTCGAGCGTCTCGGCGGCCCGCGCCCGGATCAGGGCGCCGAGGCCAATTCCCTTGGTGATGTAGACATCTCGATGCAGCCGGGTGTGTCGTGGCGCAACTGGCGATCGGTCAGTGCGCCCGTCGCGACGGCGACACCTCCCGGAAACGGTTCATCGAATTCCCCCATCCCTCGAGACTGGCGGACGGCTCACCCGGTCGGCGGACAGGTTCCGCAATTGTGGACAACGTCGGCGTTTGTCCACAGCCCGCCGAGAGTGCACTTGCGGGTGCGTCGGCCGAGTGCGCACGGACAGAAGTGCACACTCGGCGGACGGCGGCGCGGAACTAGAAGCGGGCGATCCAGTCCTTGAACCCGGCCGCGAACTCGGCCGAGAACGGCAGGTCCTCGATGTAGTCGGCGCCGGTGGAGTCGCGCTCGCCGATCTCCTTGAGCACGTGGTTCGCCGTCGTCATCCGCACCGACGTCAGGGCCGTCCCGGCCAGTGCCGCGTCCAGCGCGTCCACGTCGGCGTCCGAGACCTGGGTGTCGCGTGCCGAGCAACTGGTCAGCACCGGCAGCCCGGCGGGCAGCGCGGCCGCCAGCTCGCGGGGGTCGAGGGCGTCCTCCTCGGCGAGGGCCTTGGCGTTGACCGGGACGAAGCCGGCCATCCGCAGCGGCTCGGGCAGGTCGTCGGGCAGGGTGCCGTCGGTGCGCAGCGACTCCACCGCCTCGGTCAGCGCGGTGCGCAGTTCGTCGGCGAGTTCCAGAGGGAGGGCGCCCGCGCCGGCGGCGGCGTCCACCTGGTCGTTGATCTGCCGGGTCAGCAGGTCGAGCAGCCGGACCGCGAGCGGTTCGAGCAGACCGAGGCCGGCGACGGCGGGGGCGTCGTCGGCCACGGCCAGCGCGAGGGCGACCAGCGCGCCCTCGCTGTGCCCGATCACCAGCAGGCGGTCGGCGTCGATGTTCGGTTGCGCCGCAAGGTAATCGAGGCCGTTCGCGGCCGCGTCGACGAAGGTTGAGAAGCCGAGCCCGGCGACGTCCTCGACCTCGTACGGGCCGAGCCCGGTCTCGCCGCTGCCGAGCTTGTCGTAGCGCAGGCTCGCGATGCCGGCCCCGGCCAGCGTCTCGGAGAGGAAGCGCAGGGTACCGATGTCGCCGGGCAGCAGCGCGCTGTCGCCGTTGCGGTCGGTCGGGCCGCTGCCGGCAAGCAGCAGCGCCGCGGGGACCGGTCCCGTCACCGCGTCGGGCAGGAGGAAGCTGCCGTGCAGGGTGACGTCGCCGCTGGTGAAGGTGATCTCGGTGTCGGCCATGGTGACCAGTCTGTCAGGGCCGCTCGGCCGCGGAACGACCCGCACGGACTGTCCGCCGGGCTATTCTGCTGCTCCCGCCCTTTCCCCGTGGTGCGGGCACGGTCGGGCGAGGAGAGGCGGCGTGGTGGTGGTCGTCCGGGACACGGCAGCGCACATCCTCACCGCCGTGGACAAGTCCCTCGCCCGTCGGCTGCCCGCGATCGCAGGCGTTCTGGCCGAGGAGATCTTGGCCGAGGACGCGGCCTACGCGGCACTGATCGAACCCGCGGAACTGCGGGAGACGATCCTGCACAACCTGCGACACGCGACGGCCTCGATGCGCGCGCGGTCGGCGGACCGGCCGGTGGACCTCTCCGACGCCGCCCGGACCGGACGGGTCCGCGCCGAGCAGGGGCTGCCGCTCGCCTCGCTGCAGCACGCCTATCGCCGCGGTTGCCGGTTGCTGTGGCAGGCCATGGTCGAGACGGTGCGGCAGGAGGACCCGGCCTCGCTGCCCGAGTTGCTGCCGTGCGTCGGTGACCTCTGGGACATCGTGGACCTGATGACCGGGGCGGTCGCGGACGCCTACCAGAAGACGGAGTCGGAGCGACTGGCCCGCGACATCGAGCGCCGCAACGCGTTGTTCGACGTCCTCCTCGGCGGTCCGGGTGCCGACCTGCCGGCCGGCGGCGGCGCGGGCCTGGTCGCGGAGGCGTCGGCTTTCCTCGGCCTGGCCGAACGCGGCCGCTACGCGGTGGCCGTCGTGCGGTCGGACGGACGCGGGGTGGGATCCGCACACGCAGGCCCGCGGTCGGACGGCTTCCAGGTGATGTGGCGGATCCGCGCCGACCACGAGGTCGGCCTGATCACGCTCGGCTCGGGCGATCTCGGCGACGCGGTCCGGGCGCTCGGGGTGCCCGGGGTGCGGGCCGGCGTGAGCCCGGTGGTCGGCTCGCCCGCCGAATTGTTCAGGGCGCGTTGGCTGGCGGAGATCGCGTTGCAGACCTGTGTGGCCGCGGGCGACGAGGTGGTGGTGCTCGACCAGCGGCTGCCCGCCGCGCTGGTGGCAGCCCAGTCGGACCTCGCCGAGCGGCTGCGGACGGTCGTCCTGGGCCCGGTGCTCCGGTTGCCACGGGCCGAACGGGAGCTGCTGCTCGCAACCCTCACCGCCTGGTTCGACGCGGGAGGCTCGGCGCAGGTCGCGGCGGGCGCACTGTTCTGTCACCGCAACACCGTCCTCAACCGTCTGCGTCGGATCGAGGAACTCACCGGCCGCTCCATCGGCGATCCTCGGCAGATGGTGGAGCTGGCGCTGGCCGTCGAGGCCGCCCGCCGGTAGCGCCGATCCTGGGCATGCGGGCCAGTGTCGGCACCGCCGGATTGTGCTCGGGCACAAGGTTCGTCCCAGTTCGGTCTTCCGCTGTGCGGCGGCGGTGCGGGGAATACCTTTCACCTCACCTGCCGGACAGGCAGGTCCGCGTCAGCGCCACCGAAGCCGGCTGACCCGGTTGCCACCCTCGCCTGTCGAAGGCGACCGCCGAAGGGAAGATGTTCGCGCATGCGCAGATACGACACCCGCACCGCCCTCGTCCGCAGGATCCTCGCCGCCGCGATGGCGACCACGGTTGCGGCGCTGGCCATGACGGCCGTCGCCACCCCGGCTCAGGCGGACGGCATCCCGAGCGTCGGCCGGAACTGGGGCGCTGCCGGGCCGTACACCCCGGAGGTGAGCGTCGGCCTGGTCCACACCCTGTACTACCCGCAGAACATGGGATCGCACGGCGAGAAGCACCCCGTGGTCATCTGGGGCAACGGCACCGGCGTGGTGCCGGGTGCCTACACCGTGCTGCTGCGCCACTACGCCAGCCACGGCTTCATCGTGGTCGCCGCCAACACGCCCATGACCAACTTCGCGATCACCATGCGCGGCGGCATCGACCTCGCCGAGCAGCTCAACGCCGACCCGTCCAGCGTCTTCTTCGGCAAGGTCGACCTGGACCGGATCGGATCCGCCGGTCATTCGCAGGGCGGTTCCGCGGCCGTCAACGCTGCCGTCGACCCCCGGGTGGACACGGCGGTCGCGATCCAGCCGGGACCGCTCAACGACGTCGACCTGATCGACGAACCGGTCCTGTACCTGGCCGGCCAGTTCGACGCGATCGTGTGGCCGATCCTGGTGAAGGGCATGTACAACGACGCCGACCACGTTCCCGCCGAGTACGCGGAACTGCGCGGCGCCACCCACTTCGGCACCGGGATCTCCGGCGGCGACATGCGGGCCCCGTCGACGGCGTGGCTGCGGTACTGGCTGATGGACGACCAGAACGCGCGCGCCGAGTTCTTCGGCCAGAACTGCGGTTTCTGCTCGGACAGCAGCCAGTTCTCCGACTTCCGCCGCAACGGCCTGGCCCGGCAGATCCCGGGCTGACAGGCGCAGGGGCGACGGCGGCGCGACCTACGCGCGCCGCAGCGCCTGCACCCGGCGCACGCCCTTCCACGCGAACCACAGCAGGAACGCCAGCAGCACCGGGATCAGCAGGGGCAGCAGGAAGGCGACCAGGACCAGGACGAAGGACAGGACGTCCTCGACCACCGAGATCACCGGGTTCGCCAGCCCCGCGGTGCCGGCCGTGCTCGCCGCCCGGGTGCCGGTCTGGGCGGCGCTGAACGCCAGGGCGGTCGGCGCACCGACGATGATGCCGGCGATCACCGCGCCGGTGGGGCCGAGGTCGGTGAACACCGCGCCCGCGGCGATGGCCGCGGCGATCGGCCGGGTGAAGGTGCCGAACACGCCGAGGGCGTTGTCCACCACCGGGATCAGGTCGGCGACCAGTTCGACGGCGGTCGCGACGGTCAGCGCGACCAGTGCGCCCGTCGACCCGACCCAGGCGAACGACTCGCCGAGTGTGATGCCGAACAGCCCGAAGTGCACTGCCGCACTGAGCATCAGCAGCGGCAGGAAGGTGCGCAGACCGGTGGCCGCCGCCAGGCCGAGTCCGAGCACCGTGGGCAGCAGCCAGGTCTCCATGGGCAGAGTGTAGGGGCCGGTGCGGCGTCGGTCAGGGACTCGGCGAGGCCTCGGCCGGCGTGGCGGGCAACGGCCGGACCTTCGGGTCGCCGGTGTCGGCGAAGTAGTCGCCCTTGATGGTGGTGTCCACCCCGTACGGCGCCTTGGCCGCCCGCAGTGCCAGGGTCCCCGCCGCAGCGACGACGATGTTCACCACGAATGCGGTGAGCGCGATGTAGCCCATCTGCGCGATGCCGGGGATCGAGGCCACCGAGCCGGCGAAGTGCGCGGCGGTGGGCGAGGACACGTTGTAGGCGGCCACCGAGCCGTAGACCATCCCGACCGCCCAGCCGGCCAGCAGCGCCCACCGGTGGAACCAGCGGGTGTAGAGCCCGAACACGATGGCGGGGAAGGTCTGCAGGATCCAGATTCCGCCGAGCAGCTGGAAGTTGATGGCGTTCTGCTTGTCCATGGTCAGCACGAAGATCAGCGCCACGAACTTCACGAACAGCGAGACGACCTTGCTGACCTTCGCCTCCTGCGCCGGCGTCGCCGACGGCCGGAACCACTCGCGGTACACGTTGCGGGTGAACAGGTTTGCCGCCGCGATCGACATGATCGCCGCCGGGACCAGGGCGCCGATCGCGATCGCCGAGAACGCGACGCCCGCGAACCAGGACGGGAAGGAGTCCTCGAACAGCTGCGGGATCACCAACTGGGCGTTGGGTTTCCCGTCCAGGCCGACCGGTTTGGTGCCGGCGGCGATGGCGACCCAGCCGAGCAGCGCGAGCAGGCCGAGCAGGAAGCTGTAGGCGGGCAGGATGGTGGCATTGCGCCGGATCGTGTTGCGCGACTTCGACGACAGGGTCGCGGTGACCGAGTGCGGGTACATGAACAGCGCCAGCGCGGACCCGAGCGCGAGGGTGGCGTACGCCCAGTACTGCTGGCTGTTCGGGATGAACGACCCGGTCGGCTTGCCCGTCGTGGGGTTCGGGGTCGACATCTTGGTCTCGGCGGCGTCGAAGATGTGCGCCCACCCGCCGTACCGGGACGGCAGGTAGATCACCGCGACGATGATCACCAGGTAGATCAGGGTGTCCTTGACGAAGGCGATGATCGCGGGCGCCCGAAGCCCCGACGAGTAGGTGTACGCGGCCAGCACGGCGAAGGCGATCAGCAGCGGCAGG
Organism: Rhodococcus tukisamuensis NBRC 100609; assembly: GCF_001894985.1. Lineage (GTDB taxonomy): Bacteria > Actinomycetota > Actinomycetes > Mycobacteriales > Mycobacteriaceae > Rhodococcus_G > Rhodococcus_G tukisamuensis. The sequence continues at coordinate 11,696 of NZ_BCXG01000002.1, read as the reverse complement.
TCGCGGGCGATCACGTTGTCCGAGCCGCCGATGCCGATCACCTCCAGCACCGCCTGGATGCCGACGAGTTGCAGGGCGATGTACGGCATGGTCGCGAGGATGCCGGTGAGCGCGATCGCCAGCGAGAGCCCCTTGGAGCCGTACCGGCCGCCGATGAAGTCCGCCGTGGTGACGTAGCCGTGCCGGTGGCTCACCGACCACAGGCGGGACATGAACACGAAGATGATCGGGTACAGGATGATCGTGTACGGGATCGCGAAGAAGCCACTGACCGAACCGAGCGCGAACATGGCGGCCGGCACCGCGATGAACGTGTAGGCGGTGTAGATGTCGCCGCCGATCAGGAACCACGTCACCCAGGTGCCGAAGCTGCGCCCGCCCAGGCCCCACTCGTCGAGGCTCTGCAGGTTCGACGCCCGGCGCCACCGCGACGCCAGGAACCCCAGGACCGTCACCAGGGCGAACAGTGCGATCAGCACGGCCAGGGCCACCGTGTCGACGCCGGTCTTGTTGTCCGCGTCGGCGAGCACGGTCAGCGTGCTCACCGGGCGTCGCCGTCGTCGGCGGACCCGCGCATCGGCCGGTGCGGCCGGGCCTTGAGCACCAGCCGGTACGCGGCCCAGGTCGCGGCCGCGCAGAGGAACACCCAGGCGAACTGGTACCAGAAGAAGAACGGCACCCCGCCCAGTTCGGGATCCTTGCGGGCGTAGAACGGCACCCACAGGATCGCGACGAGGGGCAGCGCGAGCAGGACGGCGGCCACTGCCAGCAGCGCCTTGTCGGCCGGGGGTGCGGTGTTGTCGTCGGGTTCGTCGGTCACGGCGTTCTCCCCACTCTTCACGCGGGCGTGGCATGGCCCGCACATGCGGGAAGTTACTCCGGATCGCGGGACCGCATCGGGCAACGACGGTCACGGAAGTGTCGCGCAGGACGCGCCGAAACGCGTCGTCTCGTCCCGGTCCGGGGATTGTCAGTGCCGAATCCGGCGAACGCTCGTAGCGTGTGTGGGGTGACTGCCTCGAGCCCCGCTTCTCGCACCACGAACGCCGACGCGCCCACGTCGCCGCCCGCCCCGTGCACCCTGGGTGAGCTGCGCGCGTCGGGGCACGTCACCCGCCCGGTCAAGGACGAGATCCGGGAGAACCTGCTGGCGGCTTTGCGCGACGGCCGCGACCCCTGGCCGGGGATCGTCGGCTTCGGTGACACGGTGCTGCCGCAGCTGGAACGGGCGCTGATCGCCGGCCACGACGTCGTGCTGCTCGGCGAACGCGGGCAGGGCAAGACCCGGCTGCTGCGGACGCTGCCGCTGCTGCTCGACGAGTGGACGCCGGTGATCGCCGGCTCCGAGCTCGGCGAGCACCCGTACGAGCCGATCACCCCCGCGTCGATCCGGCGAGCTGCCGAGATGGGCGACGAGCTGCCGGTCGTGTGGCGGCATCGCGACGAGCGGTACTCGGAGAAGCTCGCCACCCCGGACACGTCGGTGGCGGACCTGGTCGGCGACGTCGACCCGGTGAAGGTCGCGGAGGGCCGCAGCCTCGGCGACCCCGAGACCATCCACTTCGGACTGGTGCCGCGCGCGCACCGCGGCATCGTCGCGGTCAACGAGCTGCCCGACCTGGCCGAGCGGATCCAGGTGTCACTGCTGAACGTGATGGAGGAACGCGACATCCAGGTCCGCGGATACACGCTGCGGCTGCCGCTGGACGTGCTGCTGGTGGCGAGTGCGAATCCCGAGGACTACACGAACCGCGGGCGGATCATCACCCCGCTCAAGGACCGCTTCGGCGCCGAGATCCGCACCCACTACCCGAACGCACTCGACGACGAGATCGCGGTCGTCGGGCAGGAGGCCCAGTTGCGGGCGGAGGTCCCCGGGCACCTGCTCGAGATACTTGCGCGCTTCACCCGGCTGCTGCGGGAGTCGCCGTCGGTGGACCAGCGGTCCGGGGTGTCGGCGCGGTTCGCGGTGGCCGCGGCGGAGACCGTCAGCGCGGCGGCGGTGCACCGGGGGGCGGTGCTCGGCGAGGCCGACCCGACCGCGCGACCGGTGGACCTGGGCACCCTGATCGAGGTGCTGCGCGGCAAGATCGAGTTCGAGTCGGGGGAGGAGGGCCGCGAGCTCGAGGTGCTCGAGCACCTGTTGCGCCGGGCCACCGCGGACACGGTGCGCGAGCGGCTCGGCGGCCTGGACCTGGGCCCGTTGGTGGCGGCGGTGGAGTCGGGCGGCCCGGTGGTCACCGGCGCCCGGGTCACCGCCAAGGACCTGCTCGGCGAGCTGCCCGAGCTCGAGGTGTTCGACCAGCTGGCCACCCGGCTCGGCGCGCAGACCGCCGGTGCCCGGGCGGCCGCCGTGGAACTGGCGCTCGAGGGCCTGTACCTGGCGCGGCGGATCGCCAAGGACCCGGACGACGACGGGCAGCTGGTGTACAGCTGATGAACCAGCGTTACGGCCCGTACCACGGCGGCCCGGATCCGCTGGCGCCGCCGGTGGACCTGCGCGAGGCGCTGGACGCGATCGGCAACGACGTGCTGGAGGGGTCGTCCCCGCGCCGGGCGCTGCGCGAACTGCTGCGCCGCGGCAGCAAGAACATGCGTGGCCTCGACGAGCTCGCCGCGCAGGCGCATCGGCGTCGGCGGGAGCTGTTGGAACGCAACAATCTCGGCGGCACCCTGGCGGAGGTGCGCGAGCTGCTCGACCGCGCGGTCCTGGCCGAACGCAAGGAACTGGCTCGCGCGCTCGACGACGACGCCAGGTTCTCCGAGCTGCAGCTCGACGAGTTGTCGCCGTCCATCGCGCAGGCAGTCCGCGAGCTGTCGGAGTACACCTGGCGCAGCCCCGAGGCCGAGGCGGACTACGAGAAGATCCGGGACCTGCTGGGCCGGGAGCTGCTCGACCAGCGTTTCGCCGGCATGAAAGAGGCTCTCGAGAACGCCACCGACGAGGACCGCAGGCGCGTCGACGAGATGCTCTCGGACCTGAACGACCTGCTGGACAAGCACTCTCGCGGAGAGGACAGTCAGCAGGACTTCGACGAGTTCATGAAGCGGCACGGCGACTTCTTTCCCGAGAACCCCCGCAACACCGAGGAACTCCTGGACTCGCTGGCCCGGCGGGCGGCGGCCGCGCAGCGACTGCGGAACTCGCTGACCGACGAGCAGCGCGCCGAGTTGGATGTGTTGGCGCAGCAGGCCTTCGGCAGCCCGAGCCTGATCGGTCAGCTGGACCGGCTGGACGCGAACCTGCGGGCGGCGCGGCCCGGCGAGGACTGGGGCGGCGGGCAACGCTTCCGCGGGGACGACGGCATGGGTCTCGGTGAGGGTACCGGCGCACTGGCGGACATCGCCGAACTCGAGCAACTGGCACAACAACTCTCGCAGGAATATGCGGGTGCCCAGCTCGACGACATCGACCCAGAGGCGTTGCTGCGTCAGCTCGGCGAGGAGGCCGCCGCCGACACCCGGACCCTCGCCGACCTAGAGCGGGCCCTGCAGCAGCAGGGCTTCCTCGACCGCGGCGCCGACGGCCAGTGGCGGCTGTCCCCGAAGGCGATGCGGCAGCTGGGGCAGTCGGCGTTGCGTGACGTCGCCGGGCGCCTCTCGGGCCGCCGCGGCGAGCGCGACACCCAACGGGCCGGCGCGACGGGGGAACCGACGGGGGCGAGCCGGGAGTGGGAGTTCGGGGACACCGAGCCGTGGGACGTCACCAGGACCGTCACCAATGCCGTGCTGCGCGAGTCGGCGTCGGGGCGGCCCCGGCTGCCCGTCCGCCTGCAGGTGTCCGACGTGGAGGTCGCCGAGACCGAGCAGCGGGTGCACGCGGCGGTCGCGCTGCTCGTGGACACGTCCTTCTCGATGGTGATGGACGGCCGGTGGGTGCCGATGAAGCGCACCGCCCTGGCCCTCAACCACCTGATCACCACCCGGTTCCGCGGCGACGACCTGCAGCTGATCGGGTTCGGGCGGCTGGCCCGCCAGCTCACCCCGTCCGAGTTGGCCGGCCTGGACGGGGCGTGGGACCAGGGCACCAACCTTCATCACGCGCTGCTGCTTGCCGGCCGGCACCTGCGTCGCAACCCGAACGCCCAGCCGGTGGTGCTGATCGTCACCGACGGGGAGCCGACCGCGCACCTCGAGCCGGACGGCCACGCCTTCTTCGACTACCCGCCGCACCCCAAGACGCTGGGCCTGACCGTCCGGGAACTCGACAACGTGGCCCGGCTCGGCGCCCAGGTGACGATCTTCCGGCTCGGTGACGACCCCGGCCTGGCCCGGGTGGTGGACCGGATGGCGCACCGCGTCGGCGGCCGGGTGGTCGCGCCGGACCTGGACGGTCTCGGTGCGGCGGTCGTCAGCGACTACATGCGACTGCGGCGCAGGTAGGGAAGTCAGTACCGCCGCCGGGCCTCGTCCACCGTTTCCTGCAGGTGCTGCTGGACGGTCCGGGCGATCTCCATCGGCTTGGCCGGGATCTCGGTCACCGGGTGCCCGACGTGGACGCTCGCGGACTTCACGGTTGCGGTGGCGGGACCGTAGCTGATGCCCAGATGCAGGAGCGCCGGCGTCGCGCCGAGTTTCCCCGCCCGCGAGGCGATGTGTCCGATCCCGCTGTTGACGTGCTGGACGCGGGCGGGATCCTCCGTGTTGCAGGTGCCCTCCGGGAAGATCGCCAGGCTGTCACCGCGGCGGACCCGTTCGGCGGAGATCTCCATCATGCGTCGGCCCGCGTCGGAGACCGCGCGCAGCCCGTGGTTCTTGCTCCGGAAGACGGGGATGCCGCCCATCATGTCGATGCGCTTGCGCAGCTTCGGCTCCCGGAACAGTTCGTCCTTCGCCAGCACCCGGGTCCGGCCGATCGCGGACCGCAGCGGGGTCTGCCAGGCGGTCGCCGCCAGGATGTACTGGTCGCTGTCGGTGAGATGGTTGGCCGCGATGATCAGGCTGGTGCCGTCGGAGAGCAGTGCCCGGATCGACTCCTCCGCCCCGGGGGCGAAGCTGACCCGCGGGCGGTACCGGGCGCTCAGTGCCGCGTAGGCCAGCCTTGCGAGCAGCGGATTCTGCTGATGGTCCAGGTAGAAGTCGTAGACGCCCTGCTGGTCGTCGAGTGAAACGTCGGGCCTGAGCATGTCGTCCCCATTTCGTGCCGTCGATCTGCCGGACCTACGGTACCGTAACCTACGGCTACGTAGGTTACGGCTTCGTGGGTTGCGGCGTCAGGCCAGCGCCCAGGCGACGAACCCGATGGCGGGGATCGACGCCAGCGTGGTGACCAGCGCGGCGTCGCGTGCCAGTACCGTGCCGCGCTGGTACCGGCTGGCGTAGACGAACACGTTCTGTGCGGTCGGCAGCGTCGACACCACGACCACCGCGAACAGTTCGTGGCCGTCCAGGCCGAGCAGGAACCGTCCCATCAGGTACGCCAGTGCGGGCTGGACCAGGATCTTGAGCACGGACGCGAGCGCGATCTCGCGGCGCGGACTGACGCCGCGCTGGAGCACCCGCACCCCGTACAGCGAGAGTCCGAAGGTCAGCAGCGCGCCCGGCACCGAGGCGCCCCCGATCAATTGGAACGGCTGGATGAGCGCCTCGGGGGGTGTCCATCCGGACAGCGCGACCGCCAGTCCGGCGACGCCGGCGACGACGATCGGGTTCTTGAAGGGCGTGGTCAGCGTCTCCCGCAGGGAGGCGCCGCTGCGGGCGGTCGTCAGGTCCAGCGCGGTCAACGCGATCGGCGAGTACACCAGGATCTGGAAGAGCAGCAGCGGCGCCACGAACGACGCGTCGCCGAGCACGAAGACGGAGATCGGGATGCCGAGGTTCGCCGAGTTGACGTACGAGGCCGCCAGTGCGCCGATGGTCGCCTCCGGCACGGCCTTGCGCATGACGCCGAGCGCGAGCGCCAGGTAGATGCCGCCGACGGCGAATGCGGTCGCGGCGGCGACGGCCAGGGTGGGGGAGAACACCACCGACAGGTCTGCCCGGGCGAGGGTGTCGAAGAGCAGCGCGGGGGTTGCGACGAAGAACACCAGCCGGCTGAGCACGAACTCGCCGTGCTCGCCGAGCACCCGGGTCCGGCCGAGGACGTAGCCGATGGCGATGATGACGAAGATGACCAGAAAGCCCGCGAACACACCGGACACCGCGGGACCTCCTAGAACGAAACCGTGCCGAGTCTAGTCGGTAGCCGGGCGAAGGATTTCGGTGCCGGGGAAACGACAAAGGCCGCGCGGTCCGTGAGGACTGCGCGGCCTTGGCCTGGAAACTTGGCTGACTACCGGCTGGTGAAGGGCAGCAGAGCCATCTCGCGGGCGTTCTTCACCGCGACGGCAACCTGACGCTGCTGCTGCGGGGTCAGGCCCGTGACGCGACGGCTGCGGATCTTGCCGCGGTCGGAGATGAACGTGCGGAGCAGGTTCACGTCCTTGTAGTCGACGTGCTCGATCTTCGCCGCGAAGAGCGGGTTCTTCTTGGGCTTGCGACCCGCGTCAGCGCCGCGGGGCTTCTTGGACGGGGCTCTCTTGACTGCCATTGCTTCCCTTACCGATCGAGTGTTACCAGCTGGACTTGCGGACGCCTGGCAGTTCCCCGCGATGGGCCAACTCGCGTACGCGCACGCGGGAGAGCCCGAACTTTCGCAGGTGACCTCGCGGACGTCCGTCCGCAGCGTCACGATTTCGCAATCGTACCGGACTGGCGTCGCGCGGCTGACGCTGCAGTGCGGACTGGGCTTCCGCCCGCTCCTCGGGGGTGCTCGACGGCCGCCGGACGATGTCCTTCAGTTCGGCCCGGCGTTCGGCGAACCGGGCGACGACCACCCGTCGTTGCTCGTTCCTGGCGATCTTCGACTTCTTGGCCATCAGCGTTCCTCGCGGAAGTCGACGTGCCTGCGCACGACGGGGTCGTACTTGCGGATCACCATGCGGTCGGGGTTGTTGCGGCGGTTCTTGCGGGTGACGTAGGTGAACCCGGTGCCCGCGGTGGACCTGAGTTTGACGATCGGCCGGATCTCGTTTCGCGCCATCAGAGCTTGACCCCGCGGGCGCGCAGCCGGGCGACGACGGTCTCGATGCCGTCCCGGTCGATGGTCTTGATGCCCTTGGCGGAGACGGTGAGGGTGATCCGCCGGCCCGCGCTCGCCAGGTAGTAGGTCTTCTTCTGGATGTTCGGGTCCCAGCGCCGGTTGGTCCGGGTGTGCGAATGCGAGACGGACTTGCCGAACCCTGGCCTGCGTCCGGTGACCTGGCAGTGCGCCGACATGGTGACCTCCTTCGTCACCTCACATTGAGATGACAATCATTTTCGACAACGACAGGATGGCACTGTAACGTCCCCTCTACGTAATGACAATCGTTGTCGAAAGAGGTGATGTGGTGGGCGACCAGCGGACACCGCTCGTGGTGGTGGCGGGATGGTCGGAGGCGGTGCAGGCCGCGGTCGGGTCCCTGGCCGGTGAGGGCACGGTGGTGGTGCACCACGACCTGAGCCAGGTGCGGGAGGGCGTGGTGCGCCGGGCGGTGACCGGCGCCGACGGCGTCACCGACACTCAGATCCTGGAGCTGGCCCACGCCTGCGTGTCCTGCACCCTCCGGGAGGACCTGCTGCCGATGCTGCGCCGGCTGCACGCCCGCAGTTCGGTGCGGCGGATCGTGCTGCACCTGGACCGGACGCTCGAGCCGGAGGCGGTGTGCTGGGCCGTCGAGCACGTGCCGGTGGTCGGGGTGGTGGGCCAGATCGACGGCCCGGCCTCGCGGGACGTTCGGGTCGAGGCGGTGCTCACCTGCGTCGACGCCGAGAGCTGGTTCGACGACGCCACCGGCGATGACGACCTCGCGGACCGCGGACTGAACGCGAGCCCGGACGACGAGCGGACCGTCGCGCAGGTGGTGGTCGGCCAGGTGGACTACGCCGACGCGGTCGTGGTGTCCGCCCGCGGCGCCGACGGCTGGCAGCAGGCGAAGCTGCACGCCGCCCTGGTGCGCCTCGCCCCGTCGGCGCCGATCGACTGGGTCGACGACGCCGGCGAGGTCGAAGCCGAGCAGCTGTTGCGCCGAGTCCCGCCGCACGCCCGGCGGGGGGAGGGACGCGACGCGCACTCGCCGCTGCTGCGCGGGCAGCCTCCGCTGGCCGCGGACTGCGGCCTCGCGCTCGTCGAGTTCGCCGCGGACCGGCCCTTCCACCCCGGGCGACTGCACGACGCGGTGGACCTGCTGCTCGACGGCGTCGTGACCGCGCGCGGGCGGCTGTGGCTGGCCACGCAGCCGGACCACGTGATGTGGCTGGAGTCCGCGGGTGGCGGACTGCGGGTGGCGTCCGCCGGCCGCTGGCTCGCCGCGATGACGCCCCAGGAGCAGGAGCGGATGCCGACTGCGCGGCGGGCGATGGCCGCGCTGCGCTGGGACGAGCGCTTCGGCGACCGGGACACGTCGGTGGTGGTGCTGGTGCACGCCGCCGAGCCCGCCGAAGTCGAGCGCGCCCTGCGGGGCGCGCTGGTCACCGACGACGAACTGCGTCGCGAGGCCGACTGGGCGCGCTGGCCCGACCCGTTCGGGCAGTGGCACGAGGACCCCTGCGAGACAGTCGACGGGGCGCCGCGGGACGCCGAGTACAGCAACACCAACGACACCGACAGAGAGGCCCGATCATGAAGAACGGCATCCACCCCGACTACCACCCGGTGGTCTTCCAGGACGCGGGCACCGGGACGAGGTTCCTCACCCGGTCCACCGTGACCAGCGACCGCACCACCGAGTGGGAGGACGGCAACAGCTACCCCCTCGTCGTGGTCGACGTGACCAGCGAGTCGCATCCCTTCTGGACCGGCGCGGCGCGGGTGATGGACACCGCTGGTCGCGTGGAGAAGTTCGAGCGCCGCTACGGGCGACGTCGGCCCTGACCTGAGAAAAGCCCTGACCTGAGAAAAGCCCTGCCCAGAGAAGTGAAGGAGAACGACCAATGGCAGTCCCCAAGCGCAGGATGTCCCGCTCGAACACCCGCAGCAGGCGGTCCCAGTGGAAGGCCACGGTCCCCGACCTGGTCGAGGTGACCGTCGGCGCAGTGGTGCACAGGGTGCCGCGCCGGCTGGTGCGGGCGGTGCAACTCGGCCGGTACGACCCCAGCAGGCGCTGACCCGACCTGCCGCTGGGGCAGCAGCGTTCGCTCACGTCTCCGGGGCGCCCGCCGCGGGTAATCTGGAGACGCTGAGCAGACAGCGACACGGGTGTTCGAGGAAAAGAGCGTGCCGTGGCCGACGCGGATCCACCGGCGACGCAGGACGACCTTCCCGGTTTCGATTCGGCCGGGGACATCGCCGCGGAGCTGAGCGCGTCCGGATTCGAGGGTTCCGAGGAGGTCGGGCGCGGCGGCTTCGGCGTCGTCTACCGCTGCCGACAGAGTGCCCTCGGACGGACGGTCGCGGTCAAGGTGCTCTCGGCGTCGCTCGACCGTGAGAATCGGGAACGCTTCCTGCGCGAGGAGTACGCGATGGGGAGGCTCTCGGGCCACCCGAACATCGTCGCGGTCTACCAGGTCGAGGTCACAGCGAGCGGCCGACCGTTCATCGTGATGCCCTTCTGCGCGGCCGGCTCGCTCGAGGCGAGGACCCGTCGGGAAGGGCCGCTGGACTGGGGTGCGGCGCTGCGGGTCGGCGTGAAGTTGGCGGGCGCCCTCGAGACCGCACACGGCGCGGGAATCCTGCACCGCGATGTGAAACCCGCGAACGTCCTGCTCACCGACTACGGCGAGCCGCAACTCGCCGACTTCGGTGTTGCCCGCATCGCCGGCGGGTACGAGACCACGGCGGGTGCGGTCACCGGGACGTTGGCCTTCACCGCGCCCGAGGTACTCGAGGGCGGTGCCCCGTCTGTGGCGTCGGACGTCTACGCGCTCGGTGCAACGCTGTTCTGCCTCGTGACGGGGCACGCCGCCTTCGAACGCAGGCCGGGCGAAGAGCCGCTCGCCCAGTTTCTGCGGATCGCCGCGAATCGGATACCGGACCTGCGCACGCAGGGGGTCCCGGACGTCGTGTGCGCCCTCCTCGAAGCGGCGATGTCGCGTCGCCCGTCCGCCCGCCCCCGCACGGCCGCCGAATTCGGCAACGCCCTGCGTGAGGCCGAGCTGCAGTGCGGGTTGGCGATCGACGAGATGGCCCTACCCGTCGGCCCGGCGTCCGGGCCGGACGTGGCGTCGGACGCAGCCGCAGCGACCGCATGGGACGGCTCACCGTCGGGTTGGAGCGTGCGCGGGGGCGCCACCGCCGACCGCACCGGGTTGGCCTCCCGCCAGACCCGCCCCCGTCGGCTGCCGTTGCCGCTGACCAGTTTCGTCGGGCGGGGCGCCGCGCTTGCCGAGATCGGCGAGCTCTTGGCCGCCGCGCGGCTGGTGACGCTGACCGGTCCGGGCGGTGTGGGCAAGACCCGTCTGGCGTTGGCGGCGGCGTCGGACTCGGCTTGGCGCGACGCCGTGTGGCTGATCGAGCTCGGCGCCGTGCTCGCGCCGGAGCAACTCGTCGGCACGATCGCGGACGCGGTGGGTCTCGGGGACGAGCCGGTTCCCTCACGTGACCCGGCACGCGCCCTCGCCGACCGCCTCGCCGACTCGTGGGGCGATCGCGAGGCACTGATCGTGCTGGACAACTGCGAGCACCTGGTCGAGGAGTGCGGCCCGCTCGTGGAGGAGCTCCTGCACACCGTCGGTGGCCTGCGGGTGCTGGTGACCAGCCAACGGGTCCTCGGGGTGGGCGGCGAACACGTCTACCCGGTGCCGCCGCTGACGCTGCCCGCTCCTGCCGACGACGCAGCCGAGGGCGCGGGGGAGAGCGACTCCGAGGCGGTCGAACTCTTTGCCGCGCGGGCGCACGCGGTGTCTCCGGAATTCGCCGTCACGGCCGCCAACCGGGCCGCCGTCGACCGGCTGTGCCGGGAGTTGGACGGCGTGCCACTGGCCATCGAACTGGCGGCAGCCCGGATCCGCGCGTACGGCGTGGACGAGATGCTGCAGATGCTTGCCGACCGGTTTCGGTTGTTCGCCACGGGCAACCGTGCGGCAGATCCGCGGCACCGTTCCCTGCGTGCACTGGTCGAATGGAGCTACGACCTGCTCACCGGGCCGGAACGGGACGTGTGGGCGATGGTGTCGCTGTTCTCGGGCGATTTCACCGCGGCGGCAGCCGCCGAGGTCTGCGCGGGTCCGGCGTACCACGAACTGGACGTGCGGCTGATCCTCGCCTCCCTGGTCGACAAGTCGATGCTGTTGTCCGACACCGTGTCCGGAACCCGCCGCTACCGAATGCTGGTGACGCTGCGTGACTTCGGGCGCGAGCGGCTGGCCGAGTCGGACCTGGGGGCGGAATGTGTGGAACGGTTCGTGCAGCGGAGCCGACGGCTCGCCGTCGAGTTCCGGCAGGGCTGGTTCGGCCCACGCCAGCAGGCGGTGTACGACGCCGTCCACGCCGAGCGGGAGAACATCCGGGCGGCGCTCGCGTACGGGAGGAGCGACGGGGAGCTCACCGCGCCGGCGATCGAGATCGTGACGTCCCTGCACTTCTACTGGCTGGCAAGTTGCAGCCTCTCGGAGGCGCGGCGGTGGCTGTCCGCGGCGCTCGAGTCCGGTGCGATCGACGACGCCGGACGGTCGCGGGCGTACTGGAGTTCGTCGATCGTGGCGATGCTGCAGAGCGACCGAGCGGTGGCACTCGACCA
>NZ_BCXG01000001.1 GCF_001894985.1 Rhodococcus tukisamuensis NBRC 100609 | reverse complement strand
TCGTTCCACCGATCCAGGACCAACTCGAGTTCCATGTCGGTCGCCACGTTCAGCGCCCAGACGGGCGTTTCGGCGTCCACGCCGACAAACCGCTCGAAGAAGTTCAGGAACCTCGAATGATGTTCGCGCGCTTCGTCATCAGTGTAGAGGTTCGGGTTGGTCTCGAAGTCGACGTGAGTGCGGGTACCACCGACGCTCTGGTAGAAGTTGACGCCCAGGTCTTCGATGGTGCCGGTCGAGAGGATGTTGAACTCGCCCAACACAGGTCCGAGGGCCACCTCGTTGTGGAAGAGCATGATGTTCACCAGCGGACCGAGCAGGTCCCGCTGGACCGCACTGGCGGACGAGCCTCTGCGCATGTCCTCGTGCCGGTAGCGCTGGCGCCGCAGCGCACCCGAGACGGCGACCTGGACCTGGGTGAGGAGCTCCGCGATGGTGGTGTCGGCGCCAACGTGCAGCCTGAGCGGCACCACGTTGGACATCATGCCGCCGGACCGCCGGGCGGCGGCCGTCGTACGTGCGGTGACAGGCAGGCTCAGGATGACATCCTCGTTGCCCGAGATCTGTGCCAGATAGCTCGCGAACGCGGCGATCAGCATCCCCGCGGGCGATGAATTCTGCTCCGAGACCGCGGCGGAGAGCTGCGCGGCAAACTCGTCGGAAAGCGCCGCGCTGGACACCCCGTTGACCGCCGACGGAGCCGCGGTCCGACCGCTGAGGCTGGTGCCTTCCTCCAGGCCGGCGATCCGCTCGGCCCAGTACTCGCCGTCGGCGGTGAACCTCTCGCTCTCCCGGTAGGCCGTGTCCGACTTGTACAGCTCGCTCAGGTCCACCGCCTTCAAGGGCGCCGGCTCGCGGCCCTCGACCGCGGCCGAGTACAACTCGGCGACGCGCGTCATGAAGTTCATGGCGCCGAATCCGTCGAGGATGATGTGGTGGCAGCGCGAGTACCAGAAGTACCGGCTGTCCTCGATCCGTAGCACTGCGGCGACGATCAGTCGGTCTTCGAGGAGGTTGACGGGGGCGCTGTAGTCGGCCTGCATCCACTCGTGAGCGGCCCGCTCAGGATCCTCTTCGCCCCGGAAGTCACGGACCAGGAGCGAGTCGTCGATGCCGAGATCCACCATCTGGCAGGGCTGGCCGTCACGTTCGAGAATCCGCAGGAAGCCCGATCCGAACTCGGACGACCCGACGATGCTGGCCCGTTCGAGAGTGTCGATGTCGAGGTCACCCCGCATGTCGACGTACTGCGCGATGTTGATCGGCACGTCGGGATCGAGATGCTGGGCGTACCACATCCCGAGCTGGGCATGCGAGAGCGGGAATACCTCCATCGCGTCAACGTCGGTGGCGTGATCGGTGCCGTCGATTCCGTCGAACGCGGTCGGCTTCAACTGATTCCCCTTTTTTCGGAACAACCCGGTCGTCCCTGCAAATGCCCAGGCCAGAAGGTTGGCCTTGCCAACAAGGCCGAGGGCTACGGCAGACACGACGGGCCGAAGTCAGATTTCGTAGAGATTGAATCCGCTTCACAGCGGGATACGTACGCGCCCTGGGCGCGCAATCCATCGGCAGGTCAGTGGCACATCACGTGCCTACGCCGACTCCGGTCTGTCCGTGACTGTGCGCAGCCACCACTACCGCGGCAACCGCCGCGGTCCCCTGTATCTGACGCACGTCGATCCATTGTGTTCTCACAGATCGCCCTCCCGAAGAACAATCCAACCGTCAACAGGACGGCAACCCGATCACGACGAGGGCAGGACGCCACCGACCGCACGTGGCAACTTACCGCGTTAGCCGAGCTTTTCGAGGGCTTTTGAAAGTATCTCGGGCATGCGTCCAGGTGTCCGCCGACAACGCCGAGAAGAACACGAACGCCGTCCCGACCTGCCGCCAAGTGAATGGCGATTCGCGCAGGTCAGGACGGCGTCGAGGGGACTACCAGCGAGTTGGGTGAACATCACAATTTGATTGTGATTATGTCACAGGCCCACGGCCTCGCCTCAAACCTTCTCCGGATGCCGGTGATTTACTGACGGTGTACTAGAGGGTCAGGCGTGAAGCCCGTCTGTGCCCGCCCGAGTCATCACGATGTTCGGGACGACAGCCCGCGAAGAGAGGCGGAGCAACGACTCGGCAACCTCCACGATGTCGTTCACCTCGAGCATCTGCTCGGCCGGGATTCGGTCGTGGATCCACGCGCTCATGTCGGTGTCGACGTACCCGGGCGCAATCGTGGTGGCGCTGACGCCGTTGCCCGACTCCTCCGCGTTGAGCGTCTGGACCAACGAGATCAGCGCAGCCTTGGTCGCGCCGTACACCGCCAGGCCGTGCTCGGCGTAGACCCCCGCGATCGAGGCCAGCGCGATCACCTTTGCGCCGCGTCCCGGGTCCGCCTCAGCGCCCTTGCGCAGCAGCGGCAGGCACTGCTGCAGCAGCTGGAACGGGGCGCGCAGGTTCACGTCGAGGGTCTTGTCGAACCGCTTCATCGGGTATTCGGCGACGGTCCCCGCGGTACCGACGCCAGCGTTGAGGATCAGCGCCTTCATCGGGCCGAGCCGGTCCTCGTGCACCTGAGTGAGCCGTCGGACAGCGTCCTCGTCGGCCATGTCACCGGCCACCGGGACCACCTCGGGTGCACCCGCCGCACGGAGTTCGGCAGCCACCACGTCGAGCCGCTCGGCGTCGCGCGCCGTGACGGTCAGCGAGTAGCCGAGACTCGCGAGCCGGTGGGCGATGCCCAGCCCGATCCCGCGGGAGGCGCCGGTGACCAGCGCGGTGTGGACGATCCGGGACTCGCTCATGCCGATACTCCTTCCAGGGCACGCAGCCCAGCGGTGATGAACTCCGGCGTCGCGTCCGCCGCCTTCTCTGCGCCACTGCCGGAATCGGAGCCCTGCAGCGCGCGGTGGGTGATGCCCTCGCCGACCACGGCGAGCTTGAAGTTCGCCAGCGCCATGTAGAAGCTCCAGTTGCCGAGATCGCGGCCCGACGCCACGGCGTAGGTCTGCGCGAGCTCGTCGGCCGATGGCAGCCGATCACTGGTCCAGGCGGCCTTCGTACCGAGCAGCAGGTCGAAGGCAGGGTTCCGGTACACGCACATCAGAGCCACGTCGGTGAGCGGGTCCCCGAGGGTCGAGAGCTCCCAGTCCACCAGTGCGCGGACCGCGGTGGGGTCGGCGGCGTCGAGGATGGTGTTGTCGATCCGGTAGTCCCCGTGCACGATGGACGCCTCCGAGTGCTGCGGGATCGACTCGGCCAGGCGCGCATGCAGCTTCGCGACGTCGGGCAGCTCACGCGTCTTGACCCGCTCCCACTGCTTCGCCCACAGCGCCACCTGACGAGCGAGGAAGCCCTCGGGACGGCCGAACTCGCCGAGACCGGCATCCCGGTAGTCCACCTCGTGCAGTGCTGCCAGCACCCGGACCAGTTCGCCGGCATTGCCCGCGACCTGCTCGTCGGTGAGCGCGGCGAGGTCGTCCTGGTCCCGCACCACCAGACCGTCGACGAACTCGACGACGGTGGTCGGCGCGCCCAGGGCCTTCCCGTCGGCGTCGAACGCCACCGTTCGCGCCACCGGGATCCCGGTGCCCTGCAGACCGTTGGTCACCGTGTACTCGCGTGCCATGTCGTGCGCGGAGGGCGTCAGTCCGCTGACCGGCGGTCGGCGGACCACCCACGAGGAGCGGTCGTCAAAGGCCTTGAAGGTCAGGTTCGAGCGTCCGCCGCTGATCAGTTCCACCCGCAGGTCGCCATGCAGTTCGATGCCCTCGGCAACCAGGTACCGCTGCAAGGCGGCGACATCCATCCCCGGCAGGTTCATCGTGCATCCGCCTGTGCGCGCTTGGCCGCACCGACGACGCGCTTGGCGATCGCCCAACGGTGCACCTCGGAGGGGCCGTCGTAGACCCGGAACGGCCGCACCTCACGGGAGAGCCGGGCCAGCGGCAGGTCGCCGGAAACGCCCATCCCACCGCACATCTGGACGCTGCGGTCCACGATCCGGAAGATCGCCTCGGCCGCATAGGTCTTGGCGATGGACGTGGAGTTCGACGCGTGCTCGCCGCGGTCGAGCTCCCAGCAGGCACGCACCAGCAGCGCGCGCGTCGCGGCGATGTCGATCTCGTTGTCCGCGACCATCTTCTGGATCATGCCGAGGTCTCCGAGCTTCGAACCGAAGCCCTCGCGCTTGGCGACGTAGTCGACAGCGACGTCGTGGCCGCGGCGGGCGGCACCCAGCCAGCGCATCACGTGCGTCATCCGCGCCGGCCCGAGCCGCACCTGGGCGTACTCGAAGCCGCGGTCCACCTCGCCGAGCACGGCACTGTCCGGCACCAGCAGGTCCTCGAAGAACACCTCGCAGTGCCCGCCGATCATCGAGCGGTCCAGGGTGTCGATGTGACGGCCGACCCGGATACCGGGCGTGTCCGCGGGCGCAAGGAACATCGTGGCCCCGCCGCGCTGACCGGGCTCCCCTGAGGTGCGGGCCATGATGATGAAGAACCCGGCGCCGTCCGCGCCGGTGATGAAGAACTTGCGGCCGTTGATCCGCCAGCCGCCGTCGGCCCGGACGGCCCGGGTGTTCAGTGCCGACGGGTCGGAGCCGGCGCCGGGAGAGGGCTCGGTCATCGCGAAGGCCGACCGGACCTCGCCGCGGGCCAGCGGCGCGAGATACTGCTCGCGCTGCTCGGGGTTGGCGATGTGCGCGAGCATGTGCACGTTGCCCTCGTCCGGTGCGGCGATGTTCAGCGCGACAGGACCGAACAGCGAGTAGCCGGCCTCCTCGAACACCGGGGCGCGGTCGGACATGTTCAGGCCGTGGCCGCCGAACTCGACGGGCGCGTGCGGCGCGAAGACCCCGGCGGCCTTCGCCGCGTCCTGCATCCGGACCCGCAGCTCGTCGCCGCCGGCCTCGGTGATGTTGCCGCCGAACTCGTCCTCGATCGGCAGCACCACGTCGCGGGTGAACTCCCGGGTCCGCTTGATCAGGTCCGCGGTCTCGCCGGAATACGCCAGGTCGATTGCCACGTTCTCTCCTTACTCCGGAAACGCCGAACGCTCGTTCCACTTCCATGTCTTCCCGACCACGTTCTCATCCGAGATCAGCCCTGTCAACACGCAACTTTCGTTCTATGCACGACAATGCCCGCAACCAAGTGTTCAGGATTCCTGATACATTGCAGATCCGAACGCCGAGAGGAGGGCGCATGCCCGGACGACCGCCGCTGCCCGAAGCCATCAGGGCGGCCCGCACCGAGCGCGGGCTCTCACTGCGCGAGTTGGCGGCCCGGATCGCGGTCAGCCCCGCCACGCTCAGCGCCATCGAGAACGGCCGGACCGGGGTGTCCGTCGACCGGCTCGTGGAACTGGCCGACGCACTGGAGGTACCGACCGAGCTGCTGCTGGGCGGCGCCGCCTCAACCGAGCGCCCCGCCGCCCCCGCCCGCCGAATGCGCACTTCCCGGACCAAACCCACTGGAACGCCGACGACAACTGCACACTCTGCGGCCGACTGGCGCGAGTTTCCCGCGCTCGAACTCGACCCGGTACTGGCCGCCGCGATCGAGGCATTCGTCGAGACCGGGTACCACGGCGCCACCATGCGCGCGCTGGCCGCCCGGGCCGGGGTGAGCGCGCCCGGCGTGTACCACCACTACCGCGACAAGCAGGAACTTCTCGTCCGCGCGCTCGACCTGACGATGGACGAGATCCACTGGCGGGTGCGCGCGGCCCTCGCCGAGGGCGACACCACCGTGGCCCGGGTCGGCCTCGCGGTGGAGGCGCTCGCGCTCTACCACACCCACCGGCGGGAGCTGGCCTTCATCGGGGCCAGCGAGATGCGCAGCCTGGAACCGCCGAACCGGGACCGGATCCGCGCCTCCCGAAACGCGGTTCAGCACCTCCTCGACGCCGAGATCGGGCTCGGGGTGGCGGCGGGGGACTTCACCACCGCGCACCCGCGCGACGCCGGGAAGGCCATCGTGACGATGTGCACGTCACTGCCCCAGTGGTTCCGGATCGGCGGCCCGTCCACGCCCGAGCAGATCGCCGCCGAGTACGCGAAATTTGCCCTCACGCTGCTCGGAATGCGCTGACGAGGGGGGGCGAACCCCACCCCTTGGGTCCCTGTCCGACCGGGCCCGTGTCGCCCATATTTGTTGGAGTCCACCTGGGCAGACACCACAACCGAAGGGCCACCCCATGATCTCTCGAACCGTCAAGACGCTCGCCGCCTCGATCCTCGTCGCCGCGGGACTGATCGGAGCCCAGGCCGCCGTCGCGAATGCGGCAATCCGCACGAACCCGGACGGCACCACGACCACCGTGTGCGTCTACGACGGCAAGGACTACAGCGTCGGTTCCAAGATCTACCACCCGGACGGCACCTACCAGCTGTGCCGGGCCGACGGCACGTGGTTGCGAACCACCCCGCCCGTCAAGAACCACGGGATCGAACGAGTGCCCGCCCCGGCACGCGCACTCGGGTAACCCCCCCCCGACGACCGGAGCGGCCCACCACACGTGCTGTGGTGGGCCGCTCCGGCTGCTTCGGGGTTGGGCTCAGAGACCCAGACGCGAGTTCGCGTGACGCGGGTTTCCGGCCATGTCGGAGTTCGGCCGGGCCTCCGCGACCAGCGCCGGGATGACCTCGCCGAGCTCGGCCGGGTCCCAGCGTGCGTCCTTCGACACCCCGGGACCGGCGACCCAGGTCTCGGCGACGCTGATGGAGCCACCGTGCACGTTGAAGATCCGTCCGGTGATGCCGTCCGACTCCGGGGACCCCAGCCAGACCACCGTCGGCGAGATGTTCTCGGGCGCGGCCGCGTCGAAACCGGTGCGCTCCTTCTCCGCCTCCGCCGCGGCGACGAACGCCTCCAGGCCGGCGGTCATCTGGGTCAGCGCGGTCGGGGCGATGGCGTTGACGGTGACCCCGAGCCGGGCCAGTTCGTCGGCGAGGATCACGGTGAACGCCGCGATGCCGGCCTTCGCCGCGCCGTAGTTGGCCTGGCCGAGGTTTCCGTAGAGACCCGACGGCGACGAGGTGTTGATGATCCGCGGGTGCGCGACCGGCGTCCCGGCCTTGGACTGCTCGCGCCAGTACGACGCCGCGTGCTGCGACGGCGCGAAGGTGCCGCGCAGGTGCACGCGCATGACATCGTCCCACTGGTCGACGGTCATGTTCACGAACATCTTGTCGCGCAGGATGCCCGCGTTGTTCACCAGGACGTGAATGGTGCCGAAGGTGTCGATCGCGCTGCGGATCAGCCGTCCCGCACCGTCGAAGTCGGAGATGTCGTCCTTGTTCGCAATGGCCTCGCCACCGAGCGCCTTGATCTCCTCGACGACGGCCTCGGCGGGACCGAGGTCGTTGACCACGACCTTGGCGCCCTGCCTCGCGAATTCGAGTGCGTGCTCACGGCCGATACCGCCCGCCGCCCCGGTCACCACGACGACGCGTCCCTCGTTGATACCCATTCGTGCTCTCCTCGGTGCTTCGGTCAGTCCCGGGGCCAGTTCAGCCCCTGGCGCTCCTCGATCTTCTCGTTCAACTTCCGCAGCAAGGTAACCAGATCCCGGCGATCCTGGTCGTCCCAGTCCGCGACAAGGGAGGTCACGCCCTCCACGTTCTGGTCGCGGTCCGAGCGCAATGCCGCCAGCCCGCGCTCGGTCGGACGCAACCTGCGGGCTGTGCCGCCCTCCGCGTCGACGATGCGCTCGGCCAGTCCCTGACGCACCAGCGCGGCGGTCTGACGGTTGACGGTGGACACGTCGAGGCCGAAGGCCTCGGACAGCTCCCGCAGCGTCATCGGCTCGCCTATCTCGAGGCGGGAGAGCAACAGGTACGCGGACCGGTCCAGGGCGCGATCCGGCATCCGCCACTGGGACACGAGGGCCGTGTGCCGCGCCATCAGCGTCAGCTCACGCTCGAGCCCGCGGCCCGCGTCGATCGAATCTGGATCCATCACGTCCATCTTCGCATCCCGGTCCCACCGGTCGGGCAGGTGGATTCGCCGGGTTCGTGTCCTTGCCGCCACGCCCCCGACGAGGCGTAGCCTCCACAGACCCAACCAGAGGAGTCGTCGATGGATGTCGAGCAGGCCCGCAACAAGTTTCAGGAACTCCGCGCACAGTCCGAGGGCGTCTCTCCCACCGATCTCGATGCCGTCTGGGCGGCATTGGACGTCGTGGCCGCAGCCGACATCCTGGGCACCTGGAAGGGAGCCGTGTTCCAGACCGGACATCAGCTCTGCACGATTCTCCCCGCCAGCGGCTGGCACGGGAAGACCTTCCACTCGGTCCTCGACGCCAAGCCCCTGATGTGCCGGGACGACGAGGGCAACCTCTACTCCAACGTCAAGCTCGGCAGGGGCGAGGCCAGCCTGTGGAACATCGAGTTCCGGGGCGAGGTGACCGCGACCATGGTCTACGACGGCAAGCCGATCTTCGACCACTTCAAGAGGGTCGACGAGAACACCCTCATGGGAATCATGAACGGCAAGCCCGAGGCCGTGCTCGACAACGGCCGGCATTTGTATTTCCTGCTCGAAAGAGACTGAGCAGCATCTGCATCCGGGCCGTCGGGGGCCGCAGCGAGGGCGACGGCGATCCGGGGCGGGCAGGTGCGCCCGCCCCGGAGGCTCATGCCGTCGGCACCTTGTCCAGGAAACCGAGGACCAGCGCCACTCGGCCGCTGCCGTCGAGTTCGGCGACGTCGAATCCGTCGATCAGCGAGTCCTCGCCCGGAACGCCCAGTCGCCACGCGAATCGAGCCTGCTCGTGGTGGGTGTCGATCGGGCCGGCCAGGGCGAACCGCAGGCCCGGGAACTGTTGCTGCACCGCACCGACCATCGAGTCGATCTGGTCGTGTCCCACCGCAACGCCGAGCGGGTCCACGTACCTGGACCCGGCCGCGAAGACCTGCTCGACCCGGTCGCGCCGGGCCGCTGGATCTGTTTCGTTCCACATGTCGATGTACGCGGTTGCCTGTTCGGTGAAGTCGCTCATGATGATTCCTTCCGAGGGTGTGATCCGGCGGCTCTGGTTCGCCCGTCGGCTGCCTCCACTCTGCGGCGCCCACCGACGCCAGTCGATTACCTCGGAGGTAATCGTGAGGGCGACCGGACCTCGCTAAGTTGAGCCGTGTGACAGACACGGGAACCTCGCGACCGGTCGGCTCGATACTCAGGGACTGGCGGGAACGGCGCAGGCTCACTCAGCTGGGCCTCTCGTCACAGTCCGGTGTGTCCGCGCGTCATCTCAGCTTCATCGAGACGGGCCGGGCGCGGCCGACCAGGGCAATGATCATTCGACTGTCGGAATGCCTGGAAGTACCACTGCGCCAGCGCAACACGATGCTCCTGGCCGGCGGTCACGCACCTGCCTACCCGCAGAACCGGCTACCCGACGCGCCGATGTCGGCCGTCAACGACGCGATCAACCGGATCCTCGACGCGCACACCCCCTACCCGGCAGTCGTCGTCGACCGCCATTGGGACCTGGTCGCGGGCAACCCTGCCGTCGAGGTGCTCACAGCCGGCTCGGCACCGCATCTGCTCGAACCCCCCGTCAACGTGCTGCGGCTCAGCCTGCACCCGGACGGCATGGCGCCCCGGATCGCGAATCTCGGGCAGTGGCGCGGCCACCTGCTGGCTCGACTGCACCGGGAAGCCGACGCCACCGCGGACCCGGAGTTGGCACAGCTCGTCGACGAGTTGCGCGGCTACCCGGGAGAGGAGGAGATCGGCGAGACCGACACCTCGGCGCTACTGGTTCCGCTGCGGATCCGGACCGACGGCGCCGAACTGTCCATGTTCAGCACGACCACCGTCTTCGGCACCCCGCGCGACGTCACGCTCGCGGAGATTGCGATCGAATCGTTCTACCCGTCCGACTCCGCGACCGCGGACTTCTTCCGCCGCTAGTCGTAGCAACGTCGCGGACGGAGAGCGAAGGATGTGTATCGTACACATCCTTGCGTTCATTGACTTGCCTTTCGTAGCACCAGAGAAGAGATCCGTAGTGACCATTTCGGCACCCAGCGGCACGGAGACCTCCCGCTCCCCGCGCATAGTCCTGGCAATCCTCGCGTTCAGCGGCATCGTCGTCTCGTTGATGCAGACCCTCGTCGTCCCCTTGATCCACGCCCTGCCCGAGCTACTGGACACCGACACCGCGACCGCATCCTGGGTGATCACCTCGACACTGCTCGCGGCCGCCGCCGTCACACCGGTGGCGGGACGCCTCGGGGACATGTTCGGCAAGCGCCGGATGATCCTGATCAGCATGGCGTTCCTCGTCGCCGGCTCCGTGGTGTGCGCGCTGGGCGACTCGGTCACCGCGGTGATCGTCGGCCGCGCACTGCAGGGCGCGGCCACCGGCGCGATCCCGCTCGGCATCTCGATCCTGCGCGACGAACTGCCGCGCGAGAAGGTCGGCGGCGCGATCTCGGTGATGAGCTCGACGATGGGCGTCGGCGGCGCCGTCGGCATGCCGCTCGCCGCCTTCACCGCACAGAACTACGACTGGCACACGCTGTTCTGGGCATCCGCGGTTCTCGGCACGCTGGTCGCGGCAGCGGTCACGATCGCGGTTCCCGAGTCGTCGGTCCGCAACCCCGGACGCTTCGACTACCTCGGCGCCATCGGCCTGACCGTCGGACTGGTCTCGCTGCTGCTCCCGATCACCAAGGGCGCGGACTGGGGCTGGACCAGTGTTCCCACCCTCGGACTGCTCGGCCTGTCGGTCGTCGTCTTCGCCGCCTGGTGCGTGACGGAGCTGCGCACGCCGGAGCCCCTCGTCGACCTTCGGGTGTCGGCGTCGCGGCCGGTGCTGCTCACCAACGTCGCGTCGGTCCTGACCGGATTCGCCATGTACGCGACGTCGTTGACGGTTCCGCTGCTGCTGCAGCTGCCGCCGGAGACGGGATACGGGCTCGGTAAGTCGATGGTCGTCGCGGGCCTGTGCATGGCCCCCGGGGGCATCGTGATGATGATGCTCTCCCCCGTCTCGGCGCACCTGACCAACAGGTACGGTCCGCGCACCACCCTGATGGTCGGCACCGTGGTGATCGCCTCCGGCTACCTGATCGGCGCCGTGCTGATGAACGCAATGTGGCAGATCGCCCTCGTCGCGACGATCATCGGCGCCGGCATCGGCATCTCCTATGCGGCCATGCCCGCGCTGATCATGGGCTCGGTACCGCTGAAGGAGACGGCCGCGGCCAACGGACTCAACTCGCTGATGCGGATGATCGGAACCTCGTTCGCGAGCGCCGTCATGATCCTCGTGCTGACCGGCATGACGATGTCGCTGGGTCCCACCGAGGTGCCCACACACAAGGCCTTCGTCGTGACGTTCCTGATCGGTGCCGGCGCCGCCCTGTGCGCCCTGCTGGTGGCCGCGTTCATCCCGCGACGCGTCCGACTGGATGCCGCGGCCACCCCCGTCCCGGCGTCCGCGGAACCCGCGCCCGCGCCCGCGCACTGACCTGACCGGGGTCGGCGACCGGCGCCGACCCCGTCGGGGCGGGCTACTTCCCGGTCCAGTTCGGCGACCGCCGCTCGAAGAAGGCATCGATCCCTTCGCGCATGTCCGCCGACGCGGTCACCACCGCCTTTGCCCGCTCGGTGACCTCCCACCCGGTGATGTCGGAGTCGGCAGTGAGCGCGTGAACGGCCCGCAGGCTCTCGCGGACCGAGACCGGCGACGACAGGCAGATCCGCTCGGCCATCCGCAGCGCCGCGTCGAGTGCCGCACCCGGCTCGGTGACCTCGTTGACCACCCCGAGTCCGTACGCCCGGTCGGCGCCGAGGGTGTTGCCGGTGATCAGCAGCTCCCGCGCCACATTGACGGGCAGGGCCCGCGGCGCACGGAAGAGCGCACCGGACGTCGCGACCAGACCCCGCAGCGACTCCGGCAGCCCGAACACCGCGTCACGAGCGGCGACGACGAGGTCGCAGGCCAGCGCGATCTCGAAGCCGCCGCCGAGCGCCTGCCCCTCCACCGCCGCGATCAGCGGGGTGCTGCGTTCGCGCCGGATGACCCCGTACTCGCCGCCGCGTGGGGTGAGTGGCCCCGAGCCCTCCTTGATGTCGGTGCCCGCACAGAACACGGTCGGCGTCCCCGTCAGGACGCCGACCCAGAGGTCGGGGTCGTCGTCGAGGCGGTTGAGCGCGGCGTCGATACCCACGGCCATTGCCTCGTTGATGGCGTTGCGCTTGTCCGGGCGCTCGAGACGGATCACGAGCACCCGCCCGCGAACCTCCTGCCGTACCTGCATCCGATTCCTTTCCGTCGTCACCACTGGTCCGTCGTCACCACTGGGGCACCAGTTCCGCCTGACGCTCCACGACCATCTCCCGGATTGCCTGCATGACGGTGGCCGCCGCGGGCCGGCGCAGCCGCCGCGGCCCCAGGCACGCGGTGAACTCGAGGTTGATCGCCACGTCCGACGCCAGCACCCGGCGCAACGTGGGCTCGCGCTCGGCCACGAACGCCGGCAGCAGCCCGATCCCCGCACCCGACAGCGTCGCCATCGTCTGCACCTGCACGTTGGTCGAGCCGAAGGTCACCTGGTGACGCCCGGTCAGCCGGGTCAGCACGTCGAGGTCCTCCACCCGCAACAGGCCCTCGATGTAGTAGACCAGCGAGTGCCCCGCCAGCTCCTCCAAGGTCTGCGGCAGGCCGCGTTCGGACACGTACTCGTCCGAGGCGTAGAGCCCCAACCGGTAGTCCGTGAGTTTCTCGGCCCCCGGACGCCCGACCACCGGCTCGCCGACCCCTATCTCGATGTCGGCACCGATGCCGTAGGCGCCCAGCCGCGTCTGGGTGACGATCTCCACCAGGAGGTCGGGGTTGATCCTGTGCAGTTCTGCCATGAGCGGCGCCACGAACAGCGCCCCGAAGGCATCGGTCGTGGCGATCCGCACCAGCCCGGACAACTCCCGCTCGCGTGGCGTGGTGCTGGCCAGGTCGCGCACCTCGGTCAGGGCCGACTCGATCTGTTCGCACGACTCGAGCAGGCTGTGGCCGAGGTCGGTGAGCGTGCAGCCGCTGACACCGCGGACCAGCAGTGGTGCCCGCAACTCGGACTCCAGTACCGACATCCGGCGCGACACGGTCGCGTGGTTGAGCCCGAGTGCGGACGCGGCCCCGACGAGCGAGCCGCAGCGGGCGATCTCGAGCAGCACCACCAGGTCGTCGGCGCGCATCCGAATCTCCTCACCGACCCCACCTGCTGTGCAGTTCTGCACAGCACGTGTACCAAAGAGGGCCTTTCCTGAGGATGTAACCTAGCTCACTCTTCTAGGCAGCAGCTGCGGCGGTCACCCCTACGCGGCACTCGACAGAAGGGCACCAGCGTGAAGATCTGTTGGATCGGTCTCGGCAACATGGGCTTGCCGATGGCCGCACACCTGCACACCGCAGGACACGACGTGATCGGCGTCGACCTCTCCCCCGACGCCCGCGATGCGGCCGTCGCCGCGGGCCTGCGCACCGCAGACTCCGCCGCGACGGCGGCCGACGGCGCCGACGCGGTCATCACCATGTTGCCCAAGGGTGCACACGTCCGGGCCGCACTGCTCGAGTCCGGAACTCTGGACGCGGCCGACGCCGACGCCCTGGTGCTGGACTGCTCGACGATCAGCGCCACCGAGGCCCGCGAGGTCGGCGCGGCCGTCGCCGCCACCGGTCGACGCTTCCTGGACGCGCCGGTTTCCGGCGGCACCGCAGGCGCCCAGAACGCCGCCCTCACCTTCATGGTCGGCGGCGCGTCCGCCGACCTGGACGCTGCCCGCCCGCTGCTGGAACTGATGGGCGCCCGCATCTTCCACGCGGGCGAGACAGGCGCAGGTCAGAGCGCCAAGATGGTGAACAACATGATGCTCGCGATGAACATGCAGAGCACCTGCGAGGCCGCGGTGCTGGCCGAGCGCCTGGGCATCACGCCGCAGACGGTCATCGACATCGCCGGGGTGTCCACGGGCGACAGTTGGGCCCTGCGCAACTACTACCCCGTCGCCGGGCCTGTCGCCTCCGCCCCCTCGAACCGCGACTTCACCGGCGGGTTTTCCGTCGCGCTGATGCGCAAGGACCTGGGCCTCGCCCTCGATGCGGCGGCCGCACACGGCGTCGACACCGCCGCCACCGCCGAGGTGGCACGGCGCCTCGAGGGCCTCATCGCCGACGGCCGCGGGTCGCTCGACTTCTCCTCGCTGATCCACCTGGTCGACGGCACCGTCCCGGCCGCGAGCGTCGGCGGCGCCCGATGACCGCCCAGCTGAGCCCGCCCGCCGACCAAGCCCCGGCCGCGGCCGAGACGGCGACCGGGACGCCGCGCGGATTCCACCGGATCGTGGCCGCATCCATGGCCGGCACCGTCGCCGAGTGGTACGAATTCTTCCTCTACGGCATGGCGGCCGCGCTGGTCTTCGGCCACGTCTTCTTCAAGGCCACCGGCAACCCGCTCGACGGTGTCATCGCGGCGTTGCTGACCTATGCCATCGGTTTCATCGCCCGCCCCATCGGCGGCATCATCTTCGGCCACTACGGCGACAAGTTCGGCCGCAAGAAGCTCCTGCAGATCTCGTTGCTGATGATCGGCGCCTCGACCTTCCTGATCGGCGCCATCCCGAGCTTCGACCAGATCGGCTACCTGGCCCCGGTGATCCTGGTGCTCCTGCGCTTCGCCCAGGGCATCGCCATCGGTGGCGAATGGGGCGGCGCGGTGCTGCTGGTCGCCGAGCAGAGTCCGGCGAACCGCCGCGGTTTCTGGTCCAGCTTCCCGCAGGCGGGCGCGCCGCTCGGCAACGTCGTCGCGACCCTCGTGCTGCTGTTCCTGTCGTTCGTGATGCCCGAGGACGACTTCCTGTCCTGGGGTTGGCGACTGGCGTTCTTCTTCTCGGCGTTCATCGTGCTGATCGGCTGGTTCATCCGCACGAAGGTCGAGGACTCGCAGATCTTCCAGGAGGCCACCCAGGAGCAGCCGCAGGCCGAGAACACGTGGAAGGCGATCCAGCGCGTCTTCCGAGCCCGTCCGCGTGAGGTCCTGACGGCGATGGGCGCCCGGGTGATCGAGAACATCCTCTACTACATGGTGGTCACGTTCTCGCTGACGTACTTGAGTGTGCAGCTGAAGGTGGACACCTCCACGATCCTCACCCTGATGCTGATATCGCACGTCATCCATGCCGGCATGATCCTGCTGTTCGGCTGGATGTCGGACAAGCTGGGCCGCCGGCCGGTCTACCTGGTCGGTGCCGTCCTCGCCTCCCTCTACTGCTTCGTCGCGTTCCCCTTGATGGACACCAAGTCCGACGCACTCATCCTGTGCGCCATCACGATCGGCCTGATCATCCACGCGATCATGTACGCCCCGCAGCCCGCGATGATGGCCGAGATGTTCCCCACCCACATGCGCTACATCGGCGTCTCGATGGGCGCCCAGGTCACCGCGATCTTCGCCGGCTCGCTCGCCCCCGTCATCGCCACCCTGTTGCTACGGACCTACGGCAGCTGGGTCCCTATCGCCATCTACGTCGGTGTGGCGGGCCTGATCTCGATCGTCGCGGTGCTGTTCATGCGAGAGACCAAGGGCTCGTCGCTGGCCACGCTGGACGAAGAGCATCGCGAGCGCTTCGGCACCACCCTCTGACGCCCCCTTCCAATTCTTGAATCCACTTGACCCGAAAGGTATCCAAGCCATGCGCACCATCCACCACTGGATCAACGGCGCCCCGGTCTCCGGCAGCGACCTCATCGACGTGACCAACCCCGCGACCGATCAGCCGATCGCCACCGTGCCGATGGCCGACACCGACACCGTGACCGCGGCACTCGCCGCGGCCTCAGACGCCTTCGACGACTGGTCGCAGACCACCCTCTCCCGGCGCGCCCAGGTGCTGTTCCGCTTCCGGGACCTGCTCGTGGAGAACCGATCCGAGCTGGCCGCCCTCATCACCCAGGAGCACGGCAAGACGCTCGACGACGCCGCGGGCGAAATCTCCCGGGCCGCTGACTCGGTTGAGTTGGCCTGTGGTGGACCGGCGCTCGTGCGCGGCGGGACGTCGCTGCAGACCGGACCCGACATCGACACCAAATCGGTGCTGCACCCGCTCGGCGTCTGCGTCGGGATCACCCCGTTCAACTTCCCCGCGATGATGGGCATGATGATGGTCTCCGTCGCACTGGCGTCTGGGAACACCTTCATCTGGAAGCCGAGCGAGCAGGACCCGGGTGTCTGCATCCGGATCGCCGAACTGTTCAAGGAGGCCGGGCTGCCCGACGGCGTGCTCAACGTGGTGCACGGTCGCCAGGACACTGTCGAGCGCCTCATCGACGACCCGCGGACCGAGGCCGTCGCGTTCGTCGGCTCGAGCCAGGTCGCGCAGATCGTCTACTCCCGCGCCGCGGCGGCGGGCAAGCGGGTACAGGCCTTCGGCGGCGCCAAGAACCACATGATCGTGATGCCCGACGCGGACCTCGACGTGGTCGCCGACCAGCTGACTTCCGCCTGTTTCGGGGCCGCGGGCCAGCGCTGCATGGCGATCTCGGTCGCGGTGGTGGTCGGCGAGAGCGCCGAGCCGCTGCTGGCGAAGCTGGCAACGCGGGCCGAGGAGGTCCGGCTCGGCCCGGGCGACGGCGACGACACCGAAGTCGGACCGGTTGTCAACCGGCAGTCACAGGAGCGCATCCAGGCCGCGGTCAAGGAGGCGATCGCCGGTGGTGCCCGCGCCGTGGTGGACCGCAGCGCCGAGGTGGTACCCGGCTTCGAGAGCGGCTACTTCGTCGGCCCGACCGTGCTCACCGACGTCGAGGTGTCCTCCGCCGCCTACCAGGAGGAGCTCTTCGGTCCCATCCTGGTGGTACTGCGCGTCGACTCCCTGGGCGACGGTCTCGAGCTGATCCGCAGCCACCGCTACGGCAACGGCGCATCGATCTTCACCCGGGACGGCGCCGCCGCCAACGAGTTCGAGCGCCGCGCCTCGGCCGGCATGATCGGTGTCAACGTGGCCATTCCCGTTCCGGTTGCCGCGTACGCGGTGCAGGGCTGGAAGGACTCCGCCTACGGCGACACCGGACTGAACAATGCTTCGTGGAGCTTCTACACCCGCCCGAAGTACGTCACCTCGCGCTGGGACAGCGTGGCCGGCACCGATTTCGGGTTCCGCCCGAACTGACCGATCTCGAGTGACGAGGCCGGGCCCCACCGATTCAGTGGGCCCGGCCTGGTCCGTTGCTTCGCAAGCACGCTCAGCCGGCCGCCGGGTCGTCGTCCGGGACGGAGTCGGGCATGCCCTCGCCGTAGCGGTCGAGGATGTCGGCGACCGGCCGGCCCCACCGCTCGTGCGCCGACTGTCGCGTCATCCCCGCGGCCCGGCCGATGGTCGCCCAGGTGACGCCGAAGCGCCGCAGGCTCATCACCGTCTCCACCGCGTCGATGCCGGCGGCCAGCTGGATCCGGAAGCACGCGAGTTGCCAGGCCAGCTGCCGTTGCGCGGGGAGGTCGGTGCCCTCCTCGGCGAGCCACTCCCCGGTTCCCGGCAGCGGACCGGTACCCACCAGCACGTCTGCCTGGCGCCCGGCCTCGACCACGCCGGCGTTGACCGTGGCGACTGCAGCCGCGGCGACGTCCGCCGTGAGCGCCTTTTCGATCGGATCGTCCACCGTGCTCACCCTTCACTCCAATTGCGTCAGGTAAACCCTGACACTGCGGCCCAGTCGTGTCAAGAGTTACCTGACGCCGGACAGTCGGGCGTCCGCGCAGTCCGCAAGATCGTCCGGCATCCCGAGGCCGCGCCACCGGACACCGCAATAGAGTTGGACCGCACCACCTTCCAACTGCCGTTCGACACCGCCGATCGCGCCGAGGGAATCGCAGCCTTCCTCGACAAGCGCACACCGACCTACGGGGGAAACCAGTGACGATCGAGAAGATTCGGATCATCGGCGCCGGAGCCATGGGCCGCGGCATCGCCCAGGTCGCCGCCACCGCGGGCGTCGAGGTCGAGATCACCGACGTCAGCAGCGAGGCCGTCTCCGCCGCACTGGAGTTCGTCACCACGATGCTGCGACGTTCCGCGGAGAAGGGTCAGCGCACCGAGGCGGACGCGGAGGCCGCTGTCGCGCGACTGCACGCCGGCTCGGAACCGACCGCCCCCGCCGGCGACATCGACCTGGTGATCGAGGCGGTGGTGGAGCAACTCGACGTCAAGCGGTCGATCTTCACCGAACTCGAGACGGTGGCACCCGGCGCGATCCTGGCCAGCAACACGAGCTCGCTCTCGATCACCGCGATCGGCGCCGTACTGCGCGATCCGACCCGCCTGCTCGGGTTGCACTTCTTCAACCCGGTGCCGCTGATGAAGCTGGTGGAGGTGATCCCCGGACTGCGCACCGATCCCGCGCTGGTCGACGTGGGCCGCGAGTTCGTCGCCCGACTCGGCCATACCGCAGTGCTCGCCCGCGACACACCCGGCTTCCTGGTCAACCACCTCGGCCGCGGCCTGCCGACCGAGGCACTCGCGGTGCTGTCCGAACAGACCGCGTCGGCGGCCGACATCGACCGGGTCGCCCGCGAGACCCTCGGGCTGAAGATGGGCCCGTTCGAGCTGATGGACCTCACCGGCCTCGACGTCTCGCACCCGGTGATGGAGACCGTGTCCGCCGGCTTCTACGGCGACCCTCGGCTGCGGCCGTCGCCGATCGCGGCGGGACGCGTCGCGGCCGGGCTGCTCGGCCGCAAGACCGGCGAGGGGTTCTACCCCTATCTCGAAGGCAGACAAGAGGTTCCGGCCGAGCCACGGTACACACCCGACGCCGCGGCCACCGCCGTGTACGTGCACGAGGACACGGAGTTCGCCGACATGCTGCGGGCCGCCGGGGTGCTGGTGTGCGACGCCCCCGCCGCGGACGCCGTGTCGCTGGTACTCCCGGTCGGCGAGCCGACGTACCGGGCGGCGCTCGCGGCCGGCCTCGACCCGGCCCGCACCGTCGGCGTCGACCCGCTCGGCGTGGCAGGGAGCCGGCTCACGGTCACCGTGCCGGCGACTCTCGACCCGGCCGTCGGCACCGCCGCCCTGAATGTCCTTGCCGCCACCGGTCGTTCACTCACCGTCACCGCCGACGGCCCTGCCCCGATCGCGCAGCGCCTGCTCGCGTCCATCGTCAACGTCTCGTGTGCGATCGCCGAGCACGGCATCGGCTCGCCCGCCGACATCGATCTCGGTGCCCGCCTGGGCCTGGGCTACCCGCAGGGTCCGCTCACGCTCGGCGACACCCACGGCGCGACATTCGTCCTACGGATCCTGGACGGCCTGCTCGCGTACACCGGCGACCCGCGGTACCGCGCCAGCGGTTGGCTGCGCACCCGCGCCGATCTCGGGCTCTCGCTGTGCGCCACCGGAACCCGACCCACCGACCTGTAGAGGACCGATCACCATGGACTTCACCCTCGACGACACCCAGCTGAGCGTGCGTCGGATGGCGGCGGACTTCGTCGACGCCGAGATCATCCCGAACATCCGCGACTGGGACCGGGAGGAAGCGGTGGACCTGGACATTGTCAGACGGCTCGGCGAACTCGGCTTCCTCGGCCTGACCATCGACGAGCGCTACGGCGGCACCGAGGTCGACATGCTCAGCTACACGCTGGTCTGCGAAGAACTCGGCCGCGGCGACTCCTCGGTGCGCGGCATCGTCTCGGTCTCGCTCGGGCTGGTCACCAAGACCATCGCCGCCTACGGCACCGACGAACAGAAGCAGCGGTGGCTGCCGCAGCTCACCTCCGGCGACGCGCTCGGATGCTTCGCGCTCACCGAGCCCGACAGCGGCTCCGACGCCGGCTCGCTCCGCACTCAGGCCAAGCGTGACGGCGACGACTGGATCCTCAACGGCGAGAAGATGTTCATCACCAACGGCACCTGGGCCAAGGTGGCGCTGGTCTTCGCCAGAACCTCCGACGACGGCGGCCGCGGCCTGACCGCATTCCTGGTCCCCACCGACAGCGAAGGCTTCACCGCCACCACCATTCACGGCAAGCTCGGCCTGCGCGGCCAAGCCACCGCCTCGCTGGCATTCCAGGATGTGCGAGTGCCGGATTCGGCCCGCCTCGGCGAGGTGGGCAAGGGCCTGTCGATCGCGCTGTCCGCGCTGGCCAAGGGCCGCATCTCCGTCGCCGCCGGCGCGGTCGGCGTGGCCCAGGCCGCACTGGACGCGGCGGTGAAGTACTCCACCGAGCGCACCCAGTTCGGGGTTCCGATCGCCTCGAAGCAGCTGGTGCAGGAACTGCTCGCCGACTCGGCGCTGGCCATCGAGTCCGCGCGACTGCTGACCCACCGCGCGGCGTGCCTGGTCGACGCCGGAGCCACCTCCAAGGAAGTGACGCTGCCCGCGTCGATGGCCAAGCTGGCGGCCAGCGAGGCCGCGGTGAAGGTGAGCAACAACTGCCTGCAGGTGTTCGGCGGCTACGGTTTCATCGACGAGTACCCCATGGGCAAGTACCTGCGCGACGCCCGCGTCCTGACCCTGTACGAGGGCACCAGCCAGATCCAGAAGCTGATCATCGGGCGGGCGCTCACCGGCATCGACGCGATGTAGGGCCGCGGCCGGGGGTCGGCACCGGACTCGGCATCGCCTGGCCCGCCGCGGCGACACAGTCCGGTAACAGCGCCCGGCCGACCGGCGCCTGTGCTTACGATGTGCGAGTGGCCACGGACGTCGTCGGGCCGCCCACGTGGTGGGCCCGAGGAAACGAAGCCGAAGGTTCCCCTGCACGCAGGCGGTGTGCGCCGGGGCGCTGGCTTGCCGTCGCCTGCATTCTGACCGTCGGGGCATGCTCGACCGGTTCACGCATCGATCGGGTCACCATGACCAGCGCCGTCACGGACGAGCAGCGCCCCTGGACCGGACAACTCCTGCCCCCGCAGATCCCGACGATCGTGCCCCCCGGCCCACCAGGCACCCAACTGCCGGGCTCCGGTGAACCGGCCCGGGTCGACGGCGACCGCATCGGTCTCTACGGGGGCAGCCGTGACCGGCCGCTGTGCGACCGTGCGCGACTCGCCGACGACCTGACCGGCGACCCGGCCAAGGCCGCGGCGTGGTTGGGGGTTCTCGAAGTCGAGGACGTGCGGACCGCCGTCGAAGCACTCACCCCGGTGCTGCTGCGGGCGGACACCCGGGTCACCAAGTACGGCTACGACGACGGGCGTGCGGCCCCGGCCCAGTCCGTGCTCGAGGCCGGGACGATTGTCCTGATCGACGACCTCGGCATGCCTCGGGTCCGCTGCGCGCGCGGCAACCCGCTGGACTCCCCCAGCGGCGCTGATCCCGATCCACTGGCGGTGCCCTGGCCGGACTACCAGGCGGATCGGGTGCTGGAGGTTCGGCCCGCGCTCAGCCCCATGACCGAGGTGTCCGTGGTGGACCTGACGACCGGCGCCCTCACCGCGGTTGCCGTCGGCGCCGCTTCGCAGCCGTCCGTCGCCCCTCCGACATCCCCACCCACGGCGGCGCCGCCACAACCACCCAGGCAGGCCGCTCCGGCGCCGGTGCCGGTGCCGGTGCAGGCCGAGCGGCGCCCTCCGGCGCCACCGCCACCGCCGCCACCGATGCCTCCGCCACCACCGGAGCCCCCGCCGCCGCCGGAACCCCCGCCGCCGCCACCGGCTCCCGTCGTGGTGCCGGCAGCTCCGCCGCCACCAGCCCCGCCGCCACCGCCCGAGATCCGGGTGGAGATTCCGGGGCTGCCGCCGCTGGTGATCCCGATCCCGTGACCTGGCCTAGGACAGCACCTCGACGAGCGTGGTCTCCGAGTCGCCGATCATGTACTTCTCGATCGCGTCGAGGTGCTTACGCCAGAACTCCTGCGCCGCGGTCGCGTCCCCGTCGCGGATCAGGCCGAGCAGCTTGAGGTAGGCCCGATGCGCGGCGCGGGCGGCGGGCCGCTCGTTGCCGCCCCCGTGCGCGGCGATGAACAGCGCATTGTGTGCGTCGATGATGTGCACGAGCATGCCCGCGAGCACCGCGAGCGTCTGGTTGCCGGCCAGGTCGATCAGCGCCTGGTGCACGTCGACGTCGTGCCGCGCGAAGGCCTCCGCGTCGTCGAGCAGGTCCTCCCCGGCCGCGAGCAGGTCGGCGAACGTCTCCAACTCGTTGCCCTGGGTCCCGGCGGCCAGCATCCCGACCGCGGACACCTCGAGCGATGCCCGAGCCCGGTAGACGTCGACCAGCGGCGTGCCCTGGTACTGCAGCAGCAGTCCGGTGTACCGCGCCGCGCTGGACGCGTCGGGCGCGAGCACCCGGGCGCCGCCGTGGGCGCCGCGCAGGACCGTGATGATCGCCTCGGACTCGAGAATCCGGAAGGCCTCGCGTAGCGTCGGCCGCGACACCCCGAACTGCTCCATCAGGATGGCCTCGGTGGGCAACGGATCGCCCACCTCGAGCTCTCCGGTGATGATCCGGCGGCGCAGACTGGCAGCGACGAGTTCACCCGCCTTGGGCACCCGAACCACGGACGACTTCGATCCCGCTACCACTGAGCCCCCTTTGTTGCACCCGAGTTGACGCGGCCTGACCAGGCCCGACGATCGCCCAACGGTACAAGAGGGTGCCGCTCCAGCGGCTATCCGCCCTCGATCGGGCCCGACGCCGGTGCCAGGTACGCCCGCTGCACGGCGTCGAGATCGGCGCCGATCTCCGCCGCGGTGCCCGAGAGCATCACCTGCCCGCGGCGCATCACGTACACCCGGTCCGCGACCGCGAGTACCTGCCGCACGTGCTGTTCGACGAGGAGCACACCGAGGTTGCGGCGGTCCGCTGCCTCCCGGACCACGGCGAGCAGTCGCTGCACGATCTGCGGCGCGAGCCCCAGCGACAGTTCGTCGGCCAACAGCAGGCGCGGCTCCCGTGCCAGCGCCCTGGCCAGCGTCAACATCTGCTGTTCGCCACCCGACAGCAGGCCGGCGGGGCGCTTGAGCAGTGCGCGCAGCTCGGGGAAGATCTCGCAGGCGGTGTCGGCGGCGACCCCGGCCAGGCGGAGATTCTCCGCCGTCGTCAGGCCCATGATCACGGACCGTTCCTCGGTCACGTAGCTCATGCCGCGGCGCGCCAGCGCCGACAGCGAGGAACGCTTCGCGGAGCCGAGCACCGAGAGCTCGCCCGCGATCGGGGCCAGTTCGCCGGCCACGGTGAGCATGGTGGTGGACTTGCCGGCGCCGTTGGCGCCGATGAGTGCCACCACCTCTCCTGCACTCACCTTGATGTCGAGGTCGCGGCAGACCACGACCCCCGCGTAACCCGCGCTCAATCCGCGGCATTCGAGCACGACGTCGGACGCCACCGTCTTCTCGCTGGTGATGGTCATCGCACTGCTCCCGTTGTCTTCTCGGTCCCAGCCGCGGTCTCGGCCACAGTCTCGGTCTCGGTCTCGGTCTCGGCCACAGTCTCGGTCTCGGTCTCGGCCGCAGCCTCGGTCTCGTCCTCGTCCTCGGCGCCCAGGTAGGCGTCGCGAACCGCCGGGCTGGCGGCGATCTCCTCGGGCGTGCCGGCCGCGAGCACCCGGCCGGCTGCGAGCACCACGATCCGGTCACAGGTGGACATCACCAGACCCATGTCGTGTTCGATCAGGAGCACCCCGGCCCCGCGTTGCACGGCCAGGTGCCGAATGGCGACCGCGAGTTCTCGACTCTCTGCGTCGTCCAGTCCGGCCGCCGGCTCGTCGAGCAGGATGACGGAGGGAGCGGAGGCAACGGCGCGGGCGATACCCACCAGCCGGCGCTGGCCGTACGACAGCTCGCTCGGCAGCACGTCCAGGTCGTTCTCCAGCGCGAAGTCCCGCACCACCGCCGATGCACTCGGTGAGAGGGGATGGCGGCCCGGGCTGACGAGGTCGGTGAGCCGGGAGAGCCAGGTGGACTCGTCGGCGCCGGCGTGGATGTTCTCGCCGACCGTGACGTCCTCGAACAGCTCGAGCGACTGGAAGGACCGGCGCAGGCCGCCCTTGGAGCGCCGCGCGGTGGACCAGCCGGTGATGTCCTGGTCCCCCAGCGTGAGCTTGCCGGCCGCGGGGCTGACGAATCCGGTGATGGCGTCGATGACGGTGGTCTTGCCGGCGCCGTTGGGCCCGATCAGGCCCACCACCTGCCCGGGCGCGATGTCGAGGTCGACGCCGTCGACGGCGGTCACACCACCGAACCGGACTGTCAGGCCGCGCACCGTCAGTGGCGTCGGGGTGACCGACCCGGTGGGCGCCTCGTCTGACAGCTCATGTCCACGGCGCGTCTTGCGCGCCAGCACCGCAGCCAGTGCGGGGTTCTTCCGCACCCCGCGGGAGATCATGTCGGCGATGCCGTTCTGGTTGGTGAGCAGGGTGACGATGAGGATCACGCCGCCGAGCAGCGCGGCGATGGCCAAGCCGGACAGCAGCCGGCTGAAGAGGGCGCCGGGCGCCATCAGCGAGCCGATGAGGCTACCCGTGACAAACCCGAGGCCGCCGGTCACCGCCTGGACCACGGCGTTGATCGACGCGAACACGTTGAACTCTAGGTAGGTGACGGCAGTGTTGCGCAGGCCCAGGAGGATGCCGGCCACCGCGGCCAGGCCGGACGCGAGCGCGAAGGCGTAGATCTTGACCCCGAACACGCTGATGCCGAGGGAGGCCGCGGCCCGCTCGTTGGTGCGCACGGCGATGAGCCGTCGCCCGGTGCGCGAGCGCCGCAGGTTCGCGACAATCAGACCGCAGACGACCAACGCCACGAGGCACACCGTCGCCCACCGCTCAGGATGGACACTGGGCGTCACATCGAGTCCGAACAGGCTCAGCTGATGGATCTTCACCGAGCCCTCGAGCTTGTCGCCGGTGAAGGTCGGGTTGTTGAACACCATCTCCTGGATGGTGAACCCGAGTCCGAGGGTGACCACCGCCAGGTTCACGCCCCGCGTCCGCAACGCCGGCAGTGCGAACACCACACCGATCGCGATCACCGCCGCCACGCTCACCAGGGCCGCGGGCACCAGTGGCCAGCCGGCCTCGCCGACGAGTCGCGCGGCGAACAGCGCGCCCAGGCCGCCGACGGTGTACTGGGCGAGCGAGAGTTGGCCGGCGAAGCCGGTCAGCACCACGATCGAGAGCAGGAACACCGCCGCGGCCAGGGTCAGGGTCAACGACCGCAGCCAGTCGCCGCCGCCCAGGATGATGCCCACGGCCACCAGGATCCCGAGGACGACGAGCGGCCAGCGGATCTCGCCGGAACCGAGCTTGGGCAGCCGCTCTGAGACATGGCTGCGCAACGGCAGCCCCTTCCCCCGCACCACCAGCACCACCAGGATCACCAAGAACGGCACCGCCCGGTTGACGCCGGTGAGCGTTTCCATCCCGAGCAGATCCCGCAGGTCGTCCTGGTACAGGACGACCAGGCTCTCACCCACGCCGAGCAGCAGGCCGCCGATCAGGGTCAGGGGGAAGGAACGGAAGCCGCCGAGCAGCGCCGCAGCCAGCGCCGAGACCGTCACGATCACCACGAAGGTCGACGGGGTGAGCCCGGTCAGGGGCGCCACCAGGATGCCGGCGGCACCGGCAAGGGCGCCGCCGACGGTCCAGGTCAGTGTCGCCAGCCGCTGCGGCGACCAGCCGAGCGCGGCGGCGGCTCGCTCGTTCTCGGCGGACGCGGTGATTGCCAGGCCCACCCGGGTGAAGTTGGTCCACGCCCACAGCGCAGCCGTCGACAGGATCGCGATACCCAGCAGGATCATCCGATCCTGCTGCACCACAACGCCTCCCCAGCGATACGCCTCGTCGGGCAGGAAGGTCTTGACCCGGATCGACGTACTGCCGTAGTACTGCTGCACCCCCGCCTGCAGGATCACCATCAGGCCGAGGGTGGCGGCCAGCCGGACGATCGGCGCGGCGTTGGCGAGCCACCGCAACACCAGCAGCTGAAATGCCAGGCCGATCAGTCCGGCCACCACGACCGCCACCAGGAAGGCCGGCAGCAGCCCCCAGTCATGGTCGTGCCGCAGGGTTTCCAAGCATATGTAGGCCCCCACCATGGCGATCGCGCCCTGGGCGAAGTTCACCACCCCGGATCCGCGGTAGACCAGCACGATGCCCTGCGCCAGGAGCGCGTAGGCAGAGCCAGCTCCCAGGCCGAGAATCGCGAACTGCAAGAACTCAGTCATTCGTCAATCTCCAGGGTGGGGGCGTGGACTAGGCGGTGGGGGTACGCAGGTCGTACTGCGTCGGGTCGGTGACCAGCACGTCACCGTCGAACGTCATCTTGTACATCATCGAGTTCGAGACCCGCTGGAAGATCCCGAAGGGCTCGACCGCACCCGGCGTCCAGGCCGGGATAAGTCCGGCCATGTCGAGGTCCTTGGCATTCTCGAATCCGCCCCAGACCGTCTTCGCGTTGATCTCCGGCAGGCCCTTGGCGACCTCGCCGAACGCACGAACCGACAGCCACGGGTTCACCGCGTCGCCGGTGAGGTTCTTCAGCTCGAGGTCCTCCTTGCCGGACTTGTCCATGTCTGCGAGGAAGTCCTTGAGTCCGGGGAAGTCCTCGGTGCTGGACGAGGGCGCGGGAGTCGGGCTGGTGTACGTCGAGGAGGTGGCGAAGGTGCCGAGGTCCTGCAGGTCGGCCTGGGTGAAGCCCGCCGTCCCCAGCGCGAAGGTCAGCTTCGACCCGAGCTGCTCGAACGCCTGCGCGATCGGGTTGGCGTCGGTGGCGCCGAGCGCCATGATCACGCCCTGCGCGCCGTTGCGCTCGGCCGCGGCGATGAACTGGGTGTAGTCGGTCGCGCCCGCGCCCACCGCGACGTCGTTGACGATCTCGGCGCCCTTCGCCTGTACCGCCGGGGTCAGCAGCCCGACCAGCTGCGCGGTGACCGGGAGGTCGGGGCGCATCAGACTGAGCTTGGTCTTCCCCTGCGCCACCAGGATGTCGATCATCCCGTACAGGTTGAGCAACGAGCCGGAGAACGGGGTGTAGACGTTCGTGGCGGTGAAGTCCGCCATGTTCACCGGGTTCAACCCGACCCGGGCGATGCCGGCGTCGAACAGGATCTTCGACGACGCCTCGGCCGAGGCCGGCGTGAAGTCCGCGAGGGTCGCGACGGCCCCCTCGGAGACCATCTTGTTCGCGCAGTCGACCTCCGTGTTCGGATCGCCCTTGGAGTCGCACTGCAGCAGTTCGAGCGGCCGTCCGTTCACGCCGCCCCGCTCGTTGAACGCGTTGACCGACGCGACCGTGCTCTCCGCGTAGGTGACGGAGCCGAGGCCCGGCGCCTCGATGGGCACGATCTGACCGACCTTGATCGGGTCACCGGTGGCAGCGGTGGCGCCTCCCTCGGAGTTCGCCTCGCTGTCGCTGCTACAGCCCGCAGCAATCAGGCTCACGGTTGCGAGAGCGGCGATCGCGGGAGCGATTCTCTTCAAGTTCACGGCGCGTCCTTTGCATGTAGGCGGCTTCATCCCGGACGCCATGCACAGATCCGCTCCCGTTGAGCTGCGGTTACCCGCTCGCCCCCGGTCTCGGAGCCACCCTGCCGCCCGACTTGGCAGCAGCGTATTGGAACGCGAGGCAAATTGTGGCCGACTTCACAAAAATTCAGTTACATGCCGAGACGCAATATCTCATCTTCCCTGGTCAGTGCCGCTGAGCCAGGTACCAGTCGATGAGCTCCGGCGCGTCGATCGCGGTCCGATCGAGGATCCGATTTGCGTCGGCGCCCTGGAAGATCCGCTTGATCGGGACCTCGAGCTTCTTGCCGGTCCGGGTGTGCGGAATGCCCGGCGCCTCGACGATCTGGTCCGGCACGTGCCGGGGCGAGGCCTGCTCCCGGATCGCGGACCGAATCCGCTCCCGCAGCGCGTCGTCGAGCACCGCACCCTCGGCCAGCACCACGAACAGCGGCATCCAGTACCCGCCGTCCGGTTGCTCGGCGCCGATCACCAACGCCTCGGCGATCTCCGGCAGCGCCTCGACGGCCTGGTAGATGTCCGCGCTGCCCATCCGGATCCCGTTCCGGTTGAGGGTCGAGTCCGACCGGCCGTGCACCACCACGCTGCCGCGATCGGTGACGGTGATCCAGTCGCCGTGGCGCCACACCCCGGGAAAGGTGTCGAAGTAGGAGTCGCGGTAGCGCGCGTCGCCGGGGTCGTTCCAGAACCGCACCGGCATCGACGGCATCGGCCGGGTCACCACCAGCTCGCCGACCTGGTCGCGGACGGGACGTCCGGTCTCGTCGAAGGCGTCCAGCGCCACCCCGAGATAACGCGCGGACAGCTCGCCCGGCCACACCGGGACCGTCGGCACCCCGCCGACGAAGGCAGACACCACGTCGGTGCCGCCGCTGATCGAGTACACCGGCACCGCGGCGCCGACGTTCTCCGAGAGCCACAGCGAGGACGACGCCGGCAGCGTGGACCCGGTGATGCCCACCGCCCGCAGCGCCGCGAGGTCGTGGTCGCGGCGCGGGACCAGTCCAGCCTTGGCGACGGCCAGGACGTAGCCGGGGCTGGTCCCGAGCAGCGTGGCGCGGTGCCGGGCGGCGAGGGCGAAGAGGGAGTCGGTCGCCGGGTAGGACGGGCTGCCGTCGTAACAGACCACGGTGGCCCCGACCAGCAGCCCCGCCACCTGGAAGTTCCACATCATCCAGCTCGGGCTGGTGTACCAGAAGAGGGTGCTCTCACGTCCGACGTCGTTCTGCAGCGCGATCGACTTGAGGTGTTCGAGCAGCACCCCGCCGTGACCGTGCACGATGCCCTTCGGCAGTCCCGTTGTGCCGCTTGAGAAGACGACCCACAGCGGGTGGTCGAAGTCGACGGACACCGGCTCGAGCGGGGCGTCGCCCGCGGTGGCGTCCGCCCAGGACATCACGGCCCCGGACGCCCCGAGACCGGAGTCGGCGCCGAACCGGCTCAGCTGCACCGTCAGGTTCAGGCTCGGCAGACCCTCGCGCAGCTGCTCCACCGCCTCGCCGCGGTGGTGCACCTTGCCGCCGAAGCTGTACCCGTCGGCGGTGACCAGGACGACCGGGGCGAGCTGGCCGAGCCGGTCGAGCGCCGCGTTGGCCGAGTAGTCCTGCCCGCAGGCGGACCACACCGCGCCGATGCTGGCGGTCGCGAGGAAGGCGATCACCGCCTCCGGCACGTTCGGCAGGTAGCCGACCACGCGATCGCCGGGGCCGACGCCGTGGCCGCGCAGCGTCGCGGCGAGCGCCCCGACCTGTCGACGCAGCTCGGCCCAGGACACCTCGACGTCCGACCCGGCCTGCTCCGCCGAGTAGACCAGCGCGGGCCGGTCCGGCCGCTCGTGCCGCAGCACCTGGTCGACGTAGTTGAGCCGGGTGCCGGGGAACCACACCGCGCCGGGCATCTTCTCCTCGGCCAGCGCGGCGCCCACCGGCGTCTGCGACTGCACGTCGAAGTAGTCCCAGACGGCGCGCCAGAAGCCGTCGAGGTCGTCGACGGACCACTCCCACAGCGCCCCGTAGTCGGGCAGCGTCACCGCATGCCGCCGCTCCACCCACCGCGTGAAGTCGGTGATCCTGGCATCGGCGACGTCCGCGGCCGTCGGCACCCACTGCGGCGCCGGCGATCCCTGCTCGGTCGGTGTCACGTCCATCTCCACTCCCTCGGCGAATCCCGGTTCAGTACAGCGTCAGTTGCCGGCCCGGCGCACGATCCGTTCGGCGTGTCGAAGCAGCGGTGCATCGACCATCCGACCCTCGAAGGCGAACACCCCGCGCTGGTGCACGGACTCCGCGAGAACCCTCTGGGCCCAGCCGGTCTCGTCCGCGGTCGGCGCATAGGCATCGCGGATCACCTCGACCTGCCGCGGATGGATCGCCACCTTCGCGTCGAACCCGACCGCGACCGCGTCCAGAGTCTCTTCGCGCAGGCCGCCGA
This sequence comes from Rhodococcus tukisamuensis NBRC 100609, assembly GCF_001894985.1. Taxonomy (GTDB): domain Bacteria; phylum Actinomycetota; class Actinomycetes; order Mycobacteriales; family Mycobacteriaceae; genus Rhodococcus_G; species Rhodococcus_G tukisamuensis. The sequence continues at coordinate 401,825 of NZ_BCXG01000001.1, read as the reverse complement.
GGTCCTCGAGGTCCAGGTACACCGAGTCCAGAGCGAACCGCCCGTGCGCCTTGGCCGCCAGCAGCGAGGCCGAGCGCACGTGCCGTGCCACGTCCCGGTAACTGCCGTCCGCCCACCTGCTCGAGTTGCCGCCGAGGGCGGCCACCAGGTCTTCGGCGCCCCACATCACCCCGACAGCGTTCGCGACCTGTGCGGCCTCCGCGACCACCAGCGCGCCGAGTGGCGACTCCACCAGCACCACCACCTCGCGGGGTGCCAGCGAGCGGACCTGCTCGGCGGACTCGCACTTGGGCAGCATCACCCGTGGGTAGCGGGTCTGCGACAGCGCCGCCAGGTCCAGCGCCTGGTCCGGCGTGCCCGCCGCGTTGACGCGGACCACCGTGTGCTCCGGGTCCAGCGGATTCTCGATCAGCGCCCGCCGGGCGGCCACCTTGTCGTCGGGCCCGACGCCGTCCTCGAGGTCGAGGATCACCACATCGGCCGCGGCCGCCGCCTTCGCATACCGCTCCGGCCGGTCGGCCGGGCAGAACAGCCACGCCGAGCCGGGCGGGGTCCACGGAGCGGGTCCGTCGGAGCGACCGGAAGTTGCCGTCTGCGTCATCGCCCCTCCCCCGTGGGTCGCTTGCGCACCATGGTCTTTCGGACCGCGGTCGCGACGATGTCGCCGTGCTGGTTGCGCGCGGTGTGGGCGAGGGTGACGATGCCCTCGCCCGGCCGGCTCCTCGACTCGCGCTTGTCGACGATCACCGTCTCCGCGTACATGGTGTCGCCGTGGAAGAGCGGCTTGGGGAAGGCGATCTCGGAGAACCCGAGGTTGCCGACGATGGTGCCCTGGGTCAGCTGTGCGACGGACAGCCCGACCAGCGTGGAGAGCGTGAACATCGAGTTCACCAGCCGCTGGTTGAACGGCGGCAGCGCGTCGCTGAACGCGGCGTCCAGGTGCAGCGCCTGGGTGTTCATCGTCAGCGTGGTGAACAGGACGTTGTCGGCCTCGGTGACGGTGCGGCCCGGCTGGTGCTCGTAGACGACACCGGTCTCGAACTCCTCGAACCAGAGTCCGCGCTGGACAATTCTCTTCGTGGGTGCCGAGCCGGCCTCCCCCGTCGCCCCGGTCACAGCCCCGCCTCCCGCGCGATCAGCATCAGCTGCACCTCGGTGGTGCCCTCGCCGATCTCGAGGATCTTGCTGTCCCGGTAGTGCCGCGCAACCGGGTACTCGTTCATGAAGCCGTAGCCGCCGAAGATCTGGGTGGCGTCGCGTGCGTTGTCCATCGCGGCCTCGCTGGCCACCAGCTTGGCGATGGAGGCCTGCTTCTTGAAGGGCTTGCCCGCCAACATCAGTGCGGCCGCGTCGTAGTACGCGGTGCGGGCGACATGGGCGCGCACCTCCATCCGGGCGATCTTGAAGGCGATGGCCTGGTTGGCGCCGATCGGCCTGCCGAACGCCTCCCGCTCCTTGGCGTACTTGACGGACTCGTCCACGCAGCCCTGCGCGGCGCCGACGCTGAGCGCGGCGATGGCGATCCGGCCCTCGTCGAGGATGCGCAGGAAGTTCGCGTAGCCGCGGCCGCGCTCGCCGAGCAGGTTCTCCTGGGGGACGCGGACGTCCTGGAAGGTCAGCGGATGGGTGTCCGAGGCGTTCCAGCCGACCTTGTTGTAGGCCGGCTCGGCGGTGAATCCGGGCGTGGAGGTCGGCACCAGGATGGTGGAGATCTCCTTCGTGCCGTTCTCCTTGACCCCGGTGACCGCGGTGACCGTGACCAGCCTGGTGATGTCGGTGCCGGAGTTGGTGATGAACTGCTTGTTGCCGTTGACGATCCAGTCGGTGCCGTCCAGCTTGGCGGTGGTCTTGGTGCCGCCGGCGTCGCTGCCCGCACCGGGTTCGGTGAGGCCGAAGGCGGCGAGCGACTTGCCGCTGGTGAGCTGCGGCAGCCACTCCTCCTTCTGCGCCTCGTTGCCGAAGCGGTACACCGGCATCGCGCCGAGCGAGACGCCGGCCTCGAGGGTGATGGCGACCGACTGGTCAACCTTGCCCAGTTCCTCGAGCGCGAGGCACAGTGCGAAGTAGTCGCCGCCCATGCCGCCGTACTGCTCCGGGAACGGCAGGCCGAACAGGCCCATGTCGGCCATCCCGTCGATCACCTTGTACGGGAAGGTGTGGTTGGCGTCGTGCTCGGCGGCGACGGGTGCGACGACGGTCTGCGCGAAGTCCCGGACGGTCTTCGCCAGCTGCTGGTACTCGTCGGGAAGCTGTCCGCTGGAGAGGTAGTCGGTCATGACGCGGCGCCCTTCGTGTCGATGTCGTTGTTGTCGTTCGTGTCGGTGGCGTACGGGACCACCCGGACCAGCACCTGGTCCACCTTGACCTGGTCGCCCGCGGCGACGAGCAGTTCGACGGTTCCGTCGACCGGCGAGCGCATCGCGTGCTCCATCTTCATGGCCTCCACCACCACCAGCACGTCGCCCGCGGCCACGGCGGCGCCGGACTCGGCACCGACCGCGATGACGGATCCCGGCATGGGACTGGTGATCTCGGCCTCGCCGGCGTGCACGTCACCGGTGCGCACGTTCACCTCCGCTGCCTGCCGGAGTACCGTGGTGCCGCGGGGACCGGCCAGCCAGATGTGGCCGTCGTGCTCGGCGACGCGGTAGGTCGTCCGCAGTCCGTCGAGCACGAGGGACAGCAGCGGCCCGTCGAGTGTCGCGGTGAGGCTTCGGCTTTCGCCGTCCTCGAGCGCCACCGTCGCGGCGCCGGGGTGTCCGGCGATCCGGACGTGATCGGTGCGTGCGGGGCCGACCAGCCGGATGCTGGTGGGAACCGACCCCCCGACCCGCCAGCCCGAGGGCAGCGCCCAGGGGTCGGCGACCTCGGCCCGCGTCGGCCAGCCGCCGAGCCATCGGTAGGTGCCGGCGGCGATGAACTCCTCGTCCGATGCCTGGGCCGCTACGAAGTCCTCGACCCGGCGGTCGAGCAGGCCGGTGTCCAGCCGACCGGCGACCACGTCAGGGTCGGCGAGCAGGAAGCGGGCGAACTCGATGTTGGTCACCACGCCGAGCACCGCGGTCTCCCCCAGCGCCCGGTCGAGGCCCCGCAGCGCGGCGGCCCGGTCGGCGCCGTGCATGATCACCTTGGCGAGCATCGGGTCGTAGTCGCTGCCGACCTCGGTGCCCGCCCGCAGCCCGGAGTCGACGCGCACCCCGGGCCCGGTCGGCTCGACCACGTCGACCACCAGCCCGCCGGTGGGCAGGAACCCCCGCGACGGGTCCTCGGCGTACACCCGGGCCTCGATGGCGTGCCCGGTCATGGTCACGTCGCCCTGCCCGAAGCCGAGCTTCTCGCCCGCGGCCACCCGGACCTGCCACTCGACCAGGTCCAGTCCGGTCACCATCTCGGTGACCGGGTGCTCGACCTGCAGCCGAGTGTTCATCTCCATGAAGAAGAACTCGTCGGGGCTGTCCGCGGAGACGATGAACTCCACTGTGCCGGCGCCGGTGTAGTCGACGCTGCGTGCGGTGTTGCAGGCGGCCTCGCCGATCCGCGCCCGCGTCGCCTCGTCGAGCAGGGGCGAGGGCGCCTCCTCGATCACCTTCTGGTGCCGGCGCTGCAGGCTGCACTCGCGCTCGCCGAGGTGCACCACGTTGCCGTGCGTGTCCGCAATGACCTGGACCTCGATGTGCCTGGGACGCAACACGAATCGTTCGAGGAAGAGCGTGTCGTCGCCGAAGGCCGAGGCGGCCTCGCGGCGGGCGCTGGCGAGCGCCTCCGCCAGGGCGCCGGGCTCGGTGACCAGGCGCATGCCCTTGCCGCCACCGCCGGCCGAGGGCTTGACCAGAACCGGGTAGCCGATGTCGTCGGCTGCCGCGATCAGGTCCGCGTCGGTCAGCCCGGGCCGGGCGATACCAGGGACCACCGGGACGTCGAATGCCGCCACCGCGTTCTTTGCAGTGATCTTGTCGCCCATCACCTCGATGGCACGCGCCGACGGTCCGAGGAAGGCGATGCCCGCCGCCTCGAGCGCGGCCGCGAAGGCCGAGTTCTCGGAGAGGAATCCGTAGCCCGGGTGCACGGCCTGCGCCCCGGTGCGGACCGCGGCCGCGACCACCTTGTCGATGTCGAGATAGCTCTCCCGGGCGGCCGCGGGACCGAGCAGGACCGCGGTGTCTGCCTCACGGACGTGGCGCGCGTCGGCGTCGGCGTCGCTGTAGACGGCGACCGATCGGATCCCCATCTCGCGCAGGGTTCGGATGACGCGCACCGCGATCTCGCCGCGATTGGCCACCAGGACGGTGTGAAATTCGGTCATGTCGGTCACATCCTGAAGACGCCGTAGGAAACCGGCTCGAGCGGTGCCTGCGCACACACCGAAAGTGCCAGTCCGAGAACAGTTCTGGTGTCGGCGGGATCGATGACTCCATCGTCCCACAGCCGGGCGGTCGAGTAGTAGGGGTTGCCCTGCGCCTCGTACTGGGCACGGATCTCGTCCGGATCGTTGCCCGAGCCGACAGAACCGAGCACCGAGGCGGCCTGCTCGCCGCCCATCACCGAGATCCGCGCGTTCGGCCACATCCACAGGAACCGCGGCGAGTAGGCGCGTCCGCACATCGAGTAGTTGCCGGCGCCGTAGGACCCGCCGATCACCACGGTGAGCTTGGGGACCCGGGCGCAGGCGACCGCGGTGACCATCTTCGCGCCGTGCTTGGCAATGCCGCCGGCCTCGTAGTCCCGGCCGACCATGAACCCGGCGATGTTCTGCAGGAACAGCAGCGGGACACTGCGCTTGTCGCACAGCTCGATGAAGTGCGCGCCCTTCATCGCGGACTCGGCGAACAGGACGCCGTTGTTGGCGACGATGCCGACCGGGTGGCCGTGGATGTGGGCGAAGCCGGTGACCAGGGTCTTGCCGTACTCGGCCTTGAACTCCTGGAACTCTCCACCGTCGACGAGCCGGGTGATCACCTCGTGCACGTCGTACGGGGTGCGCGGGTCGGTGGGCACCACGTCGTAGAGCTCGGTCTGCGGTGCGACCGCGTCGACAACCGGGATCACGTCCCAGGGCCGGTCGGTGCGGGGGCCGAGGGTGGCGACGATCCGCCGGACGATGCGCAGCGCGTCCTGGTCGTCCTCGGCGAGGTGGTCGGTGACGCCGGAGACCTTGGAGTGCAGGTCGCCGCCGCCGAGCTCCTCCGCGGTGACGATCTCGCCGGTCGCGGCCTTCACCAGCGGCGGGCCGCCGAGGAAGATGGTGCCCTGGTTGCGGACGATCACGGCCTCGTCGCTCATCGCCGGGACGTAGGCGCCACCGGCGGTGCACGAGCCCATCACCGCTGCGATCTGGGCGATGCCCTTGGCGCTGAGGTTGGCCTGGTTGTAGAAGATGCGGCCGAAGTGCTCGCGGTCGGGGAACACCTCGTCCTGCCGGGGCAGGAAGGCGCCGCCCGAGTCGACCAGGTAGATGCAGGGCAGGTTGTTCTGCAGCGCGATCTCCTGCGCACGCAGGTGCTTCTTGACCGTCATCGGGTAGTAGGTGCCGCCCTTGACCGTGGCGTCGTTGGCGACGATGACGCACTCGCGACCCGAGACCCGGCCTATCCCGGCGATCATCCCGGCGCCCGGGGACTGGTCGTCGTACATGCCGTTCGCGGCGAGCGGCGAGAACTCGAGGAAGGCGCTGCCCGGATCCAGCAGCGTGTCGACGCGCTCACGCGGGAGCAACTTGCCCCGGCTCACGTGCCGCTCCCTGGACGCCTGACTGCCGCCGAGCGCGGCGACGCCGAGCCGCGTGCGCAACTCGTCGACCAGCCGCTGATGCTCGGCCCTGTTCCGATCCCCGTCGACCGTCATGCCACCACCCGTCCACTCCGAGGTCCGTCAACCGCTGGAAACGTCCGCTCCAAGTTCGGTTAACTCCAACTAACTCAATCTAAGATAACTTTGATTAACTGAGATGTCCAGATCCAATGTCAAAAGGAGCGATCGGATGGCACCCACACAGGCCCCGACCCGGCGCAGCCAACTCAAGGCCGACCGTCGGCGTCAGCTGCTGCAGGCCGCGGCCCGACTGATCGCCGAGCGCGGATATGCGGGCGTCCGGCTCGAGGACCTCGGCGCCGCCGTCGGCATCAGCGGCCCGGCGGTGTACCGGCACTTCCCCAACAAGGAGTCGCTGCTGGTCGAGCTGCTGGTCGACATCAGCCGCCGCCTCTTCGACGGCGGCACCGAGGTGGCCACGGCCGCCGACACCCCGGAGCAGGCCCTCGCCGACCTGGTCGAGTTCCACCTCGACTTCGCGATCGGCGAGCCGGATCTGATCCGCGTGCAGGACCGCGACCTCGAGTCCCTGCCCGACGCCGCACGGCGGCAGGTGCGCCAGTTCCAGCGGCGGTACGTCGAGATGTGGGTAGGGGTCCTTCGGCAGGTCGATCCCGGACTCGACGAGGCCGACGCCCGGATCAAGGCCCACGCGACGTTCGGGCTGATCAACTCCACCCCGCACAGCGTCAACCCGTCGGCACCCACCCGGACCCGCGCGGTGCTGCGCCGGATGACGGCGGCGGCGCTGGCGCCGGGGGTGTAGGGCGGCGCGCTGCGGTGGGAGAATTCGTCTCGGGATGTCCTGGCGCTGGAGGGGCCGAGATGAAGCTGACCCGAGACGAAATCTGGTCATACGTCCACGCCGAACGCCGGGCTCTCGCCACCGTGCTGGCCGACCTGTCCGACGACGAGTGGGCGACGGATTCGCTCTGCGCGGGGTGGACCGTCAAGGACGTCGCCGGCCACGTGATCGCCCATCCCCAGACCCGGCTTCGCGATTTTCGTGACGCAGTCCCCCTGCTGATCCGCGCGCACGGCAGCTACAGCAAGACCATCTACGCGCAGGGCAAACTGGTCTCCGACCGTCCCACGGCCGAGATCGTTGCCGACTTCGACCGGCTCGACGGCTCGCGTGGCCACCCGCCGGGTACCCCGGTCCGGTTCGCGTTGATCGAGATCCTGCTGCACACCCAGGACATCGCCCTCCCGCTCGGGAGGGCGCACGCCATGCCGCCGGTCGCCGCGGCCTGCGCGGCGGGACTGGTCCGGCCGCTTGCCTCGTCGATGGGCGTGCGGCACAAGGTCTCTGGCGTGCGGATGGTCGCCACCGATGTCGAGTGGTCGGCAGGCAAGGGCGCGCTGGTGCAGGGTCCGATGCAGCAGTTGCTGCTCGCGATGGCGGGTCGGCCCGCCGACCGGACCCAACTCGACGGAGCGGGGGTTGCGGTGCTGCCCGGGCCGTGACCGGCCGGCCGGCCCGACGCCGCCACCGGACGGACGCCTCGACCGATCCGTGCAGCGATGCCCACTCCTCCCTGATGGTTCCTGCGCGTGCCGGCTGGACGAACAGCGTTCGACCACTGGCCGCACCGATGCTCGGTGCGGGTGAACGAGAGAGGCCTCGGCCCGAGTCCGTTCGAGACGCCACGAGCTCCTCGCCCCAGCGAGTGCGGCTTGGTCGATCGGCCGCGGACGAGGTCTCTACGATCAGTCGATGACGCATGAACTTGGAGAAGGAACGGGCTGGCGTCGCCCCAGCATCTGGATGGCGATCGGGCTGATCGTGGCCTACTTGGTGTTCTACCTCTTGGTGTCGTGGCTGATCTCGTCGATGTTCTCCGGCGAGATCGACACGGACAACGTCGCCGGCTCCGCGCCCAGCATCCTCTTCGGTATCGCCCTGCCGATCGCGGTCGGCGCGATCGCACTTTTGATCGTGACTGTCCGGCTCGGCATGCTGGGGAAGATCTTCGGGCCCCAACCCATTCGAGGACGCGGCTGGATGTGGATCGGTCCGGCGCTGGTTCTGGCCGCGATCATCGCGCATGCGACCGGGACGGACTGGAGCTCGTGGACCGGCGGGCAGATCGCGGCAATGTTCGTCATGGGTGCCTGCGTCGGCCTCACCGAGGAGCTGGCCACCCGAGGACTGGTAGTCCAGATCCTGCGCGACGCTCGCCACAGCGAGAAGTACGTCGCGGTGGCCTCATCGTTGATGTTCGCACTGATGCACACCGTGAACCTGATCTCGGGCATGAAACTGACCACCGTCGCCGCCACGGTCGTCTACACCTTCGGTTTCGGCATGTGCATGTACCTCACGATGCGAGTCACCGGCACCATCTGGGCGGCAGTCGTTCTCCACGCCCTCACCGACCCGACAACCTTCCTCTCCTCCGGTGGGCTCGACACCGCCGTCGGCACCTCCAGCAGCGGTGGTGCGATCGCGGCGCTGGTGACGATCGCGCTCATCATGTTCGGTGTTGTCGCAGCCTTCTTCGCCCGAGGCCAGGTTCGCGCAACGCAGCCTTTGCCCGCCGTTTGACCTCTCGGCCGGCCGCATCCATCTCCGCGGCCGGCCGGTCGGTCTGCTGACAGGAAGCCTCCAGGCCGCCCCCGCGCTCTCCTACCCCGCACGCTACGAACCACCGGTTCGAACACCTGCCGCCAACCCATATGTCGGAGAAGCCGCGGACGGTCACGAATCGGAATATTTCCGATTCACACCCCTTTTGACCAGCATAAATACACTAGAAATCGAATGTGCGTGCGAGTAGAATTCGATGTATGGAACTCGACGCCATGCTCACCGACCCCGCCCGGGTCGAGGCATGGCGACTCGACGAAACCGAGATTCTGGCGGCAGTGCCCGAGCTGGTTCAGGACATGCGTAGACGGGAAGCGCTCCTCGTCCGACTGGTCCACGAGGCCGATCAGCGTTGCCTGCCCGAACACGCCGGCGCCGCGGACACCACCTCCTGGCTCGCCGGCGCCACCCGGATGCACCGTGCCCGCGCCGCCCAGATCGTCCGCCTCGCCCGCGAACTCCCCCTGCACCCGCAGATGGCCGACGTGCTGAACGACGGACGGATCGAACTCGCCCACGTCCAGGTGATCGTCAACTTCCTCGCTCGCCTCGCGAAACTCACCCGCGACTTCGACATCGAACCCGCCGAAACCGACTGGGAGCACCCCGACCCCGAGACCGGACGCCCAGACGACTGCGAGGCCTACCTGCTCATCGCCGCCCAGGTCGAAGACCCCACGCAGTTGCGCGCCCGGGCCCGCGAGATGGAAATACTGTTCGAGCGCGACAACGACCTGCCGTCCGACGCAGAGAACCCGGAACTCAACGAGTTCCACGCCAGCGCCACCCTCGGTGGTCGGGTGCTCGTGAAGGGCAGTTTCGACGCCGAGACCGGCGAAGCCCTCCAGACCGCCCTGTCCGGCCTGTCGAAGCCGCACCCGAGCACCGACGACGACGGTCACCCCGTCCGCGACCCCCGCACCGCCTCCAAACGCCGCGCCGACGCCCTCGAACACATCATCCGCGGCCACCTCGACAACGCACGCGGACCGATGGAGGGCGGCGAACGACCGCACGTCACCGTGACCATCGACGTCGACGCACTACGGGATGCGGTGTCCGCGACAGCGAAGGTGCCCGTGACCGGGGCGTGGGTCGGAACAGGCTGGGCCCACCACTCCGACAACGCAACCGGACCCGTCGACGGGCGCGAAGGCTGCACCAGCCCCGCGGGATCGAGGCCACCCCGACGCTACCGCCGCAAACACCACGCCAGCATGCCCTGGGCCGGCCCCGTCTCCGCCACCGTCGCCGCCCGCATCTCCTGCGACGCCCAGGTCACCCCGATCTTCGTCGACCGAGAAGGAAACCCACTCGACGTCGGCCGCACGACCCGCATCATCTCCCCGAAACTACGGAAAGCCCTGGTCGCGAGGGACTGCGGCTGCGCCTTCCCCGGCTGCGGCCGACCCGCCGCCTGGACCGACGCGCACCATATTTGGCATTGGTCCAATGGCGGTCCGACCGCACTGTCGAACCTGGTGCTGCTCTGCAAGAAGCACCACACCATCATCCACAGGAACCACTGGGCAGTGAAGATCGAATCAGACGGCCACCCGTGGTTCACCCCACCCGCCTGGGTAGACCCACTGCGAAGACCGAGGCCGGCCCACAACCGGCGCGCGATCGACACGACCTGAGGCTGTCGGAGTTGCACCGGCGGCTCAGTAGTGTTCACCCATTAGCCACGACTGGTGCGACAAATACCAGCCCCAATCGTCCACTCCTTCAAGCAAGTCGCCCCCGCCGCAGTCGAGTCGTCGACAATCGGTCGGCCGATAGCTGCAGGGCACCTACACGCCCTCCGATAGCGCGAAGACACATGCGAATGATCAAGCAGAGGAAGATCTGTGAACCTGACGCCCTCGGAGCTCAGAGAGGTTGTCCTCACGCTGCCTGCCCATTGCCCGATAACTGACGATTACGAACACCCGCGTACACGTAAGACGTGGTACGACACTCAAAAGCAACACCTCCTGGGATGGCTGGCCGAATACAACGGGCCAGGCGCGTACGGCCGCAAGTACCACGACCGCGACGCTCGCGCGTTCTACCAACACTTCCGGTGCGTAGCCGGCCTCTTGTGGCTTGCTGAAGCACTCGGAGAGGACACTGATCTCCTTCAATCGGCCGTTCGCGCCGTCGAAGACGCGGGCAGGAATCCGTCATCCCAATGTGCGGCCTTCCGCCGAGTAGTCCCATGGGAACGAATCGAGGCGCTCGTCGTGGCATACCAACTCCGACAACGAATGACAGTGAAAGCACGCCTACGCACAGCGGTCCACAACGTGCGAACACTCGCATCACGCCACTGACAACAGGTTGGGAGGTCAACAGCGAAGCACCTCCAGCTAGGGTCCCAGGCATGCCCAAGAGCCTCCGCCGATGACCGTCGCGAAGTCCGTCGCCCTGTTCGCCCTCGCCGCGGTCCTCGAAATCGGTGGCGCCTGGCTGATCTGGCAAGGCGTGCGCGAGCACCGCGGCTGGCTGTGGATCGGCCTCGGCGTCATAGGCCTCGGGGCTTACGGCTTCGTCGCGACGATGCAACCGGACGCCAACTTCGGGCGGATTCTCGCGGCGTACGGCGGGGTGTTCGTCGCGGGCTCGCTGATCTGGGGCATGGCGATGGACGGGTTCCGCCCGGACCGTTGGGACGTCACCGGCGCGCTGCTCTGCCTGGTCGGGGTCGCGGTGATCATGTACGCGCCCCGCTGACCTGACCCGGCACACCACACGGCCCGGAACTCACACCGCCACAGAATTCACACGGCCCCACGCGACCGCGACATCCCGACCGCGAGGAGGGCCGACACCGCGACCGCGAGCCACATCCCGGTCAGCCCGACCCACCGGTGCACCGCGGCGCCGAGGACCACCCCGGCGACCAGCCCCAGCCACAGCACAGCGAAGCGCACCCAGGCCCACCTCGGTCCCCCCGCGAGCGCACCCGCGATCTGCTGGCCGAGCTTGACCAGTGTTCCGGTCATGTAGGTCAGGCTGATCGACGCCTGGTCGCGCCGCTCGAACACCGTGTTCTCCACCCCCATCGCCAGCGCCATCGACGCAATCACCACCTGGGTGGGCGCCACGTCGTGACCGGCCGCGGACACCGCCAGCAGCAGCGTCATCAACACCAGCACAGCGCTCGCACGCCGCCGGCCCGCCCGGCGGCCGAGCAGCGAACCGGCCACCACCCCCAGCACGAACAGGCCGATCACCGACGCGCCCACCAGGGCCGAATGCCCGGCGCCGTCGACGGCCGCCACGGCGGCGCGGGTCGAGTTCCCACTCATGAACGAGACGAAGTACCCGCCGAGGGTGATGTAACCCATCGCGTCCACGAAGCCGGCGAGCGCGGCAAGGAGCACCGCCGTCGCGGCGGTCGTCCGTCCGAGACTGGTGATCACCGCGGCCTCCCTTGCAGTCGACTCCTGCCATCATGCGCCGCGCAGCGCGCGTGCGGACCGCACGCAAACGAGACGCCCCGCCTCTCGACCGGGGCGGGCCGAGAGGCGGGGCGAGGGAACGTGCCGCCGGGCGAGGGACCCGGGCCACGTTGGTCAGTAGGTCACTTGTGCATGATCACGCCGCGGATGTTCTTGCCGTCCCGCAGATCCTGGTAGCCCTTGTTGACGTCCTCGAGGCTGTACCGCGTGGTCACCAGCTCGTCGAGCTTGAGCTGACCCGCGTCGTAGAGGCGCAGCAGGCGGACGATGTCGTACTGCGGGTTCATCGACCCGAACAGCGAGCCCTTGATCGTCTTCTGGTTCAGCGTGAGGTCGCAGCCCGAGACGTGCACGGTGAGCTTCGCCGGGTCCGCGAGGCCGGTGATCACCACGGTGCCGCCCTTGCCGATCACCGCGGTCGCCGCCGAGACCACCTCCTCGTCCACCGTGCCGACCAGGATCAGCGCCGCATCCGCGCCCTGCCCCCACGTCAGTTCGTTGACCTTCTCGGCCGCGCTGGCCGCGTCGGCGAAGGCATGCGTCGCACCGAACTTCAGTGCCTGGTCCCGCTTCATCGCGACCGGATCGACCACCACGACGTACTTGCAGCCGGCGCTGACCGCACCCTGCACGGCGTTGATGCCGAGACCGCCGATGCCGTAGACGACGGCGGTATCACCGGCCCGCAGGTTGCCGGCATTGACCGCAGTGCCCCAACCCGACGGCACCCCGCAGCCGACGAGTACGGCGGTCTCGAGCGGCAGCCAGTCGTCGACCTTGACCACCGAGTGCTGCGAGATCGTGGCCCGCTCGGCGAACGTGCCGAGCATGCACATGGCACCGAAATCGGTTCCCTTGGAGTGGAACCGGAAGGTCCCGTCGGGCATGGAGCCTTCCAGGATGGTGGCGCCCATGTCGCACAGGTTCTGCCGCCCGGTCGAGCAGTAGCGGCAGGTGCCGCAGTTCGGGATGAAGCTGCACACCACATGGTCACCGGGCTTGACCTTGGTGACGCCCGGGCCGACCTCCTCGATGATCCCGGAACCCTCGTGACCGCCGACGATCGGATACCGCGGAGGCAGGTCGCCGTCGGTCAGGTGCAGGTCCGAGTGGCACAGACCGGCGGCGGTGTACTTGATCAGCACCTCCCCGGGGCCGGGGCCGTCCAGGTCGAGCTCCATCAGCTCGAAGGGCTTGCCGGGCTCGAGCAGCACTGCAGCGGTGGTCTTCATGTTGACTCCCTCGTGAATGTTGCGGTCAGAGTGCGACGTTGACGGACTTGGTGATGGTGTAGGCGTCGAGGCCGGACGCACCCAGTTCGCGTCCCCAGCCCGACTGCTTGTAGCCGCCGAAGGGCATGGCGGTGTCGAAGCCGTTGTACTGGTTGATCCAGACCGAGCCGGCCTTGATCTGCTTCGCGGTGCGGTGCGCCTTCGAGATGTCGCGGGTCCAGATGCCGGCCGCGAGGCCGTAGATCGAGTCGTTCGCGGCGGCCGCGACGCCGGACTCCGCGTCGAACGGCATCGCCGCGACCACCGGACCGAAGATCTCCTCGCGCACGATGCTGAACTCGGGCTTGACGTCGACAAAGACGGTCGGCTCGACGAAGTAGCCGCTCTCGCCCCAGCGCTTGCCGCCGGTGAGCGCCCGGGCGCCGTCGGCCAGACCGGCGGCGAGGTACCCGGTGACCTTGTCGAACTGCTCCTGGGAGACCAGGGGGCCGAGCTGGGTGGTGGGGTCGAGGCCCGGTCCGATCTTCACCTGGCTCGCCGCGTCGGCGACGGCCTGGGTGAACTCGTCGAAGATCTTGTCCTCCACGAACAGTCGGGTGCCGGCGACGCAGCACTGACCGTGGTTGAACAGCCAGGCGTTCAGCGAACCCTCCACCGCCGCATCGAAGTCCGCGTCCGCGAAGACGATGTTCGGGCTCTTGCCACCGAGCTCGAGTGAGACCTTCTTCAGGTTCCCCTTCGCGGCCTCGACGATCTTCTTGCCCACCTCGGTGGATCCGGTGAAGGCGATCTTGTCGACGTCCTCGTGCGCAGACAACGCGGCACCGGCGTCGCCGAACCCGCTGACGATGTTCACCACGCCGGGCGGGAAACCGGCCTCCTGGAACACCTCACCGAGCAGCAGCGCGGTCAGCGGCGTCTGCTCGGCCGGCTTGAGGACCACGGTGTTGCCGGCGGCCAACGCCGGGGCCAGCTTCCAGGACGCCATCAGCAGCGGGAAGTTCCACGGCACGATCAGCCCGCACACGCCCACCGGCTCGCGCAGCGTGTACGCGTGGAACTCGCGACCGGGCGCGAACGGCATCGACACGTTGACCGTGCTGCCCTCGATCTTCGTCGCCCAGCCCGCGTAGTAGCGGAAAACGTCTGCGGCCCAGGCCACGTCGACTGCACTGGCGATGCCGACCGACTTGCCGTTGTCGAGCGCCTCGAGCTGACCGAACTCCTCGGCCCGCTCACTGAGGATGTCGCCGACCCGCCAGATCAGGCGCTCACGCTCGTTGGGCTTCATCGACGCCCATGCGCCGTCGTCGAACGCCGCGCGGGCGGCCCGGACCGCCCGGTCGATGTCCTCCGCCTGTCCGTGGGCGACCTCGACGAGGGCGTTGCCGGTGGCCGGATCGTAGGTCGGGAAGGTGCGGCCCGAGGCCGCGTCGATCCACTCCCCGTCGATCAGGAGCTGCTTCGGTCGCCCGCCCAGGAAGCCCTGAACCCGGGCGGCGAGCGGGAATTCGGCGATCGCGGTCATCGTTACTCCTTCTCATGTGAACGTGTGATGCACGCCATACTCCGGCGGAACGGGTCCCGCTAACTGTGCGACTTCCGGACAGTCCCCTAGGTCGCGATGTCGAGCGCCCGGATGCGGGAATACAGTGTGCTGCGGCTGATTCCGAGACGGACCGACGCGTGCACCTTGTTGCCGCCGCACTCCTGCAGCGCGTCGACGATCGCCTGACGCTCCGCGCGTTCGCGGCCGGCGAGCCGGGACACCCGCGAGCTCGTCCGGTACGCCTCGGGCAGGTCGGCGAGTCCGAGCCTGTTACTGGACCGCGCCTCGACCGCCCTGGTCAGCACCACCCTGAGCTCGGTGAGGTTGCCCGGCCACTCCCCCGCGACCAGCGCCTCCAGCGCGCTGGACGTGAGGACGACCCCCGGCGCCAACTCGTCGAGCATCGCCTGCGCGATCTCTGGGAGCTCACCGAGGCGTTGCCGCAACTGCGGGACGGTGATCCGTTCCGGACACCGTGCGACCAGGGCCGCGACCGCCGCGGGCAGGTCGTCGACCGGGCCGCTCGTGAGCACGATCCGGGGGCCCGACTCGGCGAGGATCAGCTCGGTGACCAGCGGCAGTACCGCGGCGGGGAGCAACTGCGCGTGCTCGATCGCCAGCACACCACCCGACGAGGCCGCATGTTCGAGCAACGCGGCGAGCCATTGGTCGACTCCCACGATCGGCACCCGGGTCGCATCCATCCAGTGCACATGCTCGGTGCCCGCGAGGTCGCGGATCGCGGTGGTCCGACCGGACCCGGGCTCCCCGACGATCGCGACGGCGCTCCGGTTGCCACGTACCCGCCGCAGTTGGGCCCGCGCTCGATCGCCCGCGGACCCCGGCGCGCCACCCCGGCGTCGGATCGGCGCACTCGTACGGTGCACAGGTTGGACCAGAAACAGGGTGCCGCCATTGGTTCCGGAGATCCGGTCAGCCCGGACCGTGGCCAATTCACCGGATGCCAGTTCCATGTCGATGGTGCGGGTCTGGTCCGGAAGCAGGTCCACGGCGAGGCCGCGCAGGGCCGCGTGGTCGGCCACGTCGAGCAGGTCCAGCGCGGTTCGATTGGTGAGCAGGATGTCCTCGCCAATGGCGGCGACGGCGAGGTGACGCTGCGGCGAGACTCGGTGGAAGGCGTCGACCAACCGCTGCTCCGACGCCCGCGAACCCTCCAGCAGACGCCGTTCGATGTCCGACGCGGCCCGCTGCAGGAAGGGCGCGAACAACGAGTTCGCCTGTGGGGCAAACCCGGTCATGTCCAGAACACCCTCTACCCGATGCGTGACCGGATGGATGATGGGATGCCCGTAACAGCTCACGCCCTTGAACTGTTCGAGGTAGTGCTCCCCGCCGTTGATGACGACGCCGCGGCGCACCTCGAGGGGTGTGCCGATCGCGTTCGTCCCCGCGATGTCCTCCCCGAACCGGGAGCCGAGCACCGCGCCGAGTCGATCCATGTGCCGTTCGACCTGCTGGTTGTCGAACGCCCTTGCCACGATTTGGCAGTCGCGGTCGGCCAGCAGGACGCAGAGCCCGGTGCCGGCGATCTGGCCCCGGATCTCGTCCAGGATCGGCTGCGCGGCCCGAATCAGCCGGCTCGTGAAGTCCACGTCCGGCGACGGGTCCGCGTCGAACGCGCCCTCCGGGTCGACACCGCTGAGCGCCGACCGCTTCCAGGACAGCGCGATCTCCGGACGGACCGCAGACCCTCCTGCCATCTCCTCTGTGTCCACGCCCGCTCCCGCTATCGGTGACCGATCAGTTCGACCGACTGCTCACGCATCTCGATCTTGCGGACCTTCCCGGTCACCGTCATCGGGAACTCGTCGACGACGTGGACG
This sequence comes from Rhodococcus tukisamuensis NBRC 100609, assembly GCF_001894985.1. GTDB lineage: Bacteria > Actinomycetota > Actinomycetes > Mycobacteriales > Mycobacteriaceae > Rhodococcus_G > Rhodococcus_G tukisamuensis. The sequence goes on along the minus strand of NZ_BCXG01000001.1, from coordinate 385,356 downwards.
TAGCGCGGAATCTTGTAGTGCGCCAGTTTTCCGTCACAGAAGGCGCGGACGGCGGCGGCGTCCAACGGCGCCGCACCCTCGCGCATTCGGATCCACACCATCAGCTCCTCCCCGTACTTCGCGTCGGGCACGCCGATCACCTGTGCGTCGAGTACGTCGGGGTGCGTGTAGAGGAATTCCTCGATCTCGCGTGGGTAGACGTTCTCCCCGCCGCGGATCACCATGTCCTTGATCCGGCCGGTGATCGCGACGTAGCCGTCGGAGTCCATCACCCCGATGTCGCCGGTGTGCATCCACCGGGCGGCGTCGATCGCCTCGGCCGACTTCTCCGGGTTCTCCCAGTAGCCGAGCATCACCGAGTAGCCGCGGGTGCACAGCTCGCCGGCCTCCCCGCGGGGCACCGTCAGACCGGTTGCGGGATCGACGATCTTCACCTCGAGGTGCGGTCCGACCCTCCCCACCGTGGACACCCGCTGGTCGACGGTGTCGTCGGAGCGGGTCTGCAGCGAGACCGGGGACGTCTCGGTCATGCCGTAGCAGATCGACACCTCCGTCATCCCCATCCGCTCGATGACCTGCTTCATCACCTCCACCGGACAGGGCGAGCCGGCCATGATGCCGGTCCGCAGGCTCGACAGGTCGTAGTCGTCGAAGCCGGGCTCGGCGAGTTCCGCGATGAACATCGTCGGCACGCCGTAGAGCGAGGTGCACCGCTCCGCCTGCACCGCCTCCAGGGTGGCCTTCGGGTCGAACGCCGGCCCCGGGATCACCATGGTTGCACCGTGACTGGTGCACGCGAGGTTCCCCATCACCATTCCGAAGCAGTGGTAGAACGGCACCGGGATGCAGACCCGGTCGGCTTCGGTGTAGTGGCACAGCTCGCCGACGAAGTAGCCGTTGTTGAGGATGTTGTGATGGCTCAGCGTGGCCCCCTTCGGGAAACCCGTTGTGCCCGAGGTGTACTGGATGTTGATGGGGTCGTCCGACGAGAGCGCGGCCTGGGCCGATGCCAGCACGGACGGGTCGGCCGCCTGCGCGGCAAGGCCGTCCGCGACGAGCGCACGCCAGTCCTCGCTACCGAGCAGGACCACCGACTCCAGGCCGGGGCACTGCGGCCGGACCGTCTCGATCATCGCCGCGTAGTCGGAGGTCTTGAAGCTCGTCGCGGAGACCAGCAGCCGGATGCCCGCCTGCTCGAGCACGTACTGCAGCTCGTGCGAGCGGTAGGCGGGGTTGATGTTGACCAGGATCGCGCCGATCTTCGCGGTCGCGTACTGGATCAGGGTCCACTCCGGGCAGTTCGGGGCCCAGATCCCCACCCGGTCGCCCTTGCCGACACCGCGCGCCAGCAGCCCGGCCGCGACCCCGTTGACCTCCGCCGCGAGCTCGGTGTAGGTCCACCGCCGCCCCGAGGCGTGGTCGACGAGGGCATCACGCCCACCGTGGGCCGCGACCGTCCTGTCGAAGTTGTCCCCGATGGTGTCGCCGAGCATCGGGCTGTCCCAGGTGCCCGAGGCGTAGCTGGGCAGGGGTGGATTGCCGGGACGGGTTCCACCGGGCAGGACCGTGATCATCCGTTTTCCTCTCCGGGCGCCTGTTCCGGCGCCTCCGGGAGGGCCCGCCTCGGCGAGCCCTCCCGTGGTCGAACCTACTCGTTTCGATGTGACCTACGACATAGTCGACGGTCCGGGGCCGGAGTAACTGTGCAAAGTCCGGACACCCGGCACCGACCGCGCCTCAGAGCGCGTGGTCCTTGGTCTCGACCAGCGCCTTGGTGCAGAAGAAGCTCACGACCGCGAGCACCGCCAGCATGACGCCGATCGCGGAACTGCCGTACGACGACGCGAGCGGCGCGGCGATCAGCGGCGGGACCGCGCCACCGAGCACGCCGGCCAGGTTGTAGCCCAGACCGGCGCCGGTGTAGCGGTACCGCGTCTGGAACATCTCGGGCAGCAGTGCGCCGCACGGGCCGTAGGCGACACCGAAGATCGCCAGCGTCACGAACATGCCGATCGCGAAGGCCACCGGCGATCCGGTGTCGAGGACCGGGAACAGTGCCAGCGCCCAGACCAGGGCGGCGACGCAGGACGCCATGATCACCTTGCGGCGGCCGATCCGGTCGGAGTAGAGCGCGGAGACGATGATCGCGATCCCGAAGACGACGGCCGAAGCGATGCCGACCATCAGCACGAACGGCCGGCTGAAGCCGAGCGTCTTGGTCCCGTAGCTGGTGAGGAAGGCGGTACCCATGTAGAAGAACGCGAACAGCGTGGCCAGGGCGCCCGCGGAGAGCAGGATCTCCTTGCGCTGGTAGCGCCAGGCGTCGAGGAACGGCAGGGTGCGGGGCGCGGCGTCCGGCCCGTCGAGTGCGCGCTGCGCCTGGTTGGCGCGGAACACCGGGGTCTCCTCGATGGCGAGGCGCATGTACAGGCCGATGCCGACCAGCACGATGGAGAACACGAACGGAACGCGCCAGCCCCAGTTGAGGAAGGTCTCGTTCGAGTCGCCGAGCACCGCACCGGTGATGAGGAAGGTGCTGCTGGAGAGGATGAAGGCGATGGCGGGGCCGAGCTGCGGGAACATCGCGTACAGGCCGCGCTTGCCGGGCGGTGCGTACTCGGCCGTCAGCAGCGTCGCGCCTGCCCACTCGCCGCCGACCGCGAAGCCCTGCCCGAAGCGGAGCAGCACCAGGATGATCGGGGCCGCGACGCCGATCGTGGAGGCGCTCGGCAGCAGCCCGATGAGCAGTGTGGAGATGCCCATCAGCAGCAGCGTCGAGATCAGGGTCTTCTTGCGACCGATCCGGTCGCCGTAGTGCCCGAACAACATTGCCCCGACCGGTCGCGCGATGAAAGCGACCGCGAAGGTGGCGAACGAGGCAACGGTGCCGGCGGTGGAACCGAGGGCCGGGAAGAACACCTTGGGGAAGACCAGCGCCGCCGCGGTCCCGTAGATGAAGAAGTCGTAGAACTCGATCGTGGTCCCGATACAACTGGCGACCGCAACCCGTCGCACGCTGGTGCGCGTCGCGGGCGGGGCGACCCCGGGTCCAACTGCTGGCGACACTGCCGTCATGGAGGTCCTCTTCTCACGCCGTGTGCGATGCCCGGTCGGGCATCACTGACTGCGAGAAACGTAGTGACCCAGCTCACCCCCCAACTACCCCCGAAAGGGGGGTGCCGTGACCCACGCCACCCCCCAGGGCAAGCTAGCGACCGGCGGCGCTGAGAATCTCCTGGCGCAGCTCGGACCACACCACCGTGTAGGCGGCGGCGTCCGCGAGCGAGTCGGCCAGCAGCTCCTGGTAGCGCGAGAGGCGCGGCACGTAGGCCGAGACGTCGTCGAAGACGTCCGATGCCCGGCGGTCCAGGTCGGCGATTGCGGCTGCGTCGTCCGTGAGGTCGGCGAACTCCGCATCGAGCGGCTCGAACCGCTCGACGACCTCCGCGAACAGGTCTTCGTCGATGGACACCCGCTCCGCGTCGAGCTGGTCGGTGAGCTCGGCGACACCCGACTCGGTCAGCGCGACCGCACCGTCACCGGAATCGGCGGCGCGGCCGGCGGCGAGCAGCGCGTCGAGTGCGGCCTGCGCGGAGGCAGCCGAGACGCCGAGCTGCGCGGCGAGCAGGTCGGCGGTCACCGCGCCCTTGAGCCGCACCGTCTGGAGCAGGGCGAGTTCGTCGACGTTTCCTGCAAATGCCATTGCGTATCTCCTTGTTTTGTCCCCGGGGGTACCGACTGTGTTGTCCCCGGGGGTACCAAACTATTCCGCGAGCGGCACCGACGGTTGCGTCAGGGTGGCCAGGAAGCCCCCGACCTGCTGCACGAAGATCGCATTGTCGTCGCCCGCGACCATGTGCCCCGCCTGCGAGACGTTGACCGCCTGCGCGTGCGGGATCAGCGCGAGCAGCTCCTCCACCCCGTCCGCGCTGACGATGTCGGACCGACCGCCGTGCACGAGCAGGGTGGGCACCTCGACGGCCTGGGCCGCGTCCACCATCCGCGGGTAGTTGTCGGCCGGCGTGATGCTGCCTGCGCGCGGCTTGGTGAGGGCGGGGTCCCAGTGCCAGTACAGCCGGCCGTCACGCTCGCGGACATTGCGTCGCAAACCCTCGACGTTCTTCGGGCGGGTCCGGTGCGGCTGGTAAGCGGCGACCGCGTCGGCGACCTCCTCGAGGCTGGCGAACCCGTCAGGGTTCCCGCGCATGAAGTCGCCGATCCGCTGCACACCCTCGGGTTCCACCTTGGGGGTGATGTCCACCAGGACCAGCGCGCGCACGGTGCCGGGGTTCTCGCCCTCCGCCACCAGCCCGGTCATCCCGCCGAGGGAGGCGCCGAAGAGCACCGGCCGGGTGTCGAGCTGGTCGATCACCCCGCGCAGGTCAGCCACCAGTTCGGAGAGCCGGTAGTCGCCGTCCGCCGACCAGTCGCTGTCGCCGTGCCCGCGGGCGTCGAGCGTGTACACGGTCCAGCCCTCCGCGGACAGGTCGGCCGCGGCGCGGTTCCAGGAGTGCCGGGTCTGACCGCCGCCGTGCAGCATCAGCATGACTCCCTGGTCCGCGGCGCCGGCAGCCGGCAGCCACCGGTCGGCTGCGATGGACCCTGCGCCGCCGCGGAACTCGACGGCCTCTCGATTCACGCTCATGACGTACACCATATGAAGCGCGTCGGACGGCGCCCACGCTGGTGGGTCCGCCGCACCCCGGCGCAGGGTGCCCGCCGGCGCGGCGCCTATCCGCCGGCGAACTTCTCCGCGGTGCCGAGATCCACCGGCAGGGCGATTCCGGTGATCCCGCGACCGGTGTCGCCGACCAGGAACAGGACGGCGTCGGCGATCACCTCGGCCTCGACCCAGGGCTCGGGCAACAGGTTGAGCTTCTGCATGATCGCCGCGGTGTCCGCGAGCACCGGGTGCTCGAGGTCCGGGCGGAACCCGCGCACCATCGCCTCGTTGTCGATCATGGTGGTCCGCACATTGCCGGGGTGTACCGAGTTCACACGAATGTTCGCCCACGCCAGTTCGTTCGCCAAGGACTTGGCCATCCCCCGGACCGCGTGCTTGGCGGTGGAGTAGTGCACGATCCCCGGCACCCCGCGAAGGCCCGCCATCGAACTGATCAGCACGACGGACCCGCCGCGGCCGCCCGCCAGCAGGTGCGGGATCGCGACCTTGGTGCTCTGCCAGACCCCGGTGACGTTGATGTCCATCATCTCGCGGAACTCGTCGGAGGTGAGGTCCCAGGACAGTTTCGGGGACGCGGCGATGCCTGCGTTGGCGACGACGATGTCGAGTCGTCCGAAACGCTCCACCCCGGCGTCGACGGCCTTCTGCAGGGCATCGAGGTCGCGGGTGTCGGCCACCGTCGCGGCGATGCCCCGCCCCTGGGCCTCCACCAGCGCGACCGTCTCGGCGAGGTCCGCCTCCGTGGCCATGTCGTACCCGGCGGTCGCGACCGGTGCGCACAGGTCGACCGCGATGATGTCGGCGCCCTCCGATGCCATCTTCACGGCATGTGCGCGTCCCTGACCGCGCGCCGCGCCGGTGATGAACGCGACCTGACCGGTGAGCTTGCCCATGGTTCTCCTCCACGTGTGACGAAGCTGAATCGCGCCCCATCATCCACCGCCCGCGGGGCCGGGGACGTCGTTTCGCCGGACGCGATCGCGAGGTCGGTCCGGAGGACCCGCTCACTCGATGGTGAGTCCCCCACCCGAGGTCAACGCGTCGGAGCGGGAGGTGTCCTTCAGGTCGACGCCGGAGCGGCCGAGACGCCGTGCCCCGGACACCAGGCCCGCGACCACCCGGGCCGCCTCGGTGTACCCGAGCCCCTCGGGCGGGTGGATGTTGGAGATGCAGTTGCGGTCGGCGTCGGCGCGGCCCGGCCGCGGCCGGTGGGTCAGGTAGATGCCGAGGCTGTCCGCCACCGACAGCCCGGGGCGCTCGCCGATCAGCACGATCACCGTCTGTACGCCCATCGCCTCGGCGATGTGGTCGCCGAGCGCCACCCGGGCCTGCGTCGCGATCACCGGCGGCGCGATCGAGTAGTGCTCGGACAGCTCCGCGACCAGCGCGGCCAGCAGCGGCGCGCCGTGCTCGCTCAACGCCAGTGGCGAAAGCCCGTCGCCCAGGACAAAACCCAGATCCGCACCGCTGTGCGGTACGTCCGCAAGGTCGGCAGGGAGCCGCCCGAGGTCGGGCCGGCGCAGGTACTCCGCCCGGCTCGATGCCCGGCTGGTCACCCGCGCCGCGTGTCCCAGGCCGATCGCCTCGATCCGTTCGGCCAGTCCGTCGACCTCCAGCGGCAGGTGCACCGCGTCGCGGGCGGCCGCATGCGCCGAACGCAGCTCGAGCACCCGGTTCGTGGGCAGCGAGTCACCGGTCCGGCCGAGACCGATCCGGGACTGGGTGCTGCGCCGCAGCTGTTCCCAGAAGTCGCCCGTCGGGTCGCCGGGCTGGACCCGGTCGCCCGGTTCGTGGTCTTGCGGTTCGCGGCCCCGCTGTTCGATGTTCACCTATGCCCCCGTCAGTGCGCGCAGCGGCGAGGCGGCCGCGTCCACCGGCAGCACCCGCCCCGACGCGTCGGTCATGCCGAGCCGGGCGAGCCAGGCCTCGAACTCCGGGGCGGGGCGCAGCCCGAGCACCCGGCGCACGTAGAGCACGTCATGGAAGCTCAGCGACTGGTAGCCGAGCATCACGTCGTCCGCGCCCGGAACCGCGATCACGAAGGCCGCGCCCGCCACACCCAGCAGGGTCAGCAGGTTGTCCATGTCGTCCTGGTCGGCCTCGGCGTGGTTGGTGTAACAGACGTCTACGCCCATCGGCAGGCCGAGCAACTTGCCGCAGAAGTGGTCCTCGAGGCCGGCCCGGACGATCTGTCTGCCGTCGTAGAGGTACTCCGGCCCGATGAAGCCGACGACCGTGTTCACCAGCAGCGGCTGCAGGTCGCGGGCCACAGCGTAGGCCCGGGTCTCGAGGGTCTGCTGGTCCACCGCCCGGCCCCCGGTGCCCAGGTGTGCGCCCGCGCTCAGCGCCGAACCCTGGCCCGTCTCGAGGTACATCACGTTGTCGCCGACGGTGCCACGGCCGAGGGAGCGGCCCGCGGCGTTCGCCTCCCGCAGCAACGAGATGTTCACGCCGAAACCGGAATTGGCACCCTCGGTACCCGCGATCGACTGGAAGACCAGGTCGACGGGTGCACCCTCGGCGATCAGGTCCATCGTCGTGGTCACGTGCGAGAGCACGCAGGACTGAGTGGGGATGTCGAAGCGAGTGCGGATGTCGTCGAGCAGGTGCAGCAGGTCCGAGGTGGCGTGCGGCGAGTCGGTCGCCGGGTTGATCCCGATCACCGCGTCGCCACAGCCGAGCAGCAGCCCGTCGAGGGTGGCGGCCGCGATGCCACGCGGGTTGTCGGTCGGGTGGTTCGGCTGCAGCCGGGTGCTGAGCCGGCCGGGCAGGCCCACGGTGGTGCGGAACGCCGCGGTGACCTCCACCGCCCGCGCCACCGCGATCAGGTCCTGGTTCCGCATGATCTTGCTGACCGCGGCGACCATCTCCGGCGTCAGCCCCGGCGCCAGGGCACGCAGGATCGCCGCGGCCCCGTCGGTGGCGGCCACGGCCAGCAACCAGTCCCGTAGGCCACCGACGGTCAGGTGCGAGATCGCCTGGTACGCAACACGATCGTGCGAGTCGATGATCAGCCGGGTTACCTCGTCGGTCTCGTACGGCACCAGCAGCTCCTGCAGGAACCGCTCGAGCGGGACCTCCGCGAGCGCCCACTGCGCCGCCGCCCGCTCGGCGTCCGAGGCCGCCGCGCACCCGGCGAGCTCGTCGCCGCTGCGCAGCGGCGTCGCCTTCGCCATCAGCTCGACGAGCCCGTCGAAGGTGTGGGTCACGCCCCGGATCTGCTGACGGTAGGTCGTCATTCGAGTTCCTCCTCGGCCTTCGCGAGCATCGCGAACTCCTCGTCCGGGGAGTTCGCCACCAGGTGGTGTCGACTGTAGAGGCCGAAGTAGGCCATGAAGGCCGCGAACGCCGCCACCGTCCACATCGCCGCGGTCACGTCGACCAGGAATGTCGCGATCACCGCGCCGACCGCGATCACCAGCGCGAAGGAGGTGGTGGCGATGCCGCCGGGGGTGCGGTAGGGCCGCGGCATGTCCGGCTCACGCCTGCGCAACACGATGTGACTGACCATCATCAGCACGTAGCTGACGGCCGCGCCGAGCACCGCCATGTTCAGCAGCATCGCGCCCTCGCCGGTGAGCGAGAGCACGAAGCCGACGATGCCCGGCACGACCAGTGCCAGGACCGGTGCCTTGCGCGAGTTGGTCACCGAGAGCCGGGTCGGCAGGTAGCCGGCGCGCGAGAGCGCGAAGGTCTGCCGGGAGTACGCGTACATGATGGAGAAGAAGCTGGCGACCAGGCCGGCGAGACCGATGTAGTTGACGGCCTTGGCCGCTCCCCCGTCGCCGAGCGCCTGAACCAGCGGGTTGCCGGAGGTGGACAGCGCCTCCGCCCCGAGCGCGCCGGTGGCCAGGAACAGCACGCCGGCACCGGTCACGATCAGCAGCAGCATGCTGATCCGGATGCCACGGGGCACGTTCTTCTCGGGCTCGCGGGCCTCTTCGGCGGCGAGCGGGACACCCTCGACGGCCAGGAAGAACCAGATCGCGAACGGCACCGCGGCCCAGATACCGAAGGCACCGAACGGCAGGAAGGACGACGCACCGACCGCCGAGGTGTCGACGGGGATGTCGGTGAGGTTGTCCGCGTCGAACAGGCCCCACGCGGACACCGCGAAGACCACCAGGCCGACCAGCGCGATCGCGGTGATCACGAACATGGCCTTGAGCGCCTCGCCGGCACCGGTGAGGTGGATGCCGATGAAGATCGCGTACACCGCCAGGTACACCCACCAGCCGTCGGTGATCCCGAACAGGCCCAGGGACTCCACATAGCCGCCGATGAAGGTGGCGATCGCCGCGGGCGCGATCGAGTACTCGATGAGAATCGCTGTGCCGGTGGCGAATCCGCCCCACGGGCCGAGGGCTCGCCGGGCGAAGGTGTAGCCGCCACCCGCCGCGGGCAGCGCGGAGGACATCTCGGCCATGCCGAGCACCATGGCCAGGTACATCGCGGCGATCACGATGCCGGCGATGAGCAGCCCGCCGAATCCGCCGTGCGCCAGTCCGTTGTTCCAGCCGGCGTAGTCACCCGAGATCACGTAGCTGACACCGAGTCCGGCCAGCAGCAGCCAGCCCGCGGAACCGGACTTCAGCGTGCGTTTCGCGAGGTACTCACTGTCTTCGTTGTGAAAATCCTCGTGCGAGGGCTTGCTGACGGTGATCGCCATGGCGACCTCCTCCTTCGGATTGATGGTCACACGACACGGGGAGGCACCACCAGTGGCAGCGGGGCTGCGGCACCGGCGGGGGTGCGCGTCGAGGGGAACTGGGAGGGCTGGGACAAGAGGTGACCGGCCAGGTCGCGGGCGGTTCGACGCCTCGCCCTAAGGCAGGCCGCCGACGACGTGGGTCGACTCCGCGGCGCCGCCGCGGGTTCGCGCCGCAGGTACCGGGCAGGCCTCGACCGCCTCCGTCACCACCTGCGGCTCGGCAGGCGGGGCGGGGCGAGCGCCCTGCTCCCACTGCTCGCCAGTGAGGGGCGGGTCCGCCGCGAGCGCCACGACCTCGTCCGCGGTGAAGGCTCGGGCGCGGCTGAGGAACCGCAGGCCCTCCGGCGCCTCCAGGCTGAACCCGGAGCCGCGGCCCGGGACCACGTCGAGCACAAGTTGGGTGTGCTGCCACACCTCGAACTGGGAACCCGAGATCCACACGGGCACGGCGTCGACGCCGTCGGGCAGCGAGCTCGCGCCCTCCCCGGCGCCGAGCCGGAGATCGAGGAGCCCGACCAGTACGTCACGGTCGCCGACTATGAATTCCCCTGCGGGGTAACACATCGGCGCCGAGCCGTCGCAGCATCCGCCGGACTGGTGCATCATCAGCGCCCCGTGGACGCCGGCCAGCCGGCGCAGGAGCCCGACCGCACCGACGGTCGCCACGATGCGGCCGGGCACCTCGCTCACGCAAAGTCCAGGACGATGCGGCCGTCGACCTTGCCCGCGCGCAACTCGTCGAACACGTCGTTGATCTCCTCGAGTCGACGGACGTGCACGGTCGGCTTGATCGCGCCGCGGGCGTAGAAGTCGAGTGCCTCGACCATGTCCTGCCGGGTGCCCACGATCGACCCGCGGATGGTCAGGCCCTTGAGCACCGTGTCGAAGATCGGTGCCGGGAAGTCGCCGGGCGGCAGCCCGTTGAAGGTGATCGTCCCGCCCCGGCGGGCCATGCCGATGGCCTGCCCGAATGCCTCGGGATGCACCGCGGTCACCAGCACCGCGTCGGTGCCGCCGGTCGCCGCCTGGATCGCCTCGACGGGATCCTCCTCGGCCGCGTTGACCAGCACCTCGGCACCGAACTGGCGGGCGAGTTCGAGTTTGTCGGCCGACACGTCGACGGCGGCCACCCGCAGTCCCATCGCCACCGCGTACTGGACCGCAACGTGACCGAGGCCGCCGATACCCGAAATGGTCACCCACTGACCGGGTTCGAGATCACTGACCTTGAGCCCCTTGTAGACCGTGACGCCTGCGCACAGCACCGGCGCGGCCTCGACCAGGTCGGCCCCGTCCGGAATGCGGGCGGCGAAGCGGGAATCGACCAGCATGTACTCCGCGAACGAACCGTTGACGGAATAGCCTCCGTTGACCTGCTTCTCGCAGAGGGTCTCCCATCCGGTGCGGCAGTACCTGCACTCCAGGCACGCCGACCAGAGCCAGGCGTTGCCGACTCGCTGCCCGACCTCCAGTTCGGTGACTCCTTCGCCGAGCGCCACCACGGTGCCGGCCCCCTCGTGACCGGGCACGAACGGCAGACTCGGCTTGACCGGCCAGTCGCCGTTCGCGGCGTGCAGGTCGGTGTGGCAGACACCGCTGGTCGCGACCTTCACCAGCGCCTCGTTGCGGCCCGGCACTGGGATCGGCAGGTCCTCGATCGTGAGGGGCTTGCCGAACTCGTGAACCACCGCGGCCTTCATCGTCTCGGACATCAGGTCCTCCTTGCACCACTGGTAGGGGATCCGGGGCGCCCGCCGAGGGGCAGGGTCGGCGGGCACCCCGGTCGTTCACTGCGCCGCAGGGCTCAGAAGAAGCCCTGCGCCTTCGGCGCGTAGCTCACCAGGAGGTTCTTGGTCTGCTGGTAGTGGTCGAGCATCATGTGGTGGTTCTCGCGACCGATGCCGGACTGCTTGTAGCCGCCGAACGCCGCGTGCGCGGGGTACTGGTGGTACGTGTTGGTCCACACCCGCCCGGCTTGGATGTCGCGTCCGGCCCGGTAGGCGACGCCACCGTCGCGCGACCACACCCCGGCACCGAGACCGTAGAGCGTGTCGTTGGCGATCTCGATGGCCTCGTCGTAGTCCTTGAACGAGGTCACCGAGACGACGGGTCCGAAGATCTCCTCCTGGAAGATGCGCATCTTGTTGTTTCCGGTGAACACGGTCGGCTGCACGTAGTAGCCGCCGGCCAGGTCGCCGCCGAGGTCGGCCCGCTCGCCTCCGGTGATCAGCTGGGCGCCCTCCGCCTTGCCGATCTCGATGTACGAGAGGATCTTCTCGAGCTGGTCGTTGCTGGCCTGCGCGCCGATCATGGTGTCGGTGTCGAGCGGGTTCCCCTGGCGCACGGCCTTGGTCCGGATCGCGGCCATCGCGAGGAACTCGTCGAAGATGTCGGCCTGGATGATGGCGCGCGACGGGCAGGTGCAGACCTCGCCCTGGTTGAGCGCGAACATCGTGAAGCCCTCGAGCGCCTTGTCCTGGTAGTCGTCGTTGGCGGCGAGGACGTCGGCGAAGAAGATGTTGGGGCTCTTGCCGCCGAGTTCGAGGGTGACCGGGATCAGGTTCTGCGAGGCGTACTGCATGATCAGCCGGCCGGTGGTGGTCTCGCCGGTGAACGCGATCTTCTTGATCCGCGGGCTCGACGCCAGCGGCTTGCCCGCCTCGGTGCCGAAGCCGTTGACGATGTTGAGCACGCCGGCGGGCAGCAGGTCACCGATGATGCCGATCAGGTGCAGGATCGACGCCGGGGTCTGCTCCGCGGGCTTGAGGACGATCGCGTTTCCGGCGGCCAGCGCGGGCGCCAGCTTCCACACGGCCATCAGGATCGGGAAGTTCCAGGGGATGATCTGGCCGACCACGCCGAGCGGCTCGTGGAAGTGGTACGCGACGGTGTCGCTGTTGATCTCCGACAGCGAGCCCTCCTGGGCGCGGATGGCGCCGGCGAAGTACCGGAAGTGGTCGATGGCCAACGGGATGTCGGCGTTGAGGGTCTCGCGGATCGGCTTGCCGTTGTCCCAGGACTCGGCGAGCGCGATCGACTCGAGGTTCTGCTCCATCCGGTCGGCGATCTTGTTCAGGATGACCGCGCGCTCGGCGACCGAGGTCTTGCCCCAGGCGGGCGCCGCGGCGTGGGCGGCATCGAGGGCGAGCTCGATGTCCTCGGCGGTGCCGCGGGCGATCTCGCAGAAGTTCTCGCCGGTGACCGGCGTCGGGTTCTCGAAGTACTGGCCCTTCACGGGCGCTACCCACTGGCCGCCGATCCAGTTGTCGTAACGGGACTGGAAGGACATCGCTGCATCCGGCGTACCGGGGCGGGCGTACACAGTCATCGATGACTCCTCGTGTGTGTTCGGGGCCAGGCCCGGGCAGGTGCGTCGGACCACGGCCCCTGGGGTTTTGACCAGAACAGGGGGCTGTGATCCAGAACACTACGAGTCGGATGGTTGCAACTACGTTGCGTTCGGCGAAGTCATCCGCCGAGCTTGCGGTCGAGCATCTCGACCCGCGCCCTGACCTGCGCATACATCGGCGAGTCCGGCGCAATCGAGGACAGGTAGGCGGTCCAGGAGGCGGTGTCCTCGCGGCCCTCGGGGGTCGACGTCCAGCGGGCCAGCAGCGCGGCGTCCCCACCGCGCAGCAGGGCCGCCTGCATTCCGCTGCGCAGCTGCTCACGGATGTCCTCGACGCCGGGCGCGACCGAACCCGGCAGCACCGGCCCGCGGTAGGCGGCCAGGGCCGCCGCCGCGTCGCCCCGGCCGAGCGCGCGCCGCACCTCCCCGACGTCCGAGACCAGGTCGGTGAGCAGTCGGTACGGCCTCGACCCGAGGCCCTGCGCGCCGAACACCTTGCGCAGCCGGGACATCTCGGCCCGCACGGTCACCGAGTCCAGGTCCGACTCGTCGAGCAGCATCGCCAGCTGGTCGGTGCTCAGGCCCTCCGGCCGGTCGGCGAGCAGCAGCAGGATCTCGGCGTGCCGCCGCGAGAGGGTCACCCGGTCGCCGTCGCGGACGAGTGTGGGCCGCTGCGACCCGAGGACCTGCAGGCGCGGGGGTCCCGCGCCGAGCAGTCGGGGTGAGTTCAGCAGGTGCAGTCGCAACTCGGACTCCGCCGCGGCCACCGTGGCGCGGACCAGGGCCAGCACCTCCGGCACCGCGACCCGGGGGCCGCCGGTGATGTCGATCGCGCCGATGATCTGCCCGGTCATCGGGTCGTGCACCGGGGCCGCCGAACAACTCCAGTCGTGCACGGTGCGGCTGAAGTGCTCGGCCCCGAAGATCTGCACGGAGTGGTCGAGCGCGATGGCGGTGCCGGGCGCGTTGGTCCCGACCCGCTCCTCGCTCCAGTCCGCGCCCTCCGCGAAGTTCATCGCCAGGGCACGGTCCTTCGCCGCGGAGTCGCCCTCCACCCACAGCAGCCGGCCGCGGGCGTCGCTGATCGCGACCAGCAGGCCGGTGTCCGCCGTGTCCTCGACCAGCAGCTTGCGCACCACCGGCCGGATCAACGCCATCGGATGCGCGGACCGGTACCGCTCGAGTTCGTCGGCGCCGAGGTCGACGACGGCCTCGCGGCCGTCCGGGTCGACGCCCTTGCTCCGGCTACGCAGCCAGGAGTCGAGCACCACCGAGCGCACAGCGGGGCGATCCGGGTCGCCGCCGCGCTCCGTCCCGTCCACGAAGGCCCCGTCCGCGAACGCCCCGTCCACGAACGAGCTGTGCGCGGTCGAGTTCGTGCGGGCCAACTGCGCGACATCATCACCCGGTCGAACGGCCACCCAGGGGTTGCCGTGCGGCTGTCTGGTCACTCGGTCTCCTCCATGACGTCAGAGTCCACTGTAATGCCAATCACACGTCGGCCGGCGGAGGAACAGCTGGTCAAGCGTCCAGACTGGTCACATCTCGAGAAACCCGGCCACCCGCTCCGCGATCATCACGGCCGTCGCATGCGGCCCACGGGAGGTGAGCTCCGGCATCACCGAGGTGTCTGCCAGCCAGAGCCCCTGTACCCCCAGCACCCGGCAGCGCTCGTCGACCACGTCACCGGGGTGCGCCCCGCTGCCCATCCGGCAACTGCCCGACAGGTGCATCGAGGTACCGACGCCGGCGCGCATGGCCGCGGCCGCCGCGCCGGATTCCGGTGGCTCGAGCAACCCGTCGAACGCATCCGAGCGCAGCAGGCGCTCGGCGAGGTCGAGCCCGGCGCGCATCCCCGCGCGGTCCGCGGCCGTCCGCAGGTACCGGTACCGGACCAGCGGCGCGGCGGCCGGGTCGGCGGAGCGCAGGACCACCTCGCCGCGGCTGTCCGGGCGCATCAACGCCACCCCGAGCCGGCCGAGCGGATCCACCACACCGGGGATCGCCTCACCGAAGGTGGCGGTGTACGGCCGCAACTCCACCGGCCCGGTGTCGAGGTCCGCCTCGAGCACCGTCTCCAGCAGCGGCGTGGTGCTCCGATGCGGCAGCGGGCGCCGGCGGTAGCCGAGCGTGACCTCCGGATGGTCGGTGAATCCCCTGCCGACTCCCCGACTGTCCACCAGTACGTCGAGGCCGAGCGCCGAAAGCTCTTGCGCCGGACCGATACCCGAATGCATCAGCAGGTGCGGGGTGGCGACCGCGCCGCAACACACCACCACCCGGTCCGCGTGCAGCGCCCGCCGCCGTCCCTGCTCTTCCACCTCCACCCCCACCACCCGGGGGCCGGCGAACAGCAACCTGCGCGCGGTGGTTCCGGTGTGCACCCGCAGGTTGGGCCGGGCCGGGCCGGCGCCGAGGTAGGCCTCGGCGGTGCTGACCCGCAGTCCCGACGCGGCATTGCGCGGCACCGGCCCCACCCCGACGGCGTCGGGCTCGTTGAGGTCCGCCCGGTACCCGAACCCGGCCGAGGCGCACGCCGCGACGAACGCGCGACTGACCGGGTGCAGGTCCTCGGCGGGTGTGCGGGTGACCGGCATCGGGCCGTCATCGCCGTGCCAGCGCCGCTCGCCCACCGGGTCGGTCTCGAGCCGCCGGAAGTACGGCAGCACCGCCTGGTACGACCAGCCGGCCGGCCAGCGCGAAAAGTCGGCGGCCGTGCCTCGCACGAAATACCCGCCGTTGACCGCGCCGGACCCGCCGAGCACCCGCCCACGCGCGAGGGTCGTCGGGATCCCCGGCTCGAGCTCGGCGGGGTAGGTCCAGGTGAGTTCGCTCGCGGGGCCGACCGGCAGCGTCCCGACCGGGCCCGGGGCCGGGGCGGGTGGGCCGGCTTCCACCAGAACGACTGTGCGGTCCGGGTTCTCGCTGAGCCTGGCCGCGACCACGCACCCTGCGGACCCACCGCCGACGACGATCACGTCGGCCACCGGCGCCGGGGCCGGCACGCGGGTCAGCCCTTCAGTCGGGGCGTCAGCGCGGCGAGGCTGCGGTCGCTCACCGCACCGCGCCAGAGCCCGGTGCCGTAGGCGATGTCGTCGAGCCGCTTGAACAGCACGTGCCGGACCGGGCCCAGCCCGCCCGGCTCTCGATGCGTCCACCAGTCGGCCGCGCCCTCGGCGATCGCGACCGCCAGCACCGCGCGCCGCACCCGCGGGGACACCACGGCCGCGAACACCGTCACCGGCCAGTAGTGCCGGCACATCGCCGAGGCCAACTGCCAGGCCCCGCCGGCCAGCCCCTGCGCCGCCAGCACCAGGGCAATCCGGGTCGGCTTGTCCAGTTCGCGGAAGGTGCGGCGCAGCCGGACCACCGTCACCGTCTGGGTGACCAGGGCACCGACCACGCCCATCCGGGTGCCCGTTGCCAGCAGGACCCAGGACGCCAGCGTCCACCAGGACATCGCGACCGGCGGCACCAGCCCGGCGTGCCGGGAGGCCAGCGGCGCCGCGCTGGTTCCGTAGAACACCTTGCGGCCGAACCAGTTCCGGAACGAGACCCGGTGGTCGTGCGCGACCCGGGCGATCGGCTCGTAGCGTAGGCGCCAGCCCGCGTCGTGCAGGCGCCAGCACAGGTCGACGTCCTCGCCGACGTGCATGGAGGTGTCGAACCCGCCGCAGTCGTCGAGGGCGCAGCGCCGCACCACCATCGCGGCGCTGGGCACGTAGGACACCGCGCCGCCGGCCCGCACCGAGGCCTCCTTGCGGCCCAGGTCCAGGGAGGACCGAGCATGCTCGTAGCGGGCGATCACGCCACCCTCGGGCACCAGCGCGACGATCCGCGGGGCGACCATTGCCACCCCAGGGTCGCTGAAGTGACCGAGCATCGCGTCCAGCCAGCCCGACCGCGGCACCACGTCCGAGTCCAGAAGCGCCACGAATTCGGTTGTCACGGCGTCGATTCCGGTATTCCGAGCGGCGGCAGGCCCCTGCGAGGTCTCGTGTCGGAGCACCCGCACGCTACCGCGTCCGTCGGTGACCGGCGGCGGCGTCACCGGGGTGTCGGAGCCGTCGTCGACGACGATGACCTCGAGTCCGCGCAGGGCGGGCAGCAACCGGTTCAGGCCCGCCGCATTGTTACGGAGCGGGATGACCACGGTGACGTCCCGGATCGACGGTGAACTCATCGGCCGCGGATTGGCCACCCCGGAGTCCAGGAGATGCCGCGCGACCGCGGCGGACTGCGAGTCCACCACCTTGAGGTAGCCGTCGCCGATCATCGCGGCGGCGGTGGGCGCGAGCTTGAGCATGCGAGTGGGGGTACCGCCGATGAGGACCTGTCCCCCGGAGAAGGCACGCACTCTCGGGTCGATCCGCACCCCGAATCCGTCGGGTAGCCGGGCTTGACGCATCAGGTGATCGTATTCGGATCTGCTCTCACCGCAACATCCCGTTGGCATCGGGTTTCCAGCGGTCGACGGCGGCCAGGCAACGGGCCGCCATCCGCTCGAACACCAGTGCCCCTTCGGCCGCCGTGGATCCCGTCGGGTCGCCCAGCACCCCGTTGGGGCTGACCGCCGCGACGCCGCCCTCGCGCAGCGCGGGCAGGATCTCCCCGATCGGCCGGCGATCTCCGGGTTCGGCCAGGTCAGGACGCACGACGTCCGGCGAAAGGTGCAGCAGCAGTGACGTTTCGGTGCGTCCGGCATGGGCATCCGCGCCGGGCACCGAACAGGGCACCCAGGCCACGTCCCGGCCCTCGTAACGCAGCAACGCAACCGCCTCGGCGAGGGCGGGCGCATTGCCGCCGTGGCCGTTGACGAGCAACACGCGCGGTGCCCAGCGACACGCCGAACGGCCGTACTCGACGACCGTCGCCTGCAGCGCCGACGTGCCGAGCGAGACCGTGCCCGCGAACCCCTCGTGCTCGCCGCTGGCCCCGTAGGCGATGGCAGGCGCGAGCGCGAACCCCGGCAGGGCGGCCGCGACCGCGGTGGCGATCCGGGTGTCGGTGTCCAACGGCAGATGCGGGCCGTGCTGTTCGAGCGACCCGACCGGCACCGCCAGCGCGGGCCGCCGTGCCCCGACGTCCGGCCAGGTGGCGTCGGCGAGGTGGTTGGGCATGCCCCGAATGCTAGTGCGCAGCCCCGGCGGCCGACCGCTACGCCTCCGACCCGGCCCTCACCCTCGCGCCGGCGTCGAGTACGGGGGCAGGCATACGCAGTGTGCGCGAGCCGATCACACCCACCAACAGCACCACGCCGATCACCGCAATCACCGTCCCGAGGCGGTGCAGGCCCTCGTCCCCGACCACCCCGCGAGTGGTCAGTTCGATCACCACGGCGGCCAGGTTGGCGCCGATGTACTGGACCGTGCGGTACATCCCGAGCGCGGTGCCGACCTCGCGCACACCGGTGACCGCGTTGATCACGTTCTGGTTGCCCATGTTGTTGAACCCGTTGGGGATTCCGAGCACGCAGGCGACCAGCACAAGCACGACCACCGGGGTCGAGGTGCTCCCGAGGAAGACCAGCGCCAGACCGCCCACGGTGAGGCCGAGGGTGCCGACGAGCAGAACGGGTCGCGCACCTCGCGCCCCGTACAGTCGCGTCGCGAGGATGGTCGCGCCGATGCCGACGCCGGCGATCGGCAACATCAGCAGACCGGCGGTGCCGGAGGAGAACCCACGGGCGCCCTGCAGCCACTGCGGCAGACCGAAGAAGACGCAGTAGAAGGCCGTGTAGGTGAGCAGCGTCCGGCCGAGGGTGAGGCACAGCGCGCGATTTCGCGCGACAGTGCGGACGTCGATGAACGGCGCCGGGACCCGCAGCTCCCAGCGGACGAACGCGGCGGTCAGCCCGACGAGCACCGGCACCAGCGGCCATAGCGGATCGGTGGTCAGCGAGAGCAGGAAGAACATCGTGGCGGTGATGACCCCGAGGAAGGCGAGCATGCCGACCGGATCCAGGGACCGAAGGAAGTCCCGACGTGCCCGCGCGGACCGTAGACCGCCGGCGCCCGCGCCGGACGCTCCCACCGGATCCTTCGGCACCACCGACAGGACCCAGACCGCGGTCATCAGCACCAGGGGCAGGTTCACCCACATGATCGACTGCCACCCGAACAGCCCGACCAGCACACCGCCGACGGTCGGACCCAACGCGACCATCGCCTGCGAGCAGACGTTGAGCACCGCCAGCGCCGACCGGGTCTGACCGCCCCGGCGGTCGGCGATCATCCGGACGATCGTTATCGCGGCCGGGTACTGGCTGGAAGTGCCGATCCCGAGCAGGATCCGCGCGAAGATCAGCCACCCGAGCGTGGGCGCCATCGCCCCGAGCACGGCCCCCACCGCGATGAGGACCAGTCCCGCGAGGTAGACCTTCCGCGGGCCGATCCGGGCCGCCAGGGTGCCCGCGACGGGCGAGGTCACCGCGGTCGCGATGTAGAGGCCCGAGATCACCCACGCGATTCCCGAGGTGGACCCGAAGTGCGCCGCGATGCCCACGATGGCCACCGCGATCATCGACGAGTTGAGTCCCTGCAGCATGGCGCCGGAGCCCAGCCCGAACGAGATGGACCGCGGCACCGCCCGCCCCGTGGCCGGTGCGGCGGTGGCGGCGGTCGCGGTCGTCGTGCTCACCCGCGCCCGCCGGGCGCCGGGCCGGATGCGCCGAGGTCGCGCAGGATCCGCCCGGCCAAGAAGAGAAGCTCGCGTTCGTGCGCGGTGCATTCGCTCTCGAGCACCTCCGCGAGCCAACGCGAGCGGCGTTCCCGGTCCTCGATGAGCATCCGCCGGCCGGACTCGGTCAGCGAGACCAGACTGGCGCGGGCGTCCGCGGGATCCGGACCGCGGGTCACCATCGCGCCGTCCTCGAGTAGGGCCAGGGTGCGGGCGATCGACTGCGGGGTCACCTGCTCGAAGTCGGCCAGCACCCGGGCCGTCATCGGGCCCTCCCGTTCGAGGTGCGCGAGCGCCTGCAACTGCGAGGGGGTGAGCTTGTGGTCGGCGCGCTCCTTGCGCAGTCTCCGGAAGAACGTCGTGATGTCGTCCCGGAGAGCAAGGACCTCGGGGGACACCGGAATGTCCGCGCCGTGGGCACCCGTGCTCTCCGGGACCGGACCTGTCGTGCCGTCGCCCATTACGCCAACCCTTCGTACGAACCTTTTAGGCAGCCTATTTGACTAAAGTTCGATACTCAAGCCTGGCGAAGTGGACTTCTTCACGCAATCAACACAGCTTCGCTGTCAATTAGATCCGACGGAAGAGCGCCGCCAGAGCCTGACCGCCACCGATGCACATGGTGACGATGCCCAGCTCGAGATCACGCCGGACCATCTCCTTGGCCACCCGCAGGCTGAGGATTGCGCCGGTGGCACCGACCGCATGCCCGAGCGCGATCGCGCCGCCGTACGGGTTGGTCTTCTCCGGGTCCAGGCCCGCGTCGCGGATGGTCGCAATCGCCTGCGAGGCGAAGGCCTCGTTCAGTTCCACGACGCCGATGTCGGCCGGGGTGGTGCCGGTCTGCTCGAACAGGTTCCGCAGCGCCAGCACCGGGGCGTAGCCCATCAGCTCCGGCTCCAGCGCACCGGTCGCGACCGCCTCGATGGTGACCAGGCCGGTGAGCCCCTTCTCCTGCGCGGCGGACTGGGTGGCCAGCACCAGAGCGCCGGCGCCGTCGTTGATGCCCGACGCGTTGCCTGCGGTGACCGTGCCGTCCTTCACGAACGCCGCACGCAGCTTGCCGAGGGTCTCGACGGTGGTGCCCGGCTTGGGGTGCTCGTCGGTGTCGACGGTGACCGGCTTGCGGCCACCGATCTCGACCGGGGTGATCTCCTCCGCGAAGGCCGCCTTGGCGGCCTCGGTGGCGGCGCGCCGCTGCGACTCGACGGCGAACTCGTCCTGCTCGATCCGGCTGACCCCGTACTTGGTGGCGACGTTCTCGGCGGTCACGCCCATGTGCACGTTGTGGAACGGGTCGGTGAGCATGCCGACCGTGCCGTCGACCAGCGTGCGGTCGCCGAGCTTGTAGCCGCTACGGGCGCCGAAGTCGTAGAACGGCATCCGCGACATGTTCTCGTCGCCGCCGGCGAGCGCGAAATCGACTCCGCCCCAGCGCATCTGCATCGCCGCGGACCACACGGCCTGCAGGCCCGAACCGCACAGCCGGTTGACGGTGTAGGCCGGGGTGGAGACCGGCAGTCCGGCGGCCAGCGCGACCCGTCGGGCGTTGTAGGCGTCGGGCCCGACCTGCCCGATGCAGCCCATGACCACCTCGTCGATGTCCTCCGGCGCCACGCCGGCGCGCGCGAGTGCGGCCTTCGCCGCGGTCGCGCCCAGCTCGTGCGCAGGCACGTCCTTGAACACACCGCCGAAGCTACCGACCGGGGTGCGCGCCCCGTCCACAACGACAATCGGCTCGGGAGAACTCATGACCAACTCCATCCTTCGTCCGGCGACCTCACGTCACCTGGTTCCATGACAGACCCGACACTCGAACGTCGGATCTCGGCCTCCTGGCCGAGGACAGCTTTACCCGGCAGTCGTTCGCGTCGCAAATGACCGATCCTCGTCCGGCCTCCGGAGGTCGGCGCGGCACGACGCCGGACTCGACCGCACGAGCGCCCCGGTCACTTGCTGATCTTCCGCATCTGCGCGACGGTGAGCGGCCGCTCCCGCAACTGCGCGCTGAAGGCCCCGCCTGCCACCGGGCGCATCCCGGCGAACGCGATCTCCAGGTGCCGGCGCCAGGCGTTCGGCGCGACGGCAAACGATGATTCGGTGACGCCCCGCAACGCCCAGAACAGCGTCGTGATGTCCGAGTGGGTGACATCCTCTCGGATCCGCCCGCACCGCTGCGCCTGCGCGAGCAGGTCGGCGAGGTGGGTCCGGAACTCCTCGATGGCCTCCGGCTCCGCGTCCGAGTGGTTCCACAGCCGTGGCAGGCAGCCCGAGTGCCCGACCTGTAGTTCGCCGGTGGCGCGCACCAACTCCTCGAGCCCCGTCCCGTCCGGGTTGTCGGCCGCCGCCCGGGCGATCTGCACCAGTTCGCGGCGGTGCTGCCCGACGAGTTCGTCGATCAGGGCCTGCTTGCTGGGGAACCGCCGGTACAGCGTGCCCACTCCGACGCCCGCGACGCGGGCGACCTCCTCCACCCCCGCGTCGATGCCACAGTTGGCGAAGACGCGGCCCGCGGCGTCGAGGATGCGCGTCCGGTTCTCCGCGGCGTCCTTCCGGAGCGGCCTGTCCGCGGCCGCTGCGCCCGGCGCCGATTCGCTGTGCGTTGTCATCTCGGTTGCCATGGTAGGTCGGCCGGTCAGGCCGCCGCCGACACCGCCACCGGGGCGGCGCCGCCGAGGACCTCGTCCACTGCGCGGCGCGGCGGTATCAGCAGGGCGGCGAGCGCCCCGAGGAGCACCGCCACCGCCATCACCGTGAAGCCGGCCGTGTAGCCGGATCCGGCGGGGACACCGCTCGGCTGGACGTGCCCGGTGACCACGCTCGCCATCAGCGCAGACCCGAGGGCGCCACCTATCGTCCGGATGTTGGCGTTGGTGCCGCTGGCCGCACCGGTCTGGCGAGGCGGCACCGCCTGCACGATGATGTTCGACATCGACGAGAAGGCGAGCCCGAATCCCGTCCCCATCAACACCATCGCGATCACCACGCCCCACACCGTGGACTGTGCGAACACCAGGACCAGGAACGCTGCGCCCGCCGTGGCCGCGCCCGTGACCAACACGGCCTTGGCCCCGAAACGATGCGACAGGCGCCCCGACCAGATGCCTGCCACCAGGAAGGTCAGTGACAGCGGCAGCACGATCAGCCCCGACTCGACGATGCTGGAGCCGAAGCCGTAGCCGGCACTCGGGTCGGTCTGCAGGAATGCGGGCACGAAGGCGAAGACCGAGTACATCCCGACACCGATGAGCAGCCCGGCGAGATTTGTCGTCCACACCGCCGGAATGCGCATCATCTCCATGTCGATCAGCGGGCTGGTGTCCCGCCGTTCCACCATTGCCCAGGCGGCGGCGAGTACGACCGCCAACGCGAGCAGACCGAGGACCGCGCCGGACGTCCATCCCCACCGGGGCCCCTCGCTCACCGCGACGAGCAGTGCGACGAGCCACCCGGAGAGCAGCACGGCCGCGAGCCAGCTGACCCGGCCCGGCGTCCGAACCGGCGACTCGGGCACCACGAACACGGTGCCGACCGCAGCCACTCCCATCGCGATCGCGGGGATCCAGAACAGCCAGCTGAGCCCGAGTGCGTCGACGATCGGGCCGCCCAGGACCAGGCCGAGCCCGCCGCCGACGCCGATCAGTGCCGAGACCACTCCCACGGCGCCGGCGACCTTCTCCCGCGGGAACTCGTCACGGACGATGCCGAACGCGAGCGGGATGACGCCGCCGGCAACGCCCTGGACCGCCCGGGCCACGAGCATCACCCCAATCGAGTGCGCCAGCGCACCGACGATGGAGCCGAGGCACGCGACGAGCAGTACCGCCGCGAGTACCTTCTTCTTCCCCACCATGTCGCCGACCCGGCCGAGAATCGGGGTGGCCACCGCCGCGGACAGCAGGTACGCGGTCAGCATCCAGGTCACCGTGTTCTGGTCGGTGTGCAGGCTTGCCTGCAGCATCGGCAGCACCGGCGCGACCAGGGACTGCAACAGCGAGTAGGCCGTGAGCGCCACGGCGAGGACCAGATAGGTCGCCTGGTACGGCGTGCCCGCACGCCGTCCGGAGGTCGCCTTGCGCATCGGAACCCTGACTCCCATCGAGGACAAGCGGAACCAATATTCCGCATGCCGCACAGTAGCAGCCTAACCGGAATCAGCATTCCGCTACTGCGGCCGGTGACGGCACCGCCGGAAACCCGTCCCCAGGTGGACAATGGCGCCATGGCCAAGGACCGGACCGTCCCGACGACGATCATGCTCGTGCGGCACGCCGAACGACCCGACGAGGACGCCGGTTCCGAGCCCGGCATCGACGCCGACGGCACCCGGTGCGACGAGTCCCTCACCGCGACCGGGTGGCGGCGGGCCGCCGCACTCGCCGACCTGTTCGCCGCCGGCGCGGGTGAGCCCGTATCGCCGCTCGTGCGGCCGCGCGCACTGTTCGCCTCGACGCCAAGCAAGAAGAAGGGCAGCAAGCGGTCGCTGCAGACGATCTCGCCGCTGGCACAGCGACTCGACCTCGACGTGGACACCCGGTTCGGACGTGACGACGTGACGGACCTCGCCGAGGAGGTCACCCGAACCGGCGGCCCCGTCCTGATCTCCTGGCAGCGCGAGTACATCCCCGACATCGTCGACGCACTCGGCGGCACGGATCATCCGGTTCCCGACCCCTGGCCCGAGGACCGGTACGACGTCGTGTGGGTGCTGACCCCCGCCTCGGACGGCGGGTGGATCTTCACGCAGACGCCGCAGCGGGTGCTGCCCGGGGACGCCGACACCGGAATCTGACTCACCCCCCTGTACCCCGACGTCGCAGCACCCCGACGTCAGAGTGTTACCCAATTACGTTGTTCCCCAATGTCACAGGAGGGCAGATGATTCTGGAACGTATGCCCCTGGCGGGTTTCGGTGTCGTCAACTTCGAGTTGATGCTGCTGCGACGGATGGACGACCATCAGCCGTCCCTCGTCGGGTCGGCGTTGAAGAACCTCGGCAAGAGCGGTACCGACGCCCGCGCCGCGCACGCACAGTGGCAACGTGGACTACGCGGCAACTTCCCGGATGGCGCCGGCCGCTACCGGATGGCGCTCGGCCGCCCGGACGTGACCGGGACCCGGCCCACCGCCCTCGGCGGCGACCTGGCGGTGGAGGGCTGGACCATGCCGCTGTGGCCGGGCCTGCAGTTCCAGATCACCTTCGGCCCCGGCGGCGAGGTGATCGACGAACGCCTCGTCCGGGGCGCGGACTCTGTCGCGCCGACCATCACCGAACCGGCGGACCTGCGACCGTGGCTGGTGACCATCGACGATCTCGAACGTGCCTGCGGACCGGTCCGCTTCCGGATGTCGGGCGGAACGGTGCCGAGCCACGCCACCGCCGAGTTCACCGTCGCGGACGGCACCGCCTGCGAGGCACGGTTCAGTTGGGGCCTGCTCCAGACGGCCTCGGCCAAGCCCGAGTGAGTGGCGGGTCCCCACGACCACCGGCGGGACTACAGGGCGACGGCGACCCGATGGCCCTCGACCACCGCGGCATTCGCCCGCCGCGGCGCCAGCGCGTCGCCGATCCGGTGCACCTCGAAGTCACTGCCGGACAACGTCTTCCACAGCTCATCCACCGGCTCCTGGTGCACCGAGCACACCACCGCGTCGACGACGTGCTCGCGGGTCCGGCCGGTCGGGTGGTGCAGCAGGCTCACCCGCACTCCCCCGCCCTCGGCCGTCGCCGCCATCGGGACCACGTCGGTCAGCGTGTCGACGCCGAGCCGGTGCGCCCGTGCGCGCCAGCCCTCCATGTCCAGCGTCAGGCCCAGGTCCTGCCCCACCACCATCGCGTTGGTGGCGAGGGTGACCTCGCAGCCGCGCTGCGCCAGGAGCTCCGCGGTCGAGGTGCCCTGGTGAAACCCCAGTTCGTCGATCAGCAGCACCCGGCCGGCGGGCGCGACGCGACCTTCGAGCACGTCGCGCACGTCCACGACCGCCGCCAGGTCGCCCGCCCACACGGGCCGCCGCGGCCGGGCGCCGGTGGCCAGCAGCACCACGTCGGGGCCTTCCTCGCGCAGCACCTCGGCGCTCGCCTCGCACCCGGTCCGGATCTCCACACCGTGCCGGGCGCACTGCGCGGCGAGACCGCGCACCATCTCCAACAGTTCCGACCGCCCCGCCCCCACCGCGGCGGTGCGCACCTGACCGCCGAGCAGCGCGCCGCGCTCGAAGACCGTCACCCGGTGGCCGCGTTCGGCCGCGGTCGCCGCCGCCTGCAGCCCGGCCGGGCCGCCGCCGACCACGCACACCCGCAGGCCCCGTCGCCGCGGCATCGGCAGCGGCACCGATTCCCTGCCGGCCCGCGGGTTCTCGACACACCCCAGCCACCGGTTCAGCCCCACCCGGCCCACGCACTCCTGGTTGCAGGACAGGCAGGTCCGGATCTCCGCCGCGGCACCGCCCGTCGCCTTCGCCGCGAAGTCCGGGTCGGCGATCTGTCCGCGGACCACCCCGACGAGGTCGCAGTGCCCCTCTTCGAGCGCCCGCTCCGCCTGCTCCGGCCCGGTGAAGCGGCCGACGCCGATCACCGGCAGCGCCACCCGCCGCCGAATCGCGTTGGGGATGAACAACGAATAGCCGCGCGGCACCGCCATCGACGCCTCGATCAGGTGCAGGCTCTCGGTGGCCATCCCGATCGACGTGTTGAGGTAGTCGACCATCCCCGTCGCCTCGACCATCGCGGCGACCGCCACCGCCTCGTCGAGGTGAATGCCCCGGGCGATCCCCTCCTCCCCGGTCAGGCGCACGCCGAGCACCAGGTCCGGGCCGAGCGCGGCGCGCACCGACTCCACCACGGCGAGCAGGAACCTTGCCCGGTTGGCGAGCGACCCGCCGTACCGGTCGGTGCGCCGGTTCGCGTCGGGCGAGAGGAACGCCCGCAGGATCGAGGACTGCGAGCACTGGATCTCGACGCCGTCGAAGCCGCCGCTGCGGCAGTGCGCCGCGACCAGCGCGTACCCGGCGACCAGTTCCGCGATCTCGGACTCGTCGACGGCCTTGGGCACCTCCCGGAACAGCGGGTCCGGGATCGGGCTCGGCGCCCACACCGGCAGCCGGGTGTACATCCCGGTGCCCTGGCCCCCGTTGTGGTTGAGCTGCGCGAGGATCACCGTGCCGTGCGCGTGGACGGCGTCGGTGATCCGCCGGTACCCGTCGACGACCTCCGGTCGGTACCCGGCGATCAGCTTCTCGTACGGCCGGTCGGTCGGGTGCACGCAGTGCTCCTCGGTGACGACCAGGCCGGCGCCGCCGCGGGCCCGGGCCGCGTAATAGGCGGCGTGCTGGGCGGTGGGCAGCCCGTCGACCGCACTGTTGGTCAGGTGCGCGGCGAACACCACCCGGTTGCGCAGGGTCACCGGCCCCAGCGACAGCGGGCTGAGCAGTCTCGGACAGTCGCCGGCCCGCCCCGTCCCGGTCATCGGGCACCGATCCCGACGGCGGCGGCACGGCCCTCGCGCACGGCCTCGGCGACGGTGCGCGGCGCGACGGCGTCCCCGGCCGACAACGTGACGCCGGGGCGGTGCAGCGCGTCGTCGGGCAGGCCGGGCGAGCAGTCGACGACGGCCACCGCCGGCACCGACCGCCGGACCCCGGTGTGCACGTCCTCGATCACCACGGCCGCCGCGCCGACCGCGCAGATCCGCGAGTACAGGTGCCGGGCCACCCCGGCGCGCTGCAGCCGGACGTTGGCCGGCGCGAGGTCGCCCGTGCGGCCCAGCTGGGTGCCGACCACCGGGTCGCGGGTCAGCAGCGCGACGCTGCGACCCTGCGCGGCAAGCCATTCCGCGACCGCAACCGCGACCGGCCCGCCGACCGGGTCGAACACCAGCACCGGCCCGTCGGGCAACCCGCACCCGCCGAGCACCGCCGCGGCGGGGACGATCACCGCGCCGTCCTCACGGTCGCCGTCCCAGGGCCGGGTGGTGCTGCCGGTAGCGAGCACCACCCGCTCGCCCGCACGGGCGGCCGCGTCCAGGTCCGCCGCCGACGCCGCCCGGCCGGTCTCGAACCGGACACCGAGCTGTCGGCACCGCGCGGCGAGCCAGTCGGTGAGCTCGGCGAGCCGTTCGCGGCCGACGCCGACCGCGACCGTGGACACCATGCCGCCCGGTCGCTCGGACCGCTCGACCAGTCGCACGCGATGGCCGCGTCCGGCCAGGACCCGGGCCGCCTCCAGGCCCGCCGGACCGCCGCCGACCACCAGCACCGGTGCGGGGTCCGCTTGCGGCGCAGCGACTTCGACGCCCTCCTGACCGGCCTCGGGGTTGCCGATGCAACCCACCAGCGGGTTCATCGGGTCCAGGACCAGACAGGCCTGGTTGCAGAGCACGCAGGGTCGCGGCCGCTCCCCCGCACGGACGGTCGCCACCAGGTCCGGGTCGGCGATCTGCGCGCGGGTCATCTCCACCGCGTCCGCGACCCCGGCGACGAGCGCCTGCCCGGCCTGTTCGGCGTCGACGACGCTGCCCTGCAGGACGATCGGGACGGCGCCGCCGACCGCCGACCGGATCTGCTCGCAGAGTTTCACGTTGAACATCGGGGCCGTGTGGGCGTCCGGACGGTAGTCCGGCACGGACATCGGGCCGCCCCGCACCACCACCAGCAGGTCGAGCGAATCCGCAAGGGCCCGAGCCTGTCCCGCCGCGATCTCGGGGGTGACGCCGGCCCACGGCGCCGACTCGTCGCAGCTCAGCCGCAGCGAGAGGACGCGGTCCGGGCCGAGTTCGGCGCGGACCGCGGCGAGCACCTCCCGGGTGAGCCGCAGTCGGTCCGTGCCGTACTCGTCGGCCCGGGTGTTGGTCAGGCCGGAGTGGAACTGGCGCAGCAGCGCCCGCGGGCCCGCGTCGATCTCGACGCCGTCCACCCCCGCGGCGCGGGCGGTGCGGGCGGCGGCGGCGAATCCCGCGACCACCGAGTCGATCTCGGCCTGTTCCAACTGGGCCGGGAGCTCGCGGGTGACCACGTCGGCGACGGGCGAGGGACCCCACAACACCGACTGCGAGTAGGCACTCGAGCCCTGCCCCCCGGTGTGGCCGAGACCGGCGAGCACGAGGGTCCCGTGCGGGCGGCAGGCGTCCGCGACGGCCCGCCAGCCCGGTCCGCAGTCGGCGGCCAACGGGGCCCGCTCGTACGGCCAGTCGCCGGCGTGCACGGACGCCACCTCGGTGACCACGACGCCTGCCCCGCCCCGGGCGCGTCTGCCGTAGTACGCGACGTGCGCGGAGGAAAGGGACCGGCCGACACCGAGATTCGTCTCGTGCGGACCGAAGATCACCCTGGCCGGTGCGGTACGCCCGGCCAGGGTGATCGGTTCGGTGAGCCGCATCGTCACGGCCCGCGGCGTCCTAGACGCCGAGGTCGCGGCGGAAGTCGGCCGGGATCACCAGGTCGGACGGGGACAGCTCCGCGATCGACGAGTGCCCGAGACCCAGCACGGCCGAGTCGATGCCGCTGCGCAGGATGTCCAGGACGTTCTCGACGCCGGCCTGACCGTTCGCCGCGAGACCCCAGAGGTAGCCGCGGCCGATCATCACGGCCTTGGCACCGAGCGCGAGGGCCTTGACGACGTCGCTGCCACGACGGATGCCACCGTCGAGGAGCACCTCGAGCTGGTCGCCCACGGCCTCGGAGATCGCCGGCAGCGCCCGGATCGGAGCGGGGGTGCCGTCGAGGTTGTTACCGCCGTGGTTGGACACGGAGATCGCGGAGCAACCGGCGTCGACGGCGCGCTTCGCGTCGTCGACACGCATGACGCCCTTGAGCATGAACGGCCCGCCCCACTGCTCG
The DNA here is from genome assembly GCF_001894985.1 of Rhodococcus tukisamuensis NBRC 100609. Classification (GTDB taxonomy): domain Bacteria; phylum Actinomycetota; class Actinomycetes; order Mycobacteriales; family Mycobacteriaceae; genus Rhodococcus_G; species Rhodococcus_G tukisamuensis. The sequence goes on along the minus strand of NZ_BCXG01000001.1, from coordinate 356,100 downwards.
CGCAGCCAGGCGACGTCCTCCCAGGTGGGCAGCGGCGTGCCCATCCACTCGCCGTACGCACCGAAGAAGGTGGGCGCCGGCTGGCCGGGCTTGATCAGGTTCGGCGTCGTCAGGTCCGGGACCTTGCCGGTCTTGGCGAAGTCCATCAGCCAGCGCGGACGCATGATGGCCTCCGGCGCGTTCTGCATCATCGCCTTGAGGTTCATCTTCTCCGGGATGGCCGGGCTGCCCCAGTCCCGCCCCATCGAGAACGACCAGTCCAGGGTCATGATCAGACCCGTGGCGCCGGCCGCGCGGGCCCGCTCCATGCGCTGGACCAGGGTGTCGCGGTCGCCCACCCAGTACATCTGGAAGAACGTCTGCGGGTTGGCCGCGGCGACGTCCTCGATGGAGCGGCTCGCGAACGAGCTCAGTCCCATCGCGACCCCGCGGGCGGCGGCGGCGCGGGCCACCGCGACCTCGCCCTCCGGGTGGACGGCCTGCACGCCGGTCGGCGAGATCAGCACGGGCATCGAGATGGGCTGCCCCATGACCTCGGTCGCCATCTCCCGCTTGTCGTGCAGTCCCGCGACGTGCGGGGCGAAGCCGAGCTCGCTGAAGGCCGCGATGTTGTCGTCGACCGTCAGTCCCTTCTCGGACCCGGCGACCAGCGCCATGTAGACGGACTTCGGCAGCCGCTTCTGGGCGCGTCGCTGCGCCTCGGCCACGGTTTCGAACCAGGCGTTCTTAGCCATGAAGAGAATCCTCTATTCCATTCCCGCGAGCGGGTTTTCGTCACAGATCTTGGCCGGGGGGCGGACCATCAGCTGCAGCGGCACGGGTGCCCGCGGGGTACGACGCTGTCCGGTGCGCGAGTGGTCCACGTGGGACTTCGGCAGCTCGCCGCGGTCGGCGGCCAGCGCGGCCTCGCCGTTGCCGATGACGCACTCCGGGTCGGGGCCGTCCATCGGCAGGCCGGTGAAGAACTTCGCCGCCATGCAGCCGCCGCGGCAGGCGTCGTAGTGGCTGCACTTGGTGCAGGCGCCGCCGGTCTGCGGGGAGCGCAGGTCCGCGAACAGCTCCGAGTGCTGCCAGACGTGCTGGAATCCGCCGTCGCTCACGATGTTCCCGGCCAGGAACTGCTCGTGGATCGCGAAGGGGCACGCGTACACGTCGCCGACGGGGTCGATCAGGCACACCACCCGGCCGGCGCCACACAGGTTGAGCCCGGGCAGGGCGTCGCCGTACGCGGACAGGTGGAAGAACGAGTCGCCGGTGAGCACCCCGTCACCGTTGGCGACGAGCCAGTCGTAGAGCTCACGCTGCTGGCCGGCGGTGGGGTGCAGGTCGTCCCACACGTCGGCGCCGCGGCCGGAGGGGCGCAGCCGGGTGATCCGCAGGGTGGCGCCGTACTTGTCGGCGAGCGCCTTGAAGTCGTCGAGCTGGGACACGTTGTGGCGGGTGACGACGACCGAGATCTTCGCGTCCTTGAACCCGGCCTCGGCGAGGTTCTCCAGTGCGCGGACGGCCATCGCGAAGGACCCGGGGCCGCGGACCGCGTCGTTGACCTCCGCGGTGGCGCCGTCGATGGAGATCTGCACGTCGACGTAGTCGCTGGCGGCCAGGCGGGCGGCGACCTTCTTGTCGATCTTGACGCCGTTGGTGGAAAACTTGACGCCGACCTGGTGGTCGGTCGCGTAGTCGACCAGCTCCCAGAAGTCCGAGCGGACCGTGGGCTCGCCGCCGCCGATGTTGACGTAGAACACCTGCATCCGCTGCAGCTCGTCGATGATCGACTTGCACTGCTCGGTGGACAGCTCACGCGGGTCGCGACGACCGGAGGAGGACAGGCAGTGCACGCACGAGAGGTTGCAGGCGTAGGTGAGTTCCCACGTCAGACAGATCGGGGCGTCGAGGCCGAGTTCGAACTGGTCGACCAGGCGGCCGACGGGGGCCGGCGCGGGGCGATCGAGCATGGAAGTCATGGGCTTGGTGTCCTCGCGAGGGGAGAATGTCGGTGACGTGCGGGGCTGGAGCAGCGTCAGGCTGCGGACGTCGCGCCGGCCGGAGCCCGCACGATCATCTGCGACTCGGCCAGGGTGGCCAGGGCGCGCGCATAGGTGTCCACCTGGGCGTCGTCGATCCCGGCGGCCCGGATCGCGGTCCGGGCATCGGGGTGCTCCGCCAGCGAGGTGACGATGCCGACGATGACGGTGTTCTTCAGGAACGAGAGCTTCCTGGTGCCGAAGTGGTAGAGCAACGCCCCGAATGGCTCGGGGCGAAGCGCCACCTGCGGGTGGAGAGACCACCCGGTGTCGAGATCCACGATCAGTACACGCCGCACATGCCGTCGATCGAGACCTCTTCCACGAGCGACTCCTGGACGAGCTCGGTCTCGGCAACGGCATTTTCGCGATGGTCGGCCATCTGGCTTACCTCCTGTGTCAGGGTGATCGACGGTCTCAGCGAGTACCACTGTGACTCGGCTCACGACAATAATGGCATCGAGTGCATAATGAAAGCCCGGAGGCGAAATTGGCGGAAAGTCCCAGCACCACGCGAGGTCGCACGGGTCGGCGACCGTCGACCACGCGCGAGCGGATCAGCTCCGTCGGCATCGAACTGTTCGCCGCACACGGATTCGAGGAGACCAGCGTCGACCAGATCGCCGAGGCCGCCGGCATCGCGCGACGGACGTTCTTCCGCTACTTCCCGTCCAAGAACGCCATCCCATGGGGCGACTTCGACAACCACCTGGCCGACATGCGCTCGCTGCTCGCCGCACTGCCCGACGACATCCAGCTCGCCGAGGGCCTGACCACCGCGCTGCTGGAGTTCAACCGGTTCCCGCCGGATGTGGCCCCGCTGCACCGGAGCCGGATGGAGATCATCCTGAAAGCTCCTGCGCTGCAGGCCTACTCGATGGTGATGTACAACGGCTGGCGTGACGTGATCGCGGAGTACACGGCCGTCCGGCTCGGCTGTGACGCCACGGACCACCTGCCGCGCACCGTCGGCTGGATGGTCCTCGGCGTCGCACTGTCCGCGTACGAGCAGTGGCTGACCGACGACTCCCTGGACCTGGCCGACCTGTTGCGCGCGGGCGGCGAGACGCTGACCCACGGCGTCGGGTCCCTCACCTCCGTCGGCGCGCCCTGCCCTCCGAGGTGACCGGAATGCCCACGATGTCGAACCAGTTCCACCGAGCCCACCCCATCGGGGTCTACAGGCCCTAAAATGGGAGAACGGGGCCGACAACCCGTCGATCCCAATGCACAGCGTGCGCTGCCACCGCTCGCTACCGCCGATGATCAAGATCGTTGATCACTGAGGACATGATGACGGACAAGTCCGTGATCCTGGGACGGCCGGCCGGCCGCAACACAGCCGGCGGCGCACCGGTGTCCGGCCCCACACACGGGAACCTCTCCGAGGAAGAGATCGTCGCGGCGGCGCTGCGCGTGGTGCACGAGGACGGGCTCGACAAGCTCTCCATGCGCCGCCTCTCCCGCGAGTTGGGCGTCTCGGCGATGGCCCCGTACTACTACGTCTCCGACAAGCGCGAACTGCTGGACCTGGTGGCCACCGCCGCACTCGCCGACATCACCGCACCGGACTCCGGCGGGGACTGGCAGGCCCGGCTGCGGACCCTGATCGACCAGATCGACGACCGCCTCGCCCGCTACCCGGGCTTGGGCGAGGTGCTGCTCGAGCAGATGCTGCGCAAGCAACGGCACCTGATCGAACTCGTGATGGAGATCCTGTTCGACGCGGGGTTCTCGGAGCGCAACGTGCTGCTCGCGTACGTCGCGATCCACACCTACCTGTTCGGCCGCAGCGGGATCGCCGACCAGGAGCCGACGATTCCGGACCGGACCGGCCTGCCGGAGGCCATCGCCCGGGCGGCCCGGCACCTGGACGGGGTGCACGCCCAGGACTTCTACCGCTTTGGCGTCGAGACCCTGATCTCCGGACTCGGCGTGCAGCTGGATCGACAGCGGCCCGCGAACGCGTGAGTGAAGCTTGTCCCGATTATCGGGAATCGGCCGACGCAAATTAGCATCCTGCTGGTTCCATGGTTTCCTGCTAGATTCGAAACTAGAACACGTTCCAGATTCAGCCCAGTTCGAGATTCACCCTGAGAGGATCCACCGATGACCACTGTTGACGTGCCGCACAGCTCCAGGTCGGTTGTGCTCACCGTGTCCGGGGTCATCGAGGAGACCTCCGACGCGCGCTCGCTGGTCTTTGCGGTCGCCGACGAGGTGCGCAGCAAGTTCGACTACAAGCCCGGACAGTTCCTGACCCTGCGCATCCCCAGCGACCGGACCGGTTCCGTCGCCCGCTGCTACTCGCTGGCCAGCTCGCCGTTCACCGACGCCGAGCCCAAGGTCACCGTCAAGCGGACCGCCGACGGCTACGGCTCCAACTGGCTCTGCGACAACGTCAAGGTCGGCGACACCATCGAGGTGCTGCCGCCGTCCGGCGTCTTCACGCCGAAGTCGCTCGACCACGACTTCCTGCTCTGGGGCGCGGGCAGCGGCATCACCCCGGTGATGTCGATCCTGAAGTCGGCGCTCACCGAGGGCTCCGGCAAGGTGGTCCTGGTCTACGCCAACCGCGACGAGAAGTCGGTGATCTTCCGCGACGAACTGCGCGGGCTCGCCGCCCAGTACCCCACCCGCCTCACCGTCATCCACTGGCTGGAGAGCCTGCAGGGCCTGCCGACGCCGGACCAGTTCGCGACCCTGGCCACGCCGTTCGGCGGCTACGAGTCGTTCATGTGCGGCCCCGGCCCCTTCATGGACACCGTGCACAAGGCGCTCGCCGAGGCCGGCGTCCCGCGCACCCAGGTGCACGCCGAGGTGTTCAACTCGCTCGCCGGCGACCCCTTCCAGGACGTCGTCGTCGAGGAGGTCACCGAGGAGGAGGCCGCCGACGCCGCCACCGTGGAGGTGCAGCTCGACGGCGAGACCCACAAGATGAGCTGGCCGCGCAAGCAGACGCTCGTCGACATCATGCTGTCCAAGGGACTGGACGTGCCCTACTCCTGCCAGGAGGGCGAGTGCGGCTCCTGCGCCTGCACCGTGCTCGAGGGCAACGTGGAGATGGGCAACAGCGAGATCCTCGACCCCGAGGACATCGCCGCCGGCTACATCCTCGGCTGCCAGGCCCGCCCGGTCTCCGACCACGTCAAGATCGAGTTCTGACAGCCCGCTCTACCCGCCCTCCGGGGCACTTCTCTTCGAGGCACTGCTCTTCGCAGCCCCGCCTTTCGATGATCCCAGTCGACGCCCGCGCCGGTATCCGGCGCGGGCGTCCGCGTCGAGGTGCTCGGTGGCGTAGCTGAGCGCGACGGCGCCCATCTCCGCGGCGTAGCGGTCCAGGAACCCGGTCAGCAGCACCCGGTCCACCCGCTTGCCCACCTCGCGGAGCATCCAGCCGAGCGCCTTCTGGGTGAGGTCCCGGCGGTCGCCCAGCAGTCGCGGCGCCAACTCGAGCGTGGTCGACGCGTCGCCCCGCCGGATGAACCCGAAGGTCGTCAGCAGCGCCACCCGACGGCGCCACAGGTCGTCGTCGTCGCCCAGCGTGAACACCAGGTCCCGGGGCCGGTCGTAGAGCCAGCCACCGAGCACCCGCTCGGCGGAGCTGTCGACCAGGTCCCAGTTGTTCACCCGCCCGCGCAGCACCGCGGCCAGGTAGCAGTCGGCGATCCGTTCCCGTTCCGCCTCGTCTCGCGTGCGCACCGCGCCGGCGCGTTCGAATCGCCCGACCAGGATCAGCAGCGCGGCCAGCCGGTGTTCGTGCACCGGGCTGTCGAGCAGCGCGTCGACCTCCGGCAGCGGCAGGTCCGCGAACCGCGCGGCGACCTTCCGGGTGGCAGGCACCCGGACTCCGATGAACAGGTCGCCCTCGCCGTAATCGCCGGGGCCGGTCTTGAAGAACCGTTGCAGGTGCTGCGCGTCGCCCGCGTCCGCCACCTCGCCCAGCGCCCTGACCACCTCGTCGTGCATGCCTCACAGCGTCCCACGAAGGCCTGGTCGGCGCCGGATTCCAGGCCATTGACCGGCCGGTCAATCAGGTCTATACCGGAGTCAGGAGTTCCCTCGTCGAGGAGGCAGAAATGAAGGTCGAATGGTCTCGGTGGCAGGACTGGGCCGCCGTGGTGATCGGTGCGGTTGTGGCGCTCTCGCCGATCTGGGTTGACACCAACAGCGCCGCGCGGTGGTCGATGATCGTTCTCGGCGTGCTCGTGGCCGTGACCGGGCTCGCCAACCTGGCGTCCCCCGGTACCGAGATGGTCGTCTGGGCAATGGGTGTGCTCGGCGTCCTGATGTTCATCTCCCCCTGGGTCACCAGCTTCTCGCACCTGACGGGCGCCGCATGGACCTCGTGGGTGGGCGGCGTGCTGACCGCGGTGGTGGCGATGGCCGCGCTCCCGGACAGCTCCCCGATGCACATCGGTCACCGGGGCGGACTGGCGGCGCATTGACCCCCGCCGACGACACTGCGAAAGGACGACAATCCCGTGGGGCGAGCGCCGCCGCTCGCCCCACCCTCACGTTCGGAGGTACCTGACGATGCCGGGTCCGCGTCGGCGCCGGACGGCCAGAGCGGACGGCGACGCGAGGAAGCTGATCCTCGACGCCGCCGAGGAACTCTTCGCAGCACGGGGCTTCGACGCCACCCCCACTGCGGCCGTCGCGGCACAGGCCGGCGTCCCCAAGGGACTGGTCTTCTACTACTTCCCCACCAAGGAGTCGCTGCTGACGACACTGGTCACCGAGCGCCTGCCCGCCGAACCGCTCGCCGACGTGGCCGACCTGGTGGTCACCGGACAACCCGAGTCGACGCTGGTGAACCTCGACGCCGCGCTGAACCTGCGCGATCACCACTCCTCGGTGATGCGGGTGATCATCTGGCGCGAGGCCGACACCCACCCCGCGGTGCGCGAACACCTCCGGCGGCTGCGCAGCTACCTGCACGACGCGACGATCGAGGTGCTCCGGGCCAGCTCGCCGTTCGCCGCGTCTGCCCGGGCGCTCGACTCCAGCGCCACCGCCTGGGTGGCCGCGATGTTCGCCGCCGCCGGCGCCGACCGCCTGCGTGACCTCGACGAACTGGCCCGGGACCGCGCCGAGGACCTGCGCGGCGTCGCACGCCTGGTGGTCGCGGGCCTGGCCCAGCTCAGCGGGGCAGGCGCGTAGGGTCCGCGAGCACCCTGCCCGCGTCGTAGTTCAGTGCGCTCGCAGGCAGCTCACCCGGCCTGCCGCTGAGCAGCACCGACACGGCACCGGCCCCAGTGCTGTCGCGGCCGAGGGCCTGGATCCGGCGCACCGTCTGCGCCGCCACCGCCTCCGCGCTGTCGAACAGCGTGACACCGGCCGGCAGCCGGGCGGCGATCTCCGCCTCGACCAGCGGGTAGTGGGTGCAGCCGAGGACCACGGCGTCGCAGCCGGCGGGGGTGTGCGCGACCGCCTCGGCGATCGCGGCGCTCACCTGCCCGGCATCGCCGCGGTCGATCGCGTCGGCCAACCCGTGACAGGCCACCCCGGTGACGACGGCACCGTTCCCGAACCGGGCGATCAGGTCAGCCTGGTAGTCACTCACGGTGGTCGCCGCCGTCGCCCAGATCGCGACGGACCGCGAGACCGCGGCCGCCGGCTTGATCGCGGGCACGGTCCCCACCACCGGGACGCCGGGGCCGAGTCGGTCCCTGATGTGCTCGAGCGCGGTGACACTGGCGGTGTTGCACGGCACCACGACGACCTCGGCGCCCAGGCCCACCGCCCGCTCGGCCGCCCCGACCGCCCGCTCGATCACCCATTCCCGCGGCTTCGGACCCCAGGGCGCCCCGTCCGGGTCGAGGCAGAGCAGCAGATCGAGGTCGGGGCGAAGCCGCCGCAGCCACGCCGAAGTGGGCAGCATCCCCAGGCCCGAGTCGATGAGCGCAACAATCACCCGTCAAACCTATCGCCGCGGCCGCCCCGCCGGTCCGAGCGGTCCGGCTCCGCCGCCAGCGCCCCGTCCATCGCGCCCAGGAAGCGGGCGACCGTGGCACGCTCGTCGGCGTCGAAGTCCGCCATCGCCGCGTCCACCCGCCCCACCAGCGGGGCGAAGAACGACCACCCCAGGTACCGCGCCTGCTCCTGGACCCGTAGCAGCACCCGGCGACGGTCGCCGGGGTCGGCCGACCGCACCAGGTGCCCGGCCCGCTCCAACCGGTCCAGCAGGGCCGTCGTCGCGGCCGAACCCAGTCCGAGCTGGGCGGCCAGCCATCCGGGGGTCGCGGCCAGTTGCGCACGGTCGGCGTCCAGCAGCAACACCAGCGCACGAAGATCCGTGGCGTGCAACGAGTTTCGCTCGGCAAAGGTGGCACCGAGCTGGTCCAGGTCCGACGCCAGCCCGCGCAACCGACGGACGAGCGCCAGCGCGGCATCGGCGCCGTCCGACTCCACCGAGCCCGCCACCCGTTCGCCCGCGGCGCGCCGTCCCGTCGCCTGCCTGCCCACCACACGCCCTCCTCGTTCGCCGACCTCGTTCAACCCGGCGACCCCAACTCTCTCGACCAAGAACTATCTCGACTGTCGAGATTAACGTAACTCGAGACAAGCGGACCGCGGTCAGCGCGTCAGCAGCAGGCAGCCGGCCACGGTGCCCTCGCCGAGTCCCACCGCCGCCACCGCGGGTACCTGGGCGCCCGCGGTGGCGGGAGCCCCGCCGCGCAGCTGTGTCACCGCCTCCACCACGAGGTCCAGGCCGGCCGACCCGCCGGCGCCGAGCTGGCCGCCGTGCGGATTGACCGCCACCTCGAGGCCACGTGAAGTTTGTTTCCTCCCAAGAAGATACCGGGCTTCACCGGTCCCGCAGAAGCCGAGCGCCTCCAGCCAGAGCACCGTCAGGAAGGACAGTTCGTCGCCGAGTACCGCCACGTCGACGTCGGCGGGGGCGAGTCCGGTGCTGCGCCACATCCGCTCGGCCGCCCGGTGGATCGCGGTCGCGTCGGGTTCGGACTGCTGCTCCCACAGCGGAACCGAGGACCTGGCCGACCCGAGGCCCGCCACCGCCACGGCCTCGCCCGCCAGGTCCGACGCGAGGTCCGCGTCACTGAGCACGATCGCCGCGGCGCCCGCGACCGGGGTGGCGCGGTCGTACCGGCACAGCGGGTCCGCCAGCATCGGCGCCGCCAGGTACTCGGCCAACCCGAGCGGGTCACCCACATGGGCGTGGGCTGCGAGCGCCACCTGCGCCAGCTCGGCGCGGGTCAGGCCGAACCGCTCGACGTACGCCCGGGCGGCCAGTGCCACCTCGACCAACACCGAGTCCGCGCCGTAGGGCGCATGCCACTGCGCCCACCCGGACGCCGTGCCACGGCCACCGATCCGGTACTCCGGGGCGCCGCCGGACCCCGCGCCGAGAAATCGCACCGGCGCGGCCGCGTCCACGCACACCACGTGCGCGGCCAACCCCGCCGACACCACCGCAGCCGCGGACGCGACCCCGGCGACCACCGCGAATCGATTCGGTTCTGCTGCCGCCCAGGACAATTCGAAGCCCAGGTCGAGTCCCTCCACCGCCGGGACTCCACACACCAGCACGCCCTCGACCGCCGAACCGGCAAGTCCGGCGTCGGTCAGCGCACCCAACACCGCGGCCACCGCGCCGTCGGTGCCAGCGACCGGCACCCGGGCCACCCCGCTGACCACGGCGCCCGTCATCGGCCCACGCCGCTCACGACACCGCCTCGAGACGGTCCTCCGGCTGCTCCCACTCCTCGAGTTCGGCCAGCGGCAACCAGACCCCCTCGCCGATCGGCTCGAAGACCAGCCGGGTCGGCGCACCGACCCGCAGGGCATCCCGCGAGGCGTCGGTCAGGCCGAGCAACAGCCGGACCCCCTCCTCGAGTTCCACCACCGCGACGAGGTACGGCGGCTGCGGGGCAGACGCGACGGACTCGAACACCTCGGTCCAGCTCAGCAGTGCGCCCTTGCCGGTGACCGGCTCGTAGGTGAAGTCGTCACGCCAGCAGTGCCGGCAGTGTGACACCGGCGGGAACGACCATCGGAGACAGTGCGCGCACCGCTGCACGGACAGCCGCCCGCTCTCCCCCGACGTCCAATGCGCCGCGGTGAGTTCCGTGAGCTCCGGCAGGGCCCGACGGCCGCGCATCATCCCCTCACGTTAGACGCCCGCGGGCTCGAGCACCTCTGCGATCGGCACCCCGGCGGCGATCTTCGCCCGCATCTTCATCACCGGGCCGGCGAGGCCGCAGCCGACCACCGCGGCCAGTGCGCCGTCCCGTTCGTAGTAGGCCAGGAACTTGCGGCCGTCGTCGCGCACCACGTGCACGGTGTCCGTCGCCGACGGCTCACCCAGCGCCTGCACCTTGAGGTCGTACTGGTCGCTCCAGAAGTACGGCACCTGCGCGGCAACCGCGCTGTCGCTGCCGACCAACGCGAGGGCGACGGCCTTGGCCTGTTCACCCGCGTTGCTCCAGTGCTCGACGCGCCGCCGGCTTCCGTCGCGGTGCAGCCACGCGGCGACGTCGCCGACGGCCCACACCTGCGGGTCGCTGGTGCGTCCCGTCTCGTCCGTGAGCACCCCGCCGCCGTCGGTGCGCTCGGCGAGCCGCACCCCGGAGTCCGCCAGCCAGTCGGTGACCGGAACAGAGCCGATCCCGATGACCACCAGGTCGGCGGCGACCTCGGTGCCGTCCGAGAGCACCGCGCCGCGCACCCGGCCCTCGCCCAGCAGGGCGGTCAGCCCGGTGCCGGTGCGCACGTCGACGCCCTCGGCGGTGTGCAACCGGCCGACCAGTGCGCCGACCTCCGGCCCCAGCACCGACGCCAGCGGCGCCGGCTGCGGCTCGACCAGGATCACCTCGAGGCCGGACTTGCGCATGCTGGCCGCGAGCTCGCAGCCGATGAAACCGGCGCCGACGACGAGCGCGGTCCGGCCGGGGACGAGGTCCGCACGCAGGCCGAGCGAGTCCTCGAGCGTGCGCAGCACGTGCACGCCGTCGAGGTCCGGCAGCCCGGGGATCCGCCGCGGCAGCAGTCCGGTGGCGATCACCAGGTGGTCGTAGTCCACGGAGGTGCCGTCGGCCAGCGCGACGGTGCGGGTGGCGGTGTCCAGCGCGACCGCGCCGGAGCCCAGTCGCAGCTCGATGGCCTGCTCGTCGAAGAACTCCGTCGGCCGCAGGGTCACGTCGTCGCGTTCGCCGCGGACGACCTCCTTGGACAGCGGCGGGCGGTCGTACGGCAGGTGCGTCTCGGCGCCGACGAGCACCACTTCGCCCTCGTGCCCGGCCCGCCGAAGCTCCTCCGCGGTCCGCAGACCCGCCAGTCCGGCACCCACCACGACGACGCGAGCGTCACCCGCTGCACCGACTTGTCCGTTGCTCATCCGCTCAACCTCTCACGCCTGATCTTGTCCCGCGACCTACGAGGGCACCAGTAAACCAAACTGACACACGTTCTAGTAGTGCGCGCGCCGGGAGACCGCCTCCGATCGCCCCCACGGACGGCGGGCCGAAGACCGTCAGCCGACGTCGAAACGGGAGATCAGCCAGTCACCGTCGACCCGGCTGAGCTCGACGACCGCCCCGGCGGTGTTCGCGACCGGCTGCGGCCGGTCCGCCGAGGTGGACGTCTGGGACAGGAACACCAGCACCTGCGCCGAATCCGCGTCGAGCGAACCGACCCCGGTACCGGTGACGGTGGCGTGGGAGCTGATCTTCTGGTCCCGGGCCGTCGGCACGATCACCGAGTCCACGATCCGGCCGTAGTAGTCCTTGTACTCACCCGTGAGCCGCTCCGTGGCGGCCGACAGGTCCGCCGCCACGCTGTCCGGGGTGTAGGTCAGCAGGGCAGCGGCGCCGTCGGCCGCGGCCTGCGCGGCCTCTGCCCTGGCCCGGTCGTCGACCCGCTGACCGGGCAGGTACCAGCCCAGGTACAGCGCGCCGGCGAGGATCGCGAGAACGGCGGCGACGGCCGTCAGGATCCGCGTCCACGGCCGGCGACGGACCGGGTGCGTCGAGGCGCCCCTCATGCCACGAACTCCAGGTCCGACATCTTGAACCGTCCGTCGGTCTTGTCCACCGTGATCCGCAGTCGCACCGGGCGGGTCTGGTCCTGCACCCCGGCGGTGTTGCTGACCGTGGAGGTGAGCTGCACGAGGACCGTCGCGCGGTCGGCATCCTGCGACTCGATGCCCGCCGACGCCTCCGCGCCCGTGGTGCTCACCTCCGCGCGCTGCACCACCGAGACGTAGGCCTCGGAGCGCTCCTGGAAGTCGTCCCGGAACTGACCGGTGGACAGGTCCAGGACGCGTTGCACGTCCGCCTCCGCATGGTCGTGGTCGATCGTGGAGACCGCGATCGCGCCGTCGCGGGCGGCCCGCAGGAACGCCTCTCGGTCCGCCTCCCGGTCGGTGGCCGTACGGTGCTGCCACAACATCGCCCCGCTGAGCCCGGCCAGCACCAGGCACGCCAGCGCGAGCAGCGCCGTCACCACCTTGCCCCGTCCGTGACCGCTCGCCGATGCCTCGGGCGCGGCCGGTGTCGCGGCCTGCGACTGGGTCTGACCCATCTTCGAACTTCCTTACCTCTCGCCGGTCGGCTCCACGGTAGGTGATTCCGCCTCAGGGGCGTCGTGGCGCTCCCGTACTCACTACAGTTGACACTGTGACCACCGATCCGAGCAGAGCCGAATCACCATCCCAGCCAACGCAGTACAGCCCGGTACAGTTCGGGACCGCCGGCTCCACCGAGTTGGTGAGTGCCCAGGGCCGCACGATCATCGCGGACGCGGTGGTCGCGAAGATCGCCGGCATCGCAACCCGTGAGATCAGCGGGGTGTTCGACGTCGGCGGCGGCACGGCCCGCGCGGTGGGCGCCCTGCGGGACCGGATCCCCGGGGCCCGCGTCAACCACGGCCAGGGCGTGGCCGTGGAGGTCGGCGCCAAGCAGGCCGCCATCGACATCGGCATCGTCGCCGAGTACGGCGTGGCGCTGCACGAACTGGCGGCCGGGATCCGCCGCAACGTGATCGCGGCGGTGGAACGGATGACCGGCCTCGAGGTCACCGAGGTCAACATCACCGTCTACGACGTGGTGCTGTTCGACGAGAACGCGCCCGCCTCGGAAGCCGACAGCCGGCCGAGGGTTCAGTGACCTCCGCGCCGGAGCCCGATCGCGCCGAGCGGCTGGCCGCACTGGTGCTGGCCGTTCCCGACGTCGCCGACCTGCATGGCGGCCAGTTCGGCGAGGTGGCCACCTACCTGCCCGGCCGACGCGTTTCGGGCATCTCGTTGACCGAGGACGCCTGCGCGGTACACATCAGCGTCCGCTACCCCGCGAACGTCGTCGAGGTCGCGGCCCGGGTGCGGGCCGCGCTCGCCGCCGAGCTGGCCGTACCGGTGCACGTCACGGTCGAGGACGTACGAAGCGAAGGACACCCGCGATGAACAACACTGTCATCGGCCTGGTCACGGGCCTACTGCTGGCGCTGGCCGGCATCATCGGCGGCTTCGGCGGCTTCGTCTTCGCGGTGCTGCTCGGCGGGCTCGGCCTGGCGATCGGCGCCCACCGGGACGGCCACGTGGACCTCGGCGCCCTGCTGCGGGGCCGGGGCCGTGGCTGACGCCCCGAACGCCGGCGACGCCGCACTCGACGCCGCCACCGGGCACCAGCCGGACGAACCCAGCGCACTCGACCGGGAGCGTGGCGCCCGCGGCCGGCTCATCGTCAAGGACAAGGCGATCGCGAAGATCGCCGTGGCCGCCGCGCTGCAGGTGCCCGGCGTGGTCCGGCACAGCGGCGGGCTCTTCCTGCTCGGCGGCCGGGACCTGCCGCGCGCCGAGGTCGCCATGGGTGCCGACTCGGTGGCCGTCGCCCTGTACGTCGCGGTGACCTGGCCCTGCCCCGTCGCGGTGCTCTCGCGTGAGGTCCACCGGCAGGTGGGCGAGCAGATCCGGACGCTCGGCGGCATTCCGATGGAATCCCTGCACATCGTGGTCGCGGCGGCGGTGCCCGGCGGCCCGCAGTCGCCCGCCGAGGTCGACGCCCGCCAACTGGTCGCGGACGGCCACGTCGACGCGCTCCCGCCCGCCGCACGTCCTCCCGTCAGCCGGCCCGCCGCGGCATTCGTCACGCTGCTGGTGGCGGCCCTGCTGCTGGCGCTCGCGGGCCTGACGGGCCGCGAGTTCCTGATCGCGCAGGAGGTCATCGCGCCCGCCGCCTGGCTGCGGAACTCGGCGACCTGGCTGGCCGGGCTGCACTGGCAGGGCTGGATGCTGCCGGCCGGTGTGGCCGCGGCGGTCTGTGGGCTGGTGCTGGTCTACCTCGCGCTCGCCCCCACCGCCCGCACCCACCTGGCGCTGGGCCGCCCCGACCTCCCGGTGGTGTGGCTGCGGCCGACCGACGTGGCCCGGATGTGCAGTGCGCACGCGGGCACGGTCGCCGGTGTGCACTCGGTTCACACCACCGTCGACCGGCGCCGCGCCACCGTGCACGTCGTCCCGAACGGCGACGTCGACGATGCCTCGCTGCAGGCCGACGTGCGGGACGCGGTCGCGCCGCGCCTGGCGACGCTGACCGCGACGCCCGAGCTGCGCGTCCGGATCGGCCGGGTGCGCCCGTGAAGCGGAGGACCGTCCTCGCGGACCGGCTCGTGGTGCTGACCACGGGGTGCCTGCTGCTCGCCGGCGGCGTACTGGCGGTGACCTGGAGGGCCGGGCTCGACGCGTCCGTCGAACTGGTGCGCCGGTTCGACCGGGCTCGCGTCGCCGCCGCGCCCGACGCCGACTGGTGGCCGACGGCTCTGGCCGTCACCTGCGTCGTGTGCGTGCTGGTCGGGGTGAGCCTGCTGACGATCAACCTTCGCCGCGGACGCACCTCGACCGTGCAGGTCCGCACCGCTGCGCTCGGTGTCGACAACGCGGGCTCGGAGCTGTCGGTGGACCTGAGTCCGATGGCCGTCGGGCTCGCCGCCGAGCTCTCCGCGCTGCCCGGGGTGCGCTCGGTACGCTCCGCGGCCGTAGACGACCGCGGCCGCCCGACCCTGCGCGTCACGGTGACCGCGGACCCCACCGTCGACCTGGTGGAGTTCAACAGGGACGCCGAGGCCATGGCGCTGTCCATGGCCGCCGCCCTGCCCGGTGCGCCGGTCGCGACCCAGGTGCTGCTGCACCTCGACCCGGCCGACTCACCCTCCTGAGTCGGCCGGGCCGGGCCGAACTGCCCGCCCGGCCGGCAACCGTGCCTGACACACCTGCGCTCACCCACCTGCGCTGGCACACGCTGAAACGCCGAACGGCGCCCACCCCCTTGCGGAGTGAGCGCCGTTCGGCGTTGTGGAGCTAGATCACTTGATGATCTTGGTGACGCGACCGGCGCCAACGGTGCGGCCACCCTCACGGATGGCGAAGCGCAGGCCCTCGTCCATCGCGATCGGCTGGATCAGCACGACGGACATCTCGGTGTTGTCACCGGGCATGACCATCTCGGTGCCCTCGGGCAGGGTCACGACGCCCGTAACGTCCGTGGTACGGAAGTAGAACTGCGGGCGGTAGTTGTTGAAGAACGGCGTGTGGCGGCCGCCCTCGTCCTTGGACAGGATGTAGGCGTTGCCCTCGAACTCGGTGTGCGGGGTGGTGGTGCCGGGCTTGACCACAACCTGGCCACGCTCGACGTCCTCGCGCTTGATGCCACGGACCAGCAGACCGACGTTGTCGCCGGCCTGACCCTGGTCGAGCAGCTTGCGGAACATCTCGATGCCGGTGACCGTGGTCTTGGTGGAGGTCTCCTTGATGCCGACGATCTCCACCTCCTCGTTCACGTTCACGATGCCGCGCTCGATACGACCGGTGACGACGGTGCCACGACCGGTGATCGTGAAGACGTCCTCGACGGGCATGAGGAACGGCTTCTCGGTCTCACGGACCGGGTCCGGGATGGACTCGTCGACGGCCTTCATGAGGTCGACGATGCTCTGGACCCACTTCGGGTCGCCCTCGAGCGCCTTCAGAGCCGAGATCGGGATGACCGGCGCTTCCTCGTCGAACTCCTGGGCGGCCAGCAGTTCGCGGACCTCCATCTCGACGAGCTCGAGGATCTCCTCGTCGTCGACCATGTCGGCCTTGTTCAGCGCGACGAGGATGTACGGCACGCCGACCTGGCGGGCGAGCAGCACGTGCTCACGCGTCTGGGGCATCGGGCCGTCGGTGGCCGCCACGACCAGGATCGCGCCGTCCATCTGCGCAGCACCGGTGATCATGTTCTTGATGTAGTCGGCGTGGCCCGGGGCATCGACGTGCGCGTAGTGGCGCTTCTCCGTCTGGTACTCAACATGCGAGATGTTGATCGTGATGCCGCGAGCCTTCTCCTCGGGCGCCTTGTCGATCTGATCGAAGGCCGAGGCCTCGTTCAGGTCGGGGTAGGCATCGGCAAGCACCTTGGTGATAGCTGCGGTGGTGGTGGTCTTGCCGTGGTCAACGTGACCGATGGTCCCGATGTTGACGTGCGGCTTCGTCCGCTCGAACTTCGCCTTCGCCACTTGATGGCCTCCTGTTGTGTTGCTTGCGATATGCAGCAGTGGTGGGTTTGGTTGGTACTTCTGTCGTGCTCAGCTGGTGAAAACTCTCCAGCGGTCTTGCTCCCAGCTGGTGTTACTCGCCGGTTGCCTTGGCGATGATTTCCTTCGAGACGTTCGCGGGAACCTCTGCGTAGGAATCAAACACCATGGAGAAGTTCGCTCGACCCTGGGTCTTCGACCGCAGGTCACCGATGTAGCCGAACATCTCCGAGAGCGGAACCAGCGCCTTCACGACACGGGCACCACTGCGTTCCTCCATGGCCTGGATCTGGCCACGGCGGGAGTTGAGGTCGCCGATCACGTCGCCCATGTACTCCTCGGGCGTGGTCACCTCGACAGCCATGATCGGCTCGAGGATGACCGGACCGGCCTTGCGGGCGGCTTCCTTCAGTGCCTGCGAACCGGCAACCTTGAAGGCCATTTCGGACGAGTCGACGTCGTGGTACGCGCCGTCGAGCAGCGTCAGCTTGAGGTTCACGAGCGGGTAGCCGGCGAGCACGCCGTACTGCATCGCGTCCTGGGCGCCGTGGTCGACGGAGGGGATGTACTCACGCGGAACGCGGCCACCGGAGACCTTGTTCTCGAACGTGTAGGACTCGCCGTCCTCGCCGATGTAGGGCTCGAGCGCGATGATCACCTTTGCGAACTGACCCGAACCACCGGTCTGCTTCTTGTGGGTGAACTCGTGCTTCTCGACCTTCTTGGTGATGGTCTCACGGTACGCGACCTGCGGCTTGCCGACGTTGGCCTCGACCTTGAACTCGCGACGCATGCGGTCGACGAGGATGTCGAGGTGGAGCTCGCCCATGCCGCCGATGACGGTCTGGCCGGTCTCCTCGTCGAGCTCGACCGAGAAGGTCGGGTCCTCTTCGGCCAGCTTCTGGATCGCGGTGCCCAGCTTCTCCTGGTCGGACTTGGTCTTGGGCTCGATCGAGACCTGGATGACCGGGTCCGGGAAGCTCATCGACTCGAGCACGATCGGGTTCGCCTGGTCGCACAGGGTGTCACCGGTCGTGGTGTCCTTCAGGCCGATCATCGCGTAGATGTGGCCCGCGACGGCCTCGTCGACCGGGTTCTCCTTGTTGGCGTGCATCTGGAAGAGCTTTCCGATGCGCTCCTTCTTGCCCTTGGTGGCGTTGAGCACCTGCTGGCCGGGATCGAGGCGTCCGGAGTAGACACGCACGAAGGTCAGCTTGCCGAAGAACGGGTGCGCAGCGATCTTGAAGGCCAGAGCCGCAAACGGCTCGTCCTTGCTCGGCTTACGCGTGAGGTCTTCTTCCTCGTTGTTCAGCGCGTGACCGTGCACCTCGCCGATGTCCAGCGGGTTCGGCAGGTAGTCGATGACCGCGTCGAGCATGGGCTGAACGCCCTTGTTCTTGAACGCGGAACCACACAGCACCGGGTACAGCTCGGAGTTGACCGTCATCTTGCGGATGGCGCCCTTGATCTCCTCGACCGTGAGCTCCTCGCCGCCGAAGTACTTCTCCATGAGAGCTTCGTCGGACTCGGCAACGGTCTCGAGCAGCTTCTCGCGGTACTCGGCGGCCTTGTCGGCCAGATCCGCGGGGATCTCCTCGATGGTCGGCTCGGTACCGGTCGGCACCACGCCACGCCAGGTGATCGCGCGCATCTCGACGAGGTCGACGACGCCGTCGAAGTCGTCCTCGGCGCCGATCGGCAGCTGCAGGACCAACGGCTTCGCACCGAGACGGTCGATGATCGTCTGCACGGTGAAGTAGAAGTCCGCGCCCATCTTGTCCATCTTGTTGACGAAACAGATGCGCGGAACGTCGTACTTGGCGGCCTGACGCCAGACCTGCTCGGACTGGGGCTCGACGCCCTCCTTGCCGTCGAACACTGCGACAGCGCCGTCGAGGACGCGCAGCGAGCGCTCGACCTCGACGGTGAAGTCGACGTGGCCCGGGGTGTCGATGATGTTGATCTGGTTGTTGTTCCAGAAGCAGGTCACGGCGGCAGACGTGATCGTGATGCCGCGCTCCTTCTCCTGCTCCATCCAGTCGGTCGTCGAGGCGCCGTCGTGCGTCTCACCGATCTTGTAGTTCACACCGGTGTAGAAGAGGATGCGCTCGGTGGTGGTGGTCTTGCCGGCATCGATGTGCGCCATGATGCCGATGTTGCGGACCTTGTTCAGGTCGGTCAGCACTTCCTGTGCCACAGGACTCTTCCCCGCTCGTTGCTCGTGTCGGCCCCTTCGGGACCAATGCTATTTGTGTTGTCAGCCGGCCCTGGAGGAACCGACACATAGTGGCAACGCCGGAGCGGCACATTACGTGCCGCCCGGCGTCGATTCACCAGCGGTAGTGCGCGAACGCCTTGTTGGCTTCGGCCATCTTGTGAGTGTCCTCGCGACGCTTCACAGCCGCACCCAGACCATTGCTGGCATCCAGGAGCTCGTTGGCCAGACGCTCGACCATCGTCTTCTCACGACGTGCGCGAGAGAACGTCACCAGCCAACGCAGCGCGAGGGTGGTGGAGCGGCCGGGGCGAACCTCGACCGGGACCTGGTAGGTCGCGCCACCGACACGGCGGCTGCGAACCTCGAGGGCGGGCTTGACGTTGTCGAGCGCACGCTTGAGGGTGACGACCGGATCGGTGCCGGTCTTCTCGCGCGCCTGCTCGAGCGCCTGGTACACGATCCGCTCAGCGGTCGACTTCTTGCCGTCGAGCAGGATCTTGTTGACCAGCTGCGTGACCAGAGGCGACCCGTAGACCGGGTCGTTGATCAACGGACGCTTGGGTGCGGGGCCCTTGCGTGGCATTAGCTCTTCTCCTTCTTGGCGCCGTAGCGGCTACGAGCCTGCTTGCGGTTCTTGACACCCTGGGTGTCGAGCGAGCCGCGGATGATCTTGTAGCGCACACCCGGGAGGTCCTTCACTCGACCGCCGCGGACGAGCACCATCGAGTGCTCCTGCAGGTTGTGACCCTCGCCGGGGATGTAGGCCGTGACCTCGACCGAGCTGGTCAGGCGAACACGCGCGACCTTACGCAGCGCGGAGTTCGGCTTCTTGGGCGTGGTGGTGTACACGCGGGTGCACACACCGCGACGCTGGGGGCTGCCCTTCAGGGCCGCGGTCTTCTGCTTCGCGGGCTTGTCGCGGCGACCCTTGCGGACCAGCTGGTTGATGGTTGGCATAGACCGGCTTTCCTCGTGTTGTTACTAAAAACGTCTTGTAGTCGAGCTCTGCGTCCCGCCTCTATGACCCGAGGAGGGGCTGTCGCATGCCGGTGAGCGGCCATTTTCAGGGCACGCCGACTCGCATCGGCCGCTTTCGCTGGCCTTCACCTTGCACACAATCTGCCCGCATGCTCCGGGCACAGCGTTCCACGGTACCCGCCAGCGGGGTTCGCGGTCAAAGCGGACCGCCCTTCGCCGCTGCCGGGACGGACCCCCCATCAGACAATTCACGCAGGTCGGAAGCCAGTTGTCCACCCTCGCAGCCGATCCCGTCGCCCGCGAGGCCGTCGCCATCAGACCAGTCCCCGTGCCGGGGCGGTCCCCTTCTCCGCCATCACCCGCAGCAACGTCGCGTGCATCGTCGCCGTCTGCAACGGCGCGAAGTAGCCGAGATTGCGCGGATCCGCCCGGTTGTGCAGCTCCAGCGGGTCGCCGAGGAGGTCGTAGAGCTCGGCCTGCTGCGGCGCCACGCCGGCCGGGTCGAAGTAGACGGTGTACTTCCACCGGGCATCGCGGACCGTCCGCATGTGGTTCGGCTGGGTGACGATGCTCTGCCCGTCGGGAGTGGCGCAGTTCTGGTCGTCGTAGGTGAAGTGGACGACGTCCTGCACCTGCGCGCCCGGGTTGGTGAGGACCGGGGTCAGGTCGGTGCCGAGGAACCGCCAGGCCGCGCGGTCGGGTACTCGCGCGAGAGTCGCCAGGGTGGGCATCACGTCGATGAGCGTCGCCAGCGAGTTGGTCTCGACCGGAGCCGGGAACAACACCGGGTTGCTGATCACCAGCGGCACCCGCAGGGTCTCCTCGTACGCGTTGAACACCTTCTGGCGCAGTCCCCCGTGCGAGAGTCCCATCTCGCCGTGGTCCGACATCCGGATCACGACAGTCTCGTCGCGCCGCCCGGGCCGGGCCTCCAACGCATCGAGCACCGCTCCGATGTGTTCGTCGACCACCTTGTGCATGTAGGCGTAGAAGTTCACGTAGTTCTTCGCCGCCTGCGGTCCCACCAGCGGCCCCAGGCCCGCCGCCAGCAGCAGCTTGGACTGGACCTGCGCGGTCGGCTTGAAGTTGAGCGCCAGGTCCTCGTCGACGGTCGGCGGCAGCTCGATGCCCTGTTGGAACGAGCCGGGGGCCGCGGACCCGTAGTTGTCGCACGCGCCGTCCCGCTCGTCCCAGGTCTGCGGGTAGGCGAGCACGTCGTGCGGGTTGACGAACGAGACGATCAGCGCGAAGGGGGCGTCGTCGTTCGGGTCCAGTCCGTCGAGGAACTCCACCGCCTCGGCCGCGACGCGCCGGTCGTGGTCCGCGCAGCCGCCGCCGAAGTGGTCCGGATTGGTGTCCTGTCCCGCCTCCGGCGGTATCCATCCCCGGAACCCGAAGGCCGCGATGTCCGCACTGGACGGGTCGCCGCCGTCGGCACCCTTGCTCATGTGCCACTTGCCGCGGTAGTGGACGTTGTACCCGGCCGACGCCAGCAGCTTCGCCATGTTCTGCTCCCCGGCCTGCAGCTGCGGTTCCGTGGGCGAGACGGTGCCGCCCTCGGTCAGGGTGGCCGTCACGCCGTGCTGAGCGGGATACAGACCGGTGAAGAAGGTGCTGCGGCTGGGCGAACACATCGCGCTGTTGCAGAACGCCTGCGTGAAGCTCAGCCCCTGGTTCACCAGCCGCTGCCGGTTGGGAAGGTTCCGCTCCGCCCAGCCCGGCGGCCAGTGCATCGACGGCCGCTCCTGGTCGGTGACGACGAGCACGATGTTCGGGCGGTCCGGGAGGGCCGGGGTGGCCCCCGCGGGAGCCGCACGCGAGGTCGTCGCCGCCGAGGCTGCCAGGCCGGCCACCACCAGCGCTCCCGCTCCGCCGAGGAAGGTGCGTCGTGGGAACGGATGTGGACTGGATCGCTCCGCGGGCTCCGCTCCGGGACTGGATCGCTCCGCGGGCTCCGCTCCGGGACTGGATCGCTCCGCGGGCTCCGCTCCGGGACTGGATCGCTCCGCGGGCTCCGCTCCGGGACTGGATCGCTCCGCGGGCTCCGCTCCGGGACTGGATCGCTCCGCGGGCTCCGCTCCGGGACTGTGCACATGGGCTGGGCCCCGTACGCCGGCGAGGCCGCTCGTCTGGTGGGGGCCGCACGTGCACACCACCGACGGCGTGGTCACGATCTCCGATGTCACCAGTTCTTCAAGGGCCATGCCTGGCCACCTCCCGCGGATGGGTTCGAGCGAGGAAGCGAGCTGACCTCGCTCATTCTGGCCCCCTGCGACCGCCCACATCCCGATTCGGTGCAAGTCGGTCGAACCGCCGGCTCAGCGCTGAGGAACCTGGATTGCCGGCGGTCGCCGGACCGGATCCGCGACATCCGTGTGCAGATCCACCGGCAACACCGAGACCTGGTTTCCGGACCGACTCTCCCGAAGGTCGGCGCTCACCCGCTCGGCACGCCGCCGACCGTCAAGTTAACTGGCGCTAATTCCACGTAAATTCCGTCTACTTCCTCGTAAATTCCAGCGACATTCGCGTTGCCTGCGCCACAATTCCATTGCGGTGGAGTCGGATTCGCCGGTACGAAAGGACCGCGGCGCACCCGGTGCGCCTTACCGGAATCACCGATCACCACAAAGGAGCACATCATGGGTTCTGCTGAGTTCGCTTCCGCCTTCGACGCCATCAGCACCTTCGCCGGCGCCATTGGCGACCTCACCGGCGGGCTGGGAACCCTCGTTGGTTCCGTCGACGGGCTCGTCAACCCCGAGGCCTGATCACCTCTCCACCGAAACGCGACAGGGCCCGCACCTACTTCAGGTGCGGGCCCTGTCGCAATTCGGCCGGGCGAAGTGTCGCCACCCAGCGCACATCGACTGTCCGCCACAGCCATTCGCGAATGTCATGACCGTTGCGTCGCCCCCAGAGCAGGTTGTTCGAGCACCATCTCGAGCGTTGCCGCCCACTGCCGCACGATCTCGGCCCGCCGGACCGAGTCGTCGGTGAGCACGTCGGCCAGGCCCAGGCCGCGGGCCAGGTCGAGGGTCAACTGGACCCAGCGGTGCGCAACCGGGTCACCCTCGTCGACTCCGAGCAGCGCCACCGTGGTGCGGTGGGCGACCCGCCCGAACTTGTCCTCGAGCGGCAGCACCCGAGCCCGCAGGACGGGGTCCGCGGCCGCCGCCGTCCACACCTGCAGGGCCGCCTTGAACAGCGTTCCGGTGTAGTGGTCGACGAGCCGGCTAACCACCGCCTCGGTTCGGCCCGGACCCGGCGGCAGCCCGGTCGCCTCGAGTCGCACGCTCTCCATCCGGCTGTCGAACATGTAGTCCAACGACGCGGTGATCAGGTCCTCGCGGGTCGGGAAATGGTGCTGAGTGGCGCCGCGGGAGACCCCGGCACGCTTGGCGACCACGGCCACCGTCGTGGCCGACCAGCCGAGTTCGGCGAGGCAGTCGACGGTGGCTTCCAACAGTCGCTGGCGCGTCAGACGACTTCGGTCCTGCTGCGGCTCGCGCACTCGCCTCACCGGTCCCCTCTTGTCAGCGTCACGAAAGAGCGACGTTGTTAGCTCACTCACCTTGGTTTGTCACGGCCTCCACCCGCCGGTAGGAAGGTTAGCGGCGGTAAGGGAATTTCCCTCCGTCGATCCGCCAGAGATCACTGCCGCAAGACACAACAGGAGTATTCACATGGGTTCCTCGGACATCTTCGACTTCGCCAGCGACTTCACCGGCGCATTCTCCGACCTGTTCAGCGCGCTGAGCTTCTTCTCGGGCTCGGCCGACGCCCTCCCCACCCCGAAGGCCTGATCGACAGTCGATCTCGGTGAGCGGGGCCCTTCCACATGGAGGGGCCCCGTTCGCCGTATCTCGGCCCGAGACGGCCGCGATCAGCCCGTCACCGCCCAGTTCGCAGGCCGTTTCTGCAGAAACGCCATCATGCCCTCCATCGCCTCAGGGGTGCCGAAGAGCCGGGCGGACTGTGCGGCCATCCGGTCTGCCGACTCGTCGAAGTCGGCCAGCACCGCGGCGTTGACCATCGCCTTCGACTCCGCCAGGCCCTGCGGCGACCCCTTCCGGAGTTCGGCCAGCAGTTCCGCGGTCGAGGCGGCGGCGTCCTGTGCGGCCACCGTGATCAGCCCGACCCGCGCGGCTTCCTCCGTACCGAACTTCTCGCCGGTCAGGAAGTACCGGCTGACCGACCGCGGGTCCATCCGCGGCAGCAACGTCAACGAGATGATCGACGCGGCCAGGCCGAGACGGACCTCGGTCAGCGCGAAGGTCGACCTGGGCCCCGCGACCACCAGGTCGCAGGCGCCGACGATGCCCATGCCCCCCGCCCGCACGTGCCCGTCGATGCGCGCGACGATCGGCTTGGGCAGTTCCAGGAAGGCCCGCAGCAGGTCGACCATGCCCTGGGTCCGCTGGGACGCCGCTACCGCCGGGTCAGCCGCGCTTGCCGATGCCTCGGAAAGGTCCGCGCCGGCGCAGAACGTGTTGCCGGTGTGGGTGAGCACCACAGCTCGGACACCGTCGTCGGCCGCCGCGTCGGCCAGCGCCTGCCGGAGTTCTCCGACCAACCGCGCCGAGATCGCGTTGCGGTTGTGCGGCGAGTCGAGGGTCACGGTGGCGAATCCGCCCACGACCTCGTAGCGGACGTACGGCGCGCTCGTCTCCGGAATCGTCATGGTCAGTACGACCTCGGCAGACCGAGCGAGTGCTGGGAGACGAAGTTGAGGATCATCTCCCGGCTGACCGGCGCCACCCGAGCGATCCGCGCCGCGCCGAGCATCGCGGCGAGGCCGTACTCCTTGGTCAGTCCGGCGCCGCCGTGCGTCTGGATCGCCTGGTCGAGCGCCTTGATGCTGGCCTCCGCTGCCGCGTACTTGGCCATGTTGGCGGCCTCGGCGGCGCCGAAGTCGTCGCCGCTGTCGTAGAGGGCCGCGGCCTTCTGCATCATCAACTTGGCCAGCTCGAGCTCGATCTTCACCTGCGCGAGCGGGTGCGCGATGCCCTGGTGGGCGCCGATCGGCGTCTTCCACACCGTGCGTTCCTTCGCGTAGGCGACTGCGGCGTTCACCGCGTACCGGCCCATGCCGATCGCCATCGCCGCGCCGAGAATCCGTTCCGGGTTGAGACCCGAGAACAGCTGCATCAGCGCCGCGTCCTCCGAGCCGACCAGTGCCTCGGCGGGAAGCCGCACGTCGTCGAGGAACAGCGTGAACTGGTGGTCGGGCTCGACGATGTCCATCTCCATCGGCTGCTTGACGAAGCCCTCCGCATCGGCGGGGACGATGAACAACGCCGGCTTGAGCCGGCCGGTCTTGTGGTCCTCGGTGCGCGCGACGATGAGCACCGCGTCCGCCTGGTCCACACCGGAGATGAAGATCTTGTTGCCACGCAGGATCCAGTCCGCACCGTCGCGACGCGCGGTGGTGCCGATCTGATGCGAGTTGGAGCCGGCGTCCGCCTCGGTGATCCCGAAGGCCATGATCTTGGAGCCGTCGGCCAGGCCGGGGATCCACTCGGCCTTCTGCTCCTCGGTGCCGTACTTGCCGATGATGGTGCCGCAGATGGCCGGGGAGACCACCACCAGCAGCAGACCGGCGCCCTGGGCTGCCAACTCCTCCTGGACCAGCGCCAGTTCGTAGATCCCTGCGCCCCCGCCGCCGTACTCCTCCGGCAGGTTGACCCCGAGGAAGCCGAGCTTGCCCGCCTCGTTCCACAGCTCGGTCAGCGGCTCTCCCCGGCGCGCCTTCGGCAGCACGTAGTCGACGTAGCTGTACCGCTCGCCGAGCTTGGACACCGCGGCGCGCAGTTCCTTCTGCTCGTCGGTCTCGATGAAGCTGCTCGCGTTCACACTCATCTACTCGTCCTCCTCTGTTGCTTCGACAACTGCCAGAACCGAACCGACCTCGACCTGTTGACCCACGACGACCGGCAGCTCGGCGAGCACACCTGACACGGGCGCGGTGACCGTGTGTTCCATCTTCATCGCCTCGAGCCACAGGATCGGCTGACCCGCGACGACGGTGTCGCCCTGGACCGCACCGAGCCGGATCACCGCACCGGGCATCGGGGCGAGCAACGAGCCCGCGGCCACCTCGGTCGAGGGGTCGACGAACCGCGGCGTCACGGTCAGTGCGACCGGGCCGAGGGCTGAGTCGACGAACACCTCGTCGCCGTGACGGGCGACCTCGTACGTACGCCGCAGTCCGCCGCTCTCGAGCACGACGGTGTCCGGCGTGGCCGACACCAGGGTGACGCCGTCGAAGCCGTCGGCCCGCAGCCCGCCGCGGGTGAGCAGGTACCGGATGTCGTGCTCACCGGAGGTGCCGGTGTACTGCTTGCGGTGCGGTTGGGAGGGCAGGTTTCGCCAGCCGCTGGGCAGCCCGCCGACCACCCGTGCCGCGGCGCGGTTCGCCGCGGCGTCGGCGAGCGCGGCCGCGAGTGCGGACAGCGCCTCGGTCTCCGGATCGGCGAGCGGGCGCGCCAGGGTGTCCAGGCCGTGGGTGGCGAAGAACGCGGTGTCGGTGTCCCCGGCGAGGAACGCGGGGTGCCGCAGGATGGCGACCAGCAGGTCACGGTTGGTCCGCAGGCCGTGAATCCTGGTGCGCGCCAAGGTCGAGGCCAGCAACTGCGCCGCCTGGCCACGGGTCGGGGCGAACGAGATGACCTTCGCCAGCATCGGGTCGTAGTGCACGCCGACCACCGAGCCGTCGACGACGCCGGAGTCCAGCCGGACCCCGACACGGTCCAGGACCGTGAACTCTTCCACCGCCCCGGGCAGCTCGAGACGGTGCACCACGCCGCTCTGCGGCTGCCAGTCCTGGGCCGGGTCCTCCGCGTAGAGCCGGACCTCGATCGAGTGCCCGCGCAGCTCGGGCGGATCGGCCGCCAGCGCGGCCCCGTTCGCCACCTGCAGCTGCAGGTCCACCAGGTCCAGACCGGTGGTGCACTCGGTGACCGGGTGCTCCACCTGGAGCCGGGTGTTCATCTCCAGGAAGAAGAACTCGCCCTGCTCGTCGGCCAGGAACTCCACCGTGCCGGCGCCCTCGTAGCCGATGGCGTCGGCGGCCAGGCGCGCCGCCTCGAACAGCCTGGGGCGCATGGCCGGGAGCCGCTCGACGAGCGGCGACGGCGCCTCCTCCACGACCTTCTGGTGGCGACGCTGGATGGAGCACTCACGCTCCCCCACCGCCCACACCGTGCCGTGCCGGTCGGCCATCACCTGCACCTCGATGTGGCGGCCGGTCTCGAGGTAGCGCTCGCAGAAGACCGTCGGGTCGCCGAAGGCGGACTGCGCCTCGCGCCTGGCCGCCTCCAGCTCACCGGGCAGTGCGGACAGTTCGCGCACCACACGCATGCCACGTCCGCCGCCACCCGCGGACGCCTTGATCAGCACCGGTAGCTGCGCCTGCGTGACCGAGTCGGGATCGAGTTCGGTCAGCACCGGCACTCCGGCCGCGTCCATGATCTTCTTGGACTCGACCTTCGAGCCCATCAGCTCGATCGACTTGGCGGGCGGGCCGATCCAGGTCAGGCCCGCGTCCACCACGGCCCGCGCGAAGTCCGCGTTCTCCGAGAGGAACCCGTAGCCGGGGTGGATGGCGTCGGCGCCGGCCGCCTTGGCAGCCGCGATGATCGCCTCGCCCCGCAAGTAGGTCTCCGCCGGGGTGTTGCCGGGCAACCGGATCGCCCCGTCCGCCTCCGCGACGTGTGGGCTGGCGGCGTCGGCGTCGGAGAACACGGCGACGGTGCCGACCCCGGCGCGACGGCAGGTGGCGAACACCCGGCGGGCGATCTCGCCCCGGTTGGCCACCAGGACGCTGGTGATGGTCCCGCTGTCGATGGTCACTGCTGCCTCACATCCGGAAGACACCGAAGTTCTCGGTGCCTTCGATCGGGGCGGTGGCGATGGCCGACAGGCACATTCCCACCACGGTTCGGGTGTCTCGCGGGTCGATGACGCCGTCGTCGTACAGCCGGCCGGAGAGGAACATCGGCAACGACTCGGCCTCGATCTGGTTCTCGATCATGGCGCGCATCCCGGCGTCGGCGGCCTCGTCGAAGGCCTGCCCCCGGGCCTGCGCGGAGGCGCGGCCGACGATGGAGATGACGCCCGCCAGCTGGGCGCCGCCCATCACGGCGGACTTCGAACTCGGCCAGGCGAACAGGAAACGCGGGTCGAAGGCGCGGCCGCACATGCCGTAGTGGCCGGCCCCGTAGGACGCACCGAGCAGGATCGAGATGTGCGGAACCTTGGAGTTGGCAACGGCATTGATCATCATCGAGCCGTGCTTGATCATGCCTCCCTCCTCGTACTCCTTGCCCACCATGTACCCGGTGGTGTTGTGCAGGAACAGCAACGGGGTGTTGGAGCGATTGGCCAGCTGGATGAACTGGGTGGCCTTCTGCGACTCCTCGCTGAAGAGCACGCCGCGGGCGTTGGCGAGGATGCCGATCGGGTAGCCGTGCAGCTCGGCCCAGCCGGTCACCAGCGACGAGCCGTAGAGCGGCTTGAACTCGTCGAAGTCGGAGCCGTCGACGATCCGGGCGATGACCTCGCGAGGGTCGAACGGGATCTTCAGGTCGGCCGGCACGATGCCGAGCAGTTCCTCGGGATCCTCCAGCGGCTCGATCACCTCGGCCCGCGGCGCGGGCCCCTTCTTGGTCCAGTTGAGCCGCTTGACGATGCTGCGGCCGATGCGGATGGCGTCCTGCTCGTCGGCGGCGAAGTAGTCCGCCAGACCCGATGTGCGGGCATGCATCTCGGCACCGCCGAGCGCCTCGTCGTCGGACTCCTCACCGGTGGCCATCTTGACCAGGGGCGGTCCCGCGAGGAACACCTTGGAGCGTTCCTTGATCATCACCACGTGGTCGGACATGCCGGGGATGTACGCGCCGCCGGCGGTCGAGTTGCCGAAGACAAGCGCGATGGTGGGGATCCCTGCTGCCGAGAGCTGAGTGAGGTCGCGGAACATCCGTCCACCGGGGATGAAGACCTCCTTCTGGGTGGGCAGGTCCGCGCCGCCCGACTCCACCAGCGAGATCACCGGAAGCCGGTTCTGCATTGCGATGTCGTTGGCGCGGAACCCCTTCCGCAAGGTCCAGGGGTTACTGGTGCCGCCGCGGACGGTCGGGTCGTTGGCGACGATGAGGCACTCGACCCCCTCGACCACGCCGATGCCCACCACGGTGCTGGCACCGACCGGGAAGTCGCTGCCCCAGGCCGCCAGCGGGCACAGCTCGAGGAAGGGCGAGTCCGGGTCGACCAGCAGCTCGATGCGCTCACGGGCGAGCAGCTTGCCCCGCTCGTGGTGCCGCGCCACGTACTTCTCGCCGCCACCGCCGAGCGCCTTCGCATGCTCGACGTCGAGCTCGGCGAGCTTGGTGTTCATCGTCTCGACCGCGGTCGCGTACACCTCCGACCGGGTGTCGAGCGTGGACCTGATGACCGTCATGACTGATACCCCAATCGCTTTGCCGCCAACCCGGTCAGGATCTCGGTGGTCCCGCCGCCGATGCCCAGGATCCGCATGTCGCGGTACTGTCGTTCCACTTCGCTTTCCTGCATGTAGCCGAGGCCGCCGAAGAGTTGCACAGCCTGGTTCGCCACCCACTCGCCCGCCTCGACGGCCGTGTTCTTGGCGAAGCAGACCTCGGCGATCAGGTCGCCGTCGCCGGCCTGGTGCCGTTCGACCACCGAGCGGGTGTAGACGCGCGCGACGTCGATCTTGCGTGCCATCTCGGTCACCGTGTTCTGCACGGCCTGACGGGTGATCAGCGGGCGCCCGAAGGTCTCGCGGTCGCGGCACCACTGCAGGGTCAGGTCGAGACACCGCTGGGCGCTCGAGTACGCCTGCGCCGCAAGGGCGACCCGCTCGCTGACGAAGGCCTGCGCGATCTGCTGGAAGCCCGTGTTCTCGGCGCCGACCAGGTTCGCTGCGGGCACCCGGGCGTCGACGAACGACAACTCCGCGGTGTCCGAGGCCCGCCAGCCCATCTTCTCCAGTCGGCGCGAGACCTCGAAGCCCGGCGTGTCCCTCTCGACGACGAGCAACGAGACGCCGCCGGCCCCCGGACCACCGGTGCGCACCGCGGTGACCACGAAGTCGGCGCGGACGCCGGAGGTGATGAACGTCTTGGACCCGTTGACGATGTAGTGGTCGCCGTCCCGCACGGCGGTGGTCCGCAGGTGGCCGACGTCCGACCCGCCGCCGGGTTCCGTGATGGCGAGCGAACCGATCATCTCGCCGCGCAGTGTCGGCCGCACCCACTTGTCGATCTGTTCGCGGTCGCCCGCGGCGATCAGGTGCGGCAGGGAGATTCCACAGGTGAACAGCGAAGCGAACAACCCGCCGGAGGCACCCGCCTGGTGCATCTCCTCGCAGATGACGATGGCGTCGACCGCGTCCCCACCCTCGCCGCCGGCACTCTCCGGCGCACCGGCGCCGAGCAGGCCCAGCGCGCCCGCCTTGCGGTGCAACTCCCGAGGGATCTGTCCCTCCCGCTCCCAGTCGCCGAGGTAGGGCAGCACCTCCTGGTCGACGAATCCGCGGACCGTCTCGCGCAGGGCGAGCCGTTCCGGTGTGGTCCACACGCTCACAGTCGGGAACCTTCCTGTTCTGCTTCGGGGAGAAGGGAGTTCGGGATCTCGATGTACCGGGCCCGCAACCACTCACCGATCCCCTTGGCCTGCGGGTCGAACCGCGCCTGCGAGGCCACCCCCTGGCCGAGGATGCCCTCGATCACGAAGTTCACGGCGCGCAGGTGCGGGAACAGGTGCCGGGTGACGGTCAAGGGTGCCGCCTCGGGCAGCAACCGCTTGAGCTCGTCGACGGTGAGTGCGTGCGCCAGCCAACGCCACTGGTCGTCGGTGCGCACCCAGACCCCGACGTTGGCGTTGCCCCCCTTGTCGCCGCTGCGGGCGCCCGCGATGCGGCCGAGCGGCACCCGGCTGCCCGGCTGCGACGGCAGTGGTTTCGGAAGTTCCGGGTCGGCGGCCGGGGCCAGGTCCAGGGTGAGCTCGGACGGCGCCACGTCCACCCGAGTCCCGTCGGGCAGCACCGCGACATGCGGCACCGCGGCGGCGTCGACGTAACCGGGGGTGAAGACGCCGTACGGCTGGCCGTTGCTCGGCGGCGCCGTGAGCGCGAACCCGGGGTAGCTGGCCAGCGCCATCTCGACGGCGACCGAGGAGAACGGCCGGCCGATCACCGCGGCATCCGGATCGCGAACCACGCAGCGCAGCAACGCCGTTGCTGCCTCCTCGGTGTCGGCGTCGGGATGGTCGGTGCGGGCGAGGGTCCACTCGAGCTCGGCGGGCCGGGTCGGCAGCCAGGCCTCGAGCTGCCGCTTGGCCAGATCGGCCTTCGCCTCCACGTCCAGGCCGGTCAGCAGGAACGTCGCCTCGTTTCGGAAGCCGGCGAGCGTGTTGAGCGAGACCTTGAGCTGCGGCGGCGGCGCTTCGCCGGTCACTCCGCTGATGAGGACGCGGTCGGGGCCGAGCTGGGTGAGCGTCGCGGTGTCGATGCGCGTCGTGACGTCCGGGCCGGCATACCGGGCGCCCGTGATCTCGTAGAGCAGTTGCGCGGTGACGGTGCCGACGCTGACCTCGCCGCCCGTGCCATCGTGCTTGGTGATCACCGACGAGCCGTCCTCGCGGATCTCCGCGATAGGGAATCCGGGGCGGTCCAGGTTCGCCACCTCGGTGAAGAACGCGTAGTTGCCACCGGTCGCCTGGGTACTGCACTCGATGACGTGCCCGGCGGCCACCGCACCGGCGAGCTGGTCGAAATCGTCGGGGCGCCAGCCGAAGTGGTACGCGGCCGGGGCCACGATCACGGAGGCGTCGGTGACCCGGCCGGTGACGACGACGTCCGCACCGGAGGCCAGGCACTCGACTATCCCCCACCCGCCGAGGTAGGCGTTCGCGGTCAGCGGGCTACCGAGCCCGAGTTCCGCGGCCCGGGCGACCAGGTCGTCACCCTCGACGTGCGCGACGGTGGCGCCGAGCCCGAGCTTGTCGTTGACCCGGCGCAGCGCGGCGGCCAGGCCGGCCGGGTTGAGCCCGCCGGCGTTCGCGACGATCTTGACGCCCTTGTCCATCGCGAGGCCGAGGGTGTCCTCGACCTGCCGCAGGAAGGTCTTGGCGTACCCGAGCGCCGGGTCCTTCATCCGGTCCCGGCCGAGGATGAGCATCGTCAGTTCGGCCAGGTAGTCCCCGGTGAGGTAGTCGAGTTCGCCACCCTCGAGCATCTCGCGCATCGCGGAGATGCGGTCGCCGTAGAAGCCGGAGCAGTTGCCGATCCGGACGCTCATGCGTCGGCCTTTCGTTCACGGCCGCCGCCGGACGGACCGGCGAAGACCTGCGCGATGCCGAGCCAGGTGGCGGCGTCCTGGCCGACCGCCACCAGGGCGAGGTCGTCGGGGTGCGCGCGCTGGGTCACCAGCAGGCAGAAGTCGTGGGCAGGTCCGGTCACCCGCTGGGCCGCGTCCTCGGGCCCCCAGGTCCAGAGCTCGTCGCCCTCGGGTGCGGTCAACTCGAACCGGAACTCCTCCGCGGGCGGGGCGAGAGAGTTGACGGCATAGGCGAAGTCGCGGGTCCGGACGCCGAGGTGCGCGATCGCCCGGAGCCGGTTGGTGGGCGCGGACGCGGCGCCGAGCGCCTGCGCGACGTCCTGCCCGTGCGCCCAGGTCTCCATCAGCCTGGCCGTGGCCATCGACATCGCACTCATCGGCGGCCCGTACCACGGGATCTTCGTGCCGGCGGGCACCGCGGCGAGCACCTCGGCCAGCCGGTCCCGGCCGTCGCGCCAGTCCGCGAGCAGTTCGGCGGGCGGCCGGGCCGCCTCCACCTCGGCGGCCGCGTCGACAAATCCGGCCGGGTTCTGCCAGGCCTCGACCAGGCCCTCCGCGAAGGCGTCGGGGTCGGTGACCGCCGTCAGGGCGGCGCGGTCGGTCCACGCCAGGTGTCCCACCTGGTGCGCGACGGTCCACCGGTCGGCAGGGGTGGGCAACGACCACTGTTCGGGCGGCAGGGCCGCAACCAGCGCGTCCAGCGCGTCACCCTCGGCGCACAGGTCATCGATGACGGTGCTCAGATCGGCCATGCATACTCCCTCGACTGGACTGAGAGCAGCATCACACCGGCGGACAAAAAAAGCAAGCACGAATGCTTGTTACTTGGTGGGACCCGGCCGCCGGCAGTCGAGACGGCGTACCCACGAACAGGGAGACCCTCCGCCGGACGAAGAGTCCCCGACCCACCCACCGGAGCCCGCGCATGGCAGGCCCCTGCACCACCGAGCCTCCGACCCGGTCGCCGCGCAGACCTGCCCACCATCACTACCAAGCACCGCAAATCACCCATTGGCGTTAATCACTACGGGCACAAATTATGCTGCGCTACAACATTTTCAGCGGTTTGCCCGAGATCGGAGATTCGGCCCCGCGGTGCGGTAGAACTGGTCCGGCGTCCAGCCCGGGCGCCACAGCCTGAGCTCACGACAACACAGGAGTGCGCATGCCCCCGTTCGACGCACTGTTCGCCGCATGGACCAACCTCATCAACACCTTTGGCACCTTCAATTTCGGCGCAAGCCCCGACGCCAACGTCGGCAGCAGTCTCGGCATCCCCTTCCTGCCCACCATCACCATCGGCAGCTGACCCGCGGAGCCCGATCGCGCCCACGCAGCGCCGGTTGCGTTCCAGCCGCTCGCGATGTGACATATGTCACAGATGGCAAGCCCCCGCGAACTGTCGGCTAATCAGGTACAAATAACGAACGCATGTCCAGGCGTATCACGAATCAGTAAAGAATCCGCAGCAGTAAAGTAACCACAGGAGCGCACATGTCGTCTGATTTCTCTGACCTGTTCGGCGGACTGAGCACGGTCTTCGCAGCTCTCGACAAGATCTCGTCGGGCAGCAGCGACGGCGGCAGCAGCAGCACCGGTTCGCTGTCCTCGATGTCGGCTTCGGGCCAGTAGTAGCCGAAGACCCATCGCACTGTGGGGGTCACCGACATTCGTCGGTGACCCCCACAGTGCTTTCCGGGACATCCAGGCATTCCGGAAATTGCCCGCATCTCGCCGGACGCAGTCGGATCTCCGATCCAGCAGGTTCCGTTTTCCCTTATGTCGCAGCGTCATTCGCATCAATCTCGACTGGCAGGCAGGCACCCGAAAACGCCGCCGGCAGGCGGCAAATGCGATAGAAATTGACGGCGCCGCATTCGCGGGTACCCCGTCAAGACACAAGCACCTAGGAGCGACCATGGACCTGACTGACCTCATCACCCTGCTGTACCCCGGATTCACCTCCACCCCCACCTCGAGCAGCACCGGCAACATCGGCAGCACTTTTCCGTGATCCTCAGTCCGGTTCCGCACGACTGAGGATCCGGCCCGTCAAGCTGCTCGAGGCGGTCGTAGCCCTCGGGGCTACGACCGCCTCGTGCTCCCTGTCGGACCGGTGAGCCTCGGTATCCGCTGCGCGTCCGGACCGCCGTCGAGCTCACCGACCAGGCCGGATGCCCACCCCAACAGGCCGGCCACATCGAGGCCGTACGGCGGCTCCGCCGCATAGGGACGGACCCGACCCGCGCCGCGCTCGAGCAACGACCTCGCCCCCACCGCATTCCCCCGCAGCAGATGTGTCAGCCCGACCGCCAGCTGCGCCAGTCCCTGCCACAGCTCCCGCTCGGCCTCGGGCGCCGACTTCCAAACCTCCTCGAACACCTCGTGCGCATGGAACGGCATTCCGGCGTCGAGTAGCTCCTGAGCTCGCGCCACGGCCTCCACCGGGGTCAGCCCCAGTCCCTCGGGGACCCGCGGGACCCCGGTCGCGCCCCGCGGCAACAGCCTGCCCAGGCCGTCACGGGGTCGTGCGTTCAGCGGCCGTCCACTCGCGTCCCGCTCCCGACCGTCCATGAATCGACTGTAGCGGTTGACAATTCATACCCTAACCTTCACCCGACTCTGGTCCGGCGCATTACCGTCGAGTGGAGGCGCGCACGGAGGTCGCCGGGACACCGAGGAGAGAAATGGGCAAGATCCACCGCACCGCGATTGCTCGGGTGCCCGTCGAGGCGGGTTTCGCCTACGTCGACGACTACCGCAACGTGCCCGCCTGGATGTTCGGAGTCACCCGGTTCACGCCCATCGGGGCGCAGACGCAGGGACTCGGCGCCACCTTCGACGCCACCATGCAGCTCGGCCCCAAGGCCCTGCACTCGAAGGTCCGGATCACGCAGTGGGAGGAGAACCGCCTGATCACCCTGGAGTCGGTCGACGGCATCAGCAACAGCTCCTCCTGGCGGTTCGCACCGACCGCCGACGGCCACACGGAACTCACGGTCGACTTCGACTACACGCTGCCGGGCGGGATCATCGGCAAGGCCCTGTCGAAGATCGTCGAGCCCATCGTGGGGACCGCGATCAAGCACACCGAGTCCACGCTGCGGGCGCGGGCCGAGGAGCTCGGCAGCGCCGCCTGACGGCACCACGACGAGAACGCCGGGCCCACCTGCCGTCGGCAGGTGGGCCCGGCGTTCTCGGGTCCGAGCCAGGTCAGGCCAGCAGGCCCTTCGCGATGTGCGTCACCTGGATCTCGTTGCTGCCGGCGTAGATCATCAGCGACTTCGCGTCACGCGCGAGCTGCTCCACCTTGTACTCGGCCATGTAGCCGTTGCCGCCGAACAGCTGGACGGCCTCCATCGCCACCTCGGTGGCCGCACGCGAGGAGTACAGCTTCATCGCCGACGCCTCCGCCAGGGTCACCTTGTTCCCGGCCGCGGTGCGCTCGACCGCGTTGAACACCATGTTCTGCACGTTGAGGCGGGCGACCTCCATCTCGGCCAGCTTGAGCTGGATGAGCTGGAACTGCCCGATCTCCTTTCCCCACAGCTTGCGGGTCTTGGCGTAGTCGATCGACAGCCGCTGGCACTCGTTGATGATGCCGAGCGCGATCGAGGCGATGCCGATGCGCTCGGCCGCGAACGACTCCTTCGCGCTCGACTTGCCGTCACCCTTGGCCGGGTTCTCGGTCTCGCCGAGCAGTCGGTCCTTGCTGATGCGGACGTTGTCGAAGAACAGCTCACCGGTGGGCGAGGAGTTCATGCCCATCTTCTTGAACGGCGGGCTCTGCGTGAAGCCCTCCATCCCCTTGTCGAGGACGAAGCCGAGAACCTTGCGGTCGCGTCGGTCGACGGACGCGTCACCCTCGTCGAGCTTGGCGTAGACGATGGTGACGTCGGCGTAGGGACCGTTGGTGATGAAGGTCTTCTGGCCGTTGAGGATGTAGTCGTCACCGTCGCGACGGACGTAGGACTTCATGCCGCCGAACGCATCCGAGCCGGAGTCGGGCTCGGTGATCGCCCATGCACCCACCTTCTCCATGGTGACCAGTTCCGGCAGCCAGCGCTTCTTCTGCGCCAGGGTGCCCCGGCTGCGGAGGGTGCCCGCGGCGAGGCCGGTGCTCACACCCATCGACGTGATCAGGCCGAGGCTCACACCGGCGATCTCGCTGTTGAGGATGACGCCCATGCTGCCGGCACCGCTGAAACCGCCGGAGCCCTCACCCGACTCGGGCAGGGTCTCGCCGCGCTCCTTTGCCTCCTCCTTGGCAAATGCCCGCTCGAGTCCCTCACGGGCCATCTCGTCGATGCCGAAGGTCGAGTACAGCTTGCGGATGATGTCGAACGGGGGCAGTTCGCCGCTCTCCAGCTTGTCGACGTGCGGCTTGATTTCCTTCTCGATGAACCCACGCAGGGCGTCGCGGAACATCAGATCGGTATCGGACCACTCGTACATGTCGTGAACTCCAGAGATCGGCGGGTTTCGGGATATTCGCAAATATAGAACACGTTCCTATTCCGGGTGGCATTCCGCCCCGGCCGGCGCACACTGGGAGCACGGCGTCAGCGAGCCTCGCACCGAAGACGCCCCAGGAGCGACGATGAGCCTCTCGTTCACGAGTCTCGGAATCACCAACCTCGGCTACACCCTGGCCTACCGGCTCCGGGTCACCCCCTGGGAGCACCCCGGCACCGGTCTGCGCGCCCAGCTGGCCACCTACCTCGACCACGAGGAGCGCGCGGGCGGCCCGCTGGGCAAGGCCCTGGACGCGGGTTGTGGCACCGGAGACCACTCCATCGAGATGGCCGGACGCGGCTGGCACGTCACCGCGATCGACGCGGTGCCGCTGGCGATCGACCGGGCCCGGCGCAAGGCCGCCGCCGAGAACGTGAGCGTCGAGTTCCGCGTCGGCGACGTCACCGCCCTCGGCTACTCGGTCGGCTCGGGCTACCGGTTCGTGCTCGACGTCGGCTGCTTCCACGGGCTCACTCCCGCACAGCGTCGCGCCTACGCCCGCGAGATCACCGGCATCACGGAACCCGGGGCGACGCTGTTGATGTTCGCGTTCGGACCGGGGCGGCGGGGGCCGTTGCCGCGCGGCGTCAGCCGCGCGGAGCTCGAGCGCACCCTCGCGCAGTGGCAACTCGACACCGACGATCCCGGCGACACCAGCGGGATGCCGCCGATGGTGCGCCGGTCGAATCCCCGCTGGTTCCACCTCACCCGCACCATGTGACTCCTGGTGGACAATCATCACATGAATCGCAAGAAGACTCTCGACCCGCGCTACCGCGTGCCCGTCATCGTCGTCGGCGTCGTGCAGGTGGCACTGACCGCCGCCGCCCTGCTCGACCTCCGCCACCGCGGCCCCGACGAGATCCGGGGCTCGCGGAAGGCCTGGGCCGCCGCGTCGTTCGTGAACTTCGTCGGGCCGATCGCCTACTTCGCGCTCGGGCGCAGGCGGTCGTGACCCGCGGTGGACGCACCGCGACGGTCGTCGGCGGGGGTGTCATCGGCCTGACCTGCGCGCTGGAACTCGCCCGGGCGGGCCACCTCGTCACGGTGCTGTCCGCGGACCCCGCGGAGCGCACCACCTCCGCGGTCGCCGCGGCCATCTGGTTTCCGTACGCCGCCGCCCCGCCCGGGCCGGTGCTGCGCTGGTCCGCGGAGAGCGCCGAGGTCTTCGCGGACCTGGCCGCGAACCCCGATGCCGGGGTGTCGATGCGCACCGGGCGGCTGCTCGAACGCACAGAATCCGACAGGTGGTGGGCATCCGCCGTGACCGGCCTTGCCGAGGTACCCGCCGCCGAACTGCCGAACGGCGTCACCAGCGCCGCCCGCGTCACGGTGCCGATCATCGACATGGGCGTCTACCTCGGCTGGCTGACTGCCCAGTGTGTGAGCGCCGGCGTGCGACTGAGCAGGACGGAGGTCGCCGATCTCGCCGAGGTCGACGGCGATCTGGTGGTGGTCGCGGCGGGACTGCGCTCGCGCGCCCTCGTCGGCGACGACACCCTCGCCCCATTGCGCGGGCAGGTGGTCCGGTTGGCCAACCCCGGCCTGACCGACTGGGTGATCGACGACGACAACCCCGCTGGCATGACCTACGTCGTGCCGCGTTTCGAGGACGTGGTCTGCGGGGGCACGGCGGACCTCGGCGCGTTCGACACCCGCGTCGACCCGGACGTCGAACACGCCATCCTGGCCCGCGCTCGCGCGCTGGTCCCGGCGCTGAGGGACGCGCCGATCCTCTCGCGGGCGGTGGGGCTGCGGCCGTCGCGACCAGAGGTGCGGTTGGAGTGGCTGCCGGGTGAGCGACCGGTGATCTGCTGTTACGGCCACGGCGGCGCCGGGGTCACCATGTCGTGGGGCTGCGCCCGGGAGGTCGCCCGGCTCGCCGGGTGACCCGCGGAACCGGGAACGGCGACGGCCCGCCCCCGAAGTGGGTGCGGGCCGTCGTGGATCCGGTGGTTCCCGGTCAGTGCATCATCGCCGGGGCGGCGGTCTGCTCGCCCTCCGGTGCGGCGGCCTTGCGCCGGGGCAGCAGCATCGCCGGAATCAGCGTCAGCAGGATGAGCACCAGCGCGACCATGAAGGTGTTGCCGAAGGCGTCCGCGGCCTGGTCCAGGCCCTGTTCGACGGCGCCCGGCGGCAGCTGCGCGGCGATCGACGGATCGTGCTGGGCCGCGGTGGCCGGACCGGCCAGCGGCCGCGACAGCATCTGGTTGGTCAGCACCACGGACATGACCGCGGTTCCGACGGACCCGGCGACCTGCTGAACGATGTTCATCAGCGTCGAACCGCGCGCCACCGTGTGATCGGTCAGCGTCTGCATTGCCGCGGTCATGATCGGCATCATCGTGCAGCCCATGCCCAGGCCCATGACGAACAGCGCGCCGAGCAGCAGCGGGTAGGGGGTGTCGGCCCCGACCTGGGTGAACACTCCCATGCCGACCGAGATCACCGTGATGCCGGTCAGCACGATCTTGCCGGGGCCGATCTTGTCGACCAGGAAGCCGGCGAGCGGCATGGTGACCATTGCACCGATGCCCTGCGGCGCGAGCAGCAGTCCGGCCGCCAGGGTGCTTTCACCGCGCACCTGCAGGAAGTAGCTCGGAAACAGCAGGCCGGCGCCCATGAACGCGATCGCGAACAGCGTCGAGGTCACGACGGCGATGGTGAGCTTGCGGTTCAGGAACAGGCGCAGGTCGATCAGCGGGTGCTTCGCCCGAAGCGCGTGGAAGACGAAACCGATCACCAGCGCGAGACCGACCACGGCCGGGACCAGCACCCGGGACGACGCCACGGTCTGGGTCTCCGGGATCGACGAGACGCCGAACAGGAACAGCGCCAGGCCCGGCGAGAGCAGCAGCATGCCGAGGAAGTCGAACGACTCCGACGGGCTCGGCTGGTCCGAGGGCAGCAGCTTGAAGGCGGCGAACAGCGCGATGATGCCGATCGGCAGGTTGATCAGGAAGATCCAGTGCCAGCTGGCCGCCTCGATCAGCCAGCCGCCGAGGATGGGGCCGGCGATCGGGCCGAGCAGCATCGGGATGCCCAGCACGGCCATGAGGCGACCGATGCGCTGCGGTCCCGCGGCGCGGGTCATGATCGTCATGCCCAACGGCATCAGCATGCCGCCGCCGAGACCCTGCAGCACCCGGAAGCCGATCAGCGACTGGATGTCCCAGGCCATGCTGCACAGGACCGAGCCGGCCACGAACAGCACCAGCGCGGTCATGTACAGGCGCTTGGTGCCGAAACGGTCGGCGGCCCAGCCGGTCACCGGGATCACCGTCGCCAGGGCCAGCGTGTAGGCCGTCATCGTCCAGGCGACCGTGGCGTAGGTCGCGTTGAACTCGCTCATGAACGTCGGCAGCGCGACGGACACGACGGTCACGTCGAGGATCGACATGATGGCGCCGAGCACCACCACGCTGGCAACCTTCAGCACCGCGCCGTCGAGCTTGTCCGGGACCGCCGCTGGCGCTCCCGGGGGTGTCGGCGATGTCATCTGCTCTCCTGACAGTGGGCTCGCAGGGTGTCGCCCGCAAGGATGGATTTCAACGAGTCGAACAGCTGGTTGCGGTCCGACTCCGGCAACCGTGCGGCGAAGGCCCGCAGCTCGTTGCGTTTGGTCTCGAGATGTCCCGACGCGATGGTACGACCGGCCTCCGACAACGAAATTCGC
This sequence comes from Rhodococcus tukisamuensis NBRC 100609, assembly GCF_001894985.1. Taxonomy (GTDB): domain Bacteria; phylum Actinomycetota; class Actinomycetes; order Mycobacteriales; family Mycobacteriaceae; genus Rhodococcus_G; species Rhodococcus_G tukisamuensis. The sequence goes on along the minus strand of NZ_BCXG01000001.1, from coordinate 315,801 downwards.
TTGATCCGCCGGTCGCGAAGGTCCTCCCGACGTTCCAGCAGGCCCTGGTTCACCAACTGGTCGACACTGCGACCGGTCGCGGCGACGGAAAGACCCAACCGCTCGGCCACCTCGTGGATTGCCACCGGCGCACCGCACTGCGCGAGCACGAACAGCGCACGCACCTGGGTGAAGGACAGGTCCATTGCGACGAGGTTGTCCATCGCCTCGCCCTCGCCCATGCCCATCAGTCGCATGAGGAACTCGTCCAGGGCGAGGTAGAGATCGTCGGGCGAGGCAGTCACTCCGGAGATACTAGCGTTCGTGCAACTATTGCTCAATTGCTAGCAATGTGAATGCCGTCACCGCGACCCGCCCATCCGACCACGTCGACGACGCGCCGCGCAACGGAATTTTCCCGTACACCCCGCCGTCGCTCGGAGCGGCTACGGTCGGCAGCATGCCCCCCGGTCCGCATCTCCCACCCCGGACGCTGATCCTGCTCAGACACGGCAAGTCTGCCTACCCGCCAGAGGTCGCAGACCACCGACGGCCCCTGGCCCCGCGCGGCGAACGTCAGGCCGGGATGGCCGGCGACTGGATCCGGCGGACCCAGCCGCCGGTCGACGTGACGCTCTGCTCGACCGCCACCCGCGCCCGGCTCACGCTCGCGGCCGCGCGGATCGGCGCGCCGACCAGGCTGGCCGACGAGCTCTACGGGGCCACCCCCGCCGAGGTGATCGGGGAGATCGCCCGCACCGCGGACGAGGTGCGAACCCTGCTCGTCGTTGGACACGAGCCGGGAGTTCCCGGAGCGGCCGTCGCCCTCGACCCGGCGTCCCCGCTGGCCGAGGGCATCGCGGACAAGTTCCCGACGTCGGCGATAGCCGTGCTGACGGTCCCCGCCTCCTGGTGCGACCTGCCACGCTCCGGCGCCACCCTCGTCAACTTCCACGTCCCCCGCTGAGGCCGACCGGCCACGAGTGCCGCGGCCGGCCCGGCCACGAGTACGGGGCCGACCCGGCCGTGGACCGGAGGGACCTCAGTCCCGGACCAGTACCGCCTTGCCGAGCACCTTCCCGGCCTCGAGGTCGGCGAGCGCCCGGGGCGCCTCCGCCAGCGGGTACCGCGCCTTGACCAGCGGGCGCAGCCCCTGTGCGACCAGCCTGGTCAGCGCCTCGTGCGTCTGCGCCATCGCCTCCGGATGCGAGCGGAGGAACTCACCCCAGGCCGCGCCGACGATGCTGATGTTGCGGAACAGCACGCGGTTGACCTTCACCGACGGAATCCCGCCGCCGGCGAACCCGATCACCACCAGCCGGCCCTCCGGCGCCAGCACCCGCACCGCGTCGTCGAAGGCGTCGCCGCCGACCGGGTCGACGACGACCTGGGCACCGACGTTCTCGGTGAGCTCACTGACGCGCGCGGCCCAGCCGTCCTCCAGCGCGACCACCTCGTCCGCGCCGAGCTCGCGCAGGAACTCCTCGGCACCGGCCCGGCGAACCACCGCGATGACCCGGGCCCCGTGGGCCTTCGCCAACTGGATCGCCGCGGTACCGACACCGCCGGCAGCACCGAGCACCACCACCGTCTCCCCCGGCACCAGCCCGGCCCGCCGCGCCAGGGCGAACTCCATCGTCTGGTAGTTGATGATCAGCGAGGCCGCCTCGCAGAAGTCGAGCCCCTCGGGAATGCGCATCACCCGGGCGGCCGGGATCGCAACCCGCTCGGCATAGCCGCCGAGGTCCGACATCGCGAGCACTCGGTCACCCGGCGCGAGCCCGCTGTCGGCGGGTGCGGACACGACCACCCCCGCGACCTCCGCGCCCGGCACGAACGGCGGCTCGGGTCGCAACTGGTACTTGCCGTAGCTGATCAGCAGGTCCGGGAAGCACACCCCGGAGGCCCGGACGTCGATCAGGACCTTGCCCTCGGCGTCGGGGTCCGGCACCTCCTGCATCGCCATCCCCGCCGGACCCGTCAACTCCGTGACCACAACTGCCTGCACCACTGACCTCCATCTCTCGTTCCGTCACTGTTCCCGCCGGCCACCCGGTGCGCGGCGGGGCGGGCGACGGGTCTCCCCCGACGCTAGCCGCCGGGAGCCGACCGCAATCCGGAACGAGCCCCGGCCGCGCCGCGGGAGACCCGGGCCGGGACTACCGTGTGGGGTGCGCACTCCCGCCCCCTCGGCAAGGACCACCGACGTGGACATCAGCACGAGAACGGAATCGGACCTCTACCGGCCGCTCGCCCCGGCGCCGCCGGACGGCCTCGGCTTCACGGCTTCCTGGCCGGTGCGCACCGGCGACGTGGACCCGGGCCACCGGCTCCGGCTCGACGGGGTTTCCCGGTACCTGCAGGACGTGGGGTCCGACAACCTCGACGCCAGCGAACTCGCCGACAGCGACCCGGTCTGGATCGTCCGACGCACCGTGATCGACGTGGTCCGGCCCGTGTCATGGCCGGACCGGGTGCACCTGCGGCGCTGGTGTGCGGGCCTGTCCACCCGGTGGTCCGCAATGCGGGTCCGGGTCACCAGCGACAAGGGCGCGCTGATCGAGACCGAGGGGTTCTGGATCAACATCAACCCCGACAGCGGCATGCCGGCACGAATCAGCGACCGCGGACTCGAACACCTCGGCCGGACCACCGACGAGCACCGACTCAGGTGGCGCGCCTGGCTGGACGAGCGGGCCCCGGACGACGACGCCCGTGGCCGGTCTGCGGGCTCCCCCGCCGACGTCCCGTTCCCCCTGCGTTCGACCGATCTCGACCCGCTCGACCACGTGAACAACGCGGCCTACTGGCATGCCGTCGAACAGCACCTGCAGGGCTGGGCCGCGGCGCCCGGACGGGCCGACCTGCTGGCCGGCCCGCACCGAGCGGTGCTCGAGTACCGGGCACCGATCACCGAGGGCGAGAACGTGCGGATCCGGGCCCGCCACGCCCCCGGCTCGATGACCCTGTGGTTCCTGGTCGACGACGAGGTCCGGGCGATCGCCCGGGTGGCGGTCGTCGACCACTACCGCATTGACGACCGGACCCCGGACAGCGCCGACGACCGTCCCCCGGACCGCGTCACCCCTTCGGGCGGCTGAGCGCGACCATCTCGTCGAGGTCGAGGAGCTTGACGCGGGACCGGCCCGCGGCCTTGCCGAGTTCGCGCTCGCGGGCGTCGATCGCCTTCCAGCCCGTCCAGTCGACCGCGTCGGGCTGACGCTCGGCCACCAGCGCCGCGAACGCCTCCCGGTCGCCCTTCGGCGGGTCCAGCCGGTCTGCCGCCAGGTCCTCGAGGATGAGCGCAATGGTGTCGTGCGCGCACTGCCGGTTGGTGCCGATGACACCCGACGGGCCACGCTTGATCCAGCCGGCCGTGTAGGTTCCGGGCACCGGTTCGCCGTCGAGTTCGGTGACCCGTCCGCCGACGTTGTTGATGGTGCCGCGGGCCTCGTCGAACGGCAGACCCGCAACGGGCACTCCCCGGTACCCGACGGACCGCAGCACCATGCCCGTCTCGAGCAGTTCGGTCTGCTCGGTGGCGCGGGCACGCATCGTGCCGTCCTCGCCGACGACCATCTCGTTGCGCGCCACCAGCAGGCCGGTGACGTGGTCGGTGCCCTGCACCTGCACCGGCGAGGTCAGGAACCGCAGGACGATCCGCTTCCGGTGGCCGGCGAGCGGACGCGCGGCGTACTCGCGCAGGAGCGTCATCTTGAGCCGCTTCGCCGGGCTCGTGTCGACCTCCGCGGCGCTGGAGTCGTCGAGCTCGAGGTCCGCGGCGGAGACCACGATGTCCACGTCCGGCAGCTGGCCGAGGGCCAGCAGTTCGGGGCTGGTGAAGGCCGCCTGCGCCGGGCCACGGCGCCCGAGCAGCACAACCTCCTCGATCGAGCTCTGCCGAAGCGCCTCGACGGCGTGCGGGGCCATGTCCGTCTTGTCGAGGACGTCCGGGTCGAGGACGAGCAGTCGTGCCACGTCGAGCGCGACGTTGCCGTTGCCGACGATCACCGCGCGGGTGCCGGACAGGTCGAAGGTGCGATCCGCGTAGTCCGGGTGGCCGTTGTACCAGGCCACGAACTCGGTGGCCGCGAGGCTGCCCGGCAGGTCCTCCCCGGGGATGCCGAGGTGCCGGTCGCTGGGCGCGCCGACCGCGTAGATCACGGCGTGGTGGTGCGCGAGCAGGTCCTCGTGGGTGAGGTGCTTGCCCACCTCGACGTTCAGGTGCAGCCGGAACCCGGGCCGCCGCGCGACCTCCGCGAACACGTCGGTGACGGACTTCGTCTCCGGGTGGTCGGGTGCCACGCCTGCGCGGACGAGGCCCCACGGGGTGGGCAGCCGGTCGAACATGTCGACCTCGATGCCGGAGCGCTTGAACGCCAGCAGTTCCCCGGCCGCGTAGAAGGCCGAGGGGCCCGAACCGACGATCGCCACCCGGAACGGGTCCTGGTCGGTCTTCGGGAACTTGAGCGCAGGCGCGGGATCCGCGTACTCGGGCTCGTTGTCGGCGAAGTAGTCGGCGTTGATCGTCGAGTAACGGGTCATCGCCTCCGGCAGGTCGTCGTCGCGGAAGATCGCGTCCACCGGGCAGGCGTCGACGCAGAGTCCGCAGTCGATGCAGGTCTCCGGGTCGATGTAGAGCATCTCCGTGGACTTGAAGTCACGCTCGTCGGGCGTCGGGTGGATGCAGTCCACCGGGCACACCTCGGTACAGCTGGCATCGTTGCAGCACGGCTGGGTGATCACGAACGCCACTGTGGCCTCCTCGAAACTAGAACATGTTCCTGCTCACATTACGCGGCCGTACAGTACACGTCACAGCGGATGGACCGTTTGCCCGTTCCTCGCCCCCGGCCCGGCTGAAAACGGGCCCCGGGAGGCTCAGCCGAGGAACTTCTTCCCCGCCACCACGACCACCCCGAGCAGCACGGTCACCAGCAGTGCCGTGCCGAACCCGGTCAACCACCACAGCAGACCGAACACCACGACCGCGGGCGCCACCACGATCGCCGTGATGGCCGGGCTCTCGCGGACCACCTCGAGTGCTGTCTGTGCCTTGGTCCGATCGATTCCCTTGCCAGCCATTTCCGCCTCCGGGGGTGTGTTGTTGCAGCGCCGGCGCTGTGTGTCCGGTTCGTCCCCCACGGTAGACGCGGAACGGCCCCCCCACCCAGTGCAGGGCGTGGGGGCCGTTCCGGTGGACCCGGCTACCTGGCGGTAGTCGTTGCCGATGCGACTACCCGACTAGCGGTAGTCGTTGCTGAAGCCGTAGTCGTCCAGCGGGACCGCAGCTCCAGTCCCGGTGCCGAAGCCTTCCGGGCTGTAGTACTGGTCGTCGTAGGACGGCACGGCGTACGCCGCGGCGCGCGCCTCCTCGGTCGGCTGCACCTGGATGTTCCGGTACCGGTTGATGCCGGTTCCGGCCGGGATCAGCTTTCCGATGATCACGTTCTCCTTGAGACCGATCAGCTTGTCCGAGCGGCAGTTGATCGCCGCATCGGTCAGCACACGAGTGGTCTCCTGGAACGACGCCGCCGACAGCCACGAGTCGGTCGCCAGCGAGGCCTTGGTGATACCCATGAGCACCGGACGACCGGCTGCGGGCTCACCACCCTCGGCGACGACGCGACGGTTGGACGCCTCGAACTCGGCCCGCTCGGTGAGCGAACCGGGCAGGAACTCGGTGGCGCCGGAGTCGATGATCGTCACGCGACGCAGCATCTGGCGCACGATCACCTCGATGTGCTTGTCGTGGATCGACACACCCTGGCTCCGGTACACCTCCTGAACCTCGTTGACCAGGTGGATCTGCACCTGGCGCGGGCCCATCACTCGCAGCACCTCGTGCGGGTCGGCTGCACCCTCCATGAGCTGCTGTCCGACCTCGACGTGGTCACCGTCGGCCAGCAGGCGCTCGGAGCCGTCCTCGTGCTTGAACACACGCAGACGCTGACGCTTCGAGAGCTTGTCGTACACGACCTCTTCGCCGCCGTCGTCCGGGACGATGGTGATCTTGTAGAAGCGGTCGCCGTCCTCGAGCTGCACCCGGCCGGTGACGTCCGCGATCGGGGCTTTGCCCTTGGGGACGCGGGCCTCGAACAGCTCCTGGACACGCGGCAGACCACCGGTGATGTCGTCTCCGGCGACACCACCCTGGTGGAAGGTACGCATGGTCAGCTGGGTACCGGGCTCACCGATGGACTGGGCCGCGACGATGCCCACGGCCTCGCCGATGTCCACCAGCTTGCCGGTCGCCATGGAGCGGCCGTAGCAGGTGGCGCAGACGCCGGTGCCGGTGGTGCAGGTGAGCACGGAGCGCACCTTGACCTCGGTGATGCCGGCCGCCAGCAGCGCGTCGATGGCCGGGTCGCCCAGGTCGTGTCCACGCTCGACGATGACCGTGCCGTTGGCGTCGACCGCGTCCGCGGCCAGCGTGCGGGCGTAGGTGCTGGTCTCCACGTGCGCGTCCCGGATCAGCGTGCCGTCGGGCTGCTTCTCCGCGATGGTGGTGACGATGCCGCGCTCGGTGCCACAGTCGGTCTCGCGAACGATGACGTCCTGCGAGACGTCCACCAGACGACGGGTCAGGTAACCCGAGTCGGCGGTACGCAGGGCGGTGTCGGCCAGACCCTTACGGGCACCGTGCGTGTTGATGAAGTACTCGAGAACGGTCAGGCCTTCCTTGAAGGAAGACTTGATCGGCCGCGGGATGAACTCACCCTTCGGGTTCGTCACCAGACCCTTCATGCCGGCGAGCGAGCGAACCTGAGTCATGTTGCCGGCGGCGCCGGACTTCACGATCATCGGGATCGGGTTGTCGTCGGGGAAGTGGGCCTCCATGGCCTTACCGACCTCGTCGGTGGCCTCGGACCAGATCTTCACCAGGGCGCTGTTGCGCTCGGTGTGGTTGAGGGCACCGCGCTGGTACTTCTTCTCGATCTGGTCGGCCTGCGCCTCGAACGCGTCCATGATCTCCGCCTTGTTCGGCGGCACGAGCACGTCGGAGATCGACACCGTGACGCCCGAACGGGTCGCCCAGTAGAAACCGGCGTCCTTGAGCTTGTCCACGGTCTGCGCGACCACGATCATCGGGTAGCGCTCGGCGAGATCGTTGATGATCGTCGCCTGACGCTTCTTCGGCATCTGCTCGTTGACGAACGGGTAGTCCGCGGGGAGCAGTTCGTTGAAGAGCACCCGGCCGAGGGTGGTCTCGGCGACCCAGCCCTCACCGTAGTTCCAGCCCTCGGGGAACAGCTGGTCCTCGAGGTCGCGCGGCGGACGCTGCTGGGTCAGGCGCACCTTGATCTTCGCCTGCACCTTGAGCGCGCCACGATCGACGGCCATCTGCGCCTCGGCGGGCGAGGAGTACGCGCCGACCTCGGGGCGGTCCGTGCCGGCCTCGACGAGCTCGCCCTCCACGCCCTCGTCCAGACGGGTCAGGTGGTAGAGCCCGGTCACCATGTCCAGACGCGGCATGGCCAACGGGCGGCCCGACGCGGGAGACAGGATGTTGTTCGAGGACAGCATCAGGATGCGGGCCTCGGCCTGCGCCTCGGCGGACAGCGGCAGGTGCACTGCCATCTGATCACCGTCGAAGTCGGCGTTGAAGGCCTCACACACCAGCGGGTGGAGCTGAATGGCCTTGCCCTCGACCAGCTGCGGCTCGAAGGCCTGGATGCCCAGGCGGTGCAGGGTGGGCGCACGGTTGAGCAGCACGGGGTGCTCGGCGATGACCTCTTCGAGGACGTCCCACACCTGGGCGCGCTGACGCTCGACCATCCGCTTGGCCGACTTGATGTTCTGCGCGTGGTTGAGATCGACCAGGCGCTTCATCACGAACGGCTTGAACAGCTCGAGCGCCATCAGCTTCGGCAGACCGCACTGGTGCAGCTTGAGCTGCGGGCCGACGACGATGACCGAACGGCCCGAGTAGTCGACTCGCTTGCCGAGGAGGTTCTGACGGAATCGACCCTGCTTGCCCTTGAGCAGGTCGCTCAGGGACTTCAGCGGACGGTTGCCCGGACCGGTGACCGGCCGGCCACGACGGCCGTTGTCGAACAGGGCGTCCACGGACTCCTGCAGCATCCGCTTCTCGTTGTTGACGATGATCTCGGGGGCACCGAGGTCGATCAGTCGCTTGAGGCGGTTGTTGCGGTTGATCACGCGGCGGTACAGGTCGTTCAGGTCGGAGGTGGCGAAACGGCCACCGTCGAGCTGAACCATCGGACGCAGCTCCGGCGGGATCACCGGCACGGCGTCGAGGACCATGCCCATCGGCGAGTTGCCGGACATCTGGAATGCCGCGACGACCTTGAGCCGCTTGAGCGCACGCAGCTTCTTCTGGCCCTTGCCGCTGCGGATGGTCTCCCGGAGGATCTCCGCCTCGGCGTGGATGTCGAAGTTGCGCATGAGGATCTGGATGGACTCCGCGCCCATCGCACCGGTGAAGTACTCGCCGTAACGGTCGACGAGCTCGCGGTACAGGCCCTCGTCCACGATGAGCTGCTTGACGCTCAGCTTGGTGAAGGTCGACCAGATCTCGTCGAGACGGTCCAGCTCGCGCTGGGCACGGTCACGGAGCTGACGCATCTCGCGCTCGCCGCCGTCCTTGACCTTGCGGCGCACGTCGGACTTGGCACCCTCGGCCTCGAGCTCGGCGATGTCCGCCTCGAGCTTCTGGGCACGAGCCTCGAGGTCGGCGTCGCGCTGGTCGGCGACCGACTTCTTCTCGACCTCCATCTCCGCCTCGAGCGTGGACAGCTCGTTGTGGCGGAGCTCCTCGTCGACCGCGACGATGACGTAGGCGGCGAAGTAGATGATCTTCTCGAGATCCTTCGGCGCCAGGTCCAGCAGGTAGCCGAGGCGGCTCGGCACGCCCTTGAAGTACCAGATGTGGGTCACCGGAGCGGCGAGCTCGATGTGGCCCATGCGCTCACGGCGCACCTTGGCACGGGTCACCTCGACGCCGCAGCGCTCACAGATGATGCCCTTGAAACGGACGCGCTTGTACTTACCGCAGTAGCACTCCCAGTCCCGGGTGGGGCCGAAGATCTTCTCGCAGAAGAGGCCGTCCTTCTCGGGCTTGAGCGTGCGGTAGTTGATGGTCTCCGGCTTCTTGACCTCGCCGTAGGACCACTGACGGATGTCCTCAGCGGTGGCCAGGCCGATGCGGAGTTCATCGAAGAAGTTGACGTCGAGCACGTAACTTCCTTTCCCCTGTTCGGGTTTGTCGCTGCTAGTTGTCGCTATCGCTGCCGGGCCCCGGAGGAGGGCACCGCGGTACGTGACCGCTGCGGTGCACCTCCTCCGGGTCGGCTCCTAGTTCGCGAGGTCGTCGACCGTCGCGGCTTCGTTCCTGGACAGGTTGATGCCCAGGTTCGCCGCCGCCCGCTCCAGGTCCTCGTCGTCGCCGTCGCGCATCTCGATGGCAGCGCCGTCCGAGGACAGCACCTCCACGTTGAGGCAGAGCGACTGGAGCTCCTTGAGGAGCACCTTGAACGACTCGGGGATGCCCGGCTCGGGGATGTTCTCGCCCTTGACGATGGCCTCGTACACCTTGACTCGACCCACCACGTCGTCAGACTTGATGGTGAGCAGTTCCTGCAGCGTGTATGCCGCGCCGTAGGCCTGCATCGCCCAGCACTCCATCTCACCGAAGCGCTGGCCACCGAACTGGGCCTTACCGCCGAGCGGCTGCTGGGTGATCATCGAGTACGGACCGGTCGAACGGGCGTGGATCTTGTCGTCGACCAGGTGATGCAGCTTGATGATGTACATGTAGCCGACCGAGACCGGGTACGGGAACGGCTCGCCGGAGCGGCCGTCGAACAGGGTGGCCTTTCCGTCGGGGCCCACCATCTGCTCGCCGTCGCGGTTCGGCAGGGTCGCGCCCAGCAGACCGGTCAGCTCGTCTTCCTTGGCACCGTCGAACACCGGGGTGGCGATGTTCGAGTCGGCCGGGGCGGAGAGCATCTCTTCCGGCAGGGTCGCGGCCCAGTCCGGACGGGTGCCGTCAGCCGCGATCTGGATGTTCCAGCCGGTCTTGCCGATCCACCCGAGGTGGGTCTCCAGAACCTGACCGATGTTCATACGACGCGGGACACCGTGCGTGTTCAGGATGATGTCGACCGGGGTGCCGTCGGGCAGGAACGGCATGTCCTCCTGCGGGAGGATCTTGCCGATGACGCCCTTGTTCCCGTGCCGGCCGGCGAGCTTGTCGCCGTCCTGGATCTTGCGCTTCTGCGCCACGTACACGCGGACCAGCTCGTTGACGCCGGGGGGCAGGTCGTCGTCGTCGTCGCGAGAGAACACGCGGATGCCGATGACCTTGCCGGACTCGCCGTGCGGAACCTTGAGCGACGTGTCGCGGACCTCGCGGGCCTTCTCGCCGAAGATCGCGCGCAGCAGGCGCTCCTCCGGGGTCAGCTCGGTCTCGCCCTTCGGCGTGACCTTTCCGACCAGCACGTCGCCGTCACGAACCTCGGCACCGATCCGGATGATGCCGCGCTCGTCGAGGTCCGCGAGGACCTCGTCCGAGACGTTCGGGATGTCGCGAGTGATCTCCTCGGCACCGAGCTTGGTGTCGCGGGCATCGATCTCGTGCTCCTCGATGTGGATCGAGGTGAGGACGTCCTCCTCCACGAGGCGCTGCGACAGGATGATCGCGTCCTCGTAGTTGTGGCCCTCCCACGGCATGATCGCGACGAGCAGGTTCTTGCCCAGCGCCATCTCACCGTTCTCGGTGCAGGGGCCGTCGGCGAGGACCTGTCCGGCCTCCACGCGGTCGCCCTCGTCCACGATCGGACGCTGGTTGGCGCAGGTGCCCTGGTTCGAGCGCGCGAACTTGCGCATCTGGTAGGTCCGGCGGGTGCCGTCGTCCGCCATCACGGTGACGTAGTCGGCCGAGACCTCCTCGATGACACCGGTCTTCTCGGTGACTACGACGTCGCCGGCGTCGACCGCGGCGCGCAGCTCCATGCCGGTGCCGACCAGCGGCGACTCGGAACGGACCAGCGGCACGGCCTGGCGCTGCATGTTCGCGCCCATCAGGGCACGGTTGGCGTCGTCGTGCTCGAGGAACGGGATCATCGCGGTCGCGACGGAGACCATCTGCCGCGGCGAGACGTCCATGTAGTCGACGTCCGTCGAGGAGACGAACTCCACCTCGCCGCCCTTACGGCGGACGGTGACGCGGTCGTCGGTGAAGTAGCCGTCCTTGTCGACCGGCGAGTTGGCCTGCGCCACGACGTGGCGGTCCTCCTCGTCGGCGGTCAGGTAGTCCACCTCGTCGGTGACCTGGCCGTCGACGACCTTGCGGTACGGGGTCTCGATGAAGCCGAACGGGTTGACCCGTGCGTACACCGACAGCGAACCGATCAGGCCGATGTTCGGGCCCTCAGGGGTCTCGATCGGGCACATGCGGCCGTAGTGCGACGGGTGCACGTCTCGCACCTCGAGGCCGGCACGCTCACGGGACAGACCACCGGGGCCCAGCGCCGACAGACGACGCTTGTGGGTCAGGCCCGAGAGCGGGTTGTTCTGGTCCATGAACTGCGAGAGCTGGGAGGTTCCGAAGAACTCCTTGATCGCGGCCACGACGGGACGGATGTTGATCAGGGTCTGCGGCGTGATCGCCTCGACGTCCTGGGTCGTCATCCGCTCGCGCACGACGCGCTCCATGCGGGACAGGCCCACCCGGATCTGGTTCTGGATGAGCTCGCCGACGGTACGCAGGCGACGGTTGCCGAAGTGGTCGATGTCGTCGACCTCGACGGGCACCTCGACGCCGCCGGGGGCGGTCATCGACGTGTCACCGGCGTGCAGGCGCACCAGGTACTCGATCGTCGCGACGATGTCTTCCTCGGTGAGGGTCGACGCGGTGATCGGCAGGCCATGGTTCAGGCCCAGCTTCTTGTTGATCTTGTAACGACCCACGCGGGCGAGGTCGTAGCGCTTCTCCTTGAAGAACAGGTTCTCCAGCAGGGTCTGCGCGGACTCCTTGGTCGGCGGCTCGCCCGGGCGCAGCTTGCGGTAGATGTCGAGCAGCGCCTCGTCGGAGCCGGCGGTGTTGTCCTTCTCCAGGGTGGCCATCAGGATCTCCGAGAAGCCGAAGCGCTCGGTGATCTGCTCGGTGGTCCAGCCGAGGGCCTTGAGCAGGACGGTGACCGGCTGGCGACGCTTGCGGTCGATGCGGACACCGACGGTGTCGCGCTTGTCGACGTCGAACTCGAGCCACGCGCCGCGGCCCGGGATGACCTTGACGCTGTGCAGGTCCTTCTCGGTGCCCTTGTCGACACTGTGGTCGAAGTAGACGCCGGGCGAACGCACCAGCTGCGACACGACGACGCGCTCGGTGCCGTTGATGATGAAGGTGCCCTTGTCGGTCATCATCGGGAAGTCACCCATGAAGACCGTCTGGCTCTTGATCTCGCCGGTGTTGTTGTTGATGAACTCCGCGGTGACGAACAACGGCGCCGCGTAGGTCATGTCCTTGTCTTTGCACTCATCGGTCGAGGCCTTGACCTCGTCGAAGCGTGGGTCGGAGAAGGACAGGGACATCGAACCCGAGAAGTCCTCGATCGGGGACAGCTCAGTGAGGATGTCCTCCAGACCGCCGGTGGTGCCGCCATCGCCGCGGGCCTCGGCCCGGGCACGGGAGGCCGGCGTACCGATCAACCACTCAAAGGAATCCGTCTGTAGATCAAGTAGCCCAGGAACGTCGAGAGGTTCGCGAATTTTCGCGAACGAGACCCTCTTCGGGGCTCCGGGGATTCCTGCCTTGGTCTGGCTAGAGACTGCCAAGATGCGTCCTTCCAGCACCTCACGCGGGCCGCTCGTGCTGTCGCGACCGCCGCTGTATCTGCTTCTTCTGTGGGGCGAATTCGCTGGTCACAACCCGAACGAAGCCCACAACCATGCAGGAAGCAAACGCTTCACAAGCAGTACGGCCGAGAGGGTGGACAGGAGGCAGCCAGCGCAACGTCCAAAGGTACCCGAAGAACGCCCAGAATACAACCGGCGTAAGGATCGAAACTAACATCCGAGCGCGTCGTCCGCACAACCTTCGCGCGCCCGGTGCCTCCATTTGCGCCGGCGCGAACCTGCACGAACCGCGATCTCTCGCATGTCTCGACCAATAGACTGACGCCTGATCCCCTCCGCGTCAAGGCTTGACGCGGCGATTCATCGCGGAACCGCCCCGCAAGGCAGGCCGTCGGGCGCGTTCAGCGGTCGCGGATGTCCGCGAGCAGCCAGGTGCCGTCGACCTTCGTCATGGTCACCGACAGCGGCCCCTGCGCACTTCCCTGCGCCGCACCGTCGTTGGTGGCACTGACGGTCATGCTGCCGACGAGCTCGGCGTTCTCGTCCGAGAGAATCTTGACGCCGATGTCGCTGACCTGCGCCGATGTCGCCGTTTTCGTCTGCACGACGGCGTCGCGGGTGACCTGCGCGGTCTTGTCGAACTCGGTCCGCATGTTGTCGGCGAGGACCGCGCGGGCGTTGTCGAAGTCCTGGTCCACGGTGTCGAACTTGTAGGTGTAGAGGGTCTCGATGGCATGCCGGGCGTCCGCGGTCACCCGCGAGGTCGCGGCGGTGTCCACCCACGCCTGGTTTGCGACGCCTGCGCCCGGCTTGACGGCCGCGACGATCGCGAACCCCGCCAGCACCAGTGCCACCACCCCCACCACTGCGACACGGCGCCAACCCGCCCGCGCGGCGTCCGTGTCGCCCGCCGACACGCTCTCGTCGGGCGCATCGGCGCCGGCGGCGGCCGCCTCGGCGGCCCCGTCGGCGTCGTCGACCTCGACGTCCGAACTTGCCGCCCCGGCCGGAGTGGGGTTCTCGACAGGCTCGCTCTCGGGAACCTCGGGAACCTGGGGGGTCGCTACCGGCTTGGCCGCAGCCACCGCGACCGACTCCGCGGCGGGACCCTCGACCTGCGCCGGCGCGGTGTTCTCGACCGGCGCCACCGCCGTGTCCTCGACCGGTACCGCCGCCATGCCCTCGACCGGCGAGGTCGGGCGTCCGGGCGCCTTTCCGGTCCCGGCCACCTTGGGCCTGCGGCCGCGCGGCTGCGGCGTGTTGCTCATGCGACGAGTTGGCGGCACTTTCGATACTCCTTGGATCTTCGACGGCCTAGATCTTCGACGGGAGGGCTCGAGCGCCTACTGGCCGCCGGAGTTTGCCTCGGGCGCGGCCGGCACGGGGGCCACGGCGGGCGGCGTGCCCGGGTCCATGGCGATGGGCGCCCCGACGTTCTCCACCTTCTCGGCCTTCCACACGCCGTCGACGTCCGTCATCCCCAGCCGCATGGTGACCTTGACCTTGCTGGCCGGCCGGTCCGGCCACGTCGTGGTGGTCGAGAGCACCACCAGCGAGGTGGCGGTACCCTCGTCCCGACTGAACTCGGTGAGCGCGGCGTCGATGACGGCCGCCTCACTCTTCGCGCCCGTCTGCTTCACCTGGTCGGCCATCTGGCCCTTGGTGTCGTTGAGCGAGTTGGTCAGCTCGTCGCCGGTGATCGAGGACGCCATGTTCGCGAAGGTCTCGTCCAGGTTCGCCGAGTCCACCGTGTTGAGGTTGATCGCGGCCTGACGAGCCCCCGTCAGCGCGTCGTCCCGGGCGGCCGCGGCCGGCCGGTCGACGAACAGGGCGCGGCCCCATCCGTAACCGAACCAGACCGCGAATCCGAGGGCGACGAGCGCGAGCACACTCACCGCCGCCAACGCGGGCTTCTGCAGTTTCGTGCTACGCATCACTCTTCTACCCTACTGCCTAGTAACTTCTGGTCCCTGCCCTGTGACGACGGCCACTACTTGGGCGTGATGCCGAGCAGCGGCGCCAACTGCGTGGCAATCGGGTTGAGGTTGAGCCTGTCGGGGTCCACCTTCGGCTTGTTGTCCCACGGCTGGGGATCGGCCGGATCCGCGTACGCCATCCTGTTGGCGCTGCGGACACCCGACACGCTACCGAGCGGGGTGGTGCAGTTGGCCTTCGTGTTCAACGGGAACTCGTCCCGGGTCGGGTCGAAGTTCGGGTTGTCCCGCTTCATCTGCGCCAGGATCTCGTAGGTGCCCTCGTAACCCTGGGTGCACGGCGGCGGGTTGTTCGTCTCCAGCAGCAGGCCCTGGTGCAGGGTGCCGTCGCCGGGTGCGGCGGTACTCGCACCGGCCGCGAGCCCGGGCAGGAACTTGAGCAGGATGTCCAGCGCCAGGGTGCGCGGGCCGAGTGCCGCCGAGACCTGCGCCAGGTTGGTCAGGTCCGTGGTGAGCGCGGGGCCCGCCATGTCGACCAGCGAGCCCACCTCGGTGCTGGCCGCGGTGCCGGTCTCGATCAGCCGCCGGATGTCGGGGTCGCTGGACCGGAGCTGCTGCGAGATCAGGTCCACGTCGGCGCTGAACTGCCGGATCGAGGAGGACTGCGCGGACTGGGTGTCCAGCACGGTCCGGCTGTCCCGGATCAGTTGCAGCGTCTGCGGCAGGTTCTCCAGGCCCGTCTCGGTGAACGAGTTCACGGAATCGACCAGCACCTGCAGGTCGTCGCCCCGGCCGTCGAACGCCTTGCCCAGCTCGGTGACCGTCGTGTTCAGCGCGTCCAACGGCACCGACCGGACCAGGGCGTTGGTGCTCGCGAGCAAGTCCTCGACCGGTACCGGGACGGCGGTGTCCTGGCGGGCGATCAGCGATCCGTCCTCGAGGAACGGGCCCTGGTCGCTGCTCGGCTGCAGGTCCACGTACTGCTCACCGATCGCGGAACGGTTCGCCACCACCGCGCGCGCCGAGGAGGGCACCTGCGGGGCGCCGTCGTTGAGCTCGAGGTCCACCAGTACGCCGTCGTCGGTCAGGTGCAGGTCGCCGACCGTGCCAACCGGGACTCCCCGGTAGGTGACCTCGGCGTTGGTGAAGATCCCGCCGGAGTCGGCGAAGTCGGCCTTCACCGTGTACTGACCGAAGCCGAGCAGGTTGTCCAACCGCACGTACTTGGCGCCGACGTACAGCAGACCGACGATCGCGACGAGGACGAACGCCACCAGCTGAAAGCGCACCAACTTCGATCTCATCGGCCACCCACCCCAAACTTCTCGAGCAGCCCGCTCAACGGGTTCTGCGGCGCGTCCTTCTTGCCGGCCACCGGTTCGGTGCCCGGCGCGACCGGCGCACCCGGCGGCGGAGCCGGCGCGGGCACGATCGGCGGCAGCGGCAGCACCGAGACCGTCGGCCATCCCGGGCGCGGGCCGTTCCCGTTGTAGTACGGGTTCGACGGATCGACCGTCGGCACGTAGCCGCCGTAGCCCGGCTTCGGCGCGATGTACACCGGATCCGGCATCCCGACACCGAGGGCCTCGAACTGCTGGCCCAACCGCATGTCGATTGACAGGAACAGATTCAGCGAGTTGCCGTGGATGACCTTCTCCGCCCCGTCCGGGAACGGGAAGGTCGGGATCAGCGGCAGCACGGTCACCAGGTCGTCCCCTGAGTCGGCGAGGGCCTGCAGGGTGGGACGCAGCGCGCGCAGGTCGGCGATCAGGTTGTCCTTGGACTGGGTGAGCACGTCCGTGCCGACCGCGCCCAGCCGGTCCAGCTGGCCGAGCATCTGCACGAACTGCGGCTGCTGGTCCGCCAGCACCTGAACTGCGGGCGGGATCTCCGCGAGGATCTTGTCGATCTGACCGGTCTGCGCGGCCACCCGACCGTTGAGGGTGTCGAGGCCGTCGAGCGCCCGGGTGATGTCGTCGCGCTGCTGGTTCAGCCCGTCGATCAGCGTGTTCGCCTGCTCGAGCAGGCCCCGCGCCTTGGCCTCCCGGCCGTCCAGGGCCGTGGTCAGCTCGTGGATGATCGGCTGGAGTTGGGCTACGCCGCCGCCGTTGAGCAGCAGCGACAGCGCACCGAGCACCTGCTCGATGTCGGTCGCGTGCCGGGTCCGATCCACCGGGATCGTCGCGCCGTCCTCGAGCCGGGCGACGGACGGGTTGTCCGCCGGCGCCTTCAGCTCGATGAACTTCTCACCCAGCAGGCTGGTCTGCTGCACCGAGGCCACCGCGTTCGCGGGCAGGTTCACCGAGGAGTCCAGCACGGTCCGCACGGTCGCGGTCCAACCGTCGTTCGGCACGGTGATCTCCTGGACGCGGCCGACCGGGACGCCGTCCACCTTCACGGTGGACTGCGGCACCAGGTCCAGCACGTCGTCGAACTCAACGTTCAGGTGCATCGGGTTGCTGCCGACGTCGGCGCCACCGGGCAGCGGCACGCTGTAGATGCCCTGACCGCAGCCCGAGACGACCAACGCGATCGCACAGGCCCCGGAACCGATCGCGACAGTGCGCTTCACCGCCCACCCCCTCTTCACTGCGCTGCCCCGCATCACTGCCCACCTCGGGGAATGTTCTGGTCGCTGATGCCGGGGGCCTGCGAGTTGCCCAACCGCGGCGAGATGACACCGGGCTGGGTGCCGGGAACCGACGGCCGCTGCAGGTTGTCGCCGCTGAGGATGCCGAAGGGCAGGTTCAGCGTCGGCGTCTTCACGCCCGCTGTCACCTGGCCCATGATCGCCGCGCAGTTGTCCAGGAGCGGGCGCATCTGCCGCCCCAGCGCGTCGAAGTTCGGGTCGCCGGGCATCAGCTTGCCCAGGTCCATCAGCTTGCACACGGCACCGAACGGGTCCTGGGTCTCGGGCAGGTTGACCCGTGAGGCCAGGGTGCCGGACTCCGCGTCGTACGAGTTCACGACGTTGCTCAGGGCCAACGGCAGCGTGGTCAACGCGTCCACCAGGTCCTGACGGTTGTCGGCCAGCGTCTGGGTCACCTGGACGAGGCCCTCCGCGTTGCTCGCGACCAGGTCCTTGTTGTCCTGGACGAACGTCGCGACGTCGCCGAGCGCGAACGACAGTTGGTTGAGCGCCTCACCGAGGCTCTGCCGCTCCCCCGCGAGGAAGCCGCTGAGGTCCGCGAGCTGGGTGTTGAACTGGCGCACCTGCGCGTCGTTCGCCGCCAGCGCGCTGACGAAGGTCTGCAGGTTCCGCACCGTGTCGAACAGGTCGCCGCGGTAGTAGTTGAGGGTGGCAGTGGCCTTCGACAGCTCGGTGATCGTCTCGCCGAGCGCCTCGCCGTTGCCGTCGAGGTTCTTCGAGGCGGTGTCCACCAGGTTCGAGAGCGCACCGTCCTTGTTCGCGCCGTTCGGCCCCAGCGCCTCGGACAGCCCCTCGATGCTCGCGTACAACTGGTCCACCTCGACGGGGGTCGCGGTGCGCTCGCGTGGGATCGTCGCGCCGGACGCCATCACCTCACCACCGGTGTACGCGGGCGCCAGCTGGATGTACCGGTCGGAGACCACCGACGGCGTCACCTGCGCTGCCTTGGCCTCGGCCGGGATCTCCACGCCACGGTCGACGCGCATCTCGACCCGGACCTGGTCGCCGAGCGGCTCCACCGAGCTGACCGACCCGACCTTCACACCGAGCACCCGCACGTCCGAGCCGGAGTAGATGCCGACGGACTTGTCGAAGTACGCGGTGATCTTCGTGGTGCCGGCGCGGGTGAGCAGCCACCACCCGCCGAAACCGAGGATCAGCGCGCCGACCAGCACGAGTGACGTGACCACGACCTGGTTCCGGCTGAACTGCTGCCGCTTGCCCGAACTCACCCCGGTCATCAGTTACCCCCCAGAGTGCGCAACGGCTCGCGGTATCCCGGGATGAGCGGGAGGCCCGGCGGTGTCAGGTTGACGACCACCTGGTCGAACCATCGGCCGTTGCCGACGATGTTCGCGTACAAGCGGGTGAACGGCGCGTACAGCTTGATCGAGCGGTCGAGATTGTCGTTGTTGTCCTGCAGGATCTGCACCACCCCGCGCAACTGTTCCAGGGCCGGGCCGATCTGCTCCTCGTTGTCCTTGACCAGGCCGGTCAACTGCGCGGAGAGTCGCTTGGTGCCGTCCAGCAGGGTCTGAATCGACTGCTGGCGGCTGTTGAGCTCCTCGAGCAGCAGTCCCGCGCTGCCGATCAGCCTGGTGAACTCGGCGTTCCGGTCGGCCAGCACCTTGGTGGTCTGCGCGGTGGCCCCGAACAACTTGTTCAACTCCTTGTCCCGGCTCTCGATGGTCCTCGACAACCGGGTGACGCCGTCGAGCGAGGCCCGCACGTCCGCCGGGGTGCCGGCGAAGGCGTCGGCGAGCGTCTGCATGCCCTCGGCGAGTTTCGGCGTGTCGATCTCCCCGAGCGTGGTCGCCGCGCTGGAGAACGCGTCGAGAACGTCGTACGGGGAGGCGGTGCGCTCCAACGGGATCGTGTCGCTCGCGCGCAGCGTGGACGACCCGCGCGGGTCCAGCGCCAGGTACTTCTGACCCAGGATCGTCTTGATCTGGATCGATGCCGTGGTCTGGTCACCGACCCAGGCGTCCTTGACCTTGAAGGCGACCTCGACCCGGTCCCCCTCGAGCGAGACGTCCGTGACCTTGCCTACCTTGACACCGGCGATGCGCACCTCGTTGTTCGGCTTGAGGCCCGCGGCCTCCGTGAACTCGGCCCGGTAGGTGGCGCCGGCGCCGATCAACGGCAGGTCGTCGAGGAAGAAGGCGGACATGGTGGCGAGCAGCACCACGACGATGCCCAGCGCCCCGATGGTGGCGGGACTGCGACGTTGCTTCACTGTCCACTCCCGTCTGCGCTGCACCGCGCCGCGGCGTTGGTGTACAGGGGCTGGTTCACCGTCGGCAAACCGGTCGGCAGGTTCAGGTAGTTCGACTCACCCGGGCCGGCGACCACGTCGAGGCCGCAGAGGTAGAACTGGAACCACGAGCCGAAGCTGGCGATCCGGATCAGCTTGTCCAACTTGACCGGCAGGGTCGTGAAGATCTTGTCCAGCTTGTCGCTCTGCGCGTTCAACGTGCCCGTCAGGGTGTTCAGTGCGGACACCGAACCCTGGATGGACGGGCGGGTCGGCTCGAGCACGTCGGCGGTCGCGTCGGCGAGGCCGGCCAGCGACGTCACCGCGCCGCCGACCACCTCCCGCTCGTTGGCGAGACCGGTGACGAGCTTCTCGGTGTTGGTGATCAGCGAGCCCAACTCGTCGTCGTGCTCGTTCACTGTCTCGAGCACGACGTTGAGGTTGTTGATCACGTCGCCGATCACCCGGTCCTTGTCGGCGATGGTGTTGGTCAGCGAGGCGGTGTTGCGCACCAGCTCCGTGATCGTGCCGCTCTCGCCCTGGAACACCTGGATGATCTGGTACGACAGCTTGTTCACGTCGTCGGCGCTGAGCGTCTGGAACAGCGGACGGAAGCCGTTGAACAGCGTGGTCAGGTTGACGGCCGGATTGGTGTGGTCCAGCGGGATGGTCTCGCCCGCGGTCAGCTTCATCCCCTGCTGCCCCTGGCCCTGTTCCAGCGCGATGTAGCGCTGTCCCACCAGATTCCGGTAGCGGATGGTCGCCGTGGACCCGGCGGGCAGCCAGTCACGGTCGGTCAACGAGAACTGGACCTCGGCCTCGCGTTCGTTGACGATGGCGATCTTGTCGACCTGACCGACGCGGACACCCGCGATCCGCACCTCGTCACCCTTGTTGAGCGAGGCGACGTCGCTGAAGATCGCGTTGAACTTGGTACCGCCGCCACCGCTGGTATTCGCGATGGTGAAGGCCAACATGGCGGTCGCGATCACCGTGACGACGGCGAACACGATGAGCTTGGTCAATGGCGCTGCGAGCCCTCTCATCGGACGCTCACCTCCGTCCCCCTCAGTGCCGGTGCGCCCAGCAGTGTCGTCCAGCCGGGCACGTCCTCCGGCAACGTTCCGGTGCCCTCGCCGTAGATGACGGCCAGCGTGTCCTGTTCCAGCGCGGAGCCGGTGTAACTGACCGGGGTCGGCGCGCCGCCCGCGGTGGGCACCACCGAGTACTGCGCGGCCGGCATGTCGGGCACGTTCTGCGGTCCGGGGTTGCGCGAGGGCACCTGGTACGAGCCGTCGTTGAACGACCCGCCCGGGTACTGCCCGAACTTCTCCCCCGGCGCGGCGGGGGTATAGCACTTGGGGCCGCGCTCCTCGAACAGCCGTGGCTCGTCCTGGTTGGGCAGGTACCGGCCCTTCGGGTTCACGAACACGGTCGCCGCGCGGGCACCGGGATGGTCCTGCAGGCTGCCGTCCTCGTTGAGACCGAGGATCGCGGTCGCGCTCTGCACGATCGGGACGAACTGCGAGAACATGCAGCCGAAGGTCGGCGAGGCGTCCGCCAGAACCTCCAGCGCCTCCCGCGAGTCGGCCGCGATCGAGATCAGCGATTCCTGGTTGGCGGCCAGGAAGTCCGCCGTACTGCCCGCGGTCGCCGTCACCGACGACATCAGGGCACGGATCTGGTTCTGCTGCGAGACCACGGTCGCACCGGTGGTGCGCAGGCTGTCCAGCGCGTTGACCAGTTCGGGCGCGGCCTCGGCGTAGGTCCGCGAGAAGTCCGCGAGACCACGCAGGCCCTGCTGCAGGTTCGGCAGCTCGGTGTTGACGCCCCGGAAGATCTCCTCGAGCCGGTCGATGCCCAGACCGATGTCCTGGCCGCGACCACTGAGCGCCTGATTCAGCGCGCCCAGCGTGTTCGCCAGGTCCTGCGGGGGCACGGCCTGCAACAGCGGGAGCAGCCCGTCGAGCAGCTCACCGATCTCGACCGCGTGACCGCTCGAGTCCTGCTGCAGGGTGTCGCCCTCGCTTATCGGCGGCGCGGTGTCCCCCGGCGGCACGATCAGCGCGACGTACCGCTCGCCGAACAACGTCTTCGGCAGCAGCCGCGCGGTCGTGTTCGACGGGATCAGGTCGGCCTTGTCCGGATCGATCGCGAGGACCGAGGTCACCTTGCCGTTCTCCGTCGACGCGGACCGCACCTCGCCGACGATCAGGCCGCGCACCTTCACGTCCGCGTGGTCGGGCAACGAGTTGCCGACCGTGTCGGTGACCAGGTTGATCTCGACGACCTTCTTGAAGGACTTCTGGTACATCCCGATCGTGAACGCCACGAACAGCGCCAGCACAAGGAAGAACACCAGGCCGAGCACCCGACGGCGCACGACCGAACCACCGTTGGTCATCCCGCAACCCTCACTGTGGTTGTCGTGCCCCAGATGGCGAGGCTGAGGAAGAAGTCGAGCACCGCGATCGTGACGAGCGCCGTACGGACGGCGCGGCCCACTGCCACGCCCACGCCGGCCGGCCCGCCGGTGGCGTTGTAGCCGTAGTAGCAGTGGATCATGATCAGCACGAAGGCGAAGACCAGCACCTTGCCGAACGACCACAACACGTCGACCGGCGGTAGGAACAGGTTGAAGTAGTGGTCGTAGGAGCCACTCGACTGTCCGTTGAAGACCGTGCTGATGAGCCGGGACGCGAAGTACGACGCCAGCAGGCCGACGATGTACAGCGGGATCACCGCGACGAATCCGGCGATCATCCGGGTGGTGACCAGGAACGGGATGCTGGGCACCGCCATCACCTCGAGGGCGTCGATCTCCTCCGAGATCCGCATCGCTCCCAGCTGCGCCGTGAACCCACAACCGACCGTCGCGGAGAGGGCCAGCGCCGCCACGATCGGCGCGATCTCGCGGGTGTTGACGTACGCGGACAGGAAGCCGGTGAGTACGGAGCTGCCCAACTGGTCCAGCGCGGCGTAACCCTGCAGGCCGACGACGACGCCGGTGAACCCGGACATCATCACGATCACGCCGATGGTGCCGCCGATCACCGCCAACGCGCCACTGCCGAAGGTCACCTCGGCGAGAAGTCGGAGCACCTCGCGGCTGTAGTGCGTGGCGGTCTTCGGGATCCAGCCGATCGCACGGCCGTAGAACGACATCTGGTCGCCGGCCCGGTCGAGGACGTTGAGCGGCGCGCGCCCGGCCCGGCGCACGCGCATCAGCGTGCGGTCACCACGGCCCTTCGCGATGGTCATGGGTCAGCCCCCCTTTGCAGGAACGACCTGCAGGTACACCATGGTCAGGATCAGGTTGGCAAAGAAGAGCAGCAGGAAGGTGATGACAACCGTCTGGTTGACGGCCTCCCCGACTCCCTTCGGACCGGGGTTCGGGTGCAACCCCTTGTAGGCGGCGACGATGCCGGCGATCACACCGAAGATGGCAGCCTTGGCCTCGGCGATGTACAGGTCCGGAAGCTGCGCGAGAGCCGAGAACGATGCCAGGTACGCGCCGGGCGTGCCGCCCTGCAGGATCACGTTGAAGAAGTAACCACCCGCGATGCCGACCACCGACACCAGACCGTTGAGCAGCACCGCGACCAGCACCATGGCGAGCACGCGGGGCACCACGAGACGCTGGACCGGATTGATGCCCAGCACCTCCATCGCGTCGATCTCCTCCCGAATGGTCCGGGAACCGAGGTCGGCCGTCACCGCGGAACCGGCGGCGCCGGCGATCAGCAGTGCGGTCACGATCGGACTGCCCTGCTGGATCACCGCCAGCACGCTGGCCGCACCGGTGAACGACTCCGCACCGAGCTGCTTGATCAGGGAACCCGTCTGCAGCGAGACCACCGCGCCGAACGGGATCGCCACGAGTGCCGTCGGCAGGATCGTCACGCTCGCGATGAACCAGGCCTGCTCGATGAACTCGCGGAACTGGAACGGACGGCGGAAGAGATTACGGACGACGTCGATGAAAAGCTGAACAATCAGACCGGCCTGAGTCAGCGCGGCTGCGATCGGTCCGAGCAGCCGGCTCGTGGTTCCCCCCATCGATGCGTGCTACCCGTTGTACCCGGCCGGCGACTGCGCACCGTAGCCGTCGTACGCGGGCATCACCACGGTCTGGTCCTCGTTCAGGCTCACCAGGATCTCCTGCTGCGCCTCGGGCGGCAGCGTGTGCAGGATCTCCCGCACCCGCGCCTGCCGACGGCCGACGGCCTGGCGAACAGGGAGCCCGGGGGTCGCCTGCATCTGGCGGACCACGCCACTGACGTCCTCGGTGCCGCCGTGGTGGTGGCCGGCGTCGACGAGGGCCTGCTCCTGGGCCATCTGCGCGTCGTCCTTCTCCTCCGACATGCCGATGGGGCCGATCTTGCTGCCGTTGAGGAACTGCTTGACCACCGGCTCCTCACTGGTCAGCAGCACCTCGCGGGGGCCGAACATCACCAGGTGCTTGCGGAAGAGCATGCCGAGGTTGTCGGGCACCGTCCGGGCCAGGTTGATGTTGTGCGTGACGATCAGAATCGTCGCGTCGATCTGCGCGTTGATGTCGATCAACAGCTGCGAGAGGTAGGTGGTGCGGACCGGGTCCAGGCCGGAGTCCGGCTCGTCGACCAGGATGATCTCCGGATCGAGGACCAACGCCCTCGCCAGGCCGGCGCGCTTGCGCATACCACCGGAGATCTCGCCGGGGAGCTTCGTCTCGGCGCCGATCAAGCCGTTGAGATCCAGCTTCTCCATGACGATCTTGCGGATCTCGGACTCGGACTTCCTCGTGTGCTCACGCAGCGGGAAGGCGACGTTGTCGAACAGGTTCATCGACCCGAACAGCGCGCCGTCCTGGAACAGGACGCCGAACATCTTCCGGATCTCGTAGAGCTCCTTCGAACTGCACTGGAGGATGTCCGTGCCGTCGATGACAATCGAGCCCTCTTCCGGTCGGAGCAGACCGATCAGCGACTTCAGGAAGACCGACTTACCGGTACCTGAGGGACCCAGCAGCGCGCTGACCTCACCGGCCGGCAACGTCAACGAGACGTCCTGCCAGATCTTCTGAGTTCCAAAGGACTTGGTAAGCCCCTCGACCGAGACCTCTACTCCCACCGCTAACCTCCACGCTTATTTCGGCACACCGGACCCATTGTGGGTTGGGTCACTGTATCGCATCGATGTGGCAACCAAGACTCGCGATACTACTCACGAGTAAGGTCACCCCACAAGACCGTCGTTTCGACAGACCCGCGGCGCCGGCCGGCGAAACAGCGCCATGTTGACGTCACGTCAACAGGCGGTACGTCAACTGAGACGACAAAAGAGGGCCGCTCCCCGACGAACGGGGAACGGCCCTCTTCAAAGCCTTGGAACCAAGGCGCTACAAAACCGTCTTACTTGACGGTGATGGTGGCGCCGGCAGCCTCGAGCTTCTCCTTGGCGGCCTCAGCGGCGTCCTTGGCAACCTTCTCCAGGATGGCCTTCGGCGCGCCCTCGACGAGGTCCTTGGCCTCCTTCAGACCCAGACCGGAGACGACCTCACGGACGACCTTGATGACCTGGATCTTCTTGTCGCCAGCCGACTCGAGGACGACGTCGAACTCGTCCTGCTCCTCAGCGGCGTCGGCGCCACCAGCGGCCGGGGCACCGGCAACGGCAACGGCGACCGGCGCAGCGGCGGTGACCTCGAAGGTCTCCTCGAACGCCTTCACGAACTCAGAGAGCTCGAGGAGGGTGAGCTCCTTGAACTGGTCCAGCAACTCTTCGGTGGTGAGCTTCGCCATGATGGCGGTCCTTCCTGTAAGTCCCATGTCGCTGATCCGCGACCGGGCGGGTTTGCAGCAGTGATGCGCGGGTGCGGATCAGCTTTCGGCAGCAGCCTCGGCGGGAGCTTCGACAGCTCCGCCTTCGGCCGCCTTCTTCTCCTGCAGCGCGGCGGCCAGACGGGCCATCTGCGATGCGGGGGCGTTGAACAGGCCAGCGGCCTTTGCCAAGTTGCCCTTCATTGCGCCGGCAAGCTTGGCCAGCAGGATCTCGCGGGACTCGAGGTCCGCGATCCTGTTGACCTCGTCCACGGACAGCGCAGCGCCGTCCATGTAGCCGCCCTTGATGACGAGCGCCTTGTTGTCCTTCGCGAAGGCCTTAATGGCCTTCGCAGCGTCGACCGGCTCGCCCTTGATGAATGCAATGGCGGTCGGTCCGACGAACAGGTCGTCAAGGCCCTCGACGCCCGCCTCAGCGGCGGCACGCTTGACCAGGGTGTTCTTGGCGACGGAGTAGGTAGCGCCTGCTCCGAGCGCACGACGCAGCTGCGTCAGACTGGTCACCGACAGACCACGGTATTCCGTGATCACGGCGGCAGTCGAACCCTTGAACTGCTCAGCGATCTCCGCGATCGCGGTGACCTTTTCGGGCTTTGCCATACTTCGCCTCCTCTCGTGACATCGTGTTGGTGCGCCTGCCGTGCAGGCGTGGCCACAACATGCAAAACGCCCCGGTGCAGGGCACACGGGGCGTACACGAGGAGATCCGCACCGGCTTGCGCCGGACACTCACTCCCCTGCCTCGTCCTCCTGCGTGGGTCGTCGGGCATGTCCCGAACCTTCAACCGATGCCGCGAGCGGCACCGATGACCAACGGTCTTGGGTAGAACTTCTTGGGGTGAACTCGAAATAGCTCTCGAACTCTTCGGGTCACGGTACCCGACGCCGCAACCGAACTCCAAAACGGCCGGGTGCCATCGGGCCCCGATGTGAGGCACCTCACGATCAGCGGCGACAAAGCGCCGGCGGCGCAAGGGCCGGGCCGGTGCCGGGCTGGGACGACGTGCCGGGCTGGGACGACACGCGCCGCTCCGACCGCCGGTAGTGGCCGACGGCCCAGACAACGCCAGAAGGGCCGGTGGGAAGAAACCCCACCGGCCCTTGGCGAAATGTCGAGACTTACTCGGCAGCATCCTCGAGGAGGTTGCGGGTCCGGTTCGGATCCACCGGGATGCCCGGTCCGGTGGTGGTCGAAACGGTGACCTTCTTGACGTACCGGCCCTTCGCGGAGGACGGCTTCGCACGCAGGATCTCGTCCAGTGCGGCGCCGTAGTTCTCCACCAGCTGGGCGTCGTCGAAGGACGCCTTGCCGATCACGAAGTGCAGGTTGGCCTGCTTGTCGACGCGGAAGTTGATCTTTCCGCCCTTGATCTCGTTGACAGCCTTGGTCACGTCGGCCGTGACGGTGCCCGTCTTCGGGTTCGGCATCAGGCCACGCGGTCCGAGGACGCGGGCGATGCGGCCGACCTTGGCCATCTGATCGGGGGTGGCGATCGCGGCGTCGAAGTCCAGCCAACCGCCCTGGATGCGCTCGATCAGGTCCTCGGCACCGACTGCGTCGGCACCGGCGGCCTCGGCCTCGGCGGCCTTCTCGCCGACGGCGAACACGATCACACGGGCGGTCTTACCGGTGCCGTGCGGGAGGTTGACGGTGCCACGGACCATCTGGTCCGCCTTGCGGGGATCGACGCCCAGGCGAACGGCGACCTCGACGGTCGCGTCCATCTTCGACGAAGAGGTCTCCTTCGCAAGCTTCGTAGCCTGCAGCGGGCTGTAAAGCTTGTTCGGGTCGACCTTCTCGGCGGCGGCGAGGTACGCCTTGCTGCGCTTTGCCATTTGTTCTGTCCTAACTTCTCACCACAGTGTGTGACCGACTGCAGTGGTGAATGGTTCAGTTGTGGTAGCGGGCCTGGCAGGCCCTCCCACGCGTGCTGGAGTTCTTAACCTTCGACCGTGATGCCCATGGAGCGGGCGGTGCCGGCGATGATCTTCGCGGCCTGGTCGAGGTCGTTCGCGTTGAGGTCTTCAGCCTTGGTCTTCGCGATCTCGCGCACCTGGTCCATGGTCACCGTGGCGACCTTGGTCTTGTGCGGCTCGCCGGAGCCCTTCTGCACACCAGCGGCCTTGAGCAGCAGCTTGGCGGCCGGAGGGGTCTTCAACTTGAAGTCGAAGGTCCGGTCCTCGTAGACGGAGATCTCCACGGGGATCACATTGCCGCGCTGCGACTCGGTCGCCGCGTTGTAGGCCTTGCAGAACTCCATGATGTTCACGCCGTGCTGACCAAGCGCGGGACCCACGGGCGGGGCAGGGTTAGCCTGACCGGCCTGGATCTGGAGCTTGATGAGCCCTGCGAGCTTCTTCTTCTTGGGGGGCATCTTCGTTCCTAATTTCTTGCTGGTTGTGTTTCTTGCTGCAGTGCAAGTGTGTGGGGCGCGACCTTCGAACCCGTCAGATCTTCGAGACCTGGGTGAAGGACAGCTCGACCGGGGTCTCGCGACCGAAGATCGAAACCAGGACCTTGAGCTTCTGCTGCTCCGCGTTGACCTCGCTGATGGAGGCGGGCAGCGTGGCGAACGGGCCGTCCATGACGGTGACCGACTCGCCGATCTCGAAGTCGACCTCGATGAGCGGCTTGGCAGCGGCACCGGAGGTGTCGCCGGCGGCGACGGCGGCCGCGGCGGGCTTCTTCGCGCCCTGCTGCGGCATCAGGAACTTGACGACCTCGTTGATGGTCAGCGGCGAGGGCCGCGAGGTGGCGCCGACGAACCCGGTGACACCGGGGGTGTTGCGCACCGCGCCCCAGGACTCGTCGTTCAGCTCCATGCGCACCAGGATGTAGCCCGGCAGGACCTTGCGGTTGACCTGCTTGCGCTGGCCGTTCTTGATCTCGGTGACCTCTTCGGTGGGAACCTCCACCTGGAAGATGTAGTCACCGACGTCGAGGTTCTGGACGCGGGTCTCGAGGTTGGCCTTGACCTTGTTCTCGTAGCCGGCGTAGGAGTGGATGACGTACCAGTCGCCCGGGGCGCGCCGGAGCGCGGCCTTCATCTCGGCAACGGGGTCGACGGGCTCCTCCTCGACCGCGGGGGCCTCGTCGGCTGCCGCGTCGTCGGACTCGGGAGCGCCCTCGTCGTCGGCGTTCTCGTCGACGACCACGTCGTCAGCGTTCTCGTCGACAACCAGGTCGTCGGCGACTGCGCTGTCAGCGGACTCCGCAGCGACCGCGTCATCGGCTACATGCTCTTGCGCTGCGGCCTCAATTGCGTCGTTCTCGGGGGTGCTCACTGGCGCACTCGCTTCCTCTCATTGCATTTCTGTGTCCGGGGTCAGCCGAACAGCCACCTGACGCCCCTGATGAACGCCAGGTCCAATCCGAAGACATACGCCACCATGAAGGAGACGAAGACCAGGACAATCGTGGTGTAGGTGATCATCTGCTTGCGGTTCGGCCAGATCACCTTGCGGAGCTCCGACATGACCTCGCGCAGGAACTTACGCAGGCGCTTGAAGAGATTCTCCTTGCGCGGTGCGTCAGCCTTCGACTTCTTCGCGGCGGGCTTGTGTGCGGCCGCGGAGCCGGTCGTCACGGCGACGGTGTCCGTTGCTGCGCCCGCGGCGCGGCTACGTCGTCCCGGACGCTTGCCAGTCGGCTTCGAGGTCTCCGGTGCGTGAGCGTTCGCGTCGACACTGGCTTCGCGGTCCGAGGACCCCGCCGCACTATCGGCCTTTCCGCGATCTTCGCTCACCCGTAGATCCTCTCAGTTGCTGGCATCCAGGGCAGGGGCGACAGGACTTGAACCTGCAACCTGCGGTTTTGGAGACCGCTGCTCTGCCAGTTGAGCTACGCCCCTTTGGTTGGCCGGCGCATTCGCATCGTCACGGCATTCGAGCCGTCACGATCCGAACCGGTCAACCACTCTGTGACCACACAACGCGCGCGCCACCCTCATCGGCCCGAACCGGCACCGTAGGGCAGCGCGCAGTGCTGAGTAATCCCAGAAATCTCAGTGTACTTCACGGTAGCCGAACAACCCAATCGGCTGGATACTCAGCCAAATCGCACGGTCGCAGTGGCCCGTCCGAAGATCTTCTTCTCGTCTACCTTAGCCACGATAGCAATGACGGCTGTCTGCGTGTCGTCATCTACCGAACGAACCTTACCCGTCAGGAGGATCTCCGCGCCAACGCCGTCGTTGGGCACGAAAACGGGGCTGGTGAAGCGCACGTTGTACTCGACGACGGCGCCGGGGTCGCCGACCCACTCGGTCACGTAGCCGGCCCCGATGCCCATGGTGAGCATGCCGTGCGCGACCGCGGTCGGCAGGCCGACCGCCTGTGCGACGGCGTCGTCCCAGTGGATCGGGTTCGGGTCACCGGACACGCCCGCGTACTGCACCAGGTCGGACCGGGTGAGCTTGACGGACTTCTCCGGCAACTCCTCGCCGGCCGCGATCTCGCCGAACGTGCGTACCGCCATCACTCGCCCTCCTCGACGTGCCGGCCCATCAGGGTCGTGTACGTGGTCTGCACCAGTTCACCGTTCTGGTCGGTGATGTCATTGCGGGTGACGATGATGTCGCTGCCGCCCATCGTGCGGAGCGAGTCGACGTACACGTCGCAGTACAGCCGGTCACCGACCTTGATCGGACGGTGGAACACCAGGCGCTGGTCGGTGTGCAGGATGCGGCTGAGGTCGAGCTCGACCTCCATCGCCTTGAAGAACTCCTCCTGAGCGAGGAACCCGAACACCGAGATGAAGGTCAGCGGCGCGACCAGTCCGTCGTAGCCGAGTTCGGCGGCCGCGGACTCGTCCCGGTACGCCGGGTCGTCGCTCTTGACTGCACGCGCGTACTCGCGGACCTTCTCGCGGCCGACCTCGTAGTAGTCGCTGAACCTGTGGTGCAGGCCAACGAGATCAGGAGTCAGTTTCACCGAATTAGCACCCTATCTGCACTGGACGCAGGAACGCGACGGTGACCGGCGACCCCCAACAGAATCGGATCGGGTCGCGGTGTCACCGTCGCGCCTGCGTCGACACCCCAAAAAAAATCGCGTGCCCCGCGATGAAATCTGCGGGGCACGCGATGAAGACTACTTGGATTCGCGATGCGCCTGATGCGTTCCGCAGTTGGGGCAGAACTTCTTGATCTCGAGGCGATCCGGATCGTTGCGCCGGTTCTTCTTCGTGATGTAGTTGCGGTGCTTGCATACGTCGCAGGCCAAGGTGATCTTGGGTCGAACGTCAGTCGAGGCCACGGTATGCCTTCTTTCGGGTGAATCTGATCGGGATCAATCAGGGTGTGTTGCCTTGTGTCATTTGTGTAGCGATGGCCGGACTTGAACCGGCGACACAACGATTATGAGTCGTTTGCTCTACCAACTGAGCTACACCGCCTCGGTGCATCGATGCCAGTCTAATAGGCACCCAATCCAGCGAGCCCCCTAACGGAATCGAACCGTTGACCTTTTCCTTACCATGGAAACGCTCTGCCGACTGAGCTAAGGGGGCGTGCTTCGCTGCACTTTGTCTGTGCGTTGAAGCCTCCAAGAGGTTACACAGTCTCGGCTCCGAGTACCAAATCGGCTGGTGAGGAGCCATTTTCAAACTGTCTAACCACCGAGCCCCGGCGAGCTTGCGCTCACCGGGACCCAGGTGTGGCAGGTGTAGGATTCGAACCTACGTAGGCATAAGCCGACGGATTTACAGTCCGCTCCCATTGGCCGCTCGGGCAACCTGCCTGGTGTCATCCAGGGTAGTACCTGCTGACCGTTGCCGGCCCGCTGGTCTTCCCTGACGCGTTGAGAAGAATACAACGACCGGGGAGGGTAAATGCAAACCGGGTGGATATCGTGGGTTCTCACGCCCCGGCGTCGGGTCCGGGGGTTGTTCGAGAACTAGGAGTTGTCGTGGCGGATTCGTCCTTCGATGTGGTGAGCAAGGTTGACCGGCAGGAAGTTGACAACGCGCTGCACCAGGCCGGAAAGGAGCTGTCGACGCGATTCGACTTCCGCAACACCGGTGCGAGCATCGACTGGTCCGGCGAGGAGGCCATCACCATCACCGCGGACACGGAGGAGCGACTGGTCGCGGCCCTCGACGTGTTCAAGGAGAAGCTGATCCGGCGGGACATCTCGCTCAAGGCGTTCGACGCCGGCGAGCCCGCGCAGTCCGGGAAGATCTACAAGCTGACCGGCACCCTCGTGCAGGGCATCAGCTCCGAGAACGCGAAGAAGATCTCGAAGAAGATCCGCGACGAGGGCCCCAAGGGCGTCAAGGCCCAGATCCAGGGCGAGGAGCTGCGCGTGAGCAGCAAGAAGCGTGACGACCTGCAGGCGATCATCTCCCTGCTCAAGGGTGAGGACTTCGGCATCGCGCTGCAGTTCGTCAACTACCGCTAGCCCGCCCGACGCGCCGGCACGGCGGTTGCAGACAGGTCCGCCCGGACCCCTCGGGGGTCCGGGCGGACCTGTCTGCGTCAGGCGTCAGTCGGGCAACCGCCGACCCGCCATCTCCTCGAGCCGGGCGATGCGCTCGGCCATCGGCGGGTGGGTCGCGAACATGCGGCTCATCTTGTCGCCGGCCCGGAACGGGTTCGCGATCATCATGTGCGACTGCGCCGCGATCTTCGGCTCGGGGGCCAGCGGGGCCGCCGCCACGCCACGCTCGAGCTTTCGCAGCGCGGAGGCCAGGGCGAGCGGGTCGCCACAGAGCTCGGCGCCGGACTGGTCGGCCTGGTACTCCCGCGAACGCGAGACCGCCATCTTGACGACCGACGCGGCGATCGGGCCGAGCAGCGAGACCAGCAGCAGCGCGAGCGGGTTCGGCCGGTTCTCGCCGCGCCCACCGAACATCGACGCGAACATCGCCATGTTGGCGAGGCCGGAGATCACCGCGGCCATCGCACCCGCCACCGACGAGATCAGGATGTCGCGGTTGTAGACATGTGAGAGCTCGTGCCCGAGCACCGCACGCAACTCCCGCTCGTCGAGGATCTGCAGGATGCCACTGGTGCAGCAGACCGCCGCATTGCGCGGGTTGCGGCCGGTGGCGAACGCGTTCGGCGCCGCGGTGGGGCTGATGTAGAGCCGGGGCATCGGCTGGTGCGCGGTGGTGGCCAGCTCCCGCACGATCTTGTAGATGACCGGTGCCTCGACCTCGGTGATCGGCTGCGCGTGCATGGCCTTGAGCGCCAGCTTGTCGCTGTTGAAGTACGCGTAGGCGTTCATGCCGACGGCCAGCAGCACCGAGAAGAGCAGGATCGTCGGGTTTCGGAACAACGCCCCGATGAACACGATCAGCGCCGACATGCCGATCAGCAGTCCGGCCGTCTTCAGCCCGTTCGAATACCGATGCACCGTCGCCTCTTCTCTCGTGGAACTCTCACGAAATCAACGAAGGAACCCCGGGACTCGTTCCCTGCGGAACGCGGACCCGTACCAAGGTGCAACCTACGGTCAGCCGACCCGCTCGACCGTGTAATCGACGAGGCGCTTGAGGGCCTCGTTCGCGGGTCCCTGCGGCAGTTCCGCCAGCTGGACCTGAGCCGCATCCGCGAACTCCCGCAGCTTGGCCTTGGCCGCGACCATGCCCGGCGACCGCTCCAGGAGGGCGAGCGCCTCGTCGACCGCGTCGTCGTCGGTGACCGGGCCGTCGAGCAGCACCCGCAGCCGGTCGGCGTCCGGGCCCTGCTCGCGCAGCGCGTACAGCACCGGCAGGGTGTGCACGCCCTCCCGCAGGTCGGTGCCCGGGGTCTTGCCGGACTGTGCGGCCACCGAGGAGATGTCGATGATGTCGTCGGCGATCTGGAAGGCCGTGCCGACCGCGTCGCCGAGCCGCTCGAGCCGCTCGACGTCCTCGGCGCTGGCCCCGGAGAAGGTGCCGCCGAAGCGGCCGCACGCGGCGATCAGCGACCCCGTCTTCTCCCACACCACCTTCAGGTAGTGCTCGACCGGGTCCTGGTGGTTGCGGACGCCGATGGTCTCGCGCATCTGCCCGGTGACCAGCTCGGCGAACGTCTCGGCGATGACGCGCACTGCCTCCGGTCCGAGCGTCGAGGTCAGCCGGGAGGCGTGCGCGAACAGGTAGTCCCCGGCCAGGATCGCGATGCTGTTTCCCCATTGGGCGTTGGCGCTCGGCGCCCCGCGGCGCATGGACGCCTCGTCCATCACGTCGTCGTGGTAGAGCGTCGCCAGGTGCACGAGCTCGACGACGGTGGCCGCGGTGACGGTCGCCGGGTCGGACGGGTTGGGCCCGAGCTGCGCCGTCAGCAGGGTGAACAACGGGCGGAACCGTTTGCCGCCCGCCTTCGCCAGGTGCAGCGCCGCCTCGGTGAGGAAGTCCTCGCCGTCGGACAGCTCCCCGACCAGCAGGGCCTCGACGTCGACGAGTCCCTGACGCACGGACTCTGCCAGGGCCTGGTCGCCCAGGTCGACGCCGGCAACGACGGTGTTTGTCGCTTCGCTCGTGCTCACGATCTCAGTACCCATCCTGTATCTCCGCGATGACCAGCAACCGATGCCTTTCCTGTCACGGTAGTGAACCTAGCCGGTGCCCGGCCCGCCGGGCCGATCGCCGCGGCCGTCCGGCCCCGTCGAGCCGCCCACCGGGGCCCGGCCGGGTGCCGACGCAGTGCCTGAGAAGATACGTCCGTGACGCCCCCCGTTGCCGACCAGAACCCGTCCGCCGAACCTTCGTCGGGCGGTGCCGACGTGCCCTCCGAGACCGAGGTACTGGTCGTCGGCGCAGGTCCGGCCGGGACTGCCGCCGCCGCGTGGGCCGCCCGCGCCGGTCACGACGTACTGCTCGTCGACGCGGCGGCCTTCCCCCGGGACAAGACCTGCGGCGACGGCCTCACTCCGCGCGCTGTCGCGGAGCTCACCCGGCTCGGTCTCGGCGACTGGCTCGCCGCACGCACCGTCAACCGCGGGCTGCGGCTGTCCGGGTTCGGGCAGGAGCTGCAGTTGCCATGGCCCGGCGGCTCGTTGCCCAGCACCGGCAGCGCCGTTCCGCGTACCGAACTCGACGACCGGATCCGCCGGGTCGCCGTCGACTCCGGAGCTGCGATGGTGCAAGGCGCCAAGGCCGTGGAGGTGACGCTCGACGGCGGCCGGGTCCGTGCGGTGACGTTGCAGACCGCGGGCGGCCCGGTCTCCGTCCGGTGCCGGCGCCTGATCGTCGCGGACGGCGTCCGGTCCACCCTCGGCAAGCGGCTCGGCAGGCAGTGGCACCGTGACACCGCCTTCGGTGTCGCGGCCCGCGCCTACGTCGACTCGGGCCGCAGCACCGACGAGTGGATCACCTCGCACCTGGAGCTGCGCGACGCCGAGGGCACCGTGCAGCCCGGTTACGGCTGGGTGTTCCCACTCGGCACCGGCGAGGTCAACCTGGGCGTCGGCACGCTGGCCACCGCCAAACGGCCCGCGCCGGGCGCGCTCCGGCCGCTGATCGAGCTGTACGCGCGGCAACGGCGCACCGACTGGGAACTCGACGGCCCGGTGCGGTCGGTGGCGTCCGCGCTGCTGCCGATGGGCGGCGCGGTCTCGGGTGTCGCGGGCGCCAACTGGATGATCATCGGCGACGCCGCGGCCTGCGTGAACCCGCTCAACGGCGAGGGCATCGACTACGGACTCGAGACCGGGCGGATGGCCGCCGAGGTGCTCGGCGAGGCGGACCTCACCGAACTCTGGCCGACCCTGCTCCGCGAGCACTACGGGCAGGCGTTCTCCGTGGCGCGGCGGCTCGCCGGACTGCTCACGGTGCCGAGGATGCTGCCCGCGTCGGGCCCGGTGGCGATGCGCTCACGGGCGCTGATGACCGTCGCGGTCCGGGTGATGGGCAACCTGGTGACCGAGGCCGACCGGGACCTGACCGCGCGGGCGTGGCGGGCGGCGGGCACTGCCTCGCTGCGCATCGACACCCGGCCGCCGTTCAGCTGACCCGGCCGTTCGGCTGTACCCAGCCGTTCGGTTGGACCCGCAGGCCCACGTGCGCTACACGCGACGAGTGACGAAGAGCGGGAACCGCTCCCCCGATTCGATGCACCGGAAGACCGCGCGACGGCCCGGACCCGGCGGCGTGGTCTCGCCGTCGAGCCAGGCGTAGATCCAGGGGCCCTCGTCGAGCGCGACGATCGCGAGGGCACACGGCACCAGCCCGGCGGCCTCGCCCGCCTGGGAGCAGTCCACGACCGTCCAGGACACGATCGTCCCGGCGCCGGACGAACGGACCCGTTCCAGGTCGTCGTCGCCGCAGCTCGTGCACGCCGACCGGTCCGGGGAGAGCAGTTCGTCGCAGGTGCGACAACGCAGGATCATCAGTGGCGCCGCCATCGCGCTTCGGTGCAGGACGCTCACGGCACTCACGCTGTCTCCGCCGCAGTGACACCGGTCGTCGCGAGCACTCCCGCCATCGCGTCCCCGAAACGCGCCGGGTCGTCGATCAGCCAGCCGTGATGGCCCGGCACCGTGACCACGACGGCGTGGTGCAGACGCGCGCGCAGCGACTCGAAACTGGCCCTCGGGATGACCGTGTCGCCGCGTCCCCACAGCAGCGTCACCGGCAGGCCCCGGGCCGCAAGTTCGTCGAGTTCGCTGGTCAGGTCGGCGGTGCGGGCCAGGTGCGCGGTTCGCCAGAACGCCCCGGGACTGCGCACCACGTTCCGCAGCGCGTCCACCGCGACCGCCGCGAGTCCCGCGGCGGAGGGCCGGACCGAGAGCGCGTCCCCGGTCGCCGCGGCGCCCCAGTACCAGAGCGGCCGGTCCGCGATCGGGCGTACCCCCGCCGGACCGTCGGACCAGGCCGCGCCGCCGACCGAGTTCACCAGGGTCAGGCCCTCGACCCGGCCGGGCAGGTCGTGAGCGGCCTGGGCTGCCACCCCGCCGCCGAAGGAGTGCCCGACCAGCGTCACCGGTCCGGCCACACCTACCGCGTCCAGGAACCGTCCCAGCCAGTGCGCGTAGCCGGGCAGGCTCCGCTGCTCCATCGGGAGTTCCGGGGTGCCGCCGAGGCCCGGCAGTGCCGGCGCGAGGACCCGGACGCCGCGGTCGGCCAGATGTTCGAGGGCTCGGACGTAGGTGCGGTGGGTCAGTCCCCAGCCGTGCAGGAAGACCACCGTGCGTCCCGAGCCGGCAGCCGCGTAGGAAACCGACTCCCCGTCGACGCGCGCCTCGTGCCAGCGGAGCTCGGCGGCAGCCACGACATCCTCGGCGTCAGCGCCGTCCCCGCTCTCCGCCACCGGCGGGGACGACGGGGACGGGAGTGCCGCCGCCGTCAGCGGACGGGGGTGCCAGTGATGCAGGTGGGGCCGGGGCCGGCACCTCGGTACGGTCTGGGTCATCGGGGACATCAGGCGAACCTCATCCTTGTGGTCTGGGAACGATTACAGACTCCACTTCGGGACGCGCCGAGACCACGGTCGAACGGACGGGTGACATACCTGTTTTCTGGCGGGGGACATACCTGGTTGCGGTTGCAGAACCCGACACGTACGGACTCTCCTTGCAGGTCAGGCGCCGCGCGCCTGCCCCTGCTCGACCATCCAGGCGGCAATCTGCGTACGTGAGGTGAAGCCCAGCTTGGCCAGGACGTGCTCCACGTGCCCCTGCGCGGTGCGCTGCGCGATCACCAGTTTCTCGGCGATCTCGCGGTTGGTCAGACCCTGCGCGACCAGATCCGCAACCTGCCGCTCCCGGCGCGTCAGGCTCACCGACGCGTCGTCACCGGGCTGTGCCGTGGTCGGGACGTCCTCGTCGAGCGCGAAGGCGAAGGCCTCGGCCGGGGTCAGGCCACGACCCCGGCGGAACGCCGCGTCGTACCCGCGCACACCGAGCGCCTGCCGCGTCCGCCGCTCCAGCTCGTCGTGCCGGCCGAGGAGCGTGGGGACGGTCACCGTCGGGCCGCCGAGCCCCCGACGCAGCACCTCGGTGGCGCCCATCAGCACGGCGGCCCGCTCCCAACGGTGCTCGGTCGCGCTGATCCATGCCAGGATCTGCAGGCACCAGCCGGCGCTGACCGCATCACTGGCCATCCGGGTGTGGTGCAAGCCCTCACGCACCAGTTCCTCGGACCGGGCGTTGTTGTCCCCCATGTCCCACAGCACCAGGCCCAGCGTCCACAGCGCCCGCGCCCGGTAGAGGGACTCGCCACGAGGCTCGGCGAGGGCGAGCACCTCCTCACACGCGGACAGGGCCCGGTCCGCGAGCCCGAGCAGGCCGCTGGCCATTGCGAGTCCCTGCAGCGCGGCGATCTCCATGAGCAGGTCGTCGAGGGTCTGGAAGGTGGTGGCCGCATCCTCGAACGCAGCGAGCGCATCCGCGAGTCGGCCACTGCGCAGCGCGAGTCTCCCCTCGGCGCAGGTGGCGAACGCCCGAGACTCCTCGTCCCCCAGCCGGCCCGCCAACTCACGCGCCTCCTGCACCAGCTCTGTGCCTGCGGGGACGTCGCCCTGCATACCGACCAGGACGCTGGCGTCGTACAGCGCCCTGACCCGTTCGAGGGTGGGTCGACCGCCCTGCGCTGCCAGCAACCGATCCAGCCAGCGCCTTCCCTCGCCGTACTGGCCCCGGCTCAGCCAGAACTGGAACATCGCGTCGGCCGTCCGCAGGCCGATCTCGCCGGCTTCCGGGTCGTCGAGACAGAAGTCCAGCGCCGCGCGCACGTTCGGCTGTTCGCTGCAGAGGCGGTCGATCCACTCCAGCTGCCGCGGGCCGATCCACTCGGCCTCCGCGCGCACCGCCAACTCCGCGTACCAGTCCCGGTGCCGCCGCCGCAGCACCTCGCCCCCGCCTGCCTCCTCCAACCGCTCCCGGCCGTACTCGCGGATGGTCTCGAGTATCCGGAACCGCACCACGGTGCCCCGCTGCTCGCTGATCAGGATCGACTTGTCGACCAGCGAGGCGAGGGTGTCGAGCAGGTCGTCACCGTGCAGGTCGTTGCCGTGCAGGCGGTCGGGCAGGTCACCGAGACAGATCCCCTCGACCGCGTCCAGTTCGAATCCGCCGTCGAACACGGACAGCCGGCTCCACAGTTCCCGTTCGCGCGGTGTGCACAGCTCGTGGCTCCAGTCGATACACAGTCGCAGGGTCTGCTGCCGGCTCGGAGCCGCGCGACTGCCGCCGGTGAGCAGCCGGTAGCGATCGGTCAGCCGGGCAAGGATCTGCTCCGCGGACAGCGACCGCAGGCGCACCGCTGCCAGTTCGATGAGCAGCGGGAGACCGTCCAACTGCTGGCAGATACCCGTGACCGCGGCCCGGTTGTCCTCGCTGATCCCGAATTCCGGCACGGCGGCGGCGGCCCGCTGCTCGAACAGCGTCACCGCGTCGAACCCGGGCAGTCCCTTCAATGTCGGCGGCTGGGACGGATCGGGAACCGACAAGGGCGGCACCCGCAGCACCGACTCCCCGCCGATCCCCAGCGCCTCCCGACTGGTGGCCAGGATCCGCAGCTCACTGCAGGACCGCAGCAGCGTCTCGACGAGCACGGCCGCGTCCGCCACCACGTGCTCGCAGTTGTCCAACACCAACAGCAGTCGCCGATCCCCGATCTCCTCGACCAGCGACTCGACGGGTGTCATCGCGGCCTGCTGCTGGAACCCGAGCGCGCCGGCGACGGCGTCCGCGGTCAGTGCCCCGTCGTGCAGCTCACCGAGTTCGCACAGCCACACCCCGTCCTCGAACGAGCGTCGTGCGTCGTCGGCGACGCGCAGGGCCAGCCGGGTCTTGCCGACGCCGCCGATCCCGGCCAACGTCACCAGCCGCGCGGACGCGAGCAGTCGCCTCGCCTCGGCCACCTCGTGGCGGCGGCCGACGAAGCTGGTCAGTTCGAGGGGCAGGTTACCGACCTTGACTCGGACAGCTGTCGCCATCGGACCGTCACTCTCGCGCTAAACGGTTCCCCCAACGGCCAGGTTACGCCCGCGTGACGCTCGTCACCTCTCGCCGCAGAAACACCATGCGCCTCGCTACCGCTCGCCGCGGAAACGTCGCGCGCCTCGCTACCGCTCGCCGCGGTGCAACGCCACGACTCCGCCGGTCAGGTTGCGCCACTTCACGTTCTTCCAGCCGGCCGCCTCGATCTTGAGGGCCAGCTCCTCCTGTGTGGGCCAGGCCCGGATCGACTCCGCGAGATACACGTAGGCGTCGGGGTTGCTGCTCACCGCCCGCGCCACCATCGGCAACGCCTTCATCAGGTACTCCATGTAGACCGTGCGGAACGGGCCGAACGTCGGGGTGGAGAACTCACTGACCACCAGCCGTCCGCCGGGCTTGGTCACTCGGGCGATCTCCCGCAGACCGGCCTCGAAGTCGGACACGTTGCGCAGACCGAACGAGATGGTCGCGGCGTCGAACACCGCATCCGCGAACGGCAGGGCCATCGCGTCGCCGGCGACCATCGGCACCCGGCGGCCGGCGCCGGCCTGCAGCATCCCCTTGGAGAAGTCCGTGGCCACCACCCATGCGCCGGAACGACCGAGCTCGACGGTGGACACGCCGGTGCCGGCCGCCAGGTCCAGCACCCGCTCCCCCGGCTTGAGGTCGAGCGCCGCACGCGTCGCCTTGCGCCAACTGCGGTCCTGCCCGAACGAGAGCACCGTGTTGGTCAGGTCGTACCGCTTCGCGACGCCGTCGAACATCGACGCGACCTCGTGCGGATCCTTCTCGAGCGAGGCCCTGGAACCGTGTGTTGTTGCCACGCCGTTGACGGTACAAGGCCAGCCGGGACGGGTGCTCACGCGGTGCGGGTCACCGCAAACCGGGCGTCCGCCCGCACCGCCGCGTAGTGGCTCAGCAGTTCCTCGCACACCGTGGGCCAGGTCCGGTGCAGCACCGAGCGGCGGGCTGCGGCGCCGAACCGGGCCCGCACCGCCCTCTCCCGAAGCGCCGCGACCGCCCCCGGGAGCAGTTCGGCGAACCGGTCCACCCGCAGCAGGTACCCGTTGTGACAGTCGGTGACCAGATCCCTCGGGCCCCCCGCGTCCGGGGCCAGCACCGGCACGCCGCTGGCCAGCGCCTCCTGGACCGCCTGACAGAAGGTCTCGTGCTCGCCGGGGTGGACGAAGATGTCGAGGCTCGCGTACGCCGCGGCGAGTTCCGCGCCGTCGAGTTGGCCGGTGAACACGGCCGTCGGCAGCAGTCGCTGCAGGCGCGACCGTTCCGGGCCGTCACCGACGACGACCAACTGCAGTCCCGGATCGGCCGCCAACGCGGCCAGTCGCTCCACATGCTTCTCCGGCGCGAGCCGGCCCACGAAGCCCACCACGATCCGGTCCGCCCGCCCGTCGACGCCTGCCGCACCCCACTGCGCCCTCAGCTCCGCGCTGCGTCGGGAGGGGGCGAACCGGATGGTGTCCACTCCCCTGCCCCAGCGGTACACCCGCGGCACACCGTGCGAGACGAGCGCGTCCACCGCGGCCGTCGACGGCGCCAGGGTGCGGGCCGCGCCGCGGTGCAGACGCCGGGTCCAGCGCCACGCCGCCCGGCTGGCCAGGCCCAGTCCGTAGCTCTGCGCGAAGCCGGCGACGTCGGTCTGGTAGACGGCGACGGCCGGCACGTCGAGGCGACGGGCGGCGGCCAGGCCCCCGGCCCCGAGCAGGAACGGCGAGGCCAGGTGCACCACGTCGGGGGCGAACCCCCGCAGCGCCGCGGTCAGGCCCGGGCTCGGCAGGCCGAGCGGCAGCGAGCTGACTCCGGGGACCATCACCGCGGGCACTCGGTGCACCGTCACCCCGTCGTGTTCGGTGGCGGCCGGCGGCCTGCCGGCGACGGTGTCCGGAGCGACGATCAGCGTCCGGTGCCCTCGGCGTTCGAGATGCTCGGCGACCCGCAGCACCGAGTGGGTCACACCGTTCATGTTGGGCAGGAACGACTCCGCAACGATGGCTACTCGCACCAGGTCAGTGTCGGCGCCGCCGCGGTCCGCCGGGGGCGCGGAACGTGACGGGTGGGCGAAGTTCCGGCGAACGGTCTGCCGGGCGGCGTTCAGTCGGCGGCAGCGTCGGAGGGCGGCCGGGGTCGCCGGACCCACCACAACGCGGGCGCGGCCAACAGCCAGGTCACCACGATCACCGACCCGGCCGGCACCAGCGCCACCCGGGCGTCGCGGCCGGCCACCCGGACCAGGTCCGGGTCCGACTTCGCGTACTCGACGTCGATCCGCTGCCCGACGGTCAGCTTGGTGGGGTAGAGCACCCCGAGCTTCGGGTTGTGGGTCACCCCGTCCGGGGTGACGAAGCTGATCGCCGATCGACGGGCGCCCGCGGAGAGCACCTCAGCGGTCGCGACGCCCTTGTCCGAGGCGATGGTGTGGTCGTTGCGCCAGGCCGCCAGCACCAGCAGCACCGCGAGCGAGGAGATCCCGATCGCGACCACCAGGACCCCGACCTGGACCCGCCGCGCGACCTTCCCGCTCATCCGCGGCTGGCTCCCCCGCCCTCCAGCGCTCATCGGCCCTCCAGCGCTCATCGGCGCAGCGCTCACAGCTGTGCCCGCACCGAGGCGTGCAGCTCACGCAGCCCCGACCGTTCGGTCGCGACCTCCAGCACCCTGATGCCCGAGGTGTTCGGCTCGCCCAGTGCCACCGAGAGCTGGTCCGGGTCCAGCGCCCGGTGCGCGACCCGGTAGGCGGCGCACAGCGCGGACAGGTCCATCCCGTGCGGCGTCCCGAACACCCGCTCGAAGACCCCGGCGTACTGCGGATCGCCCTGCTCGAGCAGCTCGAAGATGCCGCCGCCGTCGTCGTTGGCGACCACCACGGTGAGGTCGCGGGGCCGGGGCTCGCCGCTGCCGATCAACAGGCCGGACGCGTCGTGCAGGAAGGTCAGGTCGCCCATCAACGCGATGGTGCGGATGCCGGCGCCGGTCCGCGGGTCGGGTCCGCGGCGGTCCGCGGCCATCGCCGCGCCGACCGCGGTGGACACGGTGCCGTCGATGCCGGCGACGCCGCGGTTCGAGAGCACCCGCACGCCCGGTCGCGGGTAGCTGACCAGCGCGGCGTCCCGCACCGGGTTCGACGCACCCAGCACCAGCTGGTCGCCGTCGACGAGCGCGTCCATCACCACCCGGGCCACGTGCAGCCCGGTCGGCTGCTGGTGTACCGAAAGCTGTTGCCGCACCGCCTTGTCCGCATGCTCTGTCAGGTGCCGGCAACGCTCGAGCCAGGCCTGGTCGGGGGTGCCGGACACCACGGCGCGGGTGCCGGTGGCCAGCACGTTGCCGGAGACGTCGGGCCAGCGCGGCCCGGTGGTGAGCGCGTAGACCGCCACCCGCGGGTCCGCGAGCAGCGCGGAGACCGGGCGGTGCAGCGTCGGCCTGCCGGTGATCACCGCCTGCCGCGGGGCGAGCTGCGGCAGCGCCAGTGGGTGCAGCGGCACGCCGTGCATCGGCGCGGTCGGCTCGGCGACGGTGGGCAGTCCGGCCAGTTCGGGGTGGTGACCGGAACCGTGGCCGGAGATCACCACCGTGTCCGCGGTCAGGTCCAGTTCCACCGGGACGTCCAGGGTGGCCTGTGCGGTGGTCGTCCACGCCGCGTCGCCGGGCCGGCCCTGCGGCACCGGGCCCTGCGGGTGCACGTCGGGCACCAACGGCTCGCGCAGCGGCATGTCGAAGTGCACCGGACCGGCGTTGCCGGAACGGGTTCCGCGGGCGGCGGCGAGCACCCGGCACACCGCCGAGCGCCACTGACTGTTCTGCTCGTGGGAACGGAGCCCGCGCGACGACCCGGGCTCACCGCCGTCCTCGGCCAGCCCCAGGCTGATCGTGGCGCGTACCTGGCTGCCGAACATGCCCAGCTGCTCGATGGTCTGGTTGGCGCCGGTGCCGAGCATCTCGTAGGGCCGGTTGGCGCTGAGCACCACCAACGGCACCCGGGCGTAGTTCGCCTCCAGCACCGCCGGACCGAGGTTGGCCACGGCCGTCCCGGAGGTCATCACGATCGGCACCGGGCGGCCGTCCGAGACCGCCAGACCCACCGCGAGGAATCCCGCGGTGCGCTCGTCGATCCGCATGTGCAGGCGCAGGCGCCCCGCGTTGTCGGCGGCCTGCAGCGCGAATGCGAGGGGGGCGTTGCGCGAACCCGGGCAAAGCACCACGTCGCGGACGCCGCCGCGAATCAGCTCGTCGACGACAGCGGTGGCCTGGGCGGTGGACGGATTCACAGTTCCAGGGTGTCAGACCCGCCGGAGCCCACCGGCGGCGGCTGGCAGCATGGTCCGGGTGCGCACGCTCTTCGAATCCGCCGACCTCGCCGACGAGCAGATGTACCGGCTCCTGACCGCCTCGGTGGTGCCACGTCCGATCGCGTGGGTCTCCACCCGCTCCGCCGACGGTGTCACCAACCTCGCGCCGTACAGCTTCTTCACCGTGTCGAGCTCGGCACCGCCGGTGGTGCAGTTCACCTCGGTGACCCGCAAGGACAGCCTGCGCAACATCGAGGAGACCGGCGAATTCGTGGTGAACCTGGCGACGGCCGCGCTGATCGACCGGGTCAACGCCAGCTCGGCGACGTTCGAGTCCGGGGTCAGCGAGTTCGATGCGGTGGGCGTGACGGCGGAGCCGAGCGAGACGGTCGGGCCTCCGCGGGTTGCGCAGTCGCCGATCGCCATCGAATGCGGCCTGCACCGGGTGGTGGAGGTCGGCAACAGCTTCGTGGTGATGGGCGCGGTGCGCGCGATCTCGGTGCGCACCGGCGCGCTCGCCGAGGACGGCCTGCCGGACTTCGCCGCGCTGGCCCCGGTCAGCCGGCTCGGCCGTGCCGAGTGGGGGCTGCCTCCCGAGGTCCGGGTGCTGCGGCGGCCGGGCCGACCGTCCTGAGCCAGCCTTCGGTTAGGCTTGCCTGACTCAGCCCGATCGTGACATGACCCCGATCTGACATGACCCCGATCTGACATGACCCAGCACCGAGGAACCGAGGACATGGCCAAGCGCAGCAAGTTCGTCAAACCCGAGAACCGGCACGTCACCACCGCGCGGGTGCTCGGCAGCAAACAGGTCAGCCCCCACTTCATCCGCGTCACGGTCGGCGGCGAGGACCTGCGCGGTTTCACCCCGATGGGCTTCGACCAGTGGTTCCGGCTGTTCCTCCCGCAGCCCGGGCACAGCGAGCTGCGGCTGCCGTCCAAGGCGAGCAACCTCTGGTACGCCCAGTACCTGGCGATGTCGAAGAGCACCCGGCCCGTGGTCCGCAACTACACGGTCCGCGCATACCGGGACGCGGAGCACGCCACCTTCGGCGAGGCCGTCCCGG
Organism: Rhodococcus tukisamuensis NBRC 100609; assembly: GCF_001894985.1. Taxonomy (GTDB): domain Bacteria; phylum Actinomycetota; class Actinomycetes; order Mycobacteriales; family Mycobacteriaceae; genus Rhodococcus_G; species Rhodococcus_G tukisamuensis. Next base: position 271,103 of record NZ_BCXG01000001.1, on the reverse strand, counting down.
AGATCGACATCGACATGGTGCTGCATGCCGCCCTCGACGGCGCGGAGATCCCGGAGCACGCAGGGGACGCCGAGGACTCGGCGGGAGACGGCAGCGGCCCGGCTTCGGAGTGGGCCCGGACCGCGGTCGCGGGCGACCGTCTGGCACTGCTCGACGAGGGCCTGATCTACAACCCGACGCCGGACGCCGCCTGGCAGCTGCTGGTCGGCGACGAGAGCGCGCTGCCCGCGATCGCCGGCATCCTGGCGTCGTCGCCCGCAGACCTGCGGGCGGAGGTGTACCTCGAGATCCCTGACGCCGCGGACGCCCAGGAACTGGCCGCGCCGGCCGGGGTGAACCTGCACTGGCTGGTGCGCTCGGACCCGCACGACCGACCGGGGGTGCTGGCGCTGGAGACGGTGCGGGCGGCGCAGTTGCCCGCCGGGCCGTCGTACACGTTCGTCGCCGGCGAGAGCGAGCTGCCGACCGGGCTGCGCCGACACCTGGTCAACGACCGCAAGGTGCCCAAGTCCGACATCTCGTTCACCGGGTACTGGCGCCACGGCCGCGCCGCCTACTGAGCACAACGCCCGCGTGCCCCTCCAGGCTGCGGTGGCAACCGGAGGGGCACACGGGCTCCGTTCGAACGTTTCTAGCCGGCGTGCTTCTGGACCAGCGCGCCCAGGCGCGGCAGTGCCTCGACGACGTTCTTCTTCGCCGAGGGACGCATGGTCGAGTAGACCTTCTTGATCGCGGACTTGTCCGAGCCCTCGATCTTCTCGTCGGTCACACCCAGCAGTGCGTCCGCCACCTCCTCGCCGCGGGCGGCCAGGTAGTCACCGAAGCCGGTGCCATCGTTCGCCGCGAAGTCCGCCCAGAACGGCTCGAGCCGCTCGAGGAAGCCGGGCAGCAGGCCCTCCACCGCGTCCGGCACGATCGACGGCCCGACCTTCTTGACCGCGCCGTAGCCCGCCTTGACGGCCAGTCCCGAGGCACCGCCCTTGTCCGAGACCTCGGCGTCGATCAGTTCCTGCGCGTCCGCGACGACGGCGGACAGCCGCGACGGGTCGAGCAGGGTTTCGTGCAGCGCTGCAACCACTTTCAATTCCTCCGATGTTGACTTGGGTGTCGACGCCGAACCCTATACGACGCAGGGCACTTCGAGTTCCGTCAACTGGTCCGCAGGAGTTCGTGACAGCGCGCGAGCCGGGCCAGCCACCAGTGAGCACGCTCCGGCGTGGCCCGCAACGCGGCCAGTCGTTCGGGGTCCGGCGCCACGACGGCGGCGGCCAGCGACCCGCCAGTTACGACGCGGGGCGGGGCGACATCCGCTTCGAAGAAGCCGCCGGTGCCGAGCCCGGAGGCGTACCCCGAGTCCGGCAGCGCGGCCGCCGCGGCCAGGCCGGCGCCGATCCCCACCGCGGAGTCGAGGGCGCTCGAGACCACCACCGGCACCCCGTGCCGGGACAGTTCGTCGGCCAGGCGCAGCAATGCCCGCATGCCCCCCAGCGGCGCGACCTTCACCACCGCGACGTCCGCTCCGCCGGCCCGGACCACCCGCAGCGGGTCCTCGGCCCGGCGGATGCTCTCGTCCGCGGCGACGGGCACCGGCAGGCCACCCGAGGCGGCCGCCTGCTGCGCCAGGCGCCGTCGCACCTCGACCAACTCGGGCACTGTGGCGCAAGGCTGTTCGGCGTACTGCAGCGGACCGTCGGCGGTCAGCGCCGCCAGCGCCGCGGTGGCCTCCCCGACCGTCCACCCGCCGTTCGCGTCGACCCGGACGTGTTCGACGTGTTCGCGGACCGCGGCGACGCGGGCGAGGTCGTCGGCCAGGGCCTGGCCGCGCTCGGCGACCTTCACCTTCGCGGTCCGTGCACCCGGGAACCGCGCGAGGATCTCGGGGACCCGGGCCGCGTCCACCGCGGGCACCGTGGCGTTGATCGGCACGGTCGCACGCAGCGCGGTCGGCGGGCCGAGCCAGGCGGCCTCGACTGCCGACCGCAGCCATGCAGCCGACTCGGCATCGTCGTACTCGGGGAACGGCGCGAACTCCCCGTAACCGGCGGGCCCGCGCAGCAGCAGTACCTCTCGGCTGGTGATGCCGCGGAACCGGACCCGCATCGGCAGGCTCACCACCACCGCGCCGTCGAGCAGTTCGCCGAGCGTCGGCACCGCCAGCTCCGTTGCGGCCGACGAATTCTCGGTCATGTCGATTCGCTCCCGTCCTCGAAGGCGTCGCCCCGCAGCACCGGTACCACCGCGGTGGCGTCGAACTCGGCGGCGATCGCCACGTCCTCGGCGAAGCCCTTGTCGATCAGTTCGCGCCCGCTGGCGCACTCCCGCAGCCGTCCGGTGAGGTCTCCGGAGGCGGCGACGAATGCCTCTGCCGCCGAACGCGACTCCGGCGAGGCTTCCGCCGGGTCGAGCGGGCCGAGTGCGTGCAGGACCGCCCCCGCGCCCCACAGGTCCTCCGCGGCCGGCCGCAGCGAACCGTCGGGCCATCGCTCCCCCGCCGCGATCACCGCCACCCTCGCGCCTTCGCGCCTTCGCACCCAGCGCGCGACCGCCGAGGCGTTGCGCAGGGAGGCGCCCAACACCGTCACCCCCGTCTCGGCCAGACCGAAGCACAGGGCGGAACCGTTGGGCGAGGGCAGGACCAGCCGCCCGCCGCCCGCGGCGCCGCGCACCGACAGGGGCGAGAGGCTCACCTTGCCCGCACCCCCGCGCGAGCGGCCGACGGCCACCGCCGCACCCAGCTCGGCGGCATAGGTCGCGGCCGAATCGGGATCCCAGCGGAACGGGTGGACAACGGTGCCGGCGTCGAGCGCCACGGTCAGCGTGGTGGTGAAGGACAGCACGTCGACGACGACAGCGACGTCGCAGTCCGCGACGACCGCCGCCGCTCCCACCGGGCCCCAGTCGAACCGGACCCGGTAGGCGCCCTGACGGTGTGCGGGCAGCATGCGGTCATCCTTTCACCCGGCGGGCGGCGGCCGAGTGGCGCGCGGTCGGAGTTGGACGGAGTCAGCGCCGCCGGAGTCAGGGCTGGCCGGCGAGCAGCACCAGCATCAGCGCCTCACCGTCCGCGAGCACCGTGCCCTCGGAGTCCATGAGCTTGGCGGTGATGAAGGTCTTGCGCCCGTCGACCCGGTCGACCTGCCCCTCGATGACGAGCGGGGTGTCGATCGGGGTGATCTTGCGGTAGTTGACGTGCAGGTACGCGGTGCGGCTGATCGGGCGTCCGTACGCGTGGGTGATCATCCCGAACATGTCGTCGAAGAGCAACGGCAGCGTGCCGCCGTGCGCGGCGCCGTTGCCGCCCATGTGGAATCGGCGGAACACGCCGGTGCTGCGCACGCCGGTCGCGTCGAACTTCTCGACGGTCCACGGGAGCATCAGCAGGCTGCCGCGGCCGGGCAGCCCGATCGAGCGTCCGCCGGTCTGCTCCCCCTCGGGAACCTGGTACGGCGCGAGCAGTGCGGCGAGGGCCTCGGCCTGCTCCGCGGCCTGTGCGAGCACCTCCGGCGGCGGCGCGGTGGACACCGCGAGGTCCTGCACGGTGCGCATGCCCTCCACGAATCGACCGAAGTCGGGTCCGCCGTTGTCCTCGACGGCCCGGTAGACGGGGAATCCCCCGTGCTTCTCGTACTCGCCGCCTCGTTCCACGCGCTCACTCATGTCCTGCACGGTAACCCGCACGGCCGGGGGTCCGGTCAGGGCCCGTGCCGGGGTCCGGCCAGCGTGCCCCCGGGGTCCGGCGGGAGTTCACGGTCGGGGGGATAACCTTGGGCACCGTGACCTTCAATCCGCAGTTGTGGCGTCCGGTCCCCGGGTTCGAGAACCTCACGGACATCACCTATCACCGGCACATCACGCAGGGCACCGTGCGCGTGGCCTTCAACCGCCCGGAGGTGCGAAACGCCTTCCGCCCGCACACCGTCGACGAGCTCTACCAGGCGCTCGACCACGCCCGGATGACCTCCGACGTGGGCGCGGTGCTGCTGACCGGCAACGGCCCGAGCAGCAAGGACGGCGGCTGGGCCTTCTGCTCCGGCGGCGACCAGCGCATCCGGGGCCGCAGCGGCTACCAGTACGCCGAGGGCGAGACCGCGGACACCGTGGACAAGGCCCGCTCCGGTCGGCTGCACATCCTCGAGGTCCAGCGCCTGATCCGGTTCATGCCCAAGGTGGTCATCTGCCTGGTCAACGGCTGGGCGGCCGGCGGCGGACACTCCCTGCACGTGGTGTGCGACCTGACCCTGGCCAGCCGCGAGCACGCCCGCTTCAAGCAGACCGACGCGGACGTGGGCAGCTTCGACGGTGGTTACGGCAGCGCGTACCTGGCGAAGATGGTCGGCCAGAAGTTCGCCCGCGAGATCTTCTTCCTCGGCGAGACCTACACCGCCGAGGAGATGCACCGGATGGGCGCGGTGAACAAGGTCGTCGACCACGCCGAGCTCGAGGACGTCGCGATCGAGTGGGCCGGGAAGATCAACGGCAAGTCCCCGCAGGCCCAGCGGATGCTCAAGTACGCCTTCAACCTGCAGGACGACGGACTGGTCGGGCAGCAGCTGTTCGCGGGCGAGGCCACCCGGATGGCCTACATGACGGATGAGGCGGTCGAGGGACGGGACTCGTTCCTCGAGAAGCGCGACCCCGACTGGTCGCCGTACCCCTGGTACTTCTGAGCAACCGGATCTCCGCGCACAAACGGCCCGGGGCGTGAGCGGCAGTCGCCGATCACGCCCCGGGCCGTTTGTGCGGGCAGCGGTGCCGCGGCGCCCTCAGAGCGCCATCGCGAGCCTGACCGAAGCCTCCCGGACCAGCGGGGCGACCCGCTCGGGCCGTACCTTGTGCGCCTCGCCCGCGACACACAGCGACGCCACGGTGCCGTCACTGGTCCGGATCGCGGCCGCGAGGCTGCCGATGCCGCCCGCCCCGATGCCGGAGACGTTCTCGGTCAGCTCGTAGGCGACACCCTGCGCGCCGCGGATACGGTTGAGCTCGGTGTGCAGTCGGGGCAGCGTCCACTTGCCGCGGGCGTCGTCGCGGGCCAGCTCGTCGCCGACCAGCTGGTCCACCCGCTCCGGGGTGAGCAGCGCCAGCATCGAGCGTCCGCCGGTGCCGCGGTAGGCGGCCAGTCGCGACCCCACCCGGGACCGCAGGGCACGGGCAAAGGGACCGCCGACCTTGTCCAGGAAGTACTCCTGGGAGCCGTCGAGGACGCCGAGGTGGACCACCATCCCGGTGCGCAGGTAGAGCTCCTGCACGATGTCGCTCGCGGCGATCCGGATCCGGGCGTGCGAGGCCTGCGGCCCGAGCGCACCGAGCGCACGGGTCCCCAGGGCGTAGCCGCGGCCGGTCCGGGCGAGCCAGCCCAGGTCGACCAGCTCGGTGACGATCCGATGGGTGGTCGATCGGGGCAGGCCGGCCCGGACCGTGACGTCCTCGAGCATGAGCACCTCGTTGGGATCGTCGAACGCGTCGACGATGAACGTCATGCGTTCGAGCATCGACTCCCGCGCCGGCCGTCGTCCGGTTCCGCACGTCCTGTGCGCGTTGATGTCGACAACAGTCATCGCTGCACGTCCCTTGTGGTCGCAGCCCGGGATCACCGACCGAGCCAGAATTAGAATCAATTCTTTTTATCAGTGATCGGCGCCACATTCAAGCCTGGTCATCCTTCGGCGGCCGCCGCCTTCCCCGCCCGACGGCCGAAGAAGCTGCCGTCGCCGAGCGAGATCCCACTGCAGTAACCCCAGGCAGACAGGCCGGAGGTGCAACGTCCGGCGGCGAAGAGCCCCGGGATCGGCTCGCCCGTCACGTGCAGGACCTCGGAGTCGACCGACGTCTTCAGCCCGCCCAGGGTGAAGCCGCCGGTCATGCCCCGCAGGTCGATGGCCGCGACCGGGCTGCCGATGGGCTTGACCCACTCGGACTTCTTCCCGAGCAGCGGGTCGGCGCCGTTCGCGGCGTGCCGGTTGTACATCGCGACCGTCGCGGTGAGTGCGCCCTCGGGCAGACCCATCTCGGCCTCGAGCTCCTCCACCGTCTCGCAGACCCAGGTCGGCGTGCGGCGCAGTTGCTCGGTCGCGGTCGGGGCTGCCATGCCCTCCTCGTAGGCCGCCTCGTCGATCACCAGGAAGGCCTGGTTGTCGTTCTGCAGCAGGGTCAGCTGGCCGACCCGACCCGGGTAGGTGTCCTCCGGCACGTAGCGCTGGCCGCGACCGTTGACGAGGATGCCCCGGACGAACAGCTGCGGGTCGCAGAAGAACGCGACCTCGCTGGCGTCCATGTGGGCCAGGTCCGCGCCGAGTGCCTGGGCCATCCGGATCGACGCACCGTCGTGCTCCTCGATGGAGGCGGCGGGCCGACCGATCAGCCGCGGCACGTACGCCTCGATCATCGCGTCGTTGTAGGCGAAGCTGCCGGTCGCGAGGACCACGCCGCGGCGGGCCCGCACCGTGACCTCCTTGCCGTACTGCTTGGCGACCAGTCCGACCACCCGCCCGTCGGCATCCGTGACGAGGGTCTGCACCCGCATGTCGTACTCGGCCCTGACCCCGAGGGATTCGGCCTTCTCGGACAGCGGCTTCATCAGCATGTAGCCGCCGCCCTTCTCGCCGCTCTTCTTGTTGTCCATCTGCGGCACGTGGCCGCGGGGCGCGGGGACGGCGAGCGTGTTGAACGGGGCGGAGTTCTCGCCGCCGGTGTACTGCAGTCCGTCGTCGGCGGGCGGTTTCCAGCCCGGCTCACCCCAGAAGGTGTGCTTGAACGGCACCCCGCACTCGACCAGCCAGTCGAAGTGCGCGACGCTGCCCTCGCAGTAGTCCGTGAGCTTGGCCTCGTCCACCCCCGGGCCGAGCGCCGCCCTCAGGAAGTTCTTCATCTCTTCGACGGAATCGGTGAAGCCACAGGACTTCTGGACGGCGGTGCCGCCGCCGAGGTAGACGAAGCCGCCGGCCAGTGCGGCCGCTCCGCCCCATCCGCCGGTCCGCTCGAGTACCAGCACCTCGGCGCCCGCATCGGCTGCCTCGATGGCCGCGGAGACGCCCGCGATGCCGTAGCCGGCAATGACCACGTCGGCCTCGAAGTCCCAGGATTCGATGTCGGCGGCGGCGACTGGACGGATCGGAGTGGTGTTCAAGTGTCGGGTCCTCTCGGATGCAGAGCCGGGAACGGCTGGTCCCAGGACCGTAGGCAGGCCTCGGCGGCGTGCCCGCGAACCGTCCCGTCCAGCGGGAAGAATTGAGTGGGAAGGCTGTTCACCGTCGATCCGGCTGTGCAGCGCCGGGTTTTCGGGATTCGTCGTCACTCCCCGGCCCGCCGTCGCCGCCGTCGCTGTCACGGAGCAGGTACTCCATCGGGTGGTGGTAGTGGTTCAGCCGCCCGGCGCGGGTGGGGTCGATGTGTGTCGGGGGATGCCACAGGGTCCGGCCAGGGAACCGGTGGTCGGGTCCGGTGCGGGTGGTCGCCCACTGGTCCGGGCGGGGTCCGACGAGGGCGTGGTGGGTCTCGCAGCCGAAGGTGGGGGCACCTCCCTGCACGAAGTGCTCGGGGGAAGGTCGTCGGCGTTGGTGTCGCCGCCGTCGGCCCAGTCGTTGACGTGGTGGGTTTGGGACCAGTAGCCGGGACTGCTGCAGCCGGGGAAGGTGCAGCCGCGGTCCTTGGCGTAGAGCACGATTCGCTGGTCGGTGGTGCCGAGGCGTTTGCTACGGCCGAGGTAGAGGGGTCGGCCGTCGTCGTCGAAGATCGCGAGGTAGTGGCGGGCGCCGCGGGCGGCCATGCGGATCATCTCGGGCATGGGGACGAGGGTGCCGCCGCCGGTGACGGCGTGGCCGGTCGAGTCCTGGAGGTCGCGGGCGGTCATGGTGGCGACGACGGTGACGGGGACGCCGCGGTGTCGGCCGAGTTCGCCGGAGGCGAGGACGGAGCGCAGGACGGCCTTGAGGGCGTCGTGTTGGCGTTGGCCCTGGGTGCGGTGGTCGCGGGCGGCGGCGCTGGGGGTGGGTTGGGTGTCTGCGGTTGGTGTTGCTGGGGAGCTGCTTTCGGGTACCTCGGACGAGGTGTGTGGTTCGCTGCCCGGCTGCGTCTCGTCCCGCCCCTCCCCCTCGGGGTTGCACATACCCGGCTTGGCGAGCTTGGCCATGATCGCCTCGAGATAGGCGCGGCCCTCCGGGTCCGTGCAGAACGAACCGTTGGTCATCTTGTCCCGGCCCTGCGGTCCCATCCGGAAGTACCGCTTGCGGGCCCGGTCCGTCTCGTCGTCGAGGGTCCCGTCCGGATCGAGGACCGACGCGAGCCGGCGGGCCACCGCACGCAGTTCGTCGGGCCGCAGGATCAGCGCCTGCCCGGCCAACTGGGCCTCGGCCTGATGCCGGGTGCCGGCGTCGACGGCGGCGGGCAGTTGGTGCAGGAACTCGCGGATCACGTCCACGTGCGCGGGGTCGAGGTCGCCGTGGTGTGCGGCGGCGGCGGTCGCGGCGAGCTTCGGTTCCAGGGGCTGCCCGCCGAGGGTGGTGGCGGCGCCGAGTTCGGTCGCCGCGTGGATCCTTTCCCCGGCCTTGGCGGGGCTGATGCGCAGGGTGTCCGCCAGCAGCTCCCGCACCGTGGTGCCGCCGAACTCGTCGGCGGCGCGTTGTTCGAGGAGCTGGTTGACCACGGTGTGGCCGAGGGCGGGGACGGTGCGGGCGATGCGTTCGAGTCGCACCAGCAGGGCGAGTCGGTCCCGGTTGGAGACGGCGGCGGTGTCGAGTCCGCGCAGCGACTGCATGCCGGTCTCGACGGTGCGGAGGGCGGCGGCGAGCGGGGCGTTGTCGATGACATGCTCGTCGGCGTGGTCGTGAACTGCGGTCATCGTTGTCACCCCCCCCGGGCCCCGATTCGACGTTCTGTTCGAAGTGTAGCGAGGGGGTACGACAAGTCTGCGGCAACGAGAAGACACCTGACAGGACCGGCTTTCCTGAGCACCGACAGCTCACCCGTGGCGCCAGCCGAACGATCCACCACCCGACCGAATTCTTGCTGGACCGCCTCGAACCCGGGCCATGAAGCGGAGGGTCGGAATGCATACGCGCCGGCCGACCCACGGCCCACGCAGGTCGCCCCGAGCACGGAAGAACCCCGCACAGAAAACCCTTTGCCCAACACAATGACCGGTCGTAACGTCACCTCGGTTTGGCAACAATCAACGAGAAGGAGCCGATCCGTCATGGAACCCGTCACCGAAAGTGACATCAGGGAGTCCTTCGTCAACTGTTCGAAGGGCGACGCCAAGCGACTACCGGTCCCCCGAGACCTCGACGATCTGCCGTGGGACGACCTGGACTTCCTCGGCTGGCGTGCCCCGTCGCTACCCGGCCGCGGCTACCTGGTCGTCCCGCACGACGATCGTCTGGTCGGTGTCGCGCTGCGTTACCCGACCCCCGGGTCCGGCCGAGCCCAGATGTGCGCGATCTGCAAGACCACGCACACCGGCGGGGCGTCTCGCTGATGGCCGCGCTCAGGGCGGGCGACTCCGGGCGCCGGGGCAACACCACCGGCACGTACATGTGCACGGACCTCGCCTGCTCGCTGTACGCACGCAACAAGAAGCGGCCCGCACTCGGCAACCGGTACCGCGAACACCTCAGCATCGAGGAGAAGGTCGAGCGGGTCCGCGAGAACATGAGCGCCTTCGTCGCACGGCTCTACGCCTGACCACAGCCAAGCACTGACCCGGACGCAGCCCGCGCCGGCTGCCCGACCCGAACGGAGGCAGATGCCATGCGCCGACACTCGAGGCCCCACCCCCGACGTACCCCGGGTTCAGCCACACCCGACAGAACTCGGAGCACCCCGGAGCCTGCTACCGAATCCACCTCACGTGTACTCCACCCGCATGCGCTCGATCTGCCCCTCGAACGGGAACGGGGCCCGGTCGCGGTAGTCCAGTGACACCGGCGAACCCAGGCAGGTGCCCACGTCCAGGCAGTCGTTGGCGGTGAACAGCAACGGCGCACTCACCGGGACCACCCCCTCCGCGAACGTCTCCCCGTCCACCGAGATCACCACCCGGAGCGACCCGCCCAACCGCTCCTGCACGTACGACGTCTCCACCGTGACGACACGGCCGCCCGACGGCAACCGCTCCGACGACCGGATCTTCGTCCGCATCAGGATGAAGAGGTTGTACTCGTAGCAGAGGTACCCGTCGTCGACGTAGCACGTCAGCCCGCCCGAGTTGGCGCCGAGCGCGTACAGCACCCCACTGGCCCGGTCCGGGGCCGTCAGCTCGAGGGTCACCCGGTTGTTCTTGTTTCCCAGTGCGGGAGCACAGAATTCGGGCATCCGGGTGATGTCGCCGGAGAAGTCCCACCGACGCTGCTGAGTCGCGACCCGCAACCCCGGATGCGTGAGCACGTACAGTCCGCCGCCGACGGGCAGCACGTCGTTGCGCGCCGCCTCCATGGCGAACAGCTCGCGCAGTTGCGCCAGCTTCTGCGGCTGCTCCGCCGCGAGGTCGTGGTTCTGCGTCCAGTCCTCGTCCAGGTTGTACAGCTCCCAGACGTCGTCGTCCGGGCTCCAGTCCATGATCCCGGGCGGCATGCCCGGCAGCCACGGCGCCCGCGGACCGAAGGCCGAGGCCATCCAGCCGTCGTGGTAGATCGCCCGGCTGCCCATGATCTCGAAGTACTGGGTGAGCTTGCCCGCCTTCGCCTCTCGATCGACCAGCGACTGCGCGAAGCTGGCGCCGTCGATCGGGTCCTGTGGGAAGCCGTCGACCATCCGCGGCGGGGTGATCCCGACGAGCTCGTAGACGGTCGGCGCCAGGTCGTTGCAGTGCAGGAACTGCGACCGCGGCGTCGGGTCGGGCGCCACCTTCCGAGGCCATCGCACCGCCATCGGGTTCCGGGTACCGCCCAGGTGCGAGGCCAACAGCTTCATGCCCTTGTACGGCGCGCTGCCCGCCCACCCCCAGCCCGCGTGGTACATGTTGTCGGTCACCGGCGAGCCCAGCACGTCAAGGCCGCCAAGCTGGTCGAGCGCGGCGATGTGCTGCGCGGCCGTCGTGGGAATCCCGTTCTGCGCCAACAACTCGCTGATCGTCCCGCCCTGCCCCTCCCCCGACGAGCCGTTGTCGCCCCAGATGTACACGACGAGGGTGTTCTCGAGGTACCCGAGCCGCTCCGCCTCGTCCAGCAGCCGTCCCACCTGGACGTCGCAGTGCTCGGCGTAGCCGGCCGCCACCTCCATCAGCCGCCGTTGGAACGGCTTCTCCTCCTCGGGGATGTCGTCCCAGGCCGCCATCGTCGCGTCCCGCGCGGTGAGTTCGGCCTCCGGCGGGATCCAGCCTGCCTCCTTGGCGCGCAGGAACACCCGCTCCCGGTAGGCATCCCAGCCGTCGTCGAACCTGCCCGCGTACCGGTCGGCCCACGGCTTCGTCACGTGGTGCGGGCCGTGCAGGCAGCCACTCGCCCAGTACATGAAGAACGGCTTGTCGGCGTCGAAGGCCTGGTGCCGGCGCAGCCAGCCGATGGCGTCGTCGGCGAGGTCCTCGCTGAGGTGGTAGCCCTGCTCCGGTGTCTTCGGCGGCAGCACGACGGTGGTGTTCCGCACCAGGTTCGGCTCGTACTGCGAGGCCTCCCCGGCGAGGAAGCCGTAGAAGTACTCGAATCCGACCCCGGTGGGCCAGTTGTCGAACGGACCGGCCGCGGTGGTCTCCACGGCCGGGGTGTTGTGCCATTTGCCGAAGGCGGCCGTGCTGTAGCCGTAGTGCCGCAGCACCTCGGCCATGGTCGCGCTGGACCTCGGGATGTGTCCGGAGTAGCCGTCCCAGTCGTTCGCGAACTCGGCGATCTGCCCGTAGCCGACGCGATGGTGGTTTCGCCCGGTCAGCAGCGCGGCCCTGGTCGGCGAGCACATCGCGGTGGTGTGGAAGCGGTTGTACCCGACGCCCTCGGTGAGTACCCGCTCGAGGGTGGGGGTGGCGACCTCGCCGCCGAGCGGGGTGGGCAGCCCGGGCCCGGCGTCGTCGATCAGCACGACCAGGATGTTCGGGGCGTCGTCGGGCAGCCGCCGCGGTTTCGGCCGCGGGCTGTACACCGACTCCTGCATGGTGCGACCGGCGATACTCCCCGAGGGCGTCGGCGGGAACGGCAGGGTGTCGCCGCCGGGTATCGGGTCTGCGATCACGTTCGAGGTCATGTGCGTTGTCCCTTTCGTGTCACGAATCCGGTGTCGAGATCACGGCGTGCCGTGACCGATGTCAGGCACACTGAACTGATGGCCGATCCCGAGCAGCCCGCGCCACAGCACCGCCGACCCGACCGCGTCACCGACGCCGAGGTCGCGGCGGCCGGAAAGCTGTCGGAGGCACTGGAAACGGTCGAACGCGCGCGCGGCCACCTGTACGGCTTCCACCAGCTGATCGGGCATGCCGACCGTCAGCTCGGCGAGGCGGTGGAGGCGCTGCGGGCGGCCGGACACCGCGGGCTCGCCGACCGGCTGGAGGAGGAGCTGGTCGGGCGCAACGTGCTCCGCGGGCGCTGGACCTTCCAGGTGGTCGAGGAATTCGACGACGGCTACTGGACGGAGTTCCGGGACTGGGAACGGGAGGTGCGCGAGGCGGTCCTCGACGGCCGCCGGCACCTGTACGAGGCGTTGATGAAGGAGGCCCGGCGCACCCACGGCCGTCCGGGTCACGAGTCCACCCCACCCGAGGAGGCATGACGGTGGAGATCCTGAGCAGCCGGCTGATCCTGCGGCCGGCGGACTACCCGACGACCCTGCGGTTCTACCGCGACGCCCTCGGACTGGCGATTGCCCGCGAGTACCCGGGCGGCACGGTGTTCTTTGCGGGACAGTCGATGGTCGAGCTTGCCGCGCACGGTGGTTCGGCCGGTCCGTCGACGTTCCACGGCGCGCTGTGGCTACAGGTCCGCGACCTGCAGGACGTGCAGGCGGAGCTGACCCGGGCCGGGGTCCCAATCGTGCGGGCGTCGCAGCAGGAACCGTGGGGCCTGCACGAGATGTGGATCGCCGACCCCGACGGCGTCCCCATCGTCCTGGTGCAGGTGCCCGCGGACCACCCGCTGCGCCGCGACACCCGCTGACACCCGGTACCCCGCCGTCAGTGCGCGAAATGTTGTTCATGGAAATGTCGCCGGGTGCCATTTTCGCGTAGGTCCGCACACACCGCCTCGAGGTCGTCGCACAGGTAGTGACCGAGGTCGGCGCTGAAGCCCTCGCGGACGACGACCCGCAGCACCGCGACGTCCTCGGCGTCGGCGGGCATCGTGTACGCGGGCACCTGCCAGCCTCGCGCCCGCAGCTCGTGCGAGATGTCGAACACCGTGTACCCGGGATCCCCGGTCAGCTCGAACGCGATCACCGGGATCGCGGTGCCGTCGGTGATCAGGCGGAGCCCCTCGATCCTGGAGATCCGGTCGGATATCTGCACCGCCGTCGCGCGCAGCGACTGCATGATCGACAGGTATCCGGCGCGGCCAAGGCGCAGGAAGTTGTAGTACTGGCCCACCACCTGGCTGCCGGGCCGGGAGAAGTTCAACGTGAACGTCGGCATGTCCCCGCCCAGGTAGTTGACCCGGAACACCAGGTCCTCCGGCAGAGCCTCGCGGTCGCGCCAGATCACGAAGCCGATGCCCGGGTAGGTGAGGCCGTACTTGTGGCCGCTGACATTGATCGACGCCACCCGCGGGAGCCGGAAATCCCAATGCAGGTCGGGGTGCAGGAACGGGGCCACGAAGCCGCCGCTGGCCGCGTCGACATGGACCGGCACGTCGGGACCACCCGACGCGGCCACCTCGTCGAGCATCTGCGCGATCTCCCTGACCGGCTCGTACTCTCCGGTGAATGTGGTCCCGAGGATCGCGACCACCCCGATGGTGTTCTCGTCGACCGCGTCGCGCACCTGGTCCGGAGTGATGGAGTAGCGTCCGGGCGCCATCGGCAGGTACTTCGGCTCCACCTCGAAGTACCTGCAGAACTTCTCCCACACCACCTGCACATTGCTGCCCAGCACCAGGTTCGGCCGGGACGCGTCCTTGCCCGCCGCCTGCCGCGCCGCCCGCCACCGCCACTTCAGTGCCAGGCCGGCGAGCATCACTGCCTCACTCGACCCGATCGTGGACACCCCGGTGGCCGACGCCGGGTCCGTCGAGGACAGGTCCGGGGCGTTGAACAGGTCCGCGACCATGGCAACGCAGCGCAACTCCATCGCCGCGGTCGCCGGGTACTCGTCCTTGTCGATCATGTTCTTGTCGAAGGTCTCGGCCATCAGCTGCTCTGCCTCGGGATCCATCCAGGTGGTCACGAAGGTCGCGAGGTTGAGCCGGGAACTGCCGTCGAGCATCAGCTCGTCGTGGATGAACCGGTAGGCGGCCGCCGGGTCCATGTCCTCCTCGGGCATCCGGAGGGCTGGTACGGGATCGGTGGCGAGCCTGCCTGTGTAGGCGGGGGTGATGACTTCTCGACGCGCGGACGGATGAGTGCTCACGGTGCCTCCGGTCAGGTCCGGGTAGCGACGCGAACACGACCAGCGCCGCTCTGTCAGCCTAAGGGCAGCAGTCACGGCCTGGCTGCCGATTCACCCGAGCCGGATGAATCCGCCGTTGGCCGCGCGGGGCGACAATCGACGAAGCTGACCGGCGCACCGCTCCAGACCAGGGCGTCCGGCGATCACGCGGCGACCGAGGACGGCGAGGCGACAAAAGTGACTGTTGAGCGATCATGAGTTCCCCGGCACCGGTCCCCGCCGGGAGCGCCACCGGCCACTCAGGTTCACGCCTGGTGCTGGCGGTACTCGCCGCCGGCCAGTTCCTGATGACCCTGGACAGTTCGGTGATGAATGTGTCCATGGCCACCGTGGCGTCGGACATCGGCACGACCATCACCGGCATCCAGACCGCCATCACGCTCTACACCCTGGTGATGGCGACGATGATGATCACCGGCGGCAAGGTGGGCACGATCCTGGGTCGTCGACGCGCATTCGGCATCGGTCTGGTCGTGTACGGGATCGGATCGTTCACCACCGCGGTGGCACCGAACCTGGCGGTGCTGCTGATCGGCTGGTCCCTGCTCGAGGGTCTCGGCGCGGCACTGATCATGCCGGCCATCGTCGCCCTGGTCGCGGCCAACTTCGCGCCCGAGCGCAGGCCCGGGGCCTACGGCCTGATCGCCGCGGCGGGCGCCATGGCCGTCGCCGCCGGCCCACTCATCGGCGGGGCGGTCACCACGTTCGCGTCCTGGCGGTACGTCTTCCTCGGCGAGGTCGTCCTGGTGGCGGCGATCCTGTTGGTGCTCAAACGAATCGAGGACGTGGCGCCGCGCCGGGTACGGCTCGACCTGGTGGGCTCCGCGCTGTCGGTGGCGGGCCTGGGCATGCTGGTCTACGGCGTCCTGCGGTCGAGCGAGTGGGGGTGGCTGCGCCCGTATCCCGGCGGGACCGCGGTGCTGGGCCTGTCCCCGACGTTCTGGCTGATCCTCGCCGGCATGCTGGTGGTCTACGGGTTCCTGCGGTGGGAATCGCACCTGACCGAGACCGGCGGCGAGCCGCTGCTCGACGTCCGACTGCTGCGCAACGACCAGCTCACCGGCGGGCTGACGATGTTCCTCGCCCAGTTCATGATTCAGGCGGGCGTGTTCTTCGTCGTGCCGCTCTTCCTGTCGGTGGTGCTCGAGCTCAACGCGCTCGAGACCGGTGTCCGGCTGTTCCCGCTGTCGGTGTCGCTGCTGGTGGCCGCCGCGGGCATTCCCAAGGTGTGGCCGCACGCCAGTCCCCGTCGCGTGGTCCGGTTCGGGCTGACGTCGATGCTGTTGGGAATCCTGATGCTGGCGGCGGGCATGGACCCGGGCGCGAACGCCGCGGTGGTGGCCGTGCCGATGCTGCTGATGGGCTTCGGGCTCGGCGCCCTGTCCTCCCAGCTGGGCGCGGTGACGGTCTCCGCGGTGCCGGACGAGCAGAGCCCGGAGGTCGGCGGACTGCAGAACACGGCGACCAATCTCGGCGCCTCGCTGGGCACCGCCCTGATCGGTTCGGTCCTGATCGGCACCCTCAGCGCATCGGTGGCGGCGGGCATCGCGGCCAACCCGCAGGTGCCGCCGTCGGTGCAACAGCAGGCGAGCACCGAACTGGTTGCGGGCGTGCCTTTCCTGTCCGACACCCAACTCCGGTCGGCGCTCGCCGAAGCCTCGGTCAGCGAGTCCACCGCGGACGCCATAGTCGCCGTCAACACCGACGCACGACTCGAGGCGCTGCGCATGGCCTTCGCCGTAGCCGCGTTGATCACCGCCGGGGCGTTTTTCGCCAGCGGCCGGATCCGGCGCTGACCCCGGGACCCTGTCGGTACATGTCAGACCGACAGGGTCCCGGGCCGGGCATCGACGAGCGACTACTTG
Source organism: Rhodococcus tukisamuensis NBRC 100609 (assembly GCF_001894985.1). GTDB lineage: Bacteria > Actinomycetota > Actinomycetes > Mycobacteriales > Mycobacteriaceae > Rhodococcus_G > Rhodococcus_G tukisamuensis. Next base: position 254,723 of record NZ_BCXG01000001.1, on the reverse strand, counting down.
CGCAGTGCCTCGGCGATCTGGTCGGTCTGCGCCTGCGCCTCGTAGAGCTGACGCAGCAGCCACAGCCGCAGCACCTTCGCGACCGCGCCGGCCAGGTACAACGCCGCGCCGATCACGGTCACCGCGAGGAACGCGGTCGCCAGGATCTGGTAGGACGCGATGTTGCGCAGGTCGGACTGGGTGAGCGAGGACAGGTAGACGATGAACGCGGCCACCGCCCCGACCACCATCAACGCCAGGCCCACGATCCGGGTCGCGCCGTCGCCGCCACTGCCGCCGGACTTCAACTTCAACTCGGACACGTCCTTCTTGAACTGCTCACGACGGTCCTGCGCGAGTGCGGTCATCGTCATCCTCCTAGGTAACTGGTAGATAGTTCACGGTCGATTTCCTGCGGGTCCCCGCTGCGGACCACCCGGCCCTGCAGCATCAGCGCCGCGGAGGTTGCGATCGGCAGCACGGCACGGGCGAACTGCTCGGCGACGAGGATCGACAGTCCCTCCTCGACGAGTTGTCCGACGATGTCGTACATCTCGGTGACCACCCGAGGTGCCAGGCCCATCGAGAGCTCGTCGAGCAACAGCACGGTCGGTGCCGTCCCCAGTGCGCGGGACAGCGCGAGCATCTGCTGCTCGCCGCCGGACATCGAGCCGGCGATCTGGTGGCGACGCTTGCCGAGGATCGGGAAGCGCTCGTACGCGGCGGCCTCGAGGTCCTTGAGGCTGGCGCCGGTACCCGTTGCCACCCAGAGGTTCTCACGCACCGTGAGGTTGGCGAACACCCCGCGGCCCTCGGGGATGGTGCAGATGCCCAGTCGGGCGAGCTCGGAGGCGTCGACGCCGTTGACGCACCGGCCCGCGAGCCGGAACTCGCCTGCGGACACGGGCATGATCCCCGAGCACACCTTCAACGTCGTCGTCTTGCCGCCGCCGTTGGGCCCGAGCAACGCGACGACGGTTCCCGGGTACAGCGCGAGGTCCACCCCGCGCAGCACCTCGATGGGACCGTAGGCGGCCCGCACCCCGACCAGCTCCAGCAACGGTTCCGGGTGCGCTGCCGAGGGATTCGACGTGTCGATCGCCGGTGCCGTCATGCCACCGCCTCCGTTCCGATGTACGCGGCGATCACCGCGGGATCCTTCTGCACCTGCTGCGGGGTTCCCGACGCGATCAGGGCGCCGTAGTCCAGCACGTGGATCTGCGAGCACACCCGCATCACCAGCGGCAGGTCGTGCTCGACGAGGCAGATGGCGAGACCGTCCGACGCCAGCCGCACCAACAGCTCGGCGAAGTCGTCCGTCTCCTTCTCCGTCTGCCCGGACGCCGGCTCGTCGAGGAGCAGTACCCGCGGGTCCGTCATCAACGCGCGGGCCACCTCGACGACGCGAGCCCGGCCGGTGGGGATGTCCGAGACATCCTGGTGCGCAACGTCCGCCAGACCCGTGAGCTCGAGCAGCCGGTCGGTCTCCGCCTCGACGTCGTACCTGCGCCGGGTGCCGCTGCGGTGGATGTCGCCGGCGACCCGAAGGTTGTCCCGCACCGACAGCGACAGGAACAGTTCCAGCCGCTGGAAGGTCCGGGCCAGGCCCATGTGCGCCCGCTTGTACGGCGCCTTCCGGGTGACGTCGACGCCGTCGATCAACACCTGACCACTGGTCGGCTTCTGCAGACCGGTGACGGTGTTGAACAGTGTCGTCTTGCCGGCGCCGTTGGGTCCGATCAGGCCGGTGACGGTGCCGCGGTGCACCGCGATGCTGGCCTCGTCCACCGCGGTGTGCCCACCGAATCGGACGGTGATGCCCCGTGTTTCGAGCAGCGGGGTGGCCGGATCCGGCAACTCACGAGACCCCATTGACAGTCAACTCCTTCACCGTTTCCGTCACGTTGACGGCGGGCTGGACGACCGGGCTCGCCGCGGGCAGCGCCCGGACGGGCGGAACCGTCACTGCGGGCAGGCCGAGTTCGTTGTCCAGCCGGATCCGGCCCTCCTCGGTGTAGGGCTCGTCGATACCGACCAGTTCCGGCGGCGTGGTGCGCCGCCGGGCCAGCTCCTCCTCGCCCAGGACCGCGGCGGGCATCACCATCTGGCCGATCACCGGGAGCAGGAACACCGTCGCGATGGTCAGCGACGCGAACCACCAGTTGTCGAGCATCCCGGTCAGCGCCAGCACGTACAGCACTGCCACGAACGCGGCGCCGCCGAACAGCACGGGCTTGGCGTTGCGCAGGGTGCGGTAGCCCTCGACCACCTGGTGCACGCTGCCGGACGGGTTGTGCCCGACGCCGATACCGATCAGCGCGGGGCTGACCGCGGCGATGTTGCCGAGCAGCAGGTACAGCCCCTCGAGTTCGGGCTGCGCCTTCGCGAGGTTGTTGAACGAGACCATGATGATCGCGAAACCGACGCCGGCCATGACGCCGCCGAAGAAGGCGCCGCTGACGTAGCCGATGCCCGCGACGACGGTCAGCATCAGCAGCGACAGGCTGATGATGATGGTGAAGCTGTCGCCGGAGACCGCGCCCATCGCACTCGACATCAGGATGCCGCCGAGGCCCGCGATGGCGGCGGAGATCATGAACACGCTGAGCTTGAGCTTGACCAGGTTCTGGCCGAGCATCGCGGACGCGGCCGGGCTGTCCTTCATCGCGGCCAGCCGCCGGCCGTAGCCACTGTTGCGCAGCGCCACCACCGCGACGCCGAGCACGGCGAACAGCACCGTCGCGGTCATCAGGAAGGTGGTCTCGTTGTCCAGGTCAAGCGGGCCCACCTTCAGCGGCGGGATCACCAGGGAGCCACCGGTGAAGATGGAGAACTTCACCCCGAACAGCTCGTGCTCGGTGGTGTCACGCAGCACCATGTTGGACAGGAACACGCCGAACGCCATGGTCGCGAGCGCCAGGTACAGGCCACGCAGACGCAGTGCGGGCAGCGCGACCAGGCCGCCGACCAGTGCCGCCACCAGGACGCCGAGCACCACACCCAGCACGGTGAGGCGCTGCGCCAGGCCCGAGCCGGAGATCCCGAAGTGGTACACCACGATCGTGGCGACCGCGCCGAACGACAGTGGCGCCAGATTCATCTCGCCCGCGTACCCGGTGAGCACGGTCAGTGACAGCGCGACGATCGCGAAGGTGATGCCGATCGTGAGCGTCGAGATCGCGGACTCCACCATGAGCAGGCGGATCAGGTACACGATCACGATCAGGGCCGCGCCCCACGCGACGGCCTTGCGCACGCTGGGCACGTGGTACCGCTCCCGGGTGCGGACGGCGGCGCCGCGCAACCGGTCCTGCGGCAGCACGATCAGCACCACGAACAGCGCGATCATCGGCAGCGAGACCCGCAGGTTCGACGTCCACGTCCAGGTGGTCGGCGCGTACCCCAGCAGGTAGGTGCCGGCCAGTCCGAGCACCACGGCGCCGACGAAGGTGCGCGGGATGCTGCGCAACCGACCGAACATCGCGGCCGCGAAGGCGTCGATCACCAACAGGGTCAACAGGTTTGCCTCGAGGGTGCCGCCGCTGATCGGGGTGACGAGGATGCCGGCGAGGACGGCCAGCATCGAGCTCAGTGCCCAGGAGAAGCCGGCGATCCGCTCGGGGTTGTGCCCGCTCAGCCGCAGCAGGTCCGGGTCGTCCACGACGCCGCGCATGGTCGCGCCCATCCGGGTGCGGGTGAAGAGCAGCCGCAGGCCCACCGCGATGGCGACGGCCGCGACGAGGCAGAGGATCTCGTGGTAGCGGACGGTGGCGCCGAAGAAGGAGACCTTGCTGTTGTCGCCGAAGAACATCGTCAGGGTGCGCGGCTCCTCGGGGTGCCAGAACCACTGCGAGAGGAACAGCATGCCGAGCATGATCGAGACGGTCACCACGATCTTGGTGACCTCCGCGGTGTCCCGCAGGCCCCGCATGATGAGGAAGTACAGCGCCAGTCCCATGAGCGGACCGAAGACACCGAGCACGATCAGCAGGGCGAGCGGGGTGGGCAGGTTCCAGCCGACGCGCAGCTGCCAGTAGAGGAACGCGCCGAGCATCGCCTGGGCGCCGTGCGCGAAGTTGAAGATGCCTGAGGTGTTGTAGGTGAGCACCAGCCCGGAGGCTGCGATCGCGTACACGGACCCGAGCACGAGGCCCAGGATCGTGAACGTCACGAAAGTGTCCATGTGAGAACCCTTGTTCTAGGACGGAGGGCGGCGGAATCCGCCGCCCTCCGTCGAGAGGAGCGAACTGTGGGTCAGGCCTGCGGCTTGATCACATTCGGTCCGAGGAACTTCGTAGCGACCCGGTCGGGCCCGAGGTCCGTGCCCCAGGTCGACTGGTCGGTCTTGACCAGGTACGCGTCGTCGCACTTGAACTCGCCCGTCACGCTGGGGAACGCCTGGGTGTACTTGTCACCGGTCAGCTCGACCATCAGGCCGCACTTGGCCGGGATGTTCTTGCCGGGGTCGGTGGCCGCGTGCAGTCCGCCGCCGTCCCAGTCGTGGATCTTGGCGAGCTCGTCGACCATGCACTGACGGGTCAGGTCCGAGCCGCACTCCTTGGCCGCGGTGGCCCAGAGCAGGAACGAGGAAGTGGACTGCATGCCCAGCAGCGCGGTCTTGCCGCCCTCGGCGGAGACCAGGTCCAGGTACTTCTTGACGGCCGGGACCTTGTCCGCGTTCTCGAGCATCTGGAAGGTCATGCCGGCGTTGAGGTTGTCCAGGACGCCGCTGCCGGAGTTGAAGGTCTGCGCGGAGTTGCCGTACCAGGTGGCCTCGCCGAGGATCACCGGGTCGATGCCGGCCTGGTCGATCGCCTTGAAGAAGTTGAACTCGTTGGGGACCGGCGAGCGGGAGGTCCACAGGCCCTTGACGCCGCACTGCTTGTACTTCTCGGCGAACGGCACGTAGCTGGGCTCGCCCTGGTAGTTGAGCGTGACGCCGCAGTCCTTGAGCTTGAACCCGGCCGCCTCCGCGATCGAGCGCACCTTGGTCAGCGAGGTGATGATCGTGGGCATGGTGGAGCCGACCAGGTCGAACTCGGTCTTGAGGTCGGGGCGCAGCTCGCCCATCTGGAACCACGCCGAGCCGTTCGCGTAGTCGACCGGGAACGGCACACCCTGGAAGGACATCGGGCCGTTGGCGGCCTCCGGCGAGACGGTGAACCCGGGCACCGCCGCGAGGTTGCAGGCGACGCGGGTCTGCTCGGCGGTCTGGTCCATCGCGAAGCCGTGACCGACCAGCATGAACTCGGAGCGGCAGGCCTCCTGCATGACGGTGTTGGCCTGCGTCATGGCGGCGTCGTAGTCGGTGCCTACGATCTTGCGGCCGTTGATGCCGCCCTGATCGTTGCACCAGTCGATCATCGCGGCGACGGCGTCGGACATCTCCTTGTTCAGACCGGGGCTCTGCGCGTAGCCGCGGTCGTCGCCGTATCCGATCTTGATCTCGGTGTCGGTGACGCCCTGCTCGGTCGCGCCCTTCGCGTCGCCCGTGCCACACGGCGAGTCCAGGGTGCCGAACTTCGTGTCAGACGACGCCGCCGCCTCGGTGCCCGCCGCACTGCCCCCGGCGACCGGCACGCCGGCATCCCCACCCCGGTCCGTCGCGCAGCCCGTGACAAGCGTCGCCGACAAGGCCAGCGCGGCCATCAGCTTGGCCGTGTTCTTTCGTTTCACGTTCGGTGTCTCCTTCTCGCCTGCCCGGGTGGGGCCGCACTGGTCTGGACTGGCGAACTCTCGGCCGGTGGCCATGCCGGCCCGTCGAATCAGCCGTCGGGCAACGTGTTCTGCGTCACTCGATTCGAGGAAGGTAGCCAGCGCGAACCCCCAGCCCGGGGCAGGTCCCGGTGAGTGAGACATCCGAGTGAGCCCGCCCACACGCCAGCTCGGGCTGTGACGATCCACACTCCCGTCCGGGTCGACAGCGGCCTGTACACCGGTTATGGAAAAAGGGCCAGGACGATACCCGCTCCGTGTGCGGAAGCGCACTCCCAGACGGCGCCTACTGGCTCGACTTTTACGGTTTCGTAACGGAGGATCTAGCCCGTGAACGCGGAACTCATCGTTCTTCTCGTCGTGGTCGTCACAGCCCTCGGGTTCGACTTCACCAACGGCTTCCACGACACCGGCAACGCGATGGCAACGTCCATCGCCACCGGGGCACTGAGACCCAAGGTCGCGGTGGCGCTTTCCGCAACCCTGAACCTGGTCGGCGCGTTCCTCTCCGTCGAGGTCGCCGCCACCGTCGCGAAGGGCGTCGTCAACCTCGACACGGTCAGCGGCGAGGCCCTGCTGATCATCGTCTTCGCCGGACTCGTCGGCGGCATCCTCTGGAACCTGCTCACCTGGCTGTTCGGCATTCCGTCCAGCTCGTCGCACGCACTGTTCGGCGGCCTGATCGGCGCCTCGATCGCCTCGCTCGGGGTGAACGGGGTGGTGTGGGACGGCGTGCTCAGCAAGGTCGTGGTGCCCGCGATCCTGGCCCCGGTGGTGGCCGGACTGATCGCGACCGTCGGCACCTGGCTGATCTACCGGATCACCGCCAACGTCCCCGACGGCCAGAAGAACACCGGGTTCCGGCTCGGCCAGGTCGGCTCGGCCTCCCTGGTCTCGCTGGCGCACGGCACCAACGACGCGCAGAAGACGATGGGCGTGATCTTCCTGGCGCTGGTCGCACACGGGACCATCACCGCCGACACCGCGATGCCGTTCTGGGTCAAGGCCAGCTGCGCCGTCGCCATCGCCCTGGGCACCTACCTCGGTGGCTGGCGGGTCATCCGCACCCTCGGCAAGGGGCTGGTGGAGATCGCCGCGCCGCAGGGCATGGCCGCCGAGGCTTCCTCCGCCGCGATCATCCTCACCTCGAGCCACCTGGGCCTGCCCCTGTCGACGACGCACGTCGCGACCGGCTCGATCATGGGCAGCGGCGTCGGCCGCCGCGGTGCCGCCGTGCGCTGGGGCGTGGCCGGCCGGATGGGCGTCGCCTGGCTGATCACGCTGCCGTCGGCCGCGCTGATGGGTGCCGCCTGCTGGGCTGTCGCCCACTACATCGGCGGCCTGCCCGGCGTGCTGGTGGTGTTCGTGGCCCTGATCTCGCTCTCCGCCTGGATGTTCCTGCACTCGCGCAAGCAGCCGGTGGATCCGAGCAACGTCAACGCCGACTGGGAGGAGGGCGCGGTCCCGACCAAGGCCGAGACCGACCTGGCCGCCGGCCTCGCCGCCGGCGACCTGGCCGCCGTCGACTTCGCCGACATCCCGGCGCCGCCGGTCGTGCCCGACACGGTCCCCGACTCCGTCACCGACTCCGTGACCGACTCCGCGATCCGAGGAAACTGACATGGATCTCCTCGTCACCACCGCCAACTCCCTGTGGCAGGTCATCCTGGTCGGGCTGCTGCTCGGCGCCGGTCTGCCCGCCCTGTTCGCCCTCGGTCTGCGCTCCCTGGCCGCCGGTTCCGACGTCGCCGCGGACGGCACCGTGACCCGCCGCCCGCTCGCAGTGGCCGGGGCTGTGGCATGTTTTGCAATCATCGTGATCGCGATCGTCGTCGGCATCCTGTTCGTGATGTCCGATTTCCTGAATCACACCTTCGGTATCGAGCTGTTCTGACGCCGATCACCGCGAGTCGAGAGGAAGTCCTCCCGTGAGTACCCCGGTCAAGCCGACCTTCCCCATGTCTGTGGTCAAGTGGCTTCGCGCCGGCTACCCGCATGGCATCCCGCCCAAGGACCGCATCCCGCTGGTGGCGCTGCTGGCCCGCAAGCTGACCGCCGAACAGATCGGCGAGGTCGCCGTCGAACTGGCTGAGGCACGCGCCGAGTTGGCCGACCCGGACGCGGCCGCCGCCCACATCACCGAGGCGGAGATCGCCTCCCACATCGCCGACCTGACCCGGACCGTCCCCTCCGAGGTCGACGTCATCCGAGTCGGCCGGGTACTGGCCGCGGCGGGCTGGCCGCTGGCCGACGAGCATCGCCTGGCGACCGGATTCGGCCCCGACGAGACGTCCGTCGCGGACGCGGCCGCGGAAACGGATGCCGCCGCCCCGGACGCCGGTCCGTGAATCGGCCGCAGTTCCTCACCTCGATCATCGGGTGGCTGCGGAAGGGCTACCCGAACGGGGTTCCGGAACAGGACTACGTCCCGCTGATCGCGCTGCTGTGCCGCCGGCTCTCGGACGAGGAGGTGGTCGCGGTGACGGATGCGCTCATCGAGCAGGGTCAGGCGCCGATCGACCGCGTCGAGATCGGCGTGCTGATCACCCGGCTCACCGACGAGATGCCGCTCGAGTCCGACATCGCCAGGGTCAGCGAGCACCTGACGACGGGCGGCTGGCCGCACGAGGACCCCTCGATCCCGTCCTGACAGGGCAACGTGTCCCTGCACCGCCGTCGGACCCTTCGGCATCCGAGTAGTCCCGCGACCGAAGCAAGTGGTCGACTACTCGCGTCGGTCCTGCGGAGCCCGCCGAGACTGGAGTCATCCAATCTCGTCGGGTCTGCAGAGGAGTCGTCATGACTGTCCGCAACGAGCATGCCGTGGTGATCGGCGCCGGCGTGGGCGGGTTGCTGGCGGCCCGGGTGCTCAGCGACCTCTACGCCAGGGTGACCGTCGTCGAGCGGGACCAGCCCGTCACCGAGCCGACCGCCCGGCGGTGTGTGCCGCAGGGCCGCCATGCCCATGCGCTGCTCGCCCGGGGCGGGGCCGTGATGGAGGAGCTGTTCCCCGGGTTCATCGCCGAGCTGGTCCAGTGCGGAGCCGTCACCGGCGATATGCTCGCAAACTTCCGGTGGACGCTGAGCGGGCACCGGCTGGCTGCGGGCCGCTCCGGCATTCGGAGTGTCTGTGGGAGCCGACCGCTGGTCGAGTGGCAGCTGCGCAACCGGGTGCGGGCGCTGCCCGGGGTCACCATCACCGACCGGTGCGCTGCGCTCGGTGTCATCACCGACCAGAGGCGCCGGACCGTCACCGGACTGATGGTGAGCCGCACCGCCGGCCGGACCGTCGACGACGTCGTCGACTGCGACCTCCTCGTCGATGCCTCCGGGCGCAGCTCACAGACCCAGGCCTGGCTCGAGTCGCTCGGGTACCCGAGACCGGACCAGGACAGTCTCACGATCGAGCTCGCGTACGCCACCCGCCACTACCGGCGCCGGCGCACCGACCTCGGCGGCGATCTCGGAATCGGCGTCGGCGCGACACCCGAGGCGCCGCGGGGTGGCGCGATCATCGCGCAGGAGGACGACGGCTGGATCGTGACCCTCGCCGGGTACGGCGCCGACGAACCACCGCTGGACCCGGCCGGATTCGCCGAGTTCGCCGCGTCGCTCTCCGCTCCCGACTTCGGCGCTCTGATCGCCAGTGCCGAACCTCTCGACGACCCGGTCCGCTATCGGATCCCCACCGCGGTGCGCCGCCACTTCGACGCCGCGAGGCTGCCCGCGCACTACGTTCCGTTCGGCGACACGATCTGCTGCTTCGATCCCGTCTACGGCCAGGGCATGAGTGTCGCGGCGACCGAGTCGCTCATGCTGCGCGAGAGTCTCGAGACGAGCCGGACGCGGCCGGTCAGGTCGTTCCTGCGGGCGGCGGCCCCGCTGCTCGACGATGCCTGGCAGATGTCCTGCGACACCGATCTGCGCATCCCGACGGTCGCGGGCACTCGCACCCGGCGAACGCGGATGGCCAACGCGTACGCGGCCCGCGTGCACCGGGCGGCCGCGGCCGATCCCGAGGTCGGCGCCGCGTTCCTGCGGGTCGTCAACCTGCTCGAGCGGCCCACGTCGTTGCTGCGGCCGCAGATACTGGCTCGGGTGCTCCGGGAGAACCGTCCGTCGACCCGAACCCGCGACGTCCCGGTCCCGGTGCCGGACGGGCTCCGGGCCTGACCGCGGCGCCGCGCACCACCCCCGCTGTCGCGCCCCCCGCTCTGGCAGCATTGAGCCGGTGAGTTCGATGCTGCAGACCCTGCCCGTCCCGTCCGGCGCCCGGGCCGCCGAGGTGCTCCCCCGGCTGGCCCGGGCGCTCGACGGCGTCGGCCCCGCACTGCTGCCGGTACCGGCCGACGACGCCCTCGAGCGCGCGCGTCTGACCGAGAGCCTGCGCCCCGGCGAACCCGTCGACGAGTCGGTCGCGCTGGTCGTGGCCACCTCCGGATCCACCGGCGTCCCCAAGGGCGCCCTCCTGAGCGCGGCCGCACTGCGGGCGAGCGGTGAGGCCACCCATGCGCGGATCGGCGGCCGGGGCGGGTGGCTGCTGGCGCTGCCCGCGCACCACATCGCCGGGATGCAGGTGCTCGCCCGGTCGGTGCTGGCCGGCACCGAGCCCGTGATCATGGACGTGACAGGGGGTTTCGACCCGGCCGCACTGCCTGCCGCGGTCACGCGGATGGCCGGGCCCAGACGGTACACCTCGCTGGTGCCCACCCAACTGATCAAGGCGCTCGAGGTACCCGAGGCCTGCGCGGCGCTGGCCGAACTGGACGCCGTGCTGCTCGGCGGCGCCGCCACCCCGGCTCCCGTGCGGGCTCGGGCAGAGGCCGCGGGCATCACCGTGGTGCGCACCTACGGGATGAGCGAGACCTGCGGCGGCTGCGTGTACGACGGCGTCGCCCTCGACGGGGTGGAGGTGCGCATCGAGGACGGCCGGGTGCTGCTCGGCGGCCCGACGCTGGCGTCGGGCTACCGCGGCCTGCCGGATCACCCAGCCTTCGCCGAGCCGGGCTGGTTCCGCACCGACGACGCGGGCACGCTGACCGACGGCGTGCTGACCGTGACCGGACGACTCGACGACGCCATCTCCACCGGCGGCCTGACGGTGGTCCCGCAGGTGGTCGAGGCCGCGCTGGCCAGTCATCCCGCGGTCGCCGAGTGCGCGGTGATCGGCCTGCCGGATTCGCGTCTGGGCCAGCGGGTTGCGGCCGTCGTGGTACCGACCGCGGGTGCCGCACCGACTCTCGAGCAGTTGCGCGCCCACGTCGAGACCACACTCGACGCCACCGCCGCCCCGCGCGAGCTGCACCTGGTCGACGTCCTGCCCCTGCGGGGACCGGGCAAGGTGGACCGGCGGGGGCTCGTCGCCCGGTTCGGCGGTCCCGCCGCGCCCTGAACGGGGAGCTCTCCCCGGCGACGGCGGCCGCATGCGCGACGCAAGTGCCGCGCAAGGCCCGCCCCGCACAGTGGTCCCGACACCGAAGGAACCCTTCGACGTAAGGACACCCATGAACCTCTCCGCTCCCCCCGCCATCGAGGCGGTGGGGCTGGTCAAGCGATTCGGCGACCACACCGCGGTCGACGGCGTCAGCCTCATCGTCCCCACCGGCGCCGTCTACGGCGTGCTCGGGCCGAACGGCGCCGGCAAGACCACCACGATCCGCATGCTCGCCACCCTGCTGCGCCCCGACGCGGGCGAGGCCCGCATCTTCGGCCACGACGTGGTCCGCGAGCCCAACGCAGTCCGCTCACTGGTCGGCGTCACCGGCCAGTACGCCTCGGTTGACGAGGACCTCACTGCCACCGAGAACCTGATGATCTTCTCCCGACTGCTCGGGCTCTCCCGCGCCGATGCCCGCCGCAAGTCGGCGGAACTGCTCGAGGAGTTCGACCTCACCGAGGCCGCGACCAAGGCGCTCAAGTACTTCTCCGGCGGCATGCGCAGGCGACTGGACCTGGCGGCCAGCCTGATCGCGCACCCGCCACTGCTGTTCCTCGACGAGCCGACCACCGGGCTGGACCCGCGCACCCGCGCCCAGATGTGGGAGACCATCCGCCGTCTCGTCGCCGAGGGTTCGACGGTCCTGCTGACCACCCAGTACCTCGACGAGGCCGACCAGTTGGCCGACCGGATCGCGGTGATCGACCGCGGCGAGGTGATCGCGGACGGTACCGCCGACGAGCTCAAGGCCTCGGTCGGCGTGTCCTCGCTGCAGCTCAAGGTGGTCGACCGGGCCCACACCGAACGGACCCGGGTGCTGCTGGCCGAGTCGCTCGGGGTCGAGGTCGCCGTCACCCCCGAGGCGGGCCGGCTCACCGCCCCGCTGACCGATCCCTCCGTCACCCCCGAACTGCTGATCCGGTTGCGCGAGCACGGAATCGCGGTCGACGAGATCACCGTCAGCAAGCCGAGCCTCGACGAGGTCTTCCTCACCATCACCGGACACGGCGCGGACCAGGTCGACCCCGCAGCGGAGTCCGGCACCGAACGGAGCGTCGCATGACCACCACCCTCGCACCCGGCACCGGGCGCACCGACACCCGTCCCCCGACACCGCCCAGGGCTCGGTCGATCAGCCTCGGCCAGTCCGTCGCGAACTCGCTGACCATGGCCTACCGCGGCCTGCTCAAGGTGAAGCACAACCCCGAGCAGCTCTTCGACGTGGTCATCCAGCCGGTGATCTTCACGGTGATGTTCACCTACATCTTCGGCGGCGCGATCTCCGGTGACGTGGCGTCGTACCTGCCGATCATCATCCCCGGAATCCTCGTGCAGACCGTCATCACCGCCTCCATCGTCACCGGCACCCAGCTGCGTGAGGACATGGACAAGGGCGTCTTCGACAGATTCAAATCTCTTCCCATCGCCCGCATCTCGCCGCTCGCGGGTGCGCTGCTCGCCGACGTCGTCCGCTACGGCATCGCCACCACGATCACATTCGTGGTGGGAATCGCGATGGGCTACCGGCCGGGTGGTGGCGTGGTCGGAGTGGTCGCGGCCGGTCTGCTGGTGATGGTGTGCGCGTTCTCGATCAGCTGGATCTTCGCCCTGATGGGCGTGCTGATGAGCAAGGCCTCCTCGGTGCAGGGCATCTCGATGCTCGTCCTGTTCCCGCTGACGTTCATGTCCAACGCTTTCGTACCCGCCGACACCATGCCCGGCTGGATGCAGGCGTTCGTGAATGTCAACCCGGTCTCGCACGTGGTGACCGCCGTCCGGGAACTGGTCAACGACGGGCATGCCGGCATCCACGTGGTGTGGGCACTGCTCGGCGCCGCGGCCGTCGTCGCGGTGATGGCCCCGCTGACCGTGCGGATGTACATGCGCAAGACCTAGCAACACGGTGGCCGGTGCCCGGGTGGGCACCGGCCACCGCGGCGTTCCACCCGGTCAGCCGCGGGCGGCCAGCAGCTCCAGGATCTCGGCGCGCGCGCCGTGGCGCGCCCGCCGGGCGACGGCGGCGAGTTCCGCGTCGACCCGCTCCGCGCCGAGGACCGTGCGCGCCGCGTCCAGGTGCCGCACTTGTTGCATGGACGGGAAGTCCTGACGGGCAGCGACTCTGGCGGACAGGACGAGCAACCTCAGCCCCGCCTCCGGGTCCCGTCCGGTCGCGATGTCGAAGCTACCAACGGCGCACGCGACCCCACCGGTCTGCGGCAGGTCCGGATAGCCGTCGGCCCCGAGGCGCTGCGCCACCAGGCGCGCGCACAGATCGACCAGCTCCGAGATCTCCGCGGCGCGGCCGGCGAGCACGTGCGCGGCCACCGCGGCGGCGGCCACCATGAAGGTGAACGGATCGGGGCTCCCCGTCATCGCCGGCCACCCCGCCAGGTCGAGGGCACGGCGGTACCCACGCAGGCCGGCGTCGACCGCGCCGTCGGCGAGGTCCGCCTCGGCAAACGCGGCGGCGATCGAGGCTGCGCTCTGGTGGTCACCGGACGCCGCGGCCCCACCAGACGCCGGGGCTCCGCGGGACGCCGCTCCCGTACCGGACGAGGCGCCAGGCGGCTGCGCGCCGTCGAGTTCGCGACGGGCCTCCTCGACTCGTCCCGCACCGACCAGGGCGGCCCCGATGTAGCTGCGCAGTGTGGTGCTCTCCTCGAATGCATGCAGGTCCCAGAGGATCTCGGCGGCCTGTCGGTAGTAGCCGACCGCCTCCCCGTAGCGCGCGGACTGACCGGCCAGGCTGCCGAGGTGCTGGCAGACCATCGCCAGGCCCCAGACGTCGCTCTCGGCCCGCGCGAGTTCCAGCGCGGCCAGGCCGTCCGCCTGCGATCCGTACAGGTCGCCGTTGTTCTCCCGCAGGTTTGCCCGAGCCATGAACGCCGCGCTCCGGGTCGACGGATCCGGTGACCGCACCGCGTGAGCAAGCCTGCGCGCCATCCCCTTTCCCGACGGCGGCATCACCATCAACGAACCGTCCAGCCGCAGCGCCGGGTCGATGTCCGTGCGCGTCGCGAGGATCCGGCGCAGCAGGAACCGCGCCACCGCCAGCTGCCTGCTGACCCCGCCGAATGCCATGTGCGCCCCTGCCATCAGGTAGGTCAGCACGAGGAGGTTCCCCGGCACGTCCTCTGGGCCGTAGGCGCGGGGGTCGATGTCGATGATCCGCGGCGCCAACGCGATCACCTCCGAGTGCGCACCCCGCGAGGACCACAGCGCGCCGAGCACCGGGAACACCGTCAGGGCCGTCCGCCCGTCGCCGACGGACAACGCGTGCCGCAGCACCGCGAGCAGGTTGTCGTGCTCGGCCTCGACTCGATGCGAGGCGGAAACCTGCGCTCCGCTGAGGAACTCACGTACCGCGGCGAGGCAGAACTCCTCAGCCCAGGCCGAGGTGTGTGCCGCCACCTGGTCCGCCTCCTCCGCCCGCGTCAGTTGCTCGTCGCCGAACTCACGGACCGTCTCGAGCATGTGGTAGCGCAGACCGAGCGAGCCGGGGCCCTCGACCACGGACAGCATCGACTGGTTCACCAGGCCCTCGAGGGCCGCGGCGAGGTCGGCCACCTCGCCCCATTCCGCCACGGCGGCGGCCCCGTCGAGGGTGAAACCCGCTGGGAACCGGCACAACCGGCGCAGCGCCGCCCGCTGGTCGGGTTCGAGCAGGTTCCAGCTCCACTCGATCACCGCGTGCAGCGTGCGATGGCGTTCGGGCGAGGTCCGGTCGCCGGAACGCAGCAGCGCGAACCGGTCGACGAGCCGGGCGTTGATCTCGGGCACGCTCATCGTGCGCACCCGGGCCGCCGCGAGCTCGATGGCCAGGGGCAGCCCGTCCAGGGTCCGGCACAGCTGGGCCACCTCGACCGGGTCGAGTCGCACCGACGGCCGGACCGCCTGCGCGCGGGTCCGGAACAGATCGGTGGCGGGCGATCCGGACTCGTCGATCGTCAACGGCGGCAACGGGTACACCGACTCCGCCGTGATCGCCATCGGCGCCCGGCTGGTTGCCAGCACGGTCAGGTGCTCGCCGGCCGACACCAGGTCGGCCACCACGTCCGCGACGTCGTCGACCAGGTGCTCGCAGTTGTCGAGGATCAGCAACGACGGCCGCGCCGACAGCGCGTCGCGAAGCCGGTCGCGGGCACCGTGCAGCCGGGCCCGCGTCAGTCCGGCACCCGGCGTGACCTCCACCTCGCTGAGCCCGAGCGTGCCGCTGATCGCCGCGACCAGGTCCTCGCCGCTGCGCAGCGAGGCCAGCTCGATAAGTGCGACCGGAATCCGCTCCGCGGCACGTGAACCGAGTGCGTGCGCGACCCGGGTCTTGCCCGTCCCGCCCGGCCCGAGGACGGTTACCACCCGCGCGACCTCCATCAGGTCCTCGATCGCGGCCAGGTCTGCGTCGCGGCCGAGCAGCAGGTTCGGCGCGGCCCGCAACCCGACGGAGTTCGGAACCGGCCTCGCGCCGCCGGCGCCGGGCGCGTCCGGGCCTGGCCGCACCCGGACCGCTGCCCCCAGCTCGCCGGTGAGCACGGCCCGGTTCAGCTCGACGAGCCGCGGAGACGGGTCGGCGCCGAGTTGGTCCACCAGCCGGCCGCGCAGACCGGCGAACACGTCCAGCGCGTCGCCGGTGCGGCCGAGCCGGTAGAGCACGGTCATCAGCTGCTCGTGCGCGTTCTCGTCCAGCGGGGCGCGTTCGGCTCGCTCGCGCGCCAGCGGCAGCGCCTCGTCCAGTTCCCCCGCCGCCACGAGCGCGGCCAGCTCGACCGCCGCCAGCGCGGTCAACCGCGCGGCGGCCTCCGCGCCGAGGTCGCGCGCCAGGTCACCGTCGGGCAGGTCCGCACCGGGCTCGCCTCGCCACAGGGCCATGGCCCGGCGAACCGTGTCGACCGCCTCGCGGGGTGCGCGCTCGGCGAGCTGCTGCTGCGCCTGCTGTTCCCATATCCGGGCCAGTGTCAGGTCGACCTGGGTTCGGGCGAGCTCGAGTCGGTAGCCGGCGGGACCCATCTCGATCGCGCCCTCGGGCAACGCCGCCCGCAGCCGGGAGATCTGGGTGTGCAGGGCGTTGCTCGGCGAGCGCGGCGGGTCATCGCCCCAGACGTCCTCGATCAGTGCCTGCGCGGTCCGCGCGCGGCCGGGCCGACAGGCCAGCGCCACCAACAGGCTGCGGGCCCGCGCTCCCGGCAGTGGAACCAGGCCGCCGTCGCGGCGCGTCGAGACCTCGCCCAGCAGTGCCACCTCGATGTCTGCGGGCGACCTGGTCGCGGCGACACTCGTATCCGGATTCACCGGCGCCCATGCTAGTGCCCCGCCGGAGCGCGGGCACCCGGTGATCGACGGTCCGTGCCGCGACCCATACGAGCGGGTGCGAGGATCGACGCATGGCTTCTGTCTCCGAATGGATCGAAGGTGCCCGCCCGCGCACCCTGCCGAATGCGATCGCCCCGGTACTGGTGGGGACCGGCGCGGCCGCCTCGATCGGCGGTGCCGTGTGGTGGAAAGCCGTGCTGGCATTGGTGGTCTCGATGTCGCTGATCGTCGGCGTCAACTTCGCGAACGACTACTCCGACGGCATCCGCGGCACCGACGACGAGCGGGTGGGGCCGCTGCGCCTGGTCGGCTCGAAGGTGGCCTCCCCCGCGGCGGTGAAGGGTGCCGCCTTCGGCTGCTTCGCCGTCGCCGCGGTGGTCGGCGTCGTGCTGGCACTGACCTCGGCCTGGTGGCTGATCCTGGTGGGCGCGGTCTGCATCCTCGGCGCCTGGTACTACACCGGCGGCCGGAACCCCTACGGGTACAGCGGGTTCGGCGAGATCGCCGTGTTCGTGTTCTTCGGGCTGGTCGCGGTGTGCGGCACCCAGTTCGTGCAGGCCGGCCGGGTGGACTGGGCCGGCCTGGTCGCGGCCGTCGCCGTCGGGTCGTTCTCCAGTGCGGTGCTGGTCGCGAACAACCTGCGCGACATCCCCACCGACACCGAGTCCGGCAAGAACACCCTCGCGGTGCGACTCGGCGACGCCCGCACCCGGACCCTGCACCTGGTGCTGCTGGCGGTGCCGTTCGTGATGACACTGGTGCTTGTCGCCCGCACCCCCTGGGCACTGGTCGGACTGCTCGCGCTGCCGCTGGCGGTCAAGGCGAACGCGCCGGTGCGTTCGGGCGGCCACGGCATGGCGCTGATCCCGGCACTGGCCGGCACCGGGCTGACCATGCTGGTCTGGGGCGCGGTCACCGGGCTGGCGCTCGGGCTGGGCTAGTCCCTCGGCGCGGTCACAGCGCCGAGCAGACGAACGGCGCCACCCCGGCGTACATGTTGTCGAACGGGTTGGCGTCCACGCCCGCCCCGAACGCGGCGACCCCGACGGGGTTGAGGATCAACGCGTTGGACCGGGTGTCGTGGTCGTAGACCACGCTGCGCCCGGGCGCGATCTCCGGCGCGAACTCGCGCGCACCGAAGGTCAGCGGGATCTGTACCAGGGTGCCCACGCCGCGCACCGGCGCCGAGCCGATGTTCGTCACCGTCGTGAGGACGTGTGCGGTGGTGCGCCAGTCGGCCGGGCCGGTCCCCGTCGTCGTGCAGCGGTAGCCGACCGACACCGCGAGGTCCCCGATCCCGACGCTGCCGGCGCTCGACGCGGCGGCTCTCCCGGCGCCCACCGTGAGGGTGACGGCCGCCATCGCCGCCGCGACGGCAATTGCTCCTCGAGCCTGCACGGCGACCTCCGCGCGGTTGGCGACCTTTCCTACTGGTGTGTCGTCGCCGGGCCGGTCAGCGTTTCGCGGACGGGAACACCGCGGTGAGCACGAAGTTCACGACGGAGATGATCAGGGCACCCCACACCGCCGTCCAGAAGCCCTCGACGGAGATGCCCCAGTCGGTGGATTCGGTGATCCACGAGGTCAGCAACAGCATCAGCGCGTTGATCACCAGCGTGAACAGGCCGAGGGTGAGGATCAGCAGCGGCAGCGACAGCAACTGCACCAACGGCTTGACGAAGGCGTTGACGACGGTGAACACCAGCGCGATGAACAGCACCACCCACAGCCCCGAGTAGTCACCCGACGGGGTGGCGATGTCGATGCCGCTCACCCACTGCGCGGCCAGCCAGATCGCGACAGCGTTGATCACCAGACGTATCAGAAAGCTCATGACCAGGATGCTAATCCGCCGTCGACGTATCCCCGGTGTGCAGAGTCACCGCCCGTCCCAAATCACAGTCGCCACCGAGCTGTTGTCCTACCGATGTTCACCGTCTCGCCACCACTCTGCGCGGAATCGGACAACCGGAAGTGTGAGCCTCGTTTGAGCCTATTCGGGCGATTGATCACGTTTCGGGACGACCAGCGTCCCGGAGCCCTTCTGAGATGAGTGGTGGTACCGGTGCGTCGCAAGGTGTGTCTGTTCGGTGTCGACGGAGTGCGCGCGGACATCGCGCTCACGGAGCGCGGCATGCCGTGGCTCGCGGAGCTTGCCGACGCGGGTCGTCGGCACGAGATGACCGTCGAGCCGCCCACCCTGTCGGGCCCGAGCTGGTCCACGATCCTGACGGGTGCCTCTTACCCGGAACACGGGGTGCTCGACAACAGCTTCGTCGGCAAGCGCCTGGCCGCCCACCCCGACCTGCTGAGTCGGGCCTTCTACGCCGATCAGACGACGACCACATTCGCGGCCGCGAGCTGGCCGCCGCTCGTCGCCGCCGGCGGGCTCGGGCCGGTCGTCCACGAGCGGCGCGAGCAGGCGGTCGCCGGCCTGCATCGCGTGGTGGTGCGCGACGGCGAGACCAACGGGTACCCGGAGGCCGACGGCCAGATCATGGCCCAGGCTCGGTGGATGCTCGTCAACGAGGGGCCGGACGTCAACTTCGTCTACTTCTGCTCGGCCGACGATGCCGGGCACCTGCACGGCGCCCGGTCCGACGAGTACGGCGTCGCCCTTGCGCTCGTGGACTCGCACCTGCGGACCCTGACGGAATGCATCGCGGCCCGGGCCGAATCCCGGGACGAGGACTGGCTCTTGGTCGTCACCACCGATCACGGCCACCTCGACTCCGGGGGGCACGGCGGCGCAAGTGACGAGGAGCGAGCATCATTCGTCGTCACCCACCGGTTCGGGCGTCCCGATGTCGAGTGGCCGGACCGTGTCGAGCCGGCCGAACTGACGCCACTGATCCTCGACTACCTCAATCAGTAAGTCCTGTCCGCCATTTCGCTCCCTATTCACCTGGCGGACAGCAATCCTCAACCACGGCACCACATTCGGTCCACCTCTGTCGGCTAATTTTTCCGGGTACCCGAAAAGTCCGTTGTGCGGCTTTTCCATTGACTGAGGAGTACCCCTTGCTCTCGCTCGTAGCACTCGACATGGCCGGCACCACCATCGACGAGGGCGGTGCCGTGTACGCATCGCTGAAGAAGACCGTCGAGGCCGTGACCCGCACGACCCTCAGTGAGGAGCAGTTGCGGTCGGCGATGGGCGCGAACAAGCGCGACGCCATCCGGGCCTTCCTCGACGAGTTCGGCATGGACTCCTCGACGGCGACCGTGGAACAGATGTACCAGGACTTCCGGGTCGAACTGGTGTCGGCGTACGTCGCCCATCCGCCGAAGGCACTGCCGGGTGTCGAGGACGCGTTGGCCCGCCTTCGCGCCAACGGCATTCGGGTCGCGCTGACCACCGGCTTCAGCCGCTCGATCGCGGCACTGATCCTCGACAACATCGGCTGGACGGTCGGCGAGGGCCCGGAGCACACCGTGGACCTCGTGGTGACGGCCGACGACGTCGCCGCGGGCAGGCCCGCGCCGGACCTGGTCCTGCACGCGATGAAGGTCTTCGGCATCGAGGACCCGCAGCAGGTGCTCTCGGCCGGTGACACCGAGCTGGACCTGGTCTCCGGCACGAAGGCAGGCGCGCGCTTCGTGGTCGCCGTCAGCACCGGTGCGCAGTCCGTCGAGTTGCTGCAGACCTTCCCCCACACGGACGTCTGCGACGTGCAGGACCTGCCCGAGCTCCTCGGCGTCTGACGCCGGCGTCAGCACCGAACACGGGAATCGTCATGTCTCGATCAATGTCACAAGATCAGTTCGACCTGGCGGTGGTCGGGTCGGGCATCGTCGGCCTCGCCCATGCGGCCCTCGCCCTGGACCGGGGGCTCCGCGTCGTGGTCGTCGAGCGTCACGACCGTCCGGTGGGCGCGTCAGTCCGGAATTTCGGGCATGTTGGCATCACCGCGCAGAGCGGGGAGGGCCTCGCGTACGCGAAGGCCGGGCGCAGGCACTGGCTGAACTTCGGTGCCCGCGCGGGGTTCTGGGTCGGCGAGCTGGGCACGCTGGTGGTGGCCCGGGCAGACGACGAGGTGGAACTGTTGCGGGAGTTCGCATCCCAGCGTGACGGGGAGGTCGCGCTGCTGGACCGCGACGCGGTTTCACGGCATGCCTCGATCAAGGACCCGGCATTGCGGGGCGGCGCCCTGTTCACCGAGGACGTCCGGGTCAGCTCCCCCGAGGCCATCCCCGCGCTGGCCCGCTACCTGTCCGAGGAAGGCGTCGAGTTCCGCTTCCGGACCAACGTCACCGGCCTCGACGAGGGGGTGGTGCACACCAGCAGGGGCGAGATCCGGGCCACCGAGATCGTGGTTGCCGTCGGACACGACACCGACATGCTCAGCCCGAGCACGGCCGAAGAGATCGACCTGCAGCGCTGCTCCCTGCACATGCTCGAACTCGACTGCCCGACCGGCTCGCACTTCGACCCTGTGCTGCTCACCGGGCTGTCCGTGCTGCGCTACAAGGGACTGAGCGGATGCGCTGCGGCACAGGAGGTCCGGTCCCGGATCGAACGAACAACACCCGACCTGTTCGAACTCCTGGTGAACCTCAAGATGTCACAACGCCCCAACGGCCGGCTCGTCGTCGGCGACACCCACGTCTACGGACACACCCACGACCCGTTCCGCGACGAGGCCATCGACGACGTGCTGCTGCGCGAGTTCCGGCAGCTGCTGGGCGCGGACCTGACCGTGCGCCGACGTTGGACCGGCGAGTACGCCTCGTCGACGCAGGTCGACTTCCTGATCGCCGAGCCCACTCCTCGGGTCCGCTACGTCAGCGTCACCAACGGCACCGGCATGACCACCGCGTTCGGGCTCGCAGAGCACGTGCTCGAGGCCGCGCTCACACCTGCCGCGGCCCGCTGAACACCACGCCCACAACCTTCACAGACGAGAGAAAGCACTATGAAGCGTCCCAATTCGAGATCGGTCCTCGTCGCGCTCGCCGCGGCCGTGACCCTGTCCCTGACCGGTTGTTCCGCCACCGGTGACACGTCCTCGGACGGATGGCGCACCGCCGAGTCCGCGGCGGCCGGTGGCGGCATGGACGCCCTGGTCGAGGCTGCCCAGGCCGAGGGCAAGTTGAATGTGATGGGGCTGTACCCGACCTGGGCCAACTACGGCGAACTGCTCGACGCGTTCTCGGCGAAGTACGGCATCGAGGTCGTCAACGACACCTCGCAGGGCACCAGCCAGGACCAGGTCAACGCGATCGAACAGCGCATCGGCCAGGACCGCTCGCTGGACTACCTCGACACCGGCATCCCGTTCGCCGACGCCGCCGCGGCCAAGGGCCTGCTGGCCTCCTACACCCCCGTCGGCGCAGCTCGTCTGCCGGCCGCCATGCACCAGCAGGACCGGCAGTGGACGAGCCAGTACGGCGGCTACATGAGCATCGGCTGCGACGCCTCCCGGGTGCGTACCTGCCCGACGTCCTTCGCCGCACTCGCCGATCCGCAATACCGGGGCCAGGTGGCCGCACTGGAGGACCCCCAGACCGGGAACATGCAGTTCAACGCAGTCTGGGCAATGTCGCTGGCCAACGGCGGTTCCCTCGACGACATCACCCCCGGCATCGAGTTCATCGGCTCGCTCGTGCGCAACGGCAACCAGGCCCCGGTGACGCCGAACACCGGCACCATCGAGCGCGGCGAGACCCCGATCGTGGTGGCATGGGACTACACGAACATCGCCTCCGCGGAAGAGCTGAAGGCCGCCGGCATCCCGTTCGAGGTACACGTACCCACCGATGCCCTGTGGTCGGAGTACTACGCGGCCTCGATCAACGCCGACGCCCCGAACCCGGCTGCCGCGCGGCTCTGGATGGAGTACATCTTCAGCGACGAGGGCCAGAACATCTTCCTCGCCGGCAAGACCCGTCCGGCCCGGATGGAGGAGATGCGGGCGTCGGGCACCCTGGACCCGACCGCCGAGGCGGCGCTGCCGCCGGTCACCGGTGCCGCGACGCTGGCCTCCGCAGCCCAGCGGGAGGCCGCCAAGAAGACCCTGAACGCCAACTGGGACGAGACGGTCAACAGATGAGTCCGCAGCCTCGGGTGGGCCGGCTGCCGGCCGCTCTGCAGGGGATCTCGGGCCTGATCCCCTTCCTCGCCTTCACCGCCGTCTTCCTGGGGCTGCCCCTCATCGGCCTTGTCGTCTCGGCCTTCCTGATCACCGACCCCGACAACCCGCGGTCGAAGGTGTTCTCGCTGGACAACTTCCGGGCCAGCTTCACCGGCTCGGCGGGTGACGCAATGCTCACCAGCCTCGGTGTCAGCCTGGTTGCCGCTACCATCGCCACCGTCCTCGGTGTCCTGCTCACCCAGGCGATCGTGTACACCGGCTCCGAACGCCTGCAGAAGGTCACCACGGTGCTCTCGAGCGTGCTCGCCAACTCCGGTGGGGTCAGCCTGGCATTCTCGTTCATCGTCGTGCTGGGCAGCACCGGCGTGCTCACCAGTCTGTTCAGCCTGGACGAGACCTCCTTCAGCCTGTACAGCGCGGCCGGACTGGTGCTGATGTACCAGTACTTCCTGATCCCGACCATGGTCATGGTCAGCTACCCGACCATGGCCGCGCTGCGCCAGGAGTGGAAGGACGCGGCCGCCGCCCTGGGCGCGACGCCGCGGCAGTTCTGGCGCACCGTGGGCGTCCCGATCGTGCTGCCGGCGGTGACCAGTGGCTTCGTGCTGCTCTTCGGCGCCTCGCTGGCCACCCACGTCTCGGCCGCGGCCCTGGTCGGGGGCGCGGGCTTCTCGCTGATCACCCTCAAGATCGCCGGCGCCCTGTCCGGCGGCAACGCCGCGGGCCTCGAGAACGTGGCGATGGCCATGAGCGTGAACCTGGTGCTCATCGCGGCGGTGACGCTGCTGGCGTACCTGCCGCTGCAACGAAGGAGCCGGGCATGGCTGTCGTAGACGAGCGGCCGGCCCCGAGCCTCCTCGACGCCGGTGTGGTATCCCCGGTCCCCCGGCCGGTGCCGGACGCCACGGCCTCCCGTCGGCCACGGCTGCCTCGGTTACCGCGGATCGTGCGGTTACCGCGGATCGTGCGGGTACCGCGGGCGGCGGCGTGGGGACTGATCGCCGTCGTCGCGCTCTACTTCGCGGTACCGATGATCGCCTCGCTGCAGTACAGCGTGTGGTTGCCGAACCGGGGCTGGACGTTCGCCGCGTACCTCGACGCGTTCTCCTCGAACGGGGTGATGACGGCTCTGGTGTTCTCCGTCGGGCTGGCACTGGTCTCGGTCGCGGGCCTGGTCGGGCTGCTGGTGCCGACGATGGTCTACGTCCACCTGCGGGCACAGCGGTTTCGCACCCTCGTCGAGGTGATCTGCACGCTGCCGCTGGTGATCCCGGGGATCGCCCTGGTTGCCGGAATCACCGCAACGCTCAAGTACGGCTCGAGCTTCGGACGCGGGTCAGCCCCGGCCGCCGTCAGCCAGTTCCTCCAGCACCCGAGCTTCCCGATCGTTCTGGTCGGCACCTACATCGTGATGCTGCTGCCCTTCACCTATCGGGTCCTCGACGCCGCGTTGACCGCCGTCCCGCTGCGCACCCTGATGGAGGGCGCACGCAGCCTCGGCGCCCCGACCCGGACCGCCATGGTCACCGTCCTGCTGCCGAACATCGTTCCGGCGCTGTGGTTCTGCCTGTTCTTCGGGCTGTCCGCCGGGATGGCGGAGTACACCGTCTCCGCCACCCTGGGCTACCACACACTGTCCGTCGAGCTACTGACGCTGGCCGGCAACAACTTCCGCAGCTCCATCTCGCTGTCGCTGCTCGTCACCCTGCTCAGCTGGGCCCTGATGATCGTCGTCATGCTCAGCGCCACCCGTGCCACCAAGGCCAGGAAGGTACAGCCGTGAGAAACCACTTCAGCCCACACCACGGGGCCGGCGCCGAGGTCGAATACGTCGGCGTCACCAAGAAATTCGGAGACAACACCGTCCTCGACAGCCTCGACCTGCGGATCGAGCCGGGCGAGTTCGTCGCACTGCTCGGCCCGTCGGGATGCGGGAAGACCACCGCGCTGCGCATCCTCGGCGGGTTCGAGACGCCGACCACCGGAATCGTGAAGATCGCCGGCGCGCCGATGACCGACGTGCCCGCACACCGCCGCGGCGTCGGGATGGTGTTCCAGTCCTACAGCCTGTTCCCACACCTGACCGTCGCACAGAACATCGCGTACGGGCTCGCGCTGCGGAAGGCACCGCGTGCCGAGAGAACCGCGCGGGTACGCGAGTTGCTCGACGTCATCGGCATGCGCGGCTTCGACGACCGGTACCCAGCCCAGCTCTCCGGCGGACAGCAGCAGCGGGTGGCACTGGCGCGGGCACTGGCCACGAGCCCGGGAATCCTGCTGCTGGACGAGCCTCTCTCGGCCCTGGACGCCCAGGTGCGCGCTTCGCTTCGCGAGGAAATCCGACAGATCCAGCTACGGCTGGGGGTGACTGTGCTGTTCGTGACCCACGACCAGGAGGAGGCACTGGCGATGGCCGACCGAGTGGCCGTGATGCGCGCCGGCCGGATCGAGCAGATCGCGAACCCCACAACTCTGTACAACGATCCCGCCACCGAGTTCGTCGCCACCTTCGTGGGGACCACCAATGTTCTGGAGATTCCTCGCGGCGCACCGATTCCGAGCGTGTGGCAGCCGCGGCGGTCGCAGTCGCCTGACAAGTTGTTCGTCCGGCCGGAGGCATTGAGCTGCGAACCCAGCGCCTCCGGAGCGGGAGAGGTGGTGGGGCATCTGTTCATGGGGTCGACCACCCGCGTCACCGTCCGAACCGGCGTCGGCGAGCACCCGGTTCGGATCGACCTGCCCTCCCACCTGGCCATGGCAACCCCGGTAGGTCAACGGGTCGACATTCGCCTGCGCAGGCGGCCGGCACTGAGGGAAGACGCCGCGGGGAATGCCATCGCCACACCGGAACTCGTGGCTGTGAGCTAGGACGTGTCTCCTAATCCCACTCGGATGCACCCGGCGAAACAATCGTCGTCCGGCAAGGCGGAGGAGAAGCCGATACCGGGGTTGTATCGGCGCCGACGACAACGCCGCGGGGCGGCGATTGAGCGCCGGTGGCGCCGAAACGGGGATTGGGAGGCATGTCCTAGTCGACCGGCGCTGCCATACTCGAGTCGGCTACTGCGCCTGCCGACCGACGACAGCAGGACGAGCAGCCGAGAGGTGGCGCCACACATGCTGATCCGTCCGGCAACCGACAGTGACCTCGCCCTGCTGCCCGAAATCGAGGTGGCGGCCGGTGAGGCCTTCCGCGCGCTCGGCATGGACGCCGTGGCCGACGACGCACCCCCGACCGTCGAGGAACTGGCGGCGTACCAGGTCGACGGCCGGGCCTGGGTCGCGGTCGACGCCGCGGACCGACCCGTCGGCTACGCGCTGGCCCTGGAGGTCGACGGCGGTGCCCACCTCGAGCAGGTCACGGTGCACCCTGCGGCGGCCGGGCACCGGATCGGCTCGGCCCTGATCGACGAGGTGGACCGCTGGGCGGCCGGGCACGGGCTGGCGTGGCTGACCCTGACCACCTTCGTCGACGTCCCCTGGAATGCGCCGTACTACGACCGACTCGGGTTCCGGGCGATGGCGGCGGAGACGTTGCCGGCCGGGTTGCGGTCGATCCGCGAGCACGAGCGCGCGCACGGTCTCGACGCCTGGCCGCGGGTCACCATGCGGCGCGCGGTCGGCGGCACGGGGTAGGCGGGCCGGGATTGCCCAGGTGGTACCGACCGGCGCGGGCGCGTAATACTGGGAGGGTCGTCCGGCACCGGAGTTCGAGCGCACGGGAGTCCGGGCGTGTGATCACCGAGGGCAAGGAGCCCATCATGAGCACACTCGTCATCGTGCGATTCCTCGTTGCGGACATGTCGGCGGCCAAGAAGACCCTCGCCGACAACGCGGCACTGCTCGAAGAAATCGGTACCGAGGCCAAGAAGAGCGGCGCCCGGCACCACCGGTTCGCGGAGGGCATCGGCGAACTCGTCGCGATCGACGAATGGGACTCCGTCGAGGCCTTCCAGAACTTCTTCGACGACAACCCGAAGATCGCCACCGTCACCAAGAAAGCCGGCGCCCAGATGCCGCCGTCCCTGGAGTTCCTCGCCGGCGTCGAGGCCGCGGGCACCTTCTGACCGGGCGGGCCCGCTACCTAGGCCGCGCGGTCGAGCAGCGCGAGTACCCGGCCCCGCAGCTCGGCGGGTGTCAGGTGTCGGGCGATCACCGCGGCCGCGTCGTCGTCGCCCCCACGGACGACGCCCAGCAGCAGGTGCTCGGCGCCGATGTGACCGTCCTTGCGGGCCAACGCCTCTCGCAGTGACAGCTCGATCGCCTTCTTCGCACCCGGGGTGAACGGGATGTGCCCGCTCCCCTTCAGCCCGAACCAGCCGCGCCGCTCCGTGGTCTCCGCCGACTCCGCGCGGTCGAGCGCGTCCTCGCCGAAGGTGGCGTCGAGGCTCTCCCGCACCGCGTCGAGGTCGATGCCGATCGACCGCAGCGCCGCCGCGTCCTCCTCACCGAGGGCCTGCCCGCCGCGTCGGCGCGCGACCTCCGCGCGGGTGTCCGCGATCGTGAGTCCGGCGTCGGAGAGGACCGCCCCGAGCGGAGTGCCCGCGGCGCCGACCAGCACGCCGAGCAGGAGGTGCACGACCTCGATCCGGGGCGCCTTCAACGCCTTGGCCTCTGCCTGCGCGTCGATCACGGCCTCGCGGGCCTGCGTCGTGAACCGTTCGAACATGGGACTACCGCCCTCTCCGGTTGTGCTTCTGGTGGACCGCCTGCCTGCTGACCTCGAGCGACTCCGCGATGGCCTGCCAGGACCAGCCCTGGTCGCGGGCGTTCTGGACCTGGATGGCCTCGAGCCGTTCGAGCAGTCGGCGAAGGGCAAGGACGGCCCGGAGCCCGACCTTCGGGTCGGGACTGCCTGCCGCCGCCGCGAGTGACGTTGCCTCGGTCATGTTGTCAATTTAAATTGACAACATGGGGACGTCAAGAGAGGTTGACAGATCGGGGTCGGGTGGGACCGCGGCTACGGTGGTGTCCAGCCCACCCGACCGACCCCGAGGAGCCCAGCCGATGTCCGTGTTCGACGCCACCCTGCCCAAGACCGCCACCTCCGCGCTTGCCGCGGCGGGACTCGTCGGCGGTTACGCCGTGGCCCGGCAGACCGAGAACCGGCAGCTCGGCGGCGCGGTCCTCGCCGTCGTCGGCGCCGTGTGCACCACCAACTGGGTGCGGACCTCCGGCGCGGCCCGCGGGGCGGCTCTGCTGGGCACCTACGTCGGGGCGTTCAGCGCGTCCCACCCACTGGCGAAGAAGATCGGCGCCTGGCCGTCCGTCGGCGCCGTCGCCGTCGGTACCGCGCTCGTCGCGCAGCTGGTCAGCAAGGGCTGACGGCGCCCCGGGCCCGTCCTACGAGCCCGAGTTGCCGAGAGACTTCGGGGTGATGCGCGCGACGATCGCGTGGATCGAGCCGTCCCGGACCTCGAAGGTCTCGACGATCTCGACGGTCATCAGCCGGGCGCCCGCGATCCCCGCGTCGAGCAGGTAGCGGGTCGACACCACGTCCCCGGACTCGGACATCTCGAGGTCCCGGATGCCCTGGATGACCCGGTACTGCGGGCCGTGCGCGAGGTCCCACGTCATCTGCGAGCCGGAGAACCCGGTCTTGAGGCCCGCCTCGACGCGGGTGGCGCGGGGGGCGAACCGGACGGCGCTCGAGTCGTGGGAGATCAGCGCGTCGATGTAGGCGCGGGCCACCGCCTCCCGGGCGGAGTCGATGCGTGACGGGTCCGCGGAGATCGCGGGGCCTCCGCCCGCGCGGCCGGAGGTCCGCCCGGCGGCGACCAGGGCGACGACGGCGGCCGTGACGGACAGGGTGAGAACTCGACGGGTGCGCATGCCGCGATCCTAGTGAGCGCCACCCGCGCGGTCCGACGTTCGGTCGATCAGCCGAAGGGGACGCGGTCGAGCCAGGAACGCCGAGTCGGCTCCGCGGCGTGCCGCTCCACTTCGTGCAGGACGTTCTGGGGCATTCGACGGCGCGAGCGCCCGCCTCTGCGTCACCATCGAGGGGGAGAGCGCCTCGCCCAGGGTCCGCGACCCGCGGCGCCCCGAGGATCTCCGGACCGAACGGACCCGGACATGCCTGCCATGACCACGTTTGCCAAGCTCGCCGCCCCCGCCGCCCTCGCCTCGGCCCTACTCGGCGCCGTCGCCCCCGCACACGCGACGCCGTCGCAGGGGGTCACCGCCGAGACCCTCACCCAGTTCGAGATCCCCGGGTCCTGGCTGCCCGGGCCGCCGGCCGGCCACCCCGCGGTGCCCGAACAGGTGTCGACGACGCTGCGGCGGATCGTGATCGCGCCCGGCGGCAGTACCGGATGGCACCACCACCGCGGCCACGTCCAGGGACTGGTCGCCGAGGGGACGCTCACCCGGGTGTTCGCCGACTGCTCGCAGCAGGCGTCGCCCGCGGGGTCCTGGGTCACCGAGGAACCCACCGGTGACCACGTCGGGCGCAACCTCGGCACCACGCCCGTCGTGCTGCTGGTGACCTACGCGCTGCCCGACGGCGAACCCTTCTCGCAGGACGCGCCGGCCCACTGCCCCTGACCCGACGCAGCACATCCGATTGCGGACCGTGACTGTCCGCGATCGCTCCCAGGGTCCGTCGGAGACCACGAATCGTCCCCGACGGAGGACCCATGGAACGACCCCTTCACCATCGTCGCGCCCCTGGACGTGCTCGACGACCTACGGCGCCGGCTCGAGCACACCCGCCGGCCCGACTTCGAGGAGCCGGAGCTGACGGCCGGCGACATCCGGGCCTTCGTCGCCGGGCTGAGCGGGGTCGAGTTCGCGGCGGATTTGACCTGAAGTGCACTTGAGGTCCTACCGTCGGGCAGGCGAGGCGTGGAACGGGATGTCACACCCCCCTCGTAGCGTTGCACCGGTCAACAACGAACACCGAGAGGTCCACCCCCCATGAGCATGGAATCGGTTGCCTGGTCCTCGATGCACCAGATGATGACCGCACAGGACGAAAAACGTCCCTTCTCCCGCGCGACGCTGCGCCGGATCCTCGGATTCGCGCAGCCGCACCGACGTCGGCTGGTGCTGTTCCTCGTGATCAGCGTCGCGACCGCGGCGCTGGCGGTCGCCACCCCGGTGCTGGCCGGCCGCGTCGTCGACGCCATCGTCTCCGGCTCCGACACCGGCGTCGTGGTGCGGCTCGCGCTGCTGATCGCGGTGATCGCGATCGTCGAGGCCGCGCTGGGGCTCTACAACCGGTTCCTCTCGTCGAGCATCGGCGAGGGCCTGATCCTGGACCTGCGGACGGCCGTCTTCGACCACGTCCAGAAGATGCCGGTCGCGTTCTTCACCCGCACCCGCACCGGCGCGCTGGTCAGCCGGCTCAACAACGACGTCATCGGCGCCCAGCGGGCCTTCAGCAACACCCTCTCCGGAGTGGTCGCGAACCTGGTGACGCTGACCCTGACGCTGGTGGTGATGCTCGGAATCTCCTGGCAGATCACCCTGCTCTCACTGCTGCTGCTGCCGGTGTTCGTGCTGCCCGCGCGGCGGATCGGCCGGCGGATGGCGGGGATGCAGCGTGAGGCCGCCAACCTGAACGCCTCGATGAGCACCCAGATGACCGAGCGCTTCTCCGCACCGGGCGCCACGCTGGTCAAGCTCTTCGGCCGGCCTGCCGACGAGTCCGCCCAGTTCGAGCTGCGGGCCCGGCGGGTCCGCGACATCGGCGTCCGCACCGCGATGACGCAGTCCGCGTTCGTGACGGCCCTGACGCTGGTCTCCGCGCTCGCGCTGGCCCTGGTGTACGGCCTGGGCGGCTGGTTCGCGCTGGCGGGCACGCTGGATGCCGGTTCGGTGGTCTCGCTGGCGCTGCTGCTGACCCGGCTGTATGCGCCCCTGACGTCGCTGGCCAGCGCCCGCGTCGACGTGATGAGCGCGCTGGTCAGCTTCGAGCGGGTCTTCGAGGTGCTGGACCTGCCGCCGCTGATCGCCGAGCCCGAGCACCCGAGGCCGCTGCCCGACGGCCCGGTCGCCGTCGAGTTCGACGGCGTCGACTTCGCCTATCCGTCGGCGGACAAGGTGTCGCTGGCATCCCTCGAGGAGGTCGCCGGGCTGGACACCCGGGGCGGGGTGCAGGTGCTGCACGACGTCTCGTTCCGCGTCGAGCCCGGGCAGATGGTGGCGCTGGTCGGCTCCTCCGGGGCAGGCAAGTCGACGATCGCGCAGCTGTTGCCACGCCTCTACGACACCGACTCCGGCGCCGTCCGGCTGTCCGGGGTGGACGTACGGGACCTGTCCGCGGCGTCGATCCGCCAGTCGGTGGGGATGGTCACCCAGGACGGCCACCTCTTCCACGAGTCGGTGCGGGCGAACCTCGTGCTGGCCAAGCCCGGGGCCACCGACGAGGAGCTGTGGGAGGTGCTCGGCCGGGCCCGCCTGACCGATCTCGTCGAGTCCTTGCCGGAGGGGCTGTCCACCGTCGTCGGCGAGCGCGGCTACCGGCTCTCCGGCGGCGAACGCCAGCGCCTGACCATCGCGCGACTGCTGCTCGCCCACCCGCGGGTGGTGATCCTCGACGAGGCCACCGCACACCTGGACTCCACCTCGGAGGCGGCCGTGCAAGCCGCCCTCGCCGAGGCGCTGGCCGGGCGGACCTCGGTGGTGATCGCGCACCGTCTCTCCACGATCCGGGCCGCCGACCTCATCCTGGTCGTCGAGGACGGCCGGGTGGTCGAGCGGGGCAGCCACACCGAACTGCTCGCGGCCCGCGGCCGGTACGAGGAGCTCTACCGCACCCAGTTCGCGGACGGCGACGCCGAGGTCCAGGTGCCCGCCCGCTGACCGCGGGTCCGCACCCGCCTGCTGCCGTCGCCCGGGTTTCGACCCGGGCGACGGTCGTCGGGTTGTCGGACCACGGCCGGGCAGGTCGGGACCGGGCGGGCCACGGGCCGGGTCAGGCCTGCCAGCGCCCGGTGGCCACGAAGGTGTCGAGGACCGCCGTCGGGCCGGTCAGGTCCAGGCCCTCACCGCGCACCCACTCGTCGTCGAAGTAGGTGTCCGCGTACCGCTCGCCGCCGTCGCACAGCAGCGTCACCACGCTGCCGCTGCGTCCGTCCGCGAGCATCTGCGCGATCACCCCGAACGCGCCCCACAGGTTGGTCCCGGTGGAACCGCCGACCCGGCGGCCCAGCGCCCGGCTGGCGTGCCGCGCGGCGGCAATCGAACCGGCGTCGGGCACCGTCACCATCCGGTCCACCACCTGGCCCACGAACGACGGCTCGACGCGCGGACGGCCGATCCCCTCGATCCGGGACGGCATCCCGGTCTCGAAGTCGGCGCTGGCGGTCCGGTAGCCGCCGATGAACGCCGAGTTCTCCGGGTCCACCACCAGCAGCCGCGTCGCGTGCCTGCGGTACCTGACGTACCGGCCGATGGTCGCGCTGGTGCCGCCGGTGCCGGCACCGACCACCACCCACTCCGGGACCGGATGCTGCTCGAGCGTCATCTGCTGGAAGATCGACTCGGCGATGTTGTTGTTCCCGCGCCAGTCGGTGGCCCGCTCGGCGTGCGTGAACTGGTCCATGTAGTGCCCGTTGCACTCGGCCGCGAGACGGCCGGCCTCCGCGTAGATCTCCGACGGGGTGTCGATGAAGTGGCAGCTGCCGCCCTGCGCCTCGATCAGCGCGATCTTCGCCGGACTCGTGCTGCGCGGCATCACCGCGACGAAGTCCAGGCCGAGCAGCTTGGCGAAGTAGGCCTCGCTGACCGCCGTCGACCCCGACGACGCCTCGATCACCGTGGTGTCCTCGGTGACCCAGCCGTTGCAGATCGAGTACAGGAACAGCGAGCGCGCCAGCCGGTGCTTGAGGCTGCCGGTGATGTGAGTTGACTCGTCCTTGAGGTAGAGCGCGACGTTCCATTCCGACGGCAGCGGGTAGCGCAGCAGGTGGGTGTCCGCGCTGCGCTGGGTGTCCGCATCGATCAGCCGGACCGCGTTGTCCACCCAGTCCCGCGCGGCACTGTGGTCGACCGTCGTGTCGCTCACTTGGTGCCGTCGTCGCCACGCAGCTTGGACCGCAGGTCGTCGCGGTCGCGACGGCGTTGCTCGTCCACCGCGGCGATCTGCACGTTGACCCGGGTACGCAGCTTCGCGAACAGCACCAGCGACAGCGGCAGCGCGATGATCACGGAGAAGATGGCCGCGACGAGCAGCGGGACCTCCACGCCGACCAGCTTGCTCACGCCCACGATGAGCGCCGCGACCAGGATGACCAGACCCAGCCGCGCGACGGTGTAGAGAGCCAGGTCACGGGCGAGCTTGCCCTTGGCGGAGGGGGCGGGGTTCTGGGATGCGTCAGTCACCCTCCCAGGCTACCGACCCCCGTTCAGGCGGCGCAGTCGCGCACGTCCCGGTTGCCGGACCTGTCCGTTATGTCCATTACCTCCGCTTTACTCGAATTAGGCGGTTCGAGTACCCGGGGGTCCCGATGCCACCATGACGCTGAACCCACCGGCACGACCCGTAAGGATCTCGATGAGCATCCCCGCATTCCAGCAAGCCAACGACTCACTGCTGACCCCCGGCCAGGTGGCGGCGATGTTCCATGTGGATCCGAAGACGGTGACGCGCTGGGCGCATGCGGGCCGACTCGGCTCGCTGCGCACCCCCGGCGGCCACCGACGCTTCCGCGAGTCCGAGGTGCTGGCCCTGCTCGAGTCACTCACCACCGAGGCCACCCCCCGACATCTCTGAGACAGACATCTCCGAGACCAACGTCTCCGAGACCCGCTGCCACGGAACCCGCCCGACGAGTCCGGTCAGTGGGAAATCTTCGGCAACCCGATGCGACCTCGTGTAATACTGCAACACGTTTCATTTCCGGGCACGGTGCCGTTTCCGGTCACGTCGTCACGCGTGAGTCGGCCACGGCGAACTGGCCCGACCAGCAGATGAGGATTGCATGAGCGACATCGCGACGCCAGCGGTGCAGGGCTGGTTCACCACCGGGCCGGCGCCGGCCCTGATCGGTACCGAGTGCCGGTCCTGCGGCACCATCTCCTTCCCGCGGGAGACCACCTTCTGCAAGAACCCGGCCTGCTCCGGCGAGGAGTTCGTCGACACCGAACTCTCCCGCCGCGGCACCGTGTGGTCCTACACGGACGCCCAGTACCAGCCGCCGGCCCCGTACATCCCGGTCACCGACCCGTACGTGCCGTTCGCGCTGGCCGCGGTCGAGCTGCCCGAGGGCCTCGTGGTGCTCGGGCAGGTGGCCGAGGGCTACGGCGTCGACGACCTGAAGGTCGGGGACCCCGTCGACCTGGTCGTCGAGACCCTGTACACCGACGAGACCGGCGAGCGCACCATCTGGCGATGGAAGCCCGTCGCCGCCGCAACGAACAGCGCCACCGCAACGAACAACGAGGAGCAGGCATGAGCAACGACGTCGCCATCCTCGGCGTGGGGATGCACCCCTGGGGCAAGTGGGGCCAGTCGTTCGTCAAGTACGGCGTCGCCGCGGCCCGGGCCGCCCTCACCGACTCCGGTGTGAACTGGCAGGACGTCGACTTCATCGTCGGCGGTGAGACCGTCCGCAACGGCTACGGCGGATACGTCGCAGGCGCCACCTTCGCCCAGGCACTGGGCTGGAACGGCGCCCGCGTCGCCACCTCGTACGCGGCGTGCGCCACCGGCGCCCAGGCCCTGGACACCGCCCGCGCGCGGATCCTCGCGGGCCTGAGCGAGGTCGCCCTGGTCGTCGGTGCCGACACCACCCCGAAGGGCTTCCTGGCCCCGGTCGCCGGCGAGCGCTGGGACGACCCGGACTGGCTGCGGTTCCGCCTCATGGGCATGACCAACCCGGCGTACTTCGCGCTCAACGCGCGGCGCCGAATCGACCTGTACGGCGCGACGTCCGAGGACTTCGCCGCGGTCAAGGTCAAGAACGCGCGACACGGGCTCAACAACCCCAACGCGCGGTACCGCAAGGAGGTCTCGGCCGCGGACGTGCTGGCCTCCCCCGTGGTGTCCAACCCGCTGCACCTGCTCGACATCTGCGCCACCTCCGACGGCGGCGCGGCGATCATCCTCACCTCGATGGAGTACGCCCGCAAGATGGGCATCGCCGAGCCGGTACGGATCAGCGCGATCTCCACCGTCACGCCGACGTTCCCGCAGACCATCATGGACATGCCGAACTTCTCCACCGACTCCGCGTCGGCGGTGCCCGCTCCGGAACTCACGTTCAAGGAGTCCATCGGTCACGCGGCCTACGAGGAGGCCGGCATCTCGCCGGAGGACGTCGACGTCGCCGAGGTCTACGACCTCGCCACCTCGGTCGAACTGGACTGGATCGAGGACCTCGCGCTGTGCAAGCGCGGCGAGGCCGAGCACCTGCTGCGTGCGGGCGAGACCACCATCGGCGGCCGGATCCCGGTCAACCCGTCCGGCGGCCTGGCCTGCTTCGGCGAGGCCGTCCCGGCGCAGGCGCTCGCGCAGGTCTGCGAGCTCACCTGGCAGCTGCGCGGCCAGGCCGAGGGCCGTCAGGTCGAGGGCGCCCGAGTGGGCATCACCGCGAACCAGGGCCTCTTCGGCCACGGCTCGTCGGTGATCGTCTCCGTCTGACGTCCCCACCCGCGCACCCGCACCACAGTGTCTCGGCACCATCGGCTCCGGCCGATGGTGCCGAGGCGTTTGGGGCGGCTACGCTCGAGACAAGGAGGTGCGTCGTGATCTACCTGTTGGCGCTGATCGGGCTGGTGACGCTCGCGGTGCTGTTGTGGAAGGCATTCGGACCGGACACCACACGTCCGGCGGGTCGAGTCGTCGGGCCCGACGACGATCCCGAGTTCCTGTGGCGGATGTCGCGGCCGAACCGGCCGACGAACGGTGACGCCCCGGAGTCCGGCCCCAACGACCTGCCGGGCTGAGCGCCGCCACGCGGGCACAGTCGACCGCTCCGGGCGGCCGCGCCGAAGACCTACTGGCTACGCGGGCGGCTTTGCCAGCGCGGTGAACATCCGGTCGGTCATCTTGACCGCCTGATCGCCGCCGTCCGCGTCCTGCACGTAGACAGCGAACGCCAGGTCACCCTTCGTCCCGTAGAACCACCGGTCCTGGCCGGACGCGCCGGTGGCGCCGATCAGGTCGCCGTAGCCCTTGAGCTGGGACGCGTCGCCACGCTGCACGGTGTCACGCATGATCGTGCGAAGCTGCTCGGTCACCGCCGGGGGCAGCGGCGCCGCACCTTGGTTGGCCACCGGCGGCCGTCCGGACGAGATGACCGGAATCGTCGGGGTCCCGCGGGCGATCGACGACGCCACCAGCGCCATCCCGAGCGGGCTGACCCGCACCTCGTCGTCGGCGCGGCCGTCCGTGGCCGCACGCATCAGCTTCGGTCCGCCGCCGGGGAACGCCGCCGTCCGCTGGTCCAGACCCGGGATGTCCACGTCCAGCCCCAGCCCCAACTGCCGGGCGGTGTGCTCGAGGTCGCTGTTCTGCGCGCTGGCCGCGGTGCGGACCAGGTCGATGGCCGAACCGGACGGGAAGAGTCCGTTGAACGCGATCGGGCCGAGGTCGCTGGCCTGGTTGTTCTGCGCGGCCGCAATCACGGCCCCCGACGAGGGCTGCAGCGCCACGATCGCGGCCGGCGTGCCGACGCTGACCACCGCATCCTCCGCCGCCAGCTGCAGGCGTGAGTCGAGCGACGCCCGGATGTCCGGCCCGGGCGGGCCCTGGTAGCCGGTCAGCTGGGTGACGGTGCCGTCCGGGTCCACGGCGTTGACCGCCCAGCCGGCCGTCTCGTCGCGGTTCGCCTGCCAGACGTTCTTGAGCGAGTCCGTCAACGGCGTCGAGATCCGGCGGTCGACGGTGATGAGCTTGGGGCGTTGGACGATCACCACGCCCGGGACCGCCCGCAGGTCGGGTTCGAGGATCTCGAAGTCGGCGTCGCGCAGGCTCACCGCGGTGACCTGCTGGCCGTTCGCCTTCGCGAGGTCCTGCCGCATCGACTCCGCGGTGATCAGCGGCGCGACCGGCTCGATCGCCTTCGCGAGCATGTCGGTGGTCCGGACCGGGTCCGTGATGGTGGCCGGGTCCAGGTTCACCGCGTTGATCCGCTGCTCGGTCATCAGCGGCGTGCCGACGAGGTCGAACACCCTGGGGGCCGCCGCGTCCGTCCGGTCCAGCCGCAGGATGCGTCCGTTCCCGAGACCGGGCGCCAGCGTCTGCGGGTTCCACGACACCCGCCAGCCGATGGACAGCTGCCGGACCCAGCCGTTGACGTTGTAGTCCCAGTGCCGCCCGTCGCCGAGGTCCCACGACGCGGCCGCATTGAACATCCCGGAGCCGTCGCCGAGGTCGATCACCTGGTTGACGTCGTACTCGACATGCTCGGGGTCGAGCGCGTCGAACATCTGCGACATGGTCGCCTTGGCCGCCGCCGGGTACGAGGTGACACTCGCGGCGGTGTCCACGTCGCCGGAGTTGAGCGCGTCGACGAAGGTCGCGACGACCGTTTCGGCGTCGGTCTTGGGTCTGTCCAGCACCCCTGAGACCACGCCCACACTCAGCAGCAGCACCGCACCCAGCGCGATACCGTTCCAGACCCGAAGCTTCGCCCGAACCGTGCGCATGAGTCGATCATTGTGCATGTACGGCCGGTCCGCTCGCAGGCCGCCAACCGAAGTGGTCACAACTGGAACACAGTTCCGTGAAGCACCTCGTGCTCACCGCAACCATTCTGTGACCGTCCAGGTAACCGGATCGCTGCAACCTGCGACTTCGTTGGGACGGCGCGGCAAATCAGTTCAGGCCGGCGTACGAATGCAGGCCAGAGACGACCATGTTGATGATGAAGAGGTTGAACAACATCGCCACGAAGCCGGCGACATTGATCCACGCGGCGCGCGTGTCGCGCCAGCCCGAGGTGGCCCGGGCATGCAGGTATGCGGCGTAGATGACCCAGGCGATGAAGGACACGGTCTCCTTGGGGTCCCAGCCCCAGAACCGGCCCCAGGCCGCCTCGGCCCAGATCGCGCCGAGGATGACGCCGGCACCGAAGAGTGGGAACGCGATGATCGTGGTCTTGTAGGCCAACCGGTCCAGCGTCTGCGCGTCGGGCAGTTGCGCCGCCACCTTGCCCCAGATGCCGGCCGTCTCCTCGCCCTTCGGCTGCCGGATCCGCAGCAGGAACAGCAGGCTGGCGACGCCCGAGACCAGGAAGATGCCGCTGCCGGTGGCCACGATGGTGACGTGGATGGGCAGCCAGAACGAGCGCAGCGCCGGGACGACGGGGGCGGCGTCGGCGTAGAGCACGGTGGCGGAGAGGAACATCAGCGGGATGACCACGACCAGCACGTACACCCACATCGAGCGGTAGGCCTGCCCGCGCAGCGCGATCAGGCCGACGAGCATCGCCGCGGCCGTGGCCATCGTCACGAACTCGTACATGTTGCCCAGCGGGAACCGGTCGGTCGCGAATCCGCGCAGCACGATCGAGGCCACGTGCAGCGCCACACCGACGACCAGGATGGACAGCGCCATGTTGCCGAGCCGCTCGGACCACGGCTTGCGCGGCTGCTCGACGAGCTTGCCGGGCACCGTGGTGTCCACGGGCGCGGGCGCCCCGCCCGCCGCGATCAGCTCACGGGCCTCCCGTTCGGCGACCACGTCGGCTCGGGTGGTGGCGTACTGCGCGATCAGCAGCACGAAGGCGAGCACGTAGATCGCGAACGCAGACTCGAACGCCCAGTCGCTGTAGTGGGCAATCGTCTCGTTGATCGGCATGGTTGTCTCCTGCGCCTCAGGCGCGGTTCTGCGATGTGGTCTGTGCGGGTTCGAGATCGTCGAGCAGACGGCTACCGAGCCGGTCGAACTCGTCGCCCCAACCGGCCTGGTCGGTGCGGGCGAGCCCACCCAGCTCTACTACGGTACGTCGTTGCGAACCCAATGTAGCCGACACTGCGTCGGCATCTTCCGGCGCCGGGTAGACACGCACCCAGATCCGGCGTCGCTTGACCACCAGTGAGACGAGCAGACCCGCCATCATCGACAGCGCGAACACCAGCACCCACTGCTGCCCGGGGTCGTGCGAGACCTGCAGGTTCACGAAGTCCGTGGCCCCGTCGAACCGGACGACGGTGCCGTCCGCGAGCGTCGAACTCTCGCCCGGCCGCAGGTTCACCCGGTCCTGCTTGACCATCCGGCCCTGGTTCACCAGTTCCTTGCTCAGCGAGAAGATCGACTGCGGGTTGCCGGTGTCGAGCCCGGTGTCGCCCTTGTAGATGTCGATCGCCACCGCCGGGTCGTTCATCGCGGGGAAGCTCGACGAGAGCAGGTTCCCGTGGAAGAGCGCGGTCGGCGCGAACAGACCCTCGATGCCGATCTGGTTCTTGCGGCGTTCCTCGGAGTCGGGGTACATGCCACCCGGCGGGTCGATCCGCAGCGCCCCGCTGGAGAGGAAGGTCGTCGCGTCGTCGGGACGCCACTGCAGCGTCTCGGTGCGGGTCTCCCCGTTCGGGAAGGTCACCGTGAACGTGGGCGCGTAGCCGTGTCCCTGCAGGTAGACGCGGTCGCCCGCGACCCGCAGCGGGTGGTTCACCTGGAGCTGCTGCGAGCGCCAGGTGTTGCTGGCAATGTCGTCGCCGGCCTGGTACTCGATGTTCGAGGTGAACATCTCGGCCTGGCCGTTCTCCAGGTAGTCGGCCGTGAAGTCGTTGACCTTGACGCACAGCGGGGTCAGCCCGGTGCCGTCCTCGTTGTTTCCTGCCCGGAACGCGTCGAACACCGCCGGCGAGGTGGTGCAGAAGCCCGGACCGCCGTTGGCGACCACCACGACGTTGCCCTCGTAGCTGAAGAGCTTGCCCGCGGCGATGGCCACCAGCAGGCCCACCAGCGACAGGTGGAAGACCAGGTTGCCCGCCTCACGCAGGTAGCCCTTCTCCGCGGAGAGGGTGATCTCGCCGGGGCGGCCCGCGCGCAGGTCGCCGCCGGTGCGGGTGACCTTCCGCCAGCCCCGCAGCCGGGCGCCGACGAGCTCGACCACGGCCTCCGGGTCGGCGTCGGTGCCGGTGGTCAGGTGATGCGGCAGCCGGTTCAGCCGGCGCGGCGCGGCCACCGGCTGGGTCCGCAGCGCCCGGTAGTGCTCCCAGCAGCGCGGCAGGATGCAGCCGACCAGCGAGATGAACAGCAACACGTACACCGCGGTGAACCAGAAGCTGCCGAACACGTCGAACAGCTCGAGCTTGTCCATCAGGGTGCCCAGGCTGCCGCGGTTGGCGATGTACTCGTCGACCTTGCCCGCGTTGAGGCTGCGCTGCGGCAGCAGCGCGCCGGGGATGGCCGCGAAGGCCAGCAGGAACAGCAGCACCAGCGCCGTCCGCATCGAGGTCAGCCCACGCCAGGTGTTGCGCACCAGGGCTACCACGCGGCCGAACGCCGACTGCCGCCGCGGCGGGGTGCCCGCCGGCTGTTGTTCCGTCACAACCTGCTCCTCGTTCACCGTCATATCGGCAACGTCACCTCCGAGATGAACGCATCGCGTACCCAACTGACAAAGACGTCCCAGGCGCCGGTGACCAGGGCCAGGCCCACCGCCACCAGCATCACGCCGCCGAAGATCTGGATCACCCGCGCGTTGCGCCGCAACCAGCCCACCCCGCGCAGCGCGCTCACCGAACCGAACGCCAGGATCACGAAGGGCAGCCCCAGGCCGAGGCAGTACGCGACGATCAGCAGCACGCCACGGGCCGCGGTCGCGCCCTCGGTGCCTGCCGCCACGGACAGCACCCCGGCGAGGGTCGGGCCCAGGCACGGCGTCCACCCGAGACCGAAGACCGCGCCGAGCATCGGGGCGCCGATCAGGCCGGAGACCCGCCGCGGCTCGAAACGGACGTCGCGTTGCAGCGCGGGCACCAGGCCGATGAACACCAGGCCCATGGCGATGGTGACCACACCACCGACCCGTTGCAGCACCTCACGGTTGATCATCAGCGTCGAGATCAGCCCGAACACCGAGGCGGTGGCGAGCACGAACACCACGGTGAAGCCGAGCACGAACAGCCCGACCGCGCCGGCGATGCGGAGCCTCGCGGCCCGGACCTCGGTGCGGACCGACCCCTCGCTGCGGGCGGACGCCTCGGCGGCCGTCACCGCCGGGGCGTCGGCGCCGACGATGCCCGCCAGGTAGGAGAGGTAGCCGGGCACCAGCGGCACCACGCACGGCGAGGCGAAGGACACCAGGCCGGCGAGCACGCAGACGGCCATCGCCAGCAGCAGCGGTCCGGAGGCCGCGGTGCTCTGGAAGGTCTCGCCGATTCCGGCGGCCAGGACGGCCTGGTGGGGAGCGGTCAGATCTGTCATGTTCACTGCTCTCGCGCGACCCTTTCGACCACCGGTTGCAGGTCCTCGGCCAGCAGGGCCTTGAGGAACACCGCCGCCACCCGGTGCTCCCGGTCCAGGACCAGGGTGGAGGGGATGACGCTGGTGGGGAACTTGCCGCCGAGCGCGGTGAGGGTGCGCATCGCGGGGTCGTACACGGAGGGGTAGCTCACGTTGTTGTCGGTGACGAAGTCCTGCGCCTTGTCCTGCTGCGGGTCCTTGACGTTGATGCCCAGGAAGGCGACGCCGAGGTCCTTGGTGTTCTCGTACACCGTCTCGAGGTCGTCGGCCTCGCCCCGGCACGGCCCGCACCACTGGCCCCACAGGTTGACCACGACGGGCTGGCCGGCGAAGTCGGAGAGCGAGGTGGTCTTGCCGTCGACCATCAGGTCCGGACCGGAGATGTTGCCGATGGTGCCGCGCTCGCTCGGCGGGTCGTAGAAGATCTCGGTCTTGCCGCCGGGGGTGACGAAGTCGAAGGTGCCGCCCTGGACCACCGCGTCGGTCCCGGTGCCGCAGGCCGCGACCGACCCGAGCACGGCGAGCGTCACGAGAGCACGCAGGACCGGCGCGGCGCGAAAGCGAGTCATGCCCCGGTCACCCTCGGATCGGACGCCCCCGCGGGCTCCGAGTAGACGATGTCGACGAGGGTGTCGCCCTCGTAGACCAAGGAGGTCAGCGAGGCCAGCGCGCACTGCCGGTTCCGCGGGTCGTGCCAGAGCCGCTCACCCTGCAGGAACCGGCGCAGCGTCCACACCGGAAGCTGGTGGCTGACGCACACGGCCTCGTGCCCGACGGCGGCGACGCGCGCGGTGTTGACCGCGGCCAGCATGCGGTGCGCGATCTGCAGGTAGGGCTCGCCCCAGGACGGGGTGAAGGGGTCGCGCAGCTTCCACCAGTGCCGGGGCCGGCTCAGCGCGCCGTCGCCGACGGAGACCTTGAGACCCTCGAAGTCGTTGGCCGCCTCGATCAGGTTGTCGTCGGTGGCCAGCGTCAGTCCGTGCTTGTCCGCGATCGGGGTGGCGGTCTGCTGGGCGCGCTGCAGCGGCGACGCCACCACGTGGGTGATGTCGTGGTTCGCCAGCACCGACGCGACGGTGCGGGCCTGCGCCTCCCCCGTCACCGACAGCCGGTACCCGGGGAGGCGGCCGTAGAGGATCCCCTTCGGGTTGTGGACCTCGCCGTGCCGAAGCACGTGCACGATCGTGCGGGTCGCGGCATGGTCGCTCGACGGCGTCTGGTTCGGGCTGGTCACGTGGTTGCTCCGTGATCTTCAGTGGCGGGGTGGCTGGCGGCGGCCGTGGAACAGCTGCCGGTGAGGCGTCTGGCGGGCGGAGCTACGGGGCGGTGGCCGCGGCCGCGGCCTTTGCGGCGGCCGGCAGCGCGGCCGCGATCCGGTCGAACGCAGCATCGTCGAGGGCCGACGAGACGAACCACGCCTCGAAGGCACTCGGCGGCGCGTACACACCCCGAGAGAGCAGTGCGTGGAAGAAGGCCGGGAAGCGCCAGGTGTCGCTCGCCTTGGCCTCCGCGTAGTTGGTCACGGGACGGTCGGCGAAGAACACGCTCACCATGGTGCCTGCAAACTGGACCTGGTGCCGGACCCCGGCCTCGGTGAGCGCCTCGCCGAGCAGTCGGCCGAGGGTCGCAGAGTTGCGCTCGAGGGCGTCGTACACGGCGTCGTCGGCCGCGCGCAGGCTGGCCAGGCCGGCGGCCACGGCCACCGGGTTCCCGGACAGGGTGCCGGCCTGGTAGACCGGACCGGCCGGGGCGAGGTGGTTCATCACGTCGGCGCGACCGCCGAACGCGGCGGCGGGCAGGCCGCCGCTCATCACCTTGCCGAAGGTGGTGAGGTCCCCGGCGACGCCGTCGAGGCCGTACCAACCGGCGGAGCTGACCCGGAACCCGGTCATCACCTCGTCCATGATCAGCAGGGCGTCGTGCGCGGTGCACAACCGGCGCAGGCCCTCGTTGAAACCGGGCAGCGGCGCGACGGCGCCCATGTTGCCGGCGGCGGCCTCGGTGATCACGCAGGCGATCTGGCCGGGGTTCGCGGCGAACACCTGGGCGACGGCCTCGAGGTTGTTGTAGGGCAGCACGATGGTGTCCGAGGCCTGCGCGCCGGTGACGCCGGGCGAGGTGGGCAGCCCGAGGGTGGCGACGCCAGAGCCGGCGTCGGCGAGCAGCGCGTCGACGTGACCGTGGTAGCAGCCGGAGAACTTGACGATCTTGCTGCGGCCGGTGAAGCCGCGGGCCAACCGGACCGCGCTCATGGTGGCCTCGGTGCCGGAGTTGACCAGCCGCACCTGGTCGACGGACCCGACCCGGTCCACGATCAGCTCGGCCAGCTCGATCTCGCCCTCCGTGGGGGCGCCGAAGGACAGCCCGGTGGTGGCGGCCTTCTGGACGGCCTCGACCACGGCCGGGTGCGCGTGGCCGAGGATCATCGGACCCCACGAACAGATCAGGTCGACGTAGTCGTTGCCGTCCACGTCGGTGAGGGTGCAGCCGGACGCCTTCGTGATGAAGCGCGGGGTGCCGCCGACCGACTGGAACGCGCGGACCGGCGAGTTGACGCCGCCCGGGATGACCGCGCCGGCCCGCTCGAAGAGTTGGGCGGAGGTGGTGGCGGGCCGCGCCGAAGCGCCGGGGGAAACAGTCACGACCCCCAGTGTCCCAGTTGTTGCGATCTTGACAAAGGCAGGGTGTGGGACGCCACACGCGGCCGCCGCCGCAACGCGAACGGGCGGTTACCGGGGCAACGGCCGTGAGGCCGTCCCGGTAACCGCCCGTTCGTCGTCAGGCGAAGGAGGTCCCGCGTCAGAAGACCGAGGTGGGGCCGTCGACGATGACGCCGTGGCAGGCGCCGGTGGGCAGGCAGAACTCGTTGATCCGGACCATGCCGATCCGGGTGCCGTCGACGACCCGGTAGAAGGAGAAGGTGCGGCCGTCGATGCTGTGTGCCCGCACGTCCGGCATCGTGGTGATGTCCTTGTCGGTGCTGAGCAGGTCGTCCTGGTCGAGGACCGGGTTGACCAGGTACTCGGTGTGGCCACCGTCGGCGAGCGGGGTGTACTTCGCGACGGCGGGGGCGGCGGTCGCGATCGCGGCGGACGCGGCGAGGATCGCGACGGATCCGGCAGTGGCGGCGACGATGCGGGTGACTGAGCTCATAGTTCACAGATAGAACACGACCGGGGCACCATTCGCCAGCGCAACGAGTACCGATCGGGTCACGGCCCGGCCCGAGTGTGCATCTGCCGGGGCATCGCCCGAGTGCGCCCGACAGGATCTGCACACTCGGCGCGCGCGGGTCACAGGTTCCCGCGCGCCGCCTGCTCCCGTTCGATGGACTCGAAGAGGGCCCGGAAGTTGCCCT
Source organism: Rhodococcus tukisamuensis NBRC 100609 (assembly GCF_001894985.1). Taxonomy (GTDB): domain Bacteria; phylum Actinomycetota; class Actinomycetes; order Mycobacteriales; family Mycobacteriaceae; genus Rhodococcus_G; species Rhodococcus_G tukisamuensis. The sequence continues at coordinate 210,468 of NZ_BCXG01000001.1, read as the reverse complement.
TCCCGAAGCCCAGGGAGCCGTGCCGTTCGATCAGTTCGAAGAACACGGTCGGCCGGTCGCCCAGCGGCTTGGTGAAGATCTGCAGCAGGTAGCCGTCCTCGTCGCGGTCGACCAGGACACCGCGACGCTTGAGATCGTCGACGGGCACCCGCACGGCACCGATCCTGGCCCGCAACTGCGGGTCGTCGTAGTAGGCGTCGGGGGTGTCGAGGAACTCCACGCCCGCGGCGCGCAGCGCGTCGACGGCGCCGAGGATGTCGGCCGTGGCCAGGGCCAGGTGCTGGCAGCCGGGTTCTCCGTAGAACTGGAGGTACTCGTCGATCTGGGAGCGCCGACGTCCCACCGCGGGCTCGTTGAGCGGGAACTTCACGCGGTGGTTGCCGTTCGCGACGACCTTGCTCATCAGCGCCGAGTACTCCGTGGCGATGTCGTCGCCGACGAACTCGGCCATGTTCGTGAAGCCCATGACCTCGTTGTAGAACCGGACCCAGTGGTCCATCCGACCCATCTCGACATTCCCGACGGCGTGGTCGAGGGCCTGGAACAGCGGCACCGGGACACCGGGGCGGGACACGAATCCGCTGCGGCGCGCGACGAACCCGGGCCGGTACGGCCCGTCGTAGCGGCTGCGGTCGACGAGGGTGTGCCGGGTGCTGCCGTAGGTCGCGAGCGCGGCGACCCGCACCACGCCGAACTCGTCTGCCTCGTCGTGGGGTTCGAGCAGGACGGTCGCCCCGTGCGCGCGGGCGTGCGCGACGCAGCGGTCCACGTCGAGGACCTCGAGGGCCAGGTCGGTCACGCCGTCGCCGTGCCTGCGGTGGTGGTCCGCGAGCGGGCTCGCCGGATCCACCGCGCCCTCGAGCACGAAGCGCACCGAACCGGCCTCGAGGACGAAGGACTTGTGGTCGCGGCTGCCGGTCTCCGGGCCGGCGTAGGCGACGAGCGTCATGCCCCAGGTGGCGACGAAGTACTGCGCGCTCTGGGTGGCGTTGCCGCACGCGAACACCACCGCGTCGACGCCGACGACCGGGAACGGGTCCGCGGCGTCGTCGTGGTCCACCAACCCGACCAGCTGACGGAGTTGGTCGGCACCGAGACGCGCGGCGCGTTCGTGCGGGGTCAGCATGCGGTCCGCGAGGGTCATGCCTTCACTGTGATCCGTGCCGGGACGGCGGGCAACGACCGCGATTGACGCTGACCATTCTGTACAGAATGCTGAGAGTTGTCCGACTGCGACCGGACAAGTTGACCAGGGCGAGTGGCCGTGCGTGAGCGAGGTGCCGGGATGAGTATCGACCGACTCGACGCGGACCTGTTGGCGCTGCTGCACGCCGAGCCCCGGGTCGGGGTGCTCGAGGCCTCCCGCCGGCTCGGCGTTGCCCGTGGCACGGTACAGGCCCGGCTCGAGCGCCTCGAACGCAGCGGCGTGATCGCCGACCTCTCCCCCACCCTCGACCCCGAGGCGCTCGGATTTCCCGTCACGGCCTTCGCCACCCTCGAGATCGTCCAGGGCCAGGGCCACGAGGCCGTGGTCGAGCACCTGACCGCGATCCCGGAAGTGCTCGAGGCCCTCACCATCACCGGCGCCGGCGACGTGCTGGTGCGGGTGGTCGCCCGCACGCACGCGGACCTGCAGCGGGTGATCAACCAGATCGTCGACGGCCAGCACGTGCTGCGCTCGTCGACCGCGATCGCGCTGCAGACCCAGATCCCGCTGCGCCTGCTGCAGCTGGCGCAGGCCGCGGCCGGCGCCCGGGACCGCTGAGCCCGGGATCACCCGGGGTCCGCAGGTCGGTGGGGCGCCGAGCCGAGCCGGACAGGCAACTGCCCTTGCCGATCCTGGCGCGCACTCCGGACGGCCACACCCCTCGAAGCGACCGTCACAGACGCTGTCAGGGTAGTACTGACTGCTCGGTAAGTCTACCCAAAGGTAAGTTAAGCCGCGGCGTTGCCGGCGGACCCCGCCGCCGGGTCGAACGGCGCGTGCCCGACGGTGCCGAGCCACTCCTCGCGGGTGCTCGGCATCCCGCTGCCGCCGCGGTCGCCGGGGCGCACCGCGAGCACCTGGTTGACGGTGATCCGCCCCCGTTCGAAGGACACGGCGCTGGCCGCCAGGTAGAGCAGCCAGATCCGGGCCTGCTCCGGCCCTGCCAACGCGGTCGCCTCGGCCCAGGACCCGCGCAGGTTGTCCACCCAGTGCCGCAACGTGAGGCCGTAGTGCTCGCGCAACGACTCGCAGTCCCGGGTCTCGAGCCCCGCGCGTTCGACCGCGCCCTGCACCCGGCTCAGCGGCAGCAGTTCCCCGTCCGGGAACACGTACCGGTCCACGAAGTTCGGCGGCTCGTGGGATGGATCCGCCAGTGGCGCAACGGATGCGATCGCCTGGTTGAGCAACCGCCCCTCCGGCCGGAGCAGTCGCGCCATGCCCGCCAGGTAGGTGTCGAACTGGGCGTCGCCCACGTGCTCCGACATGCCGATGCTCGCGATCGCGTCGTAGGGGCCGTCGGTCACGTCGCGGTAGTCCTGCAGCCGGATCTCGACGCGGTCCGCGACCCCGGCCGCGGCGACGCGGGCCCGCGCCAGCGTGCACTGCTGCCCGCTCACCGTCACCCCCACCGCACGGACGCCGTAGTGCCGGGCGGCGTGGATGGCCATCGACCCCCAGCCGCAGCCGACGTCGAGCAGGCGCATGCCCGGCTGCAGCCCCAGCTTTCGGCAGACCAGGTCCAGCTTGTCGTGCTGAGCGTCCTCGAGCGTCCCGGCGGTGCCGCGCTCCCAGTAGCCGCAGGAGTAGACCATGCTCGGGCCGAGCAGCAACCGGTAGAAGTCGTTGCCGACGTCGTAGTGCCGGGAGACGACCTCCGCGTCACGCGCCTTGCTGTGCTTGGCACCGCGGCGCCGGATCAGCTCCTCGGCGGGAGGTTTCGGACGGGGGCCGAGCGCGCCGAGCCGCACGAAGGTACCCGTGTGACCCGCCAGCTCGCGCCACCCGAGCGTGCGCAGGTCCCGTCGGGCCACCCGCCCGATGACGTCCGGGTCCTCCAGCAGGGCGAACAGGTCGCCGGTGATCTCGAGGTCGCCCGCGACGTACGCGCGGCCCAGCCCCAGCTCGTTCGGCGACCAGAGGATTCGCCGCAGCGCCCGCCGGTTGCGGAAGGTCACGGTCACGGCGGCGGACTCGGGCCCCGCCACCGACCCGTCCCAGCAGCGGACCCGTACCGGCAGCGGTGCGCCCGCGACGGACTCGAAGACCGACAACAGTTGCGGTGCTGCACTTCTCGATGCGAACACCGTCGACGACAACACGAATCGGCCTCCGTTTCCGGGGCGAAGCCGAGCGGCGTCGGCAGGAGCCGCGCCGCGCCTGCAGGTGACCACCTCACGGTACCTCCGGATGGCAGGACCGGGCCGGGGAACCGCGACGGCGACAGAATCGCGAACGCGGATCCTTCGCCTCGCACTACCGGCATCCACTGGTCTAACATCTCGAATCAACCGCATATGCGGATGACGGAGGGGTCACATGTCAATTCGCGTGAAGGACGCCGCGGCACTGCTCGGCGTCAGCGACGACACGGTGCGGCGCTGGATCGACGCCGGCACGCTGGTCGCCGGCAAGGACGAGTCGGGACGCAAGGTCATCGACGGCGAGGTGCTCGCCGAGTTCGCCCGCGAGCACGCCACGCCACCACCGGACCCCCTCGGCACCGGCAGCTCCGCCCGCAACCGGTTCGTCGGGCTCGTGACCAAGGTGACGACCGACAAGGTGATGGCCGAGGTGCAGATGCAGTGCGGGCCCTTCACCGTCGTCTCGCTGATGAGCAGCACGTCGGCCGCCGAACTCGGGCTGGCGCCCGGCAAGGTCGCCGTCGCGATGGTCAAGGCCACCACTGTCGTCGTCGAAACACCCGGAGGTACATCGTGACCCGCACCGTTCCCGGCCTGCTGGCCGTGCTGGCCGCCACGGCCCTGGTGGCCGGCTGCGGGGGCTCGTCCGACGACCCGGCCGCCCCGACCACCGGTGCGGCGGTAACCGGCGACGTCACCGTCTTCGCCGCGGCCTCGCTGAAGCCCACGTTCACCGAACTCGGCACGCAGTTCGAGGAGGCGCACCCCGGCAGCCGGGTGCGGTTCAACTTCGCCGGCTCCTCCGACCTGGTGGCACAGCTGAGCCAGGGCGCGCCCGCCGACGTGTTCGCCTCCGCCGACACCGCGAACATGACCAAGGCCACCGACGGCGGGCTCGTCGCCGGAGTCCCCGTCAACTTCGCCACCAACACCCTCACCATCGTCACCGCTCCCGGAAACCCCCGGGGCATAACATCGTTCGCCGACCTGACCGAGCCCGGCAACCAGGTGGTGGTGTGCGCGCCGCAGGTGCCCTGCGGCGCGGCGACCGTCAAGGTGGAGCAGGCCACCGGCGTGGACCTCGCGCCGGTCAGCGAGGAGTCCTCGGTCACCGACGTCCTCGGGAAGGTCACCTCCGGACAGGCCGACGCGGGCCTGGTCTACGTCACCGACGCCGCCAACGCGGGCGAGAAGGTGACCGCCGTGGCCTTCCCGGAGGCGTCCCGCGCGGTGAACACCTACCCGATCGCCGTCCTGAACGAGTCACAGAACCATTCCGCCGCAGCGGAATTCGTCGAACTCGTCACCGGACCGGAGGGTCGGCAGGTGCTGGCCGAGGCGGGGTTCGCGGCGCCGTGACCTGTCGGCAGTCCGGACCGGTTCGGTGACCGGCCTGCGCCAGGGCACCGCGGCGGGGGTGGGCCTGCCCGCGTGGGCCTACCTGCCCGCCGCGATCGGCGCGGCCTTCCTGCTGCTGCCGCTGGTCGCGGTGCTGGTCGAGATCGACTGGGCGAACTTCGTCCCGCTGGTCACCTCCGAATCCTCCCGCACCGCACTGACGTTGAGCCTGAAGACCGCCGCCGCGAGCACGCTGCTGTGCATTGTGTTCGGGGTGCCGATGGCCCTGGTGCTGGCCCGCGGCCACTTCCGCGGGCGCTCGCTGCTGCACGCCCTCGTGCTGCTGCCGCTGGTGCTGCCGCCGGTGGTCGGCGGCATCGCACTGCTGTACACCTTCGGACGCAACGGCCTGCTGGGCCAGCACCTCGAGGCCTTCGGCGTCCGGATCGCGTTCTCCACCACCGCCGTCGTGCTGGCGCAGACCTTCGTCTCGCTGCCGTTCCTCGTCGTCAGCCTCGAGGGCGCACTGCGCGTGGCCGGCCGCGACTTCGAGCGGGTCGCCGCCACCCTCGGCGCCCGCCCCACCACGGTGCTGCGCCGGGTGACGCTGCCGTTGGTGCTGCCCGGCCTGCTCTCCGGGGCGGTGCTCGCCTTCGCCCGGGCACTCGGCGAGTTCGGCGCCACCATCACCTTCGCCGGCTCGCTGCAGGGCGTCACCCGCACGCTGCCACTGGAGATCTACCTGCAACGCGAGACCGACCCGGACGCCGCGGTCGCGTTGTCACTGCTGCTCATCGTGGCCGCGGCCGTGATCGTGGTCGCGGTCCACGGCCGGCGTCTCACCAGAGGCGCGCCGTGAGGGGCCCGCGGTGAGCGCGCTGTCGGTGCGGGCCCGGATCGAGCGGCGCGGCGTCGACCTCGACCTCGACCTGGCGGACGGCGAGGTGCTGGCCGTCCTCGGCCCCAACGGGGCCGGCAAGTCCACGCTGCTGTCGCTGATCGCGGGGCTGGTGCGACCCGACCACGGCACCGTCATGCTCGGCGACGCGACCCTCACCGACACGGCCGCCGGCGTGTTCGTCCCGCCGCACGCGCGCGGCGTGGCGCTGCTGTCCCAGCGGCCGCTGCTGTTCCCACACCTCAGCGCCGCCGCGAACGTCGCCTTCGCACCCCGCAGCCGCGGGACGGGCCGGGCGGCGTCCCGCGTGCTGGCCCGGCAGTGGCTGCAGGCCGTCGACGCCGAAGACCTGGCCCGCCGCCGGCCCGCCCGACTCTCGGGCGGCCAGGCCCAGCGGGTCGCGATCGCGCGGGCCCTCGCCGCCGAGCCGCGACTGCTGCTGCTGGACGAGCCGATGTCCGCGCTGGACGTGACCGCCGCGCCCGTGGTGCGCCGGCTGTTGCGGACCGTCCTGCGTGAGCAGTCGCGGACCGCGGTGATCGTCACCCACGACCTCCTCGACGCGCTCGCCCTGGCCGACCGGGTGGCGATCGTCGACGCGGGCCGGATCGTCGAGTCCGGCACCGTGCGCTCGGTCCTCACCTCGCCGCGCAGCGCCTTCGGCGCCCGGATCGCCGGGGTCGACCTGCTCGCCGGCACCATGGCCGCAACCGGTTCGCTCGAGACGCCCTGGGGCACCACCGTTTCCGGGATCGAGGAGCCTGGCGGCGACCTCCACCCCGGCGCGGCGGCGGTCGCCCTGTTCCGGCCGGCCGCGGTGGCGGTGCACCTCGAACCGCCGCATGCCAGCCCCCGCAACGCGCTCCCCGTGACCATCGCCGAGATGGAGGTGCACGGGACGACCGTACGGGTGCGCGGCGCCGAGAACCCGGACGGCAGCGCCGGTCTCGCGGCGGACGTCACCGCCGCGGCCGTCGCCGACCTCGACCTCGCACCGGGGCGGCAGGTGTACTTCGTGGTCAAGACCCAGGAGGTGGAGCTGCACCCGGCGCTGCCGGCACCCGCCGGCTGAGCCGCGGCAACCGTCAGAACAGCTCGTGGTCGCGCCGCCGCACCCTGCGCGTACGCAGCCGGTACCGCCACGAGAAGCCCGGCCACAGTGAGTGATTGGTGCCGTCCGCTGTGACATACCAACTCGCGCATCCACCGGTACTCCAGACGGCGGACGCGAGCCGGTCGTGCAGGTCAGCGTGGTAGTCGGCCTGCGCGTCCGCGCGGACGTCGACCGCACGCGCCCCGTCCCGATCCACCAGGGCCATCGCCGCGAGCACGTGCCGGACCTGCGACTCGATCATGAACACCAGGGAGCTGTGCCCCAGGCCGGTGTTCGGCCCGGTGAGCAGGAACGCGTTGGGCAGGCCCGAGACCGTGATGCCGAGGTGCGTCGCGATCCCGTCCCGCCACCACAGCTCCTGCAGGGTGACGCCGCCCCGCCCGGCGAGCGGCAGCCGGGCCAGCGGGCCCGCCACCCGGAATCCGGTGGCGTAGACGATCACGTCCACCGGGCGCACCGTCCCGTCGGCGGTCACGACGGCGTCCGGGCGGATCTCGGCGATCGGGTCGGTGACCACCTCCGTGCCCGGCCGGCTCAGGGCCGGGTAGTAGTCGTCGGACCGGAGGATCCGCTTGCAGCCGATGCGGTAGTCCGGCGTCAGCGCCCGTCGGAGTTCGGGGTCCGGGACCTGACGGCGCAGATGCCCCCGTGCCCGACGTTCGAGGGGCCGGGTCAGCGCGGGCGGTCCGTTGAGCCCGAGCGCCAGCAGCTCCGCGTTCCAGTAGGTCAGTGCTCGGGCGATCCGCCCGGTCGCAGGCACCCGCACGGCTGACAGGCGGGACCTGCGTCGCGGCAGCACCCACGGCGGCGTGCGCTGGTAGAGCTGCAGCGCGCCGGCGCGAGCGGCGAGCTCGGGCACCAGCTGGACCGCGCTCGCGCCGGTGCCGATCACCGCCACCGTCTTGCCGGTGAGGTCGACGGTGTGGTCCCACTGCGCCGAGTGGAAGGAAGGTCCGCCGAAGGTCCCGGCGCCGGAGATCCGGGGCAGCGCGGGCTGGTGCAGGGCGCCCGTCCCGACGACCAGGAACTGCGCGACGTACTCGCGGCCGTCCACGGTCCGGACGTGCCAACGCCGGGCGGCCTCGTCCCATCGTCCGCCGCCGACCTCGGCGCCGAATTCGATCTTCGCGCGGACGCCGTACTCGTCGCTCACCCGCCGGAGGTAGTCCAGGATCTCGGGCTGTGAGGCCCGGTCGCCGCCGCGGCGACGGTGCGGCGCGAACGAGTACGAGTACAGGACCGACGGCACGTCGCACTCGCAGCCCGGATAGGTGTTCTCCCGCCAGGTGCCACCGACCTCGGCGGCCTTCTCGAGCACCACGAAGTCGCCCTCACCGGCTCGGGCCAGGCCCACCGCCATGCCGAGCCCGGCGAATCCCGCACCGATGACCAGCACCCGGGTGTGCCGGACCGTCCCCGCGCCGAGCCCTGCCTCGTCTGCCTGTGTCATCGAACTCCACCTCTCACCCACCAACTTGAACAGTGTTCAAGTTGGGTACCGTTTAACGCAAATTGCCCTGTTCGCAGAGGTGACGGCGGAGCGGGCGACCGCGCCGTACCCGGCAGGCGCACCGCGAGGTCGCTACCGTCGAGGCATGGCAACCACAGCGGATCACCTGCGGACCGCCCTCGACGGCCGGTGGCGAGAGGTGCGGGAGAAGGTCCGGGTGGACCTCACCCGCCCCGAGTTCGCGCCGCACTTCACGCCGGACCTCGACGCCGCCCGAGCCAAGACGCTCGAGCAGATGCAGTTTCTCGCCGAATCCGGTTACGCTGCCAACGGTTTCAGCGTCGAGCACGGCGGCACCGGCGACGTTGGCGCGGCGGTCACAAGCATCGAGATGCTCGCGATGTCGGACCTGTCGCTGATGGTCAAGGCCGGGGTGCAGTGGGGCCTGTTCGGTGGCGCCGTCGAGAACCTGGGCACCGCCGCCCACCACGAGGCGTACGTCCGGCCGCTGATCGACCTGGACCTGCTCGGCTGCTTCGCGATGACCGAGACCGGGCACGGCAGCGACGTGCAGGAACTCGAGACCACCGCCACCTACGACGCCGCGTCCGGGGAGTTCGTGATCGACTCCCCCACCCCGTCGGCCCGCAAGGACTACATCGGTGGCGCGGCCCGGCACGCCCGGATGGCGGCCGTGTTCGCGCAGCTCGTCACCGCCGGCCCCGGCGAGGAACCGGAATCGAAGGGCGTGCACTGCTTCCTGGTCCCGATCCGGGACGAGCGGGGCGACGACCTGCCCGGCATCACCACCTCGGACTGCGGGCACAAGGGCGGCCTGCCCGGCGTCGACAACGGCCGGATCGTCTTCGACCGGGTGCGGGTACCGCGGGCGAACCTGCTCAACCGGTACGGCGACGTCGCCGCGGACGGCAGCTACAGCTCGCCGATCGAGCACCCGAACCGGCGGTTCTTCACCATGGTCGGCACCCTGGTGCGGGGCCGCGTCACCGTCGGCGGGGCGGCCGGCGCGGCGGCCCGCGTCGCCCTGTCCATCGCCACCCGGTATGCGTTGCAGCGCAGGCAGTTCGACAAACCCAATAGTAGCGAGGAGGTCCTCATCATGGACTACCTCGTACACCAACGCCGACTGCTGCCGCTGATCGCGAAGTCCTACGCCCTGCACTTCGCGCAGAACGAGTTGGTCACCAGGCTGCACGAGATCCAGAGCGCGCGGGAGGTGGACCCGCAGGAACAGCGCGAGCTCGAGGCCCGCGCCGCCGGGCTCAAGGCCGCGAACACCTGGCACGCCACCCGGGCGATCCAGGAGTGCCGCGAGGCCTGCGGCGGCGCCGGCTACCTCACCGAGAACCGGCTCGTCGCGCTCAAGGCCGACACCGACGTGTTCACCACCTTCGAGGGCGACAACCACGTGCTCACGCAGCTGGTGGCGAAGGAACTGCTCACCGCCTACGCCGACGAGGTGCGCGGGATGGGTCCGGTGGACTGGATGCGGTTCGCCGCCACCACCGTCGGCGACGTGGTCAAGAAGCGCACCGCGGCGCAACAGATCATCCAGACCATCCTCGACACCCGGCAGGACAACGAGGAGGACGGCAGCCTGTTCAACCGCGGCACCCAGCTGAGGATGTTCTCCGACCGCGAGGAGTACCTGCTCTCCACCGCCGCTAAGCGACTGCAGGGCGCTCAGAAGCGCGAGGGCGACCCGTTCGACGCGTTCAACTTCGTCCAGGACCACGTGCTCCGGGCCGCCGAGGCGCACATCGACCGGGTGGTGCTCGAGGCGTTCGTGGCGGGCATCGACTCGTGCCCCGACGAGGCCGCGGCGGACCTGCTCGGCGAGCTGTGCGACCTCTACGCCCTGACGGTGATCGAGGAGGACAAGGCCTGGTTCATGGAGCACCGGCACCTGTCCGTCGAGCGGGCCAAGGCCGTCACCCGCGGCGTCAACGAGCGCTGCCGCACCCTGCGCCCGCACGCGCTGGAACTGGTCGAGGGGTTCGCGGTGCCGGAGTCCACGCTGGGCGCGGCGATGCTCGAGGGCTGACCGTGGACCGGCCGGGCGCGGGCGGGGTTCACCCAAGCTCGCCCGGCCGCAGCGCCCGGGTCCGGACGTCGAAGAGCACGCACCGGACGAACACCTCCCGGTCGACGCTGCCCCGCTGTCCGGACGCGGGGACCACGGCACTGACCGTGCGGTTCTCCAGTTCCGCGTCGCCGACGACCGCTGTGTACGGGTCGCGGCGTCTACGAGACTCGCGGATGCGCGCGCCCAGCGAGCCCGCACCGAGGACCTCGGCGCGGATCTCGTTCTCCCGCAACTCGACCCGCAGCTTGTCCGCTTCGTCACGGTGCCGCTCGGACACCGGCAGGACGACCACCTGTCTGGGCGCCAGCCACGGCGGCATCCGGCCCTCGAAGCGCTCGACCAGCAGCGCCACCATCCGCTCCATGGACCCGAGCAGGCCCCGATGGATCATGACCGGGCGGTGCCTGGCGCCGTCCTCGCCGGTGTACTCGAGCCGGAAACGATCGGGTTGGTTGAAGTCGAGTTGCACCGTCGACAGGGTCTCCTCGCGGCCCTGGCCTGCTTGCCGATCCGGACGGCACCGAGGCCGCCGTCCCGGATGTATCCGCGGACCGTCCGCACGTGCAGACCCCAGCCGGTCGGCGACCTCGTCCGCGGTGAACAACTCCTGCGCCATGACTCCCGTCGAGATTACAAAAACAGCCGCATCACCCGCTTTGATGCGAGTCGATACGGCTGTTCAGGTGACAACAGGGAGGAAATCCCGACTCAGGGGGCCAGCTGGTAGCCCGCCTCCTCGACCGCCTCGGCGACCGCCTGCCGTGCAACCGGCGAGTCACTGGTCACCTCGAGCGCACCAGACGCCAGGTCCACCCGGACGTCGGTGACGCCGGCGATCGCGCCGACCTCCTCGGTGACCGCGGCGACGCAGTGCCCACAGGTCATGCCGACGACGGCGAAAGTGCTCTGCATCGTCACCCCTCCCCTACGACCGGACCAGCCGGGCGATGGCGTCGGACGCCTCCTTGACCTTGGCGTCGGCCTCGGGCCCACCCTTCTTGGCGGCCTCGACGACGCAGCCGGCCAGGTGCGCATCCATCAGCTTCAGCGAAACCGACTGCAGCGCCTTGGTTGCCGCCGACACCTGGGTGAGGATGTCGATGCAGTACCGGTCGTCGTCGACCATGCGCGAGATCCCGGCGACCTGCCCCTCGATGCGACGCAGTCGCTTGAGGAGGTCGTCCTTCTCGGGGGAGTAACCGTTCATTCCCCCAGGGTACCCCCCAAGGGTATTGTCCGCTACCGGCGGCGGACCACGTCGAGGACCAGCAGTCCCGCGGCGATCACCAGCGCCGTCGCGCCGCCGATCCACGACCCGGAATAGCGGGTGCCCGTGAACGCGGGCGCCCCCTCGACCAGCGGCCCGAACTCCGTGGTGCTCACCCCCCGGGTCCAGCACCACACCGCCAGCGCCAGCGCCAGCACGGCCAGGAACCCCTCCGCGACCCGCAGCATGCGTCCGGTCACCGTCCGCTCCCCTCGTCCGCGGCGGCGCCAGGCACCGCACGCTCCAGCGCCGCCCGCAACCCGTCGCCGTCCCGGGCCCAGGCCCGGACGATTCCGCCGTCGCGTAGTCGCAGCCCGATCCCGGTCCGCCGCTTGGGCACCCCGGACAGCTCGCCGAGCGCGCGCGCTGTCTCCCAGGGTTCCAGGTCCGCGGCAAACGGGTCACCCGCGGGCAGGATCTCCTCGATCTCGGCGAGCGCCAACGTCTCGGTCCCGCACCGCAGGTCGGTGTCGGTCAGCGTGACGCTCGCGTGCTGCCGGGCCGCGGCCACCTGCAGCGCGACCAGACCCGCGAGCAGCGCCGCGCACACCGTCAGTGCCAGCCAGTGCACCCCGGCACCGAAGAAGAGGTCGCCGATCAGGACCACCAGGCACAGCACGGGCCCGACCGCGACCAGCCGCCAACTCCCGCCGGGCTCGGCGAACACCGCCGGCTCAGCCACGGTCGAACCACGCGGTCGCCGACGGCAGGTACACCAGCATGCCCGCCGCCAGCGTCACCACCGCCACCAGCAGCACCGGCGCCTGGCCCACCCCGGTGGGCAGCAGCGCGAGTTCGAGGACCGTGAACACCGCCGACAGCGCCACCAGCGCCCGGCGGAAGCGTCCGTCGCCTGCGCGGGCGGGACCGGCCATCAGCCCGACCGCGAGGCCCACCAGCAGCGCGACCGCCCCGGAGCCGCGCAGCAGCAGGACCAGCGAGTCGAGGTCGCCGGGCGCCGCGCCGTTTCCGAGCAGCTGATCGCGCAGCGCCGCACCGGAACTGGTGACGGCCAGCAACCCGAAGAGCACCAGCAGCGCCGAGCAGGCCAGCCACAGCCAGTACGCCACGGTGACCGGCCGCGGCCGGGTGCGCTCGTCGGTCACCGCTGCTGCTGCGCCTTCACACCCGGCATGAAGTACCGGTTGGAGTCGGCCCGGTGCATCAGCACCACCGCGCCCACCGACAGCACCGCCTGCAGGATGCCGGCGCCGCCCGCGACGACGGCGGCCGCGCCGCCCACCGCGCCGAGCCCGAACACCGTCGGGATCGCGACGAACACCGTCATCACACCGATCATGGTGACGAGCATCCTCGCCCAGTTTCGGCCGGCGCGCATCTTGAACACGAAGAGCAGGTAGACCCCGGTCAGGATCAGCCCGAGCACCGCGGTCAGCCCGAAACCGATCAGCAGCAGGCCCTCCGCGGTCGAACGGGTGATCTCCACCGTCTCGTCCTGGGCACGGACGTCGCGCACCAACTGGTCGGCGAAGTTCGCCCGGTCACCCAGCGCGGTCGCCAGCGTCGCGAAGAGGTTCACCACGCCGAGACCGGCGACGCCACAGAGCAACTGGAATGCGGTGACCACGTCCACGGGCGGCTGCGGCTTCGGCGGCACCGGCGGCGACTGGGGATACGGGTACTGCTGCTGCGGGTACGGCTGCTGCGCCGGGTACGGCTGCTGCGCCGGGTACGGCGGCTGCGGATCCTGCGACGGCCGCGGCGACTGCTGCGGGTCCTGCGGCGAGGGCGTCGTCACAACCGGGCCGCCACTTCGGCGGCCCAGTAGGTGAGCACGATGTCCGCCCCGGCCCGGCGGATGCACAGCAGCGACTCGTCGATGGCGGCGTCCCGGTCGATCCAGCCGTTCTGCGCCGCCGCGGTGATCATCGAGTACTCCCCCGAGATCTGGTACGCCGCAACGGGAACCGCGGAACGGTCGGCAGTCTCCCGCAGCACGTCGAGGTAGGACATGGCCGGCTTGACCATCACCATGTCCGCGCCCTCGGCCAGGTCCAGGTCCACCTCGCGAAGCGACTCGCGGCGGTTCGCGGCGTCCTGCTGGTAGGTGCGCCGGTCGCCGCTCAACGACGACCCGACGGCCTCCCGGAACGGGCCGTAGAAGGCGGAGGCGTACTTCGCCGCGTACGCGAGCATGCCGGTGTCGAGGTGGCCCGCGGCGTCGAGTCCCGCACGGATCGTCGCGATCTGGCCATCCATCATCCCGCTCGGGCCGAGCAGGTGCGCGCCCGCCTCGGCCTGCGACAGCGCCATGTCGACGTAGCGGACCAGGGTCGCGTCGTTGTCCACGGCGCCGTCCGCGGTGAGGACCCCGCAGTGGCCGTGCGCGGTGAACTCGTCGAGGCAGGTGTCGGCCATGATGACGGTGTCGTCACCGAGTTCGGTGCGCAGCGCCCGCAGACCGCGGTTGAGGATGCCGTCGGGATCGCTGGCCCCGGACCCGGTCGCGTCCTTGTCCTCGGGCCGCGGCACACCGAACAGCATCAGACCGCCGACGCCCGCGGCCACCGCCTCGGTGGCGGCGACGCGCAGCGAGTCCAGCGTGTGCTGGAAGACGCCGGGCATCGAGGAGATCTCACGCGGCGCGTCGATGCCGTCGGCGACGAACATCGGCAGTACCAGATGCCGTGGCTCCAGCGAGGTTTCGGCAACCAGGCGGCGCATCGCCGCGGTGCTGCGCAGGCGGCGGGGCCGCTCGGCGGGAAAGATCATGCCCTCCTTCGTCGGGCTCGTGCGCGGTTGACGAGTCAACCGACCCGTCAACCGCGCACGAGCGCGTCAGCGCCTAGCGCCTGCGGGACTTCTTGCGCGGGGGCGGCAGTGCACCCTCGGCGCGCAGCCGGGCCGCGTGCTCCGCGAGGGCCTCCACCAGCGGTCCCGCCTGGGCGGTCTCCGGCTGCACGTCCACCCGCAGGCCGAACTCGATCGCGGTCTCCGCGGTCTTCGGCCCGATGCACGCCACCAGGGTGCGCGCGTGCGGCTTGCCCGCGATACCGACCAGGTTCCGGACGGTGGACGACGAGGTGAAGCACACCGCGTCGAACCCGCCGGTCTTGATCATCTCGCGGGTCTCGGCCGGCGGCGGCGCCGCCCGGACGGTCCGGTAGGCCGTGACGTCGTCGATCTCCCAGCCGCGCTGACGCAGGCCCTCGGCGAGGGTCTCGGTGGCGATGTCCGCGCGCGGCAGCAGCACCCGGTTGACCGGGTCGAAAACGTCGTCGTACGGGGCGAACTCGGCCAGCAGGCCCTCGCTGGACTGCTCACCGGACGGCACCAGCTCGGGGTTGATGCCGAACGAGCGCACCTTGTCGGCGGTGGCCTGGCCGACACAGGCGATCTTCACGCCGGAGAAGGCGCGGGCGTCGAGACCGAACTCCTCGAACTTCTCCCACACCGCGCGGACCGCGTTGGTGGAGGTGAACACCACCCACTGGTAGCGGCCGTCCACCAGGCCCTTGACCGAGCGCTCCATCTGCGCGGGGCTGCGCGGCGGCTCGACGGCGATGGTCGGCACCTCGATCGGGATGGCACCGTGGGTGACCAGCCGCTCGCTCATCTCGCCGGCCTGGTCCTTGGTGCGCGGCACCAGCACGGTCCAGCCGTACAGCGCCCGCGACTCCCACCAGGACATCTTGTTGCGCTGCGCGACGACCTTGCCGACCGTGACGATCAGCGAGCCGACCAGTTCGGAGCCCGCCTCGTTCAGGGTGGCAAGGGTGGCCTCGACGGTGCGCTGCTGGCGGGTGGTGCCGCGGACGGTGATCGCGGCCGGGGTCTGCGGTGCCAGGCCGTGCTCGACCAGTGCGCTCGCGGTCTCCGCGAGGTGGGCGGCACCGGCGTGCAGCACCAGCGGGCCGGGCGCGGCGGCCAGCGCCGCCCAGTCGACCTCACCGCGGACGTCGGCCTCGGTGTGGCCGGAGCCCAGCGCCATGCCGGCGTAGCTGGGCACCGCCGAACCGGCGGGCAGCCCGGGCAGCACCTCGAAGACCACCTGGGTGCGGGCCACCGCGGTGACCTCGGCGATCACCGAGTCGGTGGTCAGCGGATCGCCGGAGACCAGGCGGACCACGTCGTGGCCGTTCTTGGCCTCGGCGACCAGGGTCTTCGCGACCTCGGCGGGCTCGCCGAGGGCGGGCCGCACCTCGGAGAGGGGGTGCTCCGGATCGACCTCGACGCCCTTGACCAGCAGCGCCGTGCCGACCAGCGCGGCGACGCCCTTGTCGACGTCGGGATCGGTGAACGCGAGCGTCGCGTTGGCCAGGACGTCCCTGGCGCGGACGGTGAGCAGCGCGGGATCGCCGGGCCCGGAGCCCACGAACAGGATCCGTCCGGGAGTGTTCTTTCGGACTCGGCTCATCGGTTGTTCTCCAGTGCGTTCAAGTGTCGAGCAGTGTGGGGTCGTGCGATGTCAGGTGCTGTGACGGGGTGCTGCGGACCGGGGTGGTACCTGGCCCGCCTGGGTTTCGACGATCTACACATCGGCGACACCCATCAACTCGCGGGCGCCGAGGTCGAGCAGTTCGCGGGCCAAGGCCCGGCCCAGCTCCTCGGCACGGTCGGGCGGGCCCACCACCGATGCCCGGATCGAGTCCGAGCCGTCCAGTGCGGCCGCGCAGCCGCGGACCGACAACTCGTCGAAGACCCGGCCGTCGTCGTCGATGGACTCGACGACCTCGGCGATCGCGCCGACCGGCGCGGTGCAGCCTGCCTCGAGTTCGGCGAGCAGGCTGCGCTCGGCGACGACGGCCGCACGGGCATGGGCGTCGTCGAGCCGGGCCAGGATCGCGATCAGTTCCGGGTTGTCCGCCCGGCACTCGACGGCCAGCGCGCCCTGGGACGGAGCCGGCAGCATCTGCACCGGGTCGAGCGTCTCGGTGATCACGTCGAGGCGACCGATCCGGGACAGCCCGGCACGCGCGATGACGATCGCGTCGAGTTCGCCGGACTGGACCTTGCCGATGCGGGTGTCGATGTTGCCGCGCAACTCCTGGATGTCGAGTCCCAGCCCGAGCGCGCGCAGCTGGGCCCGACGGCGCGGCGCCGACGTCCCCACCTTCGAGCCGGCGGGCAGCTCACCGAGCACCAGACCGTCGCGGGCCACCAGCGCGTCGCGCGGGTCCTCGCGGCCCGGCACCGCGGCGATGACCAGCCGCTCGTCGGGCGCGGTGGGCAGGTCCTTGTACGAGTGCACGGCGACATCCACGCGACCGGCGGCGAGCTCCTCGCGCAGTTCCGCGGTGAACACGCCGACGCCGATGCGCTGCACCGGACCCGGCGTGACGTCGCCCTTGGTCTTGACGATCACCAGTTCGGCGGGATGGCCGGCGGCGATCAGCGCGTCCCGGACGGTGCCCGCCTGGGTGGTCGCGAGCAGGCTGCCGCGGGTGCCGATGCGCAGGGTCCGCACCCTGGTCTCGCCGGCCGGCTGGGCGGTCGCGGTCATGCCTGCATCCCCTTACGCCAAATCTCTGCACTGTCGGCCTCGTGGCCGGCGGTGAAATCGTCCGCGAGCTCGACGGCCCGGATCTCCATCGGCGCGGCCACGGCCTCCGCCGAACCCGGCGCCAGCTCGAACAGCTCCCGCAGCGCGGCCGCGTACTGGTCTCCGCCGGGCGCGGCGGCGAGCTGCTTGACTCGCACTGTCGGGGCGTGCAGCAGCTTGTCCACGACGCGCCGCACGGTGCGCGCGACCTCGTCGCGCTGCGGGTCGTCGAGGCCCGGCAGCCGGGACTCGAGCCGGAGCAGCTCCGCCTCGACGACGTCGGCAGCGCGCTGACGCAGCGCCGTCACCGTCGGGGTGACCTCCGCGAGCCGCTGACCGGCCAGGTAGGTGGCGAGCTCGCCCGCGACGATCTCGCGTGCGGCGTCGGCGTCGGAGGCCGCGGCCCCGGCGGCCGGGTCCCGCTGCAGCGACTCCATGTCGAACACGGTGACGCCCGGCAGCCCGGCCACGGGTGACTCCACATCGCGCGGCAGGCCGAGGTCGCAGATCACCAGCGGGCGGTCCGCCTCGCGGCCGAGCTGGGCCAGCGCGCGGTGGGTGTCCGCGAGGGTCACCACGGCGCCGACCGCGCCGGTACAGGTCACCAGCACGTCCGACTGCGCCATCGCCGACGGCAGCTCGCTCAGCTCCACCGTCTCCGCCTCGATGCCGTTTCCGCGGGCGGTCTCGGCGAGGCGCTCGGCGCGGTCGCGGGTGCGGTTGACCACGAGGATGCGTCCGATGCCGGCCCGGGTCAGGTGCGCGACGGACAGCCCGCCCATCGCGCCCGCGCCGAGCACGACCGCGGTCCGGCCGGTCAGCGCGCCGCCGAGCAGCTCGGCGGCCCGGTCCAGCGCCACCGACACCACCGACGCGCCGGCCCGGTCGATACCGGTCTCGGAGTGCACCCGCTTGCCGACGCGCAGCGCCTGCTGGGCCAGCTCGTGCAGCGTGCGGCCCGCGGCCTGCTGGCCGTCGGAAGTGGCGTAGGCCGTGCGGATCTGGCCGAGGATCTGCTGCTCGCCGATCACCATCGAGTCCAGGCCGCTGGCAACCGCGAACAGGTGCTCGGCCGCGGCCTCGCTGTAGCGGACGTAGGCGTGCTTGGTCAGGTCCGTCAGGTCCAGTCCGGCGTGCTCGGCCAGCAGTTCGCCGACGGCGCCGAGGGCTCCGTGGAACGCGTCGACCACCGCGTAGACCTCGACCCGGTTGCAGGTCGAGACGATCATCACCTCGGAGACGTGCGACGACTCGAGCATCTTGTCGATCAGCTTGGGCCGATCCGTGTCGCCGATTGCAACCCGCTCGAGGACGGACACGGGAGCGCTTCTATGCGAAATCCCGACCAGGAGAACACTCACGGAGCAGCCACCGATCCATTCGTTGTCGAAGTCGAGCTTGTCGCGTCCGGGTCCGTCTCGGCGTTGCGGGCGCTGTGGAACGAGAGAACCTGCATCTCGACGGCCAGGTCCACCCGACGGATCTCGACGTGTCGGGGCACCTCCAGCGGCGACGAGGCGAAGCTGAGGATGCATCGCAGACCGGCCTTCACCAGCTGGTCGCACACCTCCTGGGCCGAGTCGTCCGGGGTCGCGATGACCCCGATCGTCGCGCCGAGGGCGCGGCACGCCGACTCCAGTTCGGCGACGTCGCGCACGACGAGTCCGTCGACGGTACTGCCGATCCGCTCCGGATCCCGGTCGAACAGGCCCGCCATCGTGAAACCGCGGCGTCCGAATCCGCCGTACCGGGCCAGCGCCTGACCGAGACTGCCGACGCCGACGAGCACCACCCGGTGGCCGCGGTCGAGCCCGAGTGCTTCCTCGATGCGGGCACGCAGCCGGGACACGTCGTAGCCGACTCCGCGGACCCCGTTGGGGCCCAGGAAGGAAAGGTCCTTGCGCAGCTTCGCCGAACCGACGCCCGCGGCCGTCGAGAGTTCTTCGCTGGAGACGATCAGCGTGCCGTCGTCGGCCATCTGGCCGAGCACCCGGAGGTAGGTCGCGAGCCTGGTGACGGTGGCCTGCGGCAGGTCGCGCACAGTGGCGTCCGAGCGTGCCGCGTCGGCCGGCCGGGCCGCCCTGTCGGCACCGAGTCGAGTGCCACCGTCAGCTCCCGCGACACCACGGGCAGCGAACCCATGCGGCTGGTGCTGTTCGGTCACTTCGATGGCTCCTCGTCCGGCCATGCACACGGCCGGTCATCAGGTTGATCCGGGGGGACTGGTGACACCACGGTAACTGCTTGTGAAGCTCTGCACAAAGTCGCCGGATCCCGGCAACACCCGCTGCGACCTGCGCAGCGACCGCCCACCGGGGTTCGCAGGTCGGCCTCAGATTGTCAAATCCGAGCGGAGCCTGACCTCGTCGACCTCCCAGTAGCTGTGCTCCCGATCGTCGAGCAGCACCACCGGCAGCCGATCCCCGTACTCCGCCCGCAGCTCGGGATCCGTCGCGGCCGCCTCGTCGACGTCGACGGATTCGAGGACAATGCCGAATTCCTCACACAACGGCAGCAGTTGCTCCCGCGCGGTCTCGCAGGAGCCGCAACCGGCCCGGGTGAGCAGAGTGATGGTGTGTGCCACGGCGGTCATGCGTCCACTGTGCCACCGGCCGCGGGCACCTCCTGCACCGATCTGCGGAGACGGATATCACAGCCGTCGGTTGCCGGTGCGTTCCGCCCGGTGCACCCTCGGTGCTGGGGATAGGGTTACCGCAGAATCGGCGATCACAGGAGGTGCGAGTGCCTGGGCTATCACGGCCGACGGGATCGGGGGTGAGCGCCGGCTGGCTCGGCGGAGCGGTGCCGTTCCGCAAGCGCGGCAGGCTCCCGCTCGGTCCCAGCGACGCACAACTAAGGGCCAACCGAGCCGGCGAGGCGAGCGCGGACGCCGCGATCGCGCTGCACGCCGCCGAGACCGAGGCCGTCGCCGCCGAGGCGGGCGCCGGGACCCCGGACACCGCGCCCGCGGTGCCGCTGGACCTGACCGCCGCCGCATTCTTCGACGTCGACAACACCATGGTCCAGGGCGCGTCGATCATCCACTTCGCCCGCGGCCTGGCCGCCCGCAAGTACATCTCCTACGGCGACATGGCCCGGTTCGGCTGGCAGCAGGTCAAGTTCCGGGTCACCGGCAAGGAGAACAGCGGCGACGTCGCGAGCGGCAAGGAGAAGGCGCTGGCCTTCATCGCCGGACGCGAGACCGCGGAGTTCACCCGGCTCGGCGAGGACATCTACGACGAACTGATCGCCGACAAGATCTGGCCGGGCACCCGGGCGCTGGCCCAGATGCACCTCGACGCCGGGCAGCAGGTCTGGCTGGTCACCGCCACCCCGGTCGAGTTGGCGCAGGTGATCGCGAAGCGACTCGGCCTGACAGGCGCGCTGGGCACCGTCGTCGAGAGCGAGCAGGGCAAGTTCACCGGCCGCCTGGTCGGCGACATCCTGCACGGACCCGGCAAGGCGCACGCCGTGCGCACCCTGGCCGTGCGCGAGGGCCTGAACCTCAAGCGGTGCACGGCCTACTCGGACAGTCACAACGACGTGCCGATGCTCTCGCTGGTCGGCACCGCGGTCGCCATCAATCCCGACACCGATCTCAAGGAAGTCGCCAAGACCCGCGGCTGGGAGATCCGGGACTACCGCACCGGACGCAAGGCCGCGAAGGTCGGCGTGCCGACCGCGCTGGCACTCGGTGCGCTCGGCGGAGCCCTGGCCTCGGTGATCGGTCGTCGCAAGCACTGACCTGGACCCGTGGCGATCCCTCCCCCGCAGGGCGGGGTCGCCACGGGCGGCGTGGCCGGGTCAGCCCATGAACACGTTGCGACGCTTGGCGAGCAACCTGTACAGCGTCTGCTGGATGTTCTCGCGGACGTGGTCGGTGACCTCGAAGAGCACCATCGGGTCCTCCGCGGCGACCGTGTCGTAGGAGTCCGTGACGATCGGCTCACCGAACTCGATGTACCACTTCGACGGCAGCGGGATCAGCCCGAGCGGACCGAGGTGCGGGAAGAACGGCGTCACCGGGAAGTACGGCATCCCCAGCAGCCGGGCCAGCGACTTGATGTCGCCGATCTTCGGGTAGATCTCCTCCGACCCGACGATGGAGCAGGGGATGATCGGGGCGCCGGTCCGGATCGCGGCGCTGACGAAGCCGCCCCGGCCGAAGCGCTGCAGCTTGTAGCGCTCGCTGAACGGCTTCCCGATCCCCTTGAAACCCTCCGGGAACACCGCCGCCACCTCGCCGCCGCGCAGCAGTCGCTCGGCGTCCGGGTTGCAGGCCAGGGTGTGGCCAGCCTTGCGGGCGATGTTGCCGACCACCGGCATCTCGAAGGCCATGTCCGCGGCCAGCATCCGCAACGGCCGGTGCGCCGGGTGGTGGTCGAACATCGCCACCGAAGTCATCAACCCGTCGATCGGCACCACGCCCGCGTGGTTGGCCACCACCAGCGCGCCGCCCTCGGCGGGCACGTTCTCGATGCCGCGGACCTCCACCCGGAACCACGAGTCGAACAGTGGGCGCAGCAGCGGCAGCCACACGTTCTCCGTGAAGTGCGGGTCGAAACCGAACTCGTCGACCTGGTAGTCGCCGGTGAGCCGGCGGCGGATGAACTCGGCCGTCGCCACCACCTGGTCCGCGACCATCCCCCGCGCGGAGTCGAGCAGCGCGCCGGCCAGCCCCGGTGCATCCGTGTCGGCCGACGCCGGCGGAACCGTGAACAGTTCGGTCGGCTCGGAGGGGATGACCGGTCCGCCGCTGTGCCGGGCACGCACCCGACGCGGCCCGGACTCGCTGTGCAGCGGGATGACCTTCGCCACCTCGTTCGCCTCGTTCGCCGCGTCACTCATCGCGTCGCCCCCGTAGCCCCGACCAGCCGGCCCACGCCGGATTCCACCGAGCGCAGCCATTCCTTGCTGATGACGGGACTGAAGCCTGCGCCCCGGATCGTGTCGTCCATCGCCTGCAGCGACGTCCAGCGCGGCTCGAATCCCAGCTCCGCACGCATCCGGTGGGTGTCGAGGCCACAGCCGAAGTGGTAGTAGTCCAGCTGCTCGTTGGTGAAGTCGCGCATCACCGATCCCATCATCGCGCGGCCGAGGGTCCGGAACAGCGGGTACGGCACCGGCACCGCGACGCCGCCCGCGCGGCGGATCGCCTGGGAGAGCATCACCACGCCGTCGGCGGCCACGTTGAAGGTGCCGGCCGGCCCGGCCACCGTGGCCCGTTCCAGGGCCGCCAGCGCATCCTCCTCGTGCAGCAACTGCATCCGGGCGTCGCGCCCCATGATGATCGGGACGACCGGCGAGTTCAGGAACTGCGAGACCGCGCCGTGCAGTCGCGGGCCCACCAGCGGTGCCATCCGCAACAGTGACACCGCGATCTCCGGGCGCCGCCGGCCCAGCCCGCGCGCGTACCCCTCGATCTCGATGGTGTCCTGGGCGAAGGCACCCCGCGGCGGCGTCCGGGCGCTCATCTCCTCGGTGAACCTGGCGGGGTCCTTCGCGCTGCAGCCGTAGACCGCGCTCGAGGACCGCACCACCACCTTGCGGACGTCCGGGGACTTCTGGCACACCGCGAACAGCTGCATGGCGCCGAGGACGTTCATGTCCTTCATCGCGGTCCGGTTGCCGGACTTGGGCGCCTTGTCGATGGTCGCCGCGTGGACGACGGTGTCGACCTTGGCGCCGCGGATCACCTTGCCGATGAGCGGGTTGCGAATGTCCGCGCGGACGAACTCGGCGCGCCCCATCCGGCGGAGCATGTCCTTGCTCGGGGAGACGGCGTCGACCGCGATGACTCGTTCGATGCTCGGATCCTGCGCGAGCCTGGTCACCAGGTAGCCGCCGAAGAACCTGCTCGCCCCTGTCACCAGCACTACCCCGGGGGGCTGCACCCCTCGATCGCCGCCTGCCACCACTCCCACACCCCGTTCGTGATCGACCAACTGTGGCTGACGCCACGACCCGCTCACCCGCTCCCCTGCGAGCCTAACCCCGACAACGCCGGGTCCGAGAAAGATTAACGCTACTGAAACACGCCATCCACCTGCTGTTTTACTGACGAAGACGCATTATTTCCAAGGCCGGTCAAATTCGATCGAGACGAATACGACGATTCCGGCAGACCCACCCCGAGACCCGTCACACCGCGGCCGGGCACCCCCGAAACGCAGGAGCCCAGAAACCCAGTACCCCAGAAAACGCAGTACCGCAGAAACGCCGCACCCCGAACGCAGCGATGCCCGCCACCTTACGGTGACGGGCATCGATTGGGCACTCGGCCCACACGCCGGATCGGCGTGCCTGCAGCTCGGCGAACTACTTACCGAGCTTCCTACGCTGCACTCGCGTCCTACGAAGCAGCTTGCGGTGCTTCTTCTTCGACATGCGCTTGCGTCGCTTCTTGATAACTGAACCCATGGCGGGTGTCCCTCACGTTCTTCTCTAGCGTTCCTGCGCACGCCGGTTACGTACGCGTGCGTTACGAATCTGGCGCTGTAGCCACTATCCACTAGCCCAGCGCCTGACGACACCGGCTGGCACGACGATTAGTCATCGTACCGGTGTCGCCCTGCTCCGCCGAAACCGAGCGTGGCTTACGAGACTTCAGCCCGCGTCGAAATACGACGTCTGCAGGTAGTCGTGCACTGCCTTCGCATGTACCCGAAACGAGCGACCGACCCGAACCGCAGGCAGTTCGCCGCTGTGCACCAACCTATACACCGTCATCTTCGAAACCCGCATCAGGGTCGCCACCTCGGCGACCGTGAGGAACTGCGTGCCACCGAGGACAGGCTGACCGTCTCCGGCCGATCCCTTCGACTTACTTGTAGACACCATTAACTTGTATACCTCCGGCACATGTCGCGCCGCCGGCTTCCCCTCCGGCGGTACAGACACGCACGTGCTAACCGCAGTTTACCGGGACAGATGGTGTTGATGCGACGGGTGTGAGCGAAAACGGGTGTGAATTCCGGATTCGACACCGGCCGGCCTCCCGCATCTCGGCGAGCCACGGGAGGCCGCGGCCCTATTCGGCCGACACGCCCGCCTTCTCCGTCGGGGCACCCAGGGCCGCCGACTTCACCTTCGCGGCCGTGAGCGCGTCGTAGAACGCCGTACGCAGCCCACCCCGCTCGAGTTCACGCACCGCGGCGGCGGTGGTGCCGCCGGGCGAGGTGACCGCCGCGCGCAGCTCGGTCGCCGACTCCCCGGACTCCGCCAGCATGGCCGCCGAGCCCACCATCGTCTGCACCACGAGCTCGGACGCCGTCGCCCGGGTGAGTCCGAGGCTCACGCCCGCGTCGACCATCGCCTCCGCGACCAGGAAGAAGTAGGCCGGGCCGGAACCCGAGACCGCGGTGACGGCGTCGATCTGCGCCTCCGACACGGTGACCACCTTGCCCACGGACCCGAGCAGCTCCCGCACTGTCTCCAGGTGCTCGGCCTTGGCGAAGCGGCCCGCGGCGATCGCACTGACACCCTCACCCACCAACATTGGGGTATTCGGCATCACCCGGACCACCGGGACGCCGGCGGGCAGCTTGTTCTCGTACCGCCAGGTCGGCAGGCCGGCGGCCAGCGTCACGATGAGCTGCTCGCGCTCGCCGTCGAGATCACCAGCCGCCAGCTGCGCGACCACCGGGTCGACGTCGCCCGGCTTGACCGCGATGACCACCACGTCGGCGCCCTCGGCCGCGTCCGCGACGGTCGTCACCCGGATCGCGTACTGCTCCGCCAGCTCGGCTGCGCGGGCCGGGAACGACTCCGCGACAACCAGGTCCCGAGCCGCGCGCCCGGCCTTCAACAGCCCCGAGATCAGCGCCTCGCCGATCCGGCCGCCACCGATCACTGCAATTCTCGTCATGCCCGCCAGCCTGCCAGCCCACCCACGGGTGTGGCCACGCAGGTCCGCCCGTCAGCCCTTCGGGATCATCGCGAGCTGACGGCTCTGAACGACGGTCTGCCCGGTCTGGTCGAGCACCACGTGGTCCTCCTCGAACCAGGTGTCGCCGAGGACGGTGGCGCTGGCCATCACCCGCAGCCATCCGGGTGCCGGGCGCCGGCGCAGGTAGGTGGTGAGCTGGACGGTCGGCGCCCAGCCGAACATGCCCCGGTTCATCGTCACCGGGGCGCTGATGTCGCCGGTCATCAGCGCGAACAGCAGCGCGACGTCGGGATCGGCCTCGTCCTCGGCGAAGGGCCGGACCCACATCCGGTTCACCGGGTCGCCCTGCTCGCCCGCCAGGAACCGCGCGGCGGACGGGTCCACCCGCAGGTCGCATCCCTTGGCCACGTGCACGATCTGACCCATCGGGTGGTCCGGGACGATGTGGACGGCGTCGGCGGGCGGCTCGGCGGACAGGTCCGCCACCGCGAGCGGCACCTGGTGCCGGGGCTCACCGACGTCCAGGACGCCGAGGGTCACGGCGGCCGAGACCGCGAGTCGGTCCCCCTGGTACAGGTCCACGTCGACCAGGCAGACCTGCCGGCCGCGCTTGCGGACGGTGGTGGCCAGGCGCACCTCGCCCGGGTCCGGCGCGCTGACGTAGCTGGCGCTGACCGAGATCGGCTGCATCGCGCCGGCGTCGTCGCCCGACGCACGGATCGCGTCGCGGGCGGCGGCGGCGCACACGGCCATCATGCAGCCGCCGTGGACCTTGGGGCCGATCGTCCAGACCGCGTCGACGACGGCGCCGAAGTTGCCCTCCCCGAGGTCGGTGAGCGTGGTCAGGTCCGCGAACGGCCGGGTGGAGGTGAGGATGGAGGGAGCGCTCATGGGGTGTCCTCTCGGAGCTGTTGCGACGGCTCAGCCGTCAGGGTTCGGGACGCGATGTCCTGGTGGGCGAGGCGGCGCATGGCGGCGAGCACGGGTTCGTAGACCGCGGTCCCGAGCACCGCGTACTCGACCGCGGCCTCCGTGGACCCGACCGGCATGTGCGCGAGGTCGAACTCGGCGATCGCCTGAACGTGCCGGCCGTAGTTGTCGAGACGTTCGACGGTCATCGGGATGCCGACCGCCTCGACCGCCTCGAGCGCCCGGTCGAGCTGCCCGACTGCCGGGAAGCGCGGGTCGTAGACCTGGCCGAGGTGCTCGAGCGCCCACTGCGCCCGGGGGTTCTCTCGCGGGGCCGGGACGTCCGGGTCGGGGTACGGCGGAAGCGCCGCGACGGCCCGGCCGAGCGTCTCGAACAGGTCGTCTCCCGGATTCTCGGTCAGCCGGACGATGACGCGGATCTTGTGGATCGGCAGACCGGCGCCGGCCAGCGCCTTGATCAGCGCCAGGCGGCGCAAGTGCCTCTCGTCGTACCGGGACTGGGTCACGCTGGTCGCCTCGCCGGGCATCAGGACGCCCTCGCGGAGGTAGTACTTGATCGTCGCGAGCGGCAGTCCGGACCGCTCGACCAGCTCGGATACACGCATCGAACCTCCGGACGGGTGGTCGGATCGTCGGCCGTTGACGACCCTATTGGACAGTTCTAGTATCCAATACTAGATACCGGAGCTATCCATTTCCACCCCGGGTCAATCTGCCACCGATCGAGGAGCCCTGTCATGGATCCCGTTCTCACCGTCGTCGCGGGTGTCACCGTCCTCACCGTCGTGGGCATCGCCTTCGGCGGCACGTTCATGCTCCGCATCGTCACCGGAAGCCGGGGCGCGAACGCCCTGCAGAAGACGATGTTCCGGGCCGGCCACGCGCACGCGGGTGTGCTGGTGACCCTCGGCCTGGTGGTCGCACTGCTCACCCAGGCCGCCGGCGTGGCCGCGACGTGGTCCGCCGTCGGCTCGATCCTGGTGCTCTCCGCCGCGATCCTGGTGCCGGCGGGGTTCTTCCTGTCCGTGCTCGGCGAGGACCCGCAGCGCCCCAACGCGTGGATCCGCTCGGTGTGGGCCGGATTCGCGGTGCTGGTGGCGGGACTGGTCGTCGCGGGCGTCGCGACAACCGTCGCCGGCGTCAGCGCACTGGGTTGAGCCGATACCCCGCCGGGTCGACCGTAGGCCCTCGCGCAGGGTTGACCGAATGGCCTCCCCGCACGACTGACCGAGGCGGGGCCGACGCGAGACCGGGGTACCGCGAGGGTGCGTCAGGCGGTGGCGGGCCGCACCGCAAGGTGTTCGCGGGCGAAGCTCAACGACTGACCCAGCATGGACGCCCGCTCGGCGCGGGTCCGCGCGTTCTGGGTGTTGATCTCGAGCACCACCTGACCGTCGAACCCGCTCTCGGTCAGGTGCCGGCACACCTGTGCGCACGGCTGGGTCCCGTGCCCTGGGATGAGGTGTTCGTCCGCTGACGCGCCGCGACCGTCGGCGAGGTGCAGGTGCTTGAGGCCGCTCCCCATCCGCCCGGCCAACTCCAGCGCGTCCATGCCCGCGGTCGCGGTGTGCGAGAGGTCCAGCGTGTAGTGGGCGTGCCCGGTGTCGGTGGGGTCGTACGACGGCGCGAAGGCGGACACCCCGCGACCGGGGCCGCCGCGCTTCTCCAGACGCTGCGCCGAGGCCGTCTTGGTGCCCCAGAACCGGTCCGTGCGCATCGGGAACATGTTCTCCACCGCGACCACCACGTCGCTGCGCTCCTCCAGGTCACGCACCTGGTCCGCGAAGCCGTCCGCGTAACGCCGCTGCCACCGGAACGGCGGGTGCACCACCACGGTCCGCGCGCCGAGCGCCTCCGCTGCCCGCACCGAACGCTCGAGCTTGGCGACCGGGTCCGCTCCCCACACCCGCTGCGAGATGAGCAGGCAGGGCGCGTGGATGGCCTGCACCGGGACCGCGTACTTGCGGACCAGTCGCTTGACCGCGTTCATGTCCTGGCTGACGGACTCCGCCCAGACCATCAGCTCGATACCGTCGTAGCCGAGCTCGGCCGCGAACTCGAAGGCGGCCTCGGTGTTCTGCGGGTAGGCAGAGGCGGTCGACAGCCCCACCAGAATTTGCCTGTTACCGTTCCGGCTGCCGTCTGTCGCCATGTCTACCCCGTCAACTCGAGCTGAGTACGAAGGCCAGTGGGCCGATCGTCACGAACACCCCGACGATCACCGCGATGAGCAGGCTCACCATGTCGTCGGTCTGGCGCAGGATCCGGACCACCGCGACCAGTCCTGCGATCACCAGCACTGCGAGCACCAGCGCCACCCAGGGCAGCATCTCCCACAGCGTCTCGAAGCCCTTGAACAGCAGTCCGCCCGCGACGACCGCGACCAGCGCCTGCCCGGCCAGCACCGCCCACTGGCGAGCCGGGCTGCCCTCGGCCGCCTCGCTGTCGTCGAACCCGGGGTCGTCCGCCGCGCTGTCCGCTTCGGCCTCCGGTGCGGCGTCGTCGGCAGACTTGCCGCGTCGTGACCTGCGGCCCCCGTCCGCGTCGGTGATTCGCGGGAACTCGCCGGTGGTGTGGACCTGCGCCCGGGCGTCGTCGAGCGTCTCGTTGCGCGCGGTGCGCCCTGCCCCGGATTTCCGCAGCGGTTCGTCCTGGGGCGAGGCCCCGGACAGCAGGGCCGGCTCGCTGCCGGCGAACGGCGTGAACGCGCCCGCCGTGCGGGCGGAGTTCCCGAGCGCCTTCGCCGCCGGCTTCTCTGTCGCCGCCCCGCTCTTGGCCGGGCCGGACTTGCGCGCGGCATCAGCCTTGGCCAGTACCGCCTTGTCCAGAGCCGGGATCGCCTGCGTGTGGTCTTCCTCGGCCGGCGCCGTCGGGGCGGCCGCGCGGGACGCCGCGGGCGTGATCGTCCGCATCTGCGGCATGGCCGCCGTCAGCGGCATGGCCGCCGTCTCGGGCCTGGCCGCCGCCTCGCGCCTGGCCGCCGTCTCGGTCTTGGCCGGCGTCTCGACCTTGGGCGCCGCCTTCGAGTTCAGCGCCGCTTCGAACTTCAGGGCCGACTCGGACTTCGGGGCCGCCACCGGCTTCGCGACCACCTCCGGCTTCGGGGCCGCCACGGGCGGGGCCGGCACCGCGGGCGCCGTCGGCTCCGCTTTCGGGGCCGCGCCGGACCTCAGCGCCGCCTCGAACTTCAGAGCCGACTCGGACTTCGGGGCCGCCACCGGCTTCGGGGCCGCCTCGGGCGTGGCCGGCAACTCGACCGCGACCGGCGAGGCAGGCTCGACCACTGCCGGCGCGGGAGCCGGCTCCGGCACGGGCGCGGGGGCCGGCGGTTCGGGAGGCTCCGGGCGGTCCCGCACCACCGGGATCTCGCCGGTCAGTTCCGCCACAGTGATGCCACCGGCGACGCCTCGACGCCGCCGACCGCCACGAGACTCGACCTGCTGTCCGTTGCGGGCAAGAAGTTCCGCAACGGAGATCTGGCCCGTGTTCTCCGAACCCTCGCTCATCGCGCCACCACCAGTTCGCCGCCCATCTCAGTATCCAGTTTGCGCAGGATCAGTCCTTCGCGCAGCGCCCACGGACAAATCTCCAGTTCGTCCACCGACAGTGCCCGCATGCTCGCCTCCGCGATCAGTGCGCCGGCCACGATCTGCTGCGACCTGTCGGCGCTCACTCCCTCCAGTTCGGCGCGGTCGGCGGTCGTCATCCGCGAGATGAACGCGATCAGCTGCCGCAAACCACTCGAAGTCAGTGTCCTACGCACACGCGGTCCGGCGGCGGAGGGCGCGGCGCCGGTGAGTCGGGCCAGCGACCGGAAGGTCTTGGACGTCCCGACCACGCGGTCCGGCGTCCCCGCGGCCCGCAGCACCTTCGCCGGCTCCACCAGTTCCGCGTCCAGCCAGTCCCGCAGCACCGCGATCCGACGCTTGCCCGGCGGGTCGGCGGACAGCCAGTCCCGGGTCAGCCGGCCGGCACCGAGCTGCAGCGAGAAGGCGACGTCCGGGTCCTCGTCGCCGCCGCTGGTGAGCTCGAGCGAACCGCCGCCGATGTCGAAGTTCATGATCCGGCCGGCGCTCCAGCCGTACCAGCGGCGCACCGCGAGGAAGGTCAACCGGGCCTCGTCGACGCCCGAGAGCACCTCGAGCCGCACCCCGGTTTCCTCCCGGACCCGCGCCAGCACGGCCTCCGAGTTGTTCGCGTCCCGCACCGCCGAGGTGGCAAAGGCCATCAGCTCGCCGCACCCCGAGGTGGACGCGATGCTGGCGAAGTCGCCGACCGCGGCGACCAGGCGGTCGGCACCGGCCTCGGTGATGTCGCCGCGGTCGTCGGTGTTCTCCGCGAGCCGCAGCGTGGACTTGGTTGAGCTCATCGGCGTGGGATGGGCGCCCCTGTGGGCATCCACCACGAGCAGGTGAACTGTGTTGCTTCCGACGTCGAGCACCCCTAAACGCACGTGACCACGGTACTGGGTCTACCGTCGGGCACTGTGACAGCAGGCAATACCGCGCCCTCGGACAAGATGGTGCCGACCCCCGAAGTCGACCTCGACTTCCCCCGCGAGTGGATCGAGTTCGTCGACCCGTCGAACGCGGAGCACGTCGTCGTCGCGGACCTGACCTGGCTACTTTCCCGCTGGACCTGCGTCTTCGGCACCCCCGCGTGCCAGGGCACGGTGGCCGACCGGCCGGACGACGGTTGCTGCTCGCACGGCGCCTTCCTCTCCGACGCCGAGGACCGGGACAAGCTCGACAAGTCAGTGAAGTTGCTCACCGCGCAGGACTGGCAGCTCATCGACAAGGGCCTGGGCAAGAAGGGCTACGTCGAAGAGGACGACCTCGACGACGAGCCGGCCGTGCGGACCCGGCGCTACAAGGGCGCCTGCATCTTCCTCAACCGACCCGGCTTCGACGGCGGTATCGGCTGCGCGCTGCACTCGATGGCGCTGCGCAAGGGCATCGAGCCGCTCGAGGTGAAGCCGGACGTGTGCTGGCAGCTCCCGATCCGCCGCACCCAGGAGTGGGTGGACCGGCCGAACGGCGAGCAGGTGCTCAAGACCACCATCACGGAGTACGACCGACGCGGCTGGGGCGAGGGCGGCGAGGACCTGAGCTGGTACTGCTCCGGTTCGCCCGACGCACACGTGGGCGCGAAGCCGGTGTGGCAGTCCTACGCCCCGGAGCTGACCGAACTGCTCGGCGACGAGGTGTACCAGGAACTGGCCAAGCACTGCCGCCGCCGGGCCGGCCTCGGGTTGATCGCGGTGCACCCCGCGACGACGGCCGCCCGCGAGGCCCGCGGTCGCTGAGCCGGCAGACCCGCGCGCAGCCGGCACCGAGCCGGTAACGCCCACCTCGTCCCCGTCCGACATACCCTGCGAGGGGCACGCCGGTGTTCCCGGTGAGGGGACATCATGTTCAAGCACGTAGTCGCCGTCGCGGCCCTGGCCGCAGGCGCCGCACTGACGCTGGTGCCCGCCGCCTCCGCGGCCAGTCCGGACGACCCGTACGGCTGGAACACCTACAACGACAAGACCAGCGCCTTCGTCGCGCCGCTGGATCCCGGTGCCTTCACCGACAAGGCAGACAAGGCGATCGTGCTGAGCCCGTTCGGCACCACCCGGACCATCGAGTGCAAGGGCGACGGCCACTACGTGGGCGTCGCCTGCCGGCAGTCGGACCCCGCCGGCGTCCAACACGACCTGGTCCCGGTGATGAAGGCCCCGATGCGCGCGGTGTGGGTCTACAACCCGTTCGGCGCCCCCAGCAGCTGACCGCCTGCCGGTCCTGGCCCGCCAGACCCAGCGCGTGGGCCCCGACCGGCCGTGACGGTGGTGCGCGGCATGGGGTTTTGCCGGCCGCGGCCGACCACGCGACGCCGGAAAGGTCGCCACGCTCGCGTCGAGAGCTTCATCGGTCGGCCTCCGTCCTGTCGGTGAGCCGTGTCGCCTCGCCCGCCGCGGCGTCGAGGTAGTCGCCGAGCACCGGGCCCGCCACCTCGAGCGCCGCGGGCGAGGTCATCTGCCAGTGGGTGCTCTCGACCGCGTGGTTGGCGATGCGGCCGGCGACGAAGGGCTGCCAGGTACCCACTGCCCGCGTCAGCGCAGGATCCTCGACCACGGCGCTGAAGAACAGGACGTCCCCGTCGAAGACACCCGGCCGGTGCCGCGCCATCAGATCCCCGTTGTGGGTGGCCGCGTCGAGCAGGCGCTGCGCCCGCTCCCGGGTGAGTACCGACAGCGGACCGCCGAGCGCCGCGAGGTCGTCGAACATCGCCAGCGGGTCCGGGTTCCCCGGGTCCCCCAGATCGCCCAAGTCCCTCAGCTCCCCGAGCGCTGCTTCCACGCCGAACCCGGCCAGCAGGTCGTCGACTGGCAACTCGTCCGCTGTGTCCTGCTCCTGCGGCGTCGCGTAGCTGTCGAGCAGCGCCAGGGCACCGACCTGCTGGCCGGCCTCCTGCAACTGAACGGCCATGGCGTGCGCGATCACCCCGCCCAGCGACCAGCCGACCAGGTGGTACGGCCCTTCCGGCTGGATCCGGCGGATCTCGCGCAGGTACCGGGCGGCGAGTTCGTCGATCGAACCGGCAGGCTCCTCCCCGCCCACCGCCGCCGGGGACTGGATGCCGTACACGGGCCGGTCCCGGTCCAGGTACGCCGCGAATCCGGTGTAGCACCAGGACAGCCCGACGATCGGGTGGACGAAGAAGACGGGGTGCGCGCGTCCCGCCGTACGAATGGGCAGCACCACCTCGAGCGCCGAGTCACCGTCCACACCCGCCGAATCCATTCGGGCGGCGATGGACGCCGGGGTGGGATCGGTCATCAGCCACTGCAACGACACCGGCACGTCGGCGCCCGCCCGCAGCCTGGACAGTGCCCGCATCGCGGACAGCGAGTTGCCGCCGAGGTCGAAGAAGTGGTCGTCCGCGCCGACGGCGTCGACGCCGAGGACCTCCGCGAACACCGCCGCGACCAGGCGCTCCGAGTCCGTGCCCGGGGCCCGGTACTCGGTCCGGCGTGCCTGGAATGCCGGTGTCGGCAGTGCCTTCTCGTCCAGCTTGCCGGTCGGGGTCATCGGCAGGGCCTCGATGACGACGACCGCGGCGGGCACCATGTGCCGGGGCAGGAACTCGGAGACGAAGGCCACGACCTTCGCGGCCTGCGGCTCGGCTCCGGCGACGGGCACCACGTACGAGACCAGCGCGGTCTCCCCCGCCGGCGTCTGCCGGCCCAGGGTCACCGCGAACTCGACGTCGGGATGGTTCGCCACCGCAGCGTCGATCTCGCCGAGCTCGATCCGGTGGCCCCGGACCTTCACCTGATGGTCGCTGCGACCGCTGTACTCCAACTGCCCGAGGGCGCGCCACCGGACCACGTCACCCGTCCGGTACATCCGATCACCCGGGCCGCCAAACGGATTCGCCACGAAACGCTCCGCTGTCAACCCGAACCGGGCGTGGTATCCCCGTGCCAACGCCGGACCCGCCACGTACAGCTCGCCCGCCACCCCGACCGGCACCGGCCGCAGGCGAGCGTCGAGGACCATCACCTCGAACCCGCGCACCGGTCCGCCGATCGTGACCGGTGCCCCCGCCGCCAGGTCGCCGACGGTCGAGATGTCGGTGGCCTCCGTCGGACCGTAGCCGTTGAGCATCGTCCGGCCCGGCGCCCACCGCGCCACCAACTCCGCGGTGCACGCCTCGCCGCCGACACCGAGGACCCGCAGATCGTCGAGCCCGGCCGGATCCACGGACGACAGCATCGCCGGGGTGATCAGCGCATGCGTGACCCGCTGCGCGACAAGAAGTTCTGCCAGGTCCTCGCCGCCGAGCACCGACGGCGGGGTGATCACCAGCGTCGCCGCCGCCGACAACGCCGAGACCATCTCGCCGACCGCCATGTCGAAGCTCGGCGACGTGTTGTGCAGGAACCGCGCGTCCGGGGTGACCCGGTAGTGCTCGCGGCGCTCCGCCGCCAGATTCGCCAGCCCACCATGGGTGACCACGACGCCCTTCGGCCTCCCGGTCGAGCCGGACGTGTAGATCACGTACGCCGGGTTGGCCACCCGCAGCGGCCGATCTCGCTCGGCATCGGTGATCGGTGCGGCCTGGCTCGCGTCGACGTCCAACTCGTCCAGCGTCAGCCAGTCGAGGGAGTCCGGCAGTCCGGACCGCTCCCCCACCCGGGTGATCCCCAGCGCGGCACCGGAATCGGACACCATGTGCGCGATCCGGTCGGCCGGGTAGTTCGGGTCGACCGGCACGTACGCGGCACCGGTCTTGGCGACCGCCCACACCGTGAGCACCGACTCCGCGGAACGGGTCAGCGCGACCGCGACGAAGTCCTCGGGTCCGACGCCGCGACCGAGCAGCACCCGGGCGAGACGGGTGGAGTGCTCGTCGGCCTCCCGGTACGTCCAGGAACGTCCCTGCCACCACAACGCGAGCCCGTCGGGGTTCGACGCGACCGCCGCCTCGATCAGGCCCGCCAGGGTGGTCGGCCCGGCGGCGGGCAGCCCGCGTACCGGCGCCAGCTCCGCCTGTTCGGCGGCATCGAGGAGGTCGAGGTCTCCGACGGTCGCCGTCGGCTCGGCCACCGCGGCTGCGAGGACCCGAACGAAGCGGTCGGCGATCGTCTGGGCGGACGACCGGTCGAAGAGGTCGCTCGCGTAGTTGAGGCTCGCGGACATGGTGGTCGGCGCGTCCGCATCTCCCGGGGCCTCGGCAACGGTCAGCGCGAGGTCGAACTGCGCGACGGCCGGCTCGAACGGCAACGCGGAGACCGTGAGCCCGGGCAGTGCGAACTCGGTGTCACCCCGATGCTCGAAGGCCAGGGCAACCTGGAACAACGGCGAATACGACTGCGAGCGTGTCGGTTCGAGCACGTCGACCAGCCGCTCGAACGGCAGGTCGGCGTGGCTGAATGCACCCAGATCGGCGTCCCGGACCTCGCCGAGGAGCGTGGCGAAACTCGCACCGGGATCGATCCGGGTCCGGAGCACCAACGTGTTGACGAACATGCCGACCAGATCGTCGAGCGCCGCCTCCCCACGACCGCCCACCGGCGTACCCACGGCCACATCCGCCGTCGACGCCAGCCGCGCCAGCACCACCGCGAACGCCGCGTGCAGCACCATGAACACCGACGCCCCGTGCTCGCGGGCCGTCCGCTCCAGCCGCACCACCGTCTGCGCGTCCAACTCGAAACGCACCGTGTCCCCGCGCTGCGAGGCCACCGCCGGCCGCGGCCGGTCCGTCGGCAACGCCAGCACGTCCGGCAGCCCGTCGAGCGCGTCGCGCCAGTACCGAATCTGCCCCGACGCCACCGACTCCGGATCCTCCTCGGACCCCAGCGCCTCCCGCTGCCACAACGCGAAGTCCGCGTACTGCACGGCCAACGGCTCCCACACCGGCACCTGCCCCGCACTGCGGGAGGCGTACGCCGCCATCACGTCTCGCGCCAGCGGCCCCATCGAGACGCCGTCGCCGGCAATGTGGTGGATGACCATGACCAGCACGTGTTCGTCGGAGCCGGTGGACCCAGGCTCCGCGCGAAGCAGCCGACCCCGGACCGGCGGGCCCGTGGTGACGTCGAAGCCCCGGCTCAACGTCTCGAGGACCAGCCCGGGAAGCTCGTCGGCGGTCACCGCGATCGGGGACAGGTCCAGGTCGACGAGGTCGGCGGGCAGGATCGTCTGCACCGGTCCGTCGCCGTCGTCCGGGTAGGCGGTGCGCAGCGACTCGTGCCGTTCCAGCACGTCCCGGACGGCCTCCTGCAGCGCCGCGACGTCGAGGTCACCGGACAGTCCGATGGCCAGCGGGATGTTGTAGGCCGCCGAGTCCGGCACCATCTGGTTCAGGAACCACATTCGGTTCTGGGCCAACGACAACGGAATCCGCTCCGGACGCGGGCCGGCCACGAGTTCGGGCAGCGCCGGGCGCCCGGCGCGTTGCGCACCGGCGGCGGCCCACGCCGCCACCCCGGCGACCGTCGGGTCCTGGAACAGCGCGCGCACCGTCAGCGACGTGCCGGCGACCCGGTTCACCCGGGAGACGACCCTCGTCGCGGACAGCGAGTTGCCACCGAGGTCGAAGAAGTGATCGTCCGCGCCGACGGTGTCGACGCCGAGCACCTCCTCGAACACCGACGCGACCAGAACCTCCAGTTCGCCGGACGGTTCCCGGTACTCGGAGCGGCGTGCCACGAACACTGGTTCGGGCAGGGCTCGCCGGTCGAGCTTCCCGTTCACCGTCACCGGCAACGACTCGACCACCACGTAGGCGTCCGGGACCATCGGACCCGGCAGCGCGGCGGCCAGCGCGGCCGCGACCTCCGCGGCGATGACCGTGTGGCCGGCCGCCGGCGCCAGGTACGCCGCCAGCCGCTGCCCGGCCGGGGTGTCGACGACGACGGCGGCGGCCTGCCCGACGCCGTCGCAGTGCATCGCGGCGGCCTCGATCTCGCCGAGCTCGATCCGGTTGCCGCGCAACTTGACCTGGCTGTCGCCGCGGCCGAAGTACTCGAGTTCCCCGGCCGCGTTCCACCGGACCACGTCGCCGGTTCGGTACATGCGGTCGCCGGGGCCGCCGTACGGATTCGCGACGAAGCGGTCGGCGGTCAGCGCGTGCCTCGCGTGGTAGCCACGGGCGAGGGCCGGACCCGCGACGTACAGCTCACCCGTCACCCCGGCGGGCACCGGCCGCAGCCGGGTGTCGAGCACCACGACCTCGAATCCGCGCACCGGCACCCCGATGGTGATCGGAGCGCCCGCGACGAGGTCCCCGACCGTCGAGATGTCGGTGGCCTCGGTCGGCCCGTAGCCGTTGAGCATGACGCGACCGGGTTGCCAGCGGGCGACCAGTTCCGAGGTGCAGGCCTCGCCGCCCACGCCGAGGACGCGCAGCAGCGGATGCCCGCCGGGATCCATCGTCGCGAGCACCGCGGGGGTGATCAGCGCGTGGGTGACGCGTTGGCGGTCCAGCAGGTCCGCGAGTTCCTCGCCGGCGACCACCGTGGTCGGGGCGATCACCAGGGTGGCCGCGGCGCTGAGGGCCGAGACCATCTCGCCGACCGCCATGTCGAAGCTCGGCGACGCCTTGTGCAGGAACCGGGCGGCGGCATCGATGCGGTAGTGCTCGCGCCGCTCCGCTGCCAGGTTCGCGATGCCGCTGTTGGTGACGACGACGCCCTTCGGCAGGCCCGTCGAACCCGAGGTGTAGATCATGTAGGCGGGGTTGTCGACGCGGACCGTGCCGTGACGGTCGGCGGCGGTGACCGGGGTGGCGGCACCCTCGGCGGCAACGGTGGAGGTCGCGTCGAGGACGAGCCAGTTCACGTTGTCCGGCAACGAGTCCCGCTCCGCGGACACCGTCACCCCGATGACCGCCCCGGAATCGCCGAGCATGTGCTCGATGCGATCGGTCGGGTACGTCGGGTCCACCGGCAGGTACGCGGCACCGGTCTTCGCGACCGCCCACACCGCCAGCACCGAGTCGAGGGAACGCGGCAGCGCGAGGGCGACGAAGTCCTCCGGCCCGACGCCGTGACCGAGCAGCATCCGGGCCAGGAGGGCGGCGCGGGCATCGGCGTCGCGGTAGGAGTACTCGCGCTCGTTCCACACCAGGGCGACCCCGTCGGGGTTCGCGGAGACGGCCGAGTCGATCAGTGCGGCAAGGGTTGTCGGTTCGGCGGTGGGGAGGCCCCGGACCGGGGCGAGTGCCGCGGTCTCGGACTCGTCGAGCAGGTCGATGTCCCCGACGGTGACGGCCGGGTCCGAGGCCACGACGCCGAGTACCCGGACGAACCGGTCGGCGATCGCCTGCGCGGACGACCGGTCGAACAGGTCGCTCGCGTAGCGCAGCGCACCGCCCATCCCGGCGTCCGGGTCGTCGCTCTCCGCCAGGGTCATCGCCAGGTCGAAGTGGCTGACCTGGGCGTCGAAGGGGAACTCGGACACCGTCAGACCCGGCAGCTCGAAGGTGGTGTCGCCGCGATGCTCGAGCGCCAGCGCCACCTGGAACAGCGGCGAGTACGACTGCGAGCGTGTCGGTTCGAGCACGTCGACCAGCCCCTCGAACGGGACGTCTGCGTGACCGAAGGCGGCGAGGTCGGTCTCCCGGACACGGCCGAGCAGGTCGCCGAAGGATTCCGCCGCACTCACCCTGGTACGCAGGACGAGGGTGTTGACGAACATGCCGACCAGATCGTCGAGCGCCGCCTCCCCACGACCGCCCACCGGCGTACCCACGGCCACATCCGCCGTCGACGCCAGCCGCGCCAGCACCACCGCGAACGCCGCGTGCAGCACCATGAACACCGACGCCCCGTGCTCGCGGGCCGTCCGCTCCAGCCGCACCACCGTCTGCGCGTCCAACTCGAAACGCACCGTGTCCCCGCGCTGCGAGGCCACCGCCGGCCGCGGCCGGTCCGTCGGCAACGCCAGCACGTCCGGCAGCCCGTCGAGCGCGTCGCGCCAGTACCGAATCTGCCCCGACGCCACCGACTCCGGATCCTCCTCGGACCCCAGCGCCTCCCGCTGCCACAACGCGAAGTCCGCGTACTGCACGGCCAACGGCTCCCACACCGGCACCTGCCCCGCACTGCGGGAGGCGTACGCCGCCATCACGTCTCGCGCCAGCGGCCCCATCGAGACGCCGTCGGCACTGATGTGGTGGACCGCCAGCACCAGTGCGTACTCGGCCGCACCGGTGCGCAACAACCGGCCGCGGATCGGCACCGACGCGGTGACGTCGAAGCCGCCGCCGAGGATCTCCTGCACCCGGGCGGGCAGTTCCTGCTCCGTCACCTCGACCGGTGTCAGGTCGAGTTCCACCTCGCGTGCCGGGAGCACCACCTGCACGGGGCCGTCGCCGTCGTCCGGGAACACGGTGCGCAGCGACTCGTGCCGTTCCAGCACGTCGTGGACCGCCGCGCTCAGCGACGCCGCGTCGAGCTCACCGGACAGCCGGATCGCCAGCGGGATGTTGTAGGCGGCCGACTCCGGGTCGAACTGGTTGAGGAACCAGACCCGGTTCTGGGCCAACGACAACGGAATCCGCTCCGGTCGCGGCCGGCCAACCAGGGCCGTCCGGTTCCGGCGTTCGGCCGAGTCGAGGGCAGCGGCCAGCTCCGAGACGGCGGGCGTCTCGAACAGCGACCGGAGCGCGACCGCCGTGCCCGCGGCCTCGTTGAGGCGGCCGAGCACCCGGGTCGCGCTGAGCGAGTTGCCACCGAGGTCGAAGAAGCTGTCGTCGGCGCCGACGCGGTCCGCGCCGAGCACGTCCGCGTACACCCCGGCGACGAGGACCTCCGTCGGCGTCGCCGGTGCGCGGAACTCGCGCGCCGCCGGTTCCGGGTCCGGCAGCGCGCGGCGGTCCAGCTTGCCCGCCGAGCTCAGTGGGAACTCCGCGAGTTCGACGATCGCGGTCGGCACCATGTACGACGGCAGCAGCCTGGCCAACGCGGCCTGCAGCTCGCTCGCCACCAGACCGGCGCCCACCACGTACGCCACCAGGCGGCCGCGGGACTCGAGGACGACCGCCTGACTGACGCCCGGTTGGGCGGTCAACGCGGACTCGATCTCGCCCAGCTCGATCCGCAGGCCGCGGATCTTCACCTGGAAGTCGGTGCGCCCCAGGTAGACCAGCTCACCCGCGGCGTCCGGTCCGGCCGCCGTGGCCCACCTCACCAGGTCGCCGGTGCGGTACATCCGGGTGCCCGGGGTGAACGGGTTGGCCACGAACCGGTCCGCGGTCAGGTCCACCCGCCCCTGGTATCCGCGGGCCAGCTGGTCGCCGGCCAGGTACAGCTCACCGGCGACGCCGACCGGGACCGGGCGCAGCTGCGGGTCGAGCACGTAGGCGCGGGTGTTCCACACCGGCCTGCCGATCGGCACGCCGGCGTCCTGCGCGTCGGTCAGCTCGTGGAACGTGGTGGTGATCGCGGCCTCGGTGGGACCGTAGGTGTTGTGGATCGCGCCCGCGCAGCCCCCGCGCAGCGACTGCGCCAGCTCCGCAGTGAGTTCCTCGCCGCCGGCGAACAGGTGCCGCAGCGACCCGAGCGCGTCCGCGTGCCCCTCCGCCAGCAGCGCCGCCAGGACGGACGGGACGAACTCGGCCACGGTGATCCGGTGCTCGCGCATCACGGCGGCGAGGTAGTCCAGTTCCCGGTGCCCGCCCGGCCGGGTGATCACCAGCCGGGCGCCGACGGCGGCAGGCAGGAAGCACTCCCAGACGGACACGTCGAAGGTGATCGGGGCCCGCTGCATGATCCGGTCGGCGGCGTCGACGCCGTACTCGGCTGCCAGCCAGCGCAACTGGTTCACGATCGCCGCGTGGTCGACGGCGACGCCCTTGGGACGCCCGGTCGAGCCGGACGTGTAGATCACGTAGGCCGTGTTCGCCGGCCGCAGCGGACACGGCCGCTCCGCGTCTGTGACCGGCGCGTCGGAGAAGCCGTCGAGGTCGACGGTGTCGACCTCGACCACACGGGCGTCGCCAGGTAGCTCCGTGGCGACGGCCGCGGTGGCCAGCACCAGCTCGGGAGCGGCCGAGTCCAGCACGTAGGCAATGCGTTCGGCGGGATGTTCGGGGTCGATCGGCACGTAGGCGCCGCCCGCCCGGACAACCGCCTGCATCGCAACGAGCATCTCGAAGGACCTCTCGAGGGCCACCGCGACCAGGGTCTCCGGCCCGACGCCGGCCGCGATCAGCAGCCGTGCCAGCCGGCTCACCCGGCCGTCGAACTCCCGGTACGTCAGGGAGCGTCCCTCGAACACCACGGCGACGTCGTCGGGGCGGACGGCGGCCTGTGCGGCGAGCAGGTCGGCGAGGGTCGCCGACTCGACCGCGCGCCCGGTCTCGTTCCAGGACTCCAGCATCGCGCGACGTTCCGCGGGCGCGGCCACCGCGAGGTCGGCGACCGCGGACGCGGGCTCGGCGACGGCGTCGGCCAGGATCCGCGCCAGTCCGTCCGCCAACCGGTGCGCGGTGGCGGTGTCGAAGAGGTCGGCGGCGTAGGTGAGCTGCACCTCGATGCCGGCGGCTGCGCCGGACTCGTCGTGGTGGTCGACGCACACGAAGTCGAGGTCGAACTGTGTGGTGGTGACCGGCAGAGTCACCGGCTCGATCCGCAGGCCACCCAGTTCCAGGCCCCGCTGCGCCAGGTTCTGGAATGCCAGGCTCACCTGGAACAGCGGCGAGTACGACTGCGAGCGAACGGGATCCACGGCCTCCACGATCCGCTCGAACGGCAGGTCGGCATTGCCGAAGGCCCGCAGGTCCGTCTCCCGGACCCGGCCGAGGAGATCGGCGAAGCTGTCCTGCCGGTCTGTGCGGGTGCGCAGCACCAGGGTGCCGACGAACATGCCCACGAGGTCGTCGAGTGCCTGCTCGCCGCGGCCCGCGACGGGGGTTCCGATCGCGATGTCGTCGCCGCCGCCGAACCTCGACAGCAGCACCGCGAGCGCGGTGTGCACCACCATGAACGGGCTGGCGCCGTGGGCCGCGGCCAGTGCCTCGACGGCGGCGTGCAGCCGCGCGTCGATGGTGAACGACTCACTGCCACCTCGGTTCGACGCCACCGCGGGACGCGGCCGGTCCAGCGGCAGGTCGAGCACCGCGGGCAGGCCGTCGAGCTCGGTGCGCCAGTACGCGAGCTGGCCGGCCGCCACGCTCGACGGGTCGGTCTCGGAACCCAGGACGGCTCGCTGCCAGATCGTGTAGTCGGCGTACTGCACCGGCAGCGGCGCCCAGGACGGTGCCTGGCCGTTGACCCGGGCGGCGTAGGCGAGCATCACGTCCCGAGTCAGCGGTCCGAGCGAGAACCCGTCCGCCGCAATGTGGTGTACCACCATGGCCAGGACGAAGTCGGCGTCTCCGAGTCGCAGCAGGCGCGCGCGCAGCGGCACCTCGACGGTCACGTCGAACGGTGTCAGGACCAGCTCGGTCACGGCGCCGTGCAGGTGCGCCTCGTCGATGTCGACGGGCCCGAGGTCCGGCACGCTCGCCTGCGGATCGAGCACCTGCTGGTGCGGAGCGCCGTCGGCCTCGGGGTACACCGTGCGCAGCACCTCGTGGCGGGCCAGCACGTCGCCGACGGCGGCCTGCAGCGCCGCCGTGTCGAGTTCGCCGGACAGTCGGAGCACCGCGGGGAGGTGGTAGGCGTCGGACTCGGGGTCGAACCGGTTGAGGAACCACATGCGGGACTGCGCCGGGGACAACGGGACCCGGTCGGGTCGGGGCTGCGGTGCCAGCACAACCCGGCCGCCGGTTCCGGCGAGCCCGGCCACCCGGGCGGCCAGGGCCGTCACCGTCGGTGCGTCGAACAGCTCCCGGACCGGGATCCGGGTGTCGAGGGCCCGGCCCAGCCTCGCGGCGACCTGCGTCGCGACCAGCGAGTTGCCGCCGAGTGCGAAGAAGTCGTCGTCGGCGCCGACCCGCTCGACGCCCAGGACCTCAGCGAACACCGTCGCCACGACCCGCTCGGTCGAGGTGGCGGGCGCACGGAACACCTTTGCCTCGAACTCCGGCGCCGGCAACGCCTTCCGGTCCAACTTGCCGGAGGTGTTCAGTGGGAACGCGTCGAGCGCGACGATCGCCTCGGGCAGCATGTAGCTCGGCAACAGCCCGCCCCCGAAGGTACGCAGAGCCTCGGTGTCGAGGTCCGCGCCCGGCACGGGAACCACGTACGCGACCAGCCGGTCGCCGGTCGCCGTCGGGACCACCAGGACCGCGGCGCCGAGCACCCCCTCGTGCGAGAGCAGCGCCGTCTCGATCTCGCCGAGCTCGATCCGCTGGCCGCGGAACTTCACCTGGAAGTCGGTGCGGCCCAGGTACTCGAGCGACCCGTCACCGCTCCGGCGCGCCAGGTCACCGGTGCGGTACATCCGCTCACCGGACACGGAGAACGGGTCCGCCACGAACCGGTCGCTCGTCAGATCCACCCGGCCGAGGTAGCCGCGGGCCAGCTGCACCCCCGCCAGGTACAGCTCGCCGGGCACCCCGGCGGGCACCGGGTGCAGCCGCGAGTCCAGCACGTGAACCCGCGAGTTCCACTCCGGCACACCGATCGACACCGAACCATCCGTGGCGGTGTCGGTGACGTCGGCGTAGGTGATCGACACCGCCGCCTCCGTCGGGCCGTACAGGTTGTGCACGCGGGCACCCGAGACGCGAGTGAACTCGCCCACCGTGGCCGACGGCAGTGCCTCGCCGATGACGAACAGGTGCCGCAGCGTGGCGAGGTCCGCGTGGGAGACGGCCGCGGCGAACACCGACAGCATCGACGGCACGAAGTCCGTCGCCGTCACCGAGTGCTCGCGAATGATGTCGGCGAGGTACCCCGGGTCACCATGCCCGTCGGCGGTCGCGAGGATCAGCGTCGCGCCGACGCGCAGCGGCAGAAAGTAGCCCCACAGCGACACGTCGAATGTCGTCGCGGTCTTCTGCAGGTACACGTCCGAGGGGCCGAGACCGTATTCGTGGGCCATCCAGGCCATCTGGTTGACGATCGCCCGGTGCGAGACCGTGACGCCCTTCGGGCGGCCCGTGGAACCGGACGTGAAGATCACGTACGCCACATCGTCCGAGCGAAGTGCAGACAACCGATCGACGTCCGTCACCGGCGCGTCCGACATCGCGGAGAGGTCGAGGGTGTCGATCCGGAGGACAGACCTCTCCCCCGCGGCCTCGAAGCCGTCGCGCTCGGTGGTGAGCACGCACACCGGATCGGACGCACGAAGGATGTATCCGATCCGTTCGGCCGGGTGGTCCGGGTCCACGGGGACGTAGCCGCCGCCGGCGGTCAGCACCGCGTACATGCCCACCACCAGGTCCAGCGAACGGCGCATCCCCAACGCCACCAACGACTCCGGGCCGACACCCTCGCCGATCAGGAACCGGGCCAACCGGTTCACCCGGGCGGCGAACTCCGCGTACGTCAACGACTCGCGTTCGAACACCAGGGCCACCGCGTCCGGGGCGCGGCGAACGCGGTCGGCGAAGCCGTCGAACAGGTACTCGTCCGCGACGAATCGCTCTGCCTGGCCCCGGGCCCGCACCAGCTCGCGCCGCTCGGCACCGGAAAGCATGTCCAGGTCCCCGACCGGCGTGGTGGGGTCGAGTACCGCGGCCCGCATGATCCGGAGGAGACGGTCGCCGAACGAGACGACCGTGGCCTCGTCGAAAAGGTCGGCCGCGTAGGTGAAGGTCGCGTCGACGGCCCCGTCGGCACGGTGCACCAGGGTCAGGTGCAGGTCGAACTTCGCGACCGTCGCGGCGGCGTCGAGTTGCGAGACCTCCAGCCCGGGCAGCGTGAACGCGGTGGGCGTGAGGTTCTGGAACGAGAGCGCCACCTGGAAGAGCGGGTGCCGCGCGTTGGACCGGTTCGGGTTGAGGATCTCCACCAGTCGCTCGAACGGCAGGTCCGCGTGCGAGAACGCATCGAGATCGCTACCGCGAGTG
This sequence comes from Rhodococcus tukisamuensis NBRC 100609, assembly GCF_001894985.1. Classification (GTDB taxonomy): domain Bacteria; phylum Actinomycetota; class Actinomycetes; order Mycobacteriales; family Mycobacteriaceae; genus Rhodococcus_G; species Rhodococcus_G tukisamuensis. Next base: position 166,166 of record NZ_BCXG01000001.1, on the reverse strand, counting down.
CGCAGCAGCAGGTCCTCGAAGGTGTCCGACGCCGTGAACCGGGTACGCAGCACCAGGGTGTTGACGAACATCCCGACGACGTCGTCGAGCGCCCGCTCGCCGCGCCCGGCGACCGGTGCACCGATCGCGACGTCACCGGTTCCGGCGAGCCGGCCGAGCAGCACCGCGTATGCCGCGTGGACGGCCATGAACAGGCTGGCGCCGTGCGCGGACGCAAACTCGTGCAACCGACGATGGGTGTCGGCGTCGATGGTGAAGGCCACCTCGCCGCCGCGATGGCTCTGCCGGGTCGGCCGGGGACGGTCGGTGGGCAGCGAGAGCTGATCCGGAAGGTCCGCGAGAACGCCTCGCCAGTAGTCGATCTGGCGGGTGACGAGCGAACGGGCGTCCGTCTCGCTGCCGAGCAGCGCGCGGTGCCACAGGCTGTAGTCGGCATAGTGGACGGCCAGCGCGGGCCACCCGGGGGCTTCGCCCGCGGCGCGCGCGGCGTAGGCGAGCATCACGTCCCGCGCGAGCGGGCCGAGCGAGTAGCCGTCGGCCGCGATGTGGTGCACCACCACCGCCAGCACGTGGTCGTCTGAGCCGACTTCGAACAGTGCCGCCCGCAGCGGTACCTCGCCCGAGACGTCGAATCCCGTGGTGGCCAGGGCCGCCACCCGGGCGGCCGCGTCGGCCGCAGGAACCCGGACCGGGGCCAGCGCCGGAGCCGCCTCCGACGCCGGCAGCACCACCTGGTGCGGGCCGTCGGCCGAATCCGGGTACACGGTGCGCAGCGACTCGTGTCGCGCCACCACGTCCGAGAGCGCGGCGGCCAGCGCCGCGACGTCGAGGGCGCCGGTCAGCCGCAGTGCCAGCGGCAGGTTGTCGGCGGCGGACTCCGGGTCGAAGGAGTTGAGGAACCACACCCGGGTCTGGGCCGGGGACAACGGGATCCGATCCGGTCGCGACCCCGCGTCCAGAGCGGGACGGTCGGACCGCTCGGCGGACTCGACCGCGGAGGCCAGGCCGACGACGGTCGGCGCCTCGAACAGTGCCCGCACCGCCAGCGAGACACCGGCGGCCTCGTTGAGCCGGCCGATCACCCGGGTGGCGCTGAGCGAGGTGCCACCGAGGCCGAAGAAGTTGTCGCCCGCCCCGACCGGTTCCACCGTCCCGAGGACCTCGGCGAAGACCTCCGCGACCAGCAGTTCGAGCGCCGACGACGGAGCCACGAACTCGGCGGTCGCGAACACCGGCGCGGGCAGCGCGCGCCGGTCCAGCTTGCCCGCCGGGGTGGTCGGGACCGCGTCCAGCACGGTGATCGACGCGGGCACCATGTACGACGGCAGCCGCGCGGCGAGGTACGTGGTGAGACTGTCGAGTCCACCGGCGTCGGCGCCGTCGCGCCCCGGGGCTCGGGGCAGCACGTACGCCGCCGGCACCGTCCCACCGTCCGGCATCCGGTGTGCCGTGGTGACCGCGAACTCGACGCCCGGGTGCCCGGACAGCACCGCATCGATCTCGCCGAGTTCGATCCGGAAGCCGCGGACTTGCACCTGGAAGTCGCTGCGCCCCACGTACTCCAGGGCGTGGCCACCGCGCTCGTCACGCTGCCAGCGCACCAGGTCGCCGGTCCGGTACAGCAGTTCGCCCGGGCCGCCGTGCGGGTCCGCGACGAAGCGGGATGCCGTCAGAGCGGGCCGCCGGTGGTAGCCGCGGGCCAGTCCCGGGCCGCCGAGGTACAGCTCACCCGTGGTACCCACGGGCACCGGCCGCAGCCACCGGTCCAGCACCAGTGCACGGGCGCCCTGGATCGGCGCACCGATGCCGACGGTGCCCGACGCCGACGCACCGAGACCGAGCGAGGCCGCGGTCAGCGGCGGCGTCGCGGTGATGACGATGGTGGTCTCGGTGGGGCCGTAGCTGTTGACGAACCGGCAGCGGTCGCCGAAGCGTGCGACCAGGTCCGGCGGGCACACGTCGCCGCCGACGACGACGGCCTCGAGGTGGTCGAGCGCACTCGGGTCCACGGTGCCGAGCAACGCCGGCGCGCAGAGGATGTGGGTGACCCGTGCGGTCCGCAGCAGCGCGGTCAGGTCGGCGCCGACGTGCACCTCGGGCGGGGCGATCACCATCGCGGCGCCCGCGCTGAAGGCCTGCACCATCTCGAACACGGACGCGTCGAAACTCGACGAGGAGAAGCGCAGTACCCGCGACTGCGCGCTCACGCCCAGTTCGGGACGGGCCTCGGCGGCGAAGTCGGCCAGGCCCGTGTGGGTCACCACCACGCCCTTGGGCAGGCCCGTCGAACCGGAGGTGTAGATCATGTAGGCCGGGTGCGCCGGGGTCAGTGCGCCGCCACGCTCGGCCGGCGTCACCGGTGCGTCCGAGAACCCCGCGCAGGCGCGTGCGAACTCGGGATCGTCGAGTGCGAGCCAATGCGTGCCGGCGGGCAGACCCGCCCGGTGCGCCAGGTCGGTCAGGCCCAGCGCGACCCCGGAGTCGTCGACCATGTGGGCGATTCGCTGGGCGGGGTAGGCCGGGTCTACCGGGACGAAGGCGCCGCCCGCCTTCGCGACCGCCCAGACCGCCAGCACCGACTCCGCCGACCGGGGCAGCGACACCCCGACGAACGTCCCTGGCCCGACGCCGCGGGCCAGCAGCACGCGGGCCAGCCGGTTGGCTCGGGCGTCGAGTTCTCGGTAACTGGTCTCGGTCTCCCCCGCCGGCGACCCGAATCCGTCGAGCAGCGCGGCGCCGTCCGGATTCGCCCTCACCCCCGCGGCCAGCAGGTCGGGCAGCAGCCGGGGAGCGAGCGCCGCCGGGCCGCGTGCGGGCACCAGTGCGGCCCGCTCGGCCGCGGTCAGCACGCTCAGGCCGAACACCGGCCGGTCGGGGTCGCCGGCCCGGAACTCGGCGAGCAGGCCGACGAAGCGGTCCCGGTGCGCGGCCAGCTCGGCCTCGCCGTAGAGGTTCGGGTTGGCCTCGAAGTCGATCCGCGAGCTGCGGCCCGCGACGGCCGGGTAGATGTTGACCGAGAGGTCCTCCACGGGCCCGGTGCTCAGCACGTGGAAGTGGCCGGTCAGCTCGCCGAGCCGGATCTCGGAGTGGAAGTTCATGACGTTGACCGCCGGCCCGAAGAAGCCGCGTTCGGCGGCGGCGCCCGCGTCACGGCGGATGTCCTCGTGCCGGTAGCGCTGGTGGCGCAGCGCCCCCGTCAGCTCGAGCGACATCGCCGCGACGAGCTCGGCGACGGTGGTCTCGGGGGTGATCGACACCCGGAGCGGCACCACGTTCGACACCATGCCGCCCGAACGTCGGAGCACGGCGTTGGTGCGCGCGGACACCGGCAGGCTCAGCACGATGTCCGTCTCGCCGGTGAGGTGGGCGAGGTAGGCCGCCATCGCGGCGACCGCGGCGGGAGTGAACCGCGGGTCCGGAGACTCCCCCGGCAGCACACCGCCGACCACCCTCGAACACGCGGCGACGGGCGCGGACCGCCCGGCGAGGCTCCGCGCCGGCGGCAGGGCGCCGGTCTTGGCCGCCCAGTAGTCACGGTCGGCGGCGAATCGGGTGGAGCCGCGGTACTGCAGCTCGGCGTCGTAGACCGCCGTCAGATCGCCGGCCAGGGCCTTCGGCGGCTCGGCGGCGAGCACCGCGGCCGTGTACAGCTCGGCCGCCCGGTTCATGAAGGTCATCGCGCCGAAACCGTCGAGGGCGATGTGGTGGATACGGCTGTACCAGTAGTGCAGGTCCGGCCCCACGCGCAGGACGACGGCGTTGATCAGCCGGTCCGTGAGCAGGTTCAGGGGCGCCGTGTGCTCGGCGCGCATCCAATCGTGGGCGGCCCGTTCCGGGTCCGGGTCCGCGGCGAAGTCCAGGTACCCGACCTCGTCGCCGAGGGTGAGGTCGACGACCTGGTGCGGCTCACCGTCGAGTTCGACGATCCGCAACATGCCGGTGCCGAACTCGTGGGCCGCTGCCAGGCCCGCGCGGCGCAGCGCGTCGACGTCGAGTGCGCCGCGCACCTCCACGTACTGGGCGATCGTGAGCGGCACGTCGGACGTGAGGTGCTGGGCGAACCACATCCCACGCTGGGCCGCGGAGAGCGGGAACGCCCGGGTGGCGGACATGGCCGCGATCTCGGAAGGCTGGATCTCGGAAGGGAGGAGGTCGGCGGCGCTGCCGTCGACGGCAGCCTGCAGCGGTGACGATTCCAAGATCTCAGTCCTCACGTGTGGGGCACGCATGCCGACGTCACGTCGAACGCGAGTCACCATGCGGAGCGGACAACCGTTGGCGCGCGAACCCCCACTCGCATGATCGGGTCCGGTGGTTCATGCAGACACCGGGTCCGACACTCACAGCTCCAACACCAGACAAACTTCCCCTGGATTAGGGTAGGGTTACATAACACTCACGTAACGTCAAACGGTACTGCCCTGCGGCCCCTCGTAGCGCTCGCCCGAATCGGGTCGGGCGGGGGCCGGGCAGGGCCGGGCGGACCGCCCGCCGCACTATGCTCGACCGGTGGAACTTCACCTGGTCAACTACTTCGTAGCGGTGGTAGACCATGGCAGCGTCACCGCGGCGGCGCGGTCGCTCTACATCACGCAGCCGTCGCTCTCGCAGGCCATCCGCACCCTGGAGAGGAACCTCGGCAGCCCCCTCTTCGAACGGGTCGGCAGGCGGCTCGTGCTCACTCCCGCGGGCCGGGACTTCGACGCCGCCGCCCGCCGCCTGCTCGCCGACCTCGGTGCCGCCCGCGACAAGGTCGACGCCGTCCGCGAATTGCGTGCGGGTTCACTGGAACTGGTGACGTACTCGACCTTCGCCATCGACCCGACGGTGGACCTGGTGCGACGCTTCCGCGAGCGGCATCCCCGCATCACAGTGACCATCTTCGACACCGCCGGGCCCGAGGGCGTGTTCACCGCGCTCCGACAGGGGCGGGCCGAGGTCGGCATCAGCAGCCTCGTCGGCGACCACAGCCCCCTGCACGCGGTGTCGCTCGGCGAACAGGAACTGATGCTCGCACTGCCCGAGGCCCTCGCCGCAACACTGCCGGATCCCGTTTCGCGAGAAGCGGTCCGGTCGGTACCCCTGATCGTCGACCTGGGCAGCGTGCCCGGCAACGGAGTCACCCCCGACCTGCTGGCCGAGAACGCGGAGAACGTCGTGGTGGACTCCACCCGCCCCAGCCTGACCTGGGACCTGGTCCGCCTCGGCGCCGGCGCCACCATCGTCTCGCGCGCGGTGGCCGCCAGCCAGTTGCCCGCCGTCACAGTGCGATCCGTGGACCCTCCGCTGACCCAGACGGTCGCACTGCTGACGCGCAAACCGCCGCTGTCGCCGGCCGCGGAGGCGTTCCTGCAACTGGCCGGCGCCCAGGACTGGGGCGAATGACGTGGACCTGAAACAGATCGAGTACTTCCTGGCCGTCGTCGACCACGGCGGGATCGCGGGCGCGGCGCTGACCCTGGGCGTCGCACAGCCGACGATCTCGACCGGCATCCGGAGCCTCGAGCGGGCCCTCGGCGTCCCGCTGTTTCACCGACTGGGCCGGGGCATGGTCCTCAGCTCCGCCGGTCGTGCGCTGCTCGGACCCGGGCGACAGATCCTGCGTGACACGGCCGCGGCCAAGTACAACCTCGCCTCGACCAGTGCGTCGCTGGTCGGACGCCTCGACATCATGGCGATGCCGATGCTGGGCCTGACCGCGCTGGCCGAGGCGATCGCCGCGTTCCGCGCCCTGCACCCGCGGGTCATCGTGCACATCAAGGAATTTCGCGACGACACCGCGCCGGTCGAACTGATCCGGGACGGCCACTGCGAGTTCGTTGCGAGCCACATCCCGCTGCCCGAGGCCGAGGCCCTGCAGTCCCTCACGTTGACCGTGCACGAGTACTGGTTGGCGTACCCGCCCGGCACCGTGCTGCCGCCGGGCCCGGTTCCACTCGCGGTGCTCCCCCGGATCCCGATGGTCTGGCTGTCGGACGACCGTACCGTCGTCGCCCGACGGGTCCAGCACGAGATCCAGAAGGTCGGTGAGGCGCCGCCGAGCGCCGCGATGGTCGAGCACCGCGAGTCCCGGCTTCCCCTTGTCGTCGCGGGAGTCGGTGGCGCCGTGGTCGAACGGTCGACCGCCGAGTCGATGGCCGAGCAGGCGGTCGTGCGGCCCATCGCGCCGCCGCTGAACCGGGCCATGGGCCTCACGTTCGACCCGGACCGACTCTCCGTCGTCGCCCGAGAGTTCCTGACGGTGGTCCGGGAGCGTTCGCCGTTCTCCGGCCCACCCGGTTAGCCGGCGCCCCCGGCCGCCGGTTGCTGCCGGCCGGACGGCCCCCGGGTCAGACCGCGACCTGCTCGCGCAGTCGCTCGCGCAGCGCAGCCTTGACGATCTTGCCCGTGGGCGTGATCGGAAGCTCGTCCAGCAGCACCACCTCGCGGAGCTTCTTGTACGGAAGCACCTGTGCGGCAATAAAGTCCATCAGCTCTTCGGGTGCCACCCGTGAGCCGGGTGCCGGTACGACGAAGCCGACCGGCTCTTCCCCGACCCCTGCCGTCGCGCGGCCCACCACAGCGACCGAGTGCACACCCGGATGGGCGAGAAGCACCTCTTCGATCTCGCGGGGATAGACGTTGTACCCCTTGTAGATCAGCATGTCCTTGATCCGGTCGGAGATGAAGACGAATCCGTCCTCGTCGATGTGCCCGACGTCGCCGGTGTCGAGCCAGCCGTCCACGAACTGCTGGGCGGTCTCGTCCGGCCGGTTCAGGTAGCCGGCGGCCACCTGTGGTCCCCGGACCCACAGCGTGCCAGGCTCGTTCGCGCCCAGCACCGCTCCCGAGCCGTCCAGGGCCCGGACCCGGACCTCGGTGTCGAACATCGGGACCCCGACGCTGCCGTCCTTGGCCGGGTACCGCCCGATCATCGGCGACCCCGTCACCAGCGCGGTCGCCTCGGTCATCCCGTACCCCTCGCCCACCCGAGCCCGGGGGAAGGTGGCACGCAGCGCCGCGAGAGTCGACAGGTCGATCGGTGCCGCTCCGGAGGTGACCAGCCGCACGGAGGTCAGGTCGCGGCGGACGGCGTCCGGATGTGCGGTCAGCGCGTGCCACATCGCCGGGCTGCCGGCGATCGCAGTGACCCGGTGCCGCTCGATCAGCTCGAGCATCCCGGCAGGGGTGAACCTGCCGGCGAAGACGTTGGTGGCCCCCGCCAGCAACTGGGTGTTCATCCCGATCAGCGCATGCGCGTGGAAGAGCGGGGACACCACGATCGACACGTCGGTACCGAGGCCGAAGTCCCAGGACGGTTCGCGAACCCGGTCCGCGAACCCGATCAGCCCGTCGGGCTCACGCACCAGTGTCAGACCCGACCTCGCCATCATCGTCTGGGCCAGGTTCGCGACGATGTTGCGATGCAGCACCCGCACGCCCTTCGAGACGCCGGTGGTGCCGCCGGTGTAGGCGAGGTGCGCGACCTCGTCGCCCGTCACGTCGAGGCAGGTGTACTCCACAGGCGCCCCGGACACGAACTCGTCGTAGTCGACGACGCCGCCCGAATGCGGGGACCGGGCCGCGGACGCACCGGCCGGCCGATGCACGATCGTCAACTCCACCGCGGTGCCCGCGGCGGCCGCGGCGGCGTCCTCGTACTGCGCGGCCTGCGTCACCACGGCGCGGGCGGCGGTGTCGCACAGCTGGTGCCGCAGCCCGGCGACCGGCTGGATCGGGTTGACCAGGGACACCGTCGCGCCGGCCCGCAGCGAGCCGTAGTACGCGACGACGAACTCGATGCCGTTGGTCAGGTGGATCAGCACCACGTCGCCTCGGCCGATCCCGGCGCCGTGCAACGCGGCGGCGAAACATCCGGTACGCGAACCGAACTCCGCGTAGGTCAGGGTCGTGTCGCCGAGCACGAATGCGACCCGGTCCCCGTAGCGCCGGGCCGCGGTCTCCGGCAGCCGGGCCGTGGTGAGCTCCGGGTAGTCGATGGACCCGGCGAAGAAGTCGGATCTCGTAATCAGCATTGTTGCTCTCCAATCACCCGGGGAACTCGGCGAACACGGCGGCCGCGGCCGCCGCACGTCGGCGGCCGCCGCGGCGAACCGGTCAGGCGCGCTGGCGGTCCCGGGCCGGATTCGCCAGGATCAGGACGAGCACCGCACAGGCCGCGGCGATCGCGCCGAGGATCTGGAACGAGAGGGCGTACCCCTGTGCCGCGGTCGGGGCGTGGTCGACGATGACGCCGGTGGCGTACGGCGCAACCAGGCCACCGGTCGCCATGATCGCCAGGAAGAAGCCGAGCGTGCCTGCCGTCTGGCGCGGCGGGCACAGGTCCGAGATCATCGCGCTGAACAGCGGCATCACCGGGGTGCAGAAGCCGTACCCGACGGAGACCACAAGAACCGCCAGCGGCGCCGAACCGATCGAGGGCAACAGGAACAGCAGCAGTCCGCAGATGAAGACGCCGACGACGGGCATCACGATGCGAACCGTGCGGAGGGAGGCGCCGCGGACCAGCAGCCGGTCGCTGATCGTGGAGATCGAGAGCATCAGGACCAGGCCGACGGCGCTCGGGATCGCGAACATCAGGCCCGCCTGCAGCCGGCTGAAACCGAGACCCAGCTCGAAGTACGACGGCAGCCAGGTGAGGACCACCGCGACCATTGCGTAGCAACTGGTGATGAGGACCGCCGCAGAGATGAACGTCCGGTTGAGGAAGATCTTGCGCCACGGGACGGTGGGTTCGCTCGCCTCGGTCCCCACCGGCTCGGCCTTCGCCGACTCCCGTCGGATGTACGGACCCTCGCGCCAGGTGAATATCCACACGACGCACCAGATCAGGCCGGCCACGGCCAGGACGCTCAGCGCGGCGCGCCACCCCAATGTCGCGGTGACCACGGCCAGCGCCGGCGCGATCGCGATCTTCGCGATGGACTGCGCCCCCGCGATCAGCGCGCCCGGCAGGCCACGCTTGGACGGCTCGTGCCAGGAGTACGCCGCGGTGAGGCTCAGCGCGGCGGCAGGACCCTCGAACAGTCCCAGCACCAGCCGACTGACGATGAGAACCGCGAACGAAGCGGAGACGATCAGGGGCAGTACCGTCAGGGACCAGCCCAGCGCGAGGATCACCAGCGCCCAGCGCAGCGAGACAAGGCGATTGACGGTACCCGCGAAGAACCCGCCGATGGCGAAGGTCAGGAAGAAGAGGCTGCCGGCGAGGCCGATCTGGGACGCGGTGAGGCCCAGGTCCTTCGCCAGCGGCTGCGCGATGATGCCCAGCACCGCCTTGTCGGCGTTGTTGATCGTGCCGAGCGTGACCAGGAGCCCGGTCAGGCCCCAGGCCCGGCGTCGTGTGAACAGGCCACCGGCCTTACCTGGCCGGAAGTCCTGCTCGGCCGGAGTTGCCTCCGACTTGTCGAGCGCCGGGATAGACGTCATGTTGCCCCTCTTCGGTCGCGGGGTGAGCCAATCGCCCGACCCACCCCGTAGTGCCGTGGATCACATCACGTTCCATTCAACGGCCCGTTTCACGCCCGATCAATACGCAGTCGACGAAGCGACCGAACACGTCTGCCTATGGATCCGCGGCGGACGGCTCCGTCGGATCAGCCCTCGAGCTTGTACCCCAGCCCGCGCACCGTGACCAGGTGTTCCGGCTTGGCGGGGTCCGCCTCGATCTTCGAGCGCAGGCGCTTGACGTGCACGTCGAGGGTCTTGGTGTCGCCCACGTAGTCCGAGCCCCACACCCGGTCGATCAGCTGACCACGGGTGAGCACCCGGCCGGAGTTGCGCAGCAGGTACTCGAGCAGGTCGAACTCCTTGAGCGGCAGGGTGACGGCGTCCCCGTTGACCAGCACGGTGTGCCGGTCCACGTCCATCCGCACCGGACCGGCCTCGAGCACGCCGTCGGCGAGCGCCCCGTCCACGTCGTTGTCGGCGCCGCGGCGCAGCACCGCACGGATCCGCGCGATCAGCTCGCGCGCCGAGTAGGGCTTGGTGACGTAGTCGTCGGCGCCCAGCTCCAGCCCGACCACCTTGTCGATCTCGCTGTCGCGGGCGGTGACCATGATGACCGGCACCCCGGACCGGGCCCGCAACTGCTTGCAGACGTCGGTGCCGCTCATGCCCGGCAGCATCAGGTCGAGCAGGACGATGTCGGCACCGGCCCGGTCGAACTCGGCCAGCGCGGACGGGCCGTCGCCGACCACCGTCGCCTCGAAGCCCTCCCGCCGGAGCAGGAACGCCAACGGGTCGGCCAGCGACTCCTCGTCCTCCACAATCAGCACGTTCGTCACCGGTTGGCCTCCAAATTCGTTGCGGCCTGCGGCCGCACAGTGTTGTCGATCGATACGGTCTTGCCTGGTGTAACGGTGGGTTCGGGGATCGCGGGATGCACCGGCGGCTCGTCGTCGAGGAGTTCGTCGTCGACAGCGGTCTCCTGGTGGCCCGGGATGAACAGGGTGAACGTGGAACCGGTGCCCGGCTTGCTCCACAGCGTGATCGAGCCGTTGTGGTTGGCCGCGACGTGCTTGGCGATCGCCAGGCCCAGACCGGTGCCGCCGGTGGCCCGGGCCCGCGCCTTGTCCACCCGGAAGAAGCGTTCGAAGACCCGCTCCTGGTCCTCCTTGGCGATGCCGATGCCGCGGTCGGTGACGGCGATCGCCACCTCGTCGCCGCGGCGGGTGCGGCTGACCGACACCGGGGATCCCTTGGGCGAGTAGGCGATGGCGTTCTCCACCAGGTTCGACAGCGCGGTGATCAGCAGGGTGCGATCGCCCAGCACCTCGAGCCCGCTCGGCCGGTCCGCGGTCACCTCGATGCCGGCGGCCTCGGCCGTCACCCGCGAGCGGCGCATCGCCTCCTCGACCACCTCGTCGACGTCGACGACGTCGAGGTCCGGCAGCTTCTCGGCGCCCTGCAGCCGGGACAGCGCGATCAGTTCGCCGACCATGTTGCCGAGCCGCTTCGACTCGGTGAGGACGCGCTCGCCGAAGTGTCGCACCGACTCGGGATCGTCGGCGGACTCGAGCAGCGCCTCGGCCAACAGGCCCATCGCCCCGACCGGGGTCTTCAGTTCGTGGCTGACGTTCGCCACGAAATCGCGGCGGGTGGCCTCCATCCGGACCTGCTCGGAGTCGTCGTCGGCGAAGAGCACCACGAAGCGGCGGTCCTCCTCGCTGAGCAGGCGCGCGATCCCGCGGACGGCGATCTTGCCGCGTCCACGGCCGGAACCGCGCAGGCTCAGGTCGATCTCCACGGTCTCGCCGGTGTCGAGGACCCGGTTCGCGGCGACCCAGGCCCGCTCGTCGACCAGCCGGTTGCGGACCAGTCCGAGTTCCTCGGCACGCGGGTTGAACAGGACCACGTCCTGGAAGGCGTCGACCACCGCGATGCCGCTGTGGGAGGCGAGGACGATCAGGTCGAGCACCTGGGACATGGTGAGGCCGGACTGTTCCGCCTCCCGGCGGGCGAAGCGCCGCCGCAGCCACGGGACCAGGACGCCACCGACCAGATAGCCACCGACAGCGGCGGCCACGGCCAGCAACACGGCCTGAACGATGTTCACAATTGAATCGTACGGTTCGGTGAACCCCCACCGAACCCGGGTGCGGGCATTTCTCCGCACGTCACGGGCATGCCGAGCCCCGTTTCCCGGCTGTTCACCTGGCGTTCGCCCGGACCCTCCGCCGTGACGGGAGGGTCCGGGTCAGCAACATCGTCGGCTACTTCGCGCCCTGGCTGGCGACGGCCGCGGCACCGGCCGCGGCGGCCTCGGGATCGAGGTAGGTGCCGCCCTTGTTGATCGGCTTCAGGTTCTCGTCGAGGTCGTAGCGCAGCGGGATCCCGGTGGGGATGTTCACGCTGGCGATGTCCTCGTCGGAGATGCCGTCCAGGTGCTTGACCAGCGCGCGCAGCGAGTTGCCGTGGGCGGTGACCAGGACGGTCTTACCGGCCCTGAGGTCCTGGGAGATGGTGTCCTCCCAGTACGGGATGAGCCGCTTGACCACGTCGAGCAGGCACTCGGTCAGCGGGACCTCGCCGATGTCGGCGTACTGCGGGTCGGTGTCCTGGCTGTACTCGCTGCCGGCCTCGATGGCCGGCGGCGGGGTGTCGTAGCTGCGACGCCAGAGCATGAACTGGTCGTCGCCGTACTCCGCCTTGGTCTGGGCCTTGTTCTTGCCCTGCAGGGCGCCGTAGTGCCGCTCGTTCAGACGCCAGTCGCGAACGACCGGGATCCAGTGCCGGTCGGCGGCGTCGAGGGCCAGGTTGGCGGTGTTGATCGCGCGACGCAGCAGCGACGTGTACAGCACGTCCGGCAGCAGGTCGTGCTCCTTGAGGAGCTCGCCGGCCCGCTTGCCCTCCCCGATGCCCTTGTCGGTGAGGTGAACGTCCACCCAGCCGGTGAACAGGTTGAGGGCGTTCCATTCGCTCTCGCCGTGGCGGAGCAGCACAAGTGTTCCAGTACTCATGTGTCAATCCTGACACGCCCGCCGACGCCCCCGCGACGAGCGTCGGCCGGAGCCGACCCGACGCACTATCCGAGCCGCCGACCAGAGTCTGCGGACCCGAAGGTGACATTAACTCGAATATTGACAGTGACTATCAAGTGTGGAGATACTCTCACCAAATCGGGTGGAGAGCGCGGCGCGTCCGTCGTCGCAGACCCACACCATCGGGAGGAGCCCGGGATGTCCCTTCGTGAACGGCAACGACGTCAGGTCCGCGCGGACATTCAGCGCGCCGCCTTCACCCTGTTCGCCCGCGACGGCTACGACGCGGTGACGACGGAGCAGATCGCGGACGCCGCGGGCATCTCGCCGAGCACGTACTTCCGGCACGTGCGCAGCAAGGACGACCTGCTGCTGGATCCGGTGCGCGAGGGCGGCGCGGGCATCGTCGCGCTGGTCGAGGAGCGGCCGGTGTCGGAACCGGCCGACGTGGCGCTCGCGCGGGCGATCCTCGAGCGCTCCACCACGCTCGCGGCCACCGAGACCGAGCAGTGGCGCACTGCGTTCTGCACCGCGCCGCACCTGATGGACCGCGTCGCGCTGATCACGCCGGAACACCGGTCCAGGCTGATCGAACTCGTCGCGCGACGCATGGCGTGTGATCCCGACACCGACAGCAACCCGGGACTGCTGGTGCACCTGATGCTCGCCGCCGCCGAGTTCGGCTACCGGCAGTGGCTGCGCGGCTCGCAGAACCGGGGTGGCTCGCTCCCCGTCTGCGTCGAAGGCGCCGTCAGCGCGGTCCTCCACGACCGCTGGCGTGCCGGCACGGCCGTCCCGCCGGGAGAACCGAACTCCCAAGACTGACCCACCGATTCACGACACCAGTCGACGACCGAGAACAACGACGACAGAGAACAACACGGAGGTTCGAGAAGTGACACAGCACCCCAGCGGATCCGACGACACCGTCGATCTGGTCGTGGTCGGATCCGGCGCCGCCGGGATGGCAGCGGCCATCACCGCCGCCAGGAACGGCCTGACCGTCGTCATCGTCGAGAAGTCGCAGTACTGGGGCGGGTCGTCCGCCCGCTCCGGCGGAGGGGTGTGGATCCCCGGGAACTCGGTGCTGCGGCGGCAAGCGCCCGCTGACGACATCGAGGCCGCGAGAACCTATCTCACCAGCATCGTCGGCGAGGACGCCGATGCCGATCGGATCGACGCCTACATCGACCGTGGCGCCGAGGCCCTGGATTTCCTGATCGAGAACTCGCCGTTGAAGCTGGAGTGGGTGAAGGGCTACTCGGACTACTTCCCGGAGGCTCCCGGTGGGCGGGCGACCGGGCGATCGTGTGAGCCGTTGCCGTTCGACGCTCGCGCATTGGGAGACGATCTCGCCACCCTGCACCCGTCCTATACGAAGGCCCCGCTCGGTGTCGTCGTCAAGCAGTCCGACTACCGGTGGCTGAGCACCGGGCTGCGGACCTGGCGCGGCCCGGTGCGAATGTTGCAGGTCGGTGCGCGGACCATGGCGGGCCGGGTCCGTGGCAGGAAGCTGATCGGCATGGGCTCCGCGTTGATGGCCGAGCTGCTGCTCGGTGTGCGCGCCGCCGGGGTTCCGGTTCGGCTGGGCACCGCGATGACCGACCTGGTCACCGAGGGTGACCGGGTGGTCGGTGTGGTCCTCGAAAGTGGCGGAACCCGAACCACCCTCCGTGCCCGCCGCGGCGTGGTGCTGGCCTGCGGCGGATTCGAGAGCAACCCAGAGATGCGGCAGAAGTACCAGCGCGAGCCGGTCTCGGCGTCGTGGACCCTCGGCGCCCCGAGCAACACCGGCGACGGGATCACCGCCGCACAGCGCGTCGGGGCCACCGTCTCCTACATGGACGACGCCTGGTGGGCTCCGTCCATCCCCCTGCCCAAGGGCCCGTGGTTCGCCCTCGCCGAACGCTCGCTGCCCCGCAGCCTGATGGTCAACGACCGCGGGGTCCGCTTCATGAACGAGTCGCTCCCGTACGTCGAGGCGACCCACCGCATGCTCGGCGGCCCGCACGGGCAGGGCGACGGCCCCGCCGAGAACGTCCCCGCGTGGCTGATCTTCGACCAGACCTACCGCGACCGCTACCTGTTCGCCGGTGTCACCGCCCGTCGACCGCTCCCCCGTTCCTGGATGCGATCCGGGGCCATCACGTCCGCCGGGACAGTCGCCGAACTCGCCGAGCGGATCGGCGTTCCGGCCGACTCCCTCACCGCCACCGTCGAACGGTTCAACGCGCACGCGCGCGCCGGCACCGACCCCGACTTCCACCGTGGCGAGAGCAGGTACGAGCACTACTACGGGGACATCTCGAACAAGCCCAACCCCAGCCTCGGCGAACTCACCAAGGCGCCGTTCTATGCCGCGCAGATGGTTCCCGGCGACCTCGGCACCAAGGGCGGAGTCGACACCGACAGCACGGGTCGGGCGTTGCGTGCGGACGGCACCGTCATCGCCGGTCTGTACGCCGCGGGCAACACCAGCTCACCGGTCATGGGCCACACCTACGCCGGCCCCGGAGCGACCATCGGTCCCGCGATCGTCTTCGGATATCTCGCCGCCCTCGACGCCGCGGGGCACTAGACGCCGGGCGGGCTGCCGGCAGGCGGGGCGAGTCGCCCTGCTGGCCGGCGACCATCCCGCACCGCACACTGGGTGGATGGGTGCCTCGCCGCGCGACCGCTGGGTGCTGCACGTCGACCTCGACCAGTTCGTCGCCGCGGTCGAGGTGCTGCGCCACCCCGAACTACGCGGCCGGCCGGTGATCGTCGGCGGGCGGGGTGACCCCACCGAGCGCGGCGTGGTCTCGACGGCGTCGTACGAGGCCCGCGAGTTCGGGATCGGGTCGGGGATGCCGCTGCGGGTCGCCGCCCGCCGGCTCGTCACCCGCGGCGTCACCGATGCGGTGTTCCTGCCCGTCGACGGCGAGGCGTACACGGCGGCGTCGCGGTTGGTGATGGACACCCTCCGCGAACTCGACGCGGTGGTCGAGGTGCTGGGCTGGGACGAGGCGTTTCTCGGCGTCGCCACCGCGGACCCGGTGGCGTTCGCCCGCGAAGCCCAGGCCGCGGTGCTCGCGGCGACCTCGCTGCACTGTTCGGTGGGCATCGGCGACAACAAGCTGCGCGCCAAGATCGCAACCGGTTTCGGCAAGCCCCGGGGGGTGTACCTGCTGACCGCGGACAACTGGTTCGAGGTGATGGGCGAGCGCGACACGGACGCACTGTGGGGCATCGGCGACAAGACGGCGAAGAAGCTTGCCGCCCTCGGCATACACACCGTTCGCGAGCTGGCCGACGCCGCCGACGGCGAGCTCGCCGACGCGCTCGGCCCCACCATCGGGCCGTGGCTGCACCGGCTCGGCCGCGGGATCGGCGGCGAGGTGGTCACCGCCGAGCCATGGGTGGCCCGCGGCCACGGCCGGGAGACGACCTTTCAGCACAATCTCACCGACCCCGATCAGGTGACGGCCGAGGTGCGCTCGCTGGCCGGGCGGGTCACCGAGGACCTGCGGGCCGAGGGGCGAGCGGCGGTGCGGGTGACGCTGAAGGTCCGGTACGCGCCGTTCGACACGCACACCACCGGCCGCCCGCTGGCCGAGCCGACACTGGACCCGGCGGTGATTGCGGACGCCGCCGCCGCGCTGACCGAGCGGCTGGACCACGACCGCGAGGTCCGCCTGCTGGGCGTACGACTCGACATGACGCCGCCCGACGCACCCGGCTGAGCGGGCGTTCGGTGGCAGCCGGGGAGCGGCCGTCAGTCGAGGCCGGGAACGGTGCCGGGCACGCGTTCAGGTGCGTCCTCGCCCGCGGGTGCGCCGTCGGGCTGGACGCCGTCGCCGATCAGGTGCTCGAACGGCTTCAGGTTGGCCAGCGACTCGCCGCGCGAGACCCGCCAGGCCCACTCGCGCCGGATCGAGGAGGCGAACCCCAGCTCGAGCAGGATGTTGAAGTCGCCGTCGGCGGCCTCGAGGACCTGGCCGAGCACCCGGTCGAGTTCGTCACCGGTGACGGCGTGGGTGGAGATCCGGCCGACCAGGTAGATGTCGCCGGACCGGTCGATCGTGTAGTGCACGCCGTAGAGCCGGCGGTTGCGCCGCAGCAGGTACTTGTAGACACCCTCGAAGTTCTCGTCGGGGTTGCGGCAGACGAACGCCTCGACCCGCACACCGTGGTTGCCGACGCTGAGCAGGCAGGCCGTCTTGAGCTTGCGCTCCCCCGGCAGTTCGACGACGAACTGGTTCTCGCCCTGCCGGGTGTAGTCCATTTCCCGCTCGGCCAGGGCGGCCTCGATCAGGCTGACGGTCTCGTTCACGCGCGCACTCCCAGTCGTCGCAGCTTCCACAGTCCGCGGCCGCGGCGCGGCGCGAGGTCCGGCTGCGGGCGGTAGCCGGCGACGGCCCGCCGGTAGCTCTCCAGCAGCCCGTCCGCGGTGTGCTCCCAGGAGAAGTTCGCGGCGTGCAGCGGCGCCCGGCGCGCCATCTCCGTCAGCCGGCTCGGATCGGTTAGCAGCGACTGCAACGCGTCGGCCCAGTCGTCGGTGCGGTGCCCGGGCACCAGCAGTCCGGTCTCCCCGCCGCGGACCGCGACGCCGAGACCGCCGACGTCGGCCGCCACCACCGGGGTCCCACAGGCCTGGGCCTCGAGGGCCACCAGACCGAAGGACTCCGAGTAGCTGGGCACCGCGACGAGGTCCGAGGCCCGGTAGACCTGCGCGAGCCGGTCGGGCGGCTGCGGCGGCAGGAACGTCACCCGTGGGGCGATGCCGAGCGTGGCCGCGAGCTCGATCAGCGAGTCGGGGCGGTCGAGCCCGGTGCCCGACGGCCCGCCGACCACCACCACCCGCACCGGCAGCCCCGGTTGACGGGCCATCAGCTCCGCGGCGGCGCGCAGCAGCACGTCGGGAGCCTTCAGCGGCTGGATCCGGCCGACGAAGGTGACGATCAACTCGTCCGGGTCCAGGCCGACCTCGGCGCGGGCCGCGGCGCGGTCGCCCGGCTGGTAGCGCGAGAGGTCGGCGCCGGGCGCCACCACGTCGATCCGGCCGGGGTCGGCGCCGTAGACCTCGACCAGTTTGTCGGCCTCGTCGGCGGTGTTGGTGATCAGCCGGTCGGCCTCCGCGACCACCTGCTGCTCGCCGATCTGCCGGGCGGCCGGTTCCGGGGTGTCGCCCTCGGCGAGCGCCGCGTTCTTGACCGCGGCCAGGGTGTGCGCGGTGTGCACCAGCGGCACTCCCCACCGGTCGCGGGCGAGCCAGCCCACCTGCCCGGAGAGCCAGTAGTGCGAGTGCACCAGGTCGTAGTAGCCCGGCGGGTGGTGCGCCTCCTCGCGCAGCACCCCGGCCGTGAACGCGCACAGCTGCGTGGGCAGGTCGTGCTTGTCGAGGCCCTCGAACGGTCCGGCGACCACGTTGCGCACCAGGACGCCGGGCGCGGCCTCGACCACCGGGGCGTCCGCGGAGGACGTGGCCCGGGTGAAGATCTCCACCTCGACGCCTCGCTCGGCGAGTCGCAGGGCGCTCTGCAGGACGTAGACGTTCATCCCGCCCGCGTCCCCGGTCCCCGGTTGAGCCAATGGGGAGGTGTGGACCGACAGAACGGCCACCCTCCTCAACCGATGGTTATGCGCTGGCGTCACGACCCCATCTTGCCCTCTGCAGGCGGCGCCGCCACACCCAGCACCGCACGACCACGCGCGGGGCGCGGCCGCACCGGCCGAACGACTGTGACCCAGGTCTCCGCCGGGGCTGTCACACTCCCGGTCCCTGCGGTGTCTAGTTGGTGAAGAGCCACTCGTCGAGGGAGGAAGCGCCATGAACGCGTCACAAGGAACCCGATCCAGCGAAGTCCCGCCCAGGAACGTCGTGGTGGTCGGTGCGGGATACGCGGGCGTGATCGCCGCGAACCGGATCCAGGCCGCGCGCCGACCCGGCGTCACCGTCACCGTGGTCAACCCGCGGTCCGAGTTCGTCGAACGCGTCCGGCTGCACCAGCACGCGGCGGACGGCGCGGACGCCACCACCGCGCTCTCCGGACTGCTGGACCCCGCCGTGCGGGTCCGGGTCGCGACCGTCGACCGGATCACCGACGCCGCGGTGGTCCTCGACGACGGCGGATCGCTCGACTTCGACCTCCTCGTCTACGCGGTGGGAAGCCGGTCCGACCGCGGGGTCGGCGCCGAGCACACGCACACGGTCGGAGACCTCGAGGACGCCGACCGGCTCCGGTCACGGCTGCGGGAACTGGCCGACGACTCGAGCGTCGTGGTCGTGGGCGGCGGGCTGACCGGCATCGAGACCTCCGCCGAGATCGCCGAACGGCTCCCCGGCCGGACGGTGCGCCTGGTGTCCGCGGGTCCGGTGGCCGAGGGCCTGTCCGAGCGCGGCCGACGCGGCGTCACCCGCACGCTCGCCCGACTCGGCGTCGAGGTGCACGCGGGCAGCCGGATGCTCCGCGCCGAGCCCGGCCGCGTGGTGCTGGCGGACGGCACGGTCCTGGCCAGCGACTGCACGATCTGGGCGGGCGCCCTCGGGGTGCCGGACCTGGCCCGGCGCAGCGGTCTGCCGGTCGACGGCGCCGGCCGGCTGCAGACCGACGAGAACCTGGTGTGCCTCGGGCACCCGAACGTGATCGGCGTCGGCGATGCCGTCGCACCGCCGGAGCGGGTCGCCGGGCACATCCGGATGAGCTGCCAGGCCGCCATCCCGCTCGGCGCGCACGGCGCCGACACCGCGCTCGCCCTGCTCGACGGGCGGGCGCCGCGGCCGCTGTCCATCGGCTTCGCGTCGCAGTGCATCAGCCTGGGCCGGCGGGCGGGCGTGGTCCAGCTCGTCCGCGCCGACGACAGCCCCCGCCGCATCGCGCTCGGCGGGCGCACCGCGGCGGTGGTCAAGGAACTGATCTGCCGTTCCGCCCGCTGGGGGGTGGGCACCCGCGGGTCCGCCGTCCGTTGGCCGGTGCCCGGTCCCACGCCGACCCGGCAGACCCAGGACACGTCGGCGTGAGCCCCGCCGACGAGTTCACCGAGTACCGGCCGCTGCTGTTCACCATCGCCTACGAGATCCTCGGCAGCGCCGCGGACGCGGAGGACGCGTTGCAGGACAGCTACCTCCGGTGGTCGGAGGTGGACCGGGCCGGCATCGACAGTCCGCGCGCCTACCTCGCGCAGGTCGTCACCCGGCAGGCGCTGAACCAGCTGCGGTCGGCGGGACGCCGGCGCGAGGACTACGTGGGGAGCTGGCTGCCGGAACCGATCCGCACCGAGCCCGACGCCGCCGAGGACGTACTCCTCGCCGAATCGGTGTCGATGGCGATGCTGCTGGTGCTCGAGACGCTCAGCCCCGACGAACGCGCGGTGTTCGTGCTGCGGGAGGTGTTCGGGTTCAGCCATCGCGAGGTGGCCGAGGCGGTCGGGAAGTCGGAGGCGGCGGTGCGACAGACCTCGCACCGCGCCCGGTCCCACGTCCACTCCAGGCGCAGGCGATTCGAGCCGAGTTCCACGGCGGCCCAGGAGGTGGCCGGTCAGTTCCTCAGTGCCGCGGTCACCGGCGACATCCAGGCCCTGATGGACCTGATGGCACCGGACGTCGTCGAGATCTCGGACGGCGGCGGGAAGGTCAGTGCCGCGCGCCGGCCCGTCGTGGGCCGGGAGCGGGTGGCCCGCTTCATGGCCGGTCTCGCCCGGACCGGCCCGGCCGACCTGAGGTTCGAGGTGGGACTGTTCAACTCCCTGCCGTCGGTGCTGATCTACTCGGGCGAGCACCTGGACACCGTGGCCATGTTCGAGGTCACCGACGCGCTGATCTCGGGGATCTACCTGGTGCGCAACCCCGACAAGCTGGCGGGGGTGGCGCAGTCACGAGCCCTGACCCGCTGAGGACCGCCCGGGCTAGCATCCGCACCCGGGCTGTACGCGTCGCACCGGCAATTGCGGGTGCGACGCGTACGCCCGGGGTGCGGATCAGCCCAACGCGTCGATGAACGCGCCGACCTCGGAGACGAACCGCTCCGGGTCCTCGACGAAGGGGCCGTGGTTGCAGCCCTCCCAGAACGACGCGGTGGCACGGGGCAGCAGGTCGACGGCGTGGCGGGCCGCGGACACGTCGACCACCGTGTCCGAGGTGCCGTGCAGGACCAGTACCGGCAGGTCCAGCCCGGCCAGCAGTTCGTCGTGACCGACCGCGCGGTCGAACATGGCGGCCCGCACGCGCGGCCGAGTGGACAGGCTCGCACCGAACAGGGCCTGCGACTGCGCGCCCTTGCCGTCGGCCTGGCCGGTCAGCGCGGTGCCGAAGCTGCCGAGCGCGCGGATGGCCTCCCCTGCCTCCTCAGACATCGCGGCGGGGATGGCCTCGCGCATCGCCGACCCGACGCGTCCACCCTTCTGACCGGGACCGATGCTGGTGATCGCGCCGACCAGGACCAGCCCCGCAACCGCGTCGACACCGCACTCGGCGAGGTAGTCGCAGATCACCAGCCCGCCGTACGACCAGCCGAGCAGGACCGCGCCGGAGTCCACCGACTCGGCGGCGAGCACGGCGGCGACGTCGCCTGCCCAGACCTTCGAGTCGTCGTAGCCTGTCTCGGGCGCGCCCGAGTAGCCGTGACCGCGCAGGTCGACGGCGATCACCCGGTAACGCTGGGCGAGGGCGTCGAGGACCCTGTCGCCCCAGCAGTCCAGGGACTGCGCCCAGCCGTGCAGCAGCACGAGCGGGCGGGCGTCTTCGGATCCGGTGACGCGGTAGACGATGGACGTGCCGTCGATGCCGGCTGCCTCTCGGATGCTCATGCGTTGCACACTACGAGTGTCGGCGGGCAGACCCGGCACGCGGCACGCGCGTGGGGCAGATTCGTCGCAAATCGGACACCGGGCTCGGCCCGTCGATGCGGTGCCTGGAGACGCGGCGCGGTCCCTCGTCAAGACGTCACAGGTAGGGCTTGGTCAGCAACTCCAGGAAATGGCCGGCGGGGTCGAGCGTGTAGAGCCGCTGGCCGCCGTCCTCGTCGCTGATCTCGTTGGCCCTGGTGCGCCAGGGGTCCGCCCAGTAGTCCCGATCAGCGTCCACCAGCCACTCTCGCGCCTCGGCGAAATGACGGTCGGTCACGAGGAACGCGTAGTGCTGCGGCGGGAAGTCGATCGGCGGCTGCGCGAACTGAAGCAGCACGCCGTCGGCGATGGTCAGATTCGTGAACACTCCCCAGGAGGGCGCGTCCGCGGCCTCGAGCAGGTGCTTGTAGTAGGCGGCCGATTCGGAAGCGTTCTTGGCCGCGATGATCGTGTGGTTGAAGCGTGCAGGCATGGGGTCTCCAAAGTCAGTGAGCAGTGGACGGAGGGAAATCCACGCGCTTCGGAGGTGCCCGGGATCGGCGCTGCTGCGCCGATTGCGCCGTCAGGGATCGACCGGTTCGCCCGTCTGTGTACGGCTCGAAGCCTGACCGGTCATCACGAGTGAACGATAGCCCGGCGCGGCCTCAGTGCGAAGAGGTGGCGGGCAAGGTGATTCGGGCACCTTCGGCAGCGTGGAACTCAGCCGAGCATCGCGACGATCTCGTCCACGTCGGCGTGCACCGCGCCGATCCGCCCGGACTCCTCGAGGTGCCGGTCGTCGACGCCAGAGACAGCGTCGGCGGCGATCAGCACCCGCAGGTCGCGCTCGCTCGCCCCGAAGATCGTCGCGCGCGGACAGTTCGGGTAGTTGCAGCCGGCGACCACCACCGTGTCGATGCCGAGCCCGGCGAGATGCTCCTCGAGGCGGGTCCGGTGGAAGGCGCTCCACCGCGGCTTGAACAGGACGGACTCGGTCGGCGAAACCACCTGCAGACCGCCGGCGAGCAGCAGTGCGGGATCCAGGTCCGGCACCGTCAACTCCGGTACCACCTGTGACCCCGCCGTGCCTGGTCGGGCGAATCCCGCACCCACCGCCAGCGCGGTGCGCCGGACCAGGTCCACGTCTTCGCCCGCGTACAGCCGCACCACGTGGACGATCGGGCGCGACGCGGCGCGGTAGGCCGTCACCAGCCGGACGATCGCGGGCACGACCGCGGTGGTCCCGTCGATCGGACTCGCCCTGCCGTCGACGAAGTCACGTTGGGTGTCGATCACCAGCAACGCCGACCGCTCGAGATGCGGAGCTGTCCAGCGGTCGAGGTCTCGCGTCAGGCGACTCACGGCATCGAGCGTATTACCCGGGGTTGCAATCCGCGCCGGTCTAGCATCGAATCATGGACCTGCAAGAGATCTTGGCGACCATGCCGTTTGCGGCGAAATCCGGAGTCGAACTGGTGTCGGCGAACGCCGGCGAGGTGGTCGGCCGACTCGCCTGGAGCGAGGACGTCACCACGACGGATCGAATCATGCACGGCGGCGCCCTCACCACCCTCGCCGACACGGTCGGCGCCGTCTCCGCATACCTCAACATTCCGTCGGGGGCGTCCCGGGTGACGACGGCGTCCAATGCCGTGTTCGCACGCCAGGTGCGCCGCGGCGTCGTGACCGGCACCGCGCGACCGCTGCACGTCGGCCGCAAGACCGTGCTGGTGTCGATCGACATCATGGACGAGGAAGGCCGGCTGGTCTCGCAGGTGACCCAGTCGCACGCCGTCCTCGGCGAACTGGGGCCGTAGATTCCCTTACGTCGCGTGTAACAGGCTGTGCCACATCGACATCCGACGTAGCCTGCGACCATGACACCCGACGAACTGCTCGCCACCATGCCCTTCGCGCTGCACACCGGCGTCACGCTGACCGCGGCCACGCCCGCCGAGACGGTCGGCACGCTCGACTGGAGCGAGCACCGGACCACCGCGGGGCCCGGCATGCACGGCGGCGCGCTGATGACCCTCGCGGACACCGTCGGCGCCGTCTGCGCCTTCCTCAACCTCCCGGCGGGCGCCGCCACCTCCACGACCAGTTCGAACACTGTCTTCACCCGCGGCGTCCGCAAGGGCACCGTCACCGCCACTGCCCGCCCGCTGCACGTGGGCCGCAGCACGGTCGCGATCGTCATCGAGGTCCGTGACGACGAGGACCGACTGGTCGCCCAGGTCACCCAGTCGCAGGCCGTCCTCGCCGGTTCCCCGATGTCACAGTGAGTGCCTCGGGCGGTACCCGATGTGTGACATCGGGAAACTGACCGGCGGGGGTCGGTTCGCGCTCGACGCCCTGCCGATCGCCGCGCCGCGGACTACCGTGGGGCGATGTCGCGTCTGCTCGACAGATATCGCGCCACCGGCGCCGACCTGCCCTTCGGGGACCTCCTGCCCGCACACGGCGTCGCCATGGAGGGCTACTTCTGGCGGTTCACTCTCCCCGAGTCCGGCCGGGTGGTGATCGCCCTGTGCGGGGTCAACCGCGCGGCCGACGGCGGGTGGGCCACCCTCGGGCTGGCCGGCCATCCGAACCGCTTCCTGCGCACCGCCGCCCACCCCACCGGGTGGGCCGATCCGCACCGTCTCGGCGCGCATGCGGGCGAGAAGTTCCACGGCGAACGCGGCGGCCTGCGGGTGGACCTCGGGCCCGACGCCCGACTCGACGTGCGGATAACGAATCCGACGCCCTGGCCGCGCCGAGGGTTCGGTGGTTCCGGTGTCTTCCAGTCGGTTCCGGGTCTCAACCAGTACTGGCACCCCTGGTTGCTCGGCGGCCGGGCCGAGGGCCACGCCGTGCTGGACGGCGAGGAGTGGGACCTCAACGGAGCCCAGGTGTACGCCGAGAAGAACTGGGGCCGAGGCGGATTCCCGGAATCGTGGTGGTGGGGCCAGGCGCAGGGTTTCGCCGAACCCGAGGCCTGCGTGGCGTTCGCGGGCGGGCAGGTGAGCGCCGGACCGCTGCGCACCGAGGTCACCGCCGTGGTGGTGCGCCTGCCGGACGGCCGGCTGCTGCGGCTCGTCCACCCGGCACTCTCGCCGGTCCGCGCCGCCGTCACCGACGAGCACTGGATCCTGCGAGGGCGCAGTCCGAACTGGAGCGTGGACATCGAGGGCCACGGCCCCGTCGGCGACGCGCACGTGCTGCCGGTGCCGCTGCCCACCGAGCGTCGCAACATCGCGGGCGCGATCGAGCACCTGGGCGCCCGGATGCGCGTCTCGGTGCGCCGACGCGGCCGGGAGGTCTGGTCGGGACAGTCCACGCTCGCCGCGCTCGAGCACGGCGGCCTCGGCCTGGCGAGGGCCGAGACCGACCGGCGGGGCGGGTCGCCGAACGCGACCGATGCCGCTCCCCTGCCGCCCCGGCCGCGGTGACCAGCTTCGCTACTTCGTTGCGGTGGCCGAGGAATTGAGCTTCACCCGCGCCGCCCGCGGCTACACATCGCGCAGCAGGCACTGAGCGCGCAGGTCAAGCAGCTCGAGCAGGCCCTCGGCGTGATGCTGCTGACCGAGCCGATCCTGTCGGCCTTCCGCGATCGTCACCCCGGCGTGACGGTGGAGATGTGCCAGTTCAACTACGACGACTCCTCGGCCGGGCTGACCGACCGATCGGTGGAGGTGGCGTTCGTGCGGCGTCCGCTCACGACGGACGGCGTCGAGTTCGAGACCCTGTTCACCGAGCCCCGCGTGGTGATGCTCCGCCGCTGGATCCCCTACTGACAACGGAACCTTGTAAATCAGTCCGGAACAAAGCGTCTCTGTTCCGATCTGCCCGCACCCAAGCTTCCTGGGGCCGGAAATGAAACCTGCCCCGGACGCGATCGACCTCGGCACACGCAGCCCGAATTCGAATGTCGAAAACCAGCGACTACCTGGCCATATGCCCATGAATTCGAGCAGGTTCGAACTTTGGGTGAATTCCGGCCGAATGCCACCCGAATGCCATTCTGGTCAAATACGCTGCGGCACGTAACGATCTCCGTCCGGCAGGGCGCCGGGATTTCCAGTTTCGCGTCCAAGAAGCGGAGTGTGCGTGATAGGACTGACCCACACAACGGAATCACTCCTCCCCGCGAGCCATTTCTCCCAAAACAGATGCCAGGAGAAATACGGCCGCGCTGTCCGCCGTCGTCTCGATCCCCGGCACCATCGGGGGCCGTCCTCGGCGGCGAAATCACTGCAGTCCCCAGCTGACTGGTCCGGGCTGGTGCACAGACGGCGTGCATCCGCCCGGCTCTGTTCGGTCGTGGTTTGTCGCCGCGCCACAGGCGTCGGGTGACAGGTTCGAACGCTGACAGGGGATCCGACCCTGTCACGCGGCGAGTACGCGGTCAGCACTCCGGCGTGACCGCAACAGCGAACAGTTAGGAACACATGTCTTCGAACACAGTCCGCCGCATCGCCGCTCTCGCGGCAGTGTCCGCTCTCCCCGCAGCCCTGCTCGTGGCCGGAGTCGGAGCCGGCGTCGCGAACGCCGCCCCCTGCGAACAGTCCAGCCACACCACCAAGAACGACGCCAGCACCGTGTGGGTGACCCACACCTACGACAAGAGCGTCACGGTGGCCGAGGCCGCCGCCGGGACAAACGTCACCTACAAGATCGTGGTCGGTACCACCGGCATCGGTAACCCGTACGTCAACACCTTCCGTGACTACGCCCCCGCCGGCTTCGGCGCCCCCGTGTCCACGAAGATCACCGCCTACCACTTCGGTCAGGGACAGGTCACCGAGGAAGTGCAGGCCGTGCCGAACGGCGACGGCGCCTGGCGCGTGAGCGGCACCGGCTGGTTCGTCAACGCCGGCAACACGGTGACCGCCGAGTTCACCTACCGGGTCCCGGACCGCGCCGCGCCCGGCGTGACCATCACCAGCGGCGGCATCGACGTCAGCGGCACCGTCGGCGTCGGGGCCTACCGACCGAATCTCACCGCGTGCTTCACCGTTCGGGGCCAGAACCCGGGTGAGGCCGCCCTCGGCAGCCTCGACGACAACGGCCTCGGCTCCGCCGAGGGCCAGATGAGCTCCACCGGCTCGGTCAGCGACGTCCTCGGCGACACCATCACCCGAGTCCTCCAGAACGGCAGCTAGACCCAGCGCCCGGCCGCCGACACCGGCGGCCGGGCGCTGTGCTCGCCCGTCGCGACTGCCGCGAAGGGGCGAGCACACGGCCACCAACCCAAAGCTGCGACCTCGATGCCGATGGTCGCACTTTCCGCGACCGAAGGACCACCATGGCAAAACGAGCAACCACCCGCGGCGTCGCCGCCACCGCGGCCACCGCACTCGCGGCCGGAGCACTCGCCCTCCTCGGCACCGGCACCGCTGGCGCCGCCACCGCCTCGATCACCTGGGACGACTACTACTCCCACTTCACCCGCACCGTGAGCAATTCCACCCCGGCGGCGGACGAAGTCATCACGATCACCACGAAGTTCGAACGAACCAACGGCACCGAGGAACACCTCCTCAACATCAAGGACCGGCACCCGGCCTGCCTGACCTACGTCCCCGGCTCGGCCAAGATGAACAACACCCCGCTCAACCCGCAGGTCGACGACGGCTCGATCAACGGCCGCGATCCGCTCGTCAGCGTCGACTTCGGTCCCAACGACTGGATCGTCAAGAACCAGCCCGGCTTTTCCCCAATCTTCAGCGTCAGCTACAAGGTCGGCGCCGACTGCACCCGTGGCGCCGCCCTCGCCACGGGCATGGACTACAACGGATCACTCGGCTTCGGCGGCTACTACACCCAGGGCCCCGCCGTCACGGTCAGCTACCTCGGCGGTGGTGGTGGCGCCGGCGGCAGCATCGGCTCGCTCTTCGGCTCCAGCTAGTAGCCACCGCACGGTGAAGGGCCGGTTCCCCGGGCAACCGGCCGGGGGCAGGCCCTTCCAGCGCTCGACGTCCGACCGCCGCGGCCGCCGCGGCACGACCACCAACCCGAAGCTGCGACCGCGCTGTCGATGGTCGCACCTTCCGCGACCGAAGGACCACCATGACACGACGAGCAACCACCCGCGGCGTCGCCGCCACCGCGGCCACCGCACTCGCGGCCGGAGCACTCGCCCTCCTCGGCACCGGCACCGCCGGCGCCGCCACCGCCACGGTCACCTGGGACGACTACTACTCCCACTTCACCCGCACCGTCAGCAACTCCACCCCCGCGGTGGGCGAAACCATCACGATCACCACGAAGTTCGAACGAACCAACGGCACCGAGGAACACCTCTACAACATCAAGGACCGGCACCCGGCCTGCCTGACCTACGTCCCCGGCTCGGCCAAGATGAACAACACCCCGCTCAACCCGCAGGTCGACGACGGCTCGGACCCGAGCCGCGATCCTCTCGTCAGCGTCGACTTCGGTCCCAACGACTGGATCGTCAAGAACCAGCCCGCGTTCAATCCCGTCCTGAGCATCAGCTACACGGTCGGCGCCGACTGCGCCCAGGGCGCGGCCCTCGCCACCGGCATGGACTACAACGGATCACTCGGATTCGGCGGCTACTACACCCAGGGCCCCGCCGTCACGGTCGCCAAGGCCACCTCCACCACCACCCTGGCCCCGATCACCGGTGCCGCCATCGGCAAGACCACCATCCTGACGGCGAACGTCACCCCCGCCAACGCGGGCGGCACCGTCACCTTCAAGGACGGGGCCGATGTCGTAGGCACTGCCCCCGTCGGCGCCGACGGCACCGCCACCGCCCAGTGGTCCCCCGCCACCGCGGGCACGCGCACCATCATCGCCGACTACTCCGGCACCGCCACCGTCACCGCATCCTCCAACCAGGCGTCGGTGTCGGTCGCACCCGAAGGCACCGGTGGCGGCAACGACGGCGCCGGCAGCCTCGGCTCCCTCTTCGGCTCCAGCTAGCAACCCACCGCACGACGAGGGGGCTTCTCCCGGGCCGACGCGCCCGGGACGGGCCCTCCCCGCACTCGAACCTCCGGGGCCGCGCCCTCGCGGCCCCGGACCCCGGTCACACGCAAAGACTGCGGCGACACCCACGGCCGCACCGATCACACGGGAGACACCGATGACACAACGAGCAACCACACGCGGCGTCGCCGCCACCGCGGCCACCACACTCGCGGTCGGAGCACTCGCATTCCTGGGCGCCGGCGTCGCCGGCGCCGCCCCCGGCTCGATCACCTGGGACGACGGCAGCTCCCGCTTCACCCGGACCGTCAGCAACACCGCCCCCGCGGTCGGCGACACCGTCACCGTGACAACGAATTTCGACCGGACCAGCTGGGTGGACGAGTTCATCTACAACGTCAAGGACCGCCACCCGTCCTGCCTGACCTACGTCCCCGGCTCCGCCAAGATGATCGGTCAGAGCGAATACCCCGTCTCCAACCCCGAGGTGGTCGCCGACGAGGGCAACGGGACCGGCTACGTCCGCGCCTCCTGGGGCGTCACCGACTGGGTGGTCCAGAATCGGCCCGGCTTCCACCGGTCCCCCACCTTCAGCGTCAGCTACAAGGTCGGCCAGAACTGCCCCCGCGGCACCGCCCTGGCCACCGGCATGGACTACGGCGGGTCGCTCGGCAGCGGCGGCTACGGCACCAAGGGTCCGTCGATCACCATGGCCAAGACCGGTACCACCACCACCCTCGCCGACGTCACCGGCGCCCGCGTCGGCGTGCCGAGCACCCTGACCGCCACCGTCACCGGCGGCGCGCCGGGCGACACCGTCGAATTCCTCGACGCCGCAACCCCGATCGGCCAGGCCACCCTCGATGCCGGCGGGACCGCGACCCTCCCCTGGACCCCCTCCATCCGGGGCAGCCACGCCCTCTCCGCGCAGTTCGCCGGGACCGCATTCGCCACCACGTCCCAGTCTGCGGTGATCACCGTGCAGGTCGCCGAGCAGAACGGCACCTCGACGATCGCGCTCGCACCGGTCACCGATGCCCAGGTCGGCCGCGCCTCCACCGTCACCGCCACGGTCAGCCCGGCCGCGGCAGGTGGCACCGTCGAACTCCGCGACGGCGCCGTCTCACTGGCGACGCTGCCGGTCGGCAACGACGGGAAGGTCACCTACCAGTGGGTCCCCGCCGCGGCCGGCGCCCACACGCTCACCGCCACCTTCTCCGGCCGTGACGGCGTCATCGGGTCGACCACCACCGGGCAGGTGACCGTGGCCGAGGCACCCGCGTCGAACACCGACTCGACCACCACCCTCAGTCCGGTCGGCGGCGCCACCGTCGGCCAGGCCACCACCCTGACGGCGAAGGTCACCCCCGCCGACGCCGGCGGCACCGTCACCTTCAAGGACGGCAACACCGTCGTCGGCACCGCGCAGGTCGGAGCCGACGGCACCGCCACCACCGAGTGGACCCCGGCGACGGCGGGCCAGATCACCGTCACCGCCGAGTACTCGGGCAACGGCACCGTCAACGCCTCCTCCGACCGGGAATCGGTGATCGTCGCGCCCGCCGACGGTGACGGCGGAACCGGCGGAAACGGCAGCCTCGACGGCTTCGGCTCCAGCAGCTGACAACTGACGCACCGTGAAGGGGTCTGTCCCCGGCCACCGCGGCCGGGGACAGACCCCTTTCAGCACTCGATCTCCGGCAGTCGGGATCAGCTCGGCCGCCACGGCCTCGAGGGCGAGTCGCTGACTGCAAGCTTGCTGACCAGCACCACCCGCTCGCGTTCGTTGCCGCACAACCTAACTGACCGCTCCAGCTCCGTGCGCGCCTCGTCCGTGCGCCCCACTCGGGTGAGCAGCTCGCCGCGGACCGTCGGCAGCAGGTGCGAGGTCGACAGCGCACCCGCGGCCGCCAGCTCGTCCACGATCCGCAGCGCCGCCGCCGGCCCCTGTGCCATCGACACCGCGACCGCCCGGTTGAGCTCGACCACCGGCGACGGCGCGCCGCCCGATGCCGCTGACGCCCCACCCCTGCCGCCCTGGCCGCAGTGATCCCCTCGGACCCCCACCCCGAGGCACTCTGTCGACATACACTCGCGCCATGGAGCTCCAGACCCGTCAACTTCGCTATTTCGTCGCCGTCGCCGAGGAGCTGAGCTTCACCCGCGCCGCACAGCGGCTGCATATCGCGCAGCAGGCGCTGAGCGCGCAGATCAAGCAGTTGGAACAGAGCCTCGGCGTGGTGCTGTTGACCCGCACCACGCGCAGCGTGACCCTGACGCCGGCCGGCGCCGCCTTCCTCGACGACACGAGTGCACTGCTTGCCGCCCTGGACGACGCAGCCGAGCGCGCCCGCTCGATGGACCGCAGCGAGAACGAACGGCTGGTGCTGGGCTTCACCGAGGGTGCGGCACTGATCCTCACCGAGCCGATCATGTCGGCCTTCCGCGACCGCCACCCCGGCGTCACGATCGAGATGCGTCAGTTCAACTACGACAATCCGTCCGCCGGGCTGAACGATCGGTCGGTGGACGTGGCGTTCGTCCGGCGCCCGCTCACGACCGACGGTGTCGAATTCGAGCATTTGTTCAACGAGCCGCTCGTGGCGATGGTGCGGGCCGATCACCCCCTCGCACGCAAAGAGTCGGTGCGCGCCGCGGAGCTGCTCGAGGAGCCGATGTTCGGCGCGGCCTGCACCGACTCGGCATGGAACGAGTACTGGGAACTCGACGAGCACCGCAGCGGAACGCGTGCGCCGATCGTGTCCCGTTCGACCACGCTGCTCGAGGAGTATCAGAAGGTCGCGGCCGGGGTCGGCATCGGGGTGACGGTGGCCTGCTCGCGCTGGGTCCCCTACCCCGGTGTCACGCTGCTGCCGATCACCGACGCCGAGCCCAACGAGGTCACGGTGGCGTGGCCCCGAGAGAACGACTCGGTATTGGTGCGCTCGTTCATCGACGCCGCGCGCCGCGTCCGCGACGCGCGCCCGGACCTGGTCAAGAGGCTGCAGGAGCCGGACCTCAACGAACGCACGATGCCAACCCTGATCCCCTACTGACAGACAATCTTGTCGATCATCCGGAAACGGACGTCACCGTCGCACGTCCTACCGCGCGGACGACGAGGGCCTGACGTCCCGGCGTGCTGCGCCGCCATCCCGCTCGGACTTTCGAACTGGGTGACGGTGAAGGACTCTCCGAGCACGGTCGGCGAGCGGCTGGTGCGCACCCACCCACCCACCCACCTGAATTGAGTTGCCCCGCTGTGGATCGGCGGCCCTGAGCAGGTGCTCGCAACCATCCAGCACCACCAACGTATGCCTGGCGGCGAGGTGATCGACCAGCAGATGAGACGACGAACGGCCCGGCTGACCTGGTAGCCCGAGTCAGCTCCACCGGCAGGTTCTCCGGGGTGGCCCTTCAGGACGGTCGCCATCGAACGTCTTTCTCGCTTAGACGGATTCGCGCGTCGAAACTCCCCGCTAGAACATGACAGGCCCATCGTGACGATGGTGGTGCGTTCATATTGTTCATGCCCGCCCAGGCACAGACACAGGCACCGGCGATCCACTTTCGCGGGCGATCGCCGTAAGCGCCAAGCGGTCTCAGGCCTCCGCGGGCAAACTCGGTCGTCGAAGCGACGGTTCACGCGAGGCGAAGGCGCCTGCACGTGACCTGCGTCGCCGATTCAGGTGCTTGGCACTGCGTTTGGCGATCACGATGCTCGACGATGCCCACCCTGATCCCCCACTGACAACAGAACCTTGTCAATTCATCCGGAAACGGATGTTTCTGTTCCGATCCGCTCCGCCCTAGGCTTTCCTGCACATGGCCGTCCCCCGACGCGCCACACCGATGTACGTGCCGGTCACACCAGACCGGCGCCGGCGGACGCGCGTTGACCCGCGCGAATCGCGCGTTGCCGACCGAACCGACCCGGCCCACACCCAGCCCGGACGCCGTCCACCGAACCACAGCCACAGCCCCACCCGCGGATCACGTCCAGGCAGTCGCCCGCCGAGAGGTTCACCATGTCGTCACGAGGCCGAGTCCTCACCCGCCTCGCTGCAGTCGCGCTGCTGTTCGCCGCAACAGCCGCCCAACATCACCGACGTCGGGTTCTGCGACCCGACCGCCCACACCTCGACACCACCAACGTCTCCGACGTCACCCCGACCCGAATCCAGGGCGGCTGCGGCTGACCGGCGACACGGCAGGTGTCTACCGAATGCAGCAGCACTGAGCGCAATCACCCGGCAGCGAGACAGCAGATTCAAAAAAACCACCCACCCATTCAATAGACAGGAACTCGCACACTCTCCTGAAAATCAATCTTCGACCGACGCCGAAAGAAGATACAAAAGACCCACGCCCGACCGCAGGGCACAATTGCATCATTTGCAATAAATTCCACAGGGCAACATTCACCGCGAGTAGATTCTTCACTCGGCGGCCGAACCGACCCGTGGCGCGAATTTCGGAGCCCATCCGGGGCGGTGATCCGCGGCGCAATTTGACCAAAACCATGCGTCTACCTGGTCTTTTTGAACCAGCACGCGAGTCGGACAAACCGTCGACGAGCCGTTCGCCATAAATACGTTACAACGCCTTTCGGGATCCCCCATGATGCATCCGACTTTTCAATCCTGCCCCCATAGTGCGGGAGAATCATGATAGGAATTAGCCCGCCGGGGTGAATCGCCCGCCACGAAAGTCCAATCGGCAAATCCAAGGAGAGACCATGGCCACGTTGTCCGCGACGATCAACACGATCGCCACCGTTCTCGAGATATTCAAGACGCTGCAGTCCCTCAGCTGACGGTTCGGCGCCGGCGCCACCCCGAGGTGCACCGGCGCCCGCCATCCCCTCTCTTGATCGATCGCCATCGCCTCCATGGGCGACACGGAGCGGTCGAGAACCCGTTGAACACGGTGGCCTGGACCGCCCGGGCCGCCGTGACAACCACCCCGGTCGGCCGCCGGCTCGACCCACCAGAAGAAGTCAGGAAACCCCATGCAGCCGAAAACCGCCCGTCGTATCGCAGCTCTCGCTGCGGTCGCCGCACTGCCCTCCACCCTCCTCGGCGTCGGCGTCGGCGCCGGTGCCGCGAACGCCGCCAACCCGGACTGCAAGCAGTCCATGCACTGGGAGAAGAACGACTGGAGCACCGTCGGGATCAGCCACACCTACGACAAGAGCACGGTGGCCGAGGCCGCCGCCGGGACCAACATCACCTACAAGGTTGTCGTCGGGACCACCAGCATCGGGAACCCGTACGTCAACACCATCTGGGACTACCCGCCGGTCGGCTTCGGCAAGCCCGTCTCGGCGAAGGTCACCGCCTACCACTTCCCGGGGGGACAGAAGACCGAGGACGTCACCCCGGAGCCGAACGAGGACGGCAGCTGGCGGGTGAGCAGCACCGGATGGTTCGTCAACTCGGGCAACCCGGTGACCGCCGAGTTCACCTACCGTGTCCCGGACCGGGCCCAGACCGGCGTGTCCATCCTCAGTGGCGGTGCTGCTTTCGGCGGCACCGTCGGCGTCGGGACAACCATTCCCGAACTGAGCGCCTGCTTCACCGTGCGGGAGAAGAACACGGGCGAGTCCACCCTCGGCAGCGCTGACGGCGCCGGCCTCGGCTCCACCGAGGGCCAGCTCAGCTCCACCGGTTCGCTGTCGGACTTCACCGCCGACACCATCACCAAGATCATCAAGAACCTCGGCGGCAGCTAGCGCCGCTCTCCCGCTCCGGCGCCGCAGTCGAACGCGGCGCCGGAGTACCACCCTGAAACCCAAAGGCGTAGGCGTGATCGCGCCGCGCCACCGAAAGGGAACACCCATGGCACATCGAGCACTCACGCGCGGCGTCGCCGCCGGCGCGGCAACCGTATTCGCGGCAGGCGCATTGGCCCTCTTCGGTGGCGGCGTCGCCGGCGCTGCCACCGCGTCGGTCACCTGGGACGACGGGGCCACCCGCTTCACCCGCACCTCCAGCAACGCCACCCCCAACGCGGGCGACACCATCACGGTCACCACGAAGTTCGAGCGAACCAACTCGACCGAGGAACGGCTCAACTGGGTCAGGGACTTCCACAACACCTGCCTGACCTACGTGCCCGACTCGGCCAAGGTGAACGACCAGGCCGTCGAGCCCTACCTCGAAATCAAACCCGGATACGTCGTCGGCGACTTCATGTCCACCAGCTACCGGGTGTGGGTCACGCAGACCCAGACCCCCATCTTCAGCGTCCAGTACAAAGTCGGCGAAAACTGCCTGCGCGGCGCCAATCTCACCGCCGGCATGGACTACCTCGGATCCCGCGGCTCCGGCAACTACGCCGACAAGGGTCCCCAGGTCACGGTCGGCTATCTCGGGGGCGGAGATCCGGGTGCAGGCAGCCTCGGCTCCCTGTTCGGCTCCTGAGCCGTTTCCCGACAGAGGCACGATTCCCGGCTTCGGCGCCCAGCCTCGCGGGCGCCGAAGCCCGACCCCCACAGCCTGCGGCGACAGTGACCGCCGCACCGATCGAAGGAAGACTCATGGCACATCGAGCAACCACCCGCGGCGCCGCTGCCGGCGCCGCAACCACACTCGCGATCGGCGCGCTGGCCCTCCTCGGCGCCGGCATCGCCGGCGCCGCCCCCGCCTCCTCCACCTGGGAGGATTCCGGCTCCAGATTCACCCGCACCGTGAGCAACGCGACCCCCGCCGTGGGCGAGACCATCACGGTCACCACCAAGTTCGAGCGCCCCAACGCCAGTGACGAGACGATCAACGTGGTGAAGGACCACCACGACGCCTGCCTGACCTACGTCTTCGACTCGGCCAAGATGAACGGCAACGCCGTCGAGCCCTACCTCGAGATCAAGCCCGACTTCATCGCCGGCGACTTCATGGCCACCAGCTACGGGGTGACCGTCACGAAGACCGCATCTGCCACCCTCACCGCGCAGTACAAGGTCGGCGCCGACTGCGCCCTCGGAACAGCACTGAACAGCGGAATGAGCTACCTCAGCAACCTCGGGGCCGCCAACTTCGCCGGCAAGGGCCCCGCGATCACCGTCAGCGCCAACATCAGCACCACCACCACCCTCGACCCGGTCACCGGCGCCAAGGTGGGCGCGGCCAGCACGCTGAAGGCGAAGGTCAACCCGGCAGCGGCCGGCGGCACCATCACCTTCAAGGACGGCACCACCGTCATCGGCACCGGGCAGGTCGGCGCCGACGGCACCGCCACCGTCGCCTGGACCCCGGCCACCGCCGGCCAGCGCACCCTCACCGCCGACTTCTCCGGACGGGCAGGCGCCAGCGGATCCACCACCACCGCCACCGTGACCGTCGCGCCCGCCGACGGCACCAACCCCGGCGGCACCGGCAGCCTCGGCTCCCTCCTCGGCGGCTTCGGCTCCTAGAACACCCATGACACCGGGCTTCGGCGCCCAGCCCTCGCGGGCGCCGAAGCCCGGTCCCACCGCCCGCGGCGATGCTCATGGCCGCACAGATCAAAGGAACACCCATGACACATCGAGCAACCACCCGCACCGTCGCCGCAACCGCACTCGCGGTCGGAACACTTGCCCTGCTGAGCGCCGGCACCGCCAACGCTGACCCCAGGACACTCGACTGGTGGGACGGAAACTCCCACTTCACCCGCACCATCAGCAACGAAACCCCCGCCGTCGGCGAGACCCTCACCGTCACCACCAAGTTCGAACGAGGCAGCGAGGAAAAACTCGACTGGGTCAAGGACCACCACCCCACCTGCCTGACCTACGTCTACGACTCGGCCAAGATGAACGGCAAACCGGTCGAGCCCCACCTCGACATCAAGCCCGACTACATCGCGGGCGACCTCAACGCGGGCGCCTTCACCAGCGACAAGGTGATCGTCAATGAAGGCAAACCCGCAGTCTTCACCGCCCAGTACCAGGTCGGCGCGGACTGCTCCCGCGGCATCGCCCTCCAGACCGGCATGAGCTACAGCGGATCCCTCGGCACCGGAACCTACACCACCAACGGCCCCTCCCTCACCGTCGCCAAGGCCGCCAGCAGCATCGCCCTGAGCCCGATCACCGGAGCCACCGTCGGCAAGACCACGACGCTGACCGCGAAGGTCACCCCTGCAGCGGCCGGCGGCACCATCACCTTCAAGGACGACAAGAAGGTAATCGGCACCGTCTACGTCGGCGCCGACGGCACCGCCACCGCCCAGTGGGCCCCCGCCGCCCACGGCCAGCGCACCATCATCGCCGACTTCTCCGGCTCGGCGGACGCCAGCGCTTCCACCACGACCGCCACCGTGACCGTCGCACCCGAAGGCGGCACCAACCCCGGCGGCGCCGGCAGCATCGGCTCCCTCTTCGGCTTCGGCTCCTAGACGGCAAAACCCACCCCTGACACCGGGCTTCGGCGTCCAGCCCTCGCGGGCGCCGAAGCCCCGGTCCCACAGCCCCCGGCGACGCTGATGGCCGCAACGAGCCGCCGGCGACTTCACGGTCACCAGCTACCAGGTGACCGTCAACCGGCAGCAGCCGGCGGCATCGAATCGTGGGCCGACTTCATTGCACGGGCACGCCGCCGCACGAGCTTCCGCAACTTCCTCGACGCCGCGCGGCCGGGCGAGTGGCACCCGCCGATTGCGCGCCCCGCCGGGCAACGCCCGCCCTCCCGTCAGCCGACCGCGGCCAACCATGCCTCGGGCCGGTCGTCGCGCCGCAACCGCTGCTCGACAGGATCCGGGACCGGGACCGCGGCGAGCAACGCGCGGGTGTAGTCGGCGCGCGGGTCCCCGAACACCGCTGCGGTGGAACCTGTCTCGACGAGCTCCCCGCCTCGCAGCACCGCGACCCGGTCCGCGACCTGGTGCACCACCGCCAGGTCGTGGCTGATGAACAGGCAGGCGAAGCGGTACTCCTCGCGCAGGTCCGCGAACAGATCCAGCACCTCGGCCTGGACCGACACGTCCAGGGCGCTGGTCGGCTCGTCGGCGACCAGCAGCCGCGGCGCCAACACCAACGCCCGCGCCAGGGCGACCCGCTGCCGCTGGCCGCCCGACAGTTCACCCGGCCTCCGGTCCGCGAACGAGCGAGGCAGTCGCACCGAGTCGAGCAGGTCCCCCACCCGGGACCGGAGCAGCGCCCCGGACGCCACCCGGTGCACCCGCAGCGGCTCGCCCACGCTCTCGCCGACGCTCCGCCGCGGGTCCAGCGACGCCGCCGGGTCCTGATGGACCAGCGCGACCCCCTTGCGCAGGCCGCGCAACTCCCGCCCCGAGACCGTGCCGAGGTCGACCCCGTCGAACACCACGGACCCGGCGCTGGGCCGGATCACCCCGAGCGCAGTGCGGCCCAGCGTCGTCTTGCCGGACCCGGACTCGCCGACCAGCCCCAGCACCTCGCCCGCCTCGACACCCAGCGTGATCCCGCGCAGCGCGGCAAATGCCGCGTTGCCGTGGCGGGCCGGGTACACCACGTCCAGGCCGCGTACCGACAGGACCGGTTCGGCGGCAACGACATCCGGCTGTGTCGGGGATCCGTCCGAGCCCTGGCCGACTTCGGGCAGCCGCGGCACCGCGGACAGCAACTGGGCGGTGTACCGGGCCTGCGGCGCGGCGAACAGTTCGAGCACCCCCCGCTGCTCGACCAGGACGCCCCGGCGCAGCACCGCGACCCGGTCCGCGACGTCGGCCACCACCCCCATGTTGTGGGTGATCAGCAGGATCGCGGTGCCGTCGCGGTCGCGCAGCAACCGCAGCAGGTCCAGGATCTCCGCCTGCACCGTCACGTCCAGAGCGGTCGTCGGCTCGTCCGCGATCAGCAGGTCCGGCGCGCCCGAGAGCGCGAGCGCGATCACCACCCGCTGCTTCTGCCCGCCGGAGAGCTGGTGCGGGTACCAGTCCACCCGGCGCTCGGGTTCCGGGATCTCGACCAGCCGGAGCAACTCCACCGCCCGACCCCGGGCAGCGGCGCGGCCGATCCTGCCGTGCGCCCGGAGCGCCTGCGCCAGCTGCCATCCCACCGTCTGCACCGGGTTCAGCGCGGTCTGCGGCTCCTGGAACACCATGGCGGCCCGGGTGCCGCGCAGCCGCGCCAGCGTCTGCTCGTCGGCGCCCACCACCTCCTCGCCGCCGAGCCGGATCGAGCCGCGGGCGCGGGCCCCGTCGGGCAGCAGGCCCAGGACCGCCTTGGCGGTCATCGACTTGCCGGATCCGGATTCGCCGACCAGCGCGACGATCTCGCCTCGGGCCACGGTCAGCTCGAGGTCGGACACGACATCCTGCACGCCGGACGCGCCGGCGCCGAAACTGACGGAGAGCGCGTCGATCTCGAGAATCGTTTCGGTCATCTCTTCCTCTTCACGGTTGTCGGGGCGGTCAGGACCGGCGGGCCCGGCCAAGCGCCTGGGCGACGAGCAGGAAGCCCAGCACCAGCGCCGCGACCACGACCAGCGGGCCGATCGCGAAGGCCGGGTTGGCGTCCAGGTTCGGGACGGCGTCGGCGATGATCGACCCCAGCGACGGCTCGGGTGGCCGCACCCCGATGCCCACGAAACTCATGGCGCTCTCGACGAACACCGCGACCGACATGGACAGCGCGACCTGCACGCCGAGCGGCTCGAGCGCATTCGGCAGCACGTGGGTGCGCAGCACCCACCACGGACCGGCGCCGATCACCTGCGCCGACTCCACGTACGGCAGTTCCCGGACGGCCAGCACCTGCCCCCGCACCATCCGGCCGAAGATCGGGATCTCCGCCGCGACGATCACCAGGATCACCGTCGACGCTCCCGGCCCGACAATGGCCGCCAGCGCGATCGCCAGGATCAGCGCGGGGAACGCCAGCACCACGTCGAACACCCGCTGGGCGATCACGTCGGCCACCGGGTGCAGGCTCGACAGCAGCCCGGCCAGTGACCCGACCACCGCCCCGATCGGGACCGCGATCGCGATGATCTCCAGGTTGATCCGGATGCCGTGCAGCACTCGGGAATACACGTCCCGGTTCACCTGGTCGGTGCCGAACCAGTGCTCGGCGCCGGGCCCCGACAGGTTCGCCCCCGGAATCTGGGCGGTGGGGTCGAAGGGCGCCAGCCACGGCGCCAGCAGGCCGGCGAGCAGCACGACCGCCAGCAGCACCACCCCGACCAGGCCCTGACCGTGCGTCAGCGCCCGCAGCACCGGCCGACGCCGCGGCGGGTCCGGCTGCGCCGGCGCCCGGCCCGCGATCGCCGGGTCCTCGATCTCCAGGACCGACGCCACACCCGGCGCCCGAGTGGCCGTCCCTCCCGTGCGCGGGGCGCTCATGCCGCGCCCCCGATCCGGATGCGCGGGTCCAGGTAGGCGTGCGCGACGTCAGTGAGCAGCTGGACGATCACGAACACCGACACCGAGATCAACAGCAGCACCTGCACCACCGGGTAGTCGCGGCGGCTGATGCCCTGCTCGATCAGCTGCCCGATCCCCGGCCACGCGAAGATCGCCTCCACCAGCACCGCGCCGCCGAGCAGCTGCCCGGCCTGCAGTCCCAGCGCCGTCAGCATCGACGGCAGCGCATTGCGCAATGCGCTGCGGCTCACCAGGTTCCACCGTGAGACGCCGAGGGCACGGGCGGTGAGCACGTACGGCTGTTCCATCTGGGTGCGCAGCGACTCGGTGAGGAACCGGGTCAGGGCCGCCGCCACCGGCAGGGCCAGGCACACGGCGGGCAGCAGCAGGTACTGCACGGAGATGTCCGGCCGCGCCCAGAACCCGTCCGGCGGCACCCCGCCGGACGGCAGCACCGGCAGCAGCACCGAGAACACCAGCACCAGCAGGACACCGGTGACGAACGGCGGCAACGCGACCGCGAGCGTGTTCGCGCCGGCCACCAGCCCGGTCAGCCACCGCTTCGGCCAGACCACCACGGCCACGCTGAGCGCCACGCTCACCACCACCGCGAGCAGCAGTGCGGCGGACGCCAGCACCACGGTGTTGACCAACCCGTCGGCGACCAGGTCCGAGATCTGGCCGCCGATCACGTACGACCGCCCGAGGTCCAGGGTCGCCACATCGGTGATCCAGCTCAGGTACTGCGCCGGCACCGATCGGTCCAGGCCGAGCGAATGTCTGATCGCGGCAACCGATTCCGCGCTCGCATCCGGTCCGGCCAGGCTGGTTGCCGGGTCGCCGGGAACCAGCCGCAGCACGAAGAAGATCAGCAGCGAGGCCAGGAACAGCACCACCACCGCGGACGGCAGCCGGCGCGCGAGGTACTTCACCATCGCGAGACTCCTCTCGTCTTCACCGTCAGGCCAGGTAGGTGTCGGTGTGCAGGATCTCCGAACGCTTGGTCCAGTCGACGCCGCGCACCTGCTGCGCGGCGCCCAGTTCATTCAGGACCACGCCGATCTCGATCAGGAACAGGCTCTCGAGGAGCTGGTCGCTCACCGCCCGGTACCGGGCCACCGCCTCCGCGCCGGTGCCGTCGGTGACCTGCCACGCCGCGTCGGCGGCGGCGATGTACGCCGGGCTCTCGAAGTGTGAGGAGTTCTTGAGCGCGTTGAAGGGATAGGCGCTGACGTTCAGCGTCGACGGCACGTACTGCGCCCACGAGTGGAAGGTCAGCCACAGCCCCGGCAACTGCGCGCCGATCAGCGACTTCACGAAGGTCGCGCCCTCCTGCGGGTCCAACTTGACCTCGATCCCGACGGTCGCGAGGTTGGCCTGCACGATCTGCGCGGACGCCTCGAAGAAGGGGTTCCCGGCCTGGTACGTCAGGGGCAGCGTCGGCACGGCCACGCCGGCGTCGGCGAGGATCGAGCGGGCCCGGGCCGGGTCGAGGCCGAAGGTCCGGTTCCGCGCCTCGTCGTAGGCGGGCGAGGTCTTCGGCCACGGCAGGTTCACCGGGTAGCCGGAGCCCCGGAACACCTCGGCAATGATGCGGTCCCGGTCCAGCGCGTACGCGATCGCCTGGCGCACCCGCACGTCGGCCAGCGCCGGATGGGTGACATTGGTGCCGACGTACACCTGCAGCTCGGCGCCGTCCAGCGCGATCGACTGGAAGCCGGAGGTGTTGCCGAGCACCTCGTTGTCCCGGTAGCTCAGCCCGCTGACCAGGGAGACCTGACCGGACCGCAGCGAGCTCAGCAGCGCCTGCGCGTCCGGGATGATCGACACCTCCACGCGGTCCAGGTACGGCCGCTCCGGGATCCAGTACCGCTCGTTGCGCTCGAAGGTCAGCGAGCTGTTGGGGGTCCGGGAGACCAGCTTGAACGGCCCGGTCCCGACGAACGCCTCACCGGCGGTGAGCTTGTCGATCGACTCACTGTCGAGGATCGGGACCGTGTCGAGCAGGTCGAAGATGTTGCCGAGCGGATGCGCGAAGGTGAGCACCAACCGGTGCGGGTCGCTGGTGTCGAACCCGGTGACGGCCGCCGCCGTGCTCCGCAACTGCGCGGTCCACTTCGGGTCCGCGTAGGTGCGGATCGAGAACTCCGCGTCCTTGGAGGTGAACGGCCGGCCGCTGTGGAAGGTGACGTCGTCGCGCAGGTCAAGCGTCAACGACCGGCCGTCCGGGGCCAGGGCCCACGACTTCGCCAGTCGCGGTGTGGGTTCCACCTTGTCGTGCGGGTACCGGACGAGGCTGTCGTAGGCCAGGCCGATCACCGTGGTGGACCCGGCGGTGTTGGTCAGGAAGGTCGCCGGGATGACGTCGGCGGTGATGCCGGTCTTCAGGGTGCCGCCGCGCACCGGAGTGCCCGACGCCCCGTCCGGCCCGGACTTCTGGGCCTGCACCGCCGAGGAGCACGCACCCAGCAGCCCGGTCCCGAGAATCGCCGCGGCGGTCAGTCCGGCGCCCCGGAAGAACGTCCGGCGGTCGAGGCTGGTGACAGAGGAGGAGCTCATCGGGAGGTTGCCCTTCGAATGGAGGTGAGCGGATCGGAGTAGAGGGAGCTGAGCGAGACGACGGCGGCGGCGTGCTCCTGGACGCGGTTGCCGAATCCGGTGATCCGGATGTCCTTGCGCGCCAGCGTCGAGGCCTGGGCGAAGGCCTCCGCGACGTGCGGGATACCGGCCGGGTACTCGGTGAAGGCCTGGCCGCCCAGGATCACCCGGTCGGGGTTGAACAGGTCCCGGAGCACGGCCACGGTCCGGCCGAGCACCTGCGCCCGCTCCACCAGAAGTTCGTGTGCCGGAATCGATCCCGACTGCGCGGCCCGGTACACGGCCGCGACGGAGGGCCGCTCGTCAGTGCCGGAGAGGATTCCTGCAGCCGTCGCGGCCGTGATCACCGCACGGTCGCTGACGGTGGCCTCGAGGCATCCGAGGGCTCCGCAGGAGCAACGCGCCGAGGAGCCGGTGGGCAGGTGCACGATCGAGCCGGGACCGCTCGACGGCGTGTGCACTCGCCCGTCGATGGTGACCGCGACCCCGGCGGTCTCCCGGGCGTAGAAGTACAGGCTGGTCCCGGCGGTGCCCGCGGCACCCGGACGCTGCGAGGCGAGCAACAGTTCCGAGGCCGCCATCGCCTCGACGTGGGCGGCGACCGAGACCGGGAGTCCGAGACCCTCCCCGACGATCTCGCCGACGGGAGCCTCCCGCCAGCCGAGCCGCGGGTGGTCCGCGCGGCCGGTGGCGGCGTCGACCCGCCCGCCGATGGCCACCCCCACCCACAGCGCCCGCCGACGGTGCCAGCGCGAGGCGAACTGCCTCGCGCTCCGCGCGATCTGCGCCAGGGCCGCGGCCTGGTCGGTCGCCGGAGTCGGGATCTCCACCGCGCCAAGCACTCTGCCGCGGAGGTCGACGGCGACAATGCCGGTGACCACCGCACCGATGTGGATGCCGACGGTGAGGTAGGGCTCGTGGTTGACCTCGAACGGGACCCGGGGCCTGCCCACCGCGCCGGACGCGGTGAGATCGGCGC
Source organism: Rhodococcus tukisamuensis NBRC 100609 (assembly GCF_001894985.1). Lineage (GTDB taxonomy): Bacteria > Actinomycetota > Actinomycetes > Mycobacteriales > Mycobacteriaceae > Rhodococcus_G > Rhodococcus_G tukisamuensis. Next base: position 123,038 of record NZ_BCXG01000001.1, on the reverse strand, counting down.
GCTCGCGCAGCAGTCCATCCCCGAGCAGCGCGGTGACCTGGCGGTTCACCGTGGCGACACTCAGGCCGGTGGCCTTCGCCGCCGCGTCTCGGGCGATGGGTCCACGCTCGCAGGCGACGCGGAGCACCGCGGCGACCGGGGTGTCGACGACCCGGAGGTCGGGCGGGACGATCTGGACGTGGCCCCTGGAGGACGGACGGTTCGGCGCGCCGAAGGCACGGGGCCGATTCGAGGGACCGGGATGACTCGAGGGACTGAAGTGGTTCGCGGGACTGGGACGGTTGGAGGGACTCAGGGGTGACCTGGTCCGGCCGGCCGAGGCCGGCACAGCAGAGGTGAGCACGTGGTTTCCTTGCGCTTCGTCCCTGGCGGGACAGACCTACACGGCGGATGGAAGCGCGCTGACCTGCAGAGACGTCGAGACGTCACCCGGCGACACGGCCAGAAGGGCCATGGCGAGGCGAAACGTCGACGTGTGGGAGGAAGCAGCGCGAGTTAGCGAGAGAGACCGCGAGGCGAACAACAGAGTTCGCGCGCCAGGGGCAGGCGGGAGCCCAGCGCGGAGGTCACGTAGGTGACCCGCAGGGCGGTGAGCCGGCCGGAAGACATGGGCAGAAAACTAGCACCTCCCGGGCATTTGTCCAATCGGACATACCGTGGCGGCCTTGCGATCACGGTGACGGAAACCCTTGGCCCGCAGCACCGCCGGTGGAAATCTCGGTCCCGTCAGATTCGGCACGACTTCGACGAAAGGCCTTCCATGTCCATCGATTTCGCTACCGACCGGGCCGACGCAACCGTCACAGACGCCGCACCCGCGGTGGTCCGTCTCGGCTCGCACATCGGCGCCCGCATCGACGGCGTCACCCTCGGCGCCGAGCTCGACCCGGCGACCGTAGGCCTGATCCGTCAGGCCCTGCTCGAGCACAAGGTGATCTTCTTCCGCGGCCAGCACCAGCTCGACGACGCCGGCCAGTACGCGTTCGCGCAGCTGCTCGGCGAGCCCACCACCGCACACCCCACCGTCACCTCGCGCGGGGAGCGCATCCTGCCCATCGACTCCGAGTACGGCCGGGCCAACAGCTGGCACACCGACGTCAGCTTCGTCGACCGGATCCCCAAGGCGTCGATCCTGCGTGCGGAGGTGCTGCCCAGCTACGGCGGCTCCACCACCTGGGCGTCGACGGTGGCCGCCTACGCCACGCTGCCCGACCCGCTCAAGACGCTGGTGGAGAACCTGTGGGCCACCCACACCAACGTCTACGACTACGCGGCCACCAGTGCCGCCCACCTCGACGCCAACTCCGAGGAGTACCGCAAGGAGTTCCAGTCCACGTACTACGAGACCGAGCACCCCGTGGTGCGGGTGCACCCCGAGACCGGGGAGCGTGCACTGCTGCTGGGCCACTTCGTCAAGGGCTTCGTCGGCCTGGGCACCAACGAGTCGCACGCCCTGCTCAACCTGCTGCAGGCGCGGGTGACCAAGCTCGAGCACACCACCCGCTGGAACTGGGAGGACGGCGACGTCGCCATCTGGGACAACCGCGCCACCCAGCACTACGCCGTCGACGACTACGACGGCCAGCGGCGACGCCTCGGCCGGGTCACCCTGGCCGGCGACGTCCCCGTCAGCATCCGCGGCGAGCGCAGCCGCGTCGTCGCGGGCGACGCGTCGCACTACTCCCCCATCGACGAGCCGGTCCGGGCCGCGAGCTGATGACGCTGCCGCCGCACGCCAGGGGCTACGACGGTTTCGCCGGCCACATCGGCAGGACCACCGACGACTCGACCCCCGCCTGGACGACCGCTCCGACGGCCGCGCCGGGTTCGCCGAACATCGTCGTGGTGCTGGTCGACGACATGGGGTTCAGCGACATCGGGCCGTTCGGTTCGGAGATCGACACCCCCAACCTCGACCGGCTCGCCGCCTCCGGCGTGCGGCTCACCAACTACCACACCACGCCGCTCTGCTCGCCGTCGCGCGCGGCGCTGCTCACCGGCATCAACCCACATCGTGCGGGATACGGCTTCGTCGCCAACGCGGATCCCGGTTTCCCGGGCCTGCGCCTCGAGCTCGCCGAGGACGTGCTCACGCTGCCGGAGATCCTGAGGAAGGGCGGCTACGCCACCTACGGCGTGGGCAAGTGGCACCTGGTGCGCGACGCCAACCTCCGTCCGGGTGCCGTCCGCGACTCCTGGCCCACCCAACGCGGATTCGACCGCTACTACGGGTCCCTGGAGGGCCTGAACTCCTTCTTCCACCCGAACCAGCTTGTCTCGGACAACTCGGTGGTCGACGTCGAGGAGTACCCCGAAAACTACTACCTCACAGATGACCTCACCGACAAGGCCGTCGGGTACCTCGAGGAACTGCGGGCGCACGATCAGGACAAGCCGTTCTTCCTGTACTTCGCGCACGTGGCGATGCACGGCCCCCTGCAGGCCAAGGACGAGGACATCGACAAGTACCGCGGGAAGTACGCGCAGGGCTGGGACGTGATGCGCGAACGCAGGTTCGCCGCCCAGCTCGAGCAGGGTCTGTTCCCGGCCGGCACCGAGCAGGCGCCCCGCAACAGCGAGCCGGGATTCGATGTACCCGAATGGGACTCGCTCACGCCGCAGGAACAGCGCCGGTACGCCCGATACATGGAGGTGTACGCGGCGATGGTCGACAGCGTCGACCAGAGCGTCGGCCGGGTCCTGGACACCGTCGCCGAACTGGGCGAACTGGACAACACCATCGTGGTGTTCACCTCCGACAACGGCGGCACCGCGGAGGGCGGACCGGAGGGCACCCGCAGCTACTTCGCGCAGTTCGCCCGTGTAGGGGGCCCGGACTGGGTCGGCGACGTGCCGCACGACGAGGACCTGATCGGCACCGCCGCGCTGGGAGTGCACTACCCGCGCGGCTGGGGACAGGCGTCCAACACCCCGTTCCGGTTCTACAAGGGCCAGTCCTTCGCGGGTGGCATCCGGGTGCCGTTCGTCCTGTCCTGGCCGGCCGGTCTCCGAAAGACGCAGGAGGACAACGGTGTCCGCAATCAGTTCACCTACGTCACCGACCTCGCCCCCACCCTGCTCGCGCTGGCCGGAATTCAGCCACCCGGCACACGGAACGGACTGCCCGCCAAGACGTTCGACGGCGTGGACGCGACCGCGCTGCTGCTCGACGCGACCGCGGAGTCCGCCCACACCGAGCAGTACACCGAGATGACCGGCAACCGCGGCTACTACCGGGACGGTTGGAAGCTGCTCGCGCACCGCCCCGAGACCGACGTGGACGCGCCCCGTTGGCAGCTGTTCGACGTGCGCGAGGACCCCACCGAACTGCGCGACGTCGCCGACCGGTACCCGGAGAAGGTGCGCGAACTGGCGCGGGCGTGGGACGACGCGGCATGGGCGAACACCGTCTTCCCCCTGGCCACCGGGAACGCCCTCGCCGTCCGCCGGCCCGCGGAGGAGAAGCTGTCGCGGCCGGTCCGGATCCTCGCGGGCACACCCACCCTGGAGCGTTACCGGTCCTCGAAGCTGATCGCGTTCCGCGACTTCGAGATCGGTGTGGACCTGGGCGGATCCGGCTACGCCCAGGGCGAGGGCGTCCTGGTGGCACACGGCGACGTCCAGGGCGGCTACCTGCTCTACATCGAGGACGGGCACCTGGTGTTCGGCTTCAACGCCTACGGCCGCTACCTCCATGTCGACGCCGGGCCGTTGCCGACAGGCGCCCGCCGGATCGAGGTGTCCGCGAGCGTGCGCCCCGGCCTGCGCTGGGACTTCGAACTCCGGGTCGATGGCGCTCCCGCCGCGAAGCTGCCCGACCAGGTACAGCTGGTCGGCATGGCCCCCTGGACCGGCATCTCGGTGGGGGTGGACGCCCGCGGCCCGGTCTCGTGGGATCTGCGCCGGCGTCGCGGGCCGTTCCGATACACCGGCGAGCTGCATGCGGTCACCTACACGCCGGGCGCCGTACGGGTGCCGGGAGTCGCCGTGGCGCAGATCGAGCTCGAGGCCGAGTACGCCGCCGACTAGGCGGCCGTGGCGCCTGACCCGAGGCCACGTCTCAGGTGGCCCGGCCGAAGGCCGTCCTCGGAGAACTGTGCACATGGATTGACCACCTCACACGTAACGGTCTGTGCCACATCGGCATCCGATGCGGCCCGCGACCGCGAGAGCTGGCGACCTTGCGGCACTGGCGTGGCGGCGCGCCTTCGGCCGGGGCAGTCGGCTGGTGAATACATAGTCATAGAACCTGCGTGTGAGCTGATCCGAACACCGGCCGACCGGCATTCGAATACCATTTTCGCCAAACATGTTTCGGCGCTCGGCGGCCCCCGCACAGCGGGCCGCCGAATTTTCGAATTCCGCGTCCGCAGTCCGGGGTCTGCGTGATAGTACTAACGCACACAACAGAACCTCACAGATCCGCGGACCCATTCTCCCACAACAGATACCGAGAGAATGGGCCCGCGCTGTCTGCCGTAGACCTCGGCCCTCGACACCATCGAGGACGGCCGCTCCGCGGCGAAGGCGAAGTTGCTGCAGTCCCCCAATTGACGGATCCGGGCTGGTGCACAGTCGACATGCATCGGCCCGGCGCTGTTCGGTCGCGGTTTGTCGCCGCGCCACAGGTGGCGAGTTACAGGTGGAACTCGGGCAGCACCTGTTGGTTCGTCAACTCCGGCGACCCTGCGACCGCCGGGTTCACCCTGCGGCCTCGATGTCGACGGTCGCACCACAGCGAACAAGGAGCACCATGACAAAAGATGCGATGACACGCGGCATCGCCGCCGGCGCGGCCACCACCCTCGCGGTCGGAGCACTCGCCCTCCTCGGCACCGGCATCGCCGGCGCCGCCTCGGGCTCGGTCACCTGGGACGAAGGAGCTGCCCGTTTCACCCGGACAGTCAGCAACACCACTCCTGCGGTCGGCGAAACGGTTACCGTGACAACGAAGTTCGACCGGACCAGCTGGGTGGACGAGTTCATCTACAACGTCAAGGACCGTCACCCGTCCTGCCTGACCTACATCCCCGGCTCGGCGAAGATGACCGGCAACGGCGCGGCCCAGCCTGTCGCCAACCCCGAGGTCGTCGTCGACGAGGGCAACGGGAGAGGCTACGTCCGCGGCGCCTGGGGCGTCACCGACTGGGTCATCCAGAATCGCCCCGGCTTCGTCCAGACCCCGGTCTTCAGCGTCAGTTACACGGCGGGCAAGAACTGCGCCCGTGACACCGCCCTGCTCACCGGCATGGAGTACGGCGGATCACTGGGCGGCACCAACTCCCTCCGGGGCCCGTCCATCACCATGAGCAAGACCGGCACCGCCACCGCCCTCGCCGCCGTCACCGGTGCCCGCGTCGGCGTGCCGAGCACCCTGACCGCCACCGTCACCGGCGGCGAGGCGGGCAACACCGTCGAATTCCGCGACGCCGGAACCAAGGTCGGCCAGGCCGCGCTCGACGGCAGCGGAAGGGCGACCCTCGCCTGGACCCCCGCCACCGCGGGCAGCCGCGCCGTCACCGCGCACTTCGTCGGCACCGGGTTCGCCGCGGCGTCCCAGTCCTCGACGGTCACGGTGCAGGTCGCCGCGCGGAACACCCCCTCCACGATCGCCCTGGCCCCGGTCACCGATGCCCAGGTCGGCCGCGCCTCCACCATCACGGTCACGGTGACCCCGGCCGGAGCAGGTGGCACCGTGACCTTCAAGGACGGCGACATCGTCATCGGCACCGCGCAGGTCGGGGCCGACGGCACCGCCACCACCGAGTGGACCCCGGCGGCAGCGGGGCAGAGCACGATCACCGCCGAGTACTCGGGCAACGGCACCGTCACCGCATCCTCCGTCCAGGAATCGGTGACCGTCGCACCCGCCGACGAAGGCGGAACCGGCAGTCTCGGCAGCCTCGGCGGATTCGGCTCCAGCAACTGACAGCCAGCTCGCCGTGAAGGTCTGTCCCCGGCCAGATCGGCCGGGGACAGACCCTTTCCGGCACTCAACCCTGCTGCCGGGCCGGGGCGTCTGCGCCTAGGCTGAGGCCATGACCATCTCGCCTGATGAACATGTTGCCGTCGTCACCGGAGCGAGCTCCGGCATCGGGGAGGCCACCGCACGAACCCTCGCCGCGCAGGGGTTCCACGTGGTGGTCGGCGCCCGCCGCCTGGACCGCCTCGAGCACCTGGCCCGCGACATCGGCGGCACCGCGCTCGAACTCGACGTCACCGACGAGGATTCGGTGGACGCGTTCGCCGCGGTGCTGCCGAGGGTGGACGTGCTGGTGAACAACGCCGGCGGGGCCAAGGGCCTGGCAACCGTGATGGAGGCCGACCTGGACGACTGGCGCTGGATGTGGGAGACCAACGTCCTCGGCACGTTGCGGGTGACCAAGGCCCTGCTGCCCAAGCTGATCGATTCGGGCAACGGCCTGATCGTCACCATCACCTCGGTGGCCGCGTTCGAGGCCTACGACAACGGCTCGGGCTACACCAGCGCCAAGCACGCGCAGGCCGTGCTGCACCGGACCCTGCGCGGCGAACTGCTCGGGCAGCCCGTCCGGCTCACCGAGATCGCGCCGGGCGCGGTGGAGACCGAGTTCTCCCTGGTGCGCTTCGACGGCGACGAGGAGCGCGCGGCCAAGGTGTACGAGGGCATCAGCCCGCTGGTGGCCGCCGACGTCGCGGAGGTGATCGGTTTCGTCGCGTCACGGCCCTCGCACGTGAACCTCGACCAGATCATCATCAAGCCCCGCGACCAGGCGAGCCCGGGCCGGTTCGCCCGCAAGCAGGACTGATGCGCCACCGCCTGACCCCCGGCGACCTGCTCGACGGGCACGGTCGCCTGGCCGAGCCCGGCTGGGCCACAGCGGAACTGCGACGCTACGACCGCGCCGCCGTCGCCGCGTCCCGGCTCCGGGTCAAGGAGTGGGACTACTACTGCGTGCTCACCGAGGAGGTCGGGCTCGCGCTGACGGTGGCGGACAACGGCTACATGGGACTGCTCGGGGTGTCCTGGCTGGACCTCACCGCGCGCACCGAGGTGACCGAGAACGTCATGCTGCCGTTCCCGATGGGTTCGATGGGCCTGCCGGCCAGCGCCGACGCCGGCGACGTGCTGGTCTCCCGACGGGCGGGGCGGGGACGTGAGCTGCGGATCGAGTTCCGGCACACCGACGGCGGCCGACTGCTCACCGTCGACCACCCGGGATTCGACGGTGGCCGCGGCCTGCGCGGCGAGCTGCTGCTCGACCAGCCGGAGATGGACCGGATGGTGGTCGCCACACCGTTCCCCAAGGCCCCCAAGGCCTTCTATTACAACCAGAAGATCAACTGCCTGCCCGCGCGCGGTGAGGTGGTGGTCGGCGGCGAGTCGTTCGCGTTCGACCCGGCGAGCGCATTCGGCGTCTTCGACTGGGGCCGCGGCGTGTGGACCTACGACAACACCTGGTACTGGGGTTCTGCGTCGGGCACCCTCGACGGCAGGCCGTTCGGGTTCAACATCGGCCACGGCTTCGGCGACACCTCGGCCGGCACCGAGAACATGGTCTTCGTCGACGGTCGCGCGCACAAACTCGACGAGGTCACCTTCCACCTGCCCGACGGCACCTCCGGCCGGCCGCCGGGCCCGTTCGACGCCGCGCCGTGGACCTTCACCAGCAACGACGGCCGGTTCGAGATGACCTTCGAGCCGATCCTCGACCGCGCCGCCGCGACGGACCTGGTCGCGCTCCGCTCGATTCAGCACCAGGTGTTCGGCCGGTACTCGGGCCACGTGGTACTCGACGACGGCAGCCGCCTCGCCGTCCGGGACCTGCTGGGGTTCGCGGAGCAGGTGAAGAACCGCTGGTGACACGGCGGCCGGCGGGTGGGACCGGGGTCGGCGCGCGGGACCCGTCCGATTTGTACAAGACGGACGGGACCCGCGCTTCCTAGGGTGAACCCATGACACCTCGCCTTGATCTCGTGGGAATCGTTGTCGCCGACATGGCTCGCTCGCTGGCCTTCTACCGGCGACTGGGCTTCGACCTGCCCGCCGCCGCGGACACCGAACCGCACGTGGAGGCGGTCCTGCCGCAGGGGCTGCGGGTGGCCTGGGACACCGAGGCCACCATCCGGTCCTTCGACCCGGACTGGACGCCGGGGTCCGGCGGCCAGCGCCTGAGCATGGCGTTCGCCTGCGCCGACCCCACAGAGGTCGACTCCTGCTACGCCGGACTGGTCGCCGCCGGGTACGAGGGGAAGCTGGCCCCCTGGGACGCATTCTGGGGGCAGCGGTACGCCACCGTCCACGACCCCGACGGCAACTCCGTGGACCTGTTCGCCACCCTGACCTGACCCCGTGGGCCGGCCAGACCAGTCCGGTCCGTCCGGTTCAGCCGAGCGCGCCCAGTGGGACGCCGGCCAGTTGCCTCACCTCGCGGGCGAGGTGGGCCTGGTCGGCGTATGCCAGCCGCGCGGCCACCGCGGCCGGGGACGTCCCCGCGCGCACCATCTCCACCGCACGCCCGAACCGCAGGATCCGACTCAGGGTCTTCGGCCCGTAGCCGTAGGCCCGCACGGACCGGCGGTGCAGTTGCCGTTCGCTCAGTCCCACCCGGGCGCCGACCGACGCGACGGGGGCGCCCGCCCGCAGCAGCCCGGTCGCCGTCGCCAGCAGCCGGAGGTCCGGGGCGGCCTCGTCGAGCCGTTCCCCGGCCAGCTGCTCGAGCAGTCGGCCGGGCGCGGGCGATCCGGACAGCCTCGATTCCCACCGCCGGACCCGTACGGGATTCCACAACTCGGCGAGCGGGACCCGCGTGTTCACCAGCCCGTCGGCGGGCGCACCAAGCGCCGCCGGCCCCTGGCCGGGGGCGAACCGAAGCCCCACGATGCGCGCGGTCTCCGCCGGCGTCGACATGTGCGCGATGGTGTCGGGTCCGGCCACCACCAGCCGGCCACCGAGCCAGATCACGTCCATGCTGCCGTCGGGCAGGATCCGGTGCTCGGCGTCGGCCACGGACTCGCTGGTCCACAGCACCGCCCCGGAGATCCTCGACGCCCGCTCCCGATACACGCCGTTCAGTGTGGCAGCTGGACCGCCCGCGTCGTGTCGGCCTCGGCGACGAGCCGCTGCACCTGCGACGCGATGTCCGCCCCGTCGGCGGGCCGCGCGTGGACGGTCCCCGCGCCCCGCACCAGATAGCGCCCGTCCCCGGCGAAGTCGACCCAGTGGAAGCCCCGGTCCTCGCCGCGGGGCGTGCTGTCGTACGCCGGACCCGCGACGACACCGACCTCACCGAAACCGGTCCGCGGGCGGGCGAAGAACTCGTCCCGCTGCTCGCTCGCCCGTCTGCGACCCGCGGGCCGCATGACGGAGGCCCCGGGAACGGTCGACCGCGGTACCGACACCCCGCGACCTCGCCCGGCCTCGACCTGCGGGATCGCCTGGGCCAGGGCCGCTCCCACCTCCGCCGGCGCCACCGCGGTCAGCACCACGTCGGCACCCGTGTACAGGTCGGCGCCCGGTTGTTGGACCGCGACCGTGGCGCGGGCATGACGGATTCCGGCATGCACCCTGACCATCGAGCTGCCGGGGCCGACTCGGTGGAGGCCGCACAGTTCGATCCGCACGGCGGGCTCGGCGAGCGCGGCGAGCGCCTCGTACATCGGCGCGTCGACCTGGGCCAGCACCCGCCGCGCGGCGTCGGCGCACTGGGTGCGGAACTGCGCGTCCGTCTCGGCGGTGCCCCGGAACCCGAACGGGTACGGCAACCGGTCCCGGCCGAGTCGCTCCCACAACACCGCGAACTCGAGTGCGGTCAGCCGCCATGGCCCCTGGCTCATTCGCCGATGACCGACGGCGCGACCAGCGGGAGCCTGCCGACCAGTTCGTTGCCGTTGTCCACGTTGACGAGGTAGCCCGGGGTCTTGTGCTCCCGGTCGTCCTCACCGTGGGCACGGGCGCCGCCGGGCATCATGCCGCCACCCGCCGCACCCGCCGCACCCGGGCGTCCCACCCCCGCAGCCGATCCACCGACGGCCCCGCCCGCGGCCGGGCCGGTGCCGCCGGGCGAACCCGGCGCACCACCGACCCCACCCGGCGAGCCCTGCCCGCCGCCCAGCCCGCGGAAATACCCACCGGGTCCCGCGCCGCCCGCCGGGGCGCCCCCGCCGGCACCCCCTCCCGACGGGTACGGGGTCCCGACCCCTGTCCCGGTCCCGGGGCCGGGTCCGGGGCCGGGTCCGGGTCCGGGGCTGGGTTCACCGCCCACCCCGTACCCGCCGCCCGCAGCGTCGGCCGCGCCCGCGGTCGCCGGCGCGGTCCACGCCGAGGACGGATCAGTCTCCGAGACAATCGAATTCGGGTCCTCGTCGCCGTCGGCGCCCGGCACCGACGGGTCACCGTCCGCGGTCCGGCCGGTCGAGTCCGTCCAGTCGCCAGGGTCGGTCCGGCCGGCCGGACCGTCGTCCTCGCTGCCGGTCGGCGCCTCGCTCCCGAGCCGCTGCTGCGACGGATCCCCCGACGCCGGCGCACCCGGAGAAGTGCCGATGCGGCCGCCGTCCAGCCGGCCGCCGTCGGCGGGGTCGGCGGCCGGGTCGGCCGGGTCGGCCGGGTCGGCCGGGTCGGCCGCTCGTCGGTGCGGCACCGGCGGACGTGCCGTCGGGTCGAGCGGCCGCGGGAGGACGGGGACGTTGGCGTCGGCCTGCTGCATGACCGGGGTGTAGACGGTCTTCATGATCTGAATCGCCTGTTGACGTGCCTCGTCGGAGCCGTGCACCACGTTCTTCAGCATCCCGGCCGACGGCACGACCGCGTCGAACACCTGCTCCAGCAACCCCGTGCCCTGCACCGCGGGCATGGTGGCCTTCACCTGGGCAATCCCGGTCGAGGCCTCCTCGATCTTGGTCCCGACCAGCCTTCCGGCCCGGGCCAACTCCGCCGATGCGGACCCGTAGTTCTCGGTGGCCGCGGACGCGGCCGCCGCGGCGACTCCGCCCCAGCCGTCTGCGATCTCACGCTCGATGGCCTGCTGGAATCCGGTGAGACCGTCGGCGAGCGCAGCACCGATCCTTGCCCAGCCCTCGGCGCCGGCGCGGACGGGTTCCGCGTCCATCGCGTCCACCGCGTCCCTGATCTGCTCGTGCGACATCGAGTCGAAGCTCTCGGTGGCGGAGAGGGACGGCGGGTCGTAGGTTCCCGCGAACCGGGAGCGGAGATCGTCCTGCAGGCCGTACAGGTCGGACCGTGCCGAGTTGCCCGCCGCCTGCTCGGCACGGACCCGGCTGCGCTCGTCGAGATCGAAACCCGACACCACGTCGACGATCCAGTTGCCGGGGTCGCGGGTCAGCGCGGTCAGGTCGTCGACGGCGCGCGACGCCAGCTTCTCGAGCGAACTGGTCAGGTCCTCCAGGCTGGGCAACGACATTTCAAATCCCCCTCGTCACGGACCGAGATCTCTCCGAGCCCCCGTGAGGCAGCTGCCCCCTGCGCAGCTGCCTCACCGGCCACCGTCACCGAACCCGAGCGGGTGTCGACGCGCCGCGGACGCTTCCCCACGTCCGCTCCCCCGTACGCACACGACCACTCCCACTCAGACTCTGTTGAGACGGCTCACCATGGATAGACGCGGACCGGTCCGTCACGGTTCCACGTTCCGGCGAGCCGATCCAGCGGGCACGGTGACTCGGCCGTCACACCTCGGTCGACCCTCACCGCGACGGGCCGCGTCGATGCTGTCGTGGGTGCCGCCGATCGCGCCTTCGACCCTGCCCGAGGTGACGTCCTGCCAGAACAGCCCGTCTCCCGCGACCACGGCGCTCGAGGCGGAGCCGGCCGCGCCCACGCCCGCCTCGGCGGCGATCCTGCCCAGCGGCAACTCGGACCCGAACCGGCCCACCCCGCCGGACACCGCACCATCGACGAACCCCTCGACCGACCCGGACACCTGCGCGCCGGTGGCGAGGCGGTCGCGGTCGGCCTGCGCCCGGGCCAACCGGTCCGTGCGCCGGTGCAGGTCCCCGAATGTCGTCGATCCGCCCCGCAACGCCTCGCTACGGGCCCGCACTTCCCCTTGCGGAGCCGACGTCGTCACGCGTCCCCTCCGCAGCCGCGACGGGACCGCAGCTTCGACCCCTCATCTGCCTTGACGTGAGGCAACCCCGCTCGGTTCCGCCCGGCCGGTCGGGCGGCCGGGTCAGCTGATCGGAGCCGTCGTGGGTGCGACGGCGGGAGCAGCCGCGGCGGCCGCACCACCCGCGGGCAACGCCGACATCGACTGCCAGGTCGACCAGTCGATCGCCCAGTCGTAGATGTCGCCGTCCGCGGCGGACAGGTCGATACGGGTACCGGTCACCTCCACCGGGTCGCCGTACATGGCGGTGCCGAAGTAGGCCTGCGCGTCGGACAGGGAGAGGTTGATGCAGCCGTTGGTGACGTTCGCCGAGCCCTGCACGCCCGTGGTCTGCGGGTTGGCGTGGATGAACTCGCCGTTGTTGGAGATCCGCACCGCCCAGTGCTCGCGGACGTTCTCGTAGAACGGCGGATTCGACATCAGAAAGTCCTCGTACTTCTCGGTCACCATGTGGATCCCGCTTCGGGTCACGTTGCGGTCCTCGTCGCCCTCGCCGTAGCTGACCGGGATGTCCATCACCGTCGCACCGTCGCGGACCACCTGCATCCGGTGGCTCGGGGCGTCGGCCTTCACGATCTGGCTGCGGCCGATCGTGAAGTCCGCGCTGAGGTCGTCGGCGCCGTACGCACCCTCGCCGTAGTCGACGCCGTACAGCTTGGCAACCATTGTCACGGTGGTGCCGGGCGCCCAGTAGTTCTGCGGGCGCCAATGCACGCGGGAGCCGTTGTCGTCCGGCAGCCAGGCCCAGGCGCCGGGGGTCGGGGGGTTGGTGGTGACGGTGAGAGCCTTCTCCACCGCGGCCTTGTCCGCGACGTGGTCGCTGAACTTGAGGACGATCGGCGCCGCGATGCCCACCTCCTGGCCGTCCCCGATGTTGATGTTCGCCGAGGTGGTGGACGCCGGGGCGACGGTCCGGAAGGTGCCCTGCACGGGCACCACCTTGCCGTCGGTCCCGGTGGCGGTGCCGGACCACGTGTAGGCCGCGCCGTAACCGAGCGGTTCGGTGGTGTGGAATGCGGTCCGGTCCGGTGTCAGCGCGCCCTGTACCGGCGTGCCTGCGGCGTTGACCAGCGCGACGTCCGCCAGGGTGCCGCGGGCGACGGTCACCGAGACCGGGGCCGTCGGACTCACGTCCTGCGCGTCCGCCGCGGGTGCCTGCGTCACCTCCGCGACCGGCGGCGGCGCCGCGGCCGGATTCGAGGTGCCGGAGCCGTCGCCCCCGATCGTGCATCCCGCCAGCAGCGCGACGACAGCCGCCAGCAGCAGCACGATCAACGGACCCTTGCGGGTCCGACTTGTCCAAATACCCAGGTTGCGCACGAAATCCACGGTACCTGCGACCGCGGAGTGCCCAGCCGGACCGAACTCCCGCTCCCGGCTCAGACCGTGCAGCCCACCGCCACCGGCTCCGGTTCGAGCCGCACCCCGAACGCGTCCTGCACCCCGTCCCGGACATCTCGGGCGAGGGCCAGCAGGTCCTGCGTGGACGCGCCGCCGCGGTTGGTCAGGGCCAATGTGTGCTTGGTCGACAGCCGCGCCGCCGCGTCCCCCCCGGGGTAGCCCTTGCCGTAGCCGGCCCGTTCGATGAGCCAACCCGCCGACAGCTTGGTCCCGCCGTCGCCCGGGAACTGAGGTATCCGCACCCCGTCGCCGACCCGGGCCTCGATCGCCGCCAGCACCGGCGCCAGCCGGTCGGCCGGGACCACCGGGTTGGTGAAGAACGAGCCGGCGCTCCAGGTGTCGTGGTCGGCGACGTCGAGAACCATGCCCTTGCCCGCCCGCAACCCGAGGACCACCTCGCGGACCTTCGTGGCCGGTCGGCGTTCGCCCTCGTCGGCGCCCAGTGCGGTCGCCAGCTCGCGGTAGCGCAGCGGCTCGCTCAGCCCGTCGGGCCGGGCGGCGAACTCCACCGCGAGCACCAACGCGGCGTCCGAGTGCTTGAGGACGCTGGTCCGGTAACCGAGGCCGAGTTCGTCGGGGCTCACCCAGCGCACCTCACCGGTGGCCCGGTCCAGCAGCTGGACCCGGCGCAGCAGCGACCCGACCTCGACGCCGTACGCGCCGACGTTCTGCACCGGCGTCGCACCCGCGGACCCGGGGATCCCGGACAGGCACTCGAGACCGCCGAGTCCCGCGCCGACCGCCTCGGCGACCACGTCGTCCCACACCGCGCCCGCCTCGGCGTACACGTGGTCGGCGCCGAGCCGGGTGGCCGCGTTGGCCACCCGCACCACCACCGCGTCCACCCCCTCGTCGGCGATCAGCAGGTTCGAGCCACCGCCGAGGATCAGCACCGGGGTGCCCGACGCGTCGAGGGCACGCACCACCGCGACCAGCGTGTCGGTGCTGCGGCAGGTGAGCATCGCGCGCGCCGGACCACCCAGCCGCAGCGTGGTGAACCGCGACAGCGGCACGTCCGTCTCGAGTTCGGCACCGAATTCCGTCGCCATGTCCTGTAATGCCTGCACGGGGTGAAACGGTAGCGTGCCGGGCATGGCCCGCCGCATCCTGCATTCGTGCTCGTACCGCCAGTCCGTGGACCAGGTCCACCGGGCACTCACCGGCGAGCAGTACTGGCGTGCCCGCCTCGTCGAGGTCGGTGGCGACGGTGCCAGCTTCGGCCACCTGACCGTGGGCGACGGCACGGTAGACGTGGAGCTGACCCAGGCGATCCCCGCCGAGCACCTGCCGTCGATCGTCACGACGGTCCGACCCGGCGACCTGGTGATAACCCGGACCGAGACCTGGGGTCCGCTCGCCGGCGGCCGCGCCACCGGCACCTTCACGGCACGTGTCGACGGCGTCCCGGCTGCGCTGTCCGGCACGCTGACCCTGTCCACCGACGGCGACGGGTCGACGGTCGGGCTCGACGGGCAGGTCGAGGTGAAGATGCCCCTGATCGGCGGAAAGATCGAGTCGGTCATCGCCGAGCAGGTCACCGAACTGCTCGAGAACGAGGACCGTTTCACCGCCGGGTGGCTTTCCTCGCACACCTGAGAACGAATCGTCTCGGAACCCGCGACAAGGTATGCGGCACACCGCGACCGCCCGTCGGCGCGACCGGGTAGCCTCCGTGCAATGTCGCGCAAAATCGAATTGACCACCACCTACTCTCTGCCCGTCGAGACCGTCCACCGGACGCTCACCGACGAGAACTTCTGGCTTCACCGCGTCGAGCAGGGCGCCGAGAACGGCCTGAAGGTCGATCACCTCACCGCAGGCGACGGCACCATCGACGTGGGCATCGCCCAGGAGATCGACAAGGACAAGCTGCCCAGCATGGTCAGCAAGGTCATCAAGGGCGACCTGTCCATCGTCCGCGGCGAGGTGTGGGGCCCGCTGACCGACGGCCGCGCCGACGGCACCTTCACTGCGGTGACCACCGGCATGCCTGTGACGGTGGGCGGCACCGCAGTGCTCACCGGGTCCGCGGACGGCTGCACGCTGACCGTCGAGGGCGAGGTCGAGGTCAGCATCAAGCTGATCGGCGGCACCATCGAGGGCATGGTCGCCGAGCAGATCCTCGGGATCCTCGGACGCGACCAGGAAGTCGTCGAGGAGTGGGCCGCGGCCAACGCCTGACCGAGCAACCGTCAACCGCAGGTACACCCGCACGGCCGGGCGGGTGTACCTGCCTTCGAGGCCGAGCCGGTACCCTGCCCGTCATGGCTCGTCGCATCGACTACTCCGCCCGCTACACCCACTCCACGGAGCAGGTGTACGCCGCGCTGACCAACCGGGACTACTGGGAGGCGCGCATCGAGGAACTGCGCAAGTACTCGGACAACCGCGTCGAGAGCCTCGAGATCGGCGACGACGGCATCGACCTGGTGCTGCACCACATCATCCCGCGCGACAGTCTGCCCGACATCGCGCAGACCGTGATGAAGAAGGACATGGTGATCACCCGCAAGGAGCACTACAGCCCCTTCGGGGAGCCGGTCACCGGCACCTACCACGCGTCCATCCCCGCGGGCCCGGGCAGCCTCACCGGCACGATGTCGCTGTTCAGCACCGACACCGGTTGCACCCTGCGCACCTCCTCCGAGGCCAAGGTGTTCATCCCGTTCGTCGGCGGCAAGCTCGAACAGGTGATGCTGGTCAACCTCGTCGACCTGTTCCGCACCGAGGCCCAGGTCACCGCCGACTGGCTCGCCAAGCAGTAGATCCGGCAGCAGACCCCAAACAGCAGACCCCCAAGCGGTAGACCTATGCCCCGCGCCGCGTCCAGCCGGCCCAAACCGGACGGCGTCATCACCCGCGGTACCACCGGGATCAACCGACTCCGGCGCAGCGACCGCTGGCTGAGGCACCGCCACGAGGTGGCCCGCGCACTGCGCGAGGCCGCGGACCCGCTGGTCGTCGACCTCGGTTACGGGGCCCGGCCGGACACCACCTTCGAGCTGGCGTCGCGGCTGCGCACGGTCCGCGCCGACCTTCGCGTCGTCGGCCTGGAGATCGACCCGGACCGGGTGGTCGAGAGCCGCGACGGGGTCAGCTTCGCGCGCGGCGGATTCGAACTCGCCGGTCTGCGCCCGACCCTGGTCCGCTCGTTCAACGTGCTGCGCCAGTACCCGGAGGAGGCCGTTTCCGGCGCCTGGTCGAAGCTGCAGTCCGGGCTGGCCCCCGGCGGTTTGCTGGTCGACGGCACCTGCGACGAACTGGGCAGACGCTGCGCCTGGGTGCTGCTCGATGCGCACCGCCCGTTGACGCTGACGCTGGCCTGGGACCCCTTCGACGTCGAACGCCCCAGCGACGTTGCCGAACGGTTGCCGAAGGCGCTGATCCACCGCAACGTCCCGGGCGAGGGCATCCACGACCTGCTGGTCGCCGCGGACCGGGCGTGGGCGAACGCGGCACCGCACGCCCCGTTCGGGCCTCGGGTGCGCTGGCGGGTGGCGCTGGAGTCGATGCGCGGGCAGGGCCTGCCCGTGGCGGTGCCGAGGCGGCGAATGCGGGACTGCGTGCTCACCGTGCCGTGGTCGCTGGTCGCGCCACGCGGCTGACCTGGCTGACCCGGCGGCGCGCGGTTGCGGACGAGTGGTCGCGGTACCGGTCAGGAGGTCGCGGCGAGCGCCCGGCCGATCCGCTGCTCGACGCGCTCCGAACGACCGGCCATCGCGGCCTCGAGGTCGCTCCGTCGGAGCCTGCCGATGGCAAATGCGTCGCCGACCACCTCGTCGAGGACCCACTGCGACACGCCGCCCTCGGCGAGGTCGAGCACCGTCCGCAGCGGGGTGGTGATCCGGAAGCCGCCGGTGTGCTCGCAGTCGTCGGCACCGAGGGTGCTGCGGTGCACGGCTACCCGGTCCATCCGGTGGTAGATCTCGGTGGGCGCCGTGACGTGCAGGAACTGCGGGTGCAGGCTGCCGAGTCCGTGCAGTTCGGCCGCGCTCTGGTGCGAGACCACCGCGTCGTCGAACCACACGCAGCAGCGGGCCACCTCCTCCAGATCGGTCGAACGCCACTGCGTCAACCGGTACAGGCCCGGTTCCACCGGCACCCACGACCCGGCGACGATCGCGGCCCCGATGTCGGCCCGTGAGAACCCGACGGCCCGCGCCTGTGCGGCCGTGAAGTAGCCGTCCTGCTCCCGGGCCTGCGCGTAGAGATCGCGGTCCTGTTGCCGGTGATGCCGATGCGCTCGGTCGTCCATGTTCGACACAGTACGTCCAACTGTGTTCCACGTCACATCCTGTGGGGCTCGGCTCGTCGAATTCGGGGCGTGTTCTCAGAGCCCACACAGATTTTTCGGGAAGAATCCCTGCCATGACGACCACCGCGAACGCCCAGTACCGTCCCCCGACGTCGGGCCCGAAGCGAAACATGGCCCTGACGATCGCCCTCGTCGTGATCGTCGCACTGGTCGCGGCGCTGGTCGGCGCCGAGTTCTACATTCGGCACAACGTGAAGCAGTGCATGGCGGACCAGTTCCAGAGTGAACTGGGCTCCCAGGTCGACGTCGGGCTCAGCGCCAAGCCGATGCTGCTGCAGGCGATCGACAAGAAGGTCCCGTACATCACGATCAGCAGCGCCGGCTCCAGCTTCGGACCGGCCCAGGACATGGACGTCACCGCACGGGTCAACGACGTCGACCTGACCGCCACCGACACCTCAGGCGGCAGCATCGGCAGCTCCACCGCCGACATCGACTGGTCCACCGCCGGCATCCTGGCCACCATCCAGGCCCAGCCCTTCGGCAACCTGGTCACCGACGTCGCCTCCGACGCGGCCGCTGGGACCCTGCAGTTCCAGGTCCTGGGCCTGGCCGAGCTGACCGTCAAGCCGCAGGTCGACGCGGGCGCCGTGAATGTGGAGACCGTGGGCGCCGAGCTGCTCGGACTCGGGATCCCCACCGACCTGGTCAGTGGCATCGTCGACGTCCTGACCAGCAGCCTGCAGATCTACCCGCTCGGGATGACCCCGGACTCGCTGACCGTCACCGACAGCGGCCTGCAGATGTCGCTGGCCGGCGGCGCGTACACCATGCCGAAGGGCGACGCGAGCGCTCAGGCGCCGAGCAGCTGCTCGCTGCTCACCTAGAACGAGGCGCGCGGACCCGGACTTCCGCGGCTCACCGGCCCGCGCCGCCCCGAGGCCGCGCGGGCCGGTGCGTCAGGCCGCGGGAAACCCGTCCAGCACCGCGCGGGTCCCGGACAGGCCGAGCCGGGTGGCGCCGGCCTCGATCATGGCCCGCGCGGTCTCCGCGTCCCGGATGCCGCCGCTGGCCTTGACCCCGAGCCTGCCGCCGACCGTCTCGGCCATCAGCCGGACCGCCGCCACCGACGCCCCGCCCGCTGGATGGAAACCGGTGGAGGTCTTCACGAAGTGGGCCCCCGCGCGCTCGGCCGACCGGCAGCACTCGACGATCGCCTCGTCGGTCAGCGCGGCGGTCTCGAGGATCACCTTGAGCACCGTCGCGTCGTCGATGCCCTCGCGCACCGTGAGGATGTCCGCGAGGACCGCGTTGTAGTCGCCGGCCGCGGCCGCGCCGATGTCGATCACCATGTCGATCTCGTGCGCACCCTGCTGCACGGCGAGCCGCGCCTCGGCCGCCTTGACCAGCGAGTGGTGCTTGCCCGACGGGAACCCCGCGACCGCGGCCACGTGCAGGCCCTCGGCGCGCACCGGCAGCATCGACGGCGACACGCACACCGAGTACACCCCCAGCTCGCGCCCCTCCGCGATCAGCCCGGCGACGTCGGCCGCGGTCGCCTCCGGCTTTAGCAGGGTGTGATCGACCATCGCGGCGACGCGGGCGCGGGTGAGGGCTGCAGACATACCGAAGAGCTTGGCACAGCACCGAACCCGTCCGCGTCACCTCGCGCGTCGCCGCAAACCGGTTGCGCCGGGCACTCCGGAGCCGACACCATGGTCCCATGCTGATCCGACGCGAGCACCCGTCCGACGTCGCCGCGATCGCGGCGGTTCACCGGGCGGCCTTCGCCGACCAGGCACCGGACGGCGGCGAACCGATGGAGGCCCACCTGGTCTCCGCACTACGCGCCTCGGACGCCTGGTTGCCGGCGCTGTCCCTGGTCGCCGACGTCGACGGCGCGGTCCTCGGACACATCTGCCTGACCCGGGCCACCCTCGCCGGACGGCCGGTCCTGGCGCTCGGCCCGATCGGGGTGCTGCCCGCGCATCAGCGCGACGGCGTCGGCGCCGCGTTGATGCATGCGAGCCTCGGCGCCGCCGACGCACTCGGCGAGCCGCTGGTCGCGCTGGTCGGCCACCTGGACTACTACCCGAAGTTCGGCTTCGTCCCCGGTTCGACGCTGTACATCGACCCCGGCGTCCCGGACTGGGTCTCGCACTTCCAGGTACGCACCCTCGACGCATACACGCCCGACATGACCGGCGAGTTCCGGTACGCCCCCGCGTTCTACGAGGACTGACGACCCGGCCGCGACTACCGTGGCAGCATGAGCGCCGAGCAGCTGGCGGCAGTGTTCAACGCCGGCATCCGTGAATTCACCCGCCTCACCCCGCAGATCTGGGGCCCGGCCGGTCAGTCGCTGATCGCCCAGCTGCGGCTGCGCCCCGGCGACGCCGTGCTGGACGTGTGCAGCGGCGCCGGCGCCTCGGCGCTGCCCGCCGCCGCGGCCGTCGGTCCGGACGGGCTGGTGCACGCCGTCGACCTCGCCGACGACCTGCTCGAGGAGGGCCGGCTGGTGGCCTCGGACCGGGCCCTGCACAACCTCGACTTCGTCCGCGCCGACGCCACCGAGTGGGAGCCGCCGAGCACCGTGCCCGACGCCGGCTACGACGCCCTGGCCTGCTCGTACGGGGTGTTCTTCCTCCCCCACGTGGACCAGTCGGTGAACCGGCTCGTCCAGTTGCTGCGCCCGGGCGGCAAGGTCGGCGTCACGGTGTGGCGGCGCGGCGCCCTCACGGACCTCAGGCGGGCGTACACCGATGTGCTGGCCCGGCACCTGCCCGGGGCCGCGCCGAGCGGGGCCGACCCGTCGCCGCTGTCCCGGTTCGACACCGCCGACGCCCTGACCGACTGGCTGACCGGATTCGGCGCACACACCGTCGAGGTCACCGAGCTGTCCAACCTGCTGCCCGCGACACCCCAGTTGGTCTGGGACCTGGTCCTCGGCGGCGCACTGCGCGCGCCACTGCTCGGCTGCGACGACGCCGTCGTCGAGAAGGTCCGGCTCGACCTGCTGGCGCTGCTCACCGAGCGGGACGTCGAGACGATCGACGCCACCACCCTGATCGGCACCGCCGTTCTCGACCGCTGACAGGTCCGCGGCCGTACCGTTCCGCCATGAGTGAATCGCGTCCCCCTGCCGACAGCGCACCTGAGAGACTGGGCGCATGAGTAGCCCCGCTGCCCCCGACGACGACCGTCGCTACGTCCTCACCCTCGGCACGCCGGACCGCACCGGCATCGTCGCCCGCATCTCGACGTTCCTCGCCGAGGTCGGCGGTTCCATCGTCGAGGCGGCCTACCACGCAGACCCCGACACCGGCTGGTTCTTCACCCGGCAGGCCGTCCGGGCGTCGTCGCTGGAGATCGGCGTCGACGAGCTGCGCGAACGGTTCCGGGCGGTGGCCGCCGAGTTGGGTCCGGAAACCGAATGGACGCTTCAGGACTCGGGCGAACGCAAGCGGGTGGTGCTGCTGGTGAGCAAGGAGGGGCACTGCCTGCACGACCTGCTCGGCCGGGCGGCCGGCGGCGAGCTGCCCGCCGACATCTGCGCCGTCATCGGCAACCATCCCGACCTGGCCGAGGTCGTCGAGGCACACGGGTTGACCTTCCACCACGTGCCGTTCCCGAAGGACCCGGCCGAGCGCGGCCCCGCCTTCGACCGGGTCCGTGAACTCGTCGACGCCCACGACCCGCACGCCGTCGTGCTGGCCCGGTTCATGCAGGTACTGCCGGAGGAACTGTGCGCGCACTGGGCCGGCCGCGCCATCAACATCCACCACAGCTTCCTGCCGTCGTTTGTCGGCGCGCGCCCGTACCACCAGGCCTTCGCCCGCGGCGTCAAGCTGATCGGCGCGACCTGCCACTACGTGACCGCCGAACTGGACGCCGGGCCGATCATCGAGCAGGACGTGATCCGGGTGGACCACTCCGACGAGGTCCGGGACATGGTCCGGCAGGGACGCGACATCGAGAAGCTGGTGCTCTCGCGCGGGCTGCGCTGGCACCTCGAGGACCGGATCCTCGTGCACGGCCGCAAGACCGTCGTCTTCAGCTGAACCGAACAGCGCCACCCGTGTGAACGGTTCCGTTCACACGGGTGGCGAAGTCGGACGGGCGACGGGCCGAACGGGCGTTCAGGCAGTGATACGCGTTGCCAGCCGACGGATCTCCGCGTTCACCTCGTCCGGGGCCTCGACCGTGGCCATGTGACCGATGCCGGGCAACCGGATCAGCCGCTCGAGGTGACCGAGGCTGTCGAGGGCGTCTGCGATCCGCACCGAGTGCCCCGGCGGAGTGAGCCGGTCCGCGGTGCCGACGAGCACCGTCGTGGGCACGGTCAGGTTGGCCAGCCCGACCCGGAGGTCGAGCCCGTGCATGGCCGCGCCCCACCCGCCCCGGGTGCGGCCGGAACACTCGGCGACGATGCGGGTGCAGAACTCGACCTCGTCGGCCGTCGACCCGGGCGCCAGCGCCGCGTACTGGATCATCCGCCGGGTGGCGACGGTACCGGCCAGCGGCCGGGCCATCGGCACGGTGGACCCGAGGATTGCGCGGCCGACCGGGTCCGGGACCGTCTTGAGCCGGCGCAGCAGCGGGACCAGCGTGGACTCGTCGACGAGATGGTCGGTGGCGGTGCTGGCCAGCATCACCGCGCCGACCCGCTCCCCCACCTGCTCCGGGTACCGGGCCGCCCAGGCGTTGATGCTCATACCCCCCATGCTGTGGCCCACCAACACCGCCTTGCGGCCGGCGGGCACCGTCGCCGCCAGCACGGCGGACAGGTCGTCGGCCAGTACGTCGACGGTCAGCGGATGCACGCCGCGCGCGCTGCGGCCATGGCCGCGCTGGTCGTATGTGATCACCCGGAAGTCCCCGGCCAGCGCGTTCACCTGCGGATGCCAGAACACCGTCGAGCACGTCCAGCCGTGACTGAGCACGATCGGCTGCGCCGACGGGTCCCCGTAGGCGTGCACGTTGATCGAGGTGCCGTCCGCCGAGGTCACCTCGAACACCTCCGGTACTGCGACCGGATCGCCGAGATAGGGGTTCGCCTCCGCCCGGACAACTCGCGACGCGGCGGAGCGCCGCGAACGCCATGCCGCGCCCGCGCCGATCAGCGCCGCTCCGGCCGCGACGCCGACGAGGATCCGTCGCGCCGTGCCACGTGACTGTGCCGCCACCTGTCTACCTCCGTGTGCTGTGGGTGAACTACTCGTGTGAACCGCCGGGTGGAACCCGGGCCGACCCGGGTCGCGGTCAGATGATGTGCGCGCGCCGCAGCAACAGGGTCGACGGGCCGCCGACCAGCCCTGCCGCGGAGAGGAACTCGACGGTCTTGGCGCTGCCCTCGCGGATCTTGTCGTGGTAGTGGCGGTTCGCCTTGACCGCGGCCCGGGCCTGCCGGGGGTCGAGCCCCGCGGCGACGTAGACCTTGGGGTTGACCAGGCTGGTGACCACGAAGTACGCGGTTATGCCGAGCAGCAGACGGATGCGCGCCCTCGTGTACCGGGAGATGTGCGCGGAGCGGCGCAGGGTCTCCTCCCGGGCGAACTTGATGTGCCGCGCCTCTTCGAGGACATGGATCCGACTGACCGTCCGGGTGATCGGCTGCACCCGCTCGTCCTTCATGAAGTCGCGCTGCATCATGTCGAGGATCTCCTCGGCGAACAATGTCCCGCCGTAGGCGAGCGAACCGGACGCGGTGGCCTTGAACAGCCTCGCGGACTGACGGATCCAGTTCTTCGGCTGGTACGACGGGACGCCGAAGCGCTGTGCGGACCGGGCGAACATGGTGGAGTGCCGACACTCGTCCGCGATCTCGGTGAGCGCGAACTGCACGTGCGGCGTCGCCGGGTCGTGCAGGTAGATGTCGCGCAGCAGCATCTGCATGAGGATCATCTCGAACCAGATTCCGGTGCCCGCCACGCTCGCGGCCTCGTGCCTGGTGAGGGTGACGCGTTGCTGCTGCGTCATCGTCTCCCAGAGGTCCGTGCCGTAGAGGCTGCACCACTCTGGGGTCATGCCGTAGAGGTCCTCCGGCACGGGCGCCGCCCAGTCCACCTCGACCAGCGGGTCGTAGGACTTGCGCGCCGCCGACGCGAGCAGCCTGCTCGCCGTCTCCTGACGATCTCCGGCCCGGGGCCGCCGCGATCCTGGCCGTCCCGAGGACACCTCGTGGTCGTGGACTGTCGACATTGCCGCTCCTCGTTGGAGGTCCCGTAGGACGCAGCAGCGCCTACTACCTGCCTCCACCATGCGACGCGACGACACCCCCTGTCAATGGTGTCTGTGACTCAAGTTCGCATTTATTTTTCGGAGCGGCGACGACCGCGGTCTACCAGCGGGGACCGCGCTGGATCTCGTCCACCCGCGGACGGACGTCGACGAGGTAGACGCAGATCGCGACGACTGCGATCACCCAGATGAACATGCCGAGCGGCAGCAGCAGCACCAGCAGCGAGGCGACGAGGATGCCCAGCCAGATCGGCTTGCTGAGCTTCTCCACCGCGGTGAAGGCGTCGGTCCGCTGACGAAGCGCATGGAAGACCGCGAAGACTCCGGCGCCGAGCGCGATCAGCTGGAGCGCGAGCATGATGATGCCCTGGAGGCCGTAAACGGTGTACACGACACCCATTCTACGGGCGAGACCCCCGCGCAGCGTGTGCACGGGGGTCTCGGCGGGTCCGGCGGGGCCGGACCTGAGAGTCGACGACTACGCGTCGGTCGCCTTCTTGGCCGGAGCCTTCTTGGCCGGAGCCTTGGAGGCGGCGACGGCCGCGGCCGTGGGCTTGGCAACCGCCGCAGCGGCCGGCTTCGCGGCGGCGGGCTTCGTGGCGGCCGGCTTGGCAGCGGCCGGCTTCGTGGCGGCGGGCTTGGCAGCGGCCGGCTCCGCGGCGGCGGGCTTGGCGGCGGCAGCAGGCTTGGCGGCCGCGGCAACCTTGGCCGGGGCGGCCTTGGCGGCGGCGCTCACCTTGCTGGCGGCGGACTCGGTGGTCGACTCCGCCTTCTCGCCGGCACCGACGAAGCGGCTCGCGACGTTCTCGCCCGCGTCGGACACGGCGTCGCTGACCTCGTCCGCGACGTCGCTGATCTTCTCGGCGGCGCGACCGGCGAGCTTGGCGGCCTGCTCGCCGACGGCGCGGGTCTGGCGGGCCACGGTGCCGAGGGCCTCCTCGGTCAGGGTGGCGGCGTCGCCGAGCACGGACTCGGCGCGCTCGATGCCCTCTTCGACGGCCGGCTGGTTGCGCAGCCGCTCGACGGTCTCCTCGCCGCGCTCGGCGAGCGAGGTGTAGATG
This sequence comes from Rhodococcus tukisamuensis NBRC 100609, assembly GCF_001894985.1. Taxonomy (GTDB): domain Bacteria; phylum Actinomycetota; class Actinomycetes; order Mycobacteriales; family Mycobacteriaceae; genus Rhodococcus_G; species Rhodococcus_G tukisamuensis. Next base: position 97,977 of record NZ_BCXG01000001.1, on the reverse strand, counting down.
TCGGACGCGACCTTCAGGTACGCCTCGGCGACCTTGCGCAGCTCCTCGGCGGTGAACTTCTCGCGCAGCTCGGCGAGCTCCTCGGGCAGCTCGGACGGCAGTCCGGCGAGGCGCTCGCGCAGCGCCTCGACACCCTCGTTGAGGTCGTCGGCGAGGCTGGCGAAGCGCTCACGGGCACCGTCCACGGTGGCACTGGCGTCGACACCCTCGTCGGCACGCTGGCGCACCTGGGCGACGACGTCCGCGACGGCCTGGACGACCAGGTCGCCCGCGCCGACGGCGGCGTACAGGGGGGTCTTCACGCTGTCGAAGCTGAGGTCAGTCATTGGTGTTCTCCTGTTCAACGGATGAGGAATCGAGACGGGGGTTGTTCTCACGACAGAACGACTCGTAGATCTCGAGGAGCACCTGCTTCTGACGTTCCGTGATGGCCACGTCGGTGAGCAGGGCGTCGCGCACCGGACTGGCCGCGCGCTGTTCGAGAAATCCGGCCTGCATGTACAGCACCTCCGACGACATCCGGAGGCCCTTCGCGATCTGGCCGAGCACCTCGGCCGAGGGCTTGCGCAACCCACGTTCGATCTGGCTCAGGTAGGGATTGCTCACGCCGGCCAACTTCGACAGCTGACGCAGCGAGACCTGGGCGGCCTCGCGCTGCGACTTGATGAAGCTGCCGATGTCCTGCGCCGCCGAGCTGACCACCCGCGCCGCCACGTCTCCGGCACTGTCGCCGTTCGGTTTGGGCTCGTCGGTCATCGCACTCCCTGACTGGTGGGTGGAATCCACGCTACGGGAGGGTGCTAACTATTGCAAGCACTCTTGTTAGCAGTCGGTGTCGATCAGGCAAACATCAGCTGCGAGAGCGCGTAGATCCCCAGTCCGGCGAGGGCGCCGACCACGGTGCCGTTGATCCGGATGAACTGCAGGTCGCGTCCCACCTGCAGCTCGATCTTGCGACTGGCCTCGTCCGCATCCCACCGGGCCACCGTGTCGGTGATGATGCCGGTGATCTCGGCGGTGTAGTTGGCGCTGACGTAACGCGCCCCGCTGTCCAGCCAGCCTTCCACCTTGGCGGCGAGGTCCGGCTCGTCGCGCAGCCGCTCCCCCAGCCGCATCACGGTGTCGCGGGTCTTCGCGCGCAGCGCGCTCTCCGGGTCGTCCACCGACTCCAGGATCATCCGCTTGGCGACCTTCCACGCCGCCTCCGCGGCACTGGTCACCTCCTCCCGGCCCATGATCTCGGCCTTGACCTTCTCCGCCTTCGCCATGGTGGCGGGGTCGTGCTGCAGGTCATCCGCGAAGTCGACCAGGAACCGGTTTGCCGCCTGGCGGACCTCGTGCTCGGGGTTGGACCGGACCTTCCAGGTGAACTCGACGAGTTCGCGGTAGATCTTCTCGCCGAGCATGGCGTCGACGAACTTCGGCGACCAGGACGGGCTGTCCCGGTCGATCACCCGGTCGATCGTGGGCTGGCTTGCCAGCGCCCACTGGTGGGCCCGCTCGGCGAGCAGGTCGAGCAGGGGCAGCTGCCGGTTCTCCCGGATCAGCTCGGCGAGGACCTTCCCGATCGGCGGCCCCCACGCCGGCTCGGCGAGCCGCCGCACGATGGTGTGGTCGATGATCTGCTGGACGTCCTCGTCGCGGAGGACGCTGACGAAGCCGCGCAGGATCGTCGCCGTCTCGGCCGCGACCCGGGCGGCGTGCGCGGGTTCTGCCATCCAGGTCCCGACGCGCACGGGGATCTGCGCCGCCCGCACCTTCTCCGACACCACGTCGGGGGCCAGGAAGTTCTCCCCGACGAAGCTGCTCAGGCTCGTGCCGAGCTGGTCCTTCTTCTTCCGGATGATCGCGGTGTGCGGGATCGGCAGGCCCAGCGGGTGCCGGAAGAGCGCGGTCACGGCGAACCAGTCGGCGAGCGCACCGACCATGCCCGCCTCCGAGGCCGCGCGCACATAGCCGACCCACTCGCCGGCGCCACGCGTCTCCTGCCAGCGGCAGAACAGGTAGACCACACTGGCGAACACCAGAAACGAGGTCGCGAGCAGCTTCATACGGCGAAGGTCGCGTCGTTTGGCGAGGTCGTCCGTCACCGTCGTTTGCGTCACGTCGCCATTGTGCCGAATCCCGGCGCCGGCGGGATTTCTCCGCGACACCACGGGGGACGCAGGCCCACACGGAAAACACACCTCTAAGCTGGTCGGAAGATCGAATCTGAACGGATGTGGCAAACCCAGTGCCGAAGAAGACAGCGCCGACAACAGAGGACCCCGGCCACGCCGAGGCCACGCAGGCCGATCCCGGGGACGACGGGATGGCCACGGATGCCACGACGACGGACGCCACGACAGACAAGCCTGACGGCCGCAAGCGCCGGTGGCGCAACCACAAGATCGCGCGGCGCGAGGAACTCGTCGACGGGACCATCGCCGCGATCCGCGCCCGTGGCCGGGACATCGGCATGGACGACATCGCCTCGGAGATCGGCGTCTCCAAGACCGTGCTGTACCGGTACTTCAACGACAAGAACGACCTGACCAGCGCGACCATGATGCGGTACGTCGAGACGATCCTGGCGCCCCGGATGTACGCGGCCATCGGCGGCGACATGGACGAGTACGAACTGACCCGCGTGGCGATCACCGCCTACGTGGAGACGGTGGCCTCGGACCCCGAGGTGTACCTCTACGTGATGGCGAACAGCGCCGGCCCCAACCGCGACGTGGTCGCCGAGTCGGAACGGATGATCGCCGAACTGCTCTCCGCCGTGCTGGGCGAGCGGTTGCGGCTGATGGAGATGGACTCGGGCGGCGCCGTGCCGTGGGCCTACGGGATCGTCGGGGCGGTCCAGTTGGCCACCCACTGGTGGATCTCCAACAAGTCGATGACCGCCGAGGACCTCATCGACTACCTGACCATGATGACCTGGGGCGGGGTCACTGGAATCGCCGCCGTCGCCGGGTCGCCGGCCCGGTTCAAGACCATCCCGCACCCGCTGGTGCCCGACGCCGCCGAGGACCGCTGACCTCCCCTCCACCCTCGTGTAACTCGCTGTAACAGATACCCTGTGGGGGTGAGCGAGGCGGACGCCGGCACCGGCGCGGAACACAACCGGCCCGACGGCTACTCCGGACGGGCGCTGGTCACAGTCGGCCATCGCCCCGCCCTCACACTGGACGTCCAGCTGTCCGGGCACTTCGAGCCGATCAGCGGCCGTTACCTCTGGCAGGGTCGGGTCCGTGGGCTGACCGACGCACTCGGCCCTGCCGACTCGCCGTGCCCCGGCGCCGAACTGGAGATCGAGACACCCCAGGGCGTCGGCGTCGCGCGAGTCACGGCCGTCGACCTGTGGGGCAGCCACCTGGTCGAGGCGGTCTCCGGACGCCCCTTCACTGCGCTGTCCGAGGACCGGCTGGGCGAACCCGGCGACTAGATGTGTCCGACCGGCACCGCCGCGATCCCGGACCGCAAGAAGTCGACCAGCGGCTGGGTGAGGTCGTGGCCCGAGCGGCCGTCCTCGTCGAGCGACCCGGTCGCCGCGAGCAGCAACGTGGCCGCCATCGCCTCGCCGGCCACCGCGTAGTCCAGGCCGGCCCGCAGGTCTCCGCTGCGCACCACCTCGGCGAATGCGTCCGCGGCGAGTTCACCGAACTGTGCCAGCAGCGCGAGCAGTCGATCCATCACCGCCGGGGCCACGGCGGGTGCCTCGAACACCACGAAACGCACCAGCGCCGACTCGTGCTCGACCAGCGCGTGCAGGCGGTCCGCCACCGCCCGGAACACGTCGAAGAACTCGTCCAATGTGCGGGCCTCGCGCAGTCGGTCCTCGACGATCCGCTCCCGGATCAGCTCGAGTCCACGGTCGATCACGGCGTCGAAGACCTCACGTTTGCCGTCGAAGTAGTTGTAGAAGGTGCCGTGCGCCAGCCCCACGACCTCGACGATGTCGGCCACCGAGCAGTTCGCGTAGCCGCACGAGACAAACAGGTCGGACGCCGTGCGCACCAGTTGGTCGCGGCGCACCGGGCCGGTCACCGCGCGGACCCCGCGGCGTGCACCGACCCCGGAACGGCGCCCTGGCCGCGAAGCCCGAACGAGACCATCGCGACGATCGCCTCGTTCTGACGCGTCCGATCCGCGCCGCGGGGGCCGCACCGCAGGCCCCGCAACAGCGCGGGCCAGAGCAGGCCTAGGATCGCCCGCGACACCGCGTCGGCGTCGAGGTCCGACCGCAGCCAGCCGCGGGCCACACCGTCGTCGAGCGCAACGGCCACCAGTCGGGCCAACTCCTGCTCACCGCGCACCCACCGTCGACTCCCGTGGCCCTTGACCGCATTGGCCTCGACCAGGACCAACCGGAGCAGGTGCGGCGAGTCCTCGAGCACCCCGAAGAGTCGGTTGCAGAACCCGCAGATCCGCTCGACCAGGCAGTCGACCGAGTCGACGGGCAACAGCAGCGCCTGTCCGTCGACCATGTCCACCAGTTCACGGAGGCACCGGTCCATCACGTGGTCGAGAATCTCCCGCTTGCTGTCGAAGTAGCGGTACACGGTGCCCAGGCCGACCCCGGCCCGCGCCGCCAGGTGGGCCGCGGTGGTGGCCTCGTAACCGCGTTCGGCGAACGACTGCGCGGCCGACGAGAGGATCTGCTCGCGACGGGCCGCGGCCAGGCCCGCCTGCGGCGGACGGCCGCGCCGCCCCGGCGCGCGCTCCTCGAGCGCGGTCACCTGCACCAGCCCGGTCGGCGTCGCGGCAACTCAACTCCCATTCCATGCCACGGTCGAGTAAGTATGTGGCAAAAGGACTTTAACAAGAGGCATCGGCTTCGACACTTCACGACCTCGCGCCGACAGCGTCGACCGGGGAGGCTGCGCGGCCACCGATCAGGTCGAAATCCGCCGGGTCGACCGTGCGGGTGCGTAGCCAGTACTGCCACGTGAACCCCGGCCAGATGGTCCGGTTGACACCCTTCACGTCCAGATACCAACTGACACAACCGCCGTTCGTCCACACCCCCTTCGACAGTTTGCGCTGGATGTCGACATTGAACCGATCCTGCACCCCAGGGCGCACCGAGATCCCCTCTGCCCCACTGTCATTGACCAGGCGCATCGCGTCCAGCGCGTAGCGGATCTGTTGCTCGATCATGAACACCACGGAGTTGTGGCCGAGCCCGGTGTTCGGCCCCAGCAGGAAGAAGGCGTTGGGATAGCCCGCCGCGGTGATGCCCAGGTGCGTCGCGATGCCGTCCTCGTTCCACCGCGCGAGAAGTTCGCGGCCGCCGACGCCCACCAGGTTGACACTGCCGAATCCATCCGTCACGTGAAACCCGGTGGCATAGATGATCGCGTCCACCTCACGCTCGGTGCCGTCCGCCGTGACGATGCCGGTCGCGGTGACCCGCTCGATCCGGTCGGTCACGACTTCGGCATTCGGCCGGGCCAGTGCCGGGTAGTAGTCGTCGGACCCGACAATTCGCTTGCAGCCGATCCGGTAGTCGGGCGTCAGCCGACGTCGCAGGCCGGGGTCGTCGATCGACCTGGCGATGTTGCGCTTGGCGACCCGCTCGAGCGGCGCCAGCAGATTCGAGTGCCCGTTGAGCCCGAGCGCCAACGCCTCGGACGTCCAGTAGATACCCAGGCGGAAGATCCTGCGCAGCAGGGGGATCCGACGAAAGGCCCGGCGCAGCCGCGGATCCACGTCGAAGTTCTTACGGGGCACCACCCAGGCCGGCGTGCGCTGGTAGAGCTGCAGCTGTTCGACCTTGCCGACAATCTCCGGCACGATCTGCACGGCGCTGGCGCCGGTGCCGATCACGGCGACCCGCCTGCCGGTCAGGTCGTAGTCGTGATTCCACCGCGCCGAGTGGAAGGCGGTCCCACGAAAGGTCTCCGCACCGGGCAGCGCCGGGAGGCTCGGGATGTGCAACGCACCGATCCCGGACACCAGGAACTGCGCGATGTACTCGGTGCCGTCGGTGGTGCGGACATGCCAACGGGTCTCCGCCTCGTCCCACCGCCCGCCGGTGCTCGTACGGCCGAAGTGGATGTTGCGGTACAGGTCGTACTTGTCGGCCAGCGCCCGCAGGTACCGGAGGATCTCCGGCTGTCCGGACCACATCTGCGACCAGTCCGGATTCGGCTCGAACGAGAACGAGTACATGTGCGAGGGCACGTCGCAGGCGCAGCCCGGGTAGGTGTTCTCGCGCCAGGTGCCGCCGACCTCGTCGGCCTTCTCCAGCACCACGAAGTCGCGTCGGCCCGATTTGACCAGCTGGATGGCCATGCCGAGCCCGGAGAACCCGGTCCCGATGATCAGCACCCGGGTCCGATGCACCCGCCGACCGTTGCCGACCTCGGCGGACTGGGCCGACGCACTCACCGGGCACCCCCGACCACGTCGTCGTCATTCTCCACTCGCATGCCCGCTCCCACGCAACCGCCACGGGCCGACCACCCCGGCGTCCGAAACGTGACGGAACAGGCATCGTGTGCGGGGCAGCCCACCTGCACTGTCAACACTAGCCGGACTCGCCCGGCCTGGTTTCGATGCGAATCCCGGCGGACATGACACCCTGAACCCATGGCCAAGAACTCCAGTCAGGGCTGGGACGTCCCCGCCGTCGAGGCGGTCCGAGTCACCCCGGACACCCGGGTGTCCGGGGTCGACACCAGGGGCACGCCGGGGTTCGTCGGCGACAAGGAACTGGGCGAGAAGCTCCTCGAGGAACGCGGCGCCTACCTGTCGTCGCTGCAGGAGAAGTTGTACGCCAACGGCCGGTCCGAGCACGAGCACCGGTCAGTACTCCTGGTGCTGCAGGGCATGGACACCGCGGGCAAGGGCGGAATGGTCCGGCACGTGATCGGCCACGTCGACCCGCAGGGCGTCGACCACGCCTCGTTCGGGGTGCCGACGGCGGAGGAGAAGCGGCACCACTACCTGTGGCGAATCCGCAAGGCACTCCCCCGGAACGGCCAGATCGGAGTCTTCGACCGGTCCCACTACGAGGACGTCCTGGTGGTGCGGGTGCACAACCTGGTGCCGCCGGCGGAGTGGGAACCCCGCTACGACGAGATCAACCACTTCGAACGCGAACTCGTCGACGCCGGCACCACGCTGGTGAAGGTGGCGATGTTCGTCTCGCTCGACGAGCAGAAGGAGCGCCTCGCCGAACGGCTGGACCGCCCCGACAAGCACTGGAAGTACAACCCCGGCGACGTCACCGAACGCGGGTACTGGCCGAAGTACCAGGAGGCCTACCAGGCCATGCTGGACCGCACCTCGACCGACTACGCGCCGTGGCACGTGGTGCCGTGCGACCGCAAGTGGTACAGCCGGCTCGCGGTCACCGAACTGCTCATCGACGCACTCGAGCGGCTCGACCTGGACTGGCCGCCCGCCAACTTCGACATCGAGGTGGAGAAGGCGCGACTGGCGCAGTCCTGAGCCACCGCCCCGGATCCGTGGGCGTGCACGGTCAGGGGAAGTGCGGCGTCTCCAGGTGCAGTCTGTGGTCGTGATGGATGGTGCCGCCGACCACACCGATGGCGGTGCCGATCGCGACCAGGCAGACCACCCCCGCCATGATCGCCCAACCGCCGTACCCGGACCCGGCCGCAACGATGAACGACCCGGCGGCCGCCACTGCGATCAGGGTGAGCGTGAAGCCCATCCAGGATGCGAACAAGTTCAGTTTCATCGTTGACCCCTCACCTGACGGACCTGTGGTCAACTCGACGGTACGCCCGGCTCCCACGATTCGACAGGGCTCGAGCCCCGGCAGGCTGGGGTTGCCTCAGGCGCCGGCAGGCTGGGGTTGCCTCACGCGCCGGCAGGCTGGGGTTGCCTCAGGCGCCGGCAGGCTGGGGATGCTGGGTCAGCTTGCCGACCGTGGCGGCACAGAAGTGATGCAGGTCCGCGGTGCCGCGGCTGGTCACCAGGCTCCGGTCCACCACCACCGCCTCGTCGACGTAGTGGCCGCCGGCGTTGACGACGTCCACCCGCAGACTCGGCGAACCGGTGAGGGTGCGCCCCTCGACCGCACCCGCCTGGATCAGCAGCCACGGGGCGTGACCGATCGCGGCAACCGCCTTGCCGACGCGCATGAAATGCCGGACGAACGCCATCGCATGCTCGTCGAGCCGAAGCCTGTCGGCGTTCAGCATTCCGCCGGGCAGGATCAGCCCGTCGTAGTCGTCGACACTCGACCGCGAGACCAGCGCGTCCACCGGGAACCGGTCCGCGGTGATCACGTCCGCGCGATACGCCTGGATGTCACCCGGCCCGACGGAGAGCAGTTCGGTGGTCCCGCCCGCGTACTCCACCGCGCGGCGCGGCTCCTCGAGTTCGTCCTGCTCCACACCGTCCACGGCCAGTACCGCCACGCGGCGGCCTTCGAGTTGCCTGGTCATCCCCGACTCCTTCGCAACGCCTGACCCAGTATGGCCCGACCGACGCACCCGCGACCAGGGGCAGCAGCCCGGAGTCCGGGGGCCTAGAGCGTCGCGGTGTCGATCACGAAGCGGTAGCGCACGTCGCTGCGCACCACCCGGTCGAAGGCCTCGTTGATCTGGTCCGCGGCGATCACCTCGATCTCCGCACCGATCCCGTGGGCGGCACAGAAGTCCAGCATCTCCTGGGTCTGCGCGATCCCACCGACCATCGACCCGGCCAGGCTGCGCCGGTTGGCCGCCAGCGAGAATCCGCGCACCTCGATCGGCTTCTCCGGCAACCCGAGCTCGACGAGTGCACCGTTGACTGCGAGCAGTGACATGTAGGCGTCCATGTCGAGGTTCACCGACACGGTGTTGAGGATCAGGTCGAACCGCGAGCGGAGCTCCTTGAACGTCGCCGGGTCGCTCGTCGCGTAGTAGTGACTGGCCCCGAACCTCAGCCCGTCGTCCTGCTTGCTCAGCGTCTGACTGAGCACCGTCACCTCGGCGCCGAGCGCGTGTGCGATCTTGACCCCGACGTGCCCCAGTCCGCCCATCCCGATGATCGCGACACGTTTGCCGGGACCGGCGCCCCAGTGGCGCAGCGGCGAGTAGAGCGTGATTCCCGCGCACAACAGCGGCGCCGCGACGTCGAGGGCCAGGCTGTCCGGCACGGACAGCACGAAAGACTCGGTGACGACGATGTGGGAGGAGTAGCCGCCCATCGTGTACTCGCCGTCCGGGGTCCGGGAGTTGTAGGTCTGGACCACCCGCGAGACGCAGTACTGCTCGTCGCCCGAGACACACGCCTCGCAGGTGCCGCAGGAGTCCACAAAACAACCCACCCCGACGCGGTCACCGACGTCGTGCCTGGTCACCTCGTCTCCGACGGCCGCCACGATCCCGGCGATCTCATGCCCCGGCACGACGGGATAGTGCGTGCCGCCCCACTCATTGCGCGCGGTATGGATGTCGGAGTGGCAGATGCCGGCGTACTTGATCTCGATGAGCACGTCGAGCGGGCCGAGGTCACGACGCTCCGCGGCGGTCTTCTCGAGCGGCGCATCGGCCGAGGTCGCCGCGTAGGCGGAAGCAGTAAGCATGGGTAAATACCTACCCCTCGACCGGGCCGGCCGCACAATCGCGCAACTAATTAGTTGTGATCAAAATCTCAACACGTGATCAATGAGATTTGCATCACACAATTTGCCAGCTACGCTGTCGCGAACTAGACAACCGTCCAACTTCGTCGACCGTAACCCGATGCCCTCCACTGGCCGAACCCGAGGAGACAGATGCGCAGGCTACTTTCGCTAGGAATCGCAACCGCGGTGATCGGCGGCCTCATGTCCGCGGCGCCGCTCGTCGCCGGCGCCCAGGGCCTCGCCCCGGCGCCCGCGGGCAAACTCCACTCCCAGGGCAGCGCGCTGGTCGACGAGTTCGGCCGCACCGTCCTGCTGCACGGCGTCAACAACGTCGACAAGGAGGCGCCGTACCTCAATGCCGGCGACGGTCTCACGGTCACGCCTCAGGATGCCGACCTGCTCGCCCAGCACGGGTTCAACACCGTCCGTCTCGGGGTCTCGTTCGACGCGATCATGCCGGAGCGGGGCCAGATCGACGACGCCTACCTCGGCCGGGTCGCCGACACCGTCGACGTGCTCGCCGCCCGCGGCATCCAGGTCCTGCTCGACAACCACCAGGACGGGCTCTCGAAGCCCTGGACCGGCAACGGCTTTCCCGCCTGGGCGATCGAGGCCCGGCCCACCGCAGGCGAGCCGAACCCCGGCTTCCCGCTCTACAACCTGATGCCCAGCATGAACAGGGGCTGGGACGAGGTCTGGAACAACACCCACGGCGCCCTCGACTACCTCGGCGACGCGCTCGCCGCGCTCGCCACCGAGGTGAGGGGCAAGCCCGGCGTGATGGGCATCGAGCTGATGAACGAGCCGTGGCCCGGCTCACCCTTCCTCACCTGCTTCCCTGGCGGCTGCCCGGACTTCGACCGGAAGTACCAGGCGGCGATGCAGAAGCTCACCGACGCGGTCCGCGCCGCCGACCCGGCGGTCCCGGTCTACTGGGAACCGAACGTCACCTGGAACCAGCTGATGCCGTCCAACCTGGCCAACCCGCCGAAGACCCCGCCCATCACCGACCCGAACATCGTCTTCGCCCCGCACGACTACTGCATTCCCAGCCAGCTCGCGATCTACCTGGGCCTGCCGGAGGGGCTGAAGGCCTTGTGCACCACTACGCAGGGCAACACCTGGGCCAACATCGACGCGGTCACCGAGCGCGCCGACATCCCCACCGTGGTGACCGAGTTCGGTGACGGCGACCCGACCGTGCTGGCCAACACCCTCAAGCGCGCCGACGAACGCTTCGTCGGCTGGCAGTACTGGCACTACAGCAGCATCTTCGGCCCCGGCGGCGGCACCGACCCGTTCCTCGGAGCGATCGGCCCGCAGCTGGTGCGCACCTACCCGCAGGCCACCGCGGGCACTCCCGGGAAGATGAAGTTCAACGCCGACAACGGCGACTTCATCTACCGGTACACCCCGAAGTCCTCGACCAAGCCCACCGAGATCTACGTCTCCGACCTGCACTACCCCGACGGCTACGTGGCCGCGGCGGAAGGCGGCACGATCACCTCGGCGCCGGGTGCCCGTCTGGTCACCGTCCAAGCCAGCGGGACCGGCCCCGTCACCGTCAAGGTCAACCGTCCCGGCTCCGCCGGCGCAGAACTGCCCGCCGGCGACGGAGACTCGGGCTCGGCCGGATCCTCCGGCAGCGCGGGCAGCTCCGGCGCGTAGCGGCTCGCAAACCCCACCCCGTACGACGCGGAGGGGCCCGGACCGATCACTCGGTCCGGGCCCCTCCGCGTTTCTCTACCTACCGGCGCGTCCGCCTATGACGCGCTGCTCGCCAGCTCGTCCCGGCGACGCAGCCGCCGGGCCGCCGCCACCATGTTGCGCAGCGCCGGCTCGAGCTGCCAGTAGTGCCGGGTCTTGAGACCACCGTCCGGGTTCGCCCAGAGCCGGTCCAGCTCCACCGACTTCGCTGCCTCGCTGAGCAACTCGTCGAGCTCGTCGATGTCCGGGATCCGCGCCGAGCGGCTCTCGTACACACCGGGTCCCACACCGTGGGTGAGCTTGCGCTCCTTGATGGCCTCGAGCACCCAGGAGATCGAACGGGTCGCCACGATCGCGGTGACGTCGCAGTCCATCCGCTCGATGGCATCGACCACCGAGGCCTGACTGGTGTAGGCCAGGTGGGTGTGGATCTGCGTCTCCGGCTTGGCGCCACCGGTCGCCAGCCGGAAGGCGTCGACGGCCCAGCCCAGGTACTCGGTCCGCCCACCCGCCCGCAGTGGCAGCAGCTCACGGATCGCCGGCTCGTCGACCTGGATGATCGCAATGCCGGCGGCCTCGAGGTCCGCGACCTCGTCTCGGATCGCCAGCGCCAGCTGGTCGGCCGTCTCGTGCAACGGCTGGTCCTGCCGGACGAACGAGCGGGCCAGCATGGTGACCGGGCCGGTGAGCATGCCCTTGACCGGCTTGTCGGTGAGCGACTGCGCGTAAGTGGCCCACTCGACGGTCATCGGTCCGCGCCGGAGCACGTCGCCGAACAGGATCGGCGGACGCACACAGCGGCTGCCGTAGGCCTGCACCCAGCCGTTGTGCGTGAACGCGAATCCGTCCATCAGCTCGGCGAAGTACTGGATCATGTCGTTGCGCTCGTGCTCACCGTGCACCAGGACGTCGAGGCCGATGTCCTCCTGCAGCCGGATCGTCCGCTCGATCTCGTCCTGGATGCGCTTGACGTACTCGTCCCGGCCGAGCCGGCCCTCGACGAGTTCGTACCGCGCGGTGCGGGCCGCGTCGGTCTGCGGGAACGAACCGAGCGTGGTCGCGGGCACCTTCGGCAGGTTCAGCCGCTGCTGCTGCGCGACCCGACGCTCCTCGTACGGCGCACGGACCCGGTCCGAGTCCTTGATGTTGTTGACCCGCTGGCGCACCTCGTGCTTCTGCTTGAAGTGCACCGACGTCGGCTTCTTGCGCCAGCGCTCCGACGGCCCCTCGCTGAGCGCCTTGGCCAGCGAGACCACCTCGCCGACCTTCTGCTTCGCGAAGGCCAGCCGGTCCGCGACGTCGCCGGCGAGGTCCCACTCGGCCAGCACGTCGTACGGGACGTGCATCAGCGAGCAGGACGTGGAGACGACCAGGTCCGGGATCACGTCCTTGAGGGCCGCGAGATAGGTCAGCTTGCTGACGTTGTCGCTGCGCCAGACGTTGCGGCCGTTGACGACGCCGGCGTAGATGCGCTTGCGCTTGAGCCCGGGGATCTTCGCCAGTTCCTCTGGGCCGACCTTGCCGTAGACCAGGTCGAGACCGAGCGCCTCGACCTGGGTGGCAGCCAGGATCGGCAGGGCCTCGCCGAGGTTGCCGTACGGGCCGGTGACCAGGATCCGCGGGCGCAGCGGCGCATGCGAGAGCGTCGCGTAGGCGCGCCGCAGGGCGTCCAGCTCGTCGGCGGTGCGGTCCTGGGTGAACGCCGGCTCGTCGAGCTGGATGCAGGTGGCGCCGGCCTTGGCGAGCTTCTCGAACAGCGCCTCGTACTGCACCAGCAGCGGCTCGAGCAGGTCGAGGGTCGAGAACCCTTCCGCCGCACCAGGACCGACCTTGGAGAGAAGCAGCAGCGAGACCGGGCCGAGCACGACGGGACGCAGTTCGATGCCGCGCGCCTTGGCCCGCGCGAACTCGTCCATCAGGGCGTCGGAGTGCAGCGAGAACTCGGTGCCCTCGTCCAGCTCGGGCTGACGGTAGTAGTAGTTCGTGTCGATGTACCGGACCAGCTCGAGCGGCGGGAAGTCGGGCCGGCCGCGGGCCATGGTGAAGTAGAAGTCCAGCTCGTCGAGCTCGCCCTGCAGCGGCGCGAACCGGGTCGGCACCGCCCCGAAGAGCATCGCGTTGTCGAGGACGTGGTCGTAGTAGGAGAACGTGTTGCCGGGCACCTGCGTCAGGCCGGTCGCGGCGAGCTCGCTCCAGGTCTGCTCCTGCAGCTCGCGGCCGACCGCGACGAGCTCCGCCTGGGTGCTCTTGCCATGCCAGTACGCCTCGAGTGCGCGCTTGAGTTCGCGTCGGGGTCCGATCCGCGGGTAGCCCAGGATGCTGGAGCCGTAGGTGGCTGCGCTGCTGGTCATCGTGTCGACCTCTCCGTGATGTGTCGCTGCCGTCTAGATGTTCACTGCCGCCGAAATGTCACTGCCCGTGATGCGCTGCGCGCCCGTGCACCATTTTCACTGTCACAGCTGTGAAAAGGCGCACGGGCGCGGGGCGCATACCAGTGTGTGTCTCTGGCTAGCTGGCTTGCTTGCTGGCGCGGCCGTTCTCGCCGTACTCGTAGAAGCCGGCACCCGACTTCTTTCCGGTCAGTCCGGCCTCGACCATGCGCAGGAGCAGCGGGGGCGCCGAGTAGAGCGGTTCCTTGAACTCCTCGTACATCGAGTCGGCGATGGACTTGACGGTGTCCAGGCCCACCAGGTCGGTCAGCGCGAGCGGACCCATCGGGTGCGCGAGGCCGAGGACCGTCGCCTTGTCGATGTCTTCCTTGGTGGCGAAACCGGACTCCACCATGCGGATCGCGGAGAGCAGGTACGGAACCAGCAGCGCGTTGACGACGAAGCCCGAACGGTCGGCCGACCGGACGACCTGCTTGCCGAGGATGTCGCTGGCAAAGGCCTCCGCGCGCTCGGCGACGGCGGCGCTGGTCTTGAGCGTCGTCACCAACTCGACGAGCGGCAGGACCGGAACCGGGTTGAAGAAGTGCATGCCGATGACGCGCTCGGGACGCTTGGTGGTGATGCCGAGCTTCATGATCGGGATCGACGACGTGTTGGACGCCAGCACAGCGTTCGGGTCCGTGACGATGGAGTCGAGTTCGGCGAAGATCTCACTCTTGATCTTCTCGTCCTCGAGGACGGCCTCCACGACGAGCTGTCGGTCCGCGAAGTCGCCGAGATCGGAGGTGAAGCGCAGGCGCCAGGCGGCCTGCTCACGCTCACGCTCGGTGATCTTGCCGCTGCTCACGCCACGGTCGAGCGAGCGCAGGATGCGTGAACGGCCGGCGGCTGCGAGCTCGCGGGTCTGCTCGAACACCAGAACGTCGACATGGGCGCGGGCGCACACCTCGGCGATTCCGGAACCCATGATCCCGGCGCCGATCACGCCGACGCGCTGAATCTTTTCGCTGGTCACGTCGTATCTCCTCAACCTTGACTGCGCTTCGGTGACAAAAGATTTGGCGAGCACATGGGTAACTCGCCGGGTACTTCCAAAAGCCTCGGACTCCGGCACGGGCGGTCCGCAACGCGAATTGCGGACCGCCCGACCAGTGCGTTGAGATCTCGGAGAGGCGGCTCAGCTCTTAGTGGAACTGGCCCTCTTCGGTGGAGCCCTTCAGCGCCGCCGTGGAGGTGTTCGGGTCGACCGTGGTGGCGATGCTGTCGAAGTAGCCGGCGCCGACCTCACGCTGGTGCTTGATGGCGGTGAAGCCACGCTCCTCGGCGGCCTTGAACTCGCGCTCCTGCAGGTCGACGAAGGCGGTCATGCCCTCGCGGGCGTAGCCGTGCGCCAGGTCGAACATGCCGTAGTTGAGCGAGTGGAAGCCGGCCAGGGTGATGAACTGGAACTTGAAGCCCATCGCGCCGAGCTCCTTCTGGAACTTCGCGATGGTCGCGTCGTCCAGGTGCTGCTTCCAGTTGAAGGACGGGGAGCAGTTGTAGGCCAGCAGCTGGTCCGGGAACTCGCTGCGGACGGCCTCGGCGAACTTCTTGGCGACCTCGAGGTCCGGCACGCCGGTCTCCATCCAGATGAGGTCGGAGTACGGCGCGTAGGCCTTGGCGCGAGCGATGCAGGGCTCGATGCCGTTCTTGATGCCGTAGAAGCCCTCGGCCGTGCGGGTGCCGTCGAGGAACGGGCGGTCGCGCTCGTCCACGTCGGAGGTGATCAGGGTGGCGGCCTCGGCATCGGTACGCGCGATGACGACCGTCGGGACGTCCGCGACGTCGGCCGCGAGACGCGCGGAGGTCAGGGTGCGGATGTGCTGCTGGGTCGGGATGAGCACCTTGCCACCGAGGTGGCCGCACTTCTTCTCCGACGCGAGCTGGTCCTCCCAGTGCGAACCGGCGACGCCGGCCGCGATCATGGCCTTCTGCAGCTCGTAGACGTTCAGCGCGCCGCCGAAGCCGGCCTCGCCGTCCGCGACGATCGGGGCGAGCCAGTTCTCGACCGAGGTGTCACCCTCGACCTTGGCGATCTCGTCGGCGCGCAGCAACGCGTTGTTGATGCGACGGACGACCTGCGGCACCGAGTTGGCCGGGTAGAGGCTCTGGTCCGGGTAGGTGTGACCCGAGAGGTTCGCGTCGCCGGCGACCTGCCAGCCGGAGAGGTAGATGGCCTTGAGGCCGGCGCGCACCTGCTGCACGGCCTGGTTGCCGGTGAGGGCACCGAGGGAGTTGATGTAGTCCTCGTTGTTCACGAGGTCCCACAGGATCTCCGAGCCACGGCGAGCGAGGGTGGCCTCCTCCACGACGGTGCCCTGGAGCTTGACGACCTGCTCGGCCGTGTAGTTACGGGTGACGCCCTTCCAGCGAGGATTGGTGTCCCAATCCTGCTGGATCTCAGCTGCGGTCTTCGGGGTGCCGGTGGTCGACATCGAGGCTCCACTCTCTTGTATCTGCTGGTCCGGTACGGATGTACTGCTTCACATCCTTGCCAGGCCCTTCTGGTGTACTTACCGAGAGTGGCACAACCAAAAACCGCCGTCTACCTGTTGCTAATGCCAATATTAGCTAGGTTTCCACCCCCCGTTGCTAACTTAGCTAAGTTCTGGCACGGGTTTCAGCGGCCCCGTCGGCCGGAAAGTTACCGGCAAGTAGGGGAAACCGGCAGGCAGCGGCGGTGGCGAGACGGGGGCGTCGATTCACACGAAGCGGCGGCCGCTGTGCGGAATCTGGCACCTCGGCCGGGCCGGCTGTGATCGCAATCACGGAAGCGGGCGGGCCGACGAGCCGGTCCGGCCGCGGCGGGGTTCTGACTGAGTCGATGACCCGCACACCCCTTTTGCCCGTTTCACACACCCGTTGGGCGTGCATTCAGTGTGTGATCCGGTGAAAAGGTGTGTGATCCGGTGAAGCGGCCCGCCGGGCCGCTCACCTGCCGAGAGCGCTGCAACCGGGCGCGACCGGGACACCCGCGAGTCGGGCGTCGAGCCACGCGGCGGCCACCGGCGCACCGGACAGTGCGACCGTCTGGTGCTCGCCCTGGTACTCCTCGAGTCGCACCCTGGCACCGCGCGCGCACCAGTCGTCGTAGAGGTGCTCCGAGCTCTCCCGCGGAATCCAGACGTCCTGCTGCCCCTGGTAGAGGAACACCGGGGCGGTCGGCGCCGCCCCACCCAACCGGTTCGCCGCCAATACCTCCCGCGCAATCGGGGTGTCGACGACGTGCGGGACGTCGGACAGCGCCTGCACCGGGACCGGCAGCAGGGCTCCGGCGGCTCCCAGCGCGGGCAGGCAGAAGTCCCGGGCGGCCTCGGCGAGACGCCAGCCGTTCTCGTTGAACAGGGACAGCAGTTCCGGGTACTCCCTGGCCACCCCGAGCGTCGCCCCCAGCAGCACCCCGGACGCCAGGTTCTTCCCGTTCATCGACTCCA
Source organism: Rhodococcus tukisamuensis NBRC 100609 (assembly GCF_001894985.1). Classification (GTDB taxonomy): domain Bacteria; phylum Actinomycetota; class Actinomycetes; order Mycobacteriales; family Mycobacteriaceae; genus Rhodococcus_G; species Rhodococcus_G tukisamuensis. Next base: position 80,833 of record NZ_BCXG01000001.1, on the reverse strand, counting down.
GCAGGATCCGGTAGTCGGCGGGGGTGCCGCCGAACGCCGCACCGACGATGTTCAGCTCGGGCGCATAGGTCGGCGCCAGCTCCGCCGCCCAGCCGCTGGCGATGGCGCCGCCCGAGTACCCGGCGATCGCGATCGGCGCGTCGGTCACCAGTCCGAGCGCCGGCGTGCGCACGGCGCCGCGCAGCGCGTCCAGCACCGCGTGACCGGCCATCCGGCCCGCCGCGTATGCCTGCCTCGGCCCCTCGTGGTCGGTTACCACGACTGCGTCACCTCGGGACAGGAAGTACTGCACGGCAACAATTTCCAGCGTGCCACCATGGGTGAGCGTCCAGGACGGCGCACAGGCCTGTCCGAGCGAGTCGATGGCCATGTTGTAGGCCAGCACCGGCCTCGGCCCCGCCCCGGACCACGGCGCGGACGGCACGATGACGGTGGTCGCGACCGGCACCGGCCGGCCCTTCGCGTCGGTGGAACGGACCAGGAGCTGGGTGGAGACGGCAGGGGCGGGGAGGGGCGACACCACCACCGGGCGGGTGTGCAGGACGGCGCCGGCGGCCGCGGACCCGAAGCCGGGCGGCGGGTCGAACCACCGGTCGCCGAGCGGCGTCGCGGCCACCGCGGCGGCGTCGTGCCGCGGCGGCGGCGGGCCGGGATCCGGGTCCGCGACCGCGCCGGGCACCAGCAGCGCGCACACCAGCAACGCCGCCCCGGCCGCCGCGGTCATCGAGCGAACGGACCCGCCGTTCGCCCGGCGTCGCCGGACCCGTGGGGTGCGGACCCGGCGCCTCGAGATGACCATCTCGGCCGCCCCTCGCTGTACCTGACACCAGCGTAGGAGCCGCCCGCGGCACGCGCCGCTAATTCTGCAAACCATAGGTTGCCAAGCCTTCGAACCCCTCGTAGCCTGGTGAAATGGCCAAGACCTTCGTGGGAGCGCGACTGAGACAACTGCGCGGCGAACGTGGGATGAGCCAGGCCGCGCTCGCCCAGACCCTGGAGATCTCGGCGAGCTACCTGAACCAGATCGAGCACGACGTGCGCCCGCTGACGGTGCCGGTGCTGCTGCGCATCACCGAGGTGTTCGGCGTCGACACCAGCTTCTTCTCCTCGCAGGACGACACCCGCCTGATCGCCGAGCTGCGGGAGGTCGCGCTCGACCAGGAGATGGGCATCGAGGCCGACGCCCACGAGATCGCCGCGATGGTCTCCGCACACCCGAGCCTGGCCAAGGCGATGGTCAACATGCACCGCCGGTACCGGAACACCACGATGCAGTTGGCCGCCGCCACCGAGGACCGGTACAGCGACGGCAGCGGCAGCGGCTCGATCACCATGCCGCACGAGGAGGTGCGGGACTACTTCTACCAGCGTCAGAACTACCTGCACGAGCTCGACACCGCCGCCGAGGACCTCACCGCGCGGATGCGCTTCCACCGCGGCGACGTGGCGGGCGAGATCGCCCGCCGTCTCGAGACCGTGCACGACGTGCAGATCGTCCAGCGCATCGACCTCGGCGAGGGTGTCCTGCACCGGTACGACCCCGTCGGCCGGGTCCTGGAGATCTCCCCGCACCTCTCGGGCGGTCAGCGGGTGTTCAAGTTCGCGGCCGAGCTCGCCTTCCTCGAGTGCGGCGACCTGCTGGACAAGCTCGTCGACGAGGGCAGCTTCACCTCCGACGCGTCACGCTCGCTGGCGAGGCTCGGCCTGGCCAACTACTTCGCCGCGGCCACCGTGCTGCCGTACGGCCAGTTCCACGACGTGGCCGAGGAGTTCCGCTACGACATCGAACGGCTCTCCGCGTTCTTCTCGCAGAGTTACGAGACCATCTGCCACCGTCTCTCGACGATGCAGCGGCCCAAGCAGCGCGGCATCCCGTTCTCCTTCGTCCGCGTCGACCGTGCCGGAAACATGTCGAAACGCCAGTCCGCCACCGGTTTCCACTTCTCGTCCAGCGGCGGCACCTGCCCGCTGTGGAACGTCTACGAGTCGTTCGCGTACCCGGGCAAGATCATGACCCAGATCGCGCAGATGCCGGACGGCCGCAGCTACCTGTGGGTGGCCCGCACCGTCGAGCGCCGCGCGGTGCGGTACGGCCAGCCGGGCAAGACCTTCGCCATCGGCCTCGGCTGCGAGCTGCGGCACGCCGGCCGCAGCGTCTACGGGGACGCCTTGGACCTCGACAACCGAGAGATCGCCACCCCGATCGGCGCCGGCTGCCGCGTCTGCGAGCGGACCAACTGCCCGCAGCGCGCCTTCCCACCGCTCGGCAAGGACATCGACATCAACGAGCACCGCAGCTCGGTCTCGCCGTACCTGATCCACTGAGCCGCGTCACCCCCGCCCGCGTCGGGCTACGCGGTCGCCATGACCCGGGCGGCGGCCAGCGACTTCACCTCGCCCTTGGCGACCTTGCCGCCGGGGGCCATCGGCAGCTGGTCCACGGTGACGACGTGCTCGGGGATGTACTCGCGGGTGACGCCGTTCGCGGTGAGCCAGCCGGTCAGCTCCGCGGTCGGCAGGTCCGAGCCGTCCTCGGTGACCACGACCGCGCAGACCTTCTCCCCGAACAGCTCGTCCTCGACGCCGACGACGGAGACCAGCACCACGGCCGGGTGGGCGCGCACGAACTCCTCCACCTCCACGGCGGAGATGTTCTTGCCACCCCGAATGATGATGTCCGCCTTGCGCCCGACCACCCGCACCCGGTTTTCCCGGTCGATCTCGACGATGTCGCCGAGCAGCATCCAGCCGTCGTCGGTGTAGAGCTCCCGGTTGGCGTCGTCGTCGTCCCAGTAGCCGTGGCACATCAGCGGGCCGTTGACGCCGGGCTGGCCGCGGCGCTGGTCTCCGTGAACCTCGGCGCCGGCATCGTCGAACACCCGCACCTGCATGTTGTCGATGACGTGCCCGCAGGTACGCAGCCGGGTATCGGGGTCGTCGTCGACCGTGGTGACGCTCACCGCCCCGGTCTCGTTGGATCCGTAGAACTGCAGCACCGCGGCCCCGGTGCGCTCCTCGAACGCGAGCGCCTCGGAGTACGGCACCGCCTCGCCGCCGGTGAACATCGCCCGCAGCGCACCGAGATCCGCGGTGCGCCCGTGCTCGGAGCGCAGCAGCATCTTGAACTGGGTGCTGACGCAGTTGAGCACCGTCACCCGCTCGCTGACCAGCAGGTCGATCATCGTGTCGACGTGGAAGCGTTCGATCACCACGTTGGGGGCGCCGAGCAGCGCGGGCAGGAAGTGCGAGGTCCACAGCCCGAAGCCGAAGGGCGCCGGCACGGCCCCGAAGAACACGTCGCTGCGGCCGATCCGGCCGGCCGCGGCCGCCACCCGGGAGAAGGCGATCCAGCGCTCCTCGGTCTGGGTGACCAATTTCGGCAGTCCGGTGGTGCCGGAGGTGGAGTTGAGCATCGAGACGTCGGAGATGGAGAACTGTGGACTGGTGGCGGCGAACCGGCGCTCGGTCACCTGCACCTTGCGCCGCGCGCCGGGCCCGTCGGCCACCTGCACGTCCACGCCGCCGCGCTCGTCGAGGAACACGACGTTGTCGGGAATGCCTGCCCGAGTGGACAACTCGTCGACCAGTCCGGCGTTGTCCTGACCCCGCAGGGTGCCGGTGGTGATCAGCGTCCGGCAACCCGCCCGGCCCATCAGGTGAGCGAGTTCCTTGATGCCCGAACGCGATCCGATCCCGACCGCGATGCGCCCGGCCCGGTAGGCGCCGCACAGCGCCGCGTGGAAGACCATGGTGTCCGGCAGGTACAGCGCCACCGGCGCGTGCTCGTCCGGAAGTACCGCCAACGCCGACGCGACGCGGTCCGCCGCAGCGTCGTACTCGGCCCACGTCACGCGCGTGCCGGGGCTGACGAATGCCACCGCGTCGGGGGTGGTCAACGCCCAGTGCCGCACCATCTCACTGATGCTCACACCCAGGAATTTCTCCGGGGCGGACGCGAACTCACCGACCTCGATACCGGTGGTCGTCTGCTGGTCCATCAGGTCAGTTCCCCCTCGCGGCGTCGACGACGCCCATCGACTGTTTGTATGCGGTGTCCAGTTCGGCGGGGTCGTCGCAGGCGACGATCAGCTCTCCCCGCTGCATCACGTAGCCGCGCGCGGCGATCGGCCCCAGCGCGGCGAGCGACGGCTCCGCGATCAGGACGGTCACGCCCTCCGCCGCGAGGTCCGTGACCAGGGTCCGCAGTTGTCCCACGATCTTCGGTGCGAGGCCGGTCGTCATCTCGTCGAGCAGCAGCACCTTCGGCGTCGCCAGCAGCGCCCGGCCGAGCACGAGCATCTGCTGCTCGCCGCCGCTGAGCACGCCCGCGTACGACTGCGCGCGCTCACGCAGCACCGGGAACCGGTCGAGGGCGGAGTCGACGGAGTCCTTGCCCAGTCCGAGCAGGTCCGCGCCCACCCTCAGGTTCTCGAGCACCGACATCTTCATGAACAGCTGCCGGCCCTGCGGCACGTAGGCGAAGCCCTCCCGCACCCGACGGGCCGCGGGCAGGTTGTCCACCCGCCGACCGTCGACGGTGACCGAGCCGGTGGCGCGGGTGGAGCCGTAGACCGCCCCGAACAGGCTCGTCTTGCCCGCACCGTTGGGGCCGACCACCGCGGTGACGGTGCCGGACGGGGCCGTGAACGTGGCGCCGTGCACCGCCACCGCCGAGCCGTAGCGCACGCAGATGTCGCGCACCTCCAGCGTTGTCATGTGTTTTCCTCTCCCGCACCGAAGTACACCTCACGCATGGCGTCGCTCGCCAGGCATTCCGCGGGACTGCCGTGGAATGCGACCGCACCGAAGTTGAGCAGGACCACGGTGGTGGCGAGCTCGGCGATGAGGTCGACGTTGTGGTCGACCAGGACCACCCCGCGTCCCTGCTGCTGGATCTGACGGACCGCCCCGGCGATTGCCACGATGCCGTTGTGGTCGGCACCGGCGAACGGCTCGTCGAGCAGCAGCACCTGCGGGTCGGTCGCCATCGCCCGCGCCACCTCCACCAGCCGCTGCCCACCCAGGCTCAGGTCGCCGCAGTTGCTGGTGGTGTCGGTGATCGAGTACTCGGCCGCGACGGCGCGCGCCCGCCGGTCCGCGACGGACGGGTCCTCGAACGGCCCCTTGAGCGCCCACCACAGCGAGTGCAGCGGCGAGCGCATCCGGTGCCCGTAGATGCCGGGCACGATGTTCTCCACCGCGCTCAGCTCCAGCGCCAACTGCGGGTGCTGGAAGGTGCGCGAGAGTCCCTGGCGGGCGCGCCGGTCGCTGCCGCCGGTCAGCGCGCGCCCGGACAGTCGCACGGTGCCCGCGTCGGCCTGCTGGGTGCCGAAGATGCAGTCGACCAGGGTGGTCTTGCCGGCGCCGTTGGGTCCGACCAGGCCGATCACCTCGCCCGGCGCGACGGTGAAGGAGACGTCGTCGACCGCACGAAGTCCGCCGTAGGACTTGGTCAGTCCCCGAATCTCGAGCAGCGCGGTCTCCTCGAGCAGCGACGTCCCGATACTCTCGCTCACAGCTGTTCCCTTCCGTTGTTCGACCGCGGTACCAGCCGCGTCAGTGCCGACGCGGCCCAGCCGATGACCCCGCCCGGGGCCGCGATCAGGATCACCAGCACCGCGAGTGCCAGCAGCAGTTCGCCGCTGCCCTGGTAGCCGGGCATGTTCAGGGTCACGACCACCACGATCACCGCGCCCAGTGGGGCGCCCCAGGCCGAGTTCCGCCCGCCGATGATCGGCATGAAGATGGCCAGGAAGACGATGCTCAGGGTGAAGGTCTCGGGCGTGACGGCCTGCACGGACACCGTGAACAGCGACCCGCCGGTGGACGCGATGGCGGCGCCGACCGCGAGCGCGACGACCGTCAGGTGCGCCGGGTTGACGCCCGAGGAGCGGGCCAGGTTCTTGTTGTCCCGCGAGGCGCGCAACGTCAACCCCCACACCGACTTGCGCAGCCGGTCGACCACCACCGCGACCAGGCAGACGAACAAGATGGCCAGGACGACGAGGGCGTACCGCGGCGGCTGCCAGCCGAAGATCGTGACGGCCTCGACGCCGGAGATGCCGGCGGAGCCACCGGTGAAGGCGGGCCCGTCGATCAGCCAGTGCTCGAAGGCCATGCCGAACAGCAGGGTCACGGCGGCGAGGTAGAAGCCGGACAGCTTCTGGGTGGCCAGGCTCAGCACCACCGCGACCACCGCCGCGACCAGCGCACCGAGGATCCAGCCCCACCACATCGACAGCCCCGTGCGCACCGAGATCAGTGCCACCCCGTAGGCGCCGATGGCGGCGTACGCGCTGTAGGCCATCGACAGGGACCCCGCCATCACGAACGGGATGTACATGCCGAGGGCGATCAGGGAGTAGGTGGCGGCGAGGAACACCAGGTCCTGCCGGTAGAGGCTCGGCCCCATCCAGGCCAGCACGACGGCCACCACGGTGAGGGTGATCGCGGTCTCGACCGCGATGCCGGTCAGGGCCCTCCGCCCGCGACGCGGCGCGGCGGCGGCGGGAGTACCGGTCCGGCCGGACCTGCGTCCGGTGCCGGACCAACGTGTTGTGACGGTCATCAGACGCGCACCTTCCTCGAGAACACGCCCTCCGGCCGGAAGGCGAAAAAGACCAGCGCGAGAACGAGAATCGCCGTCTGCGCCGCGCTCGCACCGAAGTAGAACGGGGCGAAGACCTGGACGAACCCGAGCAGCATGCCGCCGATCAGCGGCGCCCAGCTCCGGCCGGTACCGCCGATCACCAGCGCCAGGAAGGCGGTCAGGGTCCAGGAGAGCCCACTGGTGAACTGCACGCCGGCCTTGGGCGCGAACAGCAGTCCCGCGACGGCGGCGATGACGCCCGCGGCCGTGAACGCCACCAGACGGATCCGGGCCACCGGCAGCCCGAGCACCCGCGCCGCGTCCGGGTTGTCGCCGACCGCGCGGAGCAGGCGACCGGTCTGCGAGGTCTGCAGCCAGATCCCCACCACCGCGAACACCAGCAGCGTGCCCCCGATCAGGGTGACGGAGGCGGTGTCGACGGTGGCGCCGGCGACGGTGAACGGCTCGGCGTCGAGGAGCTTCTGGCCGGGCAGCGGGGTGCGCCCGAAGATCGTGCCGGAGAGCTGCTGCACCGCGAACAGCACCGCGGTCACCGCGACCAGTGCCGGGAGTTCTCCCCGGCCGGAGCGCTTCTGGACCTGCTGGACCACGAGCAGGTCCGTCGCCACCGACAGCACGACGCCCACGGCCACACCGAGCACGAGCGCAAGCCACAGCGGCACACCGTAATTGACCACGACGGCGCTGCAGGCCATGGCCGCGGCCATCGCATACGGCCCCATGGCGAAGTTGAAGAAGTCCGCTCCCACCACGACCAGGTACATGCCCAGGGCGATCAGAGAGAAGAAGGCGCCGATCTCGACGGCGGCGAGCCAGAGTTGTACGTCAGTCATCCGGGGACTCCTTCGTCAGCTGCACGGCGGTTGGTAGGAATCCCAGGGGCCACTGGGCTGGTTGTCCGGACCGAAGTCGACCAGGACCAGGCCGCACAGGCTGTCCGGCGCCAGGTGGTCGCCGGGACTGAACGACAGGGTCAGCCGGTCCTGGCCGAAGGACGCGGGCAGGCCCGATACCTGCCGCAGGCCGTCGCGCACCTTGACGCGGTCGGTGTGGTCGCCGGCGATCTCGATGGCTCGGGCCAACATCATCACCGCGTCGTACGCCTGGGCGTCGTAGGCGGTGAGCACGTAGTCGGGGCCCTTGACCGCGCGCAGCTTCTCGGTGAGCGCAGCCGTGCGCGGGTTGCCCGAACTGAGGCTGCCCATGTAGACCATGCCGTCGAGCGCGCCGGGGTCGGCCAGCGCCCACGACTTGGGCTGGTTGCCGATCGAGGCGAGCGAGAAGCGCTGGGTGTCCGGGGCGATCTTCGCGAGGGTGTTGTGCGCGAGGATCTCGAAGTGGCCGCCGATGCTGGCCACCAGGATGGCGTCGGGGACGGTCCCGACCACCCGGGAGGCCTGCGCGGTCAGGTCGGCGGCGTCGACCGGGGCCTTCTCCACCGTGGTCACGGTCGCGCACTTCTCCAGCGCCGGCCGCAGCGTCTTGATGATGCCGTCGATGGAGGCACTGGCGTCGCCGAGGATGCCGAGCGTCCGGTAGCCGAGCTTCTCGAACGCCCCGCAGTACACCTCGGCGTACTGCTTGAGGGAGTTCGGGATCATGAACGAGTAGTCGTTGCCAGGCGCCGAAGCGAAGGCGTCGCTGAGCACCACCGGCGCGATGGCGGGGATCTGCGACTGCGTGAGCACCGACTTCGCCTGCAGCACCGAACCGCTGCCGGTGGCGAGCAGCACCGCGCTCGCGCCCTGGTCGACGAGTTTGCGGATGATCGACGGGGTCTTGGTCGGACTGCTCTCGTCGTTCTCCACGACGAGCTCGATGCGCTTGCCGTCGATTCCGCCCTGCTCGTTGAGCAGGTCGACCGCGATCCGGACGGTCTGCCCCGCGATGGTGCTGTACGACGCGCCCGGCCCCGTCGAGTCCTCGTCGAGCCCGATAACGATCGTCTCCGGCGACATCACGGTCACCGACGCGCAGCCCGTCAACCCCAGGGCCGCGGCCACCAGTAGCGGCGCGGCCTTTCCGATTCTCACAGTCGACTCCTGTCGTCGCCACGAACCTTCACCAGTTTGGCGAATCAATCAAGCGCTTGATTGGACGCTTGGCCAGGGCGAGTATGCCGTGGGTCACACGGGAAAGTCAAAGGCGGGTAAACCGGCCGCCACGCGCCGACCGATCGGGACCCCGACGGCCGGGGCAGAGTCCGGGCCGCCGGGCAGGGGAGGGTGGGCCCCGGGTCAGCCCTCGCGGCCGCGCTGGAGCGCGCGCACGGCGTCCTTGAGCTCACGCAGGTCGCGCCTCAGCTCCGCGAGATCGTCCGCACCGGCGTCCGCACCGGCAACGGCCCGGTCGGCACTCCCGACGTCCGCCGCCACGGGCGCGACGGGGCGGCGCGGCCCGGCCGCCGGCCGGGCGGCGCCCGGGCTGGCAAACCCGTCCAGGAACACGGTGATGAGCTCGTGACGCAACTGCTCGGCCGACTCCCGCAGGGTCGGACGGGACAACCGCACCGTCGACCAGACCGACTCGCGGATCATCCGATGGAAGTGCTCGGGGTCGATGTCGTCGCGCAACTCCCCCTCGGCCACACCGAGACCGATTGCCGACCGCCAGAAGTCGTGGGCGCGGGCGACCGAGGTGGCGATCCGGCTCTCGGCGGGCTGCGCGGACAGCCAGCCCTCGTTCTGGTAGATCTCGGTGGCGAACGGGTGGTCGGCCGCGGCCGCGAACGACTGCGCGACCATCTGCGAGAGCCGCTCCCGCGCGGACAGCGCGGGGTCGGTCGTCGCCTCGTAACGCTCGTTGAGGTCGTCGAGGAAGGTCACCACGATCTCGAGGGCGATCGCGTCCTTGGAACCGAAGTAGTGGTAGAGGCTCCCGGACAGGATGCCGACCGCATCGGCGATGTCGCGGACGGTGGTGCCGGCGACCCCCCGCTCGCAGAACAGCTGCGCGGCGTGAAGGAGAATCTCGTCGCGGCGGGCGGTGCTCATCGGGTCCCCCTCGTGGCGCCGCCACGGTCGGACGTCTCGCCAAGCGACACCGTTCCGTCCGACGCCGCCGATCGAACGCTTGCTTGATCGTTTGGGAGCGTACACGAGCCACCGCCACCGGAGGCCGCAAATCCCGTGGATCCGTGGCGCACACCCGATCCCGGCTGCGAGGTCGGCGACTCGGTTCGACCTTCATGACGCGGACAACGCCGCCCCGCCGCGGACGCCCGGTGAAGTCTTGTTCACACGGATGCAATCACGGTCACCAACTCGTCACCGACAGACATTCAGCCGCAACAACTTCCGCCTACTGTCCTCGAATACAGCCCGGTACACACGCCGCGTATACAACCGCTGCCGTCACCGGGCTCGCCAGCGCTCTTCCGCGAATCACCGCTGCCACGACCATCCCTCCACGAATCAGTCCCTCGACCGAAAGGCCTGTACATGCGCACCTTCTCGAAGCGGACCCTCGCCGCCCCCGCCGCGCTCGCTGCCGTCGGCCTGGTGCTGACCGGCTGCGGCAGTAAGGCCTCCGACACGGCGTCCGCCGCCACCGCCCCGTCCTGCGTCGACACCTCCGGCGACACCGTAAAGATCGGCTCGCTCAACTCCCTCTCGGGCACCATGGCCATCAGCGAGGTCACCGTGCGGGACTCGATCGCGCTCGCGGTCGAGCAGATCAACAACGCGGGCGGGGTGCTGGGCAAGAAGATCCAGGTGGTCTCCGAGGATGGCGCCTCCGAACCGACGGTGTTCGCGGAGAAGGCCGAGAAGCTGATCAGCAGCGACTGTGTCGCAGCCGTTTTCGGCGGCTGGACCTCCTCCAGCCGCAAGGCGATGCTGCCGGTCTTCGAGGACCGGAACTCCCTGCTGTACTACCCCGTCCAGTACGAGGGCCTCGAGGACTCGAAGAACATCTTCTACACCGGGGCCACCACCAACCAACAGATCGTGCCGGCGCTGGACTACCTGAAGCAGAAGGGCGTCAAGTCCCTCTACCTGGTGGGCAGCGACTACGTGTTCCCGCAGACCGCGAACCGGATCATCAAGGCGTACGCGGAGGCCAACGGCATCGAGATCAAGGGCGAGGACTACACCCCGCTCGGGTCCACCGACTTCTCCACCATCGTCAACAAGGTCCGCGCCGCGGACGCCGACGCCGTGTTCAACACCCTCAACGGCGATTCGAACGTCGCATTCTTCCGCGAGTACGCCAACGTCGGACTCGAGCCCGCCGACATGCCGGTGGTCTCGGTCTCGATCGCCGAGGAAGAGGTCGGCGGCATCGGTGCGCAGAACATCGCGGGCCAGCTCACCGCGTGGAACTACTACGAGACCGTGGACTCGCCCGCGAACAAGGCCTTCGTCGACGCCTACCAGGCAAAGTACGGCGCGGCCAAGCCCACCTCCGACCCGATGGAGGCGGCCTACACCTCCGTCTACCTCTGGAAGAACACCGTGGAGAAGGCGAACTCGTTCGCCACCAATGACATTCAGGACCACGCCGACGGAGTCACCTTCGACGCCCCCGAGGGCCTGGTCACCATCGACGGCTCGAACCACCACGTCACCAAGACCGCCCGGATCGGTGAGGTGCGGCCCGACGGGCTGATCTACACGGTGTGGGACTCCGGCTCCCCGGTCCAGCCCGACCCGTACCTGACCTCCTACCCCTGGGCCTCCGGCCTCGGCGGCTGACCCGACGACCACACCCCCACCACCTTCAGGAGGACGTCAATGGACGTCGTTGTCGGACAGCTGTTCACCGGTCTGAGCATCGGCTCGATCCTGCTGCTGGCCGCACTCGGGCTGTCGCTGACCTTCGGTCAGATGGGCGTGATCAACATGGCCCACGGCGAGTTCATCATGGCCGGCTCGTACACCGCCTACGTGGTCCAGCAGGTGATCTCCAGCTCCACCGGATCGCTGCTCATCTCCCTGGTGGTGGGCTTCCTGGTCGGCGGCGCGCTCGGCGTCGCACTGGAGATGACGCTGGTGCGCCGCATGTACCACCGGCCACTCGACACCCTGCTGGTCACCTTCGGCGTGGGCCTGGTGCTCCAGCAGTTGGCCCGCGACATCTTCGGCGCCCCCGCGGTCAACGTCGTCGCGCCGGGCTGGCTGTCCGGCGGCGTCGAGATCCTCGGCGCGGTGGTGCCGAGGACTCGAATCTTCATTCTCGTCCTGGCGATCGCCGCGGTGGCGGCCCTGTCGGTGGCGCTCAAACGCTCACCCATGGGTCGCCGCATCCGTGCGGTGGTGCAGAACCGCGACCTGGCCGAGACCAGCGGGATCTCCAGCCGCCGAACCGATGTCACCACGTTCTTCATCGGTTCGGGCCTGGCGGGTGTTGCCGGCGTCGCGCTCACCCTGATCGGGTCGACCAGCCCGACCCTCGGGCAGTCCTACCTGATCGACGCCTTCCTGGTGGTGGTGGTCGGCGGGCTGGGACAGCTCAAGGGCGCCGTGATCGCGGCCTTCGCCCTGGGCCTGCTGAACTCCTTCGTCGAGTACTCGACCACCGCGTCGATCGCCAAGGTCATCGTCTTCGTGGTCATCGTCGTGTTCCTCCAGGTCCGTCCGCAAGGACTGTTCGCAGTCAAGACGAGGAGCCTCGCATGAGCATCCTGACCCGCGGCCCACGCCGCACCTGGGCGGGCTTCGCGCTGGCCGCCACCGCGCTGTTCGGCCTCGCACCCGCCGTCCTCAGCGACTTCCGGCTCAGCCTGCTGGCCAAGTTCCTGTGCTTTGCCATCGTCGCGGTCGGCATCGGCCTGGCCTGGGGACGTGGCGGCATGCTGACCCTCGGCCAGGGCGTGTTCTTCGGCATCGGCGCGTATGCGATGGCCATGCACCTGAAGATCGCCGACGCCGAACTCAAGGGTTCCGAGGTCCCGGACTTCATGCAGATCGCGGGGATCCGGACGCTGCCGGGCTACTGGGCGCCGTTCGCGTCCCCGGCGGTGACGATCCTGGCGATCCTGCTGCTGCCCGCCCTGGTGGCCTTCGTGCTCGGTCTCGGTGTCTTCAAGCGCCGGGTAAAGGGGGCGTACTTCGCGATCCTCAGCCAGGCCCTGGCCGCGGCCTTCGCCATTGCGCTCATCGGCCAGCAGAGCACCGGCGGCAGCAACGGACTCAACAGGTTCCGGACATTCTTCGGCTTCAGCCTGGCCGACCCCGCGAACAAGCGGATGCTGTTCTTCATCGCGGCCGGCGTGCTGCTCGCGGTGGTCGCCGTGACCCGCCAGCTGATGAACAGCCGCTACGGGGAACTGCTCGTGGCGGTCCGCGACCAGGAGGAGCGGGTCCGGTTCCTGGGTTACGACCCGGCGAACGTCAAGCTCGTCGCGTACGTGACCGCGGCCTTCTTCGCCGGCATCGCGGGCGCGCTGTTCGTGCCGATCGTGGGCATCATCTCCCCCGCCGACGTGGGCATCGTGCCGTCGATCGCCTTCCTGATCGGCGTCGCGATCGGCGGCCGGGCCACCCTGCTGGGGCCGGTGCTCGGCGCGATCGGGGTGGCCTGGGCGCAGAGCGCGTTCTCCGAGACGTTCCCGTCCGGCTGGGTCTACGCCCAGGGCCTGTTGTTCATCGTGGTGGTCGGCTTCTTCCCGGCCGGGGTGGCGGGACTTTTCGCGCTGCGCCGCAGGCGCAGGTCCGCCGACACACCGACGGCGGCGGCGCCCGCCGTGGAGACGGAAATGGAGTTCGCTCGATGACCGACACGACGACCACCGCAACGACGGGTCCGGCGCCCGCATTCGGCGGCAACGCGGGCATGTCCAGCCAATACCTCGAGGTGCGCGACCTGCGGGTGAGCTTCGACGGGTTCACGGCGGTCGACGGGGTGGACCTGACGCTGCTGCAGGGTGACCTGCGCTTCCTGATCGGCCCCAACGGTGCCGGGAAGACCACCCTGGTCGACGCCATCACCGGCCTGGTGCCGGCTGGCGGATCGGTCACCAAGTCCGGAATCGAACTGGTGGGAAAGAAGGTTCACCAGATCGCGCGGCTCGGCGTGGGTCGGACCTTCCAGACCGCCAGCGTCTTCGAGGAGCTCACGGTCCTGCAGAACCTCGACATCGCCGCCGGTGCCGGCCGCGGGGCCCTGACCATGCTGCGCCGCCGCCGGACGGTCGAACCGCGGATCGACGAGGCCCTCGAGACCACCGGTCTCGCGGCGCTGCGTGACACCCAGGCCGGAATCCTGGCGCACGGGCAGAAGCAGTGGCTCGAGATCGGCATGCTGCTGGTGCAGAACTGCGACGTGCTGCTGCTCGACGAGCCGGTCGCCGGGATGAGCCACGAGGAGCGCGAGGAGACCGGAAACCTGTTGCGGCGCATCGGCGGTGAACGCACCGTGGTGGTGGTCGAACACGACATGGACTTCATGCGGGCCTTCGCCACCTCGGTCACCGTGCTGCACGGTGGCCGGGTGCTGAGCGAGGGCACCGTCGAACAGGTGCAGGCCGACCCCCGCGTCCAGGAGGTCTACCTGGGCACCGCCGCGGCGGCCGACACCACGACCGAGGAGACAGACGATGCTCGAACTCGTTGACCTGCGATCCGGATACGGGCGAACCGAGGTGATCCACGGGGTGTCGCTGGAGGTGCCGTCCGACGGCGTCGCCGCGGTCCTCGGACACAACGGCGCCGGCAAGACCACGCTGCTGCGCGCCGCGGTCGGGCTGCTACCGGTTCGCTCGGGCACCGTGCGGTTCGACGGCGAGGACGTCACCGCGCTGCGGCCCAGCGCCCGGGTGGCGCGGGGACTGGCCTACGTCCCGCAGGGCCAGCAGTCGTTCGGCCAGCTGACCACCGCGGAGAACCTGCAGCTGGTGGCCGACGGCAGGCGGCGGGGCCGGGCCCTGGTGGCCGAGGCCCTGGACCTCTTCCCCGCCCTGACCGGCCTGCTCGACCGGCGCGCCGGGCTGCTCTCCGGCGGCCAGCGTCAGCAGCTCGCGATCGCGCGGGCCCTGATCACCGAGCCGAAGATGTTGATCCTCGACGAGCCGACCGAGGGCATCCAACCGAACGTGGTGGCCGAGATCGAGCGCACCGTCATCGAACTCACCCGTCGCGGCGACCTCGGCGTGCTGCTGGTGGAGCAGCACATCGGGTTCGCCCTGCACGCCGCGCGGCGCTACCACGTCCTCGCCTCCGGCCGCATCGCCTCGTCCGGTCCCGGCGGCGCGGCCGCGGGCACCGACGTGCGCAGCGCGGTGTCGGAGGTCCGATCCGCGATGGCGATCTGATGGGCACCCGACGACCCGAATCCGGGTCCCTCAGCGATCACGTCTACCTGTCCCTGCGGTCGGACCTGATGTGCGGCCTGATCACCCCCGGTGAACGGCTCGGCGAGGAACGCCTGGCCGGCCAGTACGGCGTGTCCCGGACCCCGGTCCGCGAGGCGCTGGCCCGGCTGCTCGCCGACGGGCTGATCCAGCGCGACGAGGGCGGACTGTTCCCGTACCGGCCGCGGCTCGACGAGCTCGCCGGTCTCTACGAACTACGGACGGTCCTGGAACTGCAGGGCATCTCACGGATCAGCGGCGACGCCGACCGGCGGCACGACCCGGACGTCCTGGGCCCCGAACTGGACCGGTGGTACGCGCTGCGCGACCGGATGCCGGAGCCGGACGCCGGGTTCGTCGGCCTCGACGAGCAGTTCCACACCGCGCTGCTGGTGTCGGCCGGCAACCGGGCGCTCGCCGATGCGCTGGTCGCCGTCAACGCGAAGGTCCGCCCGGTCCGGATGTTCGACTACCTGACGCCGGACCGGATGGCGGCGACCGTCGACGAGCACGTGCACCTGGCCGAACTCGTGCTCGACGGCCGCCTCGATGCCGCCCACGACGCCCTGCGCCGGCACATCGACGAGTCTCGCCAGGTGGTGGTGGCGCGGGCCGGGGAGGCGCTGTCGATGGCGCGGATGGCGTCGGCGATGCGAGGGTAGGGGCGTGCGGCGAGGGCCGGTCGGAGGGGAAGCTACACGGCGAACGGCAGCGTCTGCGTGCGCCCCGAGATGTTCGTTCGCCGAGTGACTTTCGCCGAGGGATCGCGCTCCCCCAACGCCGACTTCAACGAGTCGTGGTGTCGGAACAACGGACGCACACCGGTGACCGACAGCGTTCGTTCGGCACCCCGCGAACAGGTCACCAGACGCAGGTCGAGGTGGTAACAGTCTGCCCGTTTCCGCGCTCCGGCGAGCTCACCGGCAGCCGAGATGCTGATGAACTCTGCCGCAGAAAGGTCGACAACCACACCGTGGTAGCTCGTCGACAGGGCTCCGTCGAGCACCCGACAGAATTCTGGAAGGGTCGACGCGTCGAGATCCCCGTAGACGGTGACGACGGTGGCGAGAGAGCACCCAGAGCCGCAATCCGGCGGCCGGTACATCGGACGGTCGGTGTGCGGAACCGCAAGTGTGTAGTGGAGCGTCCGGGATGCGGCCACGACGGACCTCCGTTGGTCATGTCTCAGTTTCAGTCCACGGGACGCCATGCCCGTCGGGCATTGCGTTCACGATCCCTGACCAGGGATCGAACTGACCGGGGAGCGGACATCGGAAGTGCGGGGCGCGAACTGCGCGAACGTGCGCCGTGACATTCAAAACTGCGCACGACATTCAAGACTGCGCACCTTGGTGGTGCTCCACCTCTTCTTTCTACCACTGCCAGACCGGTCTGTACACCGCGAAATCCGGGTACCGTGGAGGGATGACTGGACCGTCGGCACCGGCTGTCAGGGAGGTCGGCGGTGCCCGCAGGGAGGTCGGCGGTGCCCGCGACCGCATCCTCGCCACGGCGTACCGCCTGTTCTCCCGGCGAGGCGTGCGGGATGTCGGGGTCAACGAGATCGTTTCCGCGTCCGGTGTCGCCAAAGCCACTCTCTACCAACACTTCCGAACCAAGAATGATCTGGTGCTCGCCTTCCTGGAGCAGCGCGAGGCGGAGTGGACCTTCGCGCTCGTGGAGGAGGAGTCTCGGGTACGCGGCGGCACTCCGGAGGAACAGCTTCTGGCCATCTTCGATGTCTTCGACGACCTGTTCGGCGATGCCGACCGATTCGACGGGTGTTCGTTCATCAGCATCCTGCTCGAACTGGGCCCCGACAGCGCCGCCGGCCAGGCATGTATCGCGCACCTGGCCACCATTCGCAGCATCGTCAGCGGACGGGCAGAGCGCGCCGGGCTGACGGACCCCGAGGGTTTTGCCCGCTCCTGGCACATTCTGATGAAGGGATCGATCATCGCCGCGGTCGAGGGAGACACGGCAGCGGCTCGCCGCGCACAGCGCATGGCGCAGTTGCTGATCGAAGATCATCGCGGCGAGCCTGACTGAAGCTCACAGGCTGATCGTCCTGGCTGTGTCCGTCGGATCGTTCTCCACGGGACCGTCCCCCTGCCGATGCGTGCTCGCGGTCCGGACTACCTGTCCTGTTCGGAGCGCTGACGGGTTTCCTGAGCTGCGGCCTCGGCGCGGGCCTTCTCTGCAGCCGCCTCCTTCTCCGCGACGTCACGCTGAGCATCGGCCTTGTCCTGCTGGGCCTGCCCCTCTCGGGTCAGCTTGTCGTTGCCAGTCACGGCCCCGACCGCCTCCTTCGCCTTGCCCTTCACCCCTTCGACGACGCCCTTGACGCCTTCGGCCGGTCCGGACTTGTTGTCTGCCATGGGAATGCACCTCCTGGTTGTCCGTTTCGTGCTCCTCGGGAGTACCCGGCGCCTACCTTCAACAAACCCGTCGACCCTTCAATGCGTCGGGGGCAAGCGCCACGAACGCGAGTCGCTGACGATGTGTACCGCCGCGCGAGGTTGGGCACACGGGGACCACACCACCCAATCCGTCTCGACCGAAGGAGGACCGCCATGCCTCGCAAGGGATCCGATCCACATCTCAAGGACAGGAGCTCTACGAGGACCTGCGCCGGCAGGGCGATTCCAAGGAGATCGCGCTGACCGGGTACGCGTCGTGGCGCGCTCGGAGGTCACATCGCCTTAGGCAAGGACCTGCCTGCCGCCAGATGAGGTTTCGTCTCGCCCGCCCGTGGTATCCCCGAGCCATGTCTGCGACGCTACCCATGCCGCGAGGGCCGATATCGTGCGCGATTGTCACCGCGCTCTCCGGCGACCGGAGCGCGTCGACTCGCCTGCCACCCGCCGTCGGCCACGCCCACCCTCTCGGCGGGGATCTTCAACTCGCACTGCAGGTCTGCTACGAAATCCACTACCGGGGTTTCGCCGGGGTCGACCCCGAGTGGGAATGGGATCCCGACCTGATCCGGCTGCGCGGAGAAATGGAGCGCCTCTTCCTGGCGCGTGTTCGCGACGAGGTGGCAGGCGGTGCGGACGCCGAGACGGCACTGGACGCCGCCGCCACCGAGCCGCCCGGCGGTGCGGGTGTCTCGCGCTACCTCCTGGAGGAGGGCACGTGGGACCAGATGCGGGAGTATTTCGTACATCGATCGATCTATCAGCTCAAGGAGGCCGATCCGCAGGCCTGGGCCATCCCTCGACTGGAGGGCCGCGCGAAGTGCGCGTTTGTCGCGGTCGAGTACGACGAGTTCGGCGCCGGGCGGCCCGAACGGATGCATGCCACTCTCTTCGAGGACCTGCTCCGGGCCGCCGAACTCGACCACCGCTATCTCGGCTATCTCGACGAGGTCCCCCCGGAGACGCTGGCGATCGTCAATCTGATGTCGCTGTACGGGCTGCACCGGGCCCTGCGCGGGGCGCTGGTCGGGCACTTCGCCGCGGTCGAGATCACCACACCGCCCAGCGCCGGTCGGTTGGTCGCCGCGCTCGAGCGAATGCAGGCCCCGGAGGAGTGCATCCGTTTCTACACTGAGCATGTCGAGGCCGATGCCGTGCACGAACAGGTCCTGCGCGACGACGTCGTCGGCGCGCTCCTCGAAAGCGAGCCCGAACTGGCTGCCGACGTGGTGTTCGGCGTTCAGGCCACCGAGTTGCTCGAGGACCGGTTGGCCGCATATCTGATGCAGAAGTGGCAACGCGGTGCCAGCACCCTGCTTCCCGTGAGCGGTCCACACCGGTCGGACAATCACCTGATGCGCTGAGCGGAGATGCACTGAACGGCTCGGTGAGGCACGGCTCAGTGGGGCCGGCAGCGCCGGTGACTGGTGTCGCAGAGGGGATAGATTCCGCTGCGCCGGCACATGCAGATCGCGACCACGAACCGGTCGGAGGTCACGATCCTTCCGTCGGGCAGGGTTATCCGCACCGGCCCCCGCACCAACGCCGGGCCACCTCGCACCCGGCGAAGCCGCTCGACCGCCGGGGAGTCCCACTCCGGATAGTCGGCGCTGTCGGGAGTTTCGACGTCACGCGGGTTTGCAGGCACGAATCACCACCAGTTCCTCCCAGTCCTGGCCGGGCCGGCAGTAGCCGTGGGTCTGCAGGTATGCGGACCGTCGCCGCATCACGGGGCCGAACGGGACACGGCTGCGCGCCACCACCGCGGCATCGAGTCCGCCGCCGCGCAGGCGTGAGAGGGTGCGGCTGACTCCGCACACGTGGGAGTGCACGACCAGGAGGGATCCGCCCGGCCGGAGCAGTTCGGCGGCGGCGGCGCACAAGGGCTCGAGCACGGCGCGGCCGTCTCGTCCCGCGTCCCAGCGGGCGGAGTGCCCAGCCGGGCCGGACAGGGCGCCTTCGGGGCCGGGCACGTACGGCGGGTTGGACACGACCAGGTCGAACGGCCCCGCCTCGGCCGCTGCCACCAGGCCACCTCGTCGGACCCGGATCGGCAGGCCCCGCAGGCGGGCATTGATCCAGGCGGCCGCGACGGCCCGCGCCGAGGTGTCCACGGCCGTGACGTGAGCCGCTCCCGACCGGACGGCGACCATGGCCAGGGCGCCGCTACCCGTGCAGAAGTCGAGCACCCGACTTCCCGCGGAGAGCGAGGTCGCCGCGAGCACCGACGCGATCAGGCGGGTGTCCTGTTGTGGGCGGTAGACCCCCGGGAGCACGCAAATTCGGGGCGGCAGCGGGTCCGCCTCCGGTATCGACGGGGAGGAGTTGAACGATGCGGTCCGGTCCACTTCATCCCCCTTGCGACTACCGAACGGTGTACGCGACGGATGCCCACCCCTGGGGCCCCGAAACCCGCGTTCGGCGTGCGCCGTGGTTTGGCGGGCACTGCGGCGGGGGGGTTTGCCGGGCGCTGTGGCGGGCAACCTCGAGTATGAGCATTGAGCAGACGCCCGGACCGGACGTGCGGAGCGCCGGTGCCACCTGTCCGTCCGTCGGAGTCGAGAAAGAGTTCCTCCTCGTCGGCCCGGACACCGGGCAGCCCCGACTGTGCAACACCGAGGTGGCCGCGGCAGCCGAGAAACTCGGGCTCTCCCTGCAACTGGAACGACGAACTCGGCGAGTACCGCCGGGCGCAATGTCCGGTGAAGTCCACACCCACTGAAGAAATCCCGAGTTGAGGAGCCGAAATGGACACCACAAACACCGTCGTATGGATCGTCGTCGCGGTCGTGGTCGTAGTGATCGTGGCCCTGGCCGTCTGGGCGCTGGCCAACCGACGCGCAGAACATCGCCGCGGCGAAGCCGCGAACATCCGGGACCAGGCGCGGGAGGAGTCGTTCGAGGTCGGACAACGTGAGGCACTGGCCGAGGAGACCGACGCCAAGGCCCGCGCGGCGGCAGCCGAAGCCGACGCCAAGGCAGCCGAAGCCGATCGCCTGCAACAACGCGCCGGCGCACACAGCTCCGAGGCGGCCGCGTCCCGCGAGGAGTTGGACAAGAAGTGGCAACGCGCGGACGAGATCGATCCGGACATCAAGTCACCGGATCCCGAGTCGGGCAACGCATCACCCGGATCTGAGGCCCCCCGTGGAACCGAGACCCGGAGTCCGGGCACCGACAGCCGGTCCAACCCCGACGGACGCCCGTAGGACCACTCACGAATCAGCCGCATTTCCACACGAAGCCGAAGGGGTACGACAAGGCCATGCGCAAACTATGGATCGGAATGATCATCGGCGCCGCAACAGGCGCAGCCATCGGAGCGACAGTCGACGGAACCAGACGCGCGCGTGAGGTTGCGGTCGAGGCCGGTCACGCCGTCGCCCAGTCGGTCAAGGAGCACGTCCCGGAGGCCAGGGAGCGGCTGCGGGAAGTCGACCTGCCTGCCAAGGCCCACGAGGTCCTCGACCGAGCCGCCGACTCGTCGGCCGCCGACGCGACACGGCAGGCGGCCCGGAACCTGGCGGACGCCGCGAAAGACGCCGCACAGTCGACGTCGAGCCGCCTGCATCACCGGGACGACGGCGTCGCCGGCGAGCAGTGACAACGAATCCCACCGAGAACGGTTGGATGCCGCCGGGCGGGGTATCCGGAGACTCTGGCCGCCTCGCGAAGATGGTTTCGACGCGGCCGACCGTTCGCGAACCCGCGGCCGGGTCAACACACAAGGGAGAAACCCATGGGCGCCGTCGACAAGGCGAAGAACAAGGCCGAAGAGTTGGCAGGCAAGGCCAAGGAGAAGGTCGGGCAGGCCACCGGAGACAAGGACACCGAGGCCGAGGGTCACAAGGATCAGGCGAAGGGCAACCTGAAGCAGGCCGGCGAGAAGGTCAAGGACGCCTTCAAGGACTGACCCTGCGGCGCCCGGTCGTCAGTGAAGAACACGGCCGGGCGGACGTCCGTCGTCCTCAGTTCTCGGTCAGCTCCTCGCGCAACAACTCGAGGGTCTTCGCCAGGATTCGGGAGACGTGCATCTGCGAAATGCCCATGCGCTCGGCAATCTGACTCTGGGTCATGGATCCGTAGAACCGGAGGGTGAGGATGGTGCGTTCGCGATCGGGCAGCCTGGCGAGAACCGGTTTGATCGAGGCTAAGTTCTCGACCTTCTCGAGATCCGGGTCCTCCACGCCGAGGGTGTCCGTCAGTGAGACGTCGTCTTCCTGGTCGCCCGCCGTCGTATCCATGGAAATCGCCCGGTAGGCGCTGCCCGCGATCAGTCCCTCGGCCACCTCGGCTTCGCCTGTTCCGAGTTCCGCTGCGATCTCGCGCGCCGACGGGGCGCGGCCGAGCCGCTGCGACAGGGTGGCAACCGCCCTCCCGATGCTGAGATGAAGTTCCTTCATCCGCCGCGGCACCCGCATTGCCCAGCCCGCATCACGGAAGTGGTGCCGCACCTCGCCCATGATCGTTGGTACCGCGAAGGAGAGAAAGTCCGACCCACGGGTCACATCGAATCGGTCGACCGCATTGACCAGACCCAGCCTGGCGACCTGGAGCAGGTCGTCGAACGGTTCGCCGCGGTTTCGAAATCGTCGCGCGATGTGGTCGGCGAGCGGAAGACAACGGGACACGATCTCGTCGCGCAACGCCGAATCAGCGTCGTCGCCGTTCATTCGCTCGAACAGCACTGTCACGTCGCTGTATTCGTCGGACGGGGCGACACGCCGGCCGGGACCACCGCCCGAACCATTCGCCACTAAATGTCGCCACCCCTCAGTTTGTCGAACTCGACAGTGCTGCGATACCCGGCCTTGCCGAGGGGTGTGTGCGTGACGGAGATCGAATCGGTCAACACCCGCAGCACGTGCCAGCCGAAACTCTCCTCACTGGGCATCCGCTCCCCGCGCGTAGTCGTCGACACCCGTACCCGGAGCACCCCGCCGGTCAACTCGTAGCGGCAGGTCAGCTGGGCCCCGGGCTGTGCGTCCTTGATCAGGTCCGTGCACACCTCGTCGGCGGCCAGTTTGATGTCGCTGACCTCGTCGAGGTTGAACTCGCCCAGTACCGCGATGGTTTCGGCCATCGCGCGGAGAACCGGCAACTGCGCAAAGTCGGCGATGACGCAGAGCTCTACCGGGGCACCGGAATACATCACAGCGATCCCCTGCCCATCGTCATTTGCCATGTGCACTCCATCGCCTGATCGGTCGAGTGGCTACTCGATTCCGCACTTCACCACGCACGGCTGAGGGTACTGCGAACTGGGACGATTGCCGCTCGACACCCAGCATGACCACCCACAGCGTGGACAGCCCTTTTCAGAAGTAGGCGGTGGCGTCAGTAGTAGTGCCGCCGACCGCCCACCGCGTGGCCGGCCGCACCCAGCAGCATCAGGATCAGTCCGACGACGAGCAGGATGATTCCGATGGTCCACAGGACCGGGATGCCGAACACAAACCCGAGGATGAGCAAGATGACGCCGAGAATGATCATGACGAACTCCAATCGCCGCGGGTCTCGGGGGACCCTGTTCGATCTGCATACCCCGATTCGTCCGCGACAAACGCAAAGGGGGCAAACGCAAAGGGGGCAAACGCAAAGGGGCGGTGATGCCTGCCGGCACCACCGCCCCTCCCCACCCGCGACCTACAGCCGCGTCACGGTCAGTGCGCCGTCCTGGTAGTCGGAGCGGATCCGCTTCTTGTCGAACTTGCCGACGCTGGTCTTCGGCACCTCCTGCACGACGGCCCAGTTCTCCGGCAGCTGCCACTTGGCGACCTTGTCCGCAAGGAACGCCTGCACATCGGCGACGGTGGCGTCGCTGCCCTCACGGAACACGACCGCGACCAGCGGCCGCTCGTCCCACTTCTCGTCCGGCACACCGATCACCGCCGCCTCGGCCACCGAGGGGTGCCCCATCACCGCGTTCTCGAGATCCACCGACGAGATCCACTCGCCGCCGGACTTGATGATGTCCTTGGTGCGGTCGGACAGCGCCAGGTAGCCGTCCGGGGTGATGGTGCCGACGTCGCCGGTCCGCAGCCAACCGTCGTCGAACTTGTCGGCGGCGTCCACGCCGTAGTAGGACGCGGTGATCCACGGCCCGCGCACCTCGAGCTCGCCGATGCTCTTGCCGTCGTTCGGCACCACCTTGCCCTCGTCGTCGACCAGGCGCGCCTGCACCGAGGCCGGGAAACGGCCCTGGCTGTACCGGTACTTCCACATCGCCTCGCCCGTGGCGTCGACGGGCGGCCGCGCGACCGAGCCCAGCGGCGAGGTCTCGGTCATGCCCCACGCGTGCAGGACCGACACGTTGTGCTCGTCCTCGAAGGCATGCATCAGCGCCGGCGGCACCGCGGCACCGCCGATCAGCACCTCCTGCATCGAGGAGATGTCCTGCGGGTGCTGCTCGAGGTAGAGGTGCAGCCCCTGCCAGATGGTGGGCACCGCGGCCGCGAAGGTCGGACGCTCGGCGGCGATGAACTCGGCGAGCGGAGCCGGCTGCAGGAACCGGTCCGGCATGAGCAGGGAGGCGCCGATCATGAACGCGGCGTAGGGCAGTCCCCAGGACATCGCGTGGAACTGCGGCACCACGGCCAGCGCCCGGTCGCCCTGGCCGAGGTTCGGACCGTCGCTCATGCACACCTGCATCGAGTGCAGGTAGATCGAACGGTGCGAGTACACGACGCCCTTCGGGTCACCGGTGGTGCCGGAGGTGTAACACATCGCGGCGGCGCTGCGCTCGTCCACCTCGGGCCAGTCGAACTCCTCCGGCTGCCCCTCGATCAGGCCCTCGTAGGTGTGCACCTGCACGCCGGCCGGCGCCTCGAGTCCCGCGGTCGACGTGCCCGTGACGATCACGTGCTTGACGGTGGTCAGCTGGGGCAGCTGCGGGGCGAGCAACGGGATCAGCGTCGGGTCCACGATGATCACGTGGTCCTCCGCGTGGTTGGCCACGTGCACCAACTGCTCGGGGAAGAGCCTGATGTTGAGGGTGTGCAGCACCGCGCCCATCGACGGCACCGTCAGGTACGCCTCGAGGTGCTCGGAGTTGTTCCACATGAACGTGGCCACCCGCTCGTCGCCCGTGACGCCGAGCCCGCGCAGCGCGTGGGCCAGGGCGGCGCACCGCCTGCCGACCTGCGCGTAGCTCACCCGGCGGGCGCCCGAATCGGTCCAGGTCACGACCTCGGCGTCGCCGTGCACCGTGCTGCCGTGGCGCAGCAGGTGGGCGATGGACAGGGGTGCGTCTTGCATCGTGCTCAGCATGGGCTGCTCCTGTGTGGCGTGTTACCTGAAATGTCGTGTTCGTGGAGGGTATGCCACCGCAATGTGACGGGCGACACTGCGGTGGCATACCCCGCCCGTCGCCGCCCCTGCCAATTAGTTGACGGATTCTCCCCGGTCACCCCACCCCGGTGTTAGCGTTTCCCTACCAATCGGTAGCAAGACGTTGGGCCTATCGGTGGCAAGACGTGGGGACTGAGCAGATGGCACGCAACCTCGAGGCGGACCTGACCGGGCGACGGGTGCTGATCACCGGCGCGGCCCGCGGCATCGGTGCCGGCCTCGCCCGCCGACTCCACGAGCGCGGTGCCCGGGTGGCGCTGCTGGGGCTCGAACCCGAACTCCTCGAACAGGTCGCCACCGCGAACGGCCGGGCCCCGTGGCGGCACTGCGACGTGCGCGACCAGCGGCAGGTCGAGGACGCCGTCGAGCACCTCGCGGAGCGTCTCGGCGGGCTGGACGTGGTGGTCGCCAACGCCGGCGTCGGCGCCCCGCTCAGCCTCGTCGACGGCGACCCCGAGATCATGCGACGCGCCGTCGAGGTCAACCTGATGGGCACCTACTTCACGCTCCGCGCGGCCGGCCCGCACATCGGTCACCCCGCCGGCTACGCGCTGGTGGTCGCGTCGACCCCCAGGGCCAACCGGCTCCCGCTGCGCGGCGCGTACTCCGCGACCCGGGCCGGGGCCGAGGCCCTCGGCAATGCCTTCCGCCTGGAGATGCGCCCGCTGGGGACCCGGGTCGGCATCGCCCACCTCGGCGAGATCGACACCGACCGGACCGAGATCTCGTTCGACGGCGCGGTCGCCGGCGGCGGCTCGGGCACGGCGGGATCGCCCGTCTCGGTGGTGATCGACGCGTTCGAACGGGGTATCGCCGCCCGCAAGACCCGCATCTACGCGCCGCGCCGCGTCCCCGGGGCCATCTCCGTGCGTATGCTCGCGCACCAGGCAACCCATCTCGTCCCCGCCCGGGCGCGATCGGCACACGAAGGGGCACTGTGACAGTTGGCAACGCGACACCGAACTCCGAATCGCCAGGTTCCGCGGCGCCCGGGACGCCGGCGACCGTGACGCCGCGAGTCGCGCCGGGACGGTTCCGGGAGCTGGGCCCGGTCAACTGGGTGATCTGGCGGGTGCTGACCCTTGCCTCCGGCGCCGAGGACGCGAAGATCTTCAGCACGCTGGGCCGCACCAAGGGCCTGTTCCGCGGCTGGCTGCACTACTCCGGCCGACTGATGCCCGGCGGCCGGATCTCGCGGCACGAGACCGAACTGGTGATCCTGCGGGTGGCACACCTGCGCGGGTGCCAGTACGAGATGGACCACCACATCCGGCTCGGACGCCGGGCCGGCGTCACCCCCGAGATCCTCGGGCGGGTGCTCACCGGTCCCGAGGCGGCGGGCTGGGATCCGCGGCACCGCGCGCTGATGACGGCGGTGGACGAACTGGTCGCCACCAAGAATCTCGGCGACCCTGCCTGGGCCGCGCTGGCCGCGCACTTCGACGACCGCCGGATGATCGAATTCTGCCTGCTGGTCACGCAGTACGACGGACTGGCCACCACCATCGACACCCTGCGGATCGACCGCGACTTCTGAGAGGTCTTGCTAACTCACGCTTTACGGCGTGCAATCTGGGCGAAACACCCTCTGCCTAGCGTATACATGCATGTCCACAAGGGTGAATGCATCGCCGGCCGAGTATTCCTTCGACACGCTCCTGGTCGCCAATCGAGGCGAAATAGCCTGCCGCGTCATGAGATCCGCGCACATCCTCGGACTCAAGACGGTCGCGGTGTACTCCGACGCCGACGCCGCGGCCGCGCACGTGGAGATGGCGGACGTCGCGGTGCGTCTGGGCCCCGCACCGGCCGCCGAGTCCTACCTGCGGTCCGACGCCGTCATCGAGGCGGCCCTGGCCACCGGCGCGGGCGCCATCCACCCCGGATACGGCTTCCTGTCCGAGAACGACGCCTTCGCCGAGGCCGCCGAACAGGCCGGGATCGCCTTCGTCGGACCCACCCCACACCAACTGCGGGTGTTCGGCAACAAGCACACCGCGCGCGAGGCGGCCCGCGCGGTCGGGGTGCCGCTGGTACCCGGCAGCGGACTGCTCGCGTCGGTGTCCGATGCCCTCGCGACCGCAACGGACATCGGCTACCCCGTGATGCTCAAGGCCGTCGGCGGCGGGGGCGGCATCGGGATGCAGGCCTGCCACGGTGCTGACGAGCTGCGCGCCGCGTACGAGCGCGTCCAGCGCCTGGCGCAGGCCCACTTCTCCTCCAGCGGAGTGTTTCTCGAACGGTTCGTCGCGGATGCTCGGCACGTCGAGGTGCAGGTGTTCGGGGACGGGCTTGGCCGCACCGTCAGCCTCGGCACCCGGGACTGCTCGCTGCAGCGACGCAACCAGAAGGTCGTGGAGGAGGCCCCCGCGCCGGGGCTGCCCGAGCACGTGGTCGAGCAACTGCTCAGCTCGTCGCGGCGGCTGGCGTCGTCGGTGGACTACCGCTCGGCCGGCACCGTCGAGTTCGTCTACGACGTCGCCCGCGGCGAGGCGTCCTTCCTGGAGATGAACACCCGACTGCAGGTCGAGCACCCCGTCACCGAGGAGGTCACCGGCGTCGACCTGGTGGCCTGGATGCTGCGACTCGCGCGGGGCGATCGCGCCATACTCGACGGGCTCCCGGACTCCGGCCCCGCAATCACCGGCTGTGCGGTGGAGGCCCGCGTGTACGCGGAGGACCCCGGCCACGACTACCGGCCCAGCGCGGGTCGGCTGACCAGCGTCGAGTTCCCCGCCCACACCCGCGTCGAGACCTGGGTGGACACCGGCACCGAGGTGAGCTCGCACTACGACCCCCTGCTCGCCAAGGTGATCACGGCCTCGCCGACGCGGTCGGGGGCCTTCGCCGCCCTCGGTGCGGCCCTGGCCGAGACGCGCATCTTCGGCGTCCAGACAAACCTGCCGCAGCTGCGCCGGATCTGCACGCACACAACGGTTCTCGACGCCACCCACACCACCGCATCGCTGACCGGGCTGCGCCCGACCGGGCTGCGCGCGGACGTGCTGCGGGCCGGGACCATGACGACCGTGCAGGACCATCCCGGCCGGATCGGTCTGTGGGAGGTGGGCATCCCGCCGTCCGGCCCGATGGACGACCTCTCGTTCCAACTGGCCAACACCGCGGTCGGGAACCCGGCGGGTGCACCCGGCCTCGAGTGCACCCTGCTCGGCCCCGCGCTCCGGTTCTCCGACGACACGCTCGTGTGCGTCACCGGCGCGCAGGCCCCGGTGACCGTCGACGGCGTGAGCGTGCCGATGTGGGTGCCGGTGAACGTGCCGGCGGGCACCGTCCTCGACGTCGGGACCCCCACCGACACCGGCCTGCGGACCTACGTCGCAATCCGCGGCGGCATCAACGCGCCGCTCTTCCACGGCAGCGCGTCCACCTTCACCCTCGGCGGCTTCGGCGGCGTCACGGGCAAGGCGGTCGCCACCGGCGACGTCCTCGGCCTGTTCGAGGACACCGCAGGACTCACTGCGCCACAACCTGTTCCGCCGGACAGCCGGCCCACCCTCACGCACACCTGGCACCTCGCGGTGACGGAGGGACCGCAGCCGGCGCCGTCGTACTTCACCGAGTCCGACATGACGCAGTTCTACGAGACCACCTGGCGGGTGCAGACGCACGCCAACCGCACCGGGATCCGCCTCGACGGACCCAAGCCCACCTGGTCCCGAGCGGACGGCGGCGAGGCCGGCCTGCACCCGTCGAACCTGCACGACAACCCGTACAGCGTCGGCGCCCTCAACGTCTCCGGGGACACCCCCATCCTGCTCGGGCCCGACGGCCCCAGCCTCGGCGGTTTCGCCTGCCCGCTCACCGTGACGCGGGCGCACCGCTGGAAGCTCGGCCAGATCCGCCCCGGCGACGAGGTCCGCTTCGTCCCGGTCACCGACGCCGGCGCGGCGGCGCTGCGGGGGTCGGATTCCGTACGGGCGCTCGACCTTCCGCCGGCCGAACTGCGGGCGACCGGCAGCGACGGCGGCATGCTCGGCAGCTCGCCGCGGCTCCCGGACCGTCCGGAGGTGGCGTACCTTCGCGGCGGGGACGACAACATCCTGGTCGAGTACGGCTCGATGGAACTCGATCTCGGCCTGCGCATGCGCGTCCACGTGCTCGCGACAGAGCTGACGCGGCAACGGATCCCGGGCCTGATCGACGTCACACCGGGCGTGCGGTCGCTGCACCTGCACTTCGACCCGGACGTGCTGCCGGCCTACCGCCTGCTCGGACTGTTGCAGGACATCGAGGACTCGTTGCCGCTGACCGGCGACCTCGTGGTCCCGAGCCGGACGGTCCGGTTGCCGCTCTCCTTCGACGACCCGTCCATCGCCGAGGCCATCGACAGGTACCGGAACGGCGTCCGCGACGAGGCGCCCTGGCTGCCGTCGAACACCGAGTTCATCCGACGGGTCAACGGTCTGTCGAGCGTCGACGAGGTGCGTGACGCCGTCTTCGACGCGCAGTACCTGGTCCTCGGCCTCGGCGACGTGTACCTCGGTGCGCCGCTGGCGGTTCCGCTCGATCCGCGGCACCGGCTGGTGACCACGAAGTACAACCCGGCACGCACCTGGACCCCGTCCGACGCGGTCGGGATCGGCGGCAAGTACCTCTGCGTCTACGGCATGGAGTCGCCGGGCGGGTACCAGCTGATCGGGCGGACCGTGCCGATCTGGTCGGGCTACCGGCAGCACCCGCCCTTCGAGCAGGACAAGCCCTGGATGTTCCGTTTCTTCGACCGCATCGTCTGGGAGCCCGTGAGCCCGGAGCAGTTGTCGGAGTACCGCGCGCAGGCGGCGTCCGGACGCTTCGACGCCGAGGTCTCCGACGGCACCTTCGCGTTCGCGGACCACCTGAGCTTCCTGGACGCGAACGCGGAGTCCATCGCGGCATTCGAAGCCCGGCAGTCCGCGGCGTTCGAGGCCGAGAAGGCCGCCTGGCGCGCGGCGGGCGAATTCGACCGGGTGGAACTCGTGCCGGCCCCGGAGCCGGCCGCGACCGAGATCGCCGACCTGCCGCCGGGCGCGGTGGTGCTCGAGGCACCCATGGTCGGCAGCGTCTGGCGGGTGGAGGTCGAGCCGGGGATGCAGGTCGAGTCTGGACGGTGCGCGCTGGTTCTCGAGGCGATGAAGCTGGAGCTGCCGGTCCCCTGTCCCGCATCCGGAACGATCCTGAAGGTCCTTGTCGCACCGGGCGACAAGGTCGAGCCGGGCACCCCGCTCGCGGTGATCGGACAGGCCGAGATCGAAGGGGTGCAGGCATGAGCATCGACATCGCAGGCAGCACCGGGGACGCCCGCGGCGCCGCGGGCGTCTCCCCCGCCGACCGCGTCGACGCGGCGTACCGCCGGATCGAGGAGGTGGACCGGCCCGAGGTGTGGATCACGCTGCGGCCAGAGGCGGAGGTCCGCGCCGAGGCCGACGCGGTGGCGGCCCGCCTGGCCGCGGGCGAGCCGCTGCCACTGGCCGGCCAGCTGCTGGCGGTCAAGGACAACGTCGACGTGGCGGGGCTGCCCACCACCGCGGCCTGCCCCGAGTTCGCCTACCGGCCCGACGCCACCGCGAGCGCGGTCGCCCGCCTGGTGGCCCGCGGCGCCGTGGTGCTCGGCAAGACCAACCTCGACCAGTTCGCGACCGGCCTGGTCGGCACCCGCAGTCCGTACGGCGCGGTGCGGTCCGCCGTCGATCCCGAGCGGGTGTCTGGCGGCTCGAGTTCGGGATCCGCGGTGGCCGTGGCGCTGGGCATCGCCGACATCGGAATCGGCACCGACACCGCCGGTTCCGGCCGGGTGCCGGCGGCCCTGAACCGGATCGTCGGGGTCAAGGCGACGATGGGGGTGGTCTCGACCCACGGCGTCGTGCCGGCCTGCGTCGACTACGACTGCCTCACCGTGTTCGCGGCCGATCTCGACCTCGCCGTCACGGCGGCCCGCATCATGGCGGCCCCGGACCCGCGCGATCCGCGAAGCAGGCGCTGGCCCGCGGACCTACGGCTGGCGGCCCCCAGCGCGCCGCGAGTCGCGGTGCCTCGGCCGGAGGACCTGGCGGCCCTCTGCCCCGGCTACCGCGATGCCTTCGAGCGCACCGTGACCGCCCTGGCCGGCAGTGGCACCGCCGTCGAGCACGTCGACATCTCGCCGCTCCTCGGCGCCGCCCGACTGCTCTACGACGGTGCGATGGTGGCCGAGCGGTACGCCGCGGTCGGGGCCTTCCTCGCCACCGGCCCGGCCGGCGCCGACCCCACCGTGGCCGCCATCGTCGCCGCCGCCGCGAACACGACCGGGCACGAGTTCGCCGAAGACCTCGACGCACTCGCCCGCGCCCGGGCCGCGGCACGCGAACTGCTGGCGGGATTCGACGCGCTGCTGCTACCCACAACCACGGAGCACCCGACAATCGCTGCGGTGCGACAGGACCCGATCGGCATCAACCGGCGGATGGGGACGTACACCAACTTCTGCAACCTGCTGGACATGGCCGCGGTTGCGGTGCCCGGCGCCGACACCGCAACCGGCGACCCGTTCGGCGTCACGTTCGTCGTCCCTGCCTTCGACGACCAGGTGGCGGTCGACCTGGCCGCCCGGCTCGCCGGTGTGGACGCGCCCACCCTGGCCGACGAGGGCGTCGAGCTCGCCGTGTTCGGTGCCCACCTGCGCGGGCAGCCGCTGCACTTCCAGCTCGAGGACCTCGGCGCACGGTTCGCGGGCACCGTCACCACCACCGACGCGTACCGGCTCGCCGCGCTGGACACCACGCCGGCCAAGCCGGGCCTGGTGCGCCGCGGACCCGGGCTGGGCGCGCCGATCCTCGGCGAGCTGTTCCGGGTGTCGACCGCGGGTCTCGGCACCTTCCTCGCGGCGCTGCCCGCGCCGATGGCGCTCACCCGCGTCGAGCTGGCCGACGGCCGGGCCGTCGTCGGGTTCAGCTGCACCCACGACTCGGTGGCCGGCGCCACCGACATCACCGAGTTCGGCGGCTGGCGGGCGTACCTGGCCCGCTAGGCAGCTCCGCTGCTCGTACGAGCGCCGCAGGCGCCTACCAGGTCAGGGAGCGCAGAGCCGGCGGACGGCCTCGTGCACCACGTCACGGCGGTGCGCGAGGGCGTCTTCGTCGAGGCCGTCGTTGCAGTCGGCGCCGGGAGCCACCACCCAGCCGAAGACGATGCCGAACATCATGGTGATCAGTTCCCGCGGCTCCCAGCGGGCGTCGACGATGCCGTCCGACTGCGCCCGGCGGATCGAGCCGGTTCGACGTTCCCAACTCGGGTGCGACTCGGCCAGTTCGCGCATCCGGGTCGACTCGCCCTGCAGTTGGCCCCAGATCATCATTCGCTGGATGTCGGGTTTGGCGAGCATGTCGTCGAACAGCGCGACCGCGTGCTCCGGCATGTCGGCGCCGTCGAACGAGAGGTTCTCCATGGCCTCGGCGAAGTTGGCGTCGAGCACCGCATGGAACAGGGCCACCTTGTCGCCGAAGTACGCGTACAGGCGTTCCTTGCTGGCCTTCGCCTCCGACGCGATGCGGTCGATGCGCGCCCCGGCCAACCCGTAGGTGCCGAACTCGGCGCTCGCCGCGTCGAGGATCCGCTGTTTCGTTGCACTCACGTCCGGGGCTGCCATGGTGACGATCGTAACCGAACGAACTATTTCGTTTGACTCGTCCCGGGGCGACTCGGTAGCTTCAGGCCGGTCGTCCGTGCGATCGCCGTGGCGTGTAACCGCCGACCCCGAGGAATCCCGTGACCACCATCTCCACCGTCGAGAGCGCCGCCGGGCCGGCCTCCGACAATCCCAACCACGAGCGGCGCTGGCTGGTGCTCTGCATCGTCGCGTTCGCGCAGCTGATGGTCGTGCTCGACGGCACGATCGTCTCGATCGCGCTGCCCGCGGCGCAGGCCGACCTGAACATCAGCGACCTCGACCGCGCGTGGGTGGTGACGTCGTACGCGCTCGCGTTCGGCGCGCTGCTGCTTCTCGGCGGCCGCATCGCCGACTACTGGGGACGCAAGCGCTCGTTCATCGTCGGCATGGCCGGCTTCGCGGTCGCCTCGGCCGTCGGCGGGTTCGCGCAGACCGGCATCGAACTGTTCGTCGCGCGCGCCGGCCAGGGCGTCTTCGCGGCGCTGCTCGCCCCCGCCGCCCTGTCGATCCTGACCACGACCTTCGTCGGCGAGAAGGAGCGCGCCAAGGCGTTCGCCGTGTACGGCGCGATCTCGGGCGGCGGCGCGGCCATCGGCCTGCTGCTCGGCGGCGTCCTGACGCAGTACGTGGACTGGCGCTGGTGCCTGCTGGTGAACATCCCGATCGCCCTCTTCGCGATCGCCGTCACCGTCCCGATCGTCAAGGAGACCAAGGCGCACGGTGACACCAGCTACGACCTGCCCGGCGCGGTCCTGATCGCGCTCGGCCTCGGCTCGCTGGTCTACGGCTTCACCCGGGCCGAGCACGGCTGGGGTCAGCCCGACACCATCGCGTTCATCGCGCTGGGCCTGGCATTCCTCACGCTCTTCGTGCTGGTGGAGCGCCGCACCGCGAACCCCCTCCTGCCGCTGAGCATTCCGTGGCATCGCGACCGCGGCGCGGCCCTGATCGGCTCGATGCTGGTCGGTTCGGCGCTGCTCGGCGCCACCCTCTACCTGACGTTCTACCTGCAGATCGTGCTCGGTTTCAGCCCGGTCATGTCGGGCGTCGGCTCCCTGCCGATGGCGTTCTTCATCGTGATCGCGTCCACGGTGGCGGCGCAGTTGTCCACCCGGATCGGGCCGAAGCCGCTGATGGTGACCGGCCCCGTGGTCGCGGCGGCCGGCCTGCTGATGTTGTCGCAGATCGAGGTGCACAGCTCCTACTGGACGCACGTGTTCCCGGGCCTGGCGATCCTCGGCCTCGGGCTCGGACTGCTGATGGTGCCGATGCAGAACCTGGCACTGATCGGCGTCCCGAATCACGACGCCGGTGCCGCGAGCGCCCTGGTCAACGCCACCCTGCAGGTGGGCGGCGCGCTCGGCACGGCGCTGTTCACCACCGTCTACGCGTCGGCAAAGGCCTCGTTCACGGCCGACCACGCGGCGCCGGTGCCGCCCGAGGGCGTACCGGACTCCATGGTCCCGACCGACCTGGCGAATGCCACTGTCCCGGACCCCGGCCAGATCGCCCTGCTGCCGCAGCCGGTGCAGGACTTCGTCGACTCGCTGACCGACTACTTCTTCGGCGCCGAGGTGTCGGGCTACTCCGCGGTCTTCGCCTGGACAGCAATCCTGTTGGCCGTCATCACCCCGGTGGTGCTGGTGCTGGTCCGCGCCAAGAAGGGCGACCTGCCCGACGAGGCCCCCGTCGGCATCCACTAGGCGGCTCCGCCGCTCGTGCGTGGTTTGCGGGTCCCCGGACCCGCAAACCACGCACGGGCCCGAAGTGCCTCCGCGAACGCGAACGGCCCCGCTCCCAACAGGGGGCGGGGCCGTTCGCGTATGTGGGGGTCTAGAAGTTGATCATGTGTCCGGCGAGGCCGTGGATGGCCTCCTGCAGCGCCTCGCTGAGCGTGGGGTGCGTGTGGACGTTGCGCGCGAGCTCGTTGACCGTCAGGTCCCACTTCTGGGCCAGGGTCAGCTCGGGCAGCAGCTCGGAGACGTCGGGGCCGATGAGGTGGCCGCCGAGCAGCTCGCCGTGCGTCTTGTCGGCGATGAGCTTGACGAAGCCGTACGGGTCGGCCAGGCCGTGTGCCTTGCCGTTCGCGGTGAACGGGAAGGTCGCGACCTTGACGTCGTAGCCCTCCGCCTTGGCCTGCTCCTCGGTGAGACCGAAGCTCGCGACCTGCGGCTGGCAGAAGGTGGCGCGCGGCATCATCCGGTAGTCGCCCAGCTCGAGGGTCTCGGCGTTGCCGATGGTCTCGGCGGCGACGACGCCCTGTGCCTCGGCGACGTGCGCGAGCTGCAGCTTCGCGGTGACGTCACCGATCGCGTAGATGCCGGGGACGTTGGTGCGCATCCGCTCGTCGATCGCGATGGCGGCGCCGCGGTCGGTGAGGGCGACGCCGGTGTTCTCCAGGCCGAAGCCCTCGATCTGCGGGGCGAAGCCGATGGCCTGCAGCACCTTGTCGACCACGACGGTCTCGACCTGGTCGCTGCCGTTCTTGGCCATGGTGACGGTGACGCCGGCGGCGCCGTTGTCGGTGATCGTCTGGACCCCGGTGGAGGTCTTGATGTCGATCCCGTACTTCTTGTACCGCTTCGCGATCTCCTTGGAGACGTCCGCGTCCTCGTTCGGCAGCGCGCGGTCGAGGAACTCGACGATCGTCACCTTCACGCCGTAGTTGTGCAGGACGTAGGCGAACTCCATGCCGATCGCGCCGGCACCGACGATGAGGATCGAGCCCGGCAGGTCCTTGGTGAGGATCTGCTCTTCGTAGGTCACCACGTTCGCGCTGAGCGAGGTGCCCGGCAGCAGGCGGGTCTTGGTGCCGGTGGCGATGATGACATTGTCGAAGGTGACGGACTCCGTGGAGCCGTCGGCCTTGGTCACCGTGATGGCGTTGGCGCTGGTGAAGCTGCCGCGACCCTCGTACTCGGTGATCTTGTTCTTCTTCATCAGGAAGTGCACGCCCTTGACGCGGCCGTCGGCTACCTGCCGGCTGCGGTCGAAGGCTGCTCCGAAGTCGAAGCTCACGTCTCCCGAGATGCCGAAGGTCTTGGCCTCGTTGTGGAAGATGTGCGCGAGCTCCGCGTTGCGCAGGAGCGCCTTGGACGGGATGCAGCCCACGTTGAGGCAGACACCGCCCCAGTACTTCTCTTCGATGATGGCGGTTTTCAGGCCCAGCTGTGCCGCGCGGATAGCAGCGACGTACCCACCGGGACCGGCACCGAGGACAACGACGTCATAGTGTGAGGTCACGAGACATCAGGGTAGTCCCGCCCCGATTCGCTGTCCCGAGACGGTCTCCTTACCCGCCGGTAGACCACACCTGTGCGGCCACGCGGGCAAAGTTGCCGCCGTA
The DNA here is from genome assembly GCF_001894985.1 of Rhodococcus tukisamuensis NBRC 100609. Lineage (GTDB taxonomy): Bacteria > Actinomycetota > Actinomycetes > Mycobacteriales > Mycobacteriaceae > Rhodococcus_G > Rhodococcus_G tukisamuensis. The sequence continues at coordinate 45,178 of NZ_BCXG01000001.1, read as the reverse complement.
CACGGCCTCGATCGCGGGCTCGTCGAACCCCCGCTCGCGCAGCACCCGGTCCAGGGTCAGGGTGTCCTCCGGCGGCACCCACTGCAGCGGGCCCCACGCGGTGTACGCCGCGGAGAAGGACTCCGAGTGGGTGGCGATCTCAACTAGGAAGTCCTCGTGGTCGAACGAGTAGTCGGACCCGATCCCGACGTGTTCGACGCCGACCAGGTCGACGGCGGCCTCGATGTGGTCGGCCATCGCGGACAGCCGGCGCGCGTGGTCGTCCGGGCCGTTGACGCCGAGGAAGATGCCGACACCGTTGATCCCGATCACCCCGCCGGTCTCGGCGCAGGTGCGGGCCTGCTCGTCGGTGATGTTGCGGGGGTGCTCCCACAGCCGGCGCAGGTTGGAGTGGCTGTAGATCATCGGCCGCGTCGTGGTCTCGGCCAGGTCCAGACCGGTCCGGACCGAGCAGTGCGAGCCGTCGACCATCATCCCGACCGCGTTCATCTCGCGGACCAGGTCGCGGCCGTACCCGGTCAGTCCGGTGTCGGTGGCGTCGAGGCACCCGCAGCCCGCCGCGTTGGCGTGGTTGTAGGTGGGCAGCATCGAGCGCACCCCCAGCCGGTAGAAGTGCGCGAGGTTGGCCGGGTCACCGTCCAGGGGGTTGGAGTCCTCGAGGTCGAAGGCCAGCGCGATCCCACCGCCGGCGCGCACGGCGTCCACGTCCGCGAGGGTGGCAATCGGCTCGACGGCGTCGTACTCCCGCGCCTGGTCCCGGAAGCTCTCGGCGATGCCGGTCGCCTCGGCGAGCGACTGCGGCGCGTACCCCACGTTGACCGAGAGGTAACTGCCCGCCGGCCGGCGGTACCGCAGCAACTCCCCGATCGAGGCGCTCGGCTGCAGCGGCAGGCAGCAGTGCTGCTCCCAGAGTGGATAGCTCGGCGCGGTCATTCGCCGAACGCTAGCCGATCGCCCGATACTGCAAGAATGTCCGACATGACCGACCCGTATCTCTGGCTCGAGGATGTCACCGGCGACGCCGCCCTGGACTGGGTGCGCGCCCGCAACGCCCGCACCGTCGCCGAATTCGCCGACGACGCCGAGTTCGCCGGGTTGCGGGAGCGGATCCGGGCGGTGCTCGACACCGACGCCCGGATCCCGTACGTCCGCCGCCGTGGCGAGTTCCTCTACAACTTCTGGCGCGACGGTACGCACGTGCGGGGGCTGTGGCGGCGCACCACCATGGACGAGTACCGCACCGCGGCACCGCGTTGGGACGTGCTGTGCGACCTCGACGCGCTGGCCGAGGCCGAGGGCGAGAACTGGGTGTGGACCTCCTCGCAGGTACTGCGGCCCGACGAGACCCGAGCCCTGATCAGCCTCTCGCGCGGCGGCGCCGACGCCGCCGTGATCCGCGAGTTCGACCTGGTTCGACGCGAGTTCGTGACGCCCGAGGAGGGCGGTTTCTTCCTGCCCGAGGCCAAGTCCGACGTCGACTGGATCGACATCGACACCGTGTTCGTCGGCACCGACACCGGCGACGGCTCCCTCACCGACTCCGGGTACCCGCGGGTGTCCGCACGCTGGCGCCGCGGCACCCCGGTCGACGAGGCGGTGCCCGTCTACGAGGGCAAGCAGACCGACGTGGCGGTGTCCGCCTGGCACGACCGCACGCCCGGCTTCGAGCGGGACTTCGTCGACCGCGCCGTCGACTTCTACTCCTCACAGCGCTTCGAACTGCGGGGCGACGGCGACCTGGTCCGGATCGATACGCCCGAGGACGCCGGGCTGTCGGTGCACCGCGAGTGGCTGCTGGTCCGCACCCGCTCCCCCTGGACCGTCGGGGATCTTGAATTCGCCTCGGGCACACTGCTGGCCGCGCGGTACGACGACTACCTGGCGGGGTCGCGGGAGCTGACGGTGCTCTTCGAACCCGACGCGCACACCTCACTCGAGCAGTCCGTCTGGACGCGCCACCACCTGCTGCTGGTGACCCTGCGGGACGTGCAGACCCGGATGCGGGTGCTCACCCCGCACCCCGACGGCTGGTCCGACGTGCCGTTCGAGGGCCTGCCCGCGCTCAACGCCACCGACGTCCTCGACGTCGATCCGGTCGAGAGCGACGAGTACTTCCTCAACTCCAGCGGGTACACCACGCCCGCCACGCTGCTGCACGGCTACGTCGGCGAGCCCGTCGAGTCGCTCAAGCAGGCGCCGACCTTCTTCGACGCCGAATCTCTCACCGTCACACAGCACTTCGCCACGTCCGACGACGGCACGTCGGTCCCGTACTTCACGGTCCGCCGCGACGGCGCCCCGGCCGGGCCGACCCTGCTGTACGGCTACGGCGGCTTCGAGAACTCGATGGTGCCGGGCTACAGCGGCGCCCTGGGCCTGGGCTGGCTCGAGCGCGGCGGCACCTACGTGGTCGCGAACATCCGCGGCGGCGGCGAATACGGCCCCGATTGGCACACCCAGGCGCTCAAGGCCGGTCGACACAAGGCATTCGAGGACTTCGCCGCGGTCGCGCGCGACCTGGTCGCGCGCGGGATCACCACCGCCGCGCAACTCGGAGCACACGGCGGCAGCAACGGCGGGCTGCTGATGGGCGTCATGCTCACGCGGTACCCCGAACTCTTCGGTGCCATCGTGTGCCAGGTGCCGCTGCTGGACATGCGGCGCTACCATCTGCTGCTGGCCGGCGCGTCCTGGATGGCCGAGTACGGCGACCCCGACGACCCGGCCGAGTGGGAGTTCATCTCGCAGTACTCGCCGTACCAGAACACCGACCCGGACCGCGCCTACCCGCCGGTCCTGATCGCCACCTCGACGCGTGACGACCGGGTGCACCCCGGGCACGCGCGGAAGATGGCCGCGCTGCTCGAGGAACAGGGCCATCCGGTCTGGTACCACGAGAACATCGAGGGCGGGCACGGCGGCGCCGCGGACAACGCGCAGCAGGCGTTCAAGTCCGCGCTGACCTACGAGTTCCTGTGGCGGCAGCTGGCGTCCTGACGTCTCCGGCCTCGCGGCGGTGTCAGTAGACGCCGGCTACGTTCCGGGGCGTCGGCAATACCGCTGTGATCGTCCCCCTCCGGGTGGATGATGAACCAGACGGCAAGTCGCACCTCCGCCGGGAAGGCCCGATCAGATGTCCGAGTATCCGTCGGTCGAACAGGTGGTCACCGGGGACGGCGCCCGGCGCTGGTGGGCGTGGGCGGCGCTGGTGTGTGCGTTCGGCGCGGCGGCGGTGCCCGTGCTGTCCGCCGGATTACTGGGCACGGTGGGGTTGGTCGTCGTCGGGGTCGGCGGTGTGGTGGTCACGGTGGCCGCCCTGTACTGGTTCCTCACCCGCCGCGGGGCGGCGAGGTGGATCTCCCTGGGCGTGGCGGTGCTCGCACCGATCGCCGTCCTGGCCATGTTCGTCCGCGCCGGCCTGCTGCTGGAGGTGCTGGTCGCGTACGCGCTGGGGCTGCTGTCCCTCGTGTGCGCCCGCGCCGCCCTGCGCGGCGGACGCTCGGAGGCCGCCATGCCGGAGTTGCCCGCGCCGCCACCACAACACCCGTTCCTGATCATGAACCCGCATTCCGGCGGGGGGAAGGTCGCCAAGTTCGACCTGGTGCGCCGGGCCGAGGAACTGGGCGCCGAGGTCGCGCTGCTCGAGGGACCCGGCATTGTCGACGTCACCGCGCTGGCGCGCCAGGCGGTGGCCGACGGCGCCGACCTGCTGGGGGTGGCGGGCGGGGACGGGACCCAGGCGCTGGTGGCAGCGGTCGCCGCCGAACACCGACTGCCGTTCCTGGTGATCAGCGCCGGAACCCGCAACCACTTCGCGATGGACCTCGGCCTCGACCGCACCGATCCGACCCGTTCACTGGACGCGATCCGGGACGGCGTCGAGCTTCGCGTCGACCTCGGCACCATCAACGGCCGCACCTTCGTCAACAACGCCTCGTTCGGCGTCTACGCCGAAATCGTCCGAAGCCCCGCCTACCGGGACGACAAGACGGGCACCGTGCTGGGGCTGCTCCCGGATCTGCTCACCGGACACACCGGGCCTCGACTCGTCGCGCGAATCGGCGACACGGTGGTGACCGGACCGCAGGCGGTCCTGGTGAGCAACAACCCCTACGGCAACAGCGACCTCGCGGGACTGAGCCACCGGGACCGTCTCGACCGCGGCGTCCTCGGTGCGGTCGCGCTGACGGTGACGAACACGCGCCAGGCGGTCGGCCTGCTGCGCCGCACCCGAGTTCAGGGTCTGACGCAGCTGACGGCGGCCGAGGTGGTCGTCGACGCCGACACCCCGGAGATCCCGGTGGGGGTCGACGGCGAATCCCTGCTGCTCCGTACCCCGGTGCGGTGCACCGTCGAACCCGGCGCCCTGCGGGTACAGGTTCCCAGGACGCGACCCGGGGTGCGTACCTCCGCGCCTGCCTTCGACTGGGTTCGACTGTGGCAGATCGCGTCCCGGCCTCGCGCCGGCTCCCGATCCGGGTCGGGCGGCTGAACCTCCCGGTCGCGCCGGCCGTCAGCTGTCGGCCGAGTGCCCGGGGCTGCGAGCCCGGAAGTCGCTCACGGCGGCCTCGACGGTGGGGTAGAAGTGCGTCGCGTCGAACCTCTCGCCCAGCCCGAACCGGATGAGCCGGTCCTTGACCGGGCCCTTCATCTCGGCGAACGCCAACCGGATCCCGTTGCCCTCCAGGTACGTGTCGAGGTCGACGAGTTCGTCGACGGCGGTGGTGTCGAGTCCGGTGATCGGCTCGGCCGCGACGACCACCCACTCGACCGGGGTCGGGGCCTTCGCCACCACCGACCGCACGTACTCGTCGAATATCTGGCCGTTCGCGAAGAAGAGTGGCGCGTCGAACCGCACCAGCACCAGTCCGGGGATGCGGTCCCCGGAGGGGTGCCGCACGACGTCGTGGAAGCCCGGGCGGTCCGTCGTCTCGACGAGTTCGGTGCGGTACGGCTGCCAGGCCTGCGCGACCACCGCGACGAACGACAGCCCGATCGCCACGAGGATGCCCTGCAGCACGCCCACCAGCGCCACCCCGAGGAACGCCGCCGCCGCGAGGCCGAACTCCACGGTGCTCATGCGCCACATCCGGACCATGCCGCGCACGTCGACCAGCGCCGTGGCCGCGACGATCACCACGGCCCCGAGGGTGGCATCGGGTAGGTAGGCGGTGACCCCGGGCGCGACGAGCACGAACAGCAGTACCGCGAGGGCGCCGACGACGCCGGCCAGTTGGGTGCGGGCGCCGCTCTGTTCGGCCACCGGGGTCCGGGACCCGCTCGCCGAGATCGGGAAGCCGCCGAACAGCCCGCCGGCCACGTTGGCGACCCCGATCGCCTTCATCTCGGTGCTGCCGTTCACGTCCTCCCCGTGCCGGGCGGCGAAGGTGCGCGAGAGCACGCCGCTGTCTGCGAACGCGATCAGGGCGATACCGGCCGCGGGCCCGATCAGGTGCCCGACGTCCTGCCAGTCGACACCGCCGACGGTCGGCAGCGGCAACCCCTTCGGCAGCGCACCGACCATCCCGATGTCGTCGGTGAGTCCCGCCGAGGCGGACAGCACGATCGCCCCGACCACGGCCACCAGCACCCCGGGCACTGCGGGGAGCCACACCCGGAACCCGACGATGACGGCCAGCGAGCCGATGCCGACCGCGGCGGCGAGGGGATCGACCTCCCCGCCGACCACGGCCTGCCCGATCTCCGCGATCTCGCCGAGCACCCCGGACGCGTCGACCGAGATCCCGAGCAGCTTGGGCAGCTGACCGACCACGACGATGAGCGCGATCGCGTTGAGGTATCCGAGCCGGATGGGCTTCGAGAGCAGCTCGGTGACGAAGCCGAGATTCAGGAACCCGCCGACGAGGAGGATGAGCCCGACGAGGACGGCCAGCACGCCGGCGAGGGCGAGCGCCTCGTCGGGGTCCCCGGTCACCGCCAACGGCAGCACCGCGGCGGCGATGAGCGGTGCCAGCGACGAGTCCGGGCCGAGCACGAGAATCTTCGACGGCCCCACCAGCGCGTACGCGAGGAGCGGCACGATGGTGGCGTAGAGGCCGGCGTACGCGGGCAACCCGGCGGCCTCGGCGTACCCCATCCCGGCGGGGATCAGCAGGGCGGTGAGGACGAGGCCGGCAGTGACGTCGGCGCGCAGCCACTCACGGCGGTACCCCCGGGCCGTCACGACCCCGGGCAACCTGCCCAGACCTTCTCGCCAGGACATGGTTCGCGGTCAGCGGGCGCGGGCCCGTTGCGGGTCGACGGCGACCTCGGCGGGGATCGGCGGGAGCGGCGCCGCGCGGCGGCGACGCCGACGCCGCAGCGCCTTGTCCGCCTCCACGACGATCGGGACGATCAGCGACCAGCCGAGGCAGGCGAGCCACTGATCTCCCGTCAACGACGTCGTCATCAGGAGGTCCTGGAGGAAGCCGATCTCGACCGCGAACACCGTGACGACGATCGGGACCGACAGGATCTTGAGCGCGCCGAGGACGGGAGGGACGAGTCCGGATTCCGGGTCGCGCCGCATGGCGAGCCCCCCGAGGACGGAACCGAGCGAGAGCACCACGAAGGCCGTCGTCATGGGGACGTTCGCCTCGGTCGTGCTCATCTCGCCCGGGGCGAGGAGCATCGCGGCAAGCGTGAGCGCGAACTGCAGCACCCCGTACGCCAACCACTGGACAAACGCCGGCCGGTTCGCGATCGGCATCGCGCGGTCGCGAGGCGGCTTGTTCATCAGGTCCGGCGGCGCTGGGTCGAGCATGATGACGGCCACCGGGAACAGGGTGATGAAGAAGTGCTGGAAGAGCACCATCAGCGGCGTGAGTGCGACCCCGTCGTTGATGTTGAAGATGCTCGCGACGAGGAACAGCAGAACCAGCGAGAAGAGTTTCGACATCTGGTACCGGATGTACGACACGATCTTCTCGTAGATGTTGCGGCCCAGGCGAATTGCTGTGATCAGGGTCCCGAAGTTGTCGTCGGTGAGCACCATCTTGCCCGCCTGTTTGGTGACTTCGCTGCCCGAGCCCATGGCCACGCCGATGTCGGCCTTCTTCAGCGCGGCGGCGTCGTTGACGGCGTCCCCCGTCATCGCGACGACGGCGCCGTCCTTCTGCATGATGTCGGCCAGCCGCAGTTTGTCCTGTGGAGTGACGCGTCCGAACACGTGCAGTTCGGGCAGGGCCGCCGACAGTTCCTCGTCGGTCATGGCCTGGAGTTCTGGGCCGCCGATCGCGCCGGGTCCGAGGCCGAGCTCGGCGCCGATCGCGGATGCGGTGATCGCGTGGTCGCCGGTGATCATCCGAACGGCGATGCCCGCCTCGTGCGCGATGCGCACCGCTTCGATCGCCTCCGGCCGCAGCGGGTCGATGATGCCGACCATGCCGACGAACGTGAGGTCGTCGACCAACGACATGGGGTCGGCCGCCGCGGCGTCCTCGCTCCCGTCGAGTCGGCGGGCGGCGAACGCCAGCACGCGAAGCCCCTTCTCGGACATGGTCCGGTTCGCCGCCGCCAGTTCCTCCCGGACCTCGTCGAGCGGGACCGTCTGCCGGCCCGGCCGGAAGGCGGTCGTGCACCTGGCCAGGACCACGTCGGGTCCGCCCTTGACCAGTTCCACGAACTGGGTGCCGCCGTCGACCTGGAGGTGGTGGAAGGTCGCCATGAACTTGTACGCGGAGTCGAACGGCACCGTGGCGACGCGCGGGTAGGTCCGCCGCGTGCGCGGGGCGTCGACGCCGATCTTCGCCGCGAGCACCACCAGCGCGGCCTCGGTCGGGTCGCCGACGACCTCGCCGGTGTCGGAGACGGTGGCGTCGCTGTCGAGACACAGCCCGTACGCCAGCAGCGTGAAGTCCGGGACCGGCTCGCCCGCCACCTGGGTGATCTTCCCGGACTTGGCGTAGCCCTCACCCTCGACCGTGTACCACCGGCCGTGGAAGTACAGCGACCGCACGGTCATCTGGTTCATCGTCAGGGTGCCGGTCTTGTCCGAGTTGATCGCGCTGGTCGCGCCGAGCGTCTCGACATCCGTCAGGTTCTTCACGACGGCCTTCGCATCGGCCAACTGCCGCGCGCCGTAGGCCAGCATCGCCTGGACAAACGTCGGCATGCCGGTCGGGATCGCGGACACCCCCATCGAAATGCCCAGCAGCAGAAGCGTCGTGACGTCCTGTCCCCGGATCATCCCGATGACCACGATGGTCGCCACCGCCGTCCACGCGATGACGCCGAGCACCTTGGTCAGCGAGTCCAGTTCCCGCTGCAGCGGAGACCTGCTCGGCGCCACCGCCGAGAGCATCGACGCGATCTGACCCATCTGGGTGTGCATGCCCGTCTCGGTGACCACCATGGTGGCGGTGCCGCGGGTGACCGAGGTGTTCTGGAAGGCCATGTTGCTGCGGTCGCCGAGCGGGACGTCGGCGGCGGCGAGCGTCTGCGGATCCTTTGCGACAGGAGCGCTCTCGCCGGTGAGTGCCGCCTCCTGGGTCTCCAGGGTGGCCGAGGTGAGCAGGCGGCCGTCCGCGGGCACGATGTCGCCCGCCTCGAGCTGCACCACGTCGCCCGGCACGAGTTCGGTGGCGTCGAGCTGGATCAGCGTTCCGCCGCGGATCACCCGCCCCTGCGGCGTCTGCATCTTCGCCAGCGCGTCCACGCTGGCGCGTGCCTTCACCTCCTGCCTGGTGCCCAGCACCACGTTGAGCCCGACGAGCACCGCGACCACGATCGCCGTCGGGATCTCCCCGATGACGACGCTGAGCACGGCCACCGCGACCAGCATCAGGTTCATCGGATCCCTCAGCTGCACCAGCGCGATCGACCACGTCGACGGCGCCGGCTCGGCGGCAATGACGTTGGGCCCGTACTGCCGGCGCCGTTCGTCCACCTCGCCCGCCGTCAGACCCGACTGCGGATCGGTGGCGAGTGCGGACACCACGGTCTCGGCGTCCCGGGCGTGCCAGTCCGTGCGGGCCTGCGTGGTCGGGCCGGTGTGTGCCCCGTCCGGCGCGGGTTCCATCGTCGCCATGGCCGCTCGTCCTTCCCTGCTCGGACCCTCAGTAGGGAGTCGGAATCCAGTGCAGTGGTAGCTTCGGCGGCTCGTAGCCGTCGGCATCCTGCCGCTCCGGCAGGGTGATGTCGGGGCGCTGCAGTGGCTCGTAGGGAATCTGGCTCAGCAGGTGACTGATGATGTTGAGACGTCCACGTTTCTTGTCGTCGTTGACCGCGACGAACCAGGGCGCCCAACCGGTGTCGGTGAAGTGGATCATCTCGTCCCGGGCCCGCGAGTAGTCGTACCAGCGGCTGTACGACTTCAGGTCGAGGTCCGAGAGCTTCCAGATCTTCCGGGGGTCGTCGATCCGGCTCTGCAGGCGACGAGTCTGCTCCTCCTCGCTCACCTCCAGCCAGTACTTCAGCAGGATGACTCCCGATTCCACGATCGCGCGCTCGACCGTCGGGATGAGCTCGAGGAACTGGTGAGCCTGCTCCTCCGTGCAGAAACCCATCACGCGTTCGACACCGGCGCGGTTGTACCAACTGCGGTCGAAGATGACGATCTCGCCGCCCGCCGGCAGGTGCGGCACGTACCGCTGCACGTACATCTGCGTCTTCTCCCGCTCGGTGGGGGCCGGCAGCGCGACGACCCGGAACACCCGCGGGCTCACCCGCTCGGTGATCGCCTTGATGACCCCGCCCTTCCCCGCGGTGTCGCGCCCCTCGAACACGACGCAGATCTTCGCGCCGGACGCCTTCACCCACTCCTGCAAGGCGACGAGTTCGGCGTGCAGCGGCTCGAGGTGGTGGCGATACTCCTTGTTCTTCATCGGCTTGCCGTTCTTCATCGGCTTGCCCGTCGTCGGATTGTCCGTCATCGAACGGGTACTCCCCTCAGTCGCGCGACGCCATGGCGGCGAGTCGACCGGGCTCGCCCAGTCGACTCGCCGCACGCTCAGGCAGAGCGAACGTCGCCACTTTCGGCGGCGTGGTCAGGCGCGATCCGGATCCCAGGTCGAGACGGCCCAGATGACGACGACGTCGAGTGCGATGATGAGCACCGACCACCAGGGGTAGTACGGCAACCACATGAAATTCGCGAGAATCGAGATCGCCGCGACCACCACCGCGCACACCCGCGCCCAGTCCGCCCCGGTGAACAGCGCAAGCCCGACCGCCGCGACCACGACGCCCAGACCGATGTGAATCCAGCCCCACGTGGTGAGGTCGAACTTGTACACGTAGTCCAGCCCAACCACGAACACTTGGTCCTTGGCAACCGCGGCAATGCCTTGGAACAGCTGGAGGATACCGACAGTCACCATGATGGCGGCCGCCCCGATCGACGTTCCCGCCGCAACGCTCCGCTTTGTCGATGTTGGGTCCGACATGACCGTCCCCTTTCCTGCGGCGGGCAGAGTGACCCGCCTGCGACCATTCTGCGCCGATTGCGCCGGTGTCGGTCGCGAATGCAGGCATTCGACGTCGACGCCCCGAATCGTGATGTTTCCGAATCCATTTCGGTCCTTGACCACGGCTCCTGCGGAGCAGACGATGAATCGATGACCGGCGACGACGAATTGCTCCAAGTCGAACAAGTCATCAAGCGCTTGACCACTCGATACCCGTCCGTCTCACCGGTTGACATCGAGCACACGGTGCGCAGCATTCACGCGCGCTTCGAGAACGGAAGGATCCGCGACTACGTGCCCCTTCTCGTCGAGAAGGCGGCCCGACGCGACATCGCCGACCAGATGTCGCGAGGGACAGCGGCGCCTACGGCGGTGCCGTCTGCACCCGCTCCAGTTCCGTCTGCTCCCTTGGCGGTGCCGTCTGCACCCGCTGCAGTTCCGTCTGCACCCGCTGCAGTTCCGTCTGCACCCGCTGCAGTTCCGTCCCTCGGCTGACCGCGGGGCCCCGATCTGATGATCCGCGGCCGCTTCTGAGGCCACAAGAACCGTTGGGCCGCATCGCCCCGACGCCGAGACTACGGTGGCGACGACCCGCTGCCCGACATCGAGGGCGGCGAAGAAGGCGACTGCTGCGACGTCCGGGGCCGGCCGTGGCCGGGCACCGCGCCCGACGGCACCCCGAAGGTGGCCACCCGCGCCAGGGCCCGCAGGTCCGAGTCGATCCGGCGGAACAACTGGTAGACCCCGATGAAGGCGAGGATGCCGCCCAGGCACAGCACGCGGACCGTCATGTTCACGGTGCTGCCCGGACCCGCTCCGACGAAACTGAGTCCCGCGACCCCGACCAGCGGCACCGACGCCGCCACCGCCAGGTAGCGGGTGCTGACGAGGCGCAGGGTCCGGATGTCGCGACCGTCGTCACTGCGGATCTCGCCGTGCGACAACAGGATCGGGTACAGGCACCGGACCGCGTAGTACGTCACGATGAAGAAGGGGTAGGCGACCGCGACCGCCCCGCACACCACCAACGACGTGATCAGGTGCGTGTACGCCCCGAGTGGGATGCCGCCGGCCGCGACCTGCAGGGCGATCGGGTAGACGATCCCGGCCACCATCCACAGCGCAAAGCTGACCACGACCGCGCGGTGCCCCATGTTCAGCGTCGCCGCGCGCGCCCGGCCGAGCACCACGGGTCCGTAGCTGCGGCCCTCCCGCACCCCGCGCGGCACGGTGAGCGCGAGCCGACACCACGAGAGGATCAACAGCGCCCCGAGTGGGAACGCCAGCGCCCCGATCACCAGGTGCACCTGCTCGAGATAGTGCTGCGCCGGCACGGACAGCCCCGAGACGATGAGTTCCCTGTTGTAGTAGTAGTTGTAGCCCGCCGCCAGCAGGTTCGGGATGCCGATCGCGGCGATCATGACGGGCAGCGCCCACCGCCACATCCTCGCGCGTCTGCTCGCCGGCGGCGGGTCGACCAGGTCGCGGGCGTGCGGGTCCAGGCACAGCGCGAACTGCCGGGCCAGCTTGCGTCCACTCGACCAACGGTCGGCCGGGTCGGGCGCGAGCGAGAAGAGCAGGACTCGTCGCAGCGCGGCCGGGCAGTCCGCGGGGAGCGACGACTGCCTCGCGTCGTCCACGCCACGGCGCCGCCGCTCGAGCAGCACCGCGGGTGACTCGCCAGACCGGGCGTCGACAAAGGGCCTCGAGCCCGTGAGCAACTCCCACAGCATCACGCCGAGCGCGTAGATGTCACTGCGGGTGTCGATCCGGGCGACGGCGGCCGCCTCCGGCGCGCTGACGGCGGCCAACTGCTCCGGCGACATGTAGGCGACGGAACCGGCCATCACCGAGCCGCCGCCGGGCACGTCCACCTCGGCGCTGGAACTGACGTTGAAGTCGGCCAGCTTGGGCTCGCCCTCGACGGTGAGCAGCACGTTCGCGGGCTTGATGTCGCGGTGCAGCACCCCGCGGTCGCTGGCGTAGTCCAGTGCCTCCGCCAACCGCAACCCGATCCAGGCGACAGTCTCCGGCCAGGACAACGCGGCGATCTCGGTTCGGATGCCGGAGTCGGCCGGCCTCATCTCCCCCTTACGGGCGAGGACGCCGTCGATCGAGTCGAGCAGAAGCCGCCCGCTCCGGTGCTCCGGCGGGGTATCGCGGACCAGTCGCAGCACGTCCAGCAGGGTGCCGCCGGGCACGTACTCCATGAACAGCATCCGCAGCTGCCGGTCCTCGAGGACCCGCTGGTCGAAGACCCGGACGATGTACGGGTGGTCGAGCTGGGCCAAGGTCTGCGCCTCGGTGCCGACGTTGCGGGAGATCTTGAGCGCCACCCAGCGCTGCATGGAGCGTTGCCGGGCCAGGAACACCCGGGCGAACGCGCCATGGCCGAGCTCGGTCACCAGGTCGAAGTCGTCCAGGCGATGACCCACCGCGAGGTCCTCGCTGCCCGGCAGGTCGAGCCCGCCCGCTCCCACGCTCCGCGGGTCGTGTTCGCGCAGCCACTCGAAGCGTTCGGCCTGCAGCGGAAACTCCGCGTCGTACTCGTCGGGGTCGACGGCCTCGCCGCTCAGGCGCCGTACCCGGTACTCCTCGTAAACGAGCTCCGGCGGCAGCGGCGCGGCCAGCAGCTCCGGGAACTCGAGGCAGTAGTCCGCGATCCGCTTCGGCCGGTGCGCGCGCAGCCACCGGTAGGCCAGGTCGACCATGATCAGTTCCACCAGCGCGGCGCGACGGACCGCGTCGGCGTCCGGCAGGTAGTCGGTCAGGTCGGACGGCGCGCCGGACTCCTCCCAGTGCGCGACGAGTCGCCCCACGCCGGTGTCGACGACGAACCCGGTGTTCGGACCGCTCCCCCGCGACCGGATGCCCCGCGGCTCGGTGGACGACGGCCCGTTGTCCGGGCCGAGCGTCGGGGGCGGACCGGCGACGACGGTCGCGTCACCCTGGTGCGGCGCCGGCCTGTCCATGGTGGCTCGCGGTCAGGACCGGTCGTGCAGCCACTGTTCAATCCGGTCTACGGTGGTGTCCGGCTTGCGAATCCAGCCGTTGTGCCCCAACGGCTCGGGCTGGTGCCAGGTGGTGAGATCCGCCTTCGGCAGCTTGCGGACCAGGTTCGCGATCGCGGGTTTCGGTGCCAGGTCGTCGTCCTCGACGGAGATCGACAGGACCGGCAGCGCGAGCCGCGCGATGCGTTCCTCGTAGTCGATGTCCGCGCCCGCCGGTTCGATGGCGCCGGTGCGTGCGAACCGCGACCAGTCCGAGACGAGCACCCGCGACTGCCTTCCGAATCCGCCGACGTCGAGCCGGTCCCCCGGCCAGAAGCCGGCGACGTTCGCGGTCACCGACATCGCCGCCGACCCCAGCAGCAGGCCCGCACCGCGGACCGGGCCGTGGCCGCGGTGGTACGGCGAGCCCGACGCCACCAGGATCAGCCCGCCCAGCTTGCCCCGCGCCCGCGCCGCGTACATCACCCCCAGCTGACCGCCCATGCTGTGCCCGAGCAGGTACGGCGTGCTGGCGGGGAACCGCTCGCGCACCACCTCGAAGGTCGCCGGGAAGTCCACCGACGCCAACTCCTGGTAGCCGTACCCGCTGTCCGGTCCGGGCCGCGGCCGGCTGTCGCCCTGGCCTCGCAGCTCACCGACGGCCGCGTTGAATCCGCGGTCCACCAGGGCCTGCGCCACCGGGTCGTAGAAGCCGCCCGGCACCCCGAGCCCGGGGAAGATCACCACCACCGGCGCCTCTTCACGGCCCGGGAAGAGCCGCACCGGGATCGTCGTACCGTCCGGAACCTGAATCGGAATGGTCTCCACGCGTCAATACTCTCCCCTCGGCGGCCCGGCCGATAGTGTTCCGCCCATGGCACCCGCTGATCCGCTGCTCCTGCCCGTCGGGACCAGGTACACGCCCGACGACCTGACCTTCTACGCCGACCCGGAGCACCGAAGCCTCGACGACGCGCTGGCCGAGGCCGATCTGCTGGTCAGCTGCCCCCACTCGGGTGCCGCCATCCCGGCCGAGCTGTCCGAGTTCCTGGCGCCCGAGTTCACCCGCCGGCTGCAGTTCGACTTCTCCGACTGCTCGACCGCCCCGGTGGTGCGGCGGTGGGCTCAACTCGACCCGCGGATCGTGTACGTCGAGAACCCGCACCCGCGGATGTTGAGGGACCCGAACCGGGCCGAGCCGGCGGACCTCTACGAGACCCTGCGGGAGGCGTTCGCCCGGGTCCGCGCGGCCGGCGCCTGGAACAGGGTGGACCTGACCGGGGTGGACGCCATCCGGCCGGTCACCTTCTCCTTCTTCCCGCTGTTGCGCGAACCGGCCGACGACGCCGGACTGCGCCGACTGGCCGAGACGTTCGCCGAGGTGGCCGAGCGCGGGCTGGGCGTGTACGAGCGGACGCGCGATCGCCTGGTCGACCGGATGGTCGAGCTCGCCTTCGACAAGGCCGGGCGCACCGGCGAGGCCGTCGAGTTCAACACGCTCTCCTTCCACGACACCATGAACCACACCACCACCCGCGACGGTGCGGTGAACGTCGAACGTGCCCCGGCCGACCGACTGCCGAACGTGGTGGCGCTGTCGAACCGCGGCGACCATGCGGGCGAGCCCCGCGAGGACAACCCGGTGAGCATGGACCCGGCCGCGCTGCGCGCACTGGCCGCGGCCCACCGCACGGGGTTCGCGGTGACCGAGCCGGACGCGGTCGCGCTGAACCAGCCGTACCTCGGCAGCCAGGAGATCATCTCTGCCGGTGCACGTTTGCGGGCGCTGGGCCCGCGGGCGGCGGCGGCCGGGGTGGCGCTCGGTGCGGTGCAGGCCGAGTTCCGTCGCGAGTTCCTGCTCGGCCCGGCACTGACCGCGCAACTGCAGGCGCCCGGGGTGGACTGGCCCGAGCCCGACCCCGAACGCGTCGACCAACTGGCGCGGGCCTGCCAGGCCAGCTGGGATGCCTACCGCGACCGCGGCTGACGAGCGACACCACGCACCGCTCAGCCGAGCAGCAGCCCGATCAGCGAACCCGCGGTGATCGTGGTGACCGCGAGGACGAGTGTCGGCACGAAGAACGAGTGGTCGACCAGCTTGGTACCGAGCTTGGTGCTGCCCGACTCGTCGAAGTTGGCGGCCGCGATCTGTGATCCGTTGGTGGGCAGCAGGTAGATACCGGCGAAGGCGCCGGCCCACATGCCGGTGAGCAGTCCGGGCGCCAGCCCCGCGGCCAGGCCGATGGGCACGATCGTCCGGGTGGCCGTCGACTGGCTGGTGGTGAGCACGCAGACCAGGAACACGCCGAGCGCGAAGATCCACGGCCACGCGTTGACCCAGTCACCCACGGTGCTGGTGATCAGCTCGAGGTGGGCGCTGATGAAGGTGTCGGTCAGCCAGGCCAGGCCGAAAAGGGCGATGGCCGAGACCATGCCGGCCTTGAACACCGACGAGGTGGGTACGTCGGCGACGTTGGGCCGGCTCACCAGCAGGATCAGGGTGCCGACGAGGAACATGATCATCTCGATGATCGGCGTCATGCCCATCGGCGATCCGTCGGCGGCCTCCGGACGAATTCCCTTGAACAGACCGAACACCACGATCGCGGCGACGCCGAGCAGGAAGATCAGGGCGGCGTTTCGACCCGCCGTGGACGACTTGAGTTCCACCGTGCTCATGCCGCCGGACGGGGCGGCGATTGCGCCGGAGGCGATGCGCGCCTGGATCTCCGGGTCGTCCTCGATGTCCTTGCCGAGCCGGTTGACGACGATCGAGGACAGGATGATTCCGATGACCGCGGCGGGCAGCGTGATCATGATGATGTCGATCAGCTCGAAGTTGTACGGCGCCACGTCGGTGAGGGTCACCATGGCGGCCATTGCCGCGGAGACGGGACTACAGGCGAGCGCGACGCCGGTCGCGACCACCGACAGCGACAGCGGGCGGGACGGGCGGATCCCGTTGCGGTAGGACGCGTCGTAGATGACCGGCAGCAGCGGGTACAGGATGTTGGAGGTGCCGGCGCCGACCGAGAACAGGAACGAGACCAGCGGCGCGATCAGCGTGATCTGCTTGGGCCGCTTGGCGATCAGGTCCGCAGCGATCGTCACCATCCAGTCGATGCCACCGGCGACCTGCATCATCGACGATGCGAGGACCACGGACAGGATGATCAGCAGCGCGTCGACCGGCGGGCTGCCGACGTCCTCCCCGAACACGAACACCAGCACGGCGACGCCCGCGCCGCCCCAGAGTCCGAGCGCGACGCCGCTCGACCGGGTGCCCATGACGATGGCGCCGAGCACCACGATCAACTCCAGGACGATCTTCACCGAATCCACACGCAACCACCTTGCCTCGACGTCGGGCAGCGACCGTGCCGGCCTTACCCGCGGATGTGCGGGATGTTACGCATGCCTAGGGATTTTGCCGGGGAGTTGCGCCGCGACGCTCCGGGGCGGCCACGAGTCTGGTGGGCGGGCCCGTCACGGGGGTGATCGGGTCAGTCACGGGGCGGGAAGCGCAGCGCGTTCGCCCACAGCCGGGTGGTCGCCGACACCAACGTCTCGAAGTCGAGGGGTTCATCGTCGTCCTGCCCGTCGCCGAGCACGAGGACGCCGAAGGCGAGCCTGCTCACCATGCCGGAGAGGGCGCGCGAGGCGACCAACGGGTCGATGCCCGCGTCGGCGATCCCGCGGGCCTGCAGGTCCGCGATGCCGCGCGCGTTCCGTCGGACGAACGCCTCCGCCCGCCGGGTGCGGAACTTCCGGAACACCGGGTCCACGTGCGCCACCTGCTCGAGCAGCCCCATCAGCTTCGCGTTGCGCCGGTAGGCCTCGAGGTAGGCCCTGTTGCTCGCCTCGAGCACCGCGTACGGGTCGTCGGTGCCGTGCACCCGGCCCATGCCGGGATGCATCATGTCCTCCTGCGCCTCCGCGAGGACGGCCGCGAACACCTCCTCCTTGCTCGCGAAGTAGGTGTAGAAGGACCCGGTCGCGCAGCCGGCCTCCCGCGCGATGTCGGCGAGGCGGGTGTCGAGGTAGCCGTCGCGTTCGAAGACCGTCCGTGCGGCCGTCACGAGCGCGGCCCGGGTCTTCACGCCGCGCCTGGTCGCCGGCGGGTCGCGGAGCAGCGCCGGTGGCGCCATCGGCGGCGGGCGAGTGTCGTCCTCGTCGTGGGTGCCGTCGACGGTCGGGGTGGAGTCCATCCCACAGGTATACCTGAATCCGGCGTCAGATTTGAAACTTCGGTTTCGCGGACCCCGACGACGAAGGCGCCGACCCCGCGGTGCGGGATCGGCGCCTTGTCGAACTCAGCGGCTCAGTGACTCGGTGTCACAGGCCGATCGTGCGGGCCAGCATCGGCCAGGACTTGTGCAGGTCGTCCTGCCAGTAGCCCCACGAGTGGGTGCCGTTCGGGCGGAAGTCGACGACCGCCGGGATGCCGAGCTGGCCGAGACGCTTGGACAGGTTGTTGGTGCACAGCAGGGTCGCACCCTCGATGATGCCGCCGACGACGACCTGGTTGGCGAGACCCGACATTCCGCCGGTCTTCTCGATGGTGTCGTGCGGGCCGGGCAGGCCGTTGCCGGTGGAGATGTACATCTCGATGCCGCGCAGCTTCTCCGCATTGACGACCGGGTCGTTCTCGACCCACAGCGGGCCGTCCTTCGGTCCCCACATGTTGTCGAGGTTGCCGCCGCCGCGCGAGTCGACGACCATGTCGATGTAGGCCTGGCCGGCCGGGGTGCTGGTCTCGGCGCAACCGCTGTAGGCCCCGACGCTCTTGTACAGCTTCGGTGCGGCGATGGCGAGGTTGAGCACCGAGGTGCCGGCCATGGAGATGCCCGCCAGCGAGTTCACGCCGTTGGTCTTGAGCCCGGCGTCGATGATGGGGGGCAGTTCCTGGGTGAGGAACGTCGTCCACTTGTTGTTACCGAGCTTGGGGTCGGTCTTCACCCAGTCGGTGTAGTAGCTGAACGCGCCACCGACGGGGGTGACCACGTTGACTTCCTTGTCCTTGAAGAAGTCGGCGATGTCGGTGCGCTTCTGCCAGGTCGCGCTGTCCTCGCCGCCGCCGGCACCGTTGAGCAGGTACAGGGTGGGGGCCGGCTTGGACGTGTCGACGGGGCGCTGGAGCTTGAGCGGGATGGTCTTGTCCATCGACTTCGAGTAGACGTAGGCGGTCTGCTGACGGCCGCTGCCCTCGATCCGGACGAGGTACGAGCCGTTGCCGGACTTCGCCGCGGCGGTCTCGGGCGAGGTGGCCGAGGTCGGCGCGGCCTGGGCGAGGCCGCCGCCAACGAGCGGCAGAATCGTCAGAGCGGCCACTGCGGCCGCGATCCGACCTGCTCGACCGGATCGTCCAAACTTGGGCATACGTCCCACCTTGACTGTCGACTTTTCGTTGAGTAGCTACTCGATAACTCTGTATACAGCACCAACGGTTCCCGCCGCTCTGCAGGGGAACCGTTGTGAGCTCTCGCGCCGATAGTTTCACCCGCGCGGCGCCGCGGTGTCCAGCGATTCGAGAAAATGGTCAATTCCTTGACCATTGGCGCAGGTCCAGCGGCCTCGGATCGACAATGTCACAATCCGGGCCGACTCGGCCCACCGACACGACGGGGCCCGGGCAGCCTGCAGAACAGGCGACCCGGGCCCCGGACGTGAGGGAACGGACTCAGAAGTCCATGCCGCCCATGCCACCGGTCGGGTCGCCCGCGGGCGCACCGGCCTTCTCGGGCTTGTCGGCGACAACGGCCTCGGTGGTCAGGAACAGGGCCGCGATGGAAGCCGCGTTCTGCAGCGCCGAGCGGGTGACCTTGACCGGGTCGTTGATGCCGGCGGCGAGCAGGTCGCCGTACTCGTTGGTCGCGGCGTTGAGGCCGTGGCCGGCGGGCAGGTTGCGCACCTTCTCGGCGACAACACCGGGCTCGAGGCCCGCGTTGAACGCGATCTGCTTGAGCGGAGCCTCGAGCGCAACGCGCACGATGTTCGCGCCGGTGGCCTCGTCGCCCTCGAGCTTGAGGTCGTCGAGAGCCGGAGCGGCCTGCAGCAGGGCCACGCCGCCGCCGGCGACGATGCCCTCCTCGACGGCAGCCTTGGCGTTGCGCACGGCATCTTCGATGCGGTGCTTGCGCTCCTTGAGCTCGACCTCGGTCGCGGCTCCGGCCTTGATCACTGCAACGCCACCGGCCAGCTTGGCCAGGCGCTCCTGCAGCTTCTCGCGGTCGTAGTCCGAGTCCGACGCCTCGATCTCGGCGCGGATCTGGTTGACGCGACCGGCGATGGCGTCGGCGTCGCCGGCACCCTCGACGATGGTGGTCTCGTCCTTGGTGATGACGACCTTGCGGGCCTGGCCGAGCAGCTCGAGTCCGGCGGTCTCGAGGGAGAGGCCGACCTCTTCGCTGATGACCTCGCCACCCGTGAGGATGGCGATGTCGGCGAGCTGCGCCTTGCGACGGTCACCGAAGCCGGGGGCCTTGACGGCCACGGACTTGAAGGTGCCACGGATCTTGTTGACCACCAGCGTGGACAGGGCTTCGCCCTCGACGTCCTCGGCGATGATGACCAACGGCTTGCCGGACTGGATGACCTTCTCCAGCAGCGGCAGCAGGTCCTTGACGGTGGAGATCTTGGAGCTCACGAGCAGGATGTACGCGTCCTCGAGGACGGCTTCCTGACGCTCTGCATCGGTGGCGAAGTACGCCGAGATGTAGCCCTTGTCGAAGCGCATGCCCTCGGTGAGCTCGAGCTGCAGGCCGAAGGTGTTGGACTCCTCGACCGTGATGACGCCTTCCTTGCCGACCTTGTCCATGGCCTCGGCGATGAGCTCACCGATGGACGAGTCGCCTGCGGAGATACCAGCGGTAGCAGCGATCTGCTCCTTGGTGTCGATCTCCTTGGCGGTGTCGAGCAGGCGGACGGTGACGGCCTCGACGGCCTTCTCGATGCCGCGCTTGAGGCCGAGCGGGTTGGCTCCCGCGGCAACGTTGCGCAGACCCTCACGGACGAGAGCCTGGGCGAGCACGGTGGCGGTGGTGGTGCCGTCGCCAGCGACGTCGTCCGTCTTCTTGGCGACCTCCTTGACGAGCTCGGCGCCGATCTTCTCGTAGGGATCGTCGAGCTCGATCTCCTTGGCGATGGACACACCGTCGTTGGTGATCGTGGGGGCACCCCACTTCTTCTCGAGCACGACATTGCGACCCTTGGGGCCCAACGTCACCTTGACAGCGTCGGCGAGGGCGTTGAGGCCTCGCTCGAGACCGCGACGGGCCTCTTCGTCGAACGCGATGATCTTTGCCATTGCGAAGTGATCCTCCGGATTGGGGTGACACACAAGGCGACCGCTCGTCGGGTCGTCTCATTTCACGCAGGGCGATGTCTGCGCAATGGCCAGGCTCGGTGCCCGCGACGGACGACCAGGGGTGTCGATGGATCCCAGTCTCACCGTCCCGACCTGGCACTCACGTGTCGCGAGTGCCAAGTGCATTTTTAGCACTCGGGGGTGGCGAGTGCAAGGTCACGGGCACCGAACCGGCGACGCCGGGACTAGCGCATCGCGCAGGCCGCACCCGTGTTCAGGTTGATCGCGAAGGAGAGCGGACCCACGCAGTTGACCCCGTCGGCCTGGGCGGTGGCTCCGCTGCCCCAGCCGGCGAGGGCGACGGTGGTCTGCCCGTTCTCCGCGTGCGCACGCGAGATGCCGCCGCCGATGGAGTACGCGTAGGACTGCCCGGCGCCCTTCGACCCGGCCAGCGCGACGCCGAAGCCGGTGGCGAAGGTGGTCGCCGAACCGCCGTCGGACACGCTGACCGCGGTACCGCTGTCGGTCGCGCCGGAGTTGGCGATCCCGGTGCCGGTGGCGGTCGCGCCGCAACTCGCGTCGCCGATCACCCGGATGTCGTTCGCGGACGGCGGCGACACGCAGTTGACCTGCGCGGCGGACGCGACGCCCGAACCGGCGACGACGACACCTCCCACGATCGCGGCCCCGACCGCCATCGACGCTCCGGCCCGCATGACGAGGGAACGGAACAGGGAACGGTTGCGGAACGAAGTCGGCACGGATCTCCTTCAGAAGTGTTCGGTCTGCTGCGCCGGCGCTCCGGCGCACACGTGGGCGACGGTACCCAAACTTTCCGCGCGCCGGGTATCGATTTCGTTGCGGTTTGCGGCGGACCCGCAAGGCCGGCCGCGCACGTCGCGTCCGGGCACGCAATCCCGTCAGCCGGACAGCTCGTCCAGCAGCGCGGGCAGGTCCGCCACCGAGTCGAGGATGTGGTCCGGGGCGGCGGGCGCGGCCTCGAGAACCGCGGGCCGGAACTTGCCGGTCCGCACCAGGATTCCGGTCAGTCCGGCGGACTGTGCGGCCAGCACGTCGCTGCGCAGGTCGTCGCCGATCATCACGGTGCGCCCGACCTCGCTGCCCGTCAACTCGGCGGCCGCGACGAACCCGGCCGCCTCCGGCTTGCCGATCACCGTCACGGCCGCGCCGCCTGCCGCCTCCAGCCCGGGCAGGTAGGCGCCGGTGTCAATGCGCAGGCCGTCGTCCGTCGCCCAGGTCAGGCCACCCTGCATCGCGACCACCGGGACCCCGTCCTGCATCAGCTCCACCACCCGGCTCAGCGTGCGGTGGTCGAACTCCGGCCCGGCACCGCCGAGCACCACCACCTCGGGGCGCCGGTCGTCGAGTTCGATGTCGGCCAGGTCCGCGGCGATGTCGCCGTGGTTGACGAGCAGGCAGCGCGCCCCGGGATGGGTGCGGCGCAGGTACTGCGCGGTGAGCGCGGCCGCGGTGACGATCTCCTCGTCGCGCACCGCCAGGCCGCAGTCCCGCAGCGCGCGGGCGATCTCCGCCCGGGTGCGGGAGGTGGTGTTGGTGAGGAAGGCGCGTCCGAGCCCGCGGTCCCGGACCGCGTCCAGCGCCGCGGCGGCGCCGGCGAGCGGCCGCCACGAGGTGACCAGCACCCCGTCGATGTCGAACAGCACGCCCTCGAGTTCCCCGTTGCCGGTCATCGCGACACCCCTTCCGACGCCCGGTTCCACCATGTCCCCCGCGCCCGGGTCCGGCAAGCGGCAGACGACGCCTCGCCGGCCGCGGGCGTCAGTGCGGGACGCGCCCCTGCGCGGCCAGCGCGTTGAGCACCGCCGCCGCCTGGTCGGCGCCGTCGACGGTCACCGTGAACCGGGAGCCGTCGCCGCGGGTCACCCGCAGCGCCGCGCCCGGGCGCACGATCAGCCCGGTGCCGGCGGGACCGACGCGGTAGCCGAAGCTGCCGAACCCGTTGATCAGGCCCACCCGGACGGCCTCCGCCTCGGCGACCTCCGCCAGCGGGATCCGGATCCGCCTGACCGCGACCGGAGACCGGGCTTGCAGCCCGTGGGCGTCGACGACCACCCGCACCGGGGCGAGCAGCAGTGCCGTCAACAACGCGGCCAGGGCCACCAGACCGAGCACCAGCCACATCGAGCCGACTGAGAAGCCCGCGACGACCAGCACCACGGCCATCGGCACCAGCACCGCCACGACGGCCAGCCACCAAGGCATGACGGCCGAGCCGGACCAACTGACCTGTTCGGTGTCGCCCAAGGGAATTCGTGGCGCGTCGACCGGCGGCGGCGCGACGGCCGCGGCCGCACGCGGCCTGGGCATCGCCGCGTAACCGGCACCCGCGGCAGCCAGCCCGACGACCGCGGCCAGCAGCATCGCGCCGAGACCCGCCGAAGCCTGCGCGGCATCGGTGAGCCCACGCTGAGGCAGGACGGTCGACGCGGCCAGTGCGGCGACGAAGCCGCCGACCCCGGCGCCGAGCGTGACCGCGACCCGAGCCGTGCGCTCGTCCCGCCGGGTGATCGCGAGCTGGATGACGACGAGCAGCGCGGCGACCGCCACCCCGAGCAGCGGGGCCCACCGGACCGTGTCGAGCGCGGCGAAGCCGTCGGCCTTCAGATCGACGCCGAAGTGCACCGCGACCGGGTCGGGGAGCTCCCCCGCCGCCCCCGCGATCACCGCGGACGCGCCCGCCGCGACGACGACGGGCGGCACCAGCGCCGCGGCCAGCGCGCGCGGCCACGAGACCCGCTGCGTGGCCGATGCCGATGTGGTCATGCCATCTCCTTGTCTACGAGCTCCATGAGTTCGGGTGCGCTCATCCCGTGCCGGCGCGCCTCGGCGACCAGTTCCCGGACCGCCTCCTGCAGCCGGCCCCGCGTGGCACCGGCGGCGACCACCGCGCCGCGCCCGCGCCTCAGATCGATCAGGCCCTCGTCGCGCAGCAACTGGTACCCGCGCAGCACGGTGTGCACGTTGAGGTCCAGCGAGGCGGCGAGGTCCCGGGCGCCGGGCAGGCGTTCACCGGGAGCGGCGGAACCGTCGGCAATGGCACGACGGACACTCGCGGCCACCTGCTCGAAGAGCGGTGTGGCCGCGGACTGGTCTATGCGGATGAGCACGACAATCACACTATAGTTCTAGCCTTAATAGAACAAGTTGGGTAGCCGCCGAGACTCCAACCCCTCCCCGAACCACAGGGAGGGCTCAGAAGCGGCCGTGACTGATGGCGTCGATCTCGTGCGGGGTCAGCAGTCGCTCGAGTTTCTCGCTCGGCCAGGACTCTGGGCGGCCCTTCAAACGCGCCGACCGCAGGATCGGAACGGCCTGGTCGCGAGCATGTCGCCTGACGTCTGGGATCTTCACGACGATCACTCCGGTGCGCATCGGGTCTGACTTGACGTGGATACCCTGTTCATCGCCCGTCGTCCCCCCGGCATTACACGCTCCGCCCCGGACGCGCCGACGACCCTTGACGCATCGGCGAGATCGGGCAAGATACGCGTTACGCACAGTTTCACTAATTCGACGAAACCGGAGACAGAGCCAGTGACGAACACCCTCGAAGCCAGCATCCACATCGACGCCTCGCCCGCCGCGGTCTGGTCGGTGGTCTCGGACCTGAAGCGGATGGGCGAGTGGAGCCCCCAGTGCCGGATGATGCGGGTGTTCGGCGGCGAGGTCAGGCAGGGCACCAAGACGTTCAACGTCAACAAGAAGGGCCTGCTGGTGTGGCCGACCTCCTCGAAGGTCACCCGCTTCGAGCCGAACGAGGCCATCGCGTGGCGCGTCGTGGAGAACCACACCATCTGGACCTACGAGCTGACCCCCACGGAGAACGGCACCACCCTGACCGAGCGCCGCGAGGCCCCCACGGGCACCACCAAGATCTCGTCGTTCCTGGTCGACAAGATGATGGGCGGTACCGCCGGGTTCGAGCAGGACATGATCAAGGGCATGAACACCACCCTCGCCCGGATCAAGTCCGAGGTCGAGTCGAAGGCCCCCGCCGCGCGCTGACCGTCAACGTCCCTCCCGCAGCAGCGCCGCGACGTCCTCCTGGCCGCGGCGCTGCGCGTGTTGCAGCGCGGTCCGGCCGTCCGCGTCCGCGATCGACCGGTCGGCGCCCGCCGCGAGCAACTGCCCGACCACATCCTGGTAGCGGGCCGACCCGTCGCCGTAGACCACCGCCTCGAGCAGTGCGGTCCAGCCCGGCTCGTTGACATGGTCGACCGGGACGCCGGCGCGGATCAGGGTGCGCACCGTCTCGACGTGGCCGTGCTCGGCGGCCGGGATCAGCGCCGTGCCGCCGAACCTGTTGGTGTCGCTCACGTCGGCACCGTGCGCCAGCGTCAGCGCGAGGATCTCGTCGAGGCCCTCGGCGCCGGCGTACAGGAATGCCGAGTCCTCCAGGTCGTCCTTCGCGTTCACGTCGGCCCCCTCCGCCACGAGCACCCGGGCCGCGTTCACCGAGTTCGACTTCGCCGCGGCCACCAGTGGGGTCCGGCCACCGTCCCCGCGGGCCTCGAGCGCCGCGCCGCCGGCCAACGCCGCGCGCACCGCGTCGGCATCGTCCGCCCGCACCGCCACGAACAGCGCCCGCTCCAGCTCCGGGGTCGAGACGGGCACGGGCACGGGCACGGGCTCGGGCACGGACTCCGGCGAGGCCGCGGGGACCGGGGCGGTGGGCGGCGACGCGCCCACCGCCGGGTCCGGGCCGCCGCACGCGGCGCACGCGGCCACCGCAGCGGTGAGGACGACGGCGGCCGCCACCCGCCTCGTCTGAGCGTTCATCCCTAGCCCAACGATCCCGCGATGGCGTCGAGACCGGCCGCTGCGCAGGCCTGATCGGCCATCCCGTCCGGGGCCCCGCCCACGCCGATGCCCGCGATGGAGGCGTTGCCCGCCTTCACGGAGACGCCGCCCGGCAGGAACAGGGTGCCGTCCAGGTCCGCGACGGTGGCGCCGTCGCCCTTGGCGCGACCGGCCAGGTCGCTGGTGTTGGCACCGAAAGCCGCTGCCGTGTAACCCTTCTGGCGAGCTGCCTCGACGGTGTGCTGGGCCGCGTTGTCGCCGCGCAGCATCGCCTGCACGTTGCCGTTGCGGTCCACCACGGCCACGGTGACGAAGCCGAGTCCGTCGGCCTGGCACTTCGCGAGTGCGGCCTGCGCGGCCGTGCCCGCGGCTCCGACGGTCAACCGGTTCGCGGTCGCCGTGCCCTTCGCGGCCTGGCCGCCGGGAGCCTGCGCCGGGGCAGCAGCGGTTGCGACCGGGGAGGCCGAGGCCACCTTCTCCTCGATGCCACTTCCGCACGCGGCGGTGGCGAGGATCGCCGCCAGCGGAACGATGACGGCGAGGGTCTTGGGCAGTCGGCGGGAAGTGTTCATCGTGGGGGCCTTTCGGTAGCGGTGCGACCGACCGTGCGCAGTCGGGCTGACGGATTCCAGCCTCGCCGCCGGCACCTCCCGCCCGCATCGGGCCGACGTCTGCCTCCCGATCGGCCGTCCGGGGGCGAGGAGATCATCCGAATGGCCGATCCGGCGACGGCGCCCGCTCCGTAGCATCGAGCCGATGTCCAGTCCTGTCACCGTCGACGGCGACCAGGTCCCGGCCGACCGGGACCTCCGCGGACCGATCGATGTCGCGATCCACGTCTCGTTCTACGTCCTGCTGGCGACCTCGACCGCCCGGTACCTGACCTATCACGGCGTCAGCGGCCGGTTCGTCATCGTCGCCGCCCTGATCGTCGCGCTGGCCGCGCTCTACGCCGTCACCGTGCTCCTGTCCCGCCGGGCCGCCGTCTGGCAGCCCTGGGTGTGGCCGGTGCTGACCACCTGGGCGGTGCTGGTGTGGCTGGCGCCGAGCTTCGCGTGGTGCGCCTTCCCGATGTTCTTCCTCTGCACCCGCGCGTTCTCGAACAGGACGGCGTACCTGATCGTTGCGGCGCTCGCCGTGGTCACCAGCGTCGCCTTCTTCAACTTCAGCGGCCGGACCGAGTGGGCCGTGCTGATCGGCCCGATCTGCACCGGCGCGCTCGTGGTGATCGCGTACGGCCAGATCGAACGGGACAGCCGCGAGCGGGTTCGACTGCTCGAGCAGGTCGCCGAGGCGAAGACCCGGCTCGCCGAGACCGAACGGGACACGGGGGTGCGCGCCGAACGGGACCGGCTGGCCCGGGAGATCCACGACACCGTCACGCAGGGCCTGACCAGCAGCCTGCTACACCTCGAGGCCGCTGCCGAACAATGGGACCGACCCGGCTCCGAGGCCCGCGAGGAGGTCGCGATCGCCACCGCCGCCCTGCGCGCGAACCTGGCCGAGACCCGGAACCTCGTGCACTACCTGGCCTCGCCGGACCTCGAGGCCCGGCCCCTCGACGCCGTCCTGCTCGACGCGGCCCGCGGCTACTTTCCGTCGGCGCGGCTGCAGGTGATCGGCACGCCGGTCCCGCTGCCCCCGGAGGTCGGGCACGCGCTGCTCCGGATCACCCAGAGCGCGGCCGCGAACGTGAAACGTCACGCGAACGCGCAGACTCTGGGGGTGACCCTGACCTACCTGCCGGAGTCCGTCGCCCTGGACGTGTTCGACGACGGCCGCGGCTTCGCGGTGAACGAGGTGGCACCGGCCTCCGCGGCGGGCGGGTTCGGCCTGCACGCGATGCGGCAGCGGGCGGAGTCGCTGGGCGGCACCCTCACCGTGGAGAGTGCCCCCGGCGAGGGCACCGTCGTCGCCGCGCTGATCCCGGCGGGCGGCGCGCGATGAGCACGATCACCGTGCTGCTGGTCGACGACCATCTGGTGGTGCGCGCGGGCCTGCGGGCACTGCTGGACTCGCAGCCCGACATCGAGGTGACCGCCGAGGCCGAGTCCGGCGAGCAGGCCGTCGCGACGGTCGCGGAGCAGGTACCGGACCTGGTGATGATGGACCTCTCCCTGGGCGCGGGGATCGACGGCATCGAGGCGATCCGGCGGATCCGGGCGGCGCACCCCGACCTGCCGGTGCTGGTGTTCACCACCTACGACACTGACGCCGACGTGGTCCGCGCCGTCGACGCCGGCGCCATCGGCTACCTGCTCAAGGACTCGACCCCACCGGAGATCTTCGGGGCCGTCCGGGGCGCGGTCGCCGGCCAGAGCGTGCTGTCCCCGCCGGTTGCCGCCCGGCTGCTGCACCAGATGCGCCGGCCCGACGAGGCGCTCACCGCACGCGAGGCGGAACTGCTCACCCTGCTCGCCGAGGGCCTGACCAACAAGGAACTGGGCAGGCGGCTGTTCATCAGCGAGGCCACGGTGAAGACGCACCTGGCGCACATCTACGCCAAGCTCGGCGTGGACAGCAGGGCGGGCGCCGTGTCGGCCGCACTACGCCGCGACGGGATCCGCTGAACGCTCGAACACCGCCCGACCCCGCCTGTCGGTGTCCCGTCCTACCGTCGGGGTCCGATCCGACGGAAGGCACTAGAGATGAACGAACCGGACCCGATCATGACCGCGATCACGGCCGCGCAGCAGTTGGCGACCGTGGGCGACCGAGCCGGCGCCCGGGCGGCCTTCGCGACGCTGTGGGAGCAGGTCGGGCCCGACGGGGACCCGCCGACCGGTTCCCGACAGCGCAGCGGGGTCCCCGGAGGCCCTGACCTCCGCTAGCCTGTGGTGATCCGCGGGCGGCTGTAGCCGCCGGGGGAAGATGCAGTCACCGAACAGTAAGAGGAGCCCGTGGCCCGCCGACCCACCCCGCTTGGTACACCGCAACCGACCGGCCTCGCGCACGTCGCCGACCTGGTCCGTAGCACGATTCCGCCGCTGCACCCGGCCGGCCTGCCGTTCGTGCTCACCCCGCTCGCCGTCGCCGCACTCGCGCGCCGGCACCGGTGGGTCCGCCGCACGGCGCTCGCCGCCGCGGGCGCCAGCGCCGCCTTCTTCCGGCACCCGCACCGGGTCCCGCCGAACCGCGCGAACGTCGTGGTCTCCCCCGCCGACGGCGAGGTCGCGCTGGTCGACACCGCGGTGCCGCCCGCCGAGCTGAACATGGGTGCGAACCCGGTGCCGCGGGTGAGCATCTTCCTGTCCGTGCTCGACGTGCACGTGCAGCGCAGCCCCGTCGCGGGAGAGGTCCTCGCCGTCGTGCACAAGGCGGGCAAGTTCCTCTCCGCCGACCTCGCCGAGGCCAGCGACGCCAACGAGCGCAACTCGATGCTGCTGCGCACCTCGGGCGGCCACGAGATCGCCGTCGTGCAGATCGCCGGGCTCCTCGCGCGCCGGATCGTGTGTGACGCCAAGGTCGGCGACCGACTGCCGATCGGCGACACCTACGGGCTGATCCGGTTCGGCTCGCGGGTCGACACCTACTTCCCGGAGGGCACCACCCTGATGGTCGAGCGGGGACAGCGCGCCGTCGGCGCCGAGACTGTCCTCGCCCAGCTTCCGTGAACGGGCCCCGCCGCGTCGCCACCAGCGGGCTGCTGCTGCTGCCGAGCATGCTGACGATCCTGGCCCTGTGCGCCGGCCTGTCGTCGGTCAAGTTCGCGCTGGACGGCGACCTCGGCTCGTCGCTGGCGATGATCGGGGCGGCGGCGGTGCTGGACTCGCTCGACGGACGCATCGCCCGGATGCTCGACGCCACCACCAAGATCGGCGCCGAGCTGGACTCGCTGTCCGACGCCATCTCCTTCGGTGTCGCCCCCGCGCTGGTGCTCTACGTGACGCTCCTCGACGGCACCAACGCCGGTTGGATCGTCGCGCTCGTCTACGCGGTGAGCATCGTGCTGCGACTGGCCCGGTTCAACACGCTGCTCGACGACGACACCGCGCCGGCCTACACCAGCGAGTTCTTCGTCGGGGTGCCCGCGCCCGCGGGAGCCCTGATCGCCCTGGCACCGATCGCGGCGTACCAGCAGTGGGGCGACGGCTGGTGGTCGTCGTTCTGGGCGGTGGCCGTGTGGACCGTGCTGTCGGCGGCGCTGATCGTCAGCCGGATCCCGACCCTGGCGATGAAGACCTTCTCGGTCCCCCGCCGGATGGCGGCGCTGCTGCTGATCGGCGTCGCGCTGACCGCGGCGGCGCTGATCACCTACCCGTACGTGCTGCTGATCGTGCTGGTGGCCGCGTACCTGGCGCACATCCCGTTCGCCGTCCGCTCCAAGCGCTGGGTCGCCGCCCGGCCCGAGGTGTGGGACGTCAAGCCGGCCGAGCGCCGTGCCATCCGTCGGGCACCCGACGGGGTCCGGCCCGGTCGCTCCGCGGCCCGGCTCGGCCTGCGGCGCCCGCGCTAGGTGTAGTTCCTGGCACCGTTTCGGACACCGACACAGCCGAACAGCGAGAGACCCCGACCCCGGCGCGGGGCCGGTGGTGGTTGCAGTGATGCACCCACCGCCGGCAGGTCGCTGTACTCGCCCGCGAAGAAGGTGTTGTCGCGGTCCCAGAACGCAGCGGCGGCCCCAGTTCCGTTCGTACCGGGTACGGTCGTCGACGGGGAGGCAGCTCCTCGAAGTCACGCTCGAGCCCGGCACCCGCGACTGCAAGGTCACCAGCGACGACCCTGCACGGCCCGTACGCCGACGAGGACATCGCCTTTGACCCGATGAAGCCGTCCGCCATCCAAATTGGCCACGTCTTGTCCGAAACCGAAACTGTCTGAACCAAGATGACAGCTGGCCGTCTCGCAAGCGGCATCGTGGTGACCTGGTGACTCATCGGGCGCGGGACGTCCGATCGTCAATGGACTCCTGAGCCTTCTGTTCGTGGGGCGGAGGCCTGCAGGTTGCGACTGGTGCGGAGCCGGTGGCATCACGCTGAGATCGGCCGAGGTGCTTTGGCGTCCGGTGGCGGCGATGGAGATGATCTCGTCGTGGCCACTCAGCGCCTCCGGGTTGGGTCGGCTATACCACCTCGAAATCAGGTTTCCGAAGCTGCGAGCGTCATCGCCGCCCGTGCCGTCGCCAACCCGTCAGAGCAGGAACCTCCGTCGGCACCGGATACGGGGCTACTCGAGGAAGGTGGGGTTCGACTACGCCCACTCGCTCGTCGACGAACACTCCCGGCTCGCCTACTCGGAGGTCCTCCCGGGCGAAAAGGGCTCCACCTGTGCGGGTTTCCTGCTCCGCGCGATCGACTACTTCGCCAGTCACGGCATCACGAGAATCGAGCGGCTGATGACCGACAACGCCTGGGCCCACCGGTGGTCGCTCCGGGCGGTCTGCGCTGAGCACGGAATCCGGCAGAAGTTCATCAAACCGCACTGGACCGACGAGGGCGCCTGTGCCCTATCGAGGCCGCACCAGGCGTCACGCCGGCGAAGAAGTCCGCGCGGCAACCCTACCTACTGCCCTGATGTGAATGACGACTGATCGCCCAGCGATTCAAGGCAATCGCCGGACGACCAGTCGTCATTCCCTGCTGATGGTGCTCCTGCTCAGTGCGATCCCCCGAGGAGGCGATCGCGGAGCGCGTTCTTCTGGATCTTCCCGGTGGCCGTCGTCGGTAGCGTCTCGATGAACTCGACTCGGGTCGGCGTCTTGAATCCCGCCAAGCGCTGCCGGGTGAATGCGATCACCTCATCGGCTGTCGCCGACTCCCCCTCCTTCAGAACGACGAAGGCGACAGGTGTCTCGCCCCACTTCTCGTGCGCTGCACCGACCACCGCCACATCGCGGATCTCGGGCATCCTGGAAATCGCAAGCTCGACCTCCCTGGAGTAGACGTTCTCGCCGCCGCTGATGAGCATGTCCTTCTTCCGGTCGACGAGGGTGAGGAAGCCTTCCTCGTCGGAGAAGCCCATGTCCCCGGTGTGGAACCAGCCGTCACGAAGTGCGCGCGCGGTCTCGTCGGGGCGCATCCAGTAGCCCGCGAACACATTGTCGGCGCGCACAAGCAGTTCGCCGACGGTGCCCACCGGCACGTCCCTGTCCAGTTCGTCGACCAGCCGGGTTTCGATCCCGAACAGCGGCCGCCCGATCGAACCCGCCTTCTCGCGGACGTACTCGGAATCGAGCAAGGCGACCGACGGCGAACACTCCGTCATCCCGAACCCCTCGCGGAAGGGAATTCCGCTGCGAGCGAGGAAATCCAGGACCGAGGCCGGTGCCGGTGCGCCGGAGGTGAGGGCACATTCCAACGAGGACAGGTCGTAGCTTTCCAAGTCCGGGACATCCATGATGGCTTGCCACATCGTCGGCACCAGCAGCAGTTGTGTTGCCCGTTCGGCGACGACGGCGTCGAGAACCGCCACCGGGTCGAACGACGGCATGATCACGTTGCGCCCACCCATGTAGATGAAGGGCAGGGTGTAGAGCCCCAGACCTCCGATGTGGAACATCGGAAGTGCCGTCACGGTGACATCACACGAGCGCAGGCCGAATGCCGAGACTACGGCGGCCGCGTTCGCGCGGAGGTTCTCGTGGGTGATCATTGCGCCCTTGGGGCGGCCAGTGGTTCCGGACGTGTACATGATCACTGCCACGTCGTGACGGTCCGTCATCGACGTCACCGGCGTCGGATCAGCGGTGGAGAGAAGGGCGTCGTACTCGTCGCCGAGCGCAATGATCTCGCGCACGCAGACTCCCGGTTCGTTCACCGCCTCCCGGGCCTGGGTGAACGCGGCATGCACGAAGAGCAGGTCCGCGCCGAGATCGGCCAGCACGTAGCCGATCTCGGGCGCGGCGAGCCGCACGTTGATCGGGGTGAAAATCGCGCCGAGCTTCGCTGCGGCGAAGAGGATCTCGAGACAATCCACCGACGTAGGTATGACCGCGGCGATGCGGTCTCCCCGCCGGATACCGAGCCGATCCCGTAGCTGGTTGGCCAGCCGGTTCGTGCGGTCGTCGAACTCCCGGTAGGTCCATGAGCGATCACCAGACACGAACGCGACCTTGTCACCGCTCAACTGGGCGCGATGGGAAGCCCAGTCACCGATTCCCTGCATTCATCGACTCCTTCGAAATGGACGGACCAGGTCCGTCAACGACCTTGGGGGGTGACGCGGTCAAGGATCGCCGCAAAGTCCACGCCGCCCGGAAGCGTGCCGTAGACACTGCCACGATCGCCGTCCAGACGGGTGGCGATGAATGCGTCGGCCACGGCCGGGTTGCCGAACCGGACCAGCAGCGACGCCTGTAGTACCAGCGCCATTCGCTCGATCACGCGGCGCGCCAGAACTTCAGCGTCGGCCAGATTCGTCAGTTGAGCACGGAGCTCGCCGACCGCGCGCTGGATGCTCGGCTCCGGTCCGGCGAGCGCGACCTCGCCGAAGAACGCATCGACCGTATCCGGGCTCTTGGCCATTGCCCGCAACACGTCGAGCGCCGCGACGTTGCCGCTGCCCTCCCAGATTCCGTTGAGCGGGGACTCACGGAACAGGCGTGGCATCTGCGATTCCTCGATGAAGCCGTTGCCGCCGAAGCACTCCATCGCCTCGGCCGCGTGGGCCGGCCACCGCTTGCACACCCAGTACTTTCCGACTGCGAGCGCCAACCGCAGGAAGCGTGACTCCGCCTCGTCCCCGAGCGTGGCGCGGTCGTGTGCGCCGGCGAGGCGCATCATCAGCAGCGACGCTGCCTCCGACTCCACCGTCAGGTCGGCCAGGACATTGCGCATCAACGGCTGGTCAATGAGATGGCTACCGAAGGCCTTTCGGTGCGTGGCGTGGTGTGCCGCCTGGGTGACACCGCGACGCATGCCCGACGCGGCGCCGATCAGGCAATCGAGCCGGGTCATGTTGACCATCTTGATGATCGACGGTACGCCGCGGCCTTCTTCACCGATGCGCCACCCGATGGCGTTCTCGTACTCGATCTCCGCGGACGGGTTCGACCGGTTACCCAGCTTGTCCTTCAACCGCATCAGGCGAACGTTGTTGCGGGTGCCGTCCTCGAGGACCCGAGGCACGAGGAAACAGGTGACGCCGGCGTCCGTCTGTGCCAGCACGAGGAACAGGTCGGCCATCGTCGCGGAGGTGAACCACTTGTGGCCGACGATCCGGTACGACCCGTCCGACTGGAGGGTGGCGCGGGTGGTGTTGGCGCGAATGTCGGATCCGCCCTGCTTCTCAGTCATCGACATCGTCGCGAGCAGGCCCGGCTTCTCGAGCGGAGACCTCAGTCCGCCCTCGTAGAGGGCATTGGACAACAGCGGCTCGTAGACTGCCGCGAGTTCGGGGGTGTCTCGCAGTGCCGGCACCGAGGCGTACGTCGCCGAGATCGGGCAGGTGTGGCCGGCCTCGACGTTGCTCCACACGTAGAACTTGGCGGCGCGCGCGACATGGCTTCCGGCGCGGGGATCGCTCCACGGCGCGCCGTGCATCCCGTTGGCCACGGCGGTGGACATCAGTTCGTGCCATGCCGGGTGGAACTCAATGTCGTCGATGCGGTGGCCGAAACGATCGTAGGGCTTCAGAATCGGCGGATTCTCGTTCGCGAGTCGACCCCACTCCTGAACCTGCTCGGTACCGGCGAGCGCGCCCAGGCTGCTGACGTCGTCGATCGCCCACTCGGCGCCCTCGCGGGCGAGCCCCTCGAGCAAGGTCGCATCGTCTGCGACGTTGTGGCCGTAGAGCGGTACGGACTGGTTGAACACCTCGTGTGTCTGCATGACTGCCTCCTTCGACTGTCTCGAACATTACAGATTCGAAACAGATGAAGTCAATGGGTAATATTTGTCAGGTGGAGTGGTCCACCTCCGGGATCGAGACGAACTCCTCCTGATACGCGCCCCACATCGAATGCACGCGATCCGCCGACCACGACTCGGGCCGAAGTTCCTGTGGCAGAACCGGATCCTCGAGAAGATGCCGAACAATCGCGGTGGCGACGGTGAACCGGTCCACCGTGCCCTCGGCCAGTTCCATCAACTCGAGCAGCCTTTGCGACTCCGACTCCCACGCCGGGAGGTCCCAGAGAGATGCGACCAGCTCACCTGCGTCGCGACCCGGTTTCCCGGTCAGGACCTCGACGGGCGCGTCATCCAGGTCGAGTGCTCGCGTCAGGTTGGCCGGGCGCAGCCAGACCCCTTCGCGCAGTTCGGCCAGCCGGAGTCGCGAAAGTCGCGTGCGAAGAGAGGCACGGTCACCGGGGTCGCGGCCGGTACCGACCACGACGACGATCTCCCACTCGCCGCTCCACGGCCGTGTCCCCTGCGCGACCTCGTGCAACACGCGCTGACGGCGTTCGAGGAGCGGTTCACTCAATCGAAACCCGTCGGGTGTGCGTTCCAGGTCACCGCCGGAAACCAGCCGCGTCAGTGCAACCCGCGCCGCAGATTCCTTGATGCCGAACGCACCTGCGGCACGCACGATCTGTGCCGACGTCGGTCGCGCCGGGTGATTGCTGACGAGGAGACTGAGGATCACGCCCCGAGCGGTCAGTCCTGGAAGGTCGATCATCCGAGCACCAACTCAATTGAAGGAGCGCGGAGGAGCCTCGGCTTCCTGCGCACCACGGAAATTCCGAGATGGTGCGTATGAGCGAAGCGTTCCGGACGCTCGAAGCTCCGGCGCGACGTGATCGGCGCTGCCACTGGCGACGCACAAGTCAACGGGCCAACAGTTCCATGGGCGCCAGATTCCGAAGCTCCGACAGGCCTTCGTCGGTCCGGAACCCACATCACAGTAGACGCAAATGCACAGCTGAAGAACATGGTGGCTATTCTGCAACGTTCGCCGACGGCGCCACCGTTGCGGCAACCGGACCGTCGCCGAGATCCGCCACTCGACGGCCTCCGCGCCCGCATTGTCGGTCTTCGTCGCGGCCACCGCCTGGCCGATCAGTTGCGGATCGGCCTGGGTGCCCCGGACGAGCGCGATCCAGGTGTAGTTCCCGGGGACGTGCGGACATCGACACGGTCCATGGGTGAGAGACACCATAACGTTCGGCCTTCCGTTGGTATGCGGCCGATACGGACGGGTCCGCCTGTGCATGACCTCACCGAACGCACCCGTGTCGCCGATGACCAGCTCCGACTAGGAGACACGCCCTGGAGGCCATGCCGGGCGGTGTCCGTTCCGCCCGATATGGTCGTGCCCCATGCGAACTATGCGACGACGGTGGCTGGTCGGTGCGGCACTCCCGGTGCTCGCCCTCGTGGGGGTGACGGCCGCACCCGCCGCCGCCATCCCGCCTGCCACCCCGGCACTGCCTGCCCCGCCGGACGCGGGCTCGTCGAGCGTGCCGGTCGGGGAGGACTCCGAGGTGACCTTCGACTCGGGTGGGCTCACCTTCCACGGCAGTCTGCGCGCCCCGGCGCAGCCGAAGCCCGGGGTGGCCGCCCTGCTGCTGCCCGGCAGCGGTCCCACCGATCGCAACGGAAACCAGACCGGAATCGTCTCCGACACCCTTCGCCGCATCGCCGACGGACTGGCAGTGCAGGGCATCGCGAGCCTGCGGTTCGACAAGGTCGGAGCGGGCGCGACCGGTCTCGCGGGCCTGACGCCGGAGCAGCTCGCCGAGTACGGGTTCACCGACCAGGTCGACCACGCGGCGGCCGCCGCCGAGCTGTTGACCGAACGCACCGGCGTGCCCGCCGAACGGCTGGTGCTGCTCGGCCACAGCGAGGGCGGGCTCACCGCACTGGCGCTGGCGCACCGCGGCATCGGGCACGGCGGGCTCGGCCTGCTGGCGCCGCTGCCGATGCGCTACCTGGACCTGCTGTCCGCGCAGCTGCACACGCAGCTCGACGCCGCGGTCGGGTCCGGCCGGATGCCCGCCGCAGACGCCGACGCGGTGCGCGCGAGCCTGCGCGCGAGCGTCGAGTCGCTGCGCACCACCGCGACCGTCCCGGCCGAGCAGGATCCCACCCTCGCCCGGGCCGGGCTGAACTCGACGAACGCGCGATTCCTGGCCGAGGCCGACGCGCTCGACCCCGTCGACCTGGCCGCTTCGGTCGCCGCCGGCACCCCGGTGCTGCTGACCTGTTCGGACAAGGACCTCAACGTCAGCTGTGGTCAGGTGACGGCCCTGCGCGAAGCCCTCGGGCACGCGAACACCACCTTCGCGCACCTCGCCAACGCGAGCCACCTCCTCGACGAACTCGGCCCGTTCCCCCCGAGCACCCTGGACGTCCTGGTGCCGCTGCCGGAGTCGACGGAGTTCGCCGCGGTACTGCGCGACTGGTCGGCTCAACTCGGCGGCTGACGGCACTAGGCTGGTCCGCGTGACCACCCCGGAACTCACGCTCACCGCCCGGTTGAACACGTCCGCCGCCGACGCCCGCCGCGGGGTGGTGCGTCTGCACCCCGAGGCACTGGCCGCACTCGGGCTGCGGGAGTGGGACGGCATCGCCGTGATCGGCGCCCGCCGCACCGCCGCCGTGGTGGCCCGGGCGCCGCGCGGGACACCCACCGGTACCGCACTGCTGGACGACGTCACGCTGTCCAACGCCGCGCTCAAAGAGGATGCGCGGGTGGTGATCTCGCCGGTGACCGTGTACGGCGCGCGAGCCGTGACCGTGACCGGGTCCGCGCTGGCGGTGCAGTCCATCTCCGAGACCACCCTGCGGCAGGCGCTGCTCGGCAAGGTGCTCAGCGTCGGTGACACCGTCTCGCTGCTGCCCCGCGACCTCGGTCCCGGCACGTCCACCGCGGGTGCGACCCAGTCACTCTCGCGCACCTTCGGCGTCGCCTGGACCTCGGAACTGCTCACCGTCGCCGCGGTGGATCCGGCGGGTCCGGTGAGCGTGCAACCGAACTCGGCCGTCGGATGGGGCGCCGCGGGCGCGCTCCCGGCCGCGGCGCCTGCGGGCATCGCGGCCGTCGTCGCCGCGTCGGCACCGGCCGCGGCGAGTCCAGCTCCCCGGGCCGCGCCGCCCGCCGTCGCGGACCTGGTGGGCGTGGGTGCCCAGGCGGGCAAGCTCACCGAGTGGCTCACGCTCGCCCTGGACGAGCCGGAACTGCTACGGACGCTGGGGGCCTCACCCCACCTCGGGGTGCTCGTCACCGGACCGGCGGGCGTGGGCAAGGCGACGCTGGCCCGCTCGGTCCTGGCCGGCCGTGCCGTGACGGAACTCGACGGGCCCGCGGTCGGCGCGCTCGACTCCGCCACCCGCCTGCAGCGAGTGACCGATGCCGTCGCGCGGGTCGCCGGCGGGGCGGGCGGTGTACTGCTGGTCACCGACATCGACGCGCTGCTGCCCGCGCCGCCCGAGCCGGTGTCCACGCTGATCGTCGACGAACTTCGACGGGCCGTCCAGACCGCAGGCGTGGCCTTCGTTGCCACCACCGCGCACCCGGACGCGCTCGACCCCCGGGTGCGCGGCCAGGACCTCTGCGACCGCGAACTCACCCTGGCCCTGCCGGACGGCGCACAGCGCCGGGCGCTGCTCGAACTGCTGCTCCGGAAGGTCCCGACCGGCCACCTGACCCTCGCCGAGATCGCCTCACGCGCACCGGGGTTCGTCGCAGCCGATCTCGCCGCCCTGGTCCGCGAGGCGGCACTGCGGGCGGCCTCGCGCGCCAACACCACCGGCGAGGACCCGGAGCTGCGCCAGGAGGACCTGGTCGGGGCGCTCGAGGTGATCCGGCCGCTGTCGCGGTCCGGCACCGAGGAGCTTGCGGTCGGCAGCGTCACCCTCGACGACGTCGGCGACATGGTCGAGACCAAGCAGGCCCTCACCGAGGCGGTGCTGTGGCCGTTGCAGCACCCGGACTCGTTCGCCCGGCTCGGGGTGGACCCGCCGCGCGGGGTGCTGCTCTACGGCCCGCCCGGCTGCGGCAAGACGTACCTGGTGCGGGCGCTGGCGAGTTCCGGCCAGTTGAGCGTGCACGCCGTCAAGGGTGCCGAACTGATGGACAAGTGGGTCGGCGCCTCGGAGAAGGCGGTACGCGAATTGTTCCAGCGCGCACGCGATTCCGCTCCGTCACTGATCTTCCTCGACGAGGTGGACGCGCTGGCACCGCGGCGCGGGCAGTCGTCCGATTCCGGGGTGAGCGATCGGGTGGTCGCGGCGCTGCTGACCGAGCTCGACGGTATCGAACCGCTGCGCGACGTGGTGGTGCTCGGCGCCACCAACCGCCCGGACCTGATCGATCCCGCGCTGCTGCGCCCCGGACGCCTCGAGCGCCTGGTGTTCGTGCCGCCGCCGGATGCCGAGGCGCGCAAGGAGATCCTGCGAACCGCGGGCCGGCCGGTACCGCTCGCGTCGGACGTCGACCTGGACGCCCTGGCCGTCGACCTGGAGGGCTACAGCGCCGCGGACTGCGCGGCGCTGCTGCGGGAGGCCGCGCTGGCCGCCATGCGCCGCAGCGTGGACGCCGCCGACGTGACCGCCGCCGACATCGCCGCGGCCCGTGAGGCGGTGCGGCCCTCGCTCGACGCCGAGCAGGTCGCGCACCTGCAGGCCTACGCCGACCGGCGCTGACCTGTCCGAGCCCGCGCCCGGTCGGGACGCAGCGGACTCGGGCGCCGTCTCGCGTTACTGCCAGCGGGCGAGCAGGGCGGTCGCGTGCGCGGACAGGGCGCCCTGCAGCAGCGGACCGAAGCTGACCCGGCCGACGCCGAGGTCCGCGAGCTTCGTCCGGTCGCCGGCGGCCGGATCCGCAATCGCGTTGACCGGCAACGGCAGTGCTGCCGTCAACTGCCGCTGCACCTCGTCGGTGTGGAACCCGACGGGGTACAACACGTCCGCGCCGGCCTCCGCGGCCAGGGTCAGCCGCGCGATGGCGCGCTGCACGCGGTCCGCCTCGTCGCCGACCTGCTTCAGGAACAGGTCGGTGCGCGCATTGATGACGAGGTGCACACCGGACGCGTCCGCGGACCGGCGCAGCGCGCCGACCAGGTCCGCGTGCTCCTGGGCCTCACGCAGCCGGCCGCCCTCCCGGTGCACGGTGTCCTCGATGTTCAGTCCTACCGCGCCCACCTCGATCAGCCCGTTGATCAGGGTGTCGGGGTCGAGTCCGTAGCCCGACTCGAGGTCCACGGAGACCGGCAGGTCCACGGCGTTGGTGATCTGCGCGACGCGGATCATCACCTCCCCGAAGCTCATTCCCTCGTTGTCGGGCTTGCCGAGCGAGTTGGCGACCGGATGGCTGCCGACGGTGAGCGCCTGGAAACCGGCCTGCTGCGCGAGGTCTGCCGACCACGCGTCCCACACGGTCGGGAGAATCACCGGATCGCCGGGGCGGTGCAGCCCGAGCAGGGTGGTGGCCTTTTCGGTGATCGATGTCATGCCGGCTCCTCGCGTGTGTGTGAACGTGAAGATCGTGGCACGCCAGCCGCGTCGACGCGACATTGGCGCGCCCGTCGGCAACTGTCGGTTAGCGTCGGCAAATGCCTGTCGATGCCCGCGCGGCCCTCTCCGCGCTGACCGCACTGCTCGGCGGCGCACTGGCCGCCTTCGTCCTCACCGCCCCGCCGGGCGGGCGCTGGTCCGTCTCCGCGTCCGATCGCGAGCTGGACCGGTACATCAGCGCGCAGCCGACCGGCGTCGCGATGGGGGTGGTGCTGGCGGTGGTGGTGTACCTGCTGCTGCAGCACCGAGGGTCGCGGCGGCTGGCGTGGGCGACGATGGCGGCTGGTACTGCGGTGCTGGTCAGTGGCCGGTTCGCCGTGGTGGGGGTGGCCGGACTGGACGGGCTGACCGCGCTGCACTACCTCAAGACTGCCGCCGCGGGCGCGATCCTGGGCGCGGCGGTGGCGGCGGTGTGGGGGCGACGGGTGGGCCAGCTGACGCTGACCCTCGGCGTGACGGTGGTGTTCCTCGCGGCTCCGGTGTTCGGGTCCGCCGCGGTCTCGTACAGCACGTCCGTGATCGGCGAGCCGTCCTGGTGGCTGCTCGCGGCGGTCGGGGCGGGCGCGGTCGCCTGCGCAGTGGTCCGGGACGAGGGCAGCCGGGTCCAGCGGGCCGGCGCGCACGAACTGCGAGTGGCGCTCGCCTCGGCGGTCGCGATCGCGGTGTCGAACCGGCTGCTGCTGGCCTGGATCGGGCAGCAGCCGGTGGACGCCTCCAGGTCCACCGCGTGGGCGGTGATCGCGGTGTCGGTCGCGGTGGTGCTGGTGACGACGGAGGTGTGCGCCCGGATGGTCGACGGGCCGGACGGCCGGTTCCTGTTGGGCGCCACGGCGATCGCGGCGGCCGCGACGCCGGTGCTGGCGGACCTGCGGGTGCCGCGACTCGGGGTGGCCGATTTCGGCGTGGCCCCGTGGGTCGCGGTGACGGTGGCCGTGCTCTCGGTCGCGGTCGGGCTGCGGGCGTCGATGCGCTGGCGGCTCCCGCTCGCCGGACTCGCGCTGGCGGCGGTGGTTCCGCTGCTCGCCGCGCTGCGGCCGGACCTCGGCAACAGCGGCGCGCTGCTGCTGGTGCGACTGGCGCTGGTGGGGGCCGGGGCCGGTCTCGCCCTGGGCGCCACCGCGCCCGGAGCCGCCGCGTTGGCCGCGACGGGACTCGGGATCCCGTTCGTGTCCACGGTCTTCTACGCCGTCGCGACGGTGCCCACGACGCGCACCGTCTTCGGCGGCAGCTACCAGCCGCTGCCGGGCGTCGAGACGAGCCGGGGCCCGGACGCCGTCCTCGACCGCGAACTGCTGTCCATCCCGCACTACGACGACCGGCTCACCGGCATCGTGCTGCTGGTCGCGGTGGCCTTCTGCGCGTTCGGGATTCGAGCCCTCGGCCGTCCCCGGACCGCTCCCGCCCCCGATGCCCCCGACGCCCCCGACGCCGCATGACCAACCGACTCGACACCGCCGTCGACCGCCGGGTGGTCACCGCCCTCGAAGTCGTCATCGCCTTCCTCGTCTCGGCGACCGCGGGCTGGGTGCTGGTCGCGCCCGTCGCGGCAGGCTACGCAATCGGCGGGACCCGAGGCGAGCTGCAACTGGTGGCGACCAGCCGGCCGTTGGCCGCGGCGATCGGCGTGGTGCTGGCGATCGCGACTGCGGCACTCCTCTCCCGCCGCACCGACACCCGGGCGGCCCGGCCGGTGTCCCTCGTTGGCCTCTCGGTGATCGTCTGGGCGACACTGGTGAGCGACCAAGTGCAGCAAGTGGAATGGGTGATCGCGCAGCCGTACCTGTCCGGTGTGGGGGCCGGCCTCGCCCTCGGCGGCTGCGCGGTGGCGGCCGCGGGACATCGGTCGTCGTCGGCCGCGCTCGCCGGTGGTGCGCTCGCGGCATTCCTGCTCGCGGTCGACATCACCCAGACTGCGGCCATGTCCGAGGGCAGCGGCTCGACGGCGTACTCGTTGGACGGGCTGAGCGGCCTGGTCGCCGCCCCGTCGTGGTGGCTGTTGCTACCCGCGGTGGGCTTCTCGATCGCAGGCGCCATGGTGGGGCGTCGAGCATCGAATGCACTTGCGCCGCAGCCGTCCCGGGCGGTGGTCTCGGGACTGATCGTGGTGGTGGCGGGTTTGGGCACCAATGCCGCGTTAGTGGCGCATCACGACGGCTGGGCGGTGGCGGTGCCCGCGCTCGCGGTGTTCGCACTGGCCGTGATGTTCGCCGCGTACCGCCTCGACGGCCGCGACGGCCAACTGCTGCTGACCGCGACCGCGGTGGCGGCCGCGGGCGCGACGATGATCGCTGGAGCCGGCATGACCTGGATCGGCGTGGCGATCGTCGCCGCGACACTCGCCGTCGGTCTGGTGGTCGGCCTCCGGTGGCCGCGGGCCACACTGGCACTGGTGCTGCTCGCCGCGATCTCCGCACTGGGGATGGTCGCGACGAACGACCTGTGGTTTGTCGACGGCATCCGGTACCTCGCGCTGGCCCCTGTCGCCGGCTACGCGCTCGGGTCGGCGACGAGAACCTCCGCGGCGTCCGGCGTCGTCGGGGTGTCGGTGCTGTTCGTCCCGACCGCGCTGAGCGTCGCCGGGCAGGGCTCTGAGTCCGACGACTACTGGGGCAACCTGTCGCCGGTCGCGATGCTCGAGCGCGGCATGATGTCGCCCACTCCCCCGGATCCACGCGGCCTCGCGCTCGTCATGACCCTGGTGGTCGTCGGCATGGCGGTGGCCCTCCGGGTCCTGCGGGCGCGGCGCCCGGAAACCGAGCCGGTCTCCGCCGCCTAGGAGCGGTATCGACTACCGGCAATGCCGACTAGGAGCAGTGCCGCGCGGCCTTGGCCGCCTCGACCTGTTCGTCGGTCAGCGGGGGGATGTCCAGCGCCGAGCGCCCGAACCCCTCGGCCCGCATGCCGTCGAGCATGATCGCCAGGTAGCGGCGCCAGGCCTCGGGCGCGACCGGTCGGGCGAAGTCGATGACCGCGTCGACCATGCAGCTGACCGCGAACAGGTCGTTCACCTCGAGGTCGGGGCGCAGCACGCCCGCGGCCTTGGCCCGCTCGACGAGCTTCTCGATGGCGGGGCCGATCCGCTTGCGCGCGCACGCGATCTGCTCGCGACCGTCGTCGATGCTGAAGAAGACGTCGCCGAGCCCCCGGTTCAGA
The DNA here is from genome assembly GCF_001894985.1 of Rhodococcus tukisamuensis NBRC 100609. Lineage (GTDB taxonomy): Bacteria > Actinomycetota > Actinomycetes > Mycobacteriales > Mycobacteriaceae > Rhodococcus_G > Rhodococcus_G tukisamuensis. Next base: position 2,085 of record NZ_BCXG01000001.1, on the reverse strand, counting down.
GACATCCACTCGCAGGTCAGGGCGAGGAAGTCGACCAGGGCCTCCCATGGGTCCTCCTGCAGCAACGCCGCGTCGGCCGCCTCGGCCATGTCGTCCATGCGCTGCTCGAAGACCCCGTCGACCAGTTCCTGCTTGCAGGTGAAGCGCCGGTACACCGTGCCGACGCCCACCTTTGCGTGCCGGGCGACGTCGTCGAGGGTGATGTCGATGCCACGGGTCGCGAAGAGGTCGGCCGCTGCGTCGAGAATCTTGCGCCGATTGCGTTCGGCGTCGGCGCGCAGCCTGCGCCCTGCTGTGACGGTGCTCACGATCCTCATTCTGTCATCCCTGGTAGCTCGATTCTGCCAGCCCCGGAAACCCGACATCTCGGGCAGTCCGCAAAAGGAGGCCGAAATTAAGTGGAGACATCTCCTCCGCTTGGGCGTACGGTGACCTAAGTGGAGATTACTCCTCCATTTCAACCTCGGCACTCAGACGCAGCGGTGCAATCAGACGCCTGGCCCTCGCAGACGCCGGCACCACCGAATCCATGGAAGGCGTTCCCATGACCACCACCACGATCGATCCACTGGAGACCGGGCGGGGCGAGCAGACCAGAGAGCACCGCCTCCGCTGGTTCGTCCTGGCCGTCATCGGGCTGGCACAGCTGATGGTGGTGCTGGACGCCACCATCGTGAACATCGCCCTGCCCGCGGCGCAGCAGTCGCTCGGGTTCTCGGACGGCGACCGGCAGTGGGTCGTGACGGCCTACGCCCTGGCCTTCGGCTCGCTGCTGCTGCTCGGCGGCCGGCTCAGCGACCTGTTCGGCCGCCGCAACACCTTCGTCATCGGGCTGGTCGGCTTCGCCGTCATGTCCGCGGTCGGCGGGGCCGCGGTGAACTTCCCGATGCTGGTCGCGGCCCGGGCCGGCCAGGGCGTGTTCGCCGCCCTGCTCGCACCCGCGGCGCTGTCGCTGCTGGCGACGACCTTCACCGAGCCCGGCGAGCGGGCCAAGGCGTTCGGCATCTTCGGCGCGATCGCGGGTGCGGGCGGCGCGGTGGGACTGCTGCTCGGCGGGGTACTCACCGAGTGGACCTCGTGGCGTTGGAGCCTGTACGTGAACCTCGTCTTCGCCGCCGTCGCGCTGGTCGGCGCCCTGACGATGATGGCGCCACACAAGTCCGAGCACCGGCCCCGCCTCGACATCCCCGGCACGATCACGGTGTCCGCGGCGCTGTTCAGCATCGTCTACGGCTTCTCGCATGCGGAGTCGCACGGCTGGTCCAACAGCGCGACGATCGCCTGGCTGGTGGCGGGTGTCGTCGGGTTGGCGGTGTTCGTGGTCATCGAGATGCGCGTTGCACACCCGCTGCTACCGCTGCGGATCGTGCTTGACCGCACCCGCGGTGGGGCCTACCTGGCCATGTTCGTCACCGGCTCCGGCATGTTCGCGGTGTTCCTGTTCCTGACCTTCTACCTGCAGACCGTGCTGCAGTACAGCCCGATCGTCACCGGCCTGGCGTTCCTGCCGATGGTCGCGGGCATGGTGGTCTCGGCGACCACCGCCACCGGGGTGCTGCTGCCGCGGGTCGGGCCCCGGTTGCTGATCACCACCGGGCTCGTCGTCGCCGCGCTCGGCATGGCGCTGCTCGCCCAGCTCACCGTCGACAGCACCTACGGCCTGCACATCCTGCCCGGGCTGATCCTGCTCGGCACCGGCATGGGCATGGTCTTCGCACCCGGCATGCAGGGCGCGATCACCGGCGTCGAACCGGAGGACGCCGGCGTCGCCTCCGCGACGGTGAACACGATGCAACAGGTCGGCGGCTCGATCGGCACCGCGTTGCTGAGCACGGTCGCGGCCACCGCGGCGACCGACTACCTCACCGGCCTGGAACCCGGCCCGCAGACCATGGCGATGGCCGCGGTGCACAGTTACACCACCACCTTCTGGTGGGCGGCCGCGATCTTCACTGCGGGAGCAGTGATCTCGGCGTTCCTGCTGCCCGGCGGGAAGCTGCCCGCACCGGCCGAGGGCCAGCAGCTGGCAATGGCGCACTGAGCCCGGGCTGCGCGCCGCAGCCCAGCCACGGCGCAGACCGGTTG